>NZ_QLLR01000007.1 GCF_003259615.1 Pedobacter cryoconitis | reverse complement strand
GCTGAAAGGATAAATGGTATTCTAAAAACTGAATTTAAACTAAGCAGGATATTCAAATCCCGAACTGAAGCATTATTCGCAGTAAAAACAGCAATAGAAGCCTACAATAATATTAGACCACATATGAGTTGTAGTTTTCTAACTCCAGAAGTTGCTCATCAAACTACTGAACCATTGATAAAATACTGGAAAAATACCAGAAAGAAAAAAGTGCCAGATGTAGTTACAATCAAATCATAATGTATAGTTTTAAGTAGAAATATTCACTCTTCAAAACTGTAAACTAAAAACCGGACAAGACCCTGTGTCAGGTAATTTCAGTATAAGACATCCTGCAAAACCCCTGTTAAGTCTTATACTGAAATTACCCCAAAATCCCCTGCTTATCCTTCCTTTCACACCGTTTTCTGACAGCCTTTAACCCACCTGCCAATTATTTTAATTTTCATTCAAATATACTTTGCAACTATGTTGCAAATAACTATCTTAGCATTGTTGCAACCGGGGACATGCCAAAAACCCGTTACCACAGCAGGCATTATATTTAATGAAATTATAATCTTATGAAAAATCAATCAGAAAAAATCAAGTTAAACCTTGAAGATCTTCAATTAGAAAGCTTCGTAACCAGTATTGACAGTGAAGTTGCCATGCGTTTATCAGGCGGATTAGGTAATGTATCAGAACCAACGCATACTGAACCTACAGATGACCACCATACACCTGCCATTAAGTGTACTACAGTTATTTGCTAGTTTAATCAAATAATCAATTGTTAACAAAAGAGGACCGGAAACCGGTCCTCTTTTGTTATACATTTTCGTTCAGGCCGATCATACCACTGATGATCAGTGATCTCATTTGTAACAGAATTCTCTCCCGCAATACGGTAGTTTCCAGCAGCTGTTGCGCATTTGGTAAAAAGTCCGCTAAGATCAGGCTGATCAGTTCTTGACCGGTCATCGCCTGCTGATAAAGATAATTCAGGATCAACATACTCAGCTGACCAATATAAACCGTACTTACACCGCTTTCTTCTGACATAAATAATGCGGCCTGATAACTTTGTAAGAGCCCCATTGTTCTTTTAAGCTTTTTATTCAGCGGATAAAAACTCACATGATCATTTAGCACGAATGATAAGCCGCATAATTCTTCGGTAGTCGCTACAGACAATTGTTTAGCCTGATCCAGTATAAATTCCTTCTTTTTTTTATAACATAAATAGCCCTTATGTAATTTCCACCTGGCCGCCATCTTCTGCTCAAAGTCAAATACTTCTGCAATTCCATATTCTTCAAGATCCGGCAGCCTGCTTATTTTTTGATCAAGCCGCGCTTCCAGCTCATTGAAATCCTCAGCTTGTAGTTTCAGCATAAAATCAGGTTCAAGCTGATCTAAAAGAGAAATTGTTTTAACGTAATAAGTGGAGAAAATCCGCTGCCTGATCGCAGACTTATCAGAACCAGCTATCACTGGATGGCCTTTATCGTTCAAAGGCAAAACAGGATAAATAACACTCTCCATATCTTTATTCAGTAATTGCAACAGTATATAACCGACACCAGACTTACCCGATAATAGCCCATAATCAAATTGATTGGCAGAAATATAGGTGTTATAACTCCGCTTGCGCGCATATTGTACACCAGCCTGATCAACTACTGATAAAATTAATCCGGCATAATTCTTTTGCTGCAGATCGGCAAACCGGGATAAAAAAGGCAGCAAACCTGTATACCCGCTGCAAAGCGTAAAATCAGTGCGGTGCATTTTTTCAAGATCCTTCGAACATTTTTTCATCACCAACTCACACTGTTCAAGGTAAATTTCCTTTCCTGTCAGCTCATATGCAAATAACCTGGCCAGACCAATCCCGCCAGCACCATGTGCCCATGAATTTACCTTATTCATTTCTGGTATGAACACATCCAGATCCCATCGGTGTGCATCTGGTAAACTCAGCCTGAATTTACCTAACCTCAGATCCAGCCAATTTCCAGAACCGGAATCAAAATACTGCATCTCATAAGCAAGCGCCTGTTCGGCAAGATAAATCAATCCATCATTTTTAAAATAATTGCCCACCTGCATTAAAACACAGGCAATTCCCGATGCTCCGTGGGAAAATCCAGCCAAACTATCAAAAGATGATTTCGATTGATTATAATCCCATTTCAACCCAAACTCCGAAATCCTGGCTTCTTTAATAATCCTGTCCACCAGCTGATGAATGATAGTCAACAAGTTTTTAGTTTGCAGATGATGGTACAGTAAAGTGATCACCAGCAAGCTGCCGGAATATCCACTTAACAAATCAGCTTTCACCGTATTATTAACAATATTTTCCTGATTGTCCGATAATAATTGTGAAGCATGTCGTAAATATTGCTCTTCTTTATTGTGCTCATAAAGTTTGATACAGACATAAATCACGCCCGTAATCCCCGTATAAAACCCAAAAGAACGCGGCTTTAAAACAGCTTCTTCCTGCAGCACTTTATTGACAATATCTGCTGCCATTTTTAAGTCTTCCCTATCACCGGAAAGTTCAAAAAGACCAATATAAAATAAAGCAATACCGCTATTTCCATTAAAAATATCAACCGTTGTTTGAAAAGAAAACTTTTCAGCAGTCTCATAAAAAGGACTCTGCCAGTATACCCCAATTTCATCCCTTTTACAGGAGGCCAGCAAATCATTTTTCACCTGCGCCAATTGCTTATGAATTCTCTGGGTTTGTAAGTGGGTAAATGAATACATGAATTTTTAAATTAAGAATTGGCAATAAAATCGAGACATCGAAGGGTACAGTACATTCCATAAGCCTCTTCCTGATTGCTTATACCCAGGCGGTTGTTATTCATGTGCATCAGACTCGTCATGATTTCAATGTATTTGGTTTCTTCAAATTCTGCCTGCTGGTAATTTTGCATGATCAGTATATTTTCCTTTAACAAATCTTGTAGCTTTTTATCTGCTGTCCCCGAAGTAACTTCTTCCCAAAAAACTTTTGATGCAGGTAAAATAACCTCTTTTGTCCGGTTAAACGAAATTTCGAATTCTTTTAACCAGAATATTTTTTGAACCGCTGTATCCGTTCCTGAAATATACAAACGAGACAGCCAGCCATCGATAAAAAAATTACAGACCGTGATCAACCGGAAAATTTCCCATCCGGTAGCCAGCAATAAAACCAGGTGTAACCGCAAAGCTTGCAGCAAGACAGAAGCGCCCGGTTTTCTCGTACAAATCCAGTCCAAAATGAAAGCTGAAGACTTAAAAAAATGAAGCTCAGCCCATCGCAAGCTCTGCTGATTGCCATAACGCATAGTTTCAGGTTCATAAACAGAAAACTGTATGGTTTGGTCAGTGGATAAAGAACCAGTCACAGCCGTAGAAGCAGAAGCGTTCAATTTCCCGGCAGCCGGATACTGAATAAAAAAATCACCCGCTCTTTTTTCCAATGCTTTAGCCAAAACATCGTGTAAAGAGATCTCAGTTTTGATCCTTAGCCTGATATGGCCTCCATTTTCCCAATAACGGATAAAAAACCAGTTTAAATCAGGAGAAAATTCACGGATAAATGGTGCAATTAATTCCTTTAACATCAAATCCAGATCTCCGGGATAAAACAGGTAGGCAACAAACCATTGATGCGCTGCAGATTTAACTTTCCTATTCATCCTAATACTTATACCATTGGAGCAAATATTCCTTAACAGGCTCATCGTAACCAGATTGAGTTGTAGCATTAGCCACAGGAAGCATTTCCTCGATAATCACATAATCACCTGCTCTAACCAGCAAACGCTTAAACATTTCGACCAGTAAAGGTTGTTCAAAGGAAATAAACTGAGGTTTATAATCATCGCCAAGTCCTTCTTTTTTGCCTTTCGCCTGTGCTGAGGGCTGAATCACAAAAGATCTTTTCCTCAGGAATAAAAATAGCATTACAGGGATACCATGCTGACTGCGCCAAACATTAATCCTGATAAAATAAGCGTAAGCCGTTTCTCCCGGCTGCTGAACAGGTATACAGCCTGTTTTTATACGCCAGGTTTTTCTCCTGAGAATAACCGAATTTTCATAAGTAATTCTTGGCAGGGACTCAATATCGTGCTCCTGTTCTCCCATATTCAGATAACAGGTATCTACTAGATTGATAAATGGCTGTAAAGAAAGTTTTGTTTCCTGGTTAAAATGAGCGAGAAGCTGGTACAGATTAGAGCGGTTATAAAAAGATTCCAGGCACAAATCGTAGGTAAAGACCTGCTGCTGTTGATAAGTTAGTTTTAAAGTGCCTGTCTGCTGTTCAAAGCTTACGGTTAATTCATCTACGGGAATCTGCTGTTTCTCCGGATAACTTTTATTTCCACCTGGCAAAGCGAGTTCGTGGGTGAGTAAAGAAGGATGGATATTGGCATTAAAACTTGAAGCATCGTTGAGCTCAACTTTGAGCATTTCAGGATGAAGCTGTGCATTATATTTCACAAAATCTGTAGTTATATCAGCTGCAAATAAGGGTAAGAAACGACCACTTACTTTACCCATCCCCGGCAGTACAGTATTGATTACGCCGAAAACACAGTCCTGATTTTGGACACCCTGTTGCAATTTCCCTTTGTAAAACTGAACGAAAAGCCCTCTTGAATACTGAGTAGCAGCAACCGGGGTTACGCCCGGTGATGGTTTCGGAAAAAAATCATTCCCCAGATCCAGCGTATTTGGTTTATGCTGTGTCAGCATAGCTAGTTTTCCACTGATCTCTTTTTCCCAATCACCCATGTCTGATAGGGCCGCACCTGCCCCGGCAGCTTTCTCCTTTTCAGGTTTTTTGACATGAAAATAATAAGCCTGGTAAAAATCAATCACTTTCACCTGCGCCTGTGCAGGGTAATGTTCCAGAAAGAAACTAATCATTTTCTCACGCTCAGTTTTCAGTAAATCGAGCGGAAGCAGGTGATTTAAAAGCTGATCGGCCTTTGCCGTAAACTCTTTAAGATAACGATCTTCCAGAATTTCCGGATCAGGTGTATAACAATCTTCATAAAACAGCTGCCTGCCGGAGAAATGATGCGGGACGAAATTCAAGGTTTCAAAAACGCCGTTAACAGGTGGTGTTTTTATCCTGCCCGGATCAGACTGCTCCACAATTAACGGGAGCCCGGCCTCAGCTTGTAATTTCTGAAAAACATCAGCTACCGTTTTCTCCGCATAATCCAGGATCAGCTTTCGCTTTACAGTATCGCTCTTTACATACGCCAGCTGATATTGCTGCAGTTGCTTAAACAAATAAATGATTTGAAAAACTGCTGGCTCACTGCTCTCAAGGCCAGTAAAGAATTTCAATAATTTATGATTCCATTGCGGATCAATTCCTGAAGTCTCCATACCAGGCTCCAGTAAACCCGCAGCGACCAGTTTAAAAAGATAGTTTTTAATTGACGTGTAATCAGCTTGCTCCACAACATCAGCCATATAATTCGCCAGTTCTTTCATATTTACTGGCTCCTGAGTATCTTTAAGGTAATTGAAGACCAATATTTGTAAACCTGAAGCCGGCAAAAGCTGAAAGGATTCTATATTATTAAAATTAACCAGGAAGTGTATTTTATCGGCCTTAATGACCGCCGTTTTATTAAGTTTGATAGTCAGCAATTCATTCACGGCAGGATGATGGACCAAGATAGATTTCAGGTATTCAAATAATGCGTTATTGAGCCGCAGGCTATTTTTAACAGTTTTAGCCACGGACGAAGGAATCCCGGACTTAGCTAATTGCATAATTCCGGTATAAGTAAAAGTGCTGAATGGAGAGGTTTTAAAGCACATCCTTGTTAAATAACGCAGCAAACTGAACTCTATCCGCAATTCCTTTTGACGGAAGGAAGCCGGCTCTTTTTGCACATAGCCTGCTAATTGTTCCAGTAAAACAGGGCTTGATAAAAGCAGTCCATTTTGCAAGCCCGTATCCATAGCCATTTCCTGAAGTTTCATGCTATGTTCCAGCATCAGCTTCTGATAGTTTAAAGTATTCATTTGATGGAAAGTCTCCATATGCTGGCTCACCTGCAGATAATTCTGAAAATCAAGGGCCAGCTCTGCAGAAAACATATCCGGCAGTTCTTCCAGCTTTTGCAGACTCACCTTTTTATCATTAAATACCTGTCTTTTAAGATTAATGAGCCGCTGCCGCAGGGCATCATTAGTTTGAACAGTAATCAGCTCAAATAACCCTTCACAAATCAATACTTTAAGCTTTGCTTTTGCAGCTTTCATCTGTTGATCTTTTCGCAGTATCCCTTTGAACTCTTCCAATTTAAAAGAATCAAAAGCCTGGTAATTCATCCCTGCATATCTTACTAAAGCGTGTGGAAATATCTCAATGCTCATTTTTTTATTTAAATTATTTACTTAGCTCCAGTTGATTTTTAATGAGCTGGTAATAGCTCCCCTTCCGGTTGATCAGCTCCTGATGTGTTCCTTTTTCAACCAGCTCACCTTGATGCAGCACAACGATCTGATCTGCGTTTTTTACCGTACTTAAACGATGCGCAACGATCAGTACCGTTTTCCCGGCGAAGAAATTATTCAGATTGTTGACAATTGACAACTCATTGTGTGCATCCAGAGAATTGGTTGCTTCATCCAGAAATATATAGGCCGGGTTTCTATAGATCAGCCGGGCAATCAGCAGCCTTTGTTTTTGTCCTTCACTTAAGCCATAACCATCTTTTCCCACTACAGTCTCATAGCCAAACGGCATAGCCATAAAAAAATCGTGCATATTGGCCAGCCTGGAAACTTCATAAAGCCGCGCTTTGTCTTTGACTGCTGAGCCGGCAAAAATATTATTCGCAATCGTATCCATAAAGATATAACCGTCTTGCATCACCACGCCGCATACTGCTCTCCACTGCCTGGCATGTACCTGATCTACAGAACGGTTACCAATCCTAATTGATCCTTTGCTCACCTGGTAAAACTTCAGCAACAGTTTGATCAGCGTAGTTTTCCCACTTCCGCTCATGCCCACGATAGCTGTAACCTTACCAGCGGGAATCAACAGGTCTACATTTTTCAGAACGAATGGTGCCCGGCTATTTCCATATTGAAAGCTCACCTGTTTCAGTTCGATAGCTTCGGGCACGGTGGCCATTTCCTGGTATCCGACCTCAAAATCTTCTTCCGCTTCCTGATGTACTTCTGCCATCCGCTGTAAACTGAACTTTGTATTTTGAGAGACCCGGGCAAACTCAACAAGTTGTGTAACCGGCGTATTGAGCTGCCCGCAGATGTAAGTAATGGCCAGCATCCCGCCCAGGGTAACCTGATCATTGATCACCAGCATTGCAGCCGCATAAGTGATCAGTACATTCTTGACTTCATTAATGAAATAGCCAATTCCCTGCATCAGCTGATCCAGTTGTAAAGCTTCAAGCTTAAGTCCGTAAGACTGATCTTGCAGCCCTTCCCATAACTCCTGCTTTTCCTGCGCACTCCCTGTCAGTTTAATTTCCTGCATCGCGTAAAAAATCTCGAGCAGCAACTGCTGGTTGGCAGAAAGCACTTTAAATTTCTTCTGGTCAATAACCTTTCTTTTTTGCTGGAAGGAATTAGACCAGACCACACTGATCACTGCGCCAATCAAAAAGATTAAAAAGATCTGCCAGTTATAATAGCACAATACCCCACCCAATACGATCAGTGTAATCGCAGAAAGAATAAAGCTGATCAGAGAATTCGTCAGGAATTCTTCGACCCGCTGGTTATCATTCACCCGCTGCATATTATCACCTGCCTGCCGGTTATCAAAAAAAGAAAAAGGCAGTTGCATCAGCTTGGCCAGAAACTCCTTTAGTAAAACGATACTGGTTCTGGCTCCTAACCTGAAAAGTAACCTGGCACGGAGAAAATCCATCAGCATCCTTCCGGAAAACAACATCAGTTGCCCGATACAGATCAGAAAAAGCAAGTTTGTATTTTTTCCCTGGATCCCCTTATCTACAATCAGCTGGGTTAAAAATGGAATGATCAGCGAGAAACCACAAGCCAGTAAAAGACTAAGCCCCACAGGAATCAGGCTCTTACGGTGCAATTTGAGATAAGGCAATAAAGACCATAAAGAGGCAGAATGATCAGCGATACTTTGTTTTTCCTGAAAAACAGGGGTGGTTTCCAGTAATAAAGCTCTGCCAATAGTGCTTCCTTCTTTAATTTGCCAGGAGCGGATAAAATCTTCCTTTCGCACTTTAACCTTTCCACTCAGTGCAGGGTCTGCCAGGTAAGCGTATTGCTCGGTCATCCGGTATAAAACCACATAGTGTTCCTTTTCCCAATGCAGGATGCAAGGTAACCGAACCTTAGTAAACAGTTGATCGTAAGGCAGTTCCGCAGCCAATGTTTTGAACCCCAGCAAACCTGCCGCCTCCAGCATACCAGCCATTGTAGTACCCTGTTTTCCTATACTGCAGAGTTTTCTGAAATAGGCTACCGGAAAAGTTTTCCCATAATACGCCGAGACTATTTTAAGACAAACCGGCCCGCAGTCCATCGCATCTGGTTGTTTATAAAACGGAAAATTCCTGCTCAAAGAGAAAGGTTGAAACATAGCTAAACGATTCTTAAATACAACAATGTTGCAAATATTATAAATATAATGCAACTTTGATGCAATTAATAATTAATAAATGTCCTCATCCGTTTCTACTCCTTTACGCACCTTAATCTGGAAAGAATTCAGGTTAGCTTTTCGTGATCAAATTATGAGCACATTAGCTATAATTATTTATACTTTGTTCCTCATCAGCGGGTTGCTGACTGCTTTTCAATACCAGTACGATCAGCAAAGCCGCGAAAGCTCCAACAAAAAATTCCGTCAGCAGTGGGAGGCGCAACATAACAATCCACATGAAGCTGCGCATTTCGGCACTTATCTTTTTAAGCCTTTAAATCTTTTAAGTGCTTTTGATCCCGGGCTCAATGATTATTTCGGAACCACCTACCGTGTAGAAGCCCATGTACAACATGAGGTGGATTATAGCAATGCAGAACGAAACGATGCTTTGATGCGGTTCGGTCAGTTTACCCTCGCTTTGATTATGCAGTTGCTGATCCCGCTGTTATTGCTGTTCATCAGTTCTTCTGCGCTCACCTGTGAGAAAGAATCCGGCACTTTTAAAATGTTAATGGCACAAGGTATAAAGCCTTCACAACTGGCCTGGGGAAAGGTTTGGTCGAATTATTTGTTGGTGATTTTCCTGGTCATGCCAATTTTTACAGTGCTGTTTTTCGTCATCCTGCTCTCTCCTTCGGGTACTGCTTTACTGGGCCGGTTTTTAATTATTGTCTGTGGTTACCTGCTTTTCTATTTACTGGTCACTTTAACTGGTGTGATCGTATCTGCATTGAGCGGCACTTCAAGAACGGCCACCTTAACTGTTTTAACAGTATGGTTATTCAGCAGTATTCTCTTTCCAAAAATAGTGGCCGGTAAAGCAGCAGACTGGTACCCTTTGAGCTCACGTGCGGCTTTTAACAATCACGTTAAGCAAGGGTTTTTAAAAGGGATTAACGGGGATTTGCCTTACCAGGAAAGGGGAGAGAAATACTATGCAGCGCTATTGAAAAAATACAAGGCCGAGAGTGCAGCTCAGCTTCCGGTTAATGCCGATGGTTTGCTGCTGCAATACCAGGAAGATTATCAGAACAAGGTATTTGACCATTACTATGCGGAACTGGCAAACACCTTTAACCAGCAGCAATCTTTTTTGAATTATGCAGGTTTAGCTGACCCTTTTATGAGTTTGAAAAGGCTTTCAATGGCAATGTCCGGTACAGATTTTTACCACCATCAAAGCTTCTTTCTTCAGGCAAAAGCATACCGCAATATGTTAATCCGCAAACTGAATCTTCAGCTGGCCACTCATCCTGTAAAATCAAATGAAAGTTACCAGGCAGATCCGCGGTTTTTTCTCCAGCTCAAAGATTTCACTTACCAGGCTCCAACCTTATCGGAAACCCTGTATTTACAACGGATGGCGTTACTTTCCATCAGCTGCTGGACAGGCCTGCTTTCCATCGCGTTATTCTTCCTTACCAAACCCTCATTGCGCTAAATATGCAGTTACCCATCTTAATTTTCCGTTTCGAATGGCGGCAATTCTTACGTCAGCCAGTTCAATTATTCTTGCTGTTATTTTTCCTGCTGATGAGTTTATATAGCCTGTACAACGGCCAGCGATTTGTTGAAAGTCAATTAACCGGACTGGATACGCTGGTAAATAATCAGCAGGCACATGTTCAGGAACTGATCAGCAGATTTCATACCGATACCACTACAGCCAAAGGGAAAATGCTGGCCCGGCAGGCCGGATTGCCGCAAGTGGTGGAATTCAAAGCGCCGCCGATAGCGACCAATCCTCCTGCCGGACTGGCTTTGATGGCTATTGGTCAGCGCGACCTGCTCCCCTATTTCGACATCATCAGTAGTAAGCGTGATGTTTTAACACCTCCGAACGCGGAAATTGCGAATCCGGAGAAACTGGCTTCGGGTAATTTCGATTTCTCTTTTGTGCTGATCTATTTGTTTCCGCTATTGATCATCATTTTGAGTTATGATCTTTTTTCCAGAGAAGCTGAGCAGCAAACTGACCGCTTACTAGCTGTTCAAAGCGGAGAAATAAAGTGCATTCTATTCCATAAAATTCTTTTCCGCCTGCTATTCGTCAGCCTGCTGACTAATATACTGAGCTTCATCGGCCTGTTTATTCACCCAGCTTCCACTGCCCTGCATCTGCCTGATGTTCTTTTATGGTTCCTGGTTACCAATAGCTATTTGTTGTTCTGGTTTGCGGTCTGCTGGCTGATGATCATCCTGCGTAAATCTTCACAACTCAACGCTTTAGTTTTACTTGGCATCTGGTTACTGCTCACGCTGATCTTACCAGCGGTGATGAATAAAATTGCAGCGCTCAAACATCCCATGCCCCTGCGTACTGAACTTGTATCCAGTCAGCGGGAAACGATGGTGCATACCTGGGAAATGCCGATCCCGGGGTTGCTTCAGGAATTCTATCGAAACAATCCGCAATACCTTAGTCTGAAAACTGACGGAGATACTGCAATTTATGGCAATAAAAGATTCGTAGCCTATTATGACCTGCTCGGCAGGCGAATGAACAAAAATGTTCAGGAATATACTACAGCTGCTGCTAAACACAATGCCTGGTTAAGTCAAATGGCGTGGTTTAATCCGGTGGCGCAAATGCAGGCGCTGCTGAATTCAACTGCAAAAACAGGGCTCAGTGATTATCTCTATTATCAAAATCAGACCAGCATCTTTCAAAATCAATGGGTAAAGCTGATGAACAGCTACCTGTTGTCCAACAAAAAATTAAGCCTTGCCGAAGTTCAGCACCTGCCCACATTTCATCCCGCAGAAGATCAAACCAGGGCCTTGCGTATTCTGATCAGTACACTATCCATCTGGCTGGCCATTTTATTCCTCCTGCTGGTTGCCCGTCAGCTTTCCCTTTCAAAGAAAAAACAAGTCCGAATAATTCACAATTCCACTAATTGCCACACCAAATGAAAAAAACCCTTTACTTACTTATCCTCAGTTTGAGCGTACTGCCAAGTTTTCTCCACGCCCAGCAACAAAAAAAGTTAGCCGATACCACGCGGCATATTAATAAACTCAACCAGATCAACGTGACCAGCAAGAAAAAGGTCAGGATCAAAACCGATACACTCTCCAACAGCCTGAAGTTACAACAACCTTTAATCCAGATCCCCCAGAATATTATCAGCGTTTCCAGCGGACTCTTGCAACAACAAGGCGCATTAGAACTCAAAGATGCTGCACGTAATGCCAGTGGTGTTTATTTCGGTTATAACAGCACCCCGTTTGATAACTCTGCGGTAGCACAAATTCGTGGTTTCGCAGCTTATACAACTTTAAATGGGATGTCGCGCCGTTTTAGTTATGGCGCTTCTATTGATGATGATGCACTGATAGAAAATGTAGAATTTGTTAAAGGGCCTGCAGGTTTCCTGAATTCTGTAGGTGAACCGGGCGGTTCTATCAATATCCTCACCAAAACCCCGGGGCATAAACTTTTCAATATCGTGCAAACTGCAGGGAGTTTCAACCTGTACCGCATCACTGCCGATATTGGTTCTGAGGTGCAGAAAAAAGGATTCTCTTACCGTTTCAATACGGCTTATCAGCACAAAGATTCTTACCTGAATGATATTCGTACCAATAAATACGTGGTGGCTCCGGTAGTCCAGTATAATTTCAGTCCAAATACTTATGTACTGGCAGAATATGATTTCATCAGAGGGGAAGTACAGAATGGTTCTGCAATTGTCAAAGTACGAAGTGAACAAGACATCTTAAAAGGTCCGGTCAGCACAAATTATAGTTCAGAGCGTAGTTTACCTGCAAGTTATACACAGAATGAAACTGCAAGGATATATGCGGTGCATAAATTCAAAAACAACTGGCAGCTTACCTCACAATCTTCTTATTTATCTTCCCCTTATAAAAA
Organism: Pedobacter cryoconitis; assembly: GCF_003259615.1. Taxonomy (GTDB): domain Bacteria; phylum Bacteroidota; class Bacteroidia; order Sphingobacteriales; family Sphingobacteriaceae; genus Pedobacter; species Pedobacter cryoconitis. The sequence continues at coordinate 161,822 of NZ_QLLR01000007.1, read as the reverse complement.
CTGGAATATGACCTCCAAAGGAAGTATGGTAAACTTTGATGCGGATGGAAATACAAAACGCAGGGCCAGCTTATCCATGGGTGCAGGAAAGACCTTTTCTACGCAGCTATTTGCAAATGGCCAGCTTAAAACCGAAGATATTAAGCATCAGTTATTATTCGGTGCAGATTATACAAACAGCAGGGATTCTTTATCATTGAATAACGGAAAGATAGAATCAGCTTATAACAAATCCGGTACAATCAATACGGCCACACCCGAAACCGTGAATCAGATTACCAGGATCAACAGGACAAACAACAATACTTTTATCAAATCGGCCTTCGTTTATGACAATATCCAGCTGCATAAAAAGCTCTTATTGACTCTTGGCGCGAGATATACCTGGTATACCAATGAAAAAGAAACCACGAATGCCAAAGGTGTCGTTAAAACCAGCAATTACAATCAAAAAGCACTGTCTCCACGCGCCGCGCTAACTTACCTGGTGAATCCGGCCACCTCTATTTTCTTCCTGTATGACCAGTCTTTTGTTCCGCAAAGCTACCAGAGAGTTATCGTAGATCCGGTGAGTAAAGAAGTTACCGGAACAGAGGCGATTGACCCTCAAAAAGGTAAAGATATGGAACTAGGTATCAAAAGAAACTGGTTCAACTCGCGTTTATACACGACTGTAAACGGGTTTCATACCTTAAAATCAAATGTTCCGGTAACAGATCTGGTCAATACCGGCTTCGTCATCCCTGCAGGCCAGGTTACAAGTAACGGGATCGAGATAGATGTCATTGGAAATATTACCGATCAGCTTTCCATTTCTACCAACTATACTTATGTGAAGTCTACAATCACTAAAGACGATGATCCGGAACTGGTGGGTAAAGAACTTCCGCAAACTCCGCAGCAAATCTTTAATACCTGGATACAATACAGTTTCCCGCTAAAAAATAAAGCGAGCCTGAACCTGAGTGCAGGTCAGACGACGATGATCAAACGCAGTACCTCAGAGAAAAACCAGTACATCCCCGATTTCACCAAGTATGATGCAGGACTGAGTTATGTGCAGGATAAATATTTCTTTCGCTTAATCGCAGATAACCTGACTGGTAAACGCTACATGTCATCCGGTGATTTAATTACAGGTTATCCCTATGATGGCCGTAATTTCTACTATATCGATGGTGATCCGTTTAATGTAAGAGTATCTGTAGGAATTAAGTTTTAAACCAGAAAAATATGTTACAAGCAATAGAACTGACTAAAAAATATGGGGACCAGGTAGCGCTTAATGGCCTGAACCTGACTATTCAACCCGGCGAAGTATTTTGTCTGTTAGGCCAGAACGGGGCAGGTAAAACCACGACAATTAATCTGTTTTTAGGCTTTACAGGGGCTTCCTCGGGACAAGCACTGGTCAATGGGATTCTGGTAAGTCCGGATCAGCCGCAGACCAGGAAATTTCTGGCTTATATCCCCGAAGTTGTGATGCTGTATGCAAACCTGACCAGTTTAGAGAACCTTGATTTTTTTAGCCGGATCGCCGGATTTAATTATAAAAAAGAAACGCTCGAAACCTACCTGTTACAAGCAGGTTTACAGCCGGAAGCTTTCCATAAGCGGATTGGAAATTACAGTAAAGGCATGCGCCAAAAAGTAGGGATTGCTATTGCTGTAGCCAAAAATGCAGCGGTAATTTTAATGGACGAGCCAACCAGCGGACTTGATCCAAAAGCCACACATGAATTCAGTGAAATTGTCAAGCAGCTTTCTCAGGATGGAAGAACTGTTTTTATGGCTACGCACGATATTTTTAATGCAGTAAATGTGGGTACAAGGATTGGGATTATGCGCCAGGGATCACTCATCCACACGTTGAATGCCAAGGATATTTCTGCGAATGACTTACAAAAGTTATACCTGGAAACGATCTGAACCAGGGCACGATCTGAACCAAAAAGCCGGGCAGCAGGATTAAACCTCCTGCTCAGCTTTTAATCTTTTAGCTTCATCCTTACGTAAAAACCGGAAAAGTGCGAATCCGATAATCAGGGTAATAATCCCTTGGGCCATCACCGTATCCGGTGTACCAATCCATTGGGATAAGGTTCCGATCAATAAGCCGCCTAAAGGCTGCATTCCGAAAAAGGCCATCGCATAAAAGCTGATGACTCTTCCGCGCATTGCCGGATCTACAGTTGTTTGAATCAAGGTATTACTAATGGTAATCTGTGACATCATTCCGAAACCGGATATGGTCGCAAAGACTAAGGCAATAGGATAGTAAGTGGTGTGTGAAAATAAGACCAGTCCAGCTCCGAATATTAAAGTATTGGTAGCCAGTATTTTTCTCAGGTTCCTGCCGGGTTTTAAAGAGGCGAGGAAAATAGCACCGCAAAACGCGCCCAGCCCGATTACACTATCAATCACACCAAAGGTAGAAGCTGTTCCTTTAAAAATATCTTTCGCATAAACAGGGATCAGGGTACTGAAAGGTAAAACAAGCAGACTGATTAAAGCCAGCATAATCAGCACGAATGCAATAGAAGGTGTTTGTTTAATATATTGAAAGCCTTCTTTAAGTTCCCCAAACACATTTTTTGTTCTTGGCTTCTCTAAATATTTCGGAAGTTTCATCATCAGCAGAGAACCGATCACCGCAATAAAGCTCACCGCATTCAGACCGAAACAAATATCCTCTCCAAACTTTTCCAGCGCCAGTCCGGCAATCCCCGGGCCGATGAGCCTGGATAAATTCACCATAGAAGAATTTAAAGCGAGTGCATTGGGCAAATCGGCTTTATCATCTACCATTTCATAAACTAAGGATTGTCTTGCAGGTACATCGAAAGCGTTGATAATACCGAGTAAAGCACTGAGTGCAATAATTTCCCAGACTGAGTAATGCCTGAAGAAAATCAGTAAAGTCAGCAAAATGGCCTGCCCCATGGAAGCAAACTGCGTAATGAGTAAAAGTTTATAGCGGTTATACCGATCGGAAGCTACTCCGCCTAAAAAAGAAAAAACAAAAGACGGGAACATGCTTGCAAACAACGTAAGTCCAAGCATGAACTTAGAATGCGTTTCTGAATACACGACCCAGCTGACTGCAGTTTTCTGCATCCAGGTTCCAATCAGAGAAATAGATTGACCACTAAAATACAGCCTGTAATTACGGCTTTTAAAGGCATTGAAGGTACTGATCTCCATATTAGTCTAAACGCAGTTTGAAGATTAGCGGCCAGTTTTTACCCGTTACGTAAAGTAGTTGATGTGTTTTGTCCCAGGCAATCCCATTCAACACACTATCCTCAGATTTTGGGGTATAATCTGGTGCATAATTTGACAACAGACCGAAACAATCAATAGTCCCAACCACCTTTCCGCTGGAAACATCCACCTTTAATATTTTTGTAGTCTGCCATTGATTGATGTAGAGAAATCCATCTGCATATTCCAGTTCATTCAGCTGGTCTACTGTTCCTAAGTTATCTGTAACTTGTATTTGCCCCACTACAGCAAAGGTTTTCGGATCAAGTTTATAGACAATAGAACTTCCTACGCTCACATAAAGGTTTTTGCCATCATTAGTCATCCCCCATCCTTCATAAGGCCACTTGAAGGTCCCTGTTGGTTTGCTCAGGTCTTTCAGGTCATAGACATACGCGATATGGTTTTGATAAGTCAGCTGAAAAAGCTGGTTGCCCAGAATGGAGATTCCTTCCCCATAGATACTCTTGTCTTTGATCGGAAACTTTTGCTCCAGTTTACCAGTACTGGTATCTGATATGGAAACAAATGAATTCTCATACGTTCCGGTCCCCTCGTATATTTTTCCACCATGAAGTTCAAATCCTTCGGTGTAGGCCGCCGTATCGTGCGGTAAGGTACCTGTAACTTTATAAGTCAGATTTTCAGGAATTTGGGTTGAAGTGGAATCTGCTGAAGCAGGGGTTGTTTTTGTTTCCTTGTTATTATTCTGACAGGAAACAATGGTCATTGCCAGGCCAAAAGCCAGCACTTTATATTTGTTATACATGAAATTGTTTGTTGCTGCGATTTGAAATCTGCGGGAAATATATAAATATTCTTAACAATAAAAGGCCGCCTCATTGGAGGCAGCCTTATTTTATGAAGGTAAAAAACCTTATTCTTCTTCTTTTTTAGGAGCAAATCCGCGATCTGCATCTAAGGTGTAGGAAGCTTCTGAAGATTTATCTGCTTGTTTTAAATTGTCTATTTCGGTGGCCAGGTTATCTGCTTCGGATGCAGGAATAGCATCGATTCCGTCAGATTGTACATCTTGCTGACTTAATTGGTCATCTTCCTCTTCTTCGTTATTGTACGGTGTATTATTTTCTGTAATAATCATAATTTCCAGGTTTTAGTGATAAAACAAAATAGTAATCAGCTTGTTTCAATTCTGCATATTTTATAATGTAAAATTGCTGTGAGCTGATTAAATATGCGGAAGATTTAAGCTTTTTTAAAACTCTTTAATAGCGTAATTCCCAATATACCTGCAATCAGCGAAGCAATCAGGATACCATATTTAGCTTGTTCAATGAATTCGGGCTGCTCAAATGCGAGGTTACTGATAAACAGCGACATCGTAAAACCTACTCCGGCCAATAGCGCGACCCCTGTAATATGTTTCCAGTTTGCCTGATCCGGCAATTGTGCCAGCCCGGTTTTGACCATTAACCAGGTGAATAACAGCACACCTACGAACTTACCGATGATTAAACCCGATATAACCCCGATACTCACCGGATTGACTAAAGCGGAGAAGAAATCTGCGCCTATAATGATACCTGCATTCGCAAGTGCGAACAGCGGCATAATCACGAAAGCTACCCATGGATGCAGTGCGTACTCGATTTTCTGTAAAGGAGTTTCTGCGGCCAATGTCAGGCTTTTCACTTGTTCGATGGTTCTATGTTGTTCTGAGGTAGTCAGCAAACCGCTGTTAGGGATCTCCTGTTCAAAATCATTTGATAGTTTTCTCAGGTTTTCAGAGAAACTGTTCTCGTTAATCTTAGTCACTGCAGGAATAGTAAATGCGACTAAAACCCCGGCTATTGTGGCATGGACCCCTGATAGTAAAAATCCAATCCAAACTGCAATCCCGATTAAAAGATAAAAGGCTGTACTTCTGATTCCTAATTTATTACCCGCAATCAATATCAGCAGAAAAATTGCTGCTACACCAAGCGGAGCAAAATTCAGATTACTGGTATAAAAGAATGCAATTACTAAAACTGCGCCCAGATCGTCCGCAACTGCCAGCGCAGAAAGAAAGACTTTAACAGAGCCGGGAATATGTTTTCCAGCCATAGAAAGCAGCGCCAGGGCAAAAGCAATATCTGTTGCCATCGGGATACCCCAGCCGTGTTCAGAAGCTAGTCCTTTATTGATTATAAAGAAAATAGCTGCGGGAACCAGCATTCCGCCTAAAGCTGCCATCATTGGTAAAGAAGCCTTCTTTAACGTAGATAATTCACCTTCCATGAATTCTCTTTTCAGCTCTAATCCGATTACAAAGAAAAACAAAGCCATCAGCCCATCGTTAATCCAGATGTGGAGCGGCTTGTTCAATACATAGTCATCAAAGCCGATAGAGAATTTAATATCCCACAAGTGATGGTACGATTCATGAAATGGTGAATTGGCCCATATAATAGCAACAAGCACACTTAAAAACAAGACTATCCCGCCAGTATATTCAAGGTGAATGAATCTGCTTACCGGGGCAATGATTTTTTCAAAGGGTGATTTAGGTATTAATTCCATAGTTGTCTGATAAACCCAAAAATAAGCTTAATAATCCTATTTTACACCACCAAAAGCGGCAAAACACGAGTTTTTATGCAGTATTTCTATGTTTTTGAAACCTACTTTGCGCAGTAGATCTACCTGGTATCCGACCGAACGCGGGGTATCTTCATAGGCAATATAATTGAATACTTTTTCCCTGTATTCTACACCACCCAGTGTTTCCAGGTAAGCGCCGTACTGGTCTTTAAAAAGCTGGGTGATTGCTGGTGAATCGTGCGCAATCAAATCGGAAATCCAAATGCTTCCGCCAGGTTTCAAGCTTTGATACAGTTTACTGAAAACAAATTCCCAATCTGCATCCTCCCGAAGATGATGTAAAACTGCCGCAGCAAGGATAATATCAAAATGTGAATCTGGTAATTCAAGCTGACGCATATCGGCTTGTATGATCGTTACAGTCCCGGTGGTCTGAGCACTTACGCGTTCTTTCGCCCTTTCCAGCATAGGTAAACTCAGATCGTTCAGCGTACAATTCAGGTTAGCTGTTTTACTCAGCATTTTTAAAGTGTAGTTACCCGCGCCGCAGCCTATATCAAGCAGTTCTGTTGCTGCAGGGTTGATATAGTGTGCTGCTGCTGTACAAAGCTCCATCGTCAATGGTGCATCTATCGTGGTCAATTGCCCGGTATCCAGGTTAGAAAACCTTTCTACGTCCTGGTCAAATCTGGTTCTGATTTCTTCTGTTGTCGCGCTTTTGGAATAATCTGTATTCATCTTATTTATTGTGCTTTACGTTATTTTTTATGCCTACGGTACTTTCCAGGCTTCAAGTTATTTTCCTTGGTTTAGGTTATTTTCCAGGTTTAACGTCATCATTGACTTCAAGCCAGTGTCCGTCAGGGTCCTGGAAATAGATTTGCTTTACACCATCTACTCTGATGGTCGGCTCTTTAGCCGTACCCGGCCAGTTGGCATACTCGATTTTCTCCTGATCCAGTACTTTAATAAAATCAGGGATTGAACTTACACTAAAACACAGGTGTTCATTTTTATCATGAACAGTGATTTGTTTTGCACCAAGGATTAAGTGCATTTGTCCGGCAGCCCCAAGCGTAAACCAAATATGTTTACCGTCTTTAAAGGGTTCCTGAATTTGTTTAAGGTTCAGTAGTTTTTCATAAAATGCGGTACTTTTTGTAAGATCTGTCACATAAACAGCAATGTGGTTCAGTACTGCGGGTTCTTTTTTTGCAGAAGTCTGCGCAAATGATTGATTTATAGCGCCCGCAAATAAGCAGAGTGCAAGCAAAAAAGCATGAGGTTTCATATGGGCTAATTATTAAAAAGGGGGGTTGAAATAAGAAAGGCCGGGCATTGTTCAGTCTACCCGGCCCCGTGTCATCAATTCATATGAACTGGTGGTGTCATAAGGACAATACAAATATAAAATATCTTTAGAATTAAACAACAAATAAAAATGTTAATTACTTAAATTTCAGCTATCTATATTTAATATAAAAGATATAAAGGTGTTTTATTCTCCTTTAGTAAATTGTTTTCGCAAGTCGATTTGCTAGTTATTTAACTTAAAGTTTTGTATTATCCCTCTCTCTTTACATAAGTTTTATTTCCATTTTTATTGATATAATATTTTCCACCACGCGGTCCAGTAAGGATTTCTTCTCCATTTGGCCCTGAAATACTTCTGTCAACTGTCGGTTTGTAATCTTTTGCAGCCGGTGCGACAGCAGCTTTAGGTGCTCTGGTTGCTTTAGTGACTGTAGTTTTTGTTTCTTGCACAGGGGCGGCCGCTGGTGTGGCTGCATTGGTATAACGCTTATCTGGCGTACCGTCTTTTTTAAGTCTGACAGTTCCAGGCGCGGCTGTAGCAGCAGGAGCTGCCGTAACTGGTTTTGTAGTGGTCGTAACTTTAGTGACTTTACTTGCTTTTTCTTTATTTACTGTTTTATCCGGAGGAGAGACTTTTGTAGTTGTAGTTGTCGTATAACGCTTGTCAGGCGTACCATCTTTCTTTAGTTTTGTTGTAGTTTTTGTCTCTTTTGCAGGCGTGTAACGCTTATCTGGAGTACCATCTTTTTTAACCTTAACTGTTGCAGGTGCAGCGGTTTGTGCCATTGTTAAGCTTACCCATAAACTTAAAATAGCCACTAACGAAAGTAATTTTTTCATAAGATTCTTATTTAATAAATTGATTTATATACAATGTAAGGAATTGCCTATGTATTACACAAAAAAATGTTACGAACTGAAATTTATTGAAACTTAGGACAAAGTCTCAATCCACTGAATAGCAGCGGCCTTTTCCTTAAAAAATTGAATGTTGATCGTACTCTTCAAGGGGGCCGCGCTCTTTTCAGCGGCAAGCTGGCTAAAGCTGCTTGGAGAATAGATCCAGGCAAGATGCTGAACCCCCGCTTCTGCCAATGCCGGTAAACATTCTGCAGCAACCCAGTCTGAAGCTTCCGACCAATTTCCGCGCACTTCAGTATTATCATTTAATATGGTAGCAACCCGATTTTTTTTCACCAGGTCGAGCATAATCAGACAGCCGTCCTGTACACTTTTAAAGTTTTGATAACCTGTCCAGTTTACATCCAGTCTGTTTGCCGCTGCATTGACCTGTACCGAAATAGTTTCATCCTGATAATAACTAAACTCATCTGTATGGACTTCTGCATGCAGGTGCTGTTCAGTAAGCGGCAGAATAAAGTAAAAAGTAGCCCCGATTCCCAATTCACTCTCGATCCAGAAACTCCCGTTATGCCTTTTAATAATTTCCGAGGAAATGAACAGCCCTAACCCCAATCCGTCAAATTTCATAATGGTATTATCCACCCGGTAATACCTGTCAAAAATATTGGCCAGGTTCTCGCGTTTTATCCCGATCCCAAAGTCCTGTACAGCAACAATGATATTGCCGTTGTTAACTTCCGAGCTTACAATGATCTCTTTTCCCTGCGGTGAGTATTTGACGGCATTGGATAAAAAATTATAGATCACCTGCTCCAGTCTGAATTTATCACCTGTAAAGTTCACAGCATCCGGCTTATGCAGAATAAAATGATGATGAGGCGCAATATCCTGCATACTTAGTACTGCATCTTCCAGCATCTGATCAAAAGCGAACTCTGTATACTCATAGCTTAACTTTCCAGCATTGATTTTTGATACATCCAGTAAATTCGCAATCAGTTTTTCAAGCCTCAGTACATTAGTATTGGCTCTTTCCAGGAAATGATAGATTTTATGATCCGGAGTTATACTTCTGCCTATCAATTGAAAAAGTGCCTTGATACTTGTTAGCGGAGTTTTAAGTTCATGGCTTGCAATACTCAGGAATTCGTCTTTACGGTCTGATAACTCCTGAATGGCTATCGTAGAATGTTCCTGGTCTGTAATATCAATGATACTTCCGATATACCCCATAAACTCGGTGCCTGTATGATAGGCATTGGCTCTGGCCATTACCCAGCGCAATTCTCCGGATACATTTTTGAGCTGGAACTTTATTTCATAAGGCTGATGCCCTTTAATCAGCTTCCACCACTCCTGCCTCCTATGCTGATTTTCAGGAATAGCCATTGGTTTCGCAAATCCAAAACCCAGGCTATCTTGATAGCTCATCCCCGTAAATTGTATCCATTTTTTATTGACGTAAATACATCTTCCATCGGGATCTGAGCGCCAAACCATAAATGGGATCTGATCTGCAATCGTTATAAAGCCGTTTTCATTTTCAGAAACATTGCTGTTTGTTTCTTCAATTACATTACTGGCCGCCTGTTCAATTCCAGCCTGTTTTTTGATTTTAGCTTCCTCCTTAGCCTTTCTCTTGTTATTTTTTTTCTCCTGAGCAGAAAACACTACAAACAACAAAAGCACAGTAAGCAGCAAGATAAGATGCAGAATTAAGATCACCTGCCGGGACAGAAAGTTAAATACACCCGAAAAAATAACTAATAAAAGAATTAGCAAAAGAAGGTAAAGACACCTTTTGGCAGTGACATAGGTAGTGAATAGTTTCATCAGCAGTATATCAAATGATATAATAGATACTTTGAATATAAGTAAAAAATTAATTTACCCAAAGAATTGATGAATTGATCGTGACGAACTGATCTTTTACAGCGTCACAGCAGGATGCTCCATATTTATTTCCCACGTTTGTTCTGGAACATTGAACTCAGCACTTCTCAGCTGCCTTCTTCTGCTGACGATGTCATTTACATTTACAAAACCATCAAAAGGGATGTAGCTGTATTCATCCTGATTTTGTAATAACTCCTCAGAGTTTTGAGTGGGTTGAGGTTGCATGGGTTAATAATAATTTGGCTAGGGAATTTAAATATAAATATAGAATAATTATTAACCAAACACCTAAAGATGAATTAAATAAGTAAAAAATAATTGAAATAAAAAGATATGGCCCCGGGAACCACGCCGAGGCCACTATCAACTTAAATTTAACTTTTGAAAAAACCAGAAGATTGCGCTTTAAAAAATCAATCCTTTGCTTATAAACAATTTTACAAGTGTATCCTTTCTTTCCGCTGATGGTGATCTTTTAATAGTTTAACTGCCGTTTTAAGTTTAGAAATATCTTTCATCATTAAGGTGGCTTGTTTCAGATCTTTTCTCATCAGGTCTTCTTTTTTCAGAAATGTTGACTTATTTCTGATTTCATTTTCGAGTACGGTAATTGCTACTTCCATATATTTGTAAGTAAATAATATAAATGGTGAATTGACATCACCTGAAAAATGGTGAATCAGACATCACCTGCCTATTTAACGCAGTCCTCCTTCAAATCGCATATTAATTATACAAGTTTAAACATTTAGATCTATTTAAACATATAAATAAGATAACACAAATATAAGTAATTAGTTTTGTCTAATTCAATACAGTAAGTAATATTTATTTACTTTTGTGCCGGAGAAGCTATAAAATGAAGAAAACCTATTCTGAGGAAAACTATCTGAAAACGATTTATCACATCAGTAAAAGTGAAAGTAAGGTCAGTCTTAAGGCCATAGCTGATGTTTTAGAGAACAATCCTGCCTCAGTAATTGATATGCTGAGAAAACTAAAGGAAAAAGAATTAATTACCTATGATAAAACTCAGGGTGCGATTTTAACGGTTACAGGAGAAACTGTTGCCCTTGATATTATCCGTAAACATAGATTATGGGAAGTTTTTTTAGTGGAGAAACTAAATTATGACTGGCATGAAGTTCACCATATTGCCGAACAGCTGGAACATATCCATGATGAACAACTGGCAAAAAAACTGGATGATTTTTTAGGGAATCCGGCATTTGATCCGCATGGAGATCCTATTCCCGCTTCCAATGGCCAGATGCCTGTTTATGCCAATAAACGTTTGAGTGAACTGAAGATTAACCAGGCAGGTAAAGTCGGTAGCGTAAGGGACACCTCCACTCCGTTTTTAAAATACCTGAAGCAGCTTAATCTGGGGCTAGGCTCAAAAATAGAAGTGATAGATAAATTAGACTTTGATCAGTCTATGGTGATTGTTATTGATGGCAGTGCCCCAAAAACAGTATCCAGCAAGATGACAGATAATATCCTGCTGATTATAGATTGATAAAAAAAGATAAATTGACCAGTGAAATAATATTAAATGATCAGGGAGCTTATTTTATAAGCTCCCTGATCATTTAATATTATTTTTTCTCTCTTATTGCTTTGAATTCAGAACCTTCTTTCCATTTCGGATAAGTAGTTTCATGACTTAAGCGGTAGCCCATATCAAATAATAAACGGGTATCTTCCACCATTCCACTATAATCTGTAATCGCATCAAAATTATCACCCGGTGCATGGTAACGTGATTTCGTATACTCAGCTACCTGTTTTAATCCCCATGCTCTTCCGTTTTTGATGTTATCAACTCCTGAACCTGTAAATAAGGACGGAATCCCCACCTTAGCAAAGTTAAAATGGTCAGAACGGTAATACAAGCCAGAAGAAGGAACCGGGTCTTTTACGATGACCCTGCCTTGTTTCTTTGCGGAAACTTCTGCATAGTCTTCTAATTCTGACTGGCCATAACCGTAAACGACTATATCTTTAGTTTTTCCGGCAATTCCCATCATATCCATATTGAGATCGGCAACCGTCTCACTAACCGGATAAACCGGATGTTTCGCATAATATTCTGAACCAATCAGTCCTTGTTCTTCCCCCGTAAAAGAGACAAATACGATAGAACGTTCAGGTTTTTGTGGTGATTTTTGAAATGCCGCTGCGATTTCCAGTAAAGCTGCCACACCTGTCGCGTTATCAACTGCTCCATTGTAAATAGAATCACCATTCACTTTTTCACCAATCCCTAAATGATCCCAGTGTGCAGAATAAATGATATTCTCTTTAGGTCTTTTAGTACCCGGAATGATAGCGACTACATTATTTGATATTGATTTTTTAATCGTATTCTTTATCGTTAATGAAGTACTTAGTTTCAAGTCTACGGCTTTGAAACCCGGTTTACCAGCTGCTTTGAAAATAGCTTCACTTTGACCGCCAATTTTCAGTAAAGATTTAGCGATGTCCATACTGATCCACCCTTCTACGATCGCCCTTGACATATTGTTATCTTTTTCTTCTGCTTGCAGCTTAGATTTCGACCAGCCACTACGCACAACAGACCACGGATAAGCAGCCGGCTCTGTATCATGGATAATCAATATACCAGCTGCACCCTGACGGGCAGCTTCTTCAAATTTATAAGTCCAGCGACCGTAATAAGTCATATTTTTTCCTCTGAACTGTGTTGAATCTGCAAATCCAGGATCATTGATCATCACCACTACAGTTTTTCCTTTCACATCCAGTCCTGCATAATCGTTCCACTTATACTCCGGTGCAACAATTCCATAACCTGCAAATACAAGACTTGAATTAGCCAGTTTAACTTCAGGCTGTACCCTTTTAGTCGCAGCTACAAAGCCAGTCAGATAAGCTGCTGTGACTTCACCACCTGCTCCTTTGAAAACCATTTTACTTTCAGGAGCAGATTTAATCTCTATCATCGGTACTTCCTGAAAATAGCTATCTCCATTACCGGGCTTAAGTCCCAGCAAACTGAATTGTTCTTTCAGGTAATTAATAGATTTCGTTTCTCCGATAGTGAATGGTTTACGGCCCTGAAACTCATCTGAGGCTAAAACACGGATATGGCCGGAAAAGCTGGAATCATTAATCATTTTAATGGCTACAGAATCCGGAGAAGTTGCTGTTTCACTTTTTTCACCTGATTTACAGGCAGCAAAACAGGAACCGGCAACGGCTAAATAAAGGATAGTTTTCTTCATGCTGACAAATTTTGCTCAATTTATTACAAATAATCAAAATTGCGGCAAGTCATCCTTCATTATTCAGACCACGGTGAACATAAAATACAATCGCAAAAGTTCTTTCGCTGGAAATCAGGGATCATATAAGCGCAGACATCTGCTTTAATATTACCAAAAGTTGTTTCCGTTTTATGTTCAAAACCTGAGAAGAAGGTAGGGATGATTTTCTTTTTGAAGTCCGTTCTCGGAAAAACTGAAATGATTTCCTCCCTGTTGGCTGTACTTAATTGTTCATAACCCTCCCCCATTACATCCAAACCTACACCAGAATACATTAAAGCCACTTCTGGTTCTTTATACTCAGCAATACCAATCGTGGTATGAAAAGCAATCGTATCCCAGACCAATTGTAAAGCATCTTTAGGCAAACCATGACCTTGCAGGAAATCACGCGCTGCATTCGCCCCGTCCACTTCAAAACGCTTATCCGGACTGGAATACTTTTTAGTCAAACCCAGATCATGAAAAACCGAACTGACATATAATAATTCAGGATCATAAACAAATTTCTCCCTGTTCCCTTTTAGCGCAGAAAAAAGAAAAACTCTTAAGGAATGGTTATAGATAAATTCAGTGCCATATTCACGAAGTAATTCGGTGGCCTGAGTTGCAATTTTACTGTCGGGAATCACAATTCCGGCAACAGATTTCGGTGTAGTAACTGACATAATTTCCATTTTTTATACCCCCAAAATTAAGGGCCCCAGAAGCTTTATGAAATGTCAGAAACCGTAGATCACATGCCAAAACCAGTAACTTGTTTCCGGTACTTTTCGGGTGGAAAAGAAGTGTTCTTCTTAAAAAAGTGGCTAAACTGGTAAGGATTCGAGAAATTCAGCAGGGCAGCTATTTCCTTAATGGAGCTGGAGCTGAATTGCAAAAAGCGCTTTGCCTCTACTACCAATTGAAGCTGAATAATTTCTTTTGCCCCCTTACCGCCATGTGTCCTGCATAACGCAGTCAGCTTTCTGCTGGAGATATTGAGTTTTTCTGCAAAGAAAGACACATCATGTGATACCTGGTAATGTTTAGCCAGCAAGTCTATAAAATGCTGGTAAATTTTGTGATCGTTCTGATCAGTAATCTTCGCCAGTAAAGTATGAAGATTGGCCACCTTGATCATCAGTATTTTAAGGAAAGCAGCAAGGACATCGCCTTTATTTGTATAAACTGCAGATTCAAATTCTACCAGGATGTCATTAAATAACCTGGAAAGATCTGCTGCATCTTCTTTTTGCAGCTGCAGGGACTGATGTGCCGGGGCATCATTGAATAAAGTAGCCTTGCAGTTATTTGCACTGACCGGAGTTTTTTCCCAGAAACAATCTCCAAAACAAAGACTGTAACCTTCTAAACCCTGATTAGCCTGAAAAGAATAAACCTGGTTTTTAGCCAGTAAAATCAAGCTGTTTGCACAGAGCGTATAACCGGCTCCGTCTATCTCTATTTTGCCTTTCCCCTTTTTGAAAAAGAAAAACTGATTAAAACTGATCCTGTAATCCTGGTGCAGCTCAAAAGATGCTGCGGATAAATAAGCAGTCGAAAAAGAATCTGCCAAAGCAGTATCTATATCTTTTGTAATTACAGCCGAATTTGTCATCATTATCCTCTCCAATAAATCTTATCCATTTAACTGATAAAACGCGGTCGCATTTCCTCCAAAAAAAAGCTGTTGTTCTGAGGCAGAAAAAGAATTAAAATACGATTTCACCAATTCCAGCACAGCCTTATAATTTCCTGCAGCTAAACATACCGGCCAATCAGACCCATACATAATCCTGTTTGTACCAAAAGCATTCACCACTACATCCAAATAAGGGATAAAGTCTTCCTTAGTCCATGCTTTAAAATCTGCTTCTGTAACCAGACCTGATATTTTACAGGAAACATGAGGATGCAAAGCAACTGATTCTATATCCTTTTTCCAATTCCTGATGTCTTTTTCTTTAATACCCGGCTTTGCGATATGATCAATCACAAAACGCTGATCCGGAAAACGGGCAACAAATGCAGGAATGAATGGCAACTGATCCTGGTGGATCAGAATATCATAAGTAAATCCATAACCCGCTAATAAAGCAATGCCATCCTGAAAAGATTTCTCCAGGCAAAGGTCACGTCGTGTTTCTCCTTGTAAAATATGTCTGAAGCCTTTCAGCTTTTTAGATGCACTATAATTTTCAAGACGGGTTTGCAGATCTGCTGCCTCAAAATCTACCCAGCCGACCACACCTTTAATAAAATCGTGCGAGGAAGCTAATTGCAGCAAGAATTCCGTTTCTTCAGCCGACTGCTCTGCCTGAACAGCAATACATCCGTCTATTTCATTCTCCTGAAGTACCCCGGAAAGATGTTCAGGTAAGAAATCCCGACGGATTACCGCCATTTCCTCACTGATCCAGCTGTGTTTCAGGGCATCATATTTCCAGAAATGCTGATGGGCATCAATCTTCATTTTCTTTAATTTAATAATAACTGATCAAATTGACAATAATGGGTCAAATCGGCAGTTAATGTGCAACCGTTAATTTGATCTTTTTTACTTTCAGGTTGGTGAGTGCAAAATAGAAAACAACTGCAAAACATGCAGCAGGAACAATATAAGCCGTATGAATATTGGTCATATCAGATACTTTACCCATAATTACAGGGAATACTGCGCCTCCTACAATAGCCATAATCACCAAAGAAGAACCTTCTTTCATTCTGGAACCCAAACCGCGGATACTCAGTGAAAAGATAGTCGGGAACATAATAGACATGAAAAACACTACACCCATTAAAGCATAAACTGCAGCCATACCGTTCATCGTTACCGCAGCAAAAATCAGCGCAATATTAATCAGACTGTAAATAGCCAGCAGTTTAGACGGGGAGATATATTGCATTAAGAATGTTCCGATAAACCTGCCCGCCATAAAGCCCAATAAAGCTCCCGAAAGATACATTGCGGCCGATTTCTCCGCTATTCCAGCCACTTGCGCAGAAAAACGGATAAAGAAACTACCTACACAAACCTGTGCCCCTACATAGAAAAACTGGGCAACAACACCTAACATCAGGTTTTTCTCTCCGAACAAAGATCCAGTACTGTCTGAATCCCCTTCACGGTCCTCAATTTCAGGCAATGGGGTTCTGATCAGAAAAACAGCAACCAGCAAAACTACTGCCCCTATAATCAAAAAAGGTATTTTAACAGAAGAAGCTTCATGATTCAAATAAGTATTCAACTGCTCCGGACTCATTGCAGCTTCTGCCTTTGCATCCAGTTTTTGACCAGAGAGAATAAACATCCCTCCTAAAAGCGGTGCTAAAGTGGCGGCAAGCCCATTGAAAGATTGTGCAAAGTTCAGGCGCTGTGTTGCTCCTTTTTCATCCCCCAATACGGTGATATAAGGGTTGGCAGCAGTTTCCAGAAAAGCGAGTCCGCTGGCTATAATAAAAAGTGCAATTAAAAAGAAGATATAAGACCTGGTTACCGCTGCGGGATAAAAAAGAAATGCTCCCGTAGCAAACAACAATAATCCCAGTACAATCCCTCCCTTATAGCCAAATTTTTTCATGAATTTACCAGCAGGAATTGCCAGCAGGAAATAAGCGATATAAGAAGCAGAGTCTATAAATGCAGATTGTGTATCAGAAAGCTGGCACGCTTTCTTTAAATGAGGAATAAGGATAGGATTTAAATTGAGTGCAAAGCCCCACAGAAAAAACAGGGAGATAATCAGCACTACAGCAAATTGATTCTTTCTCATTCTAATCGTTTTATACGTTTTTGGTTTATATTGGTTAGGCTAAAGAAAGCATGTTTTCATCAAAAAAAGCAATACCTGTTTATCCAGTTATTAAGCTATTTTAACATGTGCATAAATCTTGAAGGTAATATAAACAGAAAAGCCCCGGTATTTTAAATACCAGGGCCAGTAAAAAGCACTAATGAAAGTTTTTATTGATTTTTGGAGTCTGGATTATTAACCAGGTAAGGGAATAAAGATTCCAGTAACTGCACATAAAGATCCATCCCCTGCTTAATTTCTTCGAGGTAAATAAACTCGTCGGCAGTATGAGAGCGGGCAGATTCACCGGGGCCCATTTTTACTGAGGGCATATCCAGCCAGCCCTGATCAGAACTGGTTGGAGAAATATAAGCTGCCCTTCCAATAGAAAGTCCGGTTTTAACGATGGGGTGAAGCTGATTGATACAAGAAGGCTTCAATACTCCCGGCCGAACCGTAAATTCACAGAAAGTATGGTTCTGGATAATGTGTAAAAGTTCTTTTTCGGTATAAGCGTCCGTTAGCCGGACATCTACCGTGAACTTACATTCCGCAGGAATAATATTGTGCTGTATTCCGGCATTTACTTCGGTCACAGTCATTTTTATAGGCCCCATCACCCTGGATTCAATAGGAAATACATAAGATGAAAACCACTGAATATCTTTTAACGCCCTGTAAATCGCATTGTCTCCCTCTTCACGGGCAGCGTGTCCGGAGCGTCCGAAAGCGGTACAATCCAAAACCATTGAACCCTTTTCCGCAATGGCCATCTGCATATTGGTAGGCTCTCCAACAATGGCAAAAGAAATAGGCAACAGGTCATCCAATATTGATTTAAGCCCATTTTCACCAGAATTCTCTTCTTCGGCCGTTGCCGCTAAACAAATATTGAAAGGCAAATCTCTTCTTTTAAAGAAATGAAGAAAAGTGGCGATCAAGGAGACTAATGCCCCTCCGGCATCATTACTTCCTAAACCGTACAGTTTACCATCACAGACCACCGGTTCAAAAGGGTTTTTTGTATAAGCAACTGTAGGGCGGACCGTATCATGGTGAGAATTCAGCAAAATGGTAGGCTTTTTATGGTCGAAGTGAAGATTATAGCACCATATATTATTATGCTTTCTTAAAGTAAATACATAGTTATCCTGGAGAAACGATTCAATTAAGTTTGCGGTCATTTCTTCCTGCCCGCTAAAAGAAGGCGTTGAAATTAATTTTTTTAATAATTCAAAGGATTCCACCTGGTATGGAAAGAAAGAATCCTGATCAGTTTGATATTCAAAATCTGGTTTCATAAATACAAAGTTTAATTAGCTTCTGAAAAAATACATGGGAAAATGTCTTAACCCTTCGGCAGCAACAGTAGCTTCCTGTTCTTTCTGGGGATCGAATAACATAGCGGTACACAAACAGTTACATTTTTTCTTACCCTCCAGGATGTCATAGTTCACACAACTTTTACAACCTTCCCAAAAGAATTCATCATGGGTAATCTCAGCGAAAGTAACGGGTTCAAACCCCAGGGCAGAGTTCATTTTCATGATCGCCGCACCTGAGGTAATACTGATAATTTTTGCCTCCGGATACATCCTGCGGGACATTTTAAAAACTCTTTCTTTAATTGCTTTGGCTACGCCCGAATTCCTGAATGCAGGAGAGACAATCAAACCAGAGTTGGAAACGAATTTATTGTTTTCATAGGATTGAAAATAAGCGAAGCCTACCCATTGTCCGCTGCTGGTCACAGCGACAACAGCTTTACCATCACGCATTTTTTGCGCTATTGATTCAGGAGTACGTTTCGCAATTCCCGATCCTCTGACAATTGCCGAGGCCTCGGTTTCTTTAACTATTTCATCGGCATATCTGATATCATTTAATGTGGCAACACGCACAAATATCATTTGATTCTCCATTTTAGTCTGAATTTTTCAGAACCTAAACCCAAATGATATGCCCGGACGGGCAATTCCTGATAAATACTTTTTAAAGCAATTTAAAGGGGGATTATATTTTTTGATCTGAAGAAACCAGTATCCGAACCCTTCCGAAATGGAAAGGTTCATTTTCATTTTAACAAGGTAAAACCTGGAGCAGGTTACAATTTCCTTAACAATAAACCAAAAGGCACTTTCGGCTCTATCCAGGCAGATTTTGGAGGAAGAATAATACCCTGCTGGGCAATATCCATTAACTGATCCGCATTCATCACCGCCAGGGTAAAAGCAATAGCCGCAGGATTATCTGCTAAAATTTGCTGAAGCTCACTCAGCGCATCAGCGCCACCCACAGCAATTAACTGCTCATCAGTTTCCGGGTTTTCAATGTTAAACAAAGGTTCAAACACCTTTTGCTGCAGCAGACAAGCATCCGGCATCACATTTTTATCATTCAGTTTATAAACCATCCTGTACCATTTCTCCTCCATAAACAATCCAAATTCACGGGGCTGTGAAGGAATTACAGGTTCATTACGTAGTGATTTAGTGACCGAAAAGATCTTTTTCAGTGTCCGGAAAACCTGGTCGATATAAACATCATCAGCTGGAATAATAACCCTGTGAGATCCCTTGATACTCAGCTGATCGCTGGAAAGATAAAAAGAAGAGATATAATTAAGATTCCTTGTTTCTGCTAGAGTTTTAGGTTCAATATTCCTGCATTTAGCAGCTGCCACCAGGCGATGATGTCCATCAGCAACATAAACATGCTGCAGTTCTGAAAAACATGAACTCAGCTGACGGATCGTCTTTAAATCGTATACCCGCCATATTCTGTGAAAAATCTTATTGGAATAATAAACAGAACTGGCTTCAGCCTGCTTCAGCTGGTTTAACAAGGAATTGATGGTCCGGTTGGGCCTGTAAGTTAATATTAAAGGGTCCCCTTCCAGGCCTACTTCATTCCGGTAGTTCATCAGGCTATAGGAATTACAATTCATGGTGGATTCGTGGCTCTTGATATGTCCGCGGTCAAAATCATCCAGATCAGTCACTGCCCAAACTCCTGTTTGCGTATGGGTGCCCTTAGTGATTTCATAAATAAAGATGCAAGGATGCTCCTCCTGGTAAAAATCACCCGTCAGCATCATCCTTTTCAGGTTTGCCAACAGCTGTGCATTGGTGAGTTCCTTATTTTCAGGGTGTCCGTTATCCAGCATCCTGGCGATGAACCCATTGCTCCCCCCATTACCGGGAGAAGCTTTGAGGGTTAACATTTTGTCTAAATAAACTTCCTGAGGCCTTAAAGCGACGAAAGGTCTAATTGTTGCCATAGTTATATTTCTCGTAATCCTGCATACAAGCTACCAGTGCTATTACAGATTCCAGTCTTAACGCATTATAAAGTGAAGCTCTGAAACCTCCGGCTGTCCGGTAGCCTTTAATTCCTACCATTCCCTTTTCCGCGGCGAAAGAAAGGAAATCTTCTTCCTTAGTAACGTCGTGCATTTTAAAACAAACATTGACCCTGGAACGGTGTGCCTGATCGGCCATCCCAAAAAACAGCGGGTTTCTTTCTATCTCTGCATATAATAAAGCAGCTTTGGCGATATTCTCTTTTTCAATTTCGGCAACCCCACCGTTGTCTTTTAACCATTGCAGGTTTAACATCGCTACATAAATAGAATACACAGGCGGCGTATTGAACATACTTTGATTATCCCGGTAAATCCGGTAATCTGACATCGAAGGAACCGGATGTTCCACTGTATCCAGTAATTCATTTTTCACTAAAACCAGGGTCATTCCTGCGGGGCCCATATTTTTCTGTGCACCGGCATAAACCAGGTCAAATTGTTTAATCGGAATTACCCGGCTAAAAATATCAGAAGACATATCGCAAATCAGCGGTATCCCTAAATCAGGGAAATCAAACATTTCTGTACCCTCAATGGTATTGTTGGAGGTACAGTGAAAATAGGCAGTATCTTTGCTGACCGCCCCGATTTCAGGTACTCTGGAATAACTGGCACCGGCCGAAGAGCCAACAATATCTACTTCACCAAAATATTTTGCTTCCTTAATGGATTTGTGCCCGAATAAGCCGGCATCAAGGTAAGCTGCTTTTTGATGTTTCTGTAAAAAATTCTGCGGGATCATCGAGAATTGTGTACTCGCCCCACCTTGTAAAAACAATACTGCATAATCTTCTGGTACTTCCAGAAGTTCTCTTACCAATCCTTCGGTTTTGCGCATTACTTCTTCGAATTTTGGAGAGCGGTGAGAAACTTCAAGGATAGACAGGCCACTGTTGTCCCAGTTTTTTACTGCCTCAGCAGCTTGTTCTAATACGCTTGCAGGAAGGATACATGGTCCCGCCCCAAAATTATGTTTAATCTGGATCGTCATCTTTAATTTATATCTGGTTAAGAAACAGTTAAAGATGCAATAAAGATCTCCGGATATTGTCCCTGATACAGATTAAAGATAAATAAACTGATTATCGGACAATTTTCAGAATAAAAAATTGCTAATCAGCCAAAGTCCATTCATATAACAGAATAATGTTTTATATCTTCTGGATATAGATTTAACAAAATAATAATAAACAAAGAATTGTATATTCAAGAATTAACGGTTGTTTTGTTCCAAATATAAGAAGGGGTTAATGGTCACTTATGATTCGCTTTCAGACGATGAATTACTTGCGCTTTTAAAAGATCGCGATCATCATGCCTATGCCGAAATCTACAAAAGATATTGGAGTTTATTGTACCGCTATTCCCGGAAAATCCTGCAGAATGAAGAAGAATCGCGGGATGTCATTCAGGATGTATTTGTGATGGTCTGGTCAAAATCCGGTACGCTTGACTTGCATACTTCTTTATCAGCTTTCCTGTACGCTTCGGTCAGAAACAGTATGCTTAAATTATTTGAGCGCGGAAAAGTGAAAGAGAAATACATGAATTCGCTGGAAAAATTCATTGATGAGGGCACAAATATCACAGATCACCTGGTGCGTAACCGGGAACTGGCCAGCCATATTGAAAAGGAAATTGCAAAACTGCCGGCTAAAATGCGGGAAGTCTTTGAATTGAGCCGTAAAGTAAACTTATCCCATAAAGAGATTGCCTTTAGAATGGAGATTTCAGATAAAACAGTAAAAAAGCAAATGAATAATGCGCTTAAAATTCTGCGTTTAAGACTAGGTGCACTCACTGCGCTGCTGCTTTTAATCTTCTGCTAAATTATTTTTTCATTTCCTCTACTCCCAAGCTTTGAGCAAACGTTCTTAACCATATATGAGCTGTTAAACCGGCGATACCATGGAAAACGAAAGAGCGAAAAAATTAATTGCGAAATACCTTAAAGGCGATTGCACGGCAGAAGAAAAAGCCATTGTAGAAAGCTGGTATCTGAACGAAACTGCAAATGCGCAAGAGGAAATTGAAGAACCCGATTACCAGGAAATAGAACAAAACCTTTGGGCGAATATTAAAACAGAAAACCATCAAAAGAGCTTATCCAGAAAGCGGATCTACAGCTATGCCGCGGCGGCCATCTTACTTTTGACTACTGCATTATATTTTGGCACCAGATCAACGCATATACTCCAGGAAAACGGAACTACAAATTTTACCCAAACAGATATTAACCCAGGCGGTAACAAAGCGCTGTTAACTTTAGCAGATGGTTCTAAAATAGCACTTGATGACGCTGTAAATGGAGAAATTGCCCGGCAAGCCGGCTGTCTGATTACCAAAACAAAAAACGGTCAGCTTGTTTATACCGTACAAGAAAATGCGGCTCTTAAAACTCAGGACCTGCTGAATACCATTGAAACCCCTAAAGGCGGTCAGTACCAGGTTAATTTACCCGATGGGACCAAAGTCTGGCTCAATGCCGCTTCTTCTTTAAGTTTCCCCGCCAGGTTCAGTGGTCTTCAGCGTCAGGTTGTGCTGAAAGGAGAAGCCTATTTTGAAGTAGCTAAAAACAAACATATGCCTTTCATTGTGAAAAGTGAGCAGCAAAAAATAGAAGTGCTGGGTACTCATTTTAACGTCAGTGCTTATGCAGATGAACACCAAAGCAAAACAACGCTTGCTGAAGGCAGTGTGAAAGTATCCTTAACGGCCAACCAGCAGCAGCAGCTGTTAAAACCCGGTCAGCAGGCCATTGCTACTAACCACATTAAAGTAATTCCGGTAGACATAGAAGAAGCATTAGCCTGGAAAGACGGTCTTTTTATGTTCAATGATGAAGACCTCGAAGCCATTATGAAAAAGGTAGAACGCTGGTATGATGTTCAGGTTGATTTCCAACAGGCAGACTTGCGTCAAAAACACTTCAGCGGTACCGTATCAAGATTTGGGAAAGTCTCACAAGTTTTAAAAACATTGGAATTAACAGGATCAGTACACTTTAAAATAGAAGGGAGGAAGATTATAGTCGTCAAATAGACCATACCGAATTATAATCTCCATTAAAAAAGGTCAGTGATGCTGCAAACATCACTGACCAGCATGCGGCCTGAGCCACATGATTTAATTGGGGTAAATAAATAAAC
Organism: Pedobacter cryoconitis; assembly: GCF_003259615.1. Lineage (GTDB taxonomy): Bacteria > Bacteroidota > Bacteroidia > Sphingobacteriales > Sphingobacteriaceae > Pedobacter > Pedobacter cryoconitis. The sequence continues at coordinate 138,361 of NZ_QLLR01000007.1, read as the reverse complement.
CACGATAGCGTATTCAAAACCCACAACAAACGATTCAAATGTATACAATTTATACTATTTTTTTTCGCAGGTTAAGTGCCTGTATTGCCAAATTTTTACCAGTTAAGCTGCCGGGTATTCCTGGCCTTGACCAGGCGTTTAAAAGACAATTAATAATGAGCGTTAAACTTACTACAGTTTTAATGATTACGTTCCTGTTGCAGGCGGCGGCCAGCAGCAATGCCCAGAACCTCTCTTTAACGCGGAAAAATGTAGCAATTAAATATATTTTCAGGGAGATCCGAAAACAAACGGGCTACAATGTGCTTTGGGAACAAGACAAATTACAGGCTAACAAAACGATCGACGCGAGTTTTAAACATGCCTCTATTGATGAGGTTATGAAAACATGTCTTGCAGGTCAGCAATTAACCTATGCAGTTGAAGCCAATAACATCGTGATCAAACCATTATCAATTTCCCTGATCAATAAGGTCATCAGCCTTTTTAAAGATATTGAGGTCAGAGGAAGAATTATCGATGAAAAAGGTTTGCCGCTACCCTCAGTTTCTATCCAGATCAAAGGCACAAAAACCTGGTATAAGACAGATGAGAATGGAAATTTCCAATTTAAGGTGCCCCATGCAGAGGCAATACTGATTTTCACTTATTTAGGCTATAAATCACAAGAAATGCCTGTCTCTCAATCGGGCAGTATGAACATTACCTTATTACCAGTGCAGGCAGATTTAACGGAAGTAGTGGTGGTGGGTTATGGAAAGCAGAAAAAAGCAAACCTGACAGGAGCTGTAGATGCGATCACTTCCAAACAACTGGAAAACAGACCTATTGCTAACCTTGGACAGGGTTTACAAGGACTGATCCCCAACCTGAATATTTCTATTGCCAACGGAAAAGCTGGTACAGCTCCTGAATTTAACATCCGGGGTTATACTTCTTTAAACGGAGGAAGTCCGCTGATCCTGGTAGACAACGTACCCTTCTCTGCTTCAGAACTTTTAATGTTAAACTCCTCTGATGTGGAAAGTATTTCCGTCTTGAAAGATGCAGCATCCGCAGCAATATATGGTTCAAGAGCTGCATTTGGTGTCGTATTGATCACCACTAAATCTGCAAAAAGCGGGAAACTGAATGTCAGCGTGAACAGCTATACCGGTATCAGAACAATTGGTAAACTACCTGAAGTAGTGACTGATCCTTATACCGTGCTGCAAATGAAAAATGAGGCTGCATTTCCATTATACAACCCTGCCTATAACGCGAAATTAGTTGAAGCAGCGCGATTACGCTCCTTAGATCCTTCTTTACCGAATGTAATGCTGGACCCCAGCGACCCGACCAAATGGTTTTATATTGGCAATACAGACTGGTTAAGAGAAGGTTATAATAAAACCGCAGCGACTTATAATGCTGCTGTAACGGTCTCTCAAAAAGCAGATAAGTTAAGTTATTATCTGTCTGCAAATTATTTTAGCCAGAATGGAATTGCGCGTGATGCTAAAGAGAAAAACAACCTGTACAACATGAGAGGTAAGGTAGACATCAATGTCACTAAATGGCTGAACATCGCAAACAATACGTTATTTAGCGCAGGTACTTACCAGGCACCGACCATACTGGACGACCAAACTTATTTCCAGGCTATTAACCGGAGCAATATAACTGACATCCCTAAAAATCCTGATGGCTCCTGGACTTCTGCAGGCGCAGGTTCACTGGGCGCAGTCAAAGAAGGCGGCAGAAAAAATATTACCAACCACACGGTACAAACGACATTTTCTTTCGATGCTTCTTTAATTAAAGATGTATGGAGTTTAAAAGGTGATGCGACCTTCAGAAGAGTCGATACATTAGTCAGAGCTTACGATATTCCTGTAGCTCACAAAACAGGGCCAGATTTAGCACCTCCGTTAAATTCAACTTCCAGTGCATCTAACCGGAATATTAATATCAAATATGATGTAGTCAATTTATATACTGAAGCACATAAAAAACTGGGCAATCATTTTATTTCAGGGCTTTTAGGTTATAACCAGGAGCATTATATCAATACCAATTTCTATGCTTCCCGGAAATCGCTGATCTCCACTGCTATTCCTTCTGTAAATTTAGCTACTGGTGACCAAACCATTACCGAGAGAATCGGAGAATGGGCTGTACAGGGGATTTTTTACCGGCTGAATTACAATTTCAAAGAAAAATATCTGCTTGAATTTAACGGACGTTATGACGGTTCTTCCCGTTTTGCCCCTGGTCAAAGATGGGCTTTTGTGCCTTCTGCATCCGCAGGATGGTTAATTTCTGAAGAATCATTTTTCAAACCTGTAAAAGAAGCTATCGGAATGAACCAATTCAAGTTCAGAGGTTCTTATGGTGTACTCGGCAACCAGGCTTCTGTGAACGAATATGATTACCTGGCTTTAATGGACAGTAAAAAGAACGGTCAGATCTTAGATGGCAAGCAACCTAATTACGTAAATCCACCACTGGCTATCTCCAGTAATTTCACCTGGGAAAAGGTTTCTACCATCAATGTCGGTGCAGACCTGACCTTTTTCAAGAATAAACTGGAATTGAACCTTGATAAATATACCAGGTACACGAAAAACATGCTTGTTCCCGGAAAATTATTACCGGGCGTGTTCGGTACAGCCTCCCCTACAGCTAACTCTGCAGATTTAAAGACCAAGGGCTGGGAGATCAAATTGAGCTGGAGAGACGAAGTTCAGGTTGGAGGCTCACCGCTTTCCTACAACGCGACCTTTGCCTTAAGTGATAGCCGCGCTTATATTACCCGTTTTGATAACCCAACTAAATCATTTGGTAAAAAAAGTGATGGCAAAAACAATTATTATGAAGGCATGGAGATTGGTGAAATCTGGGGATTGGAAACTGAAGGATTTTTCCAGAATGCAGAAGAGTTAAAAAACCATGCGAACCAGACTGCTGTGGGTACTGACGATCAGCGTTATCAGTATTTTGTAGGTGATATTAAATTCAAAGACCGCAATAGTGATGGAAAAGTAGATTTTGGAGATAAAACGGTAAATAATCCGGGAGATCTTTATAAGATCGGAAACAGCCAGATCCGTCTTCCTTATAGTGTTGATTTATCCGCTGCATGGAAAGGATTTGATGTCAGAGTATTTATACAAGGTGTAGCCAAAAGAGACTGGTATGCAGAGGGAAGTAATATTTATTTCTGGGGTATTTATGCACAACCCTGGACGAATGTGACGACCCAGAATATGGATCACTGGTCACCTGAAACTCCAAATGCCTACTTCCCAAGGGTCAAAGCTTATTCGGCAGAAGATACAGGAGAAGAACTGGGTATCCCTAACACCAGATACCTGCAAAATGCGGCTTATTTAAGGGTTAAAAATATAACCATTGGCTATACGCTTCCTAAAAGCATATTGAAGAAACTCAAGCTGGATAATGTCCATTTCTATGTGAGTGGAGAGAATCTTTTTGAATATTCTAAACTGAAGGTAAAGCTGGATCCGGAAGGATTACAGGGGAATATTTATCCCTTTCAACGTACTTATTCATTTGGCATGAACCTTAATTTTTAATCAGATGTTATCAAGATATTATACCCCGCTGGTTATTGTAGTACTCGCAATAACTATACTCACAGGTTGTAAAAAGAACTTCCTGGAAAGAGAGCCGCAAACCTCAATTAACCCTAAGTATTTTTTTAAAACTACTGCCGATCTGGAAACCTACAGTAATGGGTTTTATGAAATGACAGGGATGACTGCGCTGAATGATGTGATGGAGAGAAAAAATGATGTGTTTTCAGATAATCTCTCCGTTTACCTGGGTGGTAGTGAAATTGACAACATGATCAGAGGGAAAATCAGTGCAACCACAGTGACTCCTAAATCCTGGAACTGGGAAAACCTCCGCAGAATAAACTATATGCTCAATAACCTTCAGGATGTTCAGGGAGATCAGGCAACTGTAGCACATTTTACTGGTATCGCCCGTTTTTACAGAGCCGATTTCTATTTTGAAATGCTGAAAAGATATGGTGATGTTCCTTATTATACGACCGTACTGGAGGCGACTGATGAAGCTGCACTTTATAAAAAACAAGATCCGCGCGCACTCGTAGCAGATTCTATCCGTGCAGATCTTGAATATGCTGTTAGCCATGTGAAGGCTGATGGGACTAAATCAAGAATCACGAAATGGGCTGCGCTGGCTATGCTTTCCAGATTCTGTCTTTATGAAGGTACTTTCCGAAAATACCATGATGAACTGGGGCTTCAGGCCAGTGCAACCCCATTTCTGGAAAGAGCGGTTTCAGCTTCTAAAGAAATCATGAGCGGAGGTTTCTCTATCTACAATACGGGTAAAAAAGGAGAAGATTATCAAAAGATATTTACCAGTGCAGATTTGAGCTCCAATAAGGAAATACTTTTTTACCGTGATTTCGACCAGGCTTTAAACCGCTCTAACGATACACATTATGTTTTTGACTGGCAGTGGTCTATCAGTAAAGCTATGGCTGATACTTATCTGATGGCAGATGGTACTCCTTTTACTTCCAACCCGGGCTGGAATACCAAAACTTATACTGAAGTTTTTAATAACCGTGACCCAAGGATGGCCGTAACGATTATGCCTCCGGGATTCTCTACAACTTTAGGCAGACCAAATCTGATCAGACCTACCTTTGGAGGCTATCCGCAAATCAAATTCTATGCAATAGATCCCAATACTAAAGTATATACGGAATATTCAGATTTACCAATTTTCCGATACGCAGAAACGTTGCTGATTAATGCAGAAGCTAAAGCAGAACTCGGTAGTATCACGCAGGGCGATCTGGATCAGACTATCAATCTGCTGCGTAACCGTGCTGGTGTATCGCCTTTAAATATGAGCCTGGCAAATGCGACCCCAGATCCTGTTCTGGTGAATATGTATCCACAGGTTTCCAGTGGAAATAAAGGGGTTTTACTTGAAATACGCCGGGAACGTAATGTAGAACTGGCTTGTGAAGGTTTCCGTTACAATGATTTATTAAGATGGAAAGCAGGTAAATTATTAGAAAGGCCTACCCAGGGGATTTATGTTTCCAAATTAGGTGCAATGGATGTAACCGGCGATGGTGTGGAAGATATTGCCATCCTGGAATCTCCGGAAAAAACTGATCCGCTTGCAGGTGTTCCGGCTGCTGTAAAGGCAAACCTGGTGATGTATTACCTGAACAGTAATAGTTTTTATCTGAGTAATCAGACTTCAGGATTTATCATGTTTCCGGAAAACGTCAGCACTCCAAGATCATTTAACGAAGCGAAATATTATTATTTCCCAATCCCTTTCCAGCAGGTATTACTGAATCCAAAACTGGTACAACCTAAAGGCTGGTAATCGTTTGATAACAATCATTTAAAATCATCGGGCCTGTTTAGTTTAAACAGGCCCTTATAAAAATAACTATACAATGAAAAGAAGAAGCTTATTAAAAACTATCCCGCTTGCTGCTTTGGGACTGGCTTTCGGAAAAGCCGCTGAGGCTGCCATCATTAGTGTTGAAACCTCAAATGCGCCAAAAAGAAAACTGGTATTAACAGTAGCTCACATTACAGATGTACATATCAGACAATTCGAAGATGCGACTACCAGGTTTGAAAAATGCCTTCAGGAAATCAAAAACTTAAAAGTAGATTTCTTTCTCAATGGCGGTGATAGTATTCATGCCGCCGATTATGACAATATCAAACGGGAACAGGTTATAGAACAGTGGGCAGTCTGGGATAAATGTATCAGCAAGATCTCTGGTTATGAACTGCACAGCTGCATCGGAAACCATGATACGTGGTGGGCAGCGCCTTCCAAAGAAGATGAAATGTACGGTAAAGACTATGTAGTTAAAAGATTAAAAATACCTAACCGTTATTATAGTTTCTCTAAAAAAGGGTGGCATTTCATCATTCTGGATGGCAATAATAAAAACACATCACTTGATGAGGAGCAGTTTAAATGGCTGGAAAATGAACTGGAACAACTTGCGCCGCATACCCCGGTATTATTGATGTCCCATTACCCGGTGTTAACAGTGACCAATACCTGGGAAGGCGGGCAACATGGTGACCATAAAGAACTTAAGCATTTGTTTTACAAATACAAAGATAAAGTTAAAGTATGCCTGAGCGGACATCAGCATTTGCTGGACAGCGCCTGGTATAATGGGGTCGAATATTATTGCAATGGGGCAATGAGTGGTTTCTGGTGGGGTAAAGGCGATGAAAAGTCAGCACACCCTTATTATTATCAGGAAACGCCTCCGGGATATGCGATTATCAAATTATACGATGATGGTACTTTAGAAAATAAGTATATCACTACGAAGATTTAATTAAATGATCAATTAGAATTACGCGGTTGTTTAATACCGGACAGCTGCGTATTTCCCTGGTTTTTTAGCCGGGAATAAGCCAATATTCAAAGAGAAAGATACCCCTGCCGATTTTAAACTCGCATCCCCATATCCGATTCCTGTTAATGGCAGTTTTGCAAAGGGCTGTACCCCCACACTAACCGATGGCGTAAGCTGGTGGTCAAAACTAACTGACACATTCGCAATTCCGAAAAGGTGTTGATTCTGATTGTCGATTTCCAGATTAGTTATCTTCTCTGATGCCCCCTGTCCTGTTGTAAACTGATACTTTTCTTGCAGCATAAAATAACTGGAAAGCCCGGTGTTCAAGCTTACCGATAGTTTTTTCTTGTTAAAGATCTTATAGTTTACATTCAATGGAATATCCAGTACATTACAATCTGCACTCACCTGCCAGTCTGATCCCGGCACGTAACCATTGTTGCCCCAGGGTGCTCCCCCACCCGAATTATAGAACTTTCTCGAATAAATGGCTCCTGAGGTCATGCTGATTTTCGGGGTAAAAGCATAAGTAGCCAGCACTCCTAAATTGGAACTTACTTTAGAAGGTTTACTTGATTTCGCAAAAGACATATCAGGTGCAGCCATTGCACTCAATATCAGGTCATTTTGCGGCTGTAAAGCTTTCTCCATTTTATTTTTCACACTGCGTGCAATTTCTGAGGCTTCAACTCTTTCAAACGGATCTTTACTGTGCGCTAAAGCATTGGCCTTTCTCACCAGGATAGCACTGTCTGTTTCCACTATTGGAACAGCTGATTTTGATTTAGCATTTCCAGCAATAGTCGTTGCAGGGGTTATTACAGGAGACACGGGAATTATTTGAGGATATAATACAGAGGTTGTTGAGTTCAATATCGGGTTTATATTTTCAGCAACGTATCCGCCTTGCGTACCTGCAGATTTCCCGGCAACTGGTATTTCAACAGCTGGAATATTCATGCCCGGCCTTTGAACATCCTGCACCCGAACGCCCGGCACTTGAACATCAGGTACTTTATTACCTGCTACCTCCGCACCTTTTACTTTCAGCGAATCCGCAACAGTTAAAGGCACAACCTCTTTACCTGGCTTAACTACCCGACTGGTTAATGGATCTTTAACTATTTGATCTGAATGGGAAGGCGCAAGAAAAATCAAGTATAAAGAGATCATCAATACCGCGGCAATACCGCAAGCAGTATACACCCATATTGGAATTACCTTTTTTTTCTTCTCTCCGTCCAGCCTGCGCTCCATCTTTTCCCAATTCATTTCATCGAAAGGGATCTCAGGATCGCTTAACCTATCTTTAAATAGCTGATCTATCTCGTTATCTTCCTTCATCAGTATTTATTATTTTCTTTGCATTTCATTGTTAAACCCAGATTTATTCTCCATTATACCCAATGACCCTTCACTCAACCTGTTGTAAATCGGCCGTTCCCTCTGCCGGCTTGTTTACATTCAAGGCCGTGAGTTTTTCTCTTAACTGTTGTCGTGCTTTAAATAGATTAGATTTAGATGTTCCTGTTGATATTTTTAAGAGACTGGCTATTTCTTCATGCGAATAACCATCAATAGCATATAAGTTAAATACGGTACGGTAAGCAGGGGAAAGCGTCTGAACTAAAACCAGTAAATCTTTATAAGCCAGTTGCTCATAAATCGAAGCAGCCTGCCCAATCTCCTCATGATCATTGACATCATCATGGTCTGAAAACTTCAGATTCATCCGGTAATGGTCAATCGCGGTATTTGTAATAATGCGCGCAAGCCACGGTTTAAAGGGTTTCTCAGGATCATATTTTTCTATATGTGTAAAAACTTTCAAGAATCCATCATTTAATACTTCGGCAGCATCAAAATCATTTAAAGCGTACCGACGGCATATAGCCATGCAATAACTATAAAATTCTTTATAGAGTAAATACTGACTTGATCTTTCCTTATTGATGCACCCGCTAATGATACTTTGCACCTATTCTTATAATTTAACCTGCGCCATTTTCCTACCTATACGTCGCTTATACGCGAAAGGTTGCCAAACGTAATAATAAAATTTGTTTTTGCACTTAAAAACCTGTAAGACAGACAATTATTTTTATTAACAATATTTTATTGCTCCACCACACAACCTTTAGCTCTTGGTCTGCGTAACCGCAATAATTAAAAATATTATTAACATTTATCCTCAGCAATCATGAATTTATCTCTAAGAAAAGGTATGACCCTTTGCAGCTTAACATTGATCGTTATGCTCTCGGCCTGTTCAAAAAACAATGACTCCACACCTGGTGGACAGGATCCTTACGGTAACCCACCTGTTACCGCGCCTGTCTCCGCGAACCTCGCACTAACCACCGATGCAAAGTTTGGCAGTATTCTAACCGATGCCAATGGAAAATCACTTTACGCTTTCGCGATTGATGCCAATGGTACATCAGGCTGTTCAGGTGCCTGTGCCATCACGTGGATGCCTTATTATGCCGGCAATGAAACTGCCCCTACAGGAATTACAGCAACAGATATAAGTACGATTACCCGTGCAGATGGCAAAAAACAAACCGTTTATAAAGGATGGCCATTATATTATTTCTCCGGAGACAGCAATAAAGGTGACGTAAACGGAGACGGCTCAGGCGGAACCTGGTTTGTCGCTAAACCAGATTACTCAGTGATGTTCGCAAACAATCAGCTGGTAGGTGTTGACGGCAAAAATTATACTGCTGATGAAAAAGAAGGCACAGGAACTACCCAATACCTAACCGATGCGGCCGGCAGAACCTTGTACGCATTTGCACCAGATAAGTTTAACCTGAACACTTATACCAAAGCCGATTTAAGTAACAACGGAACCTGGCCGATCTATGAATCAGCTGTGCTGAATGTACCCTCAGTAATCAAAAAAGACATGTTTGTACAGATTACAGCTGCAGGTAAACAACAATTAACCTACAAAGGCCACCCATTATATTATTTCGGCCCGGATGCTAAACGCGGCGATACTAAAGGAGTAAGCGTAGGCGCAGGATTATGGCCAATTCTTACTGTAAACACCATTGCTCTGACACCATAAACAAAATCGTTTTAAAAACTTAACCTACCGCTATGTCAAAATTCACCTATCCTGTGATTACGATCATGATGACTTTATTTATTTTATCAGCCTGTTCAAAAAACCAGGCTGATGAACCTCAACCTGTGGTACCGGAAAAACCCGGTATCCAGGTTTCTTATGCCGCTGTGGTACAACCCCTGCTTCAGGCCAGGTGTGCAGGCTGTCATGCTCCTGGAAAAAGAGCCGCTGCTGCCTGGAGCTTTAATGGTTATACTTCCGTGACCGGCAGTGCCGATAAAATTAAACAAGCTGTTTTAGTCAGCAAAACCATGCCCATCGGAGGAACACTTTCTGCGGCAGAACTTCAGTCTGTCAAAGACTGGTTTGACCAGGGTATGCCCCAATAATTATTTGATCACCTATTTAATCATCACCTTATGAAAACATACAATCTAATCAAAAGGGTATCCCTATTTATCTGCATCTGCCTGTTCGCAACTCATGCCCGGGCCCAGGATATTTTAATCAGTAAAAATGCTTCTGTTTCTTTCTTTTCCAGTACCGTTATGGAAGACATAGAAGGAAAAAGCAATACAGCCAGTTCTGTAATTAACGCTAAAACCAAAGAGCTCATTTTTAAAGTCAGCAATACGTCTTTTCAGTTCCAGAAAAAACTGATGCAAGAGCACTTTAATGAGAACTACATGGAGAGCGACAAATTTCCGTTTTCTAAGTTCAGCGGCAAAATCACAGATGATATTGATTTCAGTAAAGACGGAAATTATACCGTTTCTGTAGCCGGAAATCTGGATATACATGGCGTGGTTAAACCTTATCAGGGTAAAGTAACCCTGGAAATCGCACAGGGGGTAATTACTGCAAAAACAACCTTTAAAGTAAAAATCGAAGATCACCATATCAAAGTGCCATCCCTGGTTTTCAAGAATATTGCTGAATTCGTAGAAGTGCGCTTATCTGCAGTATACCAGGCAAAAAAAACATCTTAATTCTCCTCAACCGACCATTTACGAAAACAGTATAAAATGATACAAAAACAATTCACGCTATTCCGGAAAGAACTGCTGCTGATCGCACTGATCTGCTGTGCGCTGCATAGTTTTGGACAGCAAGACCTGGAAAAAGAACTGACCAGTACAAACCCGGCTCATGAAAAGGTATTTGCCACCTTTAAAGACACCAAACTAATTAACGGGCACACCAATGAAACGATCCACAAAAATGAACTGGAATTTAAAGTTGATCACCGCTTTGGAGATATTGCAGGCAGCAATGGTGGATTAAAGCAGTTTTTTGGACTGGACAATTCTACTGATGTAAGGATTGGTTTTGACTATGGGCTAACCGACCGGTTAAGTATCGGCCTGGCCAGGGCAAAAGGTGCAACTGATGTACAGCAATTATACGAAGGAAGTATAAAATACAGGTTACTGGAACAGACAACGGACGATTATATCCCTTTTGCTGTTACTTTATTCGGAAGTAATACCATCGCCGCGGTTAAGGCAAGCGATGATCCTGCCGCTGCTACTGCTTACCACAAATTCAGTGACCGGATGAACTTTGTGAGCCAGGTTATTCTGGCCAGGAAGTTTAATTCAAATTTCTCCTTTAGCCTTACCCCGACCTACCTGCATAAAAACTTTACGGCCTTCAGAGATCAGAATGATCTTTTTGCTGTTGGCGCAGGTGCAAGAGCTAAAATAAGCAAACGGATGGCTATTGTAGTCGATTATTTCATTCCGTTCCGAAACAAAGATGACAAAGCTTACCTGGAACAAACCAGTGGGGTGAAATTTTATAATCCCCTGGGTGTAGGCCTGGAAATTGAAACTGGCGGACACGTTTTCCACCTTAATTTCACCAATGCCGCAGCTATAGAAGAGATGCAGTATATCTCTCAAACTACCAGTTCGTGGTTAAAAGGTCAGTATCGCTGGGGCTTCAGTATTGCCAGAAGATTCTCTTTCAATAAGAACAAAAAAGAGAAAATATAGTCCTTTATCTTTTTAGATTTTATGTGTGCATCATTTCTATGTTTTAATAATAATGATGCGCACATAAAATCTATTTTAATGTTTATAACTTCTCTTCCAGCTTTGCTTTCACCAGGTCAAACCACTCTCGTTTTAAAATACTGAATATAGCACTGTCTCTTCTGCCGCCATGTCCGTCGGGCATGTGGTTACGAAGCACTCCTTCAAGTTTACAGCCAATACTTTTCATCGCAGCAAGACTTCTGTGGTTACTATTGTCCGCTCTGAATTCAACCCTTTCTATACCAAGCTCTTCAAAGGCATACTTTAATAAAAGATATTTGCAGTTTTTATTAAGTCCCGTGCCCTGGAAATCTCCCCCATACCAGGTATAGCCTAAAAGCAGGGTTTTATAAGTTTGTTGTATATCATAATACCGTGTAGAACCAGCATAACTATTCGTCTGCTTATCAAAAATAATAAATGTATAAGAGTTACCCTTTTCCTGGTCATCTACGGCTGCTTTGATATAGGCCGTCAGCTTTTCAGCACTATCCGGACGCGTTAATGAATAATGCCATATTTCAGGCTCATTCAATGAAAAAGGCAGCAAATGTTCATAATCAGCCAGACTAAGCGGTCGGATTAAAGCACGTTCATTCTCTAATATAATAGTAGTTTCTTTCAATAATTCGCTCATATCTTAAGGTAATAATTTTTCTTCAGATGCTATCAACAATTTAAAAAACACCTGTTAATAACGGAAGCTTAAGGAGATATAAGGATACCATCCTTCCTCAGAATGTCCGGCAACAACCCGTACAACCGTCATTGAAGCAGGCGCAAAGTATAAACCTCCACCCACACCATTGTGCCATTTAGTCGAATCTTCCCCCTTTTTCCAGACTCTGCCTATGTCATGAAATCCAAGCAGCCCTAATTGCCCCGGTAATACATAACTTACAAAATCTGCCAGTTTAACGCGCATTTCAAGGTTATTATAGAAGCTATGATCTCCTGCAAACCTGAATTGACGGAAGCCTAGTAAAGTTCCTTCTCCGCCTAAAAATGCAGATTGATAAAATGGTTGTTTACCTACGGTTACTGTCCCGCCAAAACGCTCCGCAATTACAAAATTAGCTCTGTTATCCAGGTTTTTATACAAAGCGACACTTCCGGTAAACTGGCCATAAGTATTGGCATAGCTATTCAATCCTGTATACCCCTGCAGTCTCAAATTGATGTAACTTCCTAAAGAAGGCAGGATTTCATTGTTCCGGGTATTGTTGATAAAATTAACCACCACACCTGTATACAACTTATCTTTTGCGATGGTCAGACTATCCGATGAATGCAGATTTGCACTATTGTTAATAAACCTTCCGGTATTATCATCCCTGTTAAAGCTATAATATTGAAAAGATGGGCCAATACTCAATGAGGATTTTGGCCGCTTCCAGCGCAATGCAGGATCAAACTGGTATAAACTGAATCTTGCACGGTAATAGCTGATCCCATCAATTGATTTATCAAATGATGTTTCATTCCCTGCACCAAAGAAATTCTGTGTATTGTGCGGCGCATAAGCACTGGCCTGTAAAATCAGGTCCGCGTTTCCGAAGGTGTGCATCCATTCCCCATGGTAGTCAAACTTAAAGGCTTTCGTACTAAAAGAGTGGATAAAAGAGAACTGCTGTGTATTTCCATAAGGGAATTTCCTGAAGCCCGGATTCATAAATTTAACGGAGAAGCCCAGTGATAACCCATCATCTTTATTAAACCCGCCATTCAGTAAATACATACTTCTGTGGTATAAATCGGTTTGTTTGTAAGAAACATTGGCCGTATCATTCGATAGTGTTTTAGTAAACCTGCCCGTATCACCAGTAAAAACAGCACTATCAACCTTATCATAAAGCTTTACTTTATGATAAGAGTTTTCTACATGATATGCCTTAATACCATGACCGCCGATAATGCGCAATTGAATATCAGTTCCCTTATTGTTTAAAACAAGACTATCATTCCCATTGTGGGTATATAACCTGATTTCTTTTGTGATTTTCGGATCAAATGTTTTGATGAACATCTGCTCTTTCACCTTTTTATTTTTTGATAACTGATGGATATTCACTGTTAAGCCCCCACCAGCAGCATCCGAAATCTCTATCAATTCTCCCTTATCACTTGCCTGTATGTCTACGATCTTATTTAAGAAATGATAATATTCATTCATCATTTCAGGTAATTTTGCTCTTCTCTCTTTCAATTGTGCCAGCAGCTGGTCATGGCGCAAAGAATAACCCGGTTCGGGTAATTTCTTCAATGCTTTTTCCATGACTTCATCCGTTAAATCAGCGCAAAAAGTATGGATAATATCCATCCATTGTTTTTCTGATAACTGACTTAATAAACGGGTGGCCATAGCCCTGCTTTCCCAGACAAACCAGTTGACATCATTCACATTTCTTTCATATCCCTGGATCATTGGCAACAGATAAGAAGACTGTGCATACCTGGGAATCAGTCCCTGGCTCAGATAAAATACCTGGTCACGGTCACGTGGAACTGGTTGATAAACTTCTCTTTCTCCTGTTTTATCCAGTGTCCACCTCCATTGATCAAAATGCCTGTCCCAATCTCCGATCACAATGTCCAATGCTTTCGCTCTCAGATATTGAGGCCCGTCATAAGTATAATCATTGTCCTTAGCCAGTTTCTTATACATTTTATAGGTGTTATCAGACTTGCCAGCAGGCTCTCTTTCTTCCAGCAGACAAAGCGTATTTTCAAATACCCTTCCATACTTACCCAGGTTAGCGTCCGGAGAAATCCATCCGATAATCGGGTTGGCATGTGCCACACCAACAGCTTCAGCTATATCCGGTACAATTAATGCCGAAAACGGATGCTGTGCAGACATGTTATCTTTTAAAATATCTTTTGCAAAAGTCTCTCTCAGGTTTTCCGGTAAAAGCGACTCAGGGTATTTTTCCACGCTTCTCAGCACCCATTCTTTTCCTTGCTTATCTACCATGCGCAAAGAGTGTGACTGAAATCCGCCACCTCGCTGAACAGGCATTAAGCCTCCTTTAATCTCCGAAAGCCGGATCACTTGTACTTTAGTTTCCAGCGCATATTCTTTCCGGTAATTCTCTCCGAAAAAGAAGCGGTGAACTTTACTTACACTATCATATTTCGGATATATTTTGATAGAAATACTATCTTTTGTAATCACTTTAACCGTATTTCCGGATTCACGGGCAACAGGGACAAAAGGTTTAGTATAACTGTATACTTTTTTGACACCGCCTTCGGTATAAACGTAGAAATCATAACGCATATCATTATTCATCAGCAAATCGGCAGTGACATAACCTTGTTCTGATTCCTGAAAAATAGAGTTTTTACCTTTTTTATTGGCCGAATGTTTGGCTCCGCCACCACTCACAACCTGCAAATTCAGCTGCTCACTTTTGATGAGCTGCAAACCGTGGTCATGCCCGGAAAAATAAGTAAGATTCGGATAAGCACCGAAAACTCCGTTTATCTTTTTAATCATATCCTTATAAAAGGGATGCTTCAGGTCTTCCGGACTTAAAAAAGAAGACCGCAGCAAAGGATACAAAGAGCCAATAACAGGTAAAGGAATATATAGATTTTTATTCAGTGAGGTTAAAGGGAAAATGTGATTTTTTAAGGTGAAATATCCGCCATGCGCACCATAACTCTGCAACGGATGATGATCGGCAAATAAGATAACTTTCCCCCTGTTGGCTTCCAGCAATTCCTGCATGCGGGCAATTACATCATCTTTAGTCTTGCAGCTGCACTCAGATTCGGGGTTTTGTTTAGCGTAAGGATATAACCACCATTCACTATCAAAAGCAATAATCGTTAAATTATCTGTCAGCTGGATCGCAGTTGGATCAGGACATCCGTTTGGCGGGATCATTTTGAGTAAAGAGTCATTTTGCTCAGCCAGGTATTCCCCCTGACGAATAATTTTCGCTAAACCATCCGGCCCCATTTTATCCCAATCATGATTTCCCGGGATAAAATAAACAGCGGCACCCATCTGCCGCATCGGCTGAAACTGAGATTGCAGAATCTGCCTGGTCGTCTCTTCTTCTTTACTTCCTGGTAATCCCATTCCTCTTGGATAGATATTATCTCCCAGGTACATCACAGTTGTTTTTCCGGCGATGACATGTTTGGCTGCATTTTTCAAAGATTCTCTTTGTGCAGTATTCATTTCTCCTGCATCACCGATAAAGATCACCCGGTATTTTAACGAATCCTGCGCTTTAACAAAAGCAGTACTGATTAACAGGAAAAGTAAGAGCGTAGCATTTTTCATTCGTATATATTTGTTTTTTTTAGCGGTAATGGGGCTATCATGATTTTATGTTCATTCCGGTATGTGATTTGAAAAATCATGATGGTTTCATTCGGCAGATAACATTTATAAGATGTTATAAAATTACAGCATTTCTAACAAAATAAAAGCTTAAAACACGACGGTTTTCAAGACTTGTTTAAATAGCTATTAACTACTCACAATTAAAAATTATATTAATTTTTAATTCAAAAGAACATTAGATAACTTGCGCCTCAATTTCACCAGAATATGTATCGCTTCAATTTTCCCTTCTTCTGTTTGTGTTGCTTTTTTTTAACAGCATCAGCACAACGCCAGAACACTTATTTTATTAAAAATAATGGAAATCAGGTCACTCAACGTGATAGTGCCGATTTTATCCGTCATGTCATAGAGCCCGATCAGGGTACTGAATTGTATAAGGTCAAGGAATTTTACCTGGATGGTACTGTGAGAAGCACCGGATTTTCCAGTAAAATTGATCCGCAGGTTTTTGAGGGATTACGCACTACATTTTTTCCGAATGGCAATCTGAAAGAAACAGCTCATTTTGTTAAAGGAGAGCAAACAGATACAACAAACAGTTATTATCCGGATGGCAAATTATACCATACAAAAGTTTACAGCCTGAGTGCTAAAGAGGATAAAATCAAGGCATTTATGGACCCCCGGGTATTCATATTAACTGAAAAAGATCAGAATGGCAAAGATCTGGTCAAAGATGGCAACGGCAGGTACATTGGATATACTGATGATTTTAAAGGAATTACAGAAACAGGCCAGGTTAAAAATGGGCAGCACGAAGGGGTCTGGACAGGAACATCAAATCAAGGCAGTTCTAAATATTCAGAGACTTATGCTGAAGGCAAACTGATCTCTGGAGAGAGTACAGATAAAAACATGGTCATTTACAAATATACAGAGGCCTACATTCTTCCAGGGTTTAAAGGCGGAACGAAGAAATTTTACCGTTACCTGGCCAGCCATGTCAAATATCCGCCCAACTGTTATAAAGCCAGGATTCAGGGGGTAGTAAAAATAAAATTCACTATTGAAAAGGATGGCAATTTAACAAACATCACCGCAATCAATTCTGTACATCCGGACCTTGCCGCAGAAGCCATCCGGGTGATCAGAGATTCGCCTGAATGGGAGCCTGGAAAAATCAGGGGAGAGCCTGTAAAAGTTGTTTATAATATCCCGGTATCCTTTAATCTTCAATAAAAAAATAACGAATAGTTATGGTATAGAAGCAAAATTAGTCATACCTTTTATCGTCAATCAATAAGACCAGACTAAAAACAACCTGATTATGGAATATTCAGTGCTTCAACCACGAAAACCTGAACATATTGCATTAAGCTTCTCGGGTGGTGGTTTTCGGGCAGCATCATACTCACTGGGCTGTTTGTCCTATATGGAAACTGTTTATATTGACGGTGAAAAACTAACCTCGCTTGTTCATTTTATCTCTTCCGCATCGGGTGGAACCATTACCAATCTGGCTTATACTGCCAGTCAGCGGAATGGGCAGCATTTTGATGAATTTTATGCGCATATGAACAAGCATATCTTACATGGAACTAAATTAATTGACCGTGTTTTTAAAATCCTCAACGCAGAAAGCATCTGGAAAAAACGACCTGATAAATCAAGAAATATCATCAATGCCTTTTCTATTGCCTATGATGAGCTGCTTTTTAAAGAAGAAGTATTTGGCATTTACTGGAAGCCTGTAAAAAACGGAGTTAAAGAAGTTTGTGCCAATGCGACTGAATTTGATAATGGTATGCTTTTTCGCTTTCAGAATGCAGGCCTGCCTGGTAATAAATTTCTGAGATTTAAAAGAGAGAAATATGCACTGGAAACCCTGAAGAAAATCAAGCTCGCAGATATACTGGCCTGTTCTTCCTGTTTCCCGGTAGGCTTTGAACCTTTCGTGTTTCCAAATGATTTCACGTATAATCAATTGAGTAAAAGTGAGCTCGAAGCTTCGATTAAAACAGATCCGCGTTTTTCACCTGACAAGGGGGAACAGTCCATCATCCCCCCACCCCATTTTGTATTAATGGATGGTGGAATTGATGACAACCAGGGGATCGACTCTTTTACCAAAGCAGAAGAAAGGCTTCAGAATAAGAACGTATTCGGCTATGACCTGTACATTACCTGCGATGTAAGCAGTAATTATACCAGCGGTTATAATTTCCCTGAGGAGAACAAAAAAAGCTGGCTGCAAAGGCTTAATCTTCTTCAGTACCTTTTTATACTCATCCTGTTCACCGGACTATGTATGACCGGGGTACTGACTAAAACCTGTATTGAGTTATCATTTTCACTTTTAGGGATGAGTTCTGCCTTACTCCTGACCACCTTTTATTTTTCAGTCATTGGCTTTTTCGCCTTCCAGAAAGTACAGGAAAGGAAACAGACCTATGGCATCGTTATTCTTGGGCGTATTTCCTATTTCTTACGCCTGCGGCTTAGTGTTCTTTTGCAATTGATAGTTTCACGCGCTACTTCTGTAGCTTATCTTTCTGCGATTGTATTTCTAAAAAAGATAAGAAGAGTATCTTATGATAGATTATTTGAGAAGATTTCGGAACGTAAGCTGAAAGCTGACGGCACTTTATTGAAAAAAGGCGAAAAAGAAAATTTAGTCCAGCAAATAGAATTGAAACACTGGCGGCAGTTCACCCTGATGAATGCTATTTATTCCCTGAGCCCCAAAAACGACTGTCAGCGGGTGGCAGATCTTAAAAGCGAATCCTGGTATAAAAAGAACCTGACCGTATTGATTAACGGAAAAAAAATGAGCCTGACAGAACTGATGAAGCCTACCCTGGCTTTACAGCAGGTAGCAGAACTGGCAACAGAAATGGACACTTCACTCTGGTTTGACAAAAACCATCTGGCAGAAAACAGGCCCGCTGCATTAATTGCTACCGGACAGTTTACAACTTGCTATAGTTTGTTACGTTATGCCTTCAGGTTTGATCAAAACGATCCTTACTGGGCTTCCCTTCAAAATCAGCTGGCACAAGACTGGTGGGATTTTAATCAATCGCCATTCCGGCAACACAACAAATCCTGAATCAATTCTTAATCCTGGTTTTCACGTCCTTGTCCGTTCCTGATTTTAATAGCTACTGGTCAAGCCATTTCTTAAAAGCTTCTGCTCTTTCTTCACTGACCACAACCTCTGCATTTTCCGGTTTTGGCGATAAATGTATCCTCACCCTGTTGCGGGAAAGCTTATACATTTCCTTAATTGCGTTGATATGAATGATAAATTTGCGGTTGATCCGGAAGAAATTATCCTGATCCAGTTTAGGCTCCAGGCTGCCAATGGTTTCTTCTATAATATAATTTTGCTGATCTTTGGTGACCAGAAAAAGATACTTATCATCGGCCATAAAATAAGCTACCTGATCGGCAGGTACTGTTTTAATCAGCTTGCCCACCTTCACCATAAAACGGTTACGCGTTTTCCCTAATACTTCTTCTACCTTTTGTACCAGCGCAGGGGTATTCAGTTGACCGGCCTGGCGGATATTACTCAGTTTAGTTAATGCGCCGCGCACATCTTCTTCGTCAAAAGGTTTAAGCAGATAATCGATTCCCTGGTTTTTAAAGGCCTTTAAAGTGTATTGATCGTAAGCAGTGGTGAAGATGACCGGACTGCTCACTTCTACCCTTTGAAAGATTTGGAAGCTCTCTCCATCACCCAAATGAATATCCATAAAAAGAAGGTCTGCCTGGTGATTTTGCAACCAGTTTACCGCAGCTTCTACTGTCCCGACTATCGCATGTACCTGTATTTCAGGATTAATGTGCACGAGCATACTCTGCAGTGTAATTGCAGCCAGTTCTTCGTCCTCAATAATCAGTACAGTCATGCTTGAATTGCTTAACTGTAAATGTAAAAAAAAACTCCGGCCTGCAGAAACAGACCGGAGTTAAATCAATTTTAATATATCATTTGATACTTTATACCCTGTCTATAACAGATCCGGGTTATTCACTATAGCATCCTTAGGAAATGGCAAGGTATATCTTGTATCATTTTGTTTTAAAATATAGTCTGTCCCATTAATGGTATGCGTAATAGCAGGTTGTCCATATCTTCTTAGATCATACCAGCGGTGACCTTCCAGTGCCAGCTCTCTTTCACGCTCTGCATAAATTTCGTTCAGCAGATCAGCTTTCGCCAATGCCTGAATCCTGGTTTTCTCCGTTGCAAAATATGCCGGTTTTAAACGTTTCGCTTTTAAAGCCAGTAAACTTTCCGTTGCCAGTGCAGTATTTCCGGTTTGTAAAGCAGCTTCAGCCTGAACCAGGTATAACTCGCCGTTACGGAAAGAAATAACCAGCTCGTTATTTCCTGTTTTCACAGAAACATAACCCTTACTGGATTTGCTGAAATAGATTGGAAAACGCAGATCATTAGCTTGATTATAAGTATTAAGCAAATGAGCCGAAATAAAGAAAGATTGAGAAACAGAAACATTAAGTGTTTTTTCCATAGACATAATGTTCTCTTTAGCCTGGTATTGATTCGGTAATTTACTACCTGCAACATTCAGATCTTCTAACTGGTTGTTCAATGCCAGAGCCTGCTGTGCTGCAGCCAGTGAATTAGTCCAGTCCCCTTTAAATTCATATACTCTTGCTTTCAAAGCCAGTGCCGCGCGGGTTGTAAAACGATAGTTTTTTCCTGCTTCAAAGGTCGCTACATTTAATAGTTTCTGACCTTCATTAATATCCGCCATCACCTGGTTATAGACAGCTTCAACAGTAGCCGGAACAAACTTTTGTTCCAGATCCATTTTAAGCGATAATGGTACTCCGCGGTCAGTTCCCGCAGTAGCTGCCTGGTAAGGTTTGGCATATAAATTCAGCAATTCAAAATGACTGTAAGCTCTCAATAAATAAGCTTCCCCTTTCATTTGATCTGTAGCCGCACTCACTCCTGCTTTATCCTGTACTTCTGCAATCACTTCATTCGCAAAAAATATAGTATTATAAAATGCAAGGTATGGGAAAGCGCGTGTAGCAGGATCTGCAGCCGCATCATTCCAGTTATATACATCACGGTAAAGTGCCAGGTCATAACCTGCTTCATTTAATGCCAATTCGTCTGTACGTACCGCCAGATATGATTTATGCTCTGCAAAACCTGCATAGGCAGAAGTAAGCAGCGCCCTGAAATCAGATTCAGTTTTAGGGATTACTCTCCCTACTGGCTCAATATCTAAGTATTTTTTACAGCTGCCCAGGGTAAGCAATACCACAAGGACCGCACATAATTGTATAATTTTCTTCATCTTGAATTATTTAAAATGTTGCATTTAAACCAATTGAAATACTTCTGGAAATAGGTTGTGCATAAATATTACCATAAGTCTCAGGATCAGAATATCCTTTATAGCCTGTACTTAATACAAACATGTTTCTGCCCTCTACACTGAATCTCAGCGAATTTGCCTTAACTTTTGAGGAGATTTTTGCAGGTAAAGTGTAACCTAAACGGATACTGTTCAAACGCAGATAGCTCACCTTTTTCGCAAAAATATCCAGAGATCTATAAGAGTTTGCAGGATCTCCCCTGTTGTACCAGTTAAAAGCCATCCAGCGTGAACCATCACCCGTCTCGTTATCAATAATCTGAGGTTGGTCCGTGTTGGTATTAGTTGGTGTCCATGCGTTTAAGATGTCCTTGTTAAAATTCATTCCGCGGTCAACTGCTGCCGGATTGTAGGAAGGAGTAACAGACACCATCTGGCTCAGGTTAAAGATCGCAGAAATCGCCAGGTCAATGTTCCCAAAACGGAAACGGTTAACCAGTCCTCCTGTATATTTAGGATCTCTGTCACCAGCATAAGTGTATAAGCCCTGGTATTCTTTGTTGGTTAAAGCGGTTGAAGTTGCATATCCCGGATCAAATTCTGCATAAGGGTCATATAATTTGTAGAAATTCTCCAGGGAAACTACCTTACCATCTTGTAAGAATTGTGGAATTCCATTGGCATCCAGCCCTGCTGTTTTCAAAACAAACAAAGCATTTACAGGATAACCTTCTCTGGATGGGGTGAACTGGTTAGCTTTGGCCATTTCACGGGTCACCTTACTTTTATTATGGGCGATGTTAAAATCGGTCCACCATTGGAAACCTTTAGTACTGATGTTCCTTGTCGAAATAGTCAGTTCCAATCCTTTATTTTTGACTTGTGCAAAGTTAGAGTTGGTAAACTCAAATCCATTCTCTAATGGTAAGGATTGCAAGCCAATCAGATCTTTACTGTTTCTGTTGTAGTAATCAAAAGTGATCTGGAAAGCATTGTTAAATAAGCCTAAGTCTACACCTGCATTAAATGTTGTCGTTTTTTCCCAGCGAAGTTTACCATTTGGCGGACTTTCTACGTTAATAGTTCCTTCTGAACTGCCTGGTAATATGTTGGTATTGCTATATCTGCCCACAATTTGCGGAGAGGTATTTTTATCAATATTTCCCTGGATACCATATGAAGTACGGAAACGCAGATTAGAGATCGCCTTTATTTTTTTGATAAAGTCTTCTTCATTCGCATTCCATGCACCCGAGATAGAGTAAATTGGCAGGTATCTGTATTTAGGATCTACACCAAATAAGTCTGAGCCATCATAACGTACACTACCATAAGCAGTATATCTTCTGTTATAGGTATAAGAAAGTGTACCGTAGAAAGAAGCGTAAGCATTGCTTAGTTTAGTCTTCCTGTAAGCCCGGTAAATATCGTCGTTTATTCTTTCTGAATTTGGGAACAGGATATTCTGATTGGTTAAAGTACGCTCGTTGAAACCGAACCCTTTCGTCAAAATATCCTCATTGTTATTCTTTCTGAATTCTGTACCAGCGAGTGCTTCAATTTCATGTTTCTCGTTGATCACCTTTTTATATTCCAGCAAAGTTTTCCAGTTGTATTGAAAGAATGAGGTTTGCTGATTCTGGATAATTCCGCCTTCAGGCAAGAAGAACTCGTATTGCTTGGTTTTAGAATTGTAGTAACTTGTACCTTGTTTGAATTTGCGGTTAAAGTAAGATTCCTGACCTGCATATTTCTCCATGGCAGTCTCTTCAAATTGTAAACCCAGTTCAGAATGCAATTTCAGATCTTTAAAGATCTGGTAATCCATATCAATAATACTTTTTACACTTTTATTTCCTAAAGTATAACGGGTATTATTTCTTTCTTCAATGATATTAAATGGAACATAAATATCATTCACCAGGTTACTGGTCCCAAAAATATCTCTGTCATAAGAATAGCTTCCGTCAGCATTATTAACTTGCTGATAAGGATTCACATTTCTGGAATATCTTGCTGGATTCGTAAAACCATCTACATCGGCAAGGTAATTTTTACGGTCAGACTTAGAAGCGAAAATTGAGACTCCTACTTTTAACTTTTGAGACAGGTTAAAATCAGTCTTCAAAGTCATGTTATATCTTTTCAGTCCGGTACCTATCGTTGTTCCTTTTTCGTCGTAATAACCACCAGAAAAATAATAATTCGCCTGGTCATTTCCTCCTGAAAAACTTAAACTGTATTGCTGATTGATCGCAGTCTGATAAAGTTCTTTATTCCAGTCTGTATTGTTTCCGCGAAGTGCATTGATAGCTTGTTGTGTTGCAGAACTTAAACCTGAAAAACCATTGGTCTGGTAGTTTTCCAATTCATTGTTCCGGTTAAGAATCCTGGCTACTTCACCCTGACTACTGCGGTAAACAAGGTCTGGTCTTGCAGCAAGGCCTAATTCAAAATCAACTTTTTCAGTCGAATTCATCAGGTTCAGCTTATCCAGGTTTGGACGTTCTGAAATGAAAGTATTCGCACTAAAGTTGATAGATACTGGTCCTTTTTTACCTTTTTTCGTCGTAATTACAATGACTCCGTTTGCTGCTCTTGCTCCATAAATAGAGGTTGCTGCTGCATCCTTCAAAATTGTAATATCAGCAATATCATCTGGGTTTAAGCCTGCAATTGGCAGGTTACGCAATTGATCAATATCATCTTTATCAGTTAAAGTATTTGGCAAATTGGTTCCTTCCAGAGGAATCCCGTCTAATACCCATAATGGGTCCTGACCACCGTTTAAAGAAACCGTACCACGGATACGGATTTTTGGTGCACCCGACGGCCCTCCGCCTAAGGAAGTTACCGCGACACCAGCAATCTGGCCTTCCAGCATCTGATCGATCCCTGAAACTCCGGACTGACGGACTTTGTCATAATCCAGCACAGTTGTTGCAGTGGTATTCTTACGTTTTGAAATCGTCGTATAACCGTTCACAACTACTTCGCCCAGGTTATTATCATTACTAGCCATTGAAATGGTCAGTTTAGTCTTATTGATAATATTTACCAGTACAGAGCTATATCCCATATAACTTACGCGGATAGCCGGCGTACCTTCGGGAACAGTTAATGTAAATTTACCTTCAGAGTTCGTTACTGTACCGATCGCTGTATTCTGGATCACCCCGGTAACATTGGTCTGCTCACCGATCGTGGATTTATCCACGTAAACAGATGCACCGGGTATTGGTAATCCTTCCGGGTCCAAAACCTGCCCACTTATAGTGGTTTGTTTCTGACTGTATCCTGAAAGACTGAGGCCAATCAGGAAGAGTATTAACAGTAGATTTTTAATCATAGTTTGTTGTTTAGGTGTGTTTAGATAATGTGTGAATTGTGTGTGTGGTGTTTATTTGTGTGTGTGTGTTCTTGTGTGCTTTTATTTAGTTTGCAGGCTTTGACGAATACGAAGGATCAAATCCATATAATGACCTTTAGTCGCCTCATCGCCGCTGTTCTTATGGTTTTCCAACAGGGTTAAGATTTGTAAAAGTTCTCCTCTTTTTGCTGATGCAACTTCCGAAGTCCGGCTCATGGCAGAAACATAAATATTTCTCAGATTTACCGAAGGATTGATACCGTTTTCCATCTGCTGATTTAGAGCTGCATCGTCTTTATTCAAACCTAAATCACAAGTTTGAGGTAAGTTATTCAGGCTGGTTTGCAACAATGATTTCTTCGTGATTTTTTCCAGCATTTTATCGGTACTCACCAATAAAACGTCTACATAGTTTTGTTGTAACATGCGGTCTGTAATAGACAGTGTTTTCCCTTTCAAGGTTTGTGCGAAGATCGCAGGGCGTATATCTTTAAACAATTCGCCCACAGTAAATACGTTTTCTTTGCCAAACTGAACTTCCATTTCAAGCATTCTCAATAAACGGTCTTCGCTCATTAAGCTATAAAGCAGGCCGTATTGATATTCTCGTCTCAGGTTTAATGGGGCATATTCCATTGGCCCGATTGGCGTATCTTTGATAGGGAAAGTCTTTTTAAGCAGTTCTTTATTGAACAACCATTCCGGCATCGTAAATACCTGGTCTTTGAAATATTCCAGCGCACCCTTCTGGATCTTAACAGGCACTGGTCTGTAAGCGTCTTTACCGTCTCCGCTAACTGGGTTTTCTAAATAATAACCTCCGATGTTTGCAGTTACATGCTCTGCATAGGTTTGCCATTGCCAGATTGCAGCCAGGTAAAGTTTACCTGCCTGGTAATAATTATCACCTTCTGGTGCTGACCATGTTAAAATTTGAGGGATCAGGCGTTTTAAATTTGCCAGTCCGTAACGGCTTGCTTTTACTGCATCATCACCAAGATCTTCAGATTGTGCCCTTGGATCTACGATGTTTTTCATTTGCTGCTGCTCCCCATAGTGGTATAAAGGATCATTTGCATGTACTTTAATCCATTCTTTAAGGATTGGCAATTCCTTACGCGGGTCTTCTTCTGGTAACCAGCGGTATCCCCATGCGATAGCATATTTATCATAAACCCCGATTTGCGGCGTAATGTTAGTGACTTTATCTTCTGGTTGTGCTACGTAATTAAAACGTGCATAATCCATAATCGAAGAAGCTGTTCCGCCCATACGATCTGTAAAAGCAGGTGAGCGTAAGGAGTCAACGGGGAAGGATGCCGAAGCAGACATATTATGTTTCAGACCTAAAGTATGGCCAATTTCATGAGAAGAAACGAAACGGATGGCATGTCCCATTCTTTGATCAGACACGTCATTTTTTCTTACTTCAGGATCGATAATACCGGTTTGCACGCGCATCCAGTATTGAACTGAAGTCATTACATTATGCCACCAGATGACATCAGATTCCAGGATCTCTCCTGATCTTGGGTCTACTACAGCCGGGCCCATTGCATTTGATTTAGGCGAAGCGGCATAAGTGATTTCGGAGTAGCGTACATCATCACCATCGTAATCTGTGGTATCTGTAACTTCACGTGCCTGAATTGCGTTTTTAAAACCTGCTTGTTCAAAGGCTTTCTGCCAGTCCACTACACCAGCAATAATTTCTTTTCTCCATTTTGGCGGAGTTGCCGGATCGATATAAAAGATGATCGGCTTCACTGGTTCTACCAATTCACCTTTAAGGTATTTCGCCTGGTCTTCTGGTTTAGGTTCCATTCTCCAGCGGGTAACGAGTTCCCTGGTTTCCAGTTTATGCTGTGCGTCTGAAAAATACCATCTTGGTGTGCTAAAAAAACCAACTCTGTTATCTGCAAAACGAGGTTTCATTGGTTTTTCAGGTAACAAAAGAATGTTCGTTGTTACTGTTATACTAATAGGTACGCTGATTCCTGCATCCATTACCCTTGTGCTCATTAATGCACGAACGACAATATTCTGAGGGAAACTTTTAATCTTTTCAATAGCGGACAGGGATGTCTTAGGGGTAGCTGCTAAGCCCATGTCATTAAATACATCATTGAAACTTTTCTCTGTTCCATCAAAGACTTTGTTCATTTTCACAACAACGGCCGATGAATCAGGGGAATAGGCTTCTATTTTAAAGGATTCTATCACTGAACCGGTAAAGTTATCTTTCACGGAACGGGTGATAGCATCGCCTGCAGGAGATTCTACTTGTGGCACGATTACCTTAACCCACACTGTTTTAGCTGCTTTATTTCTTGAAAAACGGATAACCCTGTTATCGAAGTTCATTCCTTTATTGACACCCGATTCGTTAAGCGCCAACGGTACTGAGGATATTTTATTGACTACTAAAAAGTCTTTTTCCATCAGGTTCAGCGGAATTTCGAAGTAATAATCGTTCTCCACCTGGTGTACTTTAAATAAACCTTTTAGCGTAGTTGCCTTCTTTAATAATTCGGCATAACTTTTCTGCTCCTTTTTACTGGCTGTATCTGCTTTCTTTTTAAGCGTATCTGTTAGTGCTTTTTTACCCGTGATTTCACCTTTATGAACAGGTAATTTTTTCGGTTGCACAGGTAATTTTTTAGGTATCTGGGTAAAACCGTTTACGTTGCATAAGAATAAAAAGAGCGCCGTAAAAGACAATTTCAAAAGTTTTTTAGTCAAAATCATGCTACAAAATCCCCCTTAGTTGGGAGATTATGAAATTATTAAAAGTGAAAGTCCCGTTTTGTGAAGTGAAAGCGCAGTTTTAAGGAGTGGAAGGTTTTTTAATGAGCGGCAAAAAGCATTGATAGGCCCCATTTTCTATTCCATAACTCAGGTGAAAGTCTCCAAAGTGCGCATAAATACCCTGCAGGTATTTCAAACCTTGCTTACCGGAATCTTTTACATCGCTGCGTAGTTGTAGGTTGTTGGTCACAATGATACCTTCTCCTTCACTCCTGATACTAATATGCAGCGGCTGAAGTTTAGAAACAATATTGTGTTTTACTGCATTCTCCACTAAAGTCTGCACACTCATAAATGGAATATAAGCGGAAGAGTGCTGCGGGTCAATATCGATTTCCAGGGATGCCAGCGCTTCTCCAAACCGTATTTTTAACAGAAAAAAGTATTCACTGGCAAAACGTACTTCTCTGGAAACTTCTTCCAGTCCGTTTGGCGTAGGATCTAAAACATAGCGGTATACCCTGGAAAGCTTAACAACGAATGCTTTAGCCAGATCAGGTTGTTCTTCAATTAAACCATTCAGAGAGCTCAACGAGTTAAACAGAAAATGCGGATCGAGTTTTTCTTTGAGCTTATCCAGCTGCAGAATTGCATTTTCTTTTTCCTGCTGCGCTGCGAGTATTTCAGCCTGCTGCCTCAGCATGAACTGTTTCTGCCATTTAGCTTGTGACCATTCTATTAATACCAGGATAATTAAGGTAGCCGCGATCAGCATCAGGAACACATACTTTTCGATGGCCTTTACGTCTTCGTCGATCACAAAAACAGGTGTTTCCAGTACCATTGTCCATTTCATCCGGCTGATGCCGAAAGGGGTATAAAAACGAAAAACAGGCATACCCAGGTAAGAAGAGGTTGCTATTTCATAACGGCTTATGCTATCCTGAAGCTTCTGCAGCCCGGCTGTTTTAATTCCGCCCGGCATTTGTTTCCCAATTTGTTTTTCATCCGGGCTCAGCACATAGTTACCCTGCTCATCAACGATATAGATCGATGCACGGCTTTGACCATCTACCCCCCATAAATAACGCTGTAATTCTTTGAAATTGAGATCCAGCCCCAGGATAAGCGTAGAGGAGTCTGCCAGGCGATGCCGGGTAGCGAGTAAACCATGAATGGAGTCTCCTGCATTGATCACAGTTCCTATTCTTGTGATCGTATCTTTTGAAAGGAGCTGATTACGAATCCATTTTTTCTGATAGGGTAATATCGTACCGTGCTGATAGTTATTCCCATTTTCACTGATTGTTTTGTACACCGTATCCCGGTCTTTAACGATTGCATACCAGCCGTGTTTGATTTTAGGATGGCTCAACAGCAGTGCATTGATCAGCTTTTCCCCTTTCAGGAAATCACCGGCAGTTTTAAATTGAGGTATGATGAGCTCAGCATTGTTTAATCCTCCGATAAACCCCCTGAACTCATTATTGATAACATTGGATCTCAGCTGATAAATGCTGGTTGCCATACCCATGCTGATCCGTTCTGTGCGCTTATTGAATTTATTGGTTATAAAAAAACCAATCCCACTAAAACACAGTAAGATAAATACTCCGATGGCAATGAAGTACCTGGAGTTATATACTGAAGTTTTCATTCCGGCAAATATAGTCAAAATGCCCAAAACCTATTTTACAGGTCCGAGTTCCATCTTGGCATATGCTGAAAGAGCTGATAATGTCTTTCAAACAGTATATTTTCCACTTTTCCGGGGCTATCAGTATGTTTCTCATTATAGGTTACATACCAATAAACATCGAGCGCTTCAATGTTTTCTTTCTTCATTTGCGCAGGCCAGGATATTTCTCTGGGTACATCGGTAAATTGCATACCATTGATCAGCTGATCTTTAAGCCCACCGGTTCCTGTACTCTGAATTGCATTTAGTTCTTTTTTGGTGACCTCTCCTGTGCCTCCTATAAATACGAGCTCAACTCTCCCGTTCCTCAGTGCATACGTCAGGAATACGCCAATTTCTTTTTCAGGCGCATTACATACGTCTTTTAATTTATCATCTGATGTCAAAAAGAAATGGCCGTTCTTTTTGTATTTATTCAATTCGTTAAACATATGCTGATAGTTTCAAATATTAGTTAACAACTTATAAATCAATATTCTCCACGGTAGAATATAAATATAAAAAAACTAATTTATAACAGAGTTCATAAGTGGTCTTTATTTCAGGGAAGATGCAGCTTTGATTATCTTTGAAAAGAAAAATGGCTCACCTCCACATGAAAATATTCGTTTTATTTACTTACCTGTCTCTTGGTTTTGGAAGCTATACGTTAAGGGCACAATCCAAAAATGCTGTTCCTGGAGATATGGAACAATTGTATACCAAAGCAAAGGCATCTTACCAGGAATTTGAAAGTGTACATGGAGGTTATGTCCAAACGGACAATGTGCTGATGCACTATTTATGCTGGGGCAATCCAAAAGACACTCCTTTAATCTGGTCACATGGCAGCTTCAGTCAAAGTTATGAACTGGCAAATATTGCAGATCTGCTGACCAGTGGCGGATATTATTTAATCGCTGTTGATTATTATGGACATGGTCAGACACCAATTCCTGAAAAGGAAGTATCACTTTATAATTCTGCGGATGACATCCGGGTATTAATGGATACGCTGAAGATTAATCAAGCTATTATAGGGGGATTTTCCAGAGGAGGATATATTGCTGCTGCTTTTTATCAAAGTTATCCAGAAAGAGTTAAGGCGTTAATATTGGAGGATGGTGGCTCTGTAGCATTTAATAGTTTTAACCACCGGATGAGCGATGAAGCATTAGCGCTTAAAATCAAAGCGATGAAACCTGAACCCGGGGCGAGTACGATTTATGAAGCTGCATTTGGCTCACCAGTTGCGGCTTATCAGAGTTTATACGATAAGGGTGAGGGTGGTTTACAGTTTGAGCTGCTAAATATTGTCAAACGCAAAGGTAATCAATGGGTCACTTACGCAGGATTAACTGATTTCTTTTGTATGAAGGATGATCAGCAGTTTAAAAACCTGGTCTTAAAGCCGGATAATTCTCCGTTATATGGGGCTTCGATCACGATGGTTCAACCGAAAATTATCTTTAGGAATCTATGTGTTCCCATATTAATACTTGATCCGGTATCTGCTGCTGACCCCATGCCATTCGAAAAAGATAACATTGCTTTAGCAAACAAATTCCCGGACTTGATAACCCGGGTTGAGTTTGCCGGAGTAGAACATAATATACACTATGAAAAGCCTGAACAGTTTAGCAAAGAGCTGCTCAAATTCTTAGGTATTGTTCAGCTTCCTTTTTACAAAAAAAATGACAAATAAGCCAGTAGATGCCGTTATCTTTGTTTTTTTAGCTCATCTTAATATTTCCAGCATAACACTATGATTAGATTGAACAATGATACACCCACTGATATATTGCAGGACGTTAAGAAAGGCAGTTTAGTAACTGATACTTTTAGCAAAACAGGTTTAGTGGAGACAATTGATATTAGTGATGATGGATTATACCGGATTTACACTTTTAACCTGGTGACTGGCAGAAGCATTGTGATTAAAAGATAATAACACAATCAGTAAAACTAAAACAGGGAGCATCACCGGAAAACTCATCGTTTTAAAGTATAACATGATAAATAATAGTATACTGCCAAGGAAAACCACTGATAAGGGTTTATTGAGTTTTTTGAAGAAAACAAGCAGGTAAAAGGGATGACACCACAGCATATTTAAATTATACTTTACCAATTCCAGGCTGGAAAACAGAGACAGATAAAGTAGCAGACAGCCTATTAAACTGATTAGTGTAAAAACGGTCACGGTTACCCAAATCATCAATTTATTCACGCCGCTTATCTTTTCTATAAATGGACTGATCAGCATAAGGATTAGTAAAAAACTATAGAACGCGGTAGTGAAGCTATTTTGCGAAACATTTTCTTTTTGTTCCGCTTTGAATAAAAAGGTAGCGGGGCCGGCAAGTTTACGCTCTTTTAATTGCAGGTTTCCCAATCTCTTTTGCAGAGTATCCGGCAGAAATAAGTTGACAGCTTTACTGGTACTCTTATCTGCTTTGCTTCCTAGCAAGACATTCATCCCAATCATATACAGTGCGTTACCTGTCAGGTAATTACTCACCAAATTTCTAACCGGATTACCTGCTCCCCGGTTAGCTATTGCCATTGAATTATCGAAATCCGGCCCTATGGTGTATGCTAACAGGTCAACTATTTTTGTTGCACAGTTATTTTTTATAAAATCATAGTAGTAATATTTATTTGCTGGTTTAAGTTGTTCGTTGAGCAGTAAAAAGAGTTTGTTCCTTTCTTTCAGCGTCAGGTAAAGTTTTTGAGTGGAAACTGCTTGCTGGTCTTTTATATACCCTTGTAAAAAGGAATGATAAGTTGAAACGGATAAAGAATACTTCATTTTTCCGCCGATAAGATTGATATAAAAATCAGGATCATCATTGTCAAATGTTCCATAGTTATAGACCAGGTCCAGTTGTTTTTCTTCATCTGTGATCCTGATAGCGCTATGGCCAAATAGTGCATATATATATTTATTGGTTTTGCTGCAGGTGAGCATGTTTATAGTAGATTTTTCTGAGAGCTGTGGCGCGTTTTCAGAGAGCTGCAGTGTGTTTTTTGCGGTTAAATCAGCGGCGGTACTGCTGAAGTACCTCAAAACAAAGACGAACAAAATAAGGATATGTTTTCTCATCAGCCGGGCTGTTGGAGTAAGTTGCAGGGCAATTTGCATTTATGTTGTTAACTCCATGCAAAATATTCATTGTTTTTCAGGTTAAAACGAATAACTCAATAAATTCTTAATTTATTTAATTCCGGACAAGTACAACATATTCAACTTCTTAAATACTATTAAAGCGTTGGTTCTATACAGGAGGCACAATATTTTCATTATTTAATTTGCATCCCATTCAAATTTAATTACTTTTGCCACCCCGGGGGATTAGCTCAGTTGGCTAGAGCGCTTGCCTGGCAGGCAAGAGGTCAGCGGTTCGACTCCGCTATTCTCCACAGAGAATTTCAGAGAAAAACTGAAGCTTTCTTTTTTAGCTTAATAAACCCCTTCAGTGCCGCAGGGATATAGGCAAAATGATCGGGGGAATACCAGAGTGGCCAAATGGGACAGACTGTAACTCTGTTGTCGCGAGACTTCGAAGGTTCGAATCCTTCTTCCCCCACCACTACAAAAAAGTCTTTCAGTTAATTCTGGAAGACTTTTTTGTTTACCGGAGTTATCTGCTAAGACACATCCCTGTTGCTATAAAGCGGATCAAGTCATAAACTTTTGGATCAGGGATTAAATTTCAAGTTTTGGGTTTGATATTTTTTGAGTTCAAAGCAGATGGTTACAATTCTTTAATAAGCTGATTACTTCCTGATTTTATAGTTCAATTTATCATTATTAAAGTCTCCTGATTACTTTGATAAGAGATCGGTCAACGCTTCAGCGGAATTCTTAGGGAGAGGAAAGATCCTGTTTTTTCCAGGCTTGCTACTTTTACGAAAGTTCTCTGATGCCTTTTTCGGTTTCCATTGATTGTTCCATTATGCCCCTTACAGAACTTTTGAAACAACCAGTACTCCAAACTACTGCTTTAAAAATGAAATCGCCCAGGATTCCCTTTACAAATTTACCCGTTAAACTTCCCATAATAAATAAATGCCTTTCCACCAATGTAGGCTATTCGCGTTAAAGATTATCCTGATGCGTAAAAAATGTCCGTAATTGTCCGCAGCTGTCTGCAATTGTCCGCGGTTGTCCATGGGTTAGTCAAAGGGAAGATTATAATTTCATTAATCTTCAACTAGTTATGGTTTGGTTGTGCCTGAGTGGTGGTCGGGGTGACACCAGGTTGTAAACGGGCTGTAAGCATGGCAACTCTAAGTCATTTCAACTAGTTGTTTTGACTTGGACTTGCCATGCTCTCGCGTTACTTTAGCACTGCTCTTACCCTAACGAGTACCCGACCAGTACTCGGACAGTACCCGGGCAGTACCCGGCCGATATAGATCTATTATTAAGCTATTTTGAATTTATTTACTAACAGCCCGGCCTTGTTTCGGCTGAGTCATTCCCATGCAAATTGAAAGCTTTCAGCGCAACTTCCACAGGCATAAGAGCATCCTCCACAAGTTTATGACTTGATCCTATAAAGCACCCTATCATTAGTATAACTTATAACCTTCAGCTTGACAAAGGACATCGGCTTGCCAGTTTTTTATAAAAACCAGTACAAAGGTTAGTTCGCATTAGATTCTTTAATATTATAGTTAGGTATGAAAGAATTATTTGCGAAACTGGCAATTAATCAATTGATTTAGCTATACTTACAGTAAAATAAATCCATTATGATTAAAAAATTTTTCTCTTTCAATGGTCGCATCCATAATAGCGAATATTTTATCTCTTTATTTATCTTTCTCTTTGAAGTGATTATGATGCAAAATATGTTTTCTGGCTTAAACGCTAATATTAGCAGTATCAAGTTGATTATATATGGGCTAATTAATATTGTATTTCTATGGCTCTTAATAGCACAAAGTGCAAAAAGATGCCATGATCTAGGCAAAAGTGGCTGGTGGCAATTAGTACCATTTTACGGGTTTGTCATGATCTTTAAGAACGGACAAATAGGAGCAAATAAATACGGAGAGAATCCTAGAGGAGAGAATGAGCTCAGCTCATTTAAGAATAGAACTGGGAACTAGCTATTTTTTTTTTCGACGATGTACAAGCAGAGCGTAGAAACTATATAGCTAGCTACTGAAATAAATAATTGATAATCTATTTTATATTAAAAGTTGAAGCTTATGAACAGATTTAAATTTTTCGATAATGAAGATGATTTAACAATTGAAAATGGTAAAAACATATCTGATAAAGAGCATAAAAACATACCATTAACTAGTAAAAACCACGTATTTAAAGCGGGAGAAGCAAAATATAGAAGTGAACAGCTAGTATTAATTAAGGTAGATGGTATAATAGAAAACCATGCCGAAACCAAATTGGAATATAAGATTGAGAAGATTGTTCATGATGATCAATTTTTGGTTAAGGTGAATCTTACAGATCAAATCGTAAATATGCAACCTAATCATTTACAGGAAGGTTTTGATTTGATGAGCAAAATTGATCTGATTAAAAGCAATGCCCGATTACTTGTCAATCAACAGACAGGGAAAATAGCCAGTATAGAAAATATTGATGAGATCAGAAATAACTGGTTTGCATTTAAACAGGAGGTTGAGGCAAACACATCTTTTGTAAAATCAGAAGAGATGAAAACCAGTATCGCCAATTATTTAAGCAATACAGAGCTACAGTTTACCAATGAAAATTTATTGCAGGATTTTCAGGTCAGACCTTTTTTTGAACTCTTTTTCAGCGCATACTTAATATCAGATAAGCTGGCCGTTAAGAATGAAACCAAACTTTATTATTCTCAACTTTTCGATAGGTTACCTGTAGAACTTGATATTTTGGCGACAATTGTCAATGAAACACCTGATACAATTAACATTCTCAAAGACGCTACGCTAAACAGGGAAAATTTAAACTTATCGGCATTTGTGAAAATTTATGACGAAAGGTATAAGCCCCGCATTGGCTATAAATTTGATGAATATAGTTTTGAACATCACACACAGGTTAGCTATAATTTAAAGGATAATTTACTGGCCGATGCAACTATGAATATAGTAGAAACGGTTAAAAATAATATAGAAGTTTTTGTTGATTATAAACTAATGAGGATAGACTAATGAGCAGTTCATACTTACCATCGGGCGTAAAAGTTAGCTGCACTTTAATGACGGTTGCCAAACCACAACAGCTGGGCATATCCCGAAAAACAAAAAACGTGCTTTCAGTTTCCAACATTGTATGGTTAAATATAGACGATAAGAAAATAAGTACAACGTTTGTATGTAAATCACCCGCCAAGTTCTGGAATGGGCTGAGCAACATGCTTACAGGTTTAGCTATTGGTATAATATGTGTAGCAGTGGCGGTAGTTGTTGTAGCTGCGGTTGTAGGTACAGGTGGTGTAGCAGGTGTTATTTTAGCTGGCATGGCAACAGCCGCAACCAGTGCTGCAACAGTTGCAGTGGTCGGTACAGTAGCGACAGCAGCCATCGTAACTGCAGCCGTTCAGCCAGTCAGGAATTTGATTGGCAATTTCACCAGTGGTCACGCTTGCGATTGTACATTAGAGACGGGTTCGCAATGGTCTAAATTCCATGATAAAGTTAATTTTAATGGACAAAATGCTATTGTTCAAAAATCAATTTTAAAATGTTTAAATGGCGGTATAGTGCAGCCGTTTATTAGCCCCGTATTAGCTCAAACTGCTGCTGATAAATTTTCGACAAATAACAATAAGGAACTGGAATTGCACAACAAGCAACAGCTTTGGATGGGTTTTGTGAGTGGTTTTAGCGGTCTTGCCGACCCCTTAGGTACATCATTAGGTATAGCAACAGGTATTTATGATTATAGTACTGGCTACAATACCAATACTTTAGCTAATGAAGATGCACCTGCTACTGAAGATTTAAAAGATGAAATTAGCAGCGCAAAAAGAGATCAGAAGATTGGTGTAGCTTCAGGTACTTTAAAAGGAGGTTACGAGGCTATAGAAACTATGACTTTGCAGAATAGAACCATTATTAGAGAGGTAATGGAACAAGGTGGTACTTATGCACAGGCAGAGAGAATGACCGCCTGGGGCTTAAAAAGTTTTAAGGGTGAATTTGCAAACATGGGCATAGGTTTGGGTGTAGGTGTAGGTTTTGGCGTAGCCGGGGCAATAATCAACCATTATATTGCCCAAAGTTATAAAGATGATAAACAGCAATTAATTGAAGATATAAGAAAAAACAGAAAGAAACTAGCCGATCTGGACACAAAAAACATGAATAGCGTTATTGCAACACAAAAATAGAATTAAATGAAAAAAATTTTGACATATGGTGCCTTTGGCCTGTTAGCCGTTGGTTTATTTTTCGGCAGATATCTGGGTAGATGGATCGTTAACGTAATAGATAATCCAGATACAAGAATAAATAATGGCAAACCCCACGTAGTCCAATATTTAAACGATTGCGATACCCTGCATTTGATAATGAAAAATTCCACACTACAAGATACCTTTTTCAAGGTTCAGGGAGCTTTCGATCTTTCAAGAGACGACAATACAGCTAGTGTAGATAAATATGAAACAATATTTTATGAGGAGAAAATGACAAAATATTTTTGTATTTATTACTTTTTCTCAAGGAACTCAATGTTTAGTCAAATGTATTACGACTTTATTTATGACATAAATAAAAATGGCGCTCACATTATTGCAACGGTAAACAAGAAGGAATTAGCAGATATTACATATGGTACAAAACAGAAACCAATTCCCATTACATATTTTGAAACACCGGATAATTCGACTACTTTATATGATTTAAATAAAGGGAGTGTTGAGAATAAATTTACGTTTCACGGTACCGAGGCCGAATTTAAGACTTATATGAAAAATTACAATATCCGTAATTACCTCTCTTATGTAAAAAGTAAAGCCGACTTTGAAAAGATGTTTGGAAAACAGCAAGATAAATAGCGAATAATATGTCCCTTCCGTAAGGAAGGAACATATTGCAATTAATATCATGAAGAAATCAATAATAGCGATTCTATTAATGACAGCCTGGTCATTTTGTTTTGCACAGAAAAAAGGTAAAATCATCGGCCAGCCGGATTCCCTTCAAACCCATATTAAACTAAATCAACCTGTTAAACCCTTAGATATTCGCGGGCCAATAATGAATATTATTGCAAGACATTCAGATCGTAATCTTTTGTATGAAACAAAAAAAGGTCATTCTTATATGATGTCCATCGCCGTTTTATTCAATGGTGAAGGGAAAATTGATACTGTGTATTTTTCTAATAATATGTCGTCAGAGCTGAAAGCTATTATCAGACCGAATCCGGAATTAATTCAGAAATTCAAAAGCCTTCGTTTAACTTGTCCCCAATATAAAGGCAAATTGGCCATGTTCCTTGTAGTATTTAAACAGGAAGGAGACAATGTATTAGCTTATGATAATCAATTTTTAAATGGGTTTAATAATTTATGGCCAGAATTCAGACCTGAAGACAGCAATAGGCCTATTGTTTTTTTAAAATCATATCTAAATGAATTTATAATCAGAATATAAATTATTGCAGGATTTATTAAACCAATAGCTGCTTCAAATCCTTATCTCTTTACAGAAATCCCTGCAGTTAATTCCGGAAGGATTTTTGTATTCCAGCCTACTGAAATCCAATTCGTATTATACCTTTCTCCATAAAAAAAGACCTGAATATCGTTCAATTGTAAATGGAAAACTGACCCTGATTTTCACCTGCTAAACTGTATTAAACTGAACACAAATTACAGCTATAAAAAGAAGGTGTGAATAAAAAATCAGACAAAATTACAGCTTACCATTTCACCAGCTGAAAGAAATATAAATTTATTTACATTAAAAAACTCCGTAAATAAAAATGATTATTACTAGAAAATAATAATTTATAGAAATCATAAAATCGCAATTCCAGCGTTTAATTTCTCCAGTTTAAAAATCTCAATTGAATTATTCCATTTAGGAATAATTCAGGCTTTAAAATAGCCATGCCAAAAAAAACCATATTTCACTGGCTTAACTTAATGTAAAATCACAAGTAAATTACAAGAGATTATCAGTCATTATCCGACAAATTTCATCTTTAGCTAAAACGTTAAACTTACTCAAGACAGACAAAAATAAGGACCTTATTTTTGTTGAACTTTAGCCAACAATAACCTAAACACCTGCATTTCAACGTAGTATCGGCACAATTTTTGACCTTAAAGTAAATAGACAAGTATTTTGTCCGAAAAAAAGTACACAAATGAACGTACTTTTTAAAAAATTGCTTTTTAACTATTATTACCTAATCCGATATTAAACTACTTGAGGCTCGCCTTGGCACAGGCTTGTCAGTTTCTTGCTAAGCTATTATAATCTACAAAGTATCTAAAGCTATAAAAAGTATGAAAAAAATATTTACTCAAATTATTTCTTTGCTTTTAAGAAATGGTAAGGTTCTTACATCTTCTCCGCTAGTGTCATTTTTAAATCACTTATTCTACCAGAAACCTTTCAGAAAAAATCCTGAATATGCTTTCATATACCTACAAGATTTCAAAAAACCCCCACAATAACAACTGAGTAGTATCCAATACGCTGATTTCTATAAATCTTACCAAACATCAAAGAATATCTCTCTCAACCCATCTACTTATGATTATACTCTACATTTAAACTACAACCAGAAAAGGCCTGGTTCATCACGTCTGCTACAAAGACCATTTCCTTTTATAATTTTTCTTTTAATACTTGAAGATTAATATCTCCTATTAGCTGGCTATACCTGACTAATTGGGACAGAACTATTCTTCTTTATATAAAATCGTTAACGCCCAATCCACATTTCTATGATACTATCCTATACTAAGAACTCCCCATTCTATCAGTACCTGCGCTGTCTGATCAAAAAAATCAAATTCAGTTATTCTTTGATTTTATGCCTCGTATTAGCGCTGGGATTATTATCTAATCACACTTCAGCACAGGTACAAGCGACAGGGGGAACTGGAAAATACCGAAATAACATTTATTGGCTAAACTTCAACGCATTGAATATGGCCACCGGTGACAGCAAAACATTTACATTTACTGTTACAGGGATTACAGTCACAGTAATTATTGACCAGGTGGTTTTCAGTGGAGGCAACAACAGCGCATCAAGACTAATCCCCTACATATCAGGAGCCTACGGAGAAGACAGGCTGAACCGGCTTTATAATATTGGAGGAATCGGCGCAAGTAATACCCTTGTGAATGCAATCAGAACTAATCAAAATGGAGTAGATGCTGATTTTAGAATCCGTAGTTATGCCAGCGTAAATGGTCAACCTGCAGATATAGGACTGGTTTTTGGAAACGCAGAATCAGATGCACCTGCAGAATATACACAGGGCAATACGAATGGAGATAAATGGAAATTACTGGAAACCTTTGTAGACAATTCAGCAGACCAGCCTAATCCAGGAGACGGCAGACGTATCACATTTTCAGCTGCTGATCAAACAGTCAGACTACAATGTAATCAGAATGCGGCATTGTTATACACACAAAAAACTTTAACGAGCCTGGTCGCGCCACTAACTATCAATGCACATATCGAAGCAGGAGGATTAACTGGAATGGCTCTGGGTGTAATGGCTTATTCTGAAGCCGGTGACGCACCCGCGACTTATGGTTCGCCATCTCACACCTTAACTCCGGTCTTAAGTGGAGGAGACAATCCAACTCCGGGATCATCTAATCCTGTTTATATTGCAAATCCACCAGCTGGCACCCAATTAATTAATGCAGGTACTGTAGATAAACCTCAAACCCCAAGATTAGGGCTAATATCAGGTGATTTTGATCCTGCTACTTTTGTATTGGGCACAAACGCTGACGCTGATAATAAAAATGGAGAAAATGACGAAGATGGAATAGCCAGTTTTGCTCCATTAGCAGTTAATGCCACTTCCTACAGTGTAACAGCAACTGTTGCAAATACTGGTGCAGCAAATGCCATCCTCGTTGGCTGGATAGATTTTAACCGGAATGGGACTTTTGAGGCATCTGAGGGAACCTCTGCAACAATTGTTCCCGGAGCAACTACAGCGACATTAAACTGGACTGGTCTGGCGGGCATGGTAGCCGGACAAACTTATGCGCGTTTCAGAATTTCAACAAACCCGGCATTAGCAACCTCAACACCTTCCTCTGTAATTAGTAATGGTGAAGTGGAAGATTATACTTTGCCTATCATCCCATTAGATTTCGGAGATGCCCCTGTTAGCTACGGAACACTGCTAGTCAATAATGGCCCCAGACATGTTTTAGATAACCGTATTATCATAGGTAAAACAATTGATGGAGAACCAGACGGTCAGCCAGTAGCTGCTGGAGCAGATGCAAACGGAACCAATGGAGATGGACTGGATGAAGACGGTTTTACGACTTTACCAACGCTCACAACTGCATCTGCAACCTACACGCTGAATGTCCCGGTTACCAATACAACAGGAACAACAGCAAATTTAGTGGGCTGGGTAGATTTCAACAAGAATGGTATTTTTGAACCTTCAGAAGGAGTTGTGGTGAATGTCCCGAATGGTGCCACTATTGCTACACTAAACTGGACAGGTATCAGTAATCTGACCGCCGGAATTACCTATGCAAGACTGAGGTTAAGTACTGGTAATTTAACAACAAGTACAACTGGTGGAGCAGCCATTAATGGAGAAGTCGAGGATTATAGTCTCCTCATACAGCCTTCATATGATTTAGGCATAATAAAAACTGTACTTCCAACAACTGCTACTGCAGGCCAGCCGTTAACTTACACGATTACACTCAAAAATAACGGCCCAAGTCCAGTACTGGCAACCGATATTATTACACTTACAGATAATCTGCCTGCGGGTTTTACAGCTACAGCCTTCACTCCTGCTACCGGAACTTATACCAGCAGTAACGGGAGCTGGACTGGATTAGCTTTAACCTCAGGACAAAGTACAACTTTGACAATTACCGGAAATGTTGCTTCGACTGTAGCAGCGTCCTTAAGTAATACAGCAACAGTGGCCAATCCGGCCGGTAATATTGATATTAATCTGGCGAACAATTCCTCAACAGTGGTCACTCCTGTCAACAGAGACATTGACTTGAGCGTAACAAAAACGTCCAGTCCAAAACCTGTAATTGCAGGCCAGACATTAACCTATACAATTACACTGACC
Source organism: Pedobacter cryoconitis (assembly GCF_003259615.1). GTDB lineage: Bacteria > Bacteroidota > Bacteroidia > Sphingobacteriales > Sphingobacteriaceae > Pedobacter > Pedobacter cryoconitis. The sequence continues at coordinate 97,088 of NZ_QLLR01000007.1, read as the reverse complement.
AATAGTGGGCCGGGCAGTCTGCTTGCTGCTGATATTGTAACGTTAACTGATAACTTACCGGCTGGTTTTACGGCCACAAGCTATACAGCCGGAAAAGGAACTTTTAATAAGACTACTGGCGAATGGACCGGATTAACGTTAGATAATGGCCAGAGCACAACATTGATTATTGCAGGAACAGTTGCCCCAACAGTAACCGGAACTTTAAGTAATACGGTCAGCGTAGTTGCACCAATTGGCACGAATGATAAAGTACCAGCTAACAATTCGGCAACAGAAACTACACCTGTTACCAGACAGATAGATTTTAGCTTAACAAAAACAGCGAATCCGTCATCTGTAGCAGCTGGTCAGGCATTAACTTATACGCTAACGTTAAAAAACAATGGAGTGAGCAGTTTACTGGTTACAGATATTGTCAAAGTTGTTGATAATTTACCTGCTGGATTTACTCCAACAGCATTTACACCGGCTACAGGTACCTACACGAGTTCGAATGGAAACTGGACAGGATTAACTTTAGCCAGCGGGCAATCAACAACCCTGGTAATTACCGGAACATTTTCTGCAACAGCGGCCACTGGCACCTTAACCAATACTGCTGTGGTAACCAGTCCTTTGGATATAACAGATCCTGATCTGACAAATAATACAGCAACCAATACGATCAATACAACAAGAGTTATTGATTTAGGTGTAAGCAAAACAGCTTCACCAGCCACAGCCGTAACTGGACAAGCTTTAACCTACACCATCACTTTAACTAATAGCGGTCCGAGTACATTGGTTGCGAGTGATGTAATCAATGTGCTGGATAATCTGCCAACTGGGTTTACAGCTTCAACTTATACAGCTGGCATGGGTAATTATACCAGCACGAATGGAAATTGGACAGGATTAACATTGGCAAGCGGGCAATCAATAACGCTGACTATTGCCGGAACAGTAGCTGCTAATGCCACTGGTTCTTTAAATAATACGGTATCGGTCACTGTACCAGCAGGTATCACTGATCCAAATACAGCTAATAATATAGCAACTATTACGACACCTGTCAGCCGCGTCATTGACCTGGGAATAGCCAAAACTGCTGCACCTAAACCTGCTGTGGCCGGTCAGCCATTAAACTATACGATTACTTTATCCAATCATGGTACAGGTTCTTTACTTGCCACTGATATAGTAAAAATAACAGATAATCTCCCGGCAGAATTTACCGCCACAGCCTTTACAACAAGCGCGGGAACTTATACCAGCTCAAATGGCAACTGGTCTGGCTTAACCTTAATTAATGGACAAAACGCGACTTTGACCATTACCGGTACACTGGCGGCAACTGCTACCAGTTCAATTAGCAATACGGTTACTGTTACCCCACCTGCAGGTGTAACTGATCCCACACCTGCAAACAATACGGATACAGATAATACAAATATCAACCGTACGATAGACTTTGGAGTTAATAAAACCGCAAGCCCCGCTACAGGTATACCGGGTGAGACTTTGACTTATACCATCACTTTAACCAATAATGGCCCGAGTACTTTATTAACTACCGATGTACTGCAGCTAACTGACAATTTACCTGCCGGGTTTACTGCGAATACCTACGCGGCTGCCAGCGGAACTTATACCAGCTCCAATGGGAACTGGACTGGCTTAACTTTAGCCAGCGGACAGTCTACGACATTAACCATCACCGGAAAAATAGCCGTATCGGCAACAGGTTCATTAAGCAATACTGCAACTGTGACACCGCCAACCGGTATAACCGACCCGACACCGGGTAATAATACTTCAACCACCACAACTAATTTAACAGCAAAACCAGTACTAACGATTACCAAAATGGGCGCAGCAGGCTTAACAGCTGGTAATACGGCAACTTATACTTTGAATATTTCCAATACAGGAAGCAGTAATGCTGCAGGCGCAAGTATTACAGATATTATACCAGCAGCATTAACTGGCGTTAGCTGGACAAGTACTGTCGCTGGTGCAGCTACAATTACAAATGGCGCATCTGGTACTGGAAATAATTTAAGTATCACCGCGAATATTCCTGCTGGCGCAGCCAATACCATATCGGTAACAATTACTGGCATAGTGAATTCAGGGGCAACAGGAAATATAAGCAATACTGCCACCGTAACACCTGCTGAACCTACAGGAACAGGAAGTAACTCTACTGTAAATGCCAACGTAACCAGCACATCCGGAATAGTCATAACTAAAACAGGCCCTTCATCTGCTACCGCAGGGAATCAGATTACCTATCAGGTAGATGTTTCAAATAATGGCCCGAGTAATGCAGCCGGTACACAAATTACAGATATAGTTCCTGCATCATTAAGTAACGTAAGTTGGACAACACAGCTAATTGGTGCTGCAACAGTGACCACTGGTGCAAGCGGAACAGGCAATACAATAAATATTACAGCCAGCATTTCAGCTGGAACTTCCAATAAAGTAGTCATTATTGTAAAAGGCACCGTAGATCCTTCTTTTAATGGGAACATCACCAATACCGCAACTGCTACCCCTGCCGAAGCAGGTAGTACAGCTGTTAATGCACAGGCAATAACCACTGTTAAAAAACTACCTGTATTTACGGTAACCAAAAGCGGCCCGGCTACTGCAAATGCTGGTAATTCGATTGTATATACCATCAACGTTAAAAATACAGGTCCTTCAAATAGTTTAAATACACAAATTAAAGATGCTGTTCCTGCTGCAATAACTGGCGTAAGCTGGACGGCTACAGTAACGGGTGGTACTGCTACGATTAATTCGGGAGCTGCCGGAACTGGTAATACCATCGCCGTTTCAGGTAATTTTGAAGCAAACAGTACTATTAAAGTGGTCGTTTCAGGAACTATAAATCCAAATGCCTCTGGTACGATTACCAACACAGCTACAGCTACTCCATCAGAATCAGGCACGGCCCCTGTAACCTCAACACCAGTAAATACGACGCTGAGTGCTAATTCAGGACTGACAATAGTTAAAAGCGTTACCCCAACGGTCAACTCGGGAAGTAGTATTACCTATACAGTTGAGGTTGGTAATGCTGGCCCAAGTGACGCATTAAATGCACATATACAGGATGCTGTACCCGCCAGTGTTTTAAACACGACATGGACTTCGGTAGTACAAGGCACTGCTTCTATTTCAACTGGTGCGACAGGAACAGGAAATACATTAGCTGCAACAGCTAACATTCCAGCAGGTGCAGGAAATAAGATCATCTTCACCATTACAGGCAAAGCTAATCCCGCTTTTAATGGTTCGATCTCCAATACGGCTTCGGTAACAGCAACAGAACCGAACAGCCCATCACCTACTTCTACCGTAAATACAATTGCCAGCAGAACACCGGCCCTGTCAATTACCAAAAGCGGCCCTTCATCTATCAATGCAGGAGAAACAATTACCTACACTGTCATCGTCTCCAATAACAGTGCATCGGATGCACTTAACCTGGCGATCAGTGACCTTGTACCGGCAACTGTAAGTGGAGTCAGCTGGACTGCCTCCACTACTGGTGATGCACAAGTTACCGGGGCTTTAACAGGAACTGGAAACACGATTAACCTGAATGGAAATGTCGCCAGCGGCTCTGGGAACCACATTACTATTGTCGTTACTGGTAAGGTTGGTGCTGGTTTTAGCGGCCCGCTCACGAATACAGCAACAGTAACTCCTGCAGAAGCCGGAACCACACCTGCATCTGCTACCTCGACCACAAACGTAACCCGTATACCGGTATTAGCCATACAAAAAAATGGGCCAGCAACTTTAAGTGCAGGTCAGGCCATTACTTATACCATTTCAGTTAAAAATATCAGCCAGGCAAATGCCACAGCTTCAGTTATTACTGACGCTATTCCTTCCAGTATCCTAAATCCAAGCTGGATAACCTCAACTACCGGAACAGCAACAGTTACAACTGGTGCTGCTGGCAGCGGATCTGCATTAAGTGTAACAGGCAATATTGGCGGAAATTCTGCAGATGAGATCCTGATCACTATTTCAGGAACGGTTAATCCTGCAACCACTTCCAATATCAGTAACAGTGCTACAGTTACTCCTGCTGAAACAGGTGCTGTACCTAAAACTGCAGGGCCGGTAATTACAACGATCACAAAAACACCATCAGTATCTATAACTAAAACGGGACCAGCAACTGCATATGCGGGTGAAACTGTTTCTTATGTTATTAATGTGGTAAACAGTGGCCCTTCTAATGCTACAGCATTAGTCATTACCGATGCTGTACCAGCAGAATTGACGGGCGTAAGCTGGAAAGCAACTCCATCTGGAACATCAACAGTAACTACAGGTTTGACAGGAACCGGCAACACAATTAGTGTAACTGGTAATCTGAATGCTGGCACCAGCAACCAAATTCAGCTCACTGTTTCAGGATCGTTAAGTGCAGGTCAGCCTAATACAACCATTAACAATACCGCAATAGCAACTCCTGCTGAGCCTGGTATCTCACCAGTATCATCTAATACTGTAAGTACAAAAATCAGCAATAAAAATTCACTGGCGATCAGTAAATCCGGGCCGGCCACAGTCAATGCCGGCGAACAGGTAGTTTACAACCTGGTTATTTCAAACAATGGTCCGGGTAATGCAGTTAATGCAATAATTACAGATCAGATTCCATCAGGATTGACTAACGTAAACTGGACTGCAACTACATCCGGGGCGGCAACAATCTCAGCTGGCAATACAGGAACTGGTAATAATTTATCAGTAACAGGAAATGTTCAGGCGGGTATTGATAACCATATCAACGTCAGAATTAACGGCACTCTTAGTGCTGGTTTTACGGGTACTTCTTTTAGTAATACAGCAATTGTAACTCCTGCAGAAACCGGGAATAATGCAGTTTCCTCTAATGTAGTAACAACTACAGTAACCAAAAAATCTGATCTGCAGATTTTAAAATCTGGTCCAGCCAGTAGTGTCGCTGGCCAGCCAGTCAATTATACAATTAGTGTAAGCAATGCTGGTCCTGGTGATGTTACAGGAGCACAAGTAACAGATGCAATTCCTGCGAGCATTTTAAATCCGGTCTGGAGCGTCACTTCCAGTGGTACTGCTGCGGCAAACATCAATAACGGTACAGGCAATGTATCACTTCTGGCTACTTTGAAAGCAAATGGAACGGATGCCTTGCTAATTACAATAAATGGCACACTTGATCCATTATTCACCGGGCCAGGTGTAACCAATACGGCCACCGCTACACCACCAGCTGGGGTAACGGATCCAACACCTGCGACAAGCACAGTAGTTACCAATACAACCAGATCGGCAAATGTCAGAATTGTAAAATCAGGTCCTGCAGATGCCGGGGCTGGTCAGCTGATACAATATAATTTGCGGATTACAAACGCCGGACCAAGCACAGCCTTAGCGGTTAATATTCAAGATGCTATTCCACCTGAGATACTAGATCCAAGCTGGACAGCAACTGCCAGTGGAGGTGCTATTATTTCCACTGCACCTTCAGGAACCGGAAACGTAGCTGCCACAGCAGATATTCCATCAGGAACCGGCGTTGTTGAGATCGTTATTACAGGAACAGCAAATCCTTCATTAATCAATAATGCTACGATTTCGAATACCGCAACGATAACAAGTACAATTGTCCCTGATCCGGAAATAAGTAATAATTCATCAGCAATAGTCACTAAAATCACGAACACACCTGATTTCAACGTATCAAAATCAGGACCTGCAACTGCTAATATTGGTGATCCGATTACTTATACTATGATAATCAGTAATACCGGAGCAGGGGACATCGTAAATGCTTTGATTGAGGACCCAATACCTGATGATATACAAGTGACCAGCTGGACAGCTTCGGCAGTAGGCAGCGCACAAATCACCGGAACACAAAGCGGGACTACCAATACAATCAATACAACTGGTAATATCTCGGCGGGTCCGGCCAATACAATCCAGATCACAGTCAATGGTATTGTAGTTGATAAAGGACATACACAATTTATAAATACAATCACAGTGACTTCAGGGGGTGTCAGATCAAGTTCTGTAACTACTTCTGTTAATAAATCAATGGATCTCAGGATAGAGAAACAGGGGCCTGCAACAATAGCTGCTGGTGAAAATATCACTTACACAGTAAAAGTATTGAACAATGGCCCGAATGATGTTTCCAGCCTATCCATTCAGGACAATGTACCACCAGAAGTTGTAGTCAGCAACTGGACAGCAACTGTGATCGGCAATGCAGTAGTCAATGGTAGTTTAACAGGCACAACTAATGCAATCACCTTAACGGGCGGGATCGATGCAGGTGCCGGTAACTATATACTGATTACTGTAAATGGGAAAATACCTGCTGCCACTGCTGCAGGTAATATTATTAATACGGCGACAGTTAATTTAACGACCGCAGGTTTAACTGACTATAATCTGGCTAATAACACTTCAGCTGTTTCCACAGCAATCACTAATAATCCAACTTTACAGGTATCGAAAAGTGGTCCTCAGACCGCTTTTGCCGGTGAGCAGATACATTATATAATTCAGGTGAGCAATAATGGACCGAGTGATGCAGCCGGAGTGAATATTACTGATGCGATCCCTCCACAATTACTGAATTATAAATGGACAGCTACAAGTTCAGGCACTGCCGCAATTACCTCTGCCCCTGCTACAGGAATAATGATAAATCCTGCAGTTACGGCCAACATTCCGCAAGGCGCTGATAATATCATTACTATCGATGTAACCGGAACAGTTGACCCTGCTTTCACGGGTACATTTACCAATACCGCGCAGGCACAGATTGGTGTAAATCCACCGGTAGTTTCACCAACAGTAAGTACGGTTGTCAGCAAAGTTACTGCCTTGAATATCCGCAAGTCGGGGCCAGCATCAACAAGTGCAGGTCTTCCTATTGCTTACACAATCGAGGTAACCAACACAGGGCCTAGTAATGCGCTGGCGGCAGCGATCACTGATGCGATACCTCCTATTTTACAAAATGTGAAATGGACTGCTGCTGGTAGTGATGGTGCTACGATTACTTCAGGTGCTACTGGAAATGGCCCGCTCTTAAGTGTAGTGGCCGCGATTCCAGGCACAGGAAATGCCAGGGTGTTAATTACCATAACCGGCGACATTCCTTCTTCAGCAACAGCTGATCTTTTGAATTCAGTAACTGTCACCGAACCGGGTAACCCGGCGGTAACTTCTAATGAAGTCACAACAACGTTAACTAAAACTCCTGGCCTGGTTCTGGTAAAATCAGGCCCTGCAACTGCAGCTGGTGGAGAAAAAATAACTTATACTTTGAACCTGACCAATGCAGGCCCATCTGATGCGACGGGTACGGTGATCACAGATGCGGTTGACCCTGCTGTCAAAAATGTACAATGGGCAACCATTGCCAGTGGCGGTGCGGTGATCAACTCCGGTGCTGACGGCACCAGTAATCAGGTAACTGCAAATGTCAATGTTCCGGTGGGTGGTACAATCAGCGTGACCATTACCGGTGATATTGACCCGGCTTATACCAACAGCCTGACCAATACGGCAACGGCAACTCCAGCTGAACCTGGTGTTACTCCGGTAACCTCTGCGGTTACCACTGTAGTCAAACCAGTAGTTAACCTGGCGATTACCAAAAGCGGCCCGGCTACTTTACTGGCAGGTGAGGAAATCAATTACGAAATCCGTGTCACCAATAGCGGTCCTAGTACCGCGCTTAATGCTGCGATTACAGATATTGTTCAACCGGACGTAACCGTTCAGCAGTGGTCTGTTACACAAACAGGGAACACTGTAATTACGGGTGCAAGTTCAGGCACTTCCAATACCATTGCAACCAATGCCAATTTAGCTGCGGGTGATGCTTTAATTATCGCAATCAAAGGAACCGTCGCCCCATCATTTAGCGGGTCGATAACAAACACTGCTACAGTAACGGCAGTTGAAGATCCGCTGAATCCGGTCACCTCAACTCCGGTTGTGACTACACTAAGCAGAAAACCTGTGGTTAAAATAGTTAAAACAGGCCCTGCAACTTTAACTGCGGGAGCAACAATTAATTACCTGATTACTGTAAATAATGAGGGTACTGGTGATGCACTTAACTTGGACATTGCCGATAATATTCCAGCTGCACTTACCGATATTAACTGGCAGGCGACTGCTGCCGGAACGGCAAACATTATCACCCCGGCAACTGGTGGTACTGGCAGTAATATTGCATTAAAAGTTAATGTTCCTGCTGGCAATGGCAACACGATTACCATCACAGTGAGCGGTAAAGTACCGTCAAACAATAGTGTATCTCCTTTGGTGAATACGGCCACGGCTACGCCTGCAGAACCCGGGGTCCTTCCTCAGTCTTCTGCAGTAAGCACCGTGGTGAGCAGAATTCCGGTAATTGAGATCACTAAGTCGGGCCCTGCCAATGCAACTGCTGGAACTGAAGTTGAGTATATAATTACAGCAGTTAATACTGGTATCAGTGATGCACTGGGAACAGTAATTACTGATGCGGTACCAGCAGCACTGACTAATGTGAAATGGATTGCAACTCCTGGAGGAGCTGCTACCATTACTGCCGGTGCTGCCGGCACGAATACAAATAATGTAAGTGTAACGGCTAATATTCCGGCGGGCAATACCAATACGGTAACTATCCGCGTCACAGGGTTCCTGCCTGCAACTGCCACAGCCAGCCTTCAGAATACAGCAACTGTAACTCCTGCAGAACCGGGTACAACCCCACAAACTACACCTGTGGTAACGACTAATATTGATGTCGTTATTCCGGGAAATCCAGCAATGACTTTAACTAAAGTGGCTAACAATACAGGCACTAAAGCAGGCGATGTGATCACTTATACTATTGTAGCGACTAACACTGGTAATGTTATACTGAGTAATGTCGTTGTGAGAGATCCAGGTGCAGATGCAGGAAGCATTATTCCGCTAAGCATCCAGTCTATCGCTCCTGGTGCAAGCGCAACGGTAACAGCGAAACATACCTTAACTCAGTCAGATGTGGATCTTGGTACTTATAGCAACCAGGCAGGTGCAACAGGTACCGACCCGTCAGGTAATCCGGTTGACAAACCGAAATCTGATGATCCGGATACTCCTGCGCCTGATGATGCTACAGTTATTGTGATTGGAGCAAAACCAACTATTACCTTACTTAAAACCGGCGTATTTAGCGGCAACCAGATTACCTATACTTTCACTGTGAAAAATACAGGTAGTATTACTTTGAATCCGGTTACTTTCAGTGATGCAAAACTGGGAATAAACAACAGAACAATTGATGTGAGTGGTGGTCTTGTTCCGGGAGCTACAGTTTCTGCGACCGAAGTTTATACGCTGACACAGGCAGATAAAGATGCTGGAAAAGTAACCAATACAGCTACTGCGAAAGCAAAAACTCCGGCAGGGGCCGATGTCACTGCAATTTCCGGAACAGATGGGACCAATAATACCCCTACCGTTATTGTGGTAGATAAATCCCCGGTTGCCATAGATGATAAAGCGGAGGCTAAAGCCAATACAACAATTGTAATTGATATTCTGGCGAATGATAACCCTGGAAATTCAAGCTTCGATAAAGCTACGGTAGTTATTATTACACAGCCATTGCATGGTAAAGTTATAGTAAACAGTGATGGTACCGTTTCTTACACACCAGATCCTGGTTATTCAGGTCCTGACAATTTCACTTACCAGGTGAAAGATAAGTTCGGTTATCTAACCAACGTAGCTGCTGTTGCGATCACTCTTAATTTCTTCGAGATCAATATTCCGAACCTGTTTACGCCAAATGGTGATGGTACAAATGATGTGTTCGAAATCCGCGGATTAAATCAATATGGGGACAATGAATTAAGTATTGTCAACCGCTGGGGTAATGAAGTATTCAGACAGAAAAACTACCAGAATAACTGGAGTGGCGAGGGGCTGAACGAGGGTACTTATTATTACCTGCTGCGTGTGAAACCTAAAGGTGGAAATACAGAGTGGCAAGTATTTAAAGGTTACATCACCCTGATCCGCACCTTTAAGAAATAAAAAAAACGACCAAAAAACTGAATCAGATTGAAGAATAGAATTAATTATATCCGTATGAAAAGAAGCTTGTTATTATTAGTGTTAATCTTAAGCCTGCTGCTTCCTGCCAAGGTGTTGAAAGCACAGCAGGATGCACAGTTTAGCCAGTATATGTTCAACGGCATTTATATTAACCCGGCTTATGCGGGGTATAAAGAACAATTGAATTTACATAGTTTTTACCGCAGCCAGTGGACAGGGATTAAAGGGGCACCAACTACTTTCTCCCTGGCAGTTGATGCGAATGCGAATAATGGTAACGTGGGTTTGGCTTTACAGGTTTCAGCAGATAAACTGGGCGCGCAAAGTAACCTGGCCGCCTACGCCAATTATGCGTATCGACTGAAAATGAACGAAAGCGGAACATCAAGACTGGCACTTGGGGTTGGTATTGGAATGGTACAACTGGGGATTGACGGATCGATGTTACACCCGAATGATCAGGAACCTGACCAGCCGACAGGTTCACAGAATACGGTATTACCAGATGCAAGAGTTGGGGTTTATTATTCTGATGATCGTTTTTTTGCGGGAATATCTGCGGATAATCTGATTGCCCAATATATTAATGTGGACCGCTATGCTTTTATTCCGCAGCCCAAGCCTCATTATTATCTAACAGCAGGTACATTGATTCCCTTGGGACAGGATATTTTGCTGAAGCCTTCTTTTTTGCTGAAGGATGACCGCGGTGGCCCAACAAGTCTGGACATCAATGCTTTTGTGCTTTTCATGGACAGGATCTGGGTGGGTGGTTCTTACCGTACCGGGGTCAAATTGTATAGCAAAGATTATTTGCAAAAAGATTTAAGCAACAGGAATTCAGCCGTCGCGGCTATTGAAGTTTTTCCAACTAAGACACTGCGTGTGGGTTATGCTTATGACATTTCAATCGGTCCGTTACAGGGATATAGCAGTGGTACACATGAAATATCAATTGGTTATTATTTCAATACGAAAAACACCAGGATGAGGTCTCCGAGATACTTCTAAAAGACTGATTATATAATTAAAATAGATTTTAACGCGTTCCATCGATTAATAGCATGAAAACAATCCAATCAGGTATAGTTATCGCAATACTCCTGCTGACTTTAACAGTAAAGGCGCAGTACGTCCTTAAAGAGGCGGATACCCAATTTGAATTATTTAATTATAATAAAGCTGTCGAATTATATCAAAAGGCTTATCATAAAAAGAAGACCTTACATGCTGTCCAGCGTTTGGCAGCATCTTATCGCCTGATGGATAATTATTCAGAAGCGGAAAAATGGTATGAGGTTGCTGCTGTGATGCCTGAAAGTCCGGCAGAAAATACGTTGTATTATGCAAAGGCTTTACAAAGCAATTCTAAATTTGCGGAGGCCAGGACTGCTTATCAAAAGTATATAAGTTTGAAACCTGAGGTCAGTACTGCTCAGCAGCAGGTCTGGCTTACCTCTTGCGATTCGGCACAATACTGGATCAAAAACCCGGTACCTGTTACGCTTGTCAATGAAAAAGGCTTGAACAGTTCAGGATCGGACTGGGCGGCAGTTACTTATCAGCAAGGAGTGGTTTTCACTTCTGACCGAAATTTTACAGGGAGTACCAAGGGAGTGAAATCAAAACCCTTTCTGAAGTTTGACGGTTCAACAAAATTACCAGATCCGGCAAGTTATGGATGGACCGGAAATGAATACCTGCGCTTGTATGAAAAAACCGGACTAAATGACAGCCTCAAAGTTTTCGCCCTGAATGCAGAAACCAATTACCATATTGGTGCGGCAAGTTTTACTGCCGATGGCCAGACGGTTTATTTCACGCTGACCAGGATTCCCAAAAAGATCATCCGTCAAAAAGGTGCACCGGGAACAATTAACCTGGAAATTTACAGCAGCTCCAAAGATGCCAGTGGTAACTGGGGGAAACCAGTTCCTTTTAAATACAATAAGGTTAATGAGTGGTCGGTTGGTGATCCTGCAATCTCTGCGGATGGCGGGCAGCTATATTTTGTTTCCACAATGCCAGGTGGCAAAGGCGGAACTGATATTTACAGTGTGCGTAAAAATGCAGACGGAAGCTGGGCAGATGCTGTAAATGTGACTGCGGTAAATACTGATGGAAATGAAAGAAACCCTTTCGCAGCGGACGATGGTTACTTTTATTTCAGCAGTGATGGACTGATCGGTATGGGCGGACTGGATATTTATAAAGCAAAACTGACCTCTGCAGGATTGAACAAACCGGTCAATATGGGATACCCGGTCAATTCTCCACAGGATGATTTTGCTTTCAACCAAAGTTTAAAAGGTACAGGTTATATGGCTTCTAACCGCCCGGGCGGGACTGGTAATGATGATATTTACAGCTTCACAACTCAAACGATTATGTACTTTAAGCTGGAAGGAACGGTTTATGACCGTAAAACCAATCAACCGGTTGGTGGTGCAGTGGTTACCTTAACTAAACAGGGTGGTGGAAATCTGACAGCGGTAACGACCAGCCTGGGAACTTTCAAATTCAACCTTGATCAGGCAGCCGACTATACTTTAAAGGGCGAAAAGGCGAATTATAGTTCGGATGTGGTCAGGGTAACAACGGTGAACCTGAACAGTTCTTCTACGCTTGTTCAAGATTTATTCCTGGAAACAATTGTGCTGAACAAGCCGGTCAGGATAGAGAATATCTATTATGATTTTGACAAATCAAATATCCGTCCGGATGCAGCAAGAGAATTGGATAAACTAGTTTCTACGATGAAAACCAACGAAACCATTGGGGTGGAGTTAAGTTCTTATACCGATAGCAGAGGCCCTGATGTATATAATTTGTGGTTGTCTCAGAAAAGAGCGAATTCGGCTGTACAGTATATTATTTCAAGAGGTATTGATCAAAGCAGGATTACGGGGCATGGTTATGGAGAAACACAATTACTTAACCGCTGTGCAAATGGCGTAAAATGTACGGAGGCTATGCACCAGCTAAACCGGAGAACCACATTCAAAGTAGTGAGCCAATAGCATGTAATCAATTCATTTTAATCCCTGCAAATTAAGTTTTGCAGGGATTTTTTGTTAAATCGAGTTTAAAAATTCACTCTCCCGCAACAAGTTACCCCAAATCTTCGTTTATCTATTAGAATAATTTATTAAACAATGCCCGCACCGCCTTGTTTAGTAGACAAATTTTTATCAATAAATATTATGTCAAAACTGATTCAAATCATAGAAGACGATGAAGCTATACGCGATGTAATAGAATATATTCTGCAACAGTCAGAATTTGATGTTACCGTGGCTGCCAATGCCAGAGAATTTAAAATTAACCTCTTTAATACTTTACCTGATCTTATTCTGATGGATGTAAGACTTCCGGATGGCAATGGTATACAGTTATGCCGAAAATTGAAACAGAGCCTGGATACCAGGCATATTCCTGTAATTATTATTTCTGCACATGCGAGTGCCGAACAGAGCAGTAAAGAAGCTTTTGCAGATGATTTTATTAGTAAACCATTCGATTTAGACGATTTGTTAAAGCGTGTTGAGAATCAACTAGCTTAAAAACCAAAAAAAAATGCCTTTATGATTTATTACAAAATATCACTTTATGGCGAGAATTTTCAGGTAAAAAAGCTGTCACCAAGTATCCCTCTTTTCAGGGTAGTACATAAACGGGGTATTCTGGAAATATATAAAAACAGGTCATCAGGGAAATGGTCGGTGCTTTTCCGTTCCAATCCTGATGACCTGATCTCGGCCTCTGCTATAGGCCCTGCAATAGAGAATTCCTATCCGGTTGCCCATGGTTACAGGCTCAACACCGGACGTTCTTCTTCTGTAGTCAGAATATTCTCCTGATCATTTATTTTACTGTAGCTGCCCAGTCGTTCATTTTATTTTCAAACACGCTGAGTGGTAATGAACCGTCTTTGAGTACCTGGTGATGGAATTCGGCAAGTTTAAATTTAGCACCCAGTTGTTTTTCATATTTGGTGCGCAATTCACGGATCTTCATTGCCCCTATTTTATAACCTAATGCTTGTGCAGGCATTCCCATGTAACGTTCAATTTCGGCTGTTGCCCCTTGTTCGTTAATGGCCTCATTATCCATCATATATTTGATAGCCTGTTCTCTGGTCATATTTTTAGTATGTATCGCTACATCTACAACCAGGCGGATAGCACGGTGCATTTCATCACCCAATGCCCCCATATACTGGTAAGGATCGGTATATAAGCCCAGCTCCTTTCCTAAGGATTCACAATATAATGCCCAGCCTTCTACATAAGCATTGTGCATTCCAAAGCGTCTGAATTTAGGAAGTTCTGTGTTTTCCTGCGTCAATGAGATCTGGTAATGATGACCAGGAATGGCTTCGTGAAGGAATAAAGATTCCATACCCGAAGTAGTATTGAATTTAGTGGCATCCAGTATAGGTACATAAAAAATACCGGGACGTTTACCGTCGGCAGATCCCTGGTTATATTCTGCACTGGCAGAAGCGGCACGGAAGGCTTCTGTTTGACGGATCTCAAACGGAGTTTTAGGAACGGTCGTAAACATCGTTTTCAGGTTTGGCTCCATTCGTTTATGAATGTTATCAAAAGCAGCCAGAATTTCAGCAGGAGTTTTATAAGGCATGAATTTAGGGTCAGTTTTCATGTACTCGAAAAATGCCTTAAGGTCACCTTTGAAACCTGTTTTATTTTTGATACTATCCATTATTGAATGGATTCTTGCCACTTCTTTTAAACCTGTCTGATAAATTTCTTCAGGGGTTTTGGTCGTCGTCGTTTGTTGTTTCACCAGGTAAGTATACATCGCTGTACCATCTGGTAAGGAAGAGAACCCCGAAGTGGTTCTGGATTTTGGCAGGTAGTCATTTTTCAGAAACTCTCCCAGTTTTTTATAAGCCGGAACAATAACGGTTAAAATAGTATTGCGATAAGCTTCGGTCAGTCTTTTTTTATCTGCGTCTGCAAAGTCTTTTGGCATTTGTGTAACAGGCGCATAAAAAAGACTCTTTGCCGGATCGGTAACAACCATACTCAGCATTTGCGGATACATTTTTACCACCAGTGCTTTAGGTAAAACGATACCCGATGCTATTCCTTTTTTAAAATTTCCGATAGCTGTATCTGCCCATACAGCAAATGCGTCAACACGTTTCAGCCAGTCTTCATAGTCTTTAACAGTTTTAAAAGGTTGTGCGCCTGTACCAGATCCTAATTGTCCAATGGTTAAGGGTAAAGCATTCATCTGGTTGAAGGGCAGATATTCAAAATGATATTTTAGTCCTTCAAGGCCAGTTTCTAGGTTATCTTTTAATACATCAAAGGATAACTTATCATTTTCATCGAGCTGGTCGCGTTTATATTTCCCCAGACTATCCAGGTATTGTTTGTAGAAGTTTTTAGTGGTATTCAGGTAAGCAACAGAGCCATCATTGGGCAGTTCACTATTATACCTGTTATCTCCTGCGTAGGTAGCAGAAATTGGATTTAGCTTTAAATAATCTTCATAATACTGATCACATAATTTGCCGAATTGCGGATTCGCATTGCTTTTTTTGTCTCCTTGTTTACAGGCGGCTATAGTGCCGGCAAACAACAGAACAAAGGCTATTCTTTTCATAAATTTTGAGTTTAGAAAATAAAGCTAGTAAATATTTATCAGGTTCTGCCTATTCAACCAGGGTATTGAATCTGGATTCAATATGGCTTTTAGCTTGTTTTTGAAAGTCTTCCGGAGATTGTCCGGTCTGTTTTTTAAAGAACCTGCTGAAATAGGAACGATCTGTAAAATTCAGGTTATAGGCAATTTCTTTGAGTGTATTTTCGCTGTGAATGATTTGTCTTTTAGCTTCCAGAATAATCCGGTCATGGATGAGCTGGGTCCCGGTTTTATCCAGTTTATCTTTTAAGATCTGATTGAGGCGTTTGGCGCTTAACCCTAATTCTCCGGCATAAAAGTCAGCATTCCTTTCCAGTTGATAATTTTCTTCCAGCAACATCATAAATTCATATACTCTTTTCTGATTAACATCCTGGGTAGTAAATACATGCTCTTTAATGCGGATAAGCTTTAGTAAAAAAACTTTCAGCAATGCTTTTAAAATCAAAAAACTGTTGCTTTGCTGTTTATATTCTTCTTCCAGCAATTGATAAATTTTGTCCAGTTCAACAGCATTTTCTTTGGTTAACGGCAGACAGGAGAACTCTCCCTGGAAATTAAAAATCTTGAAGATGTCAAGGTAGAATTCTTTATCTTCCTCGTCCAGAAAGTCTCTTTTAAAAGATAACAGGATACCGTTTTTACCTGCTTTGTTCAATTGGTGCACCCGGTATGGTGGAATAAGATAAATCCAGTCGCCTGCTTTTGGTGTTTCTTCTTCTTTAACCGCGTGTAATGGAAATTCATTTTGCAGCCAGACAATTTCAAAGAAGTCTTTTCTTCCCGGATCATTCAGATAGCTTGGCGGACATTTCTCCAGGTTTCTGATATATATTAATGACTTTTCTAATCCAAGGCTGGTACTTTCTTCCATCTGCTGATTCTCCTTTACTGTTTACCTCCTGAAATATTCGGGCCGGGTTTGAAGGTCAAATATATTAATAAGTTAAGGATGTATTAGCGGCCGTTTCCAAATAGTCCCATACTATGCGCATATAGTGTAACGTGGGGGCTTCATGGGCCAACTACCTTTGATGCAGACAAAAAAGAGATGGGTAGTGCAAACATAAAGGAGCAGGCAGCCGGTTTACAGGCAAACCTGGAATTGATTTTACAAGAGAACCAGAGGTTAGCGGCGCAGCTCGATTTTACTCAGCTCGCGGCAGTAATTCCTTATTTACATCAGGCTGAACGTGTGTTTGTGATTGGTGCCGGACGCACTGGTTTTGCATTAAAAGCCGCTGCAATGCGCTTAATGCACTTCGGGTTTACGGTTTTTGTAGCGGGAGAAACAACCACCCCTGCAATTAAAAAGGGTGATCTTTTGATTGCAGCTTCAGGTTCAGGAACGACCAGTACAATTGTCAAGGCAGCGGAGAAAGCTGTCGCTGCTGATGCCAGGGTCATTGCTTTTTCTACAACCAGTGATTCTCCGCTTGCAGATTTAGCTACGCTTGTTTTACTTCTTCCTGCTGCGCAGAAACAGGATCATGGAAAAACTATTTCTGAGCAATATGCGGGCAGTTTATTTGAACAAGCTTTATTCCTGTTAACAGATGCCCTTTTTCAAACCATGTGGGCTGCCGATGGCACTCCTGCAGAGGAACTCTGGAAAAGACATGCCAACCTGGAATAATAAATACACAATTATATAATCAGTTTTAAAGAGATACAAACAATAATTAAAAACAAATAACAATGGCAAAATTACAAGTCGCAATAGATTTATTAACTACAAAAGATGCTTTAGCATTAGCTGCTAAAATCGCTCCTTATATTGACATCATTGAATTAGGTACTCCGTTAATTAAAAATGAAGGTATTGCTGTAGTTACAGCAATGAAACAAGCTCACCCGGATAAATTAGTATTTGCTGATTTAAAAACAATGGATGCTGGTGAGTTAGAGGCTGATATTGCTTTTAAAGCAGGCGCTGATTTAGTGACTGTTTTAGGTGCGGCTGGGGATGCAACTATCGCTGGCGCAATTAAAGCAGCTAAAGCGCATGGAAAAGGTATAGTTGTAGATACGATTGGCGTAGCTGACCGTGTTAAACGTGCCCAGGAAGTAACTAAATTAGGTGCTGAGTTCGTAGAATTACATGCTGGTTTAGATGAGCAATGGACTGAAGGATATTCTATCCAGGTTTTAATTGATGAGGCTGCCCGCGCTGGTGTTCCTGTTTCCATCGCTGGTGGTGTAAACATCAATAATGTTACCGCCGTGATTAAGGCAGGTGCAATAGTAGCGGTTGCTGGTGCTGCAATTTATGGCGCAGAAGATCCTGCTGCTGCGGCAAAGGCTTTACGTGAAGCAATTGACGCAGTATAATTAAAATATTTTATCTAAAAGGGCAGGTCAATATCGTTGATCTGCCCTTTTTCTTTAAACAAATAATTTTTACACAGTGTTATGTAATATTTAACCCGACAAAGTCCTTAATAGCCATTATGGAACACTATTTGATAATGTTCTGGTTCAAATAATGGCCAAACATAATTGATTATGACCAAAAGGATACACGTACTTGAAGATGACAGTGATATCAGGTATATCATTGAATATTTGTTAAAGGATGAAGGTTATGAATTGCAGCTTTCTTCGTCAGTTAGTGAACTGAAAAGTAAACTAAGAGACTCTTTACCTGATCTGTTTATTATTGATGTGATGTTACCTGACGGGAATGGAATTGAAATCTGCGACGACCTTAAAAATGATATGTTTACCAAACATATTCCTGTTATTGTAATGTCTGCCAATCCAAGAAGTAAACAAATGAGTACACAGGCTTGTGCCGATGACTATATCAGTAAACCATTTGATCTGGATGACGTAGTCAAAAGAATCAGCAATTTACTAGTCAAAAAGACTGCTTAAGAAGCATTAAGGAGTATCTGCCCTGATAATTTCAAGGCAGATATTTATATTTTAACCTTTTAGCAGATATGCTGAAATCAGTGATGCCGTTCTGGCAGAAGCTCCGGGTTCACCCATAATTGCAGACAATTCCTTATAATCTTCCAATATTTTCACTCTTGCCGGCCCTTCAATCAGCTTGTAAAGCTGATCTGTAATATTCACGGTATTGCAATCCTCCTGAATCAGTTCAGTAACCACTTCTCTGTCCATGATCAGGTTAACCAGGGATATAAACCTGATTTTCACAAGCATTCTTGCAATGGCAATAGAAATTGTCCCTCCTTTGTAAACCACGACTTGCGGGACATGAAATAAAGCGGTTTCCAAAGTTGCTGTACCTGAAGCAACAATTGCTGCTGTTGCAACATTCAGCAAGTCGTAAGTTTTTCCGAAAACAAGTTTCACATTTTTAGCACCAATAAATTGCTGGTAATAAACTACTGGAAATCCGGGAGCTGCTGCAACAACAAATTGCTGATCGGGGAATTGTCCGGTAACGCTCAGCATCGCTGGCAACAGGCGTTCTATTTCTTGTTTACGGCTGCCCGGAAGCAGGGCAATAATGTTATCTTCGGTTAATTGATGCTGTACACGGAAATCCGGGTCAGGTATAAAAGAGGCTTTTTCGTCCAGTAAAGGATTGCCAACATAATCCACTTCCATCCCCCATCCTTTGTAGAAGTCTACTTCAAATGGAAGGATACAAAACATTTTATCAACTACCTTTTTGATCTTCAGTACCCTTTTCTGGTTCCACGCCCATACTTTCGGAGAAATATAATAACAAACTTTAATACCTTTCTCTTTTCCAAAACCGGCAATCTTTAAATTAAAGCCCGGAAAATCAATCAGGATCAAAACATCGGGCGACCAGGCCAGAATATCTTCTTTACAGGTTTTTAAATTCCTGAATATAGTTCTCAGGTTAAGCAGTACTTCTGTAAATCCCATGAACGCCATTTCTGCATAATGTTTGGCGAGCGTTCCGCCTTCTGCTTTCATTTTATCCCCGCCGAAATATCTGAATTCAGCCTCCGGGTCCTGATCCTTCAGTGCCTTCATTAAATTAGCGCCATGGAGATCTCCGGAAGCTTCACCGGCTACAAGATAATATTTCATGATTGTGAGATTTTATAGAAAAAGAAAAGCATGCCCCATATAAATGTGGCTCCTAATACGCCTCTCCCTGTATTTTCTTTATTCACCTTAAAAAAGTACTTCAGCAGTATAGCATTTACGGCAATACAGCCAATCAGCAACAGGTCTGCTTTGGCGAGGTAGGCTATCTGGTGCATAATAAACCAGACCATGGAAAGCAGTACTCCCGGAAGGAAAATACCAATCCCAAAACCTACCCAGACGTTATCTTTAATCTGCTTAATCATTAAATGTCCACGAGTTTAATATTGGAATAGCGTGATGTGCAGTTAAATCAAATTGTACGGGTACAACTGATACAAAACCGTTCTCCAATGCCCATACATCTGTATCTTCTCCTTTATCATTATTTTGAAATACGCCGGCCAGCCAGTAGTATGGACGGCCATAAGGGTCGTTACGTTCGTCAAATTCTTCTGCCCATTTTGCATTGGCCTGTCTGCAGATTTTAATTCCTTTCAAATCCGCACCTTTAGGGAAGTTGACATTCAGCAAAGTTGCTTGTGGCAAACCGTGATCGAGTACCTGGCGGACTATGGTCTTAACAAATTTAAGACAGTGACTGAAATCAGCTTCTTCAGAGAAATCATCCAGGGAGAATCCAACAGAAGGAATGCCTTCAATGGCTCCTTCCATAGCAGCTGACATGGTTCCTGAATAAATAACGTTAATCGAATTATTTAATCCATGGTTGATACCTGAAACACACAGATCAGGCTTTTTACCTTTAAATATTCTGTTTACTGCCAGTTTTACGCAGTCCACAGGTGTACCTGAACATTTATACATTTCCACACCTTCGTACAGGTTTACCCTGTCAAAACGCAAAGGTTTTCCTATGGTAATTGCATGTCCCATTCCGGACTGTGGCCCATCTGGTGCGACTACTACAACGTTACCAAATTCCTTAACGGCTTCAATCAGATTCCTGATACCTGGTGCAGTAACACCATCATCATTTACTACTAAAATATTGGGTCTGGATTGCTCTTTCTTCATGGGGGTAAAAGTACAAGATTATGGGATATATATAACTAGTTTCTCATATTTCAAAAGTATATTTGAACATAACTTATTAAACATGAAAAAAAATATATTTCTTTTATCTTGCTTTATCCTCGCTGGATCGTCCTTAATGGCGCAAGTGGGGTATGAGTGGAAAACAGCATCCTCCGGCGGATATACTTATAAGTATGTAACGAATGATCCTACGAAATCCCGCTTTTATACTTTGCAAAATGGTCTTACTGTCATCCTTTCCGAAAATACGAAAGAACCTAGTATTGAGTTTCGCATGGCTGTCAGAGCTGGTAGTAATACTGACCCCCGCAATGCTACGGGTTTAGCGCATTACCTGGAGCATCTTTTATTCAAGGGGACTGATCGTTTTGGTACTTTAGATTATGCCAAAGAAAAACCTTTGCTGGATAAAATAGAAGGACTATATGAGAAATATCATGCAACTACTGACCCCGCTGAACGAAAAGAAATCTATGCCCAAATAGATAAAACTTCCGGTGAGGCTTCTAATTATTCTATCGCCAATGAATATGATAAAATGATGAAATCTATTGGCGGACAGTCAACCAATGCACATACATGGTATGAGGAAACGGTTTACAATGAGGACCTGCCTGCGAATGCAGCTGATAAATTCCTTGCTTTACAGGCTGAACGTTTCCGCAACCCGGTATTCCGTATTTTCCATACAGAACTGGAAGCTGTTTATGAAGAGAAAAACCGCGGACTAGACAATGATTCGTGGAAAATCAGTGAGAAGATGAATGATTTGCTGTACCCTACGCATAATTATGGACAACAAACGACCATCGGTACTATTGAGCATTTAAAGAATCCTTCGCTGGTAGAAATCCGCAAGTATTATAACAAGTATTATGTTCCTGATAATATGGCTGTTATTCTTTCTGGTGATTTTAAAGCCGATGAAATGATTAAAAAGGTAGATCAGTCTTTCTCTTATATGAAGGCAAAACCTCTTGAATTATATACACCTGCTGCCGAAAAACCACTGACTAAAATTCAGACGGCTGATATTAATGGCCCAAGTGCTGAAGCAGTGAGAATCGGCTACAGAGGATATGCGGAAAACACGAAAGAGAGCATGATGCTTGATTTAATTTCCAGCATCCTTGCCAATGGTAAAGCGGGTTTAATGGACATCAATTTAAACAAACAGCAGAAAGTTTTAAATGCTGGTGCTGGTTATCAGCAGATGAAGGATTATGGTACTTTCCTTTTAGTGGCACAACCTAAACAAGGACAGTCACTGGATCAGGCCAAACAGTTATTATTAGACCAGGTTACTTTATTAAAAAAAGGTGATTTTGAAGAGAGCCTGATCAAGGCAACGGTCGCCAACAGCAAATTAAGCTTACTGGAGTCATTTGATAAGAATGATTTCCGTGTGGAAGCAGTGACCAATGAGTTTATCCTGAACCGTGCAACGAAATGGGATAAGTCATTGAGAAATCCGGATGACATGGCTAAAATCAGCAAGAAAGAGGTAGTTGATTTCGCGAATAAGTTCTTCAAGGATAACTATGTGGTTATTCTGAAACATAAAGGAGAAGACAAGAGCATTCAAAAAGTTGACAAACCGGCAATTACCCCGGTTAAAACGAATACGAATGAGACTTCTGTTTTTACTAAAAATCTACTGGCTACACCTTCAAAACCTATTGAAGCCCGGTTCCTTGATTACCAAAAGGATCTGAACTTTGGTAAAGCCGGCATCGCCGATGTGGTAACTGTTCAAAATAAAGAGAACAGTATTTTCAACCTGACATATCGTTTTGATATGGGTGCATGGAATTCTAAATTAACACCTTATGCTGCAAAATATCTTACTTTTTTAAGTACTGATAAATATTCGGCAGAAGAAATCAGCAAGCAGTTCTATAATATTGCTTGTAATTATTCATTCACTGTAAAAAATGATGTATGTACGATTGAGATCAGCGGTCTTCAGGAGAATTTTGATCAGGCTGTAAATTTAGTGGAGCATGTGTTCGCTAATTGTAAAGCAAATGAAGAGGCATTGAAGGAAATGAAAAGCAGTATCCTTAAATCAAGGGAAAATACGAAGCTGAACAAGGCTGCAATCCTTTCCGGGCTGATGAGTTACGCGCAATATGGTCCAAAAAACCCAACTAACTTTGTTTTATCCAATGAAGAGGTACAACAGTTGACTTCTGCACAGTTATTGGATATTTTACATCATATCAACAGTGTGAAACATTCCATCAATTATTATGGCCCGGAGACAATCGATATATTCACTAAAAACATTGAAAAGGTACATGTTTTACCTAAAGTATTTACTGAAGCAACTCCTGCGCAGCAATTTGTTTATACAGACAACAAAGACAACCAGGTTTATTTTGCCAACTATGATATGGTACAGTCTGAGATTCGCTGGATAAGAAATAATGGCGCTTACGATCCTTCACAGGCAGCTAAAATTAACCTGTTCAACAGCTATTTTGGAGGCGGTATGGGTTCTATTGTTTTCCAGACCATCAGAGAGTCTAAAGCTTTAGCGTATTCAACTTATGCGTATTATTCTGCTCCTGATAAAAAAGAAAAAGACAATTCAATGGTTGCTTATGTGGGTAGCCAGGCTGATAAAATGACTGACGCTGTGGGTGCGATGAATGAGTTATTGAATGTATTACCTGAGTCTGAGAAAAACTTTCAGTCTTCAAGGTCTAATTCTTTAAATTCTTTAGAAACTTCAAGAATCACTAAAAATGCAATTATCAATCATTATTATGCAGACCAGAGATTAGGTCTTGATCATGATTCAAGAATTGATGAATATAAAGGTTTACAGCCTTTAACTTTCTCAGATATTAAAGCTTTTCATACGAGCCAGGTAGCCAATAAGCCTTATAATTATTGTATCGTAGCTTCTGATAAAAAAGTAAAAATACAGGATATGGAGAAATTCGGTAAGCTGAATACGCTTACACTGGAACAAATATTCGGTTATTAACCCGGGAACAGCTCAATAAAATGGCCGCTTTGGATAAAATTCAGAGCGGCCATTTTGTTTATAACTTTAGATACATATTTAACTTAAAGGAAGTATATTTAATGATGCAATAGTAAGTCGCTAAATTAATCCAAAAAATGTATGCTAGTACCAGATACGAACATAAGCAGCCTGCCGTGGAGCAGAAGCTTAAAAATCCAGCCCATTATCAGAATTAACCGCCGGAGCCGAACCATAATTCCTGAAATTAAGCTTTCAGGCCATTGGCTTAGCGAAATAGGTTTCACCCCAGATCAAAGAGTAAACATTACGATGGTCAATAACGCATTGGTTATCAATCTGGCTAAATAAAGAAGGCTCCTCAATATAATTTGAGGAGCCTTTTCTATTAGAATATAAATCTATAAAGATTTCAACCACGTGATCACTTCATCACGGGTTTTACCTGTTTTCTGCTGTAATTTACCGTAAAGCTCATCATCTTTACCTTCTTCATGTTTCAAGTCGTCTTCTGTAAGATCGCCATAGGCTTGCTTCACTTTACCTTTCAACTCATTCCATTTTCCTTTTAACTCTAAACTGTCCATAGTATTTGTTTTAAATTAATGATCGTTTCGATAAGGAACAGCTAAAACTTAAAAATTGTTTTAAAGGGGATAAATCTTTACAATTGCTGTGCGGAAACAA
Source organism: Pedobacter cryoconitis (assembly GCF_003259615.1). GTDB lineage: Bacteria > Bacteroidota > Bacteroidia > Sphingobacteriales > Sphingobacteriaceae > Pedobacter > Pedobacter cryoconitis. Next base: position 72,511 of record NZ_QLLR01000007.1, on the reverse strand, counting down.
TAATTTCTTCTACAATTCCAGGATCTAATAAGGTACTGGTATCACCAAGATTTGCAGTTTCTCCTTCAGCAATCTTACGAAGTATTCTACGCATGATCTTTCCTGAGCGCGTTTTCGGTAAGCCCGTTACAAATAGAATCTTATCTGGTTTCGCAATTGCACCAATAACACGGGTTACTGTTTGCAGAATATCTTTTTTGGTCAATTCTGGTTCATCATGCAGCTTCGGATAAATTACGAAAGCATAAATCCCCTGTCCTTTTACTTCATGTGGATACCCCACAACAGCACTTTCTACTACGCCAGCGTGCATATTGATGGCATTTTCTACCTCGGCCGTGCCAATTCTATGTCCTGAAACATTGATGACATCATCTACCCTTCCGGTGATTTTATAATAACCATCTTCGTCACGCATGCAGCCATCACCTGTAAAATAAAGGTTCGGATAAGTTGAAAAATAGGTTTGTTTACACCTTTCATGATCACCATAAGTTGTACGTAATATACCTGGCCATGGGAATTTAATACAAAGGTTACCGTTTACGCCGTTTCCTTCAATCTCTTTTCCATTCTCATCCACCAGCAAGGGCTGAATTCCAGGTAAAGGTAAAGTCGCACAGGCAGGTTTTAATGGCGTTACAAAAGCAATCGGTGAAATCATCAGTCCACCAGTTTCAGTTTGCCACCAGGTATCTACGATCGGGCAGTTTTTATGACCAACTTCTTCATCAAACCAGTGCCAGGCCTCTTCATTAATGGGCTCTCCTACTGATCCTAAGACACGCAGGCTGCTCATATCTATTCCCTTTAAAGGTTCTGTACCAAAGCTCATCAATGAACGGATTGCAGTTGGAGCAGTGTAAAGGATATTAACTTTATGTTTTTCTACCACTTCCCATAATCTTGATGGCGTAGGATAAGTAGGAATTCCTTCAAATATCAAGGTTGTTGCGCCTTGTGAAAGCGGGCCATAGACAATATAAGAGTGTCCGGTAATCCAGCCAATATCAGCTGTACAGAAAAAAACTTCGTCTGGCTGATAATTAAACACATTGGAGAAAGTATATCCTGCATAAACCATATAGCCACCTACAGTATGTACTACACCTTTTGGCTTTCCGGTAGAACCAGAAGTATATAAGATAAATAACATGTCTTCTGCGTCCATTTCTTCTGCAGGACAGATGGTATCTACTAGTTTAATCTCATCCTCAAACCATAAATCACGGCCTTTTAACATCGAAACAGGAGTACGGGTGTGGGTAAGCACAATCACTTTTTCTACCGTAGGACATCCGATCAGTGCGTCATCAATGACTTCTTTCAGCTGGATTTGTTTACTTCCACGGAAAGATCCATCGGCAGTAATCACCAGTTTACAAGCTGAATCATTGATTCTGTCTGCAATTGATTTCGCAGAGAATCCACCGAATATAACAGAGTGGACTGCTCCGATACGTGCACAGGCCAGCACCGCAATCGCGAGTTCCGGGACCATTGGCATATAAATACAAATACGGTCACCTTTTTTTACACCATTTTTCTTTAGCACGTTAGCAAACCGGCACACTTGTTCATGAAGAATTTTATAGGTCAGTGTCACACTTGGCTTTTCAGGGTCATTAGATTCCCAGATAATTGCAGGTTTGTCACCACTTTTCTCCAGGTGACGGTCAAGGCAGTTTTCAGTAATATTCAACTTCGCGCCTTCAAACCATTTGATCTGTGGGTCAGTGAAATTCCAGGATAAGACTTTATCCCATTTCTTTTTCCATAGAAATTTTTCTGCTATTCCAGCCCAGAACTCTTCTGGATGCTCGACACTGAACTTATAGGTTTCCTCGTACTCGGCTAAAGATTTGATTTGCATAATATATTTGGTGATAATTTTAAGCTAATATAAATTATTTGAAAGGTAGTTAAAAGATTATTATAGCAAAATATATGTAGTCAGTTTACTACAATACAGCATAATAACGCCAAGAATAGCCCAACATTCGTATTTGTGGGGTATTTATGTATCTTTGCCGCAAGAGCAATAAGAGGTAATCTATAAAATTTGAAAAATAATCACATGGACTCTTGATCGTTACAAATATTTTCGTGATATTTGCACACTCTTAAAAAATTAAGCGAAGAACAATTTAACAATATATATTAAAGGCATGTCTAGAGTTTGTGATTTAACCGGAAAAAAGGCTATGAGTGGTTTTAATGTTTCTCACTCAAACGTTAAAACTAAACGTAAGTTTTATCCCAACTTACAACTTCAGAAATTTTATATTCCTGATGAAGACCGTTGGATAACACTGAAAGTTTCTACTTCAGCTATCAAAACCATCAATAAAATTGGTATTACTGAAGCTATTAACCGTTTCGTAAAAAAAGGATTTTTGTAAAAACATTGTTGATGTGAATCAACTAAATTATTAATAAAATGGCAAAAAAAGGTAACAGAGTACAAGTTATTCTAGAATGTACAGAGCATAAAACTAGCGGCATGCCTGGTATGTCTAGATATATCTCTACAAAAAACCGTAAAAATACTACTGAGAGATTAGAATTGAAAAAATTCAATCCGGTATTGAAGAAAGTAACTGTACACAAAGAAATTAAGTAATACATTTCCAATCTATTTAGATCATGGCAAAAAAGGTAGTTGCAACCCTTAAAACGGGTAAAGGTAAAGAATATTCAAAAGTTATTACGATGACTAAATCACCAAAATCTGGTGCTTATTCTTTCAAAGAAGTTATCGTTCATAACGATCACGTTAAAGATGCTATTGCTGGACAAGGCAAGTAATTTTAATATTTAATGATATTAAAGCCGTCCCTATATTTATGGGAGGGCTTTTTTTGTTTTCATCTACATTTCTATGGGACTATTCGATTTTTTCAAGAAAAAGGAAACTGCTCCTGAAGCTCAGGAAGTATTAAACAAAGGTTTAGAGAAAACTAAAAACGGATTCCTTAACAAAATCACGAAAGCTGTTGCCGGAAAGTCAACAGTCGATGATGATGTATTGGATAATCTGGAGGAAGTACTGGTTACTTCTGATGTCGGTGTAACCACTACATTGAAAATCATTGAAAGGATTCAGGACAGAGTGGCAAAAGACAAATATTTGTCCACCTCAGAATTGAATCTGATCCTCCGTGATGAAATCCAGCTTTTACTGGCTGAAAACAACAGCAATGATTTCCGTAATTTCGAGTACGGTGAACATAAACCTTATGTAATCATGGTAGTTGGTGTAAATGGTGTAGGTAAAACAACCACCATTGGCAAGCTTGCCCATAAACTTAAAGCTGAAGGGCTGAAAGTGGTATTGGGTGCAGCAGATACTTTCAGGGCTGCAGCTGTTGAGCAGATTAAATTATGGGGCGAGCGCATTGATGTAAGGGTAGTGGCACAGGCAATGGGTTCTGATCCTGCTTCTGTTGCATTTGACACCATACAATCTGCTGTTGCTAACGGAGAAGATGTAGTGATCATTGATACAGCCGGAAGATTGCATAACAAAATCGGGTTGATGAACGAGCTGGGCAAAATCAAAAAAGTGATGGAGAAGGTGATCCCTAATGCACCACATGAGATTTTACTGGTACTCGACGGCTCAACCGGACAGAACGCATTTGAGCAGTGTAAACAATTTACAGAAGCTACAGATGTAAATGCACTGGCAATTACTAAACTGGATGGCACTGCCAAAGGTGGTGTAGTTATTGGTATTTCCGATCAGTTTAAAATCCCGGTTAAATACATCGGGGTTGGTGAAGGTGTGAATGACCTTCAATTATTTGATAAAAAAGCTTTTGTTGACGGCCTTTTTAAATAAGCCTTCTTTTAAAAGCAATATATATACACAAGATGAATACGAAAACGACTTCTAAAATTATCCCTGTTAAGAAACCAAAAATCAACGTAATTACATTGGGTTGTTCCAAGAATATTTACGATTCTGAGGTTTTGATGGGACAATTAAGAGGGAATAGCTTAAATGTGGTTCATGAGGCTAATGAAATCAACAAAGATGATATTATTGTTATCAATACCTGCGGTTTCATTGACAATGCAAAACAAGAGTCTATTGACACTATTCTTCAATACAGTCAGTTAAAAGAAGAAGGTAAAATCAGTAAAGTAATTGTAACGGGATGTCTTTCGGAACGTTATAAGCCTGAACTGGAATCAGAAATTAAAAACGTTGATGCCTTTTTCGGTACGAACGATTTACAAAACATATTACATTCATTAGGTGCAAATTATAAGCATGAATTGATTGGAGAACGTTTATTAACTACTCCTTCACATTTTGCTTATTTTAAGATTGCAGAAGGCTGTAACCGCCCCTGCTCTTTTTGCGCGATTCCTTTGATGCGCGGTAAACATGTATCGACAGAAATGGAAGCTTTGGTTAAAGAAGCAAAAATATTAGCTGCCAACGGAACTAAAGAGCTGATCCTGATTGCTCAGGATTTAACGTATTACGGTTTGGACATCTACGGTAAACGTAATCTGGACGAATTGTTAAGAAGGCTTTCTGATATTAATGGTATCGAATGGATCAGGTTACAATATGCCTACCCTTCAGGGTTCCCGATGGAAATTCTGGATGCCATGAACGAAAGAGAAAACATCTGTAAATATCTGGATATGCCATTACAGCACATCACAGATAATATGCTGAAATCAATGCGTCGTGGGATTACGAAACAGAAGACGATCGACATCGTTAACCAGATCAGGGATAAAGTTCCTGGAATTGCGATGCGTACCACACTGATTTGCGGTTACCCGGGTGAGACTGAACAGGACTTTGAAGAAATGTTACGCTGGGTAGAAGATACCCGTTTCGACAGATTGGGTTGTTTCACTTATTCTCATGAGGAAAAAACACATGCACATAACTTGGTGGATGATGTACCTGATGAAGTAAAACAGGAACGTGTTGATGCAATCATGGAGTTACAACAGGGAATTTCTTATGAAATCAACCAGGATAAAGTAGGTCAGACTTACAAAGTTCTGGTAGACCGTAAAGAGGGTGATTTCTTCATCGGACGTACTGAATTTGACTCTCCTGAGGTTGATAATGAGGTTTTAATTGATGCTAATACGGGTTATGCTGCAAATGGCAGTTTCGTAAACGTAGCAATTGACCGTGCTGAAGATTTTGATCTATATGGACAGATTGTAAAATAATATTGCGTTTTGCTGAATTATGGTTTATTAACTTAATTTCGTAGCAATGCAGGCCAAGTACATCTCTTATCAGCAAACACACGCCTTTTCATCCATTGTATTGGATTACATTGATGGAAAGGATAATCTGGAGTCTTTTTATAAGTACTCCCCTACTTTAGAGGGTTTTAAAAAAGCAATCGGAGACCGGAAGTATTCTGGTGACCGCAGCTTATTAGTAAACAGCCTGCATAAGCAGTATCAGCATTTGCAGCCCTCTGCTTCAGTTCTTGAAAATATCAACTTATTAGCTGATGAGCGTACGTTTACTATAACGACAGGTCATCAGCTAAATATTTTTACAGGCCCCCTTTATTTCATCTATAAGATTGTTACTGCGATTAAACTTGCAGCAGATCTCAAGCAACGTTTTCCTGACTATAACTTTATACCTGTCTACTGGATGGCTACAGAGGATCATGATTTTGAAGAAATCAATCATGTGAAGGTAGAGGATAAAATGCTGACCTGGAAGAAAAATGCAGCAGGAGCTACTGGCAGGTTAACAACTTCAGATATTACAGATGCACTTATTGGTTATAAAGGTTATTTAGGTATCAGCGAAAATGGTACTGAATTCTCACAAATCGTTGAAAAAGCCTATACCTCCAATAAAAGTCTTGCTGATGCAACACGTGAACTGGTAGATACCTTATTTGGTAAAAAAGGTTTAGTTTGTGTGGATGCTGACGATGCTGCCTTGAAAGCACAGTTTTCATCAATTATATACCAGGACATTGTAGAACAGCACAGTTTCGCACAAATTAATACAAGTAGTGAGGCACTGGAAGCAAAAGGTTATAAACCCCAGGTAAATCCACGGGAGATCAATTTCTTCTATATGGACAATCAGCTCCGCGAACGTATTGTAGAAGAAAACGGGGAATATAAAGTCCTGAATACTGAAATCAGCTTTACCAAAGAAAGCTTAAAGCAGGAAATAGCTCATCACCCGGAGCGTTTTAGTCCCAATGTGGTGATGCGTCCGGTTTACCAGGAACTTATTTTACCAAACCTTGCTTATATCGGTGGCGGAGCCGAAGTAACCTACTGGTTACAGCTAAAAGCTAATTTTGATTTCTACAAAATCCCTTATCCTATCCTGATTCTAAGAAATTCAGCTTTAGTTATAGACGATAGAAGTGCCCGCAAAATGCAAATTCTGGATATTAGCCCGATCACTTTATTTAATAGTGATGAGCAATTGAAAAACCAATGGATTAAAGCACATGTTGGTGATTCTCTTTGTCTGGATGATGAGCAACGCGCAATAAGAGCTGTTTTTGATCAGATCAAATTAAACTCTTATAAAATCGACAAAACACTTTCCATGTCTGCGGAAGCTGCTAAAACAAAAGCTTTAAAACTGGTTACTAACCTGGAGAAAAAACTTTTAAGAGCTGAAAAGCGCAAGCATACTACCTCCTTGCAGCAGATTGACACCTTAAAGAATAAACTCTTTCCATCAGGTGTACTGCAGGAACGTGTGCTGAATATTGCCCCGATGTACGTACTTTACGGGGAAGATTTTATTGACGGTTTATTAGCTGCATTCAAACCGCTCGATTATAAATTTACGGTTCTATACGCTTAACTCATTCAAATGACCTTTCATACTTTTACAGAAACACGTTTACGGAATTTTACCAGAAGCGTCTTTTTGAGAATGGGCTGCTCTGCTATAGATGCAGACCTGGCCACAGACGTGTTGTTACGTTCTGACCTTAGAGGAATAGATTCTCATGGCGTAGCCCGGTTAAGCGGCTATATACGCTTATGGGAGAAAGAAAGAATTAATGCTACACCAAATATCAGGGTCGTACATGAAACGCCAACAACAGCCACAGTAGATGGTGATGCAGGCCTCGGCCTGGTAGTTGCTCCTTTTGCGATGAAGGTCGCTATGGAAAAAGCGGCTATATACGGCAGCGGATGGGTTGCAGTCAAAAACTCCAATCATTTCGGTATTGCAGGTTATCATGCTTTGCTGGCTGTAGAAAAAGATATGATTGGCATTAGCATGACCAATGCAAGTCCATTGGTTGCACCTACCTATGCCAATGAAAGATTATTAGGGACTAATCCAATGTGTTATGCTTTTCCTGCAGGAAAATATCCTCCGGTAGTTGTTGATATGGCTACCGCAGCTGCTGCAAATGGAAAACTGGAAATTGCACAGCGCGCAAACCTGCCTATTCCAGAAGGATGGGCACAAGATAAAAATGGTCATGGAACTACTGATCCTAATGCACTAAAAAATGGTGGTTCTTTATTGCCATTGGGAAGTGATAAGGATCATGGCAGTCATAAAGGTTACGGTTTAAGTGCAACAGTTGATATTTTGACGGCAGTGCTTTCAGGAGCTAATTACGGCCCATGGGTTCCCCCTTTTGTAGCTTTCCTTGAACCGTCAGCAAATCCGGTAGGTGAAGGTCTTGGCCATTTCTTTGGCGCAATGCGCATAGATGGTTTTCGTCCGGCACAAGATTTCAAGGATCACCTGGACAACTGGATTGAGCGTTTTCAAAGTGCGCAGACTATCGATCCTGCCAAGCGGGTAATTATTCCGGGAGAACCTGAATACGCCTTTGAACAGGAACGCAAAATAGCTGGAATTCCTTTGGTAGAACCAGTTGTAAATGATCTGAACGAACTCGCCGATAAGCTACAAATTAGCCGGCTATAAACAAAAAGGGTTGCTATGTTTACGACACAGCAACCCTTTTTGTTTATAGCGGGAATTATAAAATCCTGGCTTAATGAATACCGTTAAACAAACGGCCCCATCTGATCTTACTAAAGAAAGAACCATTGGTATCATAACTCATCCAGATGAATAAAGCTTTGCCTACAATATGATCTTCTGGTACAAATCCCCAATATCTTGAATCCAGTGAATTATGCCTGTTATCTCCCATCATCCAGTAGTAGTCCATTTTAAAGGTATAACTATCACTTTTCACCCCATTAATTAACCATCCACCAGCAACTTTCTCTACTTTATTACCTTCGTAAGTAGAAATAGCACGCTGATATAAAGGCATAGATACACTATCCAGTTTTACAGTCCATCCTTTCTTAGGAACTTGAATTGGCCCCCAGTTATCAGCATTCCATTTTCTGTTTGGGTCCTGAGGAAACACATTCGCTTCAACCGCACCAGGTGCAGCAGTACGTGTATTAACAGCAGCAACGAAATCCAGTTTCTTTACTTTGTCCATCATTACTGGTGTACCGACAAAATTATAAGTATCCTGAGATAATGCACTGATGTCCCTGTCAATGACAAAACCCATTTCTTCAAACACCTGGAAATTGACATCACTGGTTTTAAATTTCACCATATAATCAATTTGTCCAGTATTTTTCATCGGCTCAGCTTTTCCGTTGACCGTAACCAATCCATTCGACATACTTAATATATCACCGCTGATACCGATACAACGTTTGATATAATTCTCTCTTTTATCTACTGGTCTGCTGACAATTGTATACTGACTTTGAATAGCCTGTTTACCAACTGCACGTACCATATCATAATAGTCTCTGTCCTGGGCTTCTAACGCTACAGTATCACCATCAGGAAAGTTAAAAACTACAACATCATTTCTTTTAATATCCTGCATTCCAGGTAATCGGCGGTATTTCCATTGTATACCGTCATAATAAGCTTTTGTACCGGTAACAGGCATCGTATGGTGTGCAAAAGGAAAAGCAACCGGAGTCATTGGTATCCTCGCGCCGTAATTAACTTTACTCACAAACAAAAAATCGCCGATTAACAGCGACTTCTCCATGGAACCCGTAGGAATAGTATAAGCTTCAATAAAAAATACGCGGATAACAGTGGCGGCAATTACAGCGAAAACAACGGCATCAAACCATTCTCTGCTTTTGGTCTTTTTCTTTTTCGGCTCAGTATTATTCTTTTGCCAGAACTTCCAATTCATATGTTTTGTTATTTTAAATTAAATATATCAGATATATTATAGAATCCCTGTTTATTTTGCAGCCATTCAGCTGCAACTACTGCCCCCAGTGCAAATCCGGCACGGCTATGCGCAGTATGTTTCAATTCTATTTCATCTACCTCTGAACTATAAATCACTGTATGTGTACCTGGTATATTTTCAATTCGCTGTGAAGCAATCAATACTTGTTCCTGCTTTAACACTTCAATAGCCGGGTTACCATCCAGTTCATTCACCCATTCAGATTTACGGTCCATATTTTCGATAATACCTTCTGCAAGCGTCATTGCCGTACCACTTGGTGAATCCAGTTTCTGAGTGTGGTGAATTTCCTCTACCTGTACTTCATAAACCGGGTAATTGTTCATCACTTTGGCAAGCACTTCATTGATATGAAAAAACAAATTAACCCCTATACTGAAATTAGACCCATATAACAACGTATTGTTACGGCGCAGGCACTCATCTTTTATTTCCTGTAACTGACCATACCAGCCAGTTGTACCAACAACGATAGGCACATTTGCATCAAAGCAAGTATATATATTATTAATAGCAGCATCAGGTGTACTGAAATCTATGGCTACATCTGCTTTTCTTAAGTTAAAAACAGTCAGATCGGCCAGATTATCTATGCCAACTTTCAGGACAACTTCGTGCCCTCTTTCTATAGCAAAACGTTCAATGATCTGACCCATTTTACCGTAACCGATTAAAGCTATGTTCATTTATTTATATTTTAAAAAAGATAATTGGTAAATCATATTGAAATTAAAATCTAAAGGCGACTTTCAGACCAGGATTGAAGGCATTGTAGCCATACATCATCGATTGTGTACCAATTACAGTAGGAGAAACTTTGATAGCCAGGTTATCACCTATATCAAAATAGGAAAGCCTTGCATCAACATAGGCTTCCACAATGTTCACCACATATAAACCTACCATAGAAAAGATGACAACTTCTTTGTTCCTTCGAAATATATCCTTGGCTGTTAATAATCCGTCTTTACCGATACTGGCAAGCGGGCTACCTTGGGGAGCCTGATCATTATGTGTCTCTCTGTATTGAAGTTCAGTCAGGTATTGATGATATTTAGTATTATTCTGGATGAAAGACATCACCAGTAAAGTACCACCTGTATAGATTGCAGCTATTTTTATCCCGCGGTAAACAGTTAACCCGTTTCCATACTGTCCCCAGCCAGGAATCAATGCAGATCTGAATGCTGCCTTTCTGCCGGCAATACGGCCAAGGTTTACATATCCCGTATCTACTTTAACCGGGGTACGTTTAAGACTATCACCTTTCACACTAAATTTTTCCTGCCCGCTAACTGCAAAAACAGTGCAGCAAAACAAGACCGATAACAGTAGTTTTTTTGGCATTACCAATCTAATAATTCTAATATTCTGCTCAGGTCATCATCAGAAACAAAGGGAATTTCAATTGCACCTTTGCCGTTTTCACCAACTTTAAGTTTCACTTTAGTCGCAAATCTTGAAGCCAGGTCTTTTTGTAATTTCTGATATTCGAAAGATACGCCCAATGGCTGTTTTGGACTTTTCGGTTTCAGCTGAAGACTGTTGATACTTCTAACCAATTCTTCCACTTTCCGTACAGAAAGCCCTTTATCAATAATTTCCTGATGGATAAATAATTGCTTTTCAGTTTCTTCTACACTAATCAGCGCCCGTGCGTGCCCCATAGAGATTTTCTGATCACGGATCGAGATTTGTATAGCAGGAGGTAATTTTAGTAAACGCAGATAATTGGTAACTGTTGACCGGTTTTTACCGACACGCTCGCCCAATTGTTCCTGTTTAAGATTACATTCTTCCAGCATACGCTGAAAGCTCAGTGCAACTTCAATTGCATTTAGATTTTCCCGCTGAATGTTTTCGATCAGGGCCATTTCCAGCATCTGCTGATCATTGGCCTCACGGACATAAGCAGGGATTTCTGTCAACCCCGCCAGTTTAGACGCTCTTAAACGTCTCTCACCTGAGATTAACTGATAATTTCCTCCTTCAGCTTTTCTGACAGTAATCGGCTGGATTAATCCCTGTACCCTGATGGAATCGGCAAGTTCATTTAATGCAACCTGATCAAACTCAGAACGCGGTTGATAAGGATTTGTGGCAATATCACTGATCCTGATATTACCAATATTACCTGATTGCGTTTTCTGTTCAGTCTCACTGACCGGGTTAATTGCGTTCTTTTGCGGATGAGCAGAATCTGAATCATCTAAAAGAGCACTTAATCCTCTACCTAAACCTGTTTTTCGCTGAAACGATGTCATTAAGTTATATTTAAATAGTTGCAGAAGTCAAACCCTGATTTTCTTTGACCAATCCGTTTTTGCGGACAATCTCACGGGCAAGGTTCAGATAATTTATTGCTCCCTTACAATTTGCATCATGCATGATGACCGAAATCCCATAACTTGGTGCCTCACTTAAACGGGTATTTCTTTGTATAATCGTATCAAATACCAGTTCCTGGAAATGTGTTCTTACTTCTTCTACAACCTGGTTTGATAAACGTAAACGTACATCGTACATGGTTAAAAGAATACCTTCAATTTCCAATTCAGGGTTTAACCTGTTTTGTACAATTTTTATGGTATTCAACAATTTACCCAATCCTTCCAATGCAAAATATTCGCATTGAACAGGTATAATCACAGAATCCGCAGCGGTTAAAGCATTGATTGTAATCAAACCCAGTGAAGGGGAACAGTCAATAATGATAAAATCATACTGGTCTTTAATTTTCTCCAGGACGGCTTTCATTTTATATTCCCTGTTGGTCAGATTGATCATCTCAATTTCTGCTCCAACCAGGTCGATATGTGCTGGTAATAAATCAAGGTTAGGTGTTTCCGTCTTCTGGATAGCTTCTGAAGGTTCTACATCATTGATGATACATTCATAAATACTATTTTTGATGCTTCTTGGATCAAACCCAATTCCTGAAGTTGAATTGGCCTGAGGGTCTGCGTCTACCAATAAAGTTTTGTATTCTAATACGGCCAGGCTGGCGGCTAAATTTATAGATGAAGTTGTTTTACCTACTCCACCTTTCTGATTGGCCAATGCAATAATTTTACTCATTTATCTTTTTAATAATTACCAATTATTTCCTGAGAATTTGTGAATTAGATCCTTTAGGTATAAAACGCTATTTTTACCTACATTTAGGGGCTTTTTAACAATTAGCTAAGATACAAACTAAATGACAATATTAGCGTTAAACAATAGCGTGTTTTAAACATCTTATTAACAATTTTTACATGATTACGATCATTTCAGGCACAAACAGACCCGATAGCAATACGCTGAAAGTCGCAAAATATTATAGAGACACACTCGCTAAAAAAGGACAAGAGGCTAATATACTGAGCCTGACAGACCTGCCGGCTCAATTAATCGTTTCCGATTTATACGGAAAAAGATCTCCGGAATTTAAAAAGATACAAGAACAAATTACGGCAACCGAAAAATTTGTGTTCATTATTCCTGAATACAATGGCAGTTTTCCTGGTGTTTTAAAAACATTAATCGATGCCTGTGACTTTCCAGACAGCTTTTATGATAAAAAAGCCTGCCTGGTTGGTATCTCCTCCGGTAAATATGGAAACATCAGAGGAATCGATCATTTTGGTGGCGTATGCAGTTATCTGCACCTGAATGTTCTCCCTTTACGTTTACATATTCCAGCCATCAAAACAGAATTGGATGAACAGGGTAATTTTTATAAGGAAGATACTTTAAAATTTACAGGACAGCAGATAGACAAACTTATTGCTTATTAAACAGCAAAGGAAGTCCAGTTTTTTCCTTCATTACCAAAAATAAAATAGCCAGGATAAAGCATTTCTGCCATGTCTTCCATAGCCTCTACAAAGGATACCGGATCACTTAAAAAGGCAGAAGTGTCTTCCATCAGGTAAACTCTGTTGTAAGCAACTGCCGGCCATTCCTTTTCTAAAAGAGCAGGCACGAGTCCCATTAGCTGTCCAATACCTGTATTGGTTTGATGATAGATCAGTACTTTCGCCTGCTGAACAATTTCAAGCACTTCGCCACCAACAGCCTCCAGAAGCACATTCAATACGTGATTAGGGGTGTTATTTGTATCCAGGCAGGTTACAGGAACTTTGTCCATAAATTTAATCTTATGCAGAATAATATCCACGCGCTCCTGCAAATCTTCGCGTTGCGTTTCATCCCCAATATTATTTATAAGTGCATTTAAAAAAGACATATCGATTAATTTATTACTTTGTGCAAAAGTAATATTCCTGACCTGATGCCCCGAATTATAAAAAATATATTTTACATTTTATGTCTGATTACATGCTGGGGGTGCCATTCCGGGACGCAGGACGACAATAAAAAAGTCTTTAACCTGAATTTTGACCAGAGTCTGACCTCATTAGACCCTGCTTTTGCACGTAATCAGCCTGCAATATGGATGATGAACCAGCTTTTTAACGGACTTGTTCAGGCGGACAGCGCACTAAATACCATTCCGGCCATTGCCAAATCATGGGAAGTAGCACCAGACGGACTTCAGTATACCTTTCACCTGCGCAATGATGTATACTTTCACGACGACCCTCTTTTTATTCATGGAAAAGGGAGAAAAGTTGTTGCAGCAGATTTTGCCTATAGCTTTAACCGCTTGTCAGACCCAAAAGTAGCTTCTTCAGGAGGCTGGATCTTCAGTGATAAAGTAAAGGACAAAAATAGCTTCCAGGCACTCAATGACACTACTTTAATTATTCACTTAACCAAACCATTTCCAGCATTCCTGAATCTCCTGACTACACAATACTGTGTAGTTGTACCACATGAAGTGGCAGATTATTATGGAAAGGACTTCAGAAGTCATCCTGTAGGCACAGGGCCTTTTCGTTTTAAATACTGGAAAGAAGAGGAAATTCTCGTCCTGTTGAAAAACGAAAAATACTGGGAAAAAGACCATGGCAAAAGACTTCCTTACCTGGATGCTGTTAAAGTTTCTTTTATCACGGACAAGCAAAGTGCTTTCATGTCCTTTATCAAAAAAGACCTCGATTTCTTTTACAGTGTTGATGGGAGCTATCGTGATGACATCTTAACCAAAAGCGGCCATATGACCAGCAAGTATAAAGGCAAATTTCAGTTGATCAAAGGAGCTTATCTGTGTACTGAATATGTTGGTATATTAGTAGATACTTCAAAATCTATTGTCAGGAACTCTCCTTTAAGATTTAAAAAAGTACGTCAGGCTATTAATTATGGGATAGATAAGGCAAAGCTGATTAAATATTTGCGCAACAGCACAGGTACACCTGCGACTTCGGGTTTTGTACCCAAAGGAATGCCTGGTTTTGATAGTATTAAAGTAAAAGGTTATCATTATGACCCCGTAAAAGCGGCGCAGCTACTCTCTGAAGCAGGTTTTCCGCATGGAAAAGGAATGCCGGAACTAACTTTGAGCACTTCTACAACTTACAAAGATCTCATCGAATTTATCCAGGGAGAATTGAACTCACTGGGCATGAAAATCAAAGTTGACGTTACACCAAGCTCCAGCTTAAGAGAACTGATGTCTAAAAATGAAGTCAATTTCTTCAGGGGTTCCTGGATTGCCGATTATCCTGATGCAGAAAATTATCTTTCTGTTTTCTATTCTAAAAACCGTGTGCCTTATGGGCCAAACTATACCGGGTATTTCAATAAAGAGTTTGATCGCTTATTTGAACAGAGCTACTATGAGAATGATGCAAAAAAGCGTTACGTTTTATATCAGAAGATGGATAATATGGTCATAGAGAATGCCTCTATTGTCCCTATTCTTTATGATCAGTCAGTGACCATGCTGCAAAATAATATTAGTGGTTACCCAATCAATCCATTAAGTGTAATGATCCTGAAACGGGTTAAAAAGAAATAGGGTTAACTCTCCAGGTAACTGGAAATTTAACCCTATTATTCAGATGAATTTATTGTTTTGGAGCTCCGCCCCCACCTAATCCTCCGGCACCTTCATCCTGCTTTAAATCATCGTTGGAAATCCCTTTTTTCTTCTTTGGAGCAGAAAAAGTAACCTTACCAAACTTATAACTAAAGTTAACCCCAAAAGATCTCAAAGGATAATAAATATTCATATTCTGACGGAAATCAGCTCCTGTATTCTCATTATGAATATGCAGATCTCTTGAAAAGACATTCAATACATTGACACCAACAGTCGCTTTCTTTTTCATGATCTCTTTCTTGAATGCGCCGCCATAAAATGCCATTGGCCCTGAAGTACCCTGAAAAGTTCTCCTTGACGCATTATACACACCGAAAATCTCTGTATTCCATCCGCCTTTAAAAGAAATTGCAGACCTGGCAAACACCGAGTAATTTACAAATACACCAGTACTCTGATTGGTCTGTGAATTCCTTAAATCATAGGTATTTAAGCTGAAATTACCCATTAAAGTCCATTTAGGCAATGGATTATAGGTAGCGAACACATTACCACCGAAAGATTTATTTTTACCTACGTTGGCATAAGTAGTCAGCTTTTGTTCAGGAAAATACAGACTCTCAATTACGTCTGTAGTCGTGCGGTAAAATATAGAGGCATTAATTACAGATCCTTTAATAAAGGTCGAATACCCAAGCTCCACAATATCACTTATTTCAGGATTTAAATTTGGATTACCCTGCTGCTGATTTTCCGGGTCATTCCTGTTTAAGAAAGGATTCAGATAAGACAAACTTGGTCTTTGCATCCTTGTGTTATAACTCAGTTTCAACGTAGAATTCCCCTTTAGTGTCTTGGAGATAATTACACTTGGAAACAAATTAAAATAATTATTATTGAAATTCAATGAAGAGCCAGACACCCCGCTAATATCCGTGTATTCTGCTCTTAAACCACCCTTAACATCAAACAATTTAGCAAGTTTAAAACTTAAAACACCATAAGCTGCACCAACATTTTGTTTATAGTCAAAATCCTGTTCGCTGCTCTGGTACTTACTTTTTATATCTCTTAGAATCCCCTTAACACCGGTTTCCAACGACATTGTTTTACTAAAAGGATAGACATAATCCGTTTGTAACGTATACTCATTATTTTTACCCGTATTATCACCATTTACATCCGGAGCCAATGCTGACCCGTCCGGATTAATCAGGCTTGTATTAAATTGGGTTGTATTCCTGCCAAAACTTGCCTGACCGGAAACCGTAAACTCTTCGCCTTCTTTTTTAGTCGTTTTCCTGTAATCGGCACTCCAGTCTATATTGTTTAAACTGCTTTTGCTATCAGAAGAACGTACATAATTAATTGTCCTCAATATAGTATCCATGATACTGCTGGTCACATTTGAGTTTCCTTTTGCACCATTCGAAAAATCATTGTATTTGATATTCGTAGACAGGCTGTTATAGGCATTAATATCATAATCCAGACCTATACTTCCATTATAAGCATATCTTTTTGCTTTACTGAACCCTTCCTGAAAGACATGTGATTGCTGGCTGTAGACATCATTTTCCAAGACAATTCTTGTATCCTGAGGAATCGCATACTGCCCGCCAAAGCTTGAACTGATTCCTAAACGTCCCTTTTTAGCGTTTAAACTAAAATTACCATTATTCTGGCGTGTACCAACTGATAACGAAGCATTACCATTAACCCCCTGAGCAGTTTTCTTTTTGGTGATGATGTTAATAATTCCACCTGCCCCTTCTGCATCATATTTTGCCGAAGGACTTGTAATTACTTCCACGCTTTTAATCTCTTCAGCAGGAATCATTTTCAAGGCATCAGCTACACTGTTTGACATCGTTCCTGATGGCTTCCCGTTAATCAGTACCCTAACCGCAGAACTCCCGCGCAAAGAAGGATTTCCGTCAATATCAACAGTTACCATTGGCACTTTACGCATCACATCCCCGGCGTTACCTCCCGCTGTGGTTACGTCCTGTTCCGCATTATAAACCAATTTATCAATTTTAGTTTCGATCATTGGTGTTTTACCAACGATAGCAACTTCTTTTAAATTACTTTCTGTACCAGTCAGTAAAACGTTTCCCAGGTTCAGATCAGGTTTTTCAGGGCTGGTTTTCACTAACATCGTTTTACCCTTATAGCCCATAAAGCCAATCAATAACTTATACTGGTCCGGGGATACATTTTGTAGTACAACCTTACCTTTTGCATCAGTTACACCGCCATTAACCGATTTATTATCTTTAACCCTGATCAGAGATACCGTTGCATAATCAACAGGTTGTTTAGTAGCAGAGTCAATAATAACAGCACTTATCCTTCCGGTTATAGTTACCTTTTGTGCTCCGCCACCGAGTGTGAATTGGGCGTTAACCTGCTGTATTAGTCCCAGAAAGACAAATAGTAGTAGTAGTTTTTTCATAGTTTAGTAATAGTGTGATTCTGTGTGTGTTATTTAGTCGCCGCAAATTTAACTTTGTTACGGGCTATTTAAAATTCTTTTTGCAATGCTGATAATTATAACCGGTGAATAGCAGGATTTTACCGGTAATTATTGAAAATGTCCTTAAATAAAAATGGTTATTAAGGATTTGACTCCTTAATAACCATTCAGTATATTATAGATACTATTGAATTAAATCACAATATTCACAATACGGCCTTTAACAATAATCACCTTTTTAGGTGTTTTACCCTCCAGATATTTCTGAACCTGCTCATCAGCCAATACGATTTCTTCAATCTCTTTGGTTTCAAGTGCTAAACTCAGATTTAAGTTTAACCTGGTTTTTCCGTTTACAGAAACCGGGTAACTGAATTCATCTTCTACTAAATGTGCCGGGTTGAATTCAGGATAAGCAGCATAAGATAAACTGCCCTCGTTTCCTAACAACGACCATAATTCCTCCGTAATATGCGGTGCATATGGAGAAAGTACAACAACCAGCTCTTGCAAGATACTGCGTTTATTACACTTAAGATCTGTCAGCTCGTTCACCGCAATCATAAAGCTGGATACTGAAGTATTGAAAGAAAAACGCTCAATATCATCCTGTACCTTTTTAATAATTTTATGCAATGCCTTTAATTCAGCTTTGGTAGGTTCAGCATCCGATAAAGTAAATTCCCATTGATCATTGTGGAATAAGCGCCAGAACTTACGAAGAAACTTAAATACCCCTTCAATTCCGTTTGTATTCCATGGTTTACTTTGTTCAAGCGGGCCTAAGAACATTTCGTACATCCTTAAAGTATCTGCACCATAACTGGCAATTAATACATCGGGGTTAACGACATTGAAATAAGATTTAGACATTTTCTCTACCTCTACCCCACAGATATATTTACCATTCTCCAGAATAAATTCTGCATTAGCAAATTCAGGTCTGAACAACTTAAATTTTTCAATATCCAGGATCTCATTCTCTACAATATTTACATCGACACGTAATGCCGAAGTTTTATAATTGTTTTTCAAACCATGAGAAACCAAAGTATTAGTGCCCTTGCCTGATTCATCAGCTACCCGGTAAACAAAATTAGTTCTGCCCTGGATCATTCCCTGGTTAATCAGTTTTTTGAAAGGCTCTTCTTCTTTGACATACCCCATATCTTTCAGGAACTTATTCCAGAAACGGCTGTAAAGCAAGTGACCCGTAGCATGTTCAGCACCACCAATGTATAAATCTACATCCTTCCAATATTCAATAGCTTCTTTACCAGCAAACTCAGTTTGATTATTGGAATCCATATAACGATACCAGTACCAGCTTGAACCTGCCCATCCCGGCATTGTACTCAACTCATAATGATACTGATTTTCGTAAGTCCAGTTCTCAGCCCTGCCCAGAGGCGGCTCACCAGTCTCTGTTGGCAAATACTTATCAACCTCAGGTAACAATAAAGGTAATTCCTCTTCCTTGATCAAATAAGGCAGACCATTTTTAAAGTATACCGGGATAGGCTCTCCCCAATAACGCTGACGACCAAATATCGCATCACGCATACGGAAATTCACTTTCGCTTTCCCTGCACCCTGATCTTCCAGCCACTTATTCAAAGTAGCAGTCGCTTCAGTATAGGTCATTCCGTTGATGAAACCAGAATTGATATACTTACCTTCTTTAGTGCTATCAGCCTGTACATCAATCGCTGTTTGTGCATCAAGGATCTGAACAACCGGCAAATTAAAATGCTTTGCAAATAACCAGTCACGCTGATCACCACTTGGCACGCCCATTACAGCGCCAGTACCATAACCAGCAAGCACATAATCAGCAATCCATAACTGGATACGCTCACCACTCACCGGGTTCACCACATAAGTACCCGTAAAAGCACCAGAAACTGTTTTAGTATCCGCCATACGGTCTAACTCAGATTTCTTTTTAGTCTGCTCTATATAATTCTTAATATCATTTACCTGTGCTGGCGTAGTCAATGCAGCTACCAGTTCATGTTCCGGAGCTAATACCACATAAGAAACACCAAAGATAGTATCCACACGCGTGGTAAACACTTCAATGTAATCTGTGTTAATGACTGCATCGGTTTCGATTTTGAAGCGGACACTCGCCCCAACACTTTTTCCAATCCAGTTGCGCTGCATTTCTTTAACCGGCTCCGGCCAGTCAATCGTATTTAAACCTTGTAACAAACGCTCTGCATAAGCAGAAATACGCATGCTCCATTGCATCATTTTTTTCTGTTCCACAGGATGGCCGCCACGTTCAGAGAAACCATCTTTCACTTCATCATTAGCCAATACCGTCCCTAATGCTGCGCACCAGTTTACTGTACTTTCTTTCAAAAATGTTAAACGGTATTTCAACAGTTCTTCCTGTTTTTCTTCCGCAGTCATATTTGCCCAGTCACTTGGCATGAAACTTTTCACGTCCTCATCACTTGCTGCTTTTACATCAGCGCTGCCCGAAGCATTGAATTTTTCAATTAAAGTATTAATATCTTCCGCACGGTCTGTTTCCAGGTTATACCAGGAATTGAACAGCTGCATAAACACCCATTGCGTCCACTTATAATATTCAGGTTCGCTGGTACGTACTTCGCGGCTCCAGTCAAAAGAAAAACCAATCTGATCCAGCTGGCGACGGTAAGTACTGATATTTGCTTCAGTCGTTAATGCCGGGTGCTGTCCTGTTTGTATCGCATATTGTTCAGCAGGTAATCCAAATGAATCATATCCCATCGGATGTAAAACATTGTAACCCTTTAATCTTTTGTATCTTGAAAATATATCGGAGGCAATATAGCCCAGTGGGTGGCCAACATGTAAACCCGCACCCGATGGGTATGGAAACATATCAAGCACATAAAATTTAGGTTTGGCTGATGTTGCCTCTGCTTTAAACGTTTGGTGTGCTGCCCAAAACCCCTGCCACTTCTGTTCTATTTCTTTAAATTGGTAATCCATTACAAAAATCCTTTATATACGGCGAAAATAAAGAAATTAAGGAGGTTTTAGAAGCCTTATCAAAAGAACTTTAGCGATATAAACGATATTCATACCAAACAAGATATTTTACCCGTTTAAAAGGCATCTAGTTTGCATATATTTTTTTATTTTCGCAGGACATAAAATACACCCAACTCATAAAATATGGAAGAATTTGAAGTTAGTGATGCTTCTAAGAAGACGAAAACCATTTATATCTCTACTATATTCAGTATAACCCTGGTTTTGTTGATGCTTGGCGTATTGGGACTCATACTGGTACATGCAAAGAATCTTTCTAACTATGTAAAAGAGAATATTGTATTAAATATCATAGTTGACGAAGGCGCAAAAGAACCTGATGTTATTCAGTTCAGGAAAGAACTTGATGCTAACCCTGCCGTTAAACAGACAGAATATGTGAACAAAGAAGTCGCTGCAAAAAACCTTACACAAGATTTAGGGGAAGATTTCGTGAACTTTTTGGGTTACAACCCACTACTGTCTACCGTAGATGTTTACATGAAAGCAGACTATGCAAACAATAAAAGTATTGACGCATTAAAAGCTACGATCAGTAAAAACCCGGTTGTTAAAGAAGTGATCTATCAGAGCTCGTTAATTGATATGGTCAATAAAAACATCAATACTATTGGTTTAATTGTATTGGGATTTGCGGCTATCCTGCTGGTTATCTCTGTAGCTTTGATTAACAATACGATCAGACTGGCAATTTATTCACAACGTTTCCTGATCAAAAGCATGCAGTTAGTAGGTGCGACGAAGAATTTCATCCGCAAACCCTTTATTTTCTGGGCAATGCTGCATGGCTTAATCGCTTCGTTTATTGCTATCCTGATCTTGCTTGGACTTTTATATTACGCACAAAAAGAAATTCCTGAGATCATTATTCTAAGAAATTACACCGAATTTGGTATCGTTCTGCTTGGTTTAGTAGGGATGGGAATATTCCTGACCGCGCTGAGTACAACCTTTGCAGTAAGCAAATATTTACGTTTAAAAATTTACGACCTTTACAGATAATAACAAATGATCGAGAAAAAAACTAGTCCTGCAACGCAAGACCCTAAAAATGAAATGGTTTTTACAAAAAAGAATTATCAGCTGTTGTTAATCAGTATGGCTATTGTTGTAGCCGGGTTTATGCTGATGATTGGAACAACTGACATTTATGATTTAAGAAAAACACTTCTTGCGCCGATGGTTGTGCTTTTTGGATTTGGATTTGGTATTTACGCAATCCTGAAAAAGTAAGCTATACATGACTCTTATAGATGCCATTATTCTCGCTGTTATAGAGGGACTGACTGAGTTTTTGCCAGTTTCTTCTACCGGCCACATGATCCTTGCCTCTTCCTTTATGGGAATTGCATCCGATCCTTTCGTTAAATTATTTACTATTGCGATTCAGCTGGGAGCAATTCTTTCGGTAGTCGTATTGTATTTCAAACGCTTCTTTAAAACAATTAATTTCTATATTAAATTGCTGGTTGCTTTTATTCCAGCAGCTATTTTTGGATTGCTGCTCAGCAAAAAGATTGACCAGATGCTGGAAAGCCCGATGACAGTGGCTATATCTTTAGTAGTTGGAGGGGTAATTCTTCTTTTTGTAGACAAATGGTTTAACAAGCCGACTATCCATGAAGAAGAAGAGATCAGTTATCTTACCGCTTTGAAAATTGGATTTTTTCAATGCCTGGCAATGATTCCCGGAACATCAAGATCCGGCGCAAGTATTGTTGGTGGTATGTCTATGAAATTAAGCAGAAAAGTAGCTGCTGAATTCTCTTTCTTTCTGGCTGTCCCTACGATGTTTGCAGCAACAGGAAAAAAGTTATTTGATTTTTATAAAGAAGGCAATACCATTAGCCACGATCAGATTCAGCTTCTTGTTATCGCTAATGTCATTGCATTTATTGTAGCCCTGCTGGCTATTAAAAGTTTTATCGGTTACCTGAACAAACACGGATTCAGAGTGTTTGGATGGTATCGTATCATTGCTGGATTGATCATCATTGTATTAATATATAGCGGGCATAACCTGCAAATAATTTAATGTGTAAATTGCAGCTTAATTTAGATTACCATTTTGAGCGCACAAAAGTTACTGGAAAGAACCTTCAATTTTGCCGAAGGAGAGTTAATACTCATCAATAAACCCTATAAGTGGACGAGTTTTGATGTAGTAGGAAAGATAAGGAATTCGTTAAAACCCCTGAAATTAAAAGTTGGCCATGCAGGTACATTAGACCCATTGGCTACAGGTTTATTAATTTTATGTACAGGAAAACTGACTAAACAGATCGATACCTTTCAGGCAGAAGACAAAGAATATACCGGGACGATGATTCTGGGGGCTACAACGCCCTCTTTTGATATGGAAACGGTAGTGGATCAGGAATATCCGCTCACTAATTTAACTGAAGAAGCAATTTATGCCGCTACTGCGCCATTTACCGGCGATATACAGCAATATCCACCAGCCCATTCCGCAGTCAAAGTAAACGGAGAACGTTTATATGTTAAAGCCCGCAGAGGTGAAGAGCAGGAATTGAGGCTTCGTTTTGTATCCGTACCAGTTTTTGAGATTACCCGTATTGCTTTACCTGAAGTTGACTTCAGAATCGTTTGCAGTAAGGGTACTTATATCAGATCGCTGGTTTCAGATTTCGGAAAACATCTTGAAAACGGTGCCTACCTATCAAAACTTACCCGTACCAGAAGCGGGGGGTTTCTATTAGAAGATGCCTTTGAAGTAACCGATCTGGTGGAATATCTTAAAAACAAAAGAGAAGCTGCCGCAGCTGAACAAGCTCACACAAACATTTAATAGTTACTATGCACAGTCACCTCAAAAACACTTACTTACGTCATTTAAAAGACTTTACCTTAATCGGGCTGGGCATCGTTTCTGCCTGCTTCGGGCTTAAAAGTTTTTTAATGCCAAGTGAATTTATTGATGGTGGAGTAACTGGTATATCCTTATTAATCAGTACACTGACTGGATTTAAATTATCTTACCTGATCCTGCTCATCAATATTCCTTTTGTGATTCTGGGTTATTCACAGATTGGTAAAGGATTTGCCATAAAAACAGCACTAGCCATTATTACGCTTGCTGTTTTCCTGATTATCCTGCCTTTTCAACCTATTACCCACGATAAATTACTAATCGCTTTTTTTGGTGGTTTGTTTTTAGGAGGAGGTATCGGTCTGGCTATGCGTGGCGGATGTGTTATTGACGGAACAGAAGTCCTGGCCTTATATATCAGTAAGAACAGTATGCTGACTGTTGGAAATATTATCCTGATCCTTAATATTATCATTTTTGGGGTTGCGGCAATTTTCCTGCATATAGAAACGGCGATGTATGCTATTTTAACTTATTTATCTGCTTCAAAAACTATAGATTTTGTAGTCAACGGGCTGGAACAATATATTGGAGTAACGATTATCTCTGAAAAGAAAGAAGACATCAAACTATTTCTGATCAATGATATGAAAAGGGGAGTGACTATTTATAAAGGTGAAGGCGGCTATGGGGAGAAAAAAGAAATTGACATCTTATATACTGTAGTGACAAAACTTGAAATGGGTAAACTGCAAAATGAAATCCGCCAGCTCGATCCGGATGCTTTTATTGTGCAGCAGCAAATTTCTGACATCAAGGGTGGCGTAGTAAAACGACATGCCTTGCATTAATACTAAAGATTTTGAAGATATATAACCACCTTTCCGAATTTAAAAGGTTGAACAATGCGGTTGCAACCATAGGTACTTTTGACGGCGTTCATTTCGGACATCAGAAAATTATTAACAGTCTTTGTGAACTGGCGAAGGCGACCGGTGGCGAAAGTGTGATCCTTACCTTTTTCCCTCATCCCCGGTTGATTATTGATCCTGAAAACCAGGACCTGAAAATGATCAATACTATTGAAGAGAAGGCAGAGATATTGGCTGCTCTGGGCGTTGATCATTTGATCATCACTCCATTTACCCGCGATTTCTCTAATCTCAGGCCGGCAGAATACATCAAGAACATCCTGGTAGATACCATTGGCATTAAACAGCTGATTGTTGGTTATGACCATCGTTTCGGAAAAGACCGTTCAGGTGGCATGCTTGACTTAGTTGCTTTTTCAAAACCCTATGGTTATGAGATTGAAGAAATTAAAGAGCAGGACATCAATGACGTTGCTGTCAGCTCTACTAAAATCAGGAAATCACTGCTCGAAGGACAAGTAGGTTTGGCGGCAGAATATCTGGGTTATAACTTCTCTTTATACGGCCCGGTAATTAAAGGAGATAAAATAGGCCGTACTATAGGCTTTCCAACAGCGAATATATTTATTGAACAACCCTATAAAATCATTCCATCAGACGGTATTTATGCCGTAACTGTAGAAATGGAGAAAGAGACTTATAAAGGGATGGCTTATATAGGTCAGCGTCCCACAATCAATGGAATGACCAGGAATATAGAGGTTAATATTTTTGATTTCGACCAGGAGATTTATGGCCAGTACATCAAAATGAACTTTATGGAATTCCTTAGACATGATGTGAAATTCACCGGACTGGAAGCACTTAAAATACAACTACAAAAAGATAAAGAAGATACACTAGCCTATTTTGCACAACAGGGCTAATTCAAATATGTGTCATTTTTGCTCAAAATAAACGTCAATTCACTAAAGAAAACGCCTCTTTTTTTGTATATTTACAATAATGAGGCGTTTTTTAATGATTATCACAATCTTTTTCATTACAAATTCATGCTTTGCATTAAAGCCTGGGCGCATTCAGGCTGCCTGTTTATCGGCTTTAGAAATTAAACCACTTTCCCTTCATCATCAGTTCAATAAAACGCAGCAAGAAGGCGTATCTAACTTAAACGGAGACAATTCAGAACATCCTACCCTGGTACAACAAGGCTTAAATAAACAATCTATAGCCTGTTTACAACTTTTTCGTCTGCCTGAAGGTAAATCGGTCAGAAATACTCCCTTAAAAGCCTATAACGGGCAAACACAATTTCATTATAACTTCATATACGACTTCTTGTATCCTAACCATGTTTTCTGGTAATGTCTTAATCACAAAACCACTAACCCGTTTTTTTACAATTAAATATTATGTATGTTACACCTACCCGTATTAATAACTGATTTAGGCTTAATACTTGCAGCGGCTGGAATTACGACCCTGCTTTTCAAAAAGATCAAACAACCACTTGTACTCGGTTATATCCTTGCCGGTTTATTGGTTGGCCCTCATATTAACTTTATTCCTACCGTAACCGACAATGAAAGTATCCATATCTGGGCTGAAATTGGGGTTATCTTTTTACTTTTCAGTCTTGGACTGGAATTCAGTTTCAAGAAGCTGGTGAAGGTCGGAGGCTCAGCTTCCATTACAGCTATCGTCGAAGTCGTTTGTATGCTGCTCATCGGTTTTGTTGCCGGAAAGGCTATGGGCTGGAAAACGATGGATAGTATTTTTCTCGGAGGGATTCTGTCCGTTTCCTCTACCACCATCATTATCCGGGCCTTTGAAGAGCTCGGCGTTAAACATAAGAAATTTGCAGGTCTTGTCTTCGGGGTCCTGATTGTAGAAGACCTTGTAGCGATCCTGCTGCTCGTGCTCCTTTCTACATTAGCCGTGAGTCAGCAATTTGCCGGAGCAGAAATGTTTTTCTCTATCCTGAAGCTATTATTCTTCCTGATCCTGTGGTTCATCGGAGGTATTTTCCTGGTTCCTACTTTCCTGAAGGCGACAAAAAAGCTCATGAACGACGAGACTATGCTCATCGTTTCCATAGCCTTATGTCTGCTGATGGTTTTACTTGCCGTTAAAGTCGGCTTCTCTCCTGCGCTGGGTGCATTCATTATGGGATCTATCCTTGCTGAGACCACACAAGCAGAGAAAATTGAGCACCTTACTAAATCTGTAAAAGACCTTTTTGCAGCTATATTCTTTGTATCCGTAGGGATGCTGATTGACCCAAGTATCCTGATCGATTATGCCGTACCTATCCTGATCATTACTATCGCTACTGTTCTGGGAAAATTCCTGAGTTCGGGATTAGGTGCATTACTCTCCGGACAGCCCTTAAAAACATCCGTACAAACCGGAATGAGTTTAGCGCAGATTGGTGAATTCTCCTTTATCATTGCAACCCTCGGGCTCACCCTGAAAGTAACCAGTGATTTCCTTTACCCGATCGCAGTGGCTGTCTCAGCAATCACAACCTTTACCACCCCCTACCTGATCAAAGCATCAGAACCCTTTTATCTGTTCCTGGAGCGTACCCTTCCAAAAAGCTGGGTAGCTGCTATCAACAGGTATAGTTCAAGTACCGCAGGAATTACGACAATGAGTGACTGGAAAACATTATTAAAGTCATATACCTTCAATACAATTATCCACTCCGTAATTCTGATTGCCATAATCTTTTTAGGCTCTCGGTACCTGCATCCATTTATCACAAAAAACCTCATTAACGGCAATAAAGGGATCATCATCAGTCTGATTATTTCCCTGATCTTTATGGCTCCCTTTTTATGGGCGCTGGCGATCCGCAGAATCGAACGGAAAGCACACTCCCACTTATGGCTGAATAAAAAATATACCCGTGGTCCACTAATTGCGCTGGAAGTCTTAAGAGTTGCCCTGGCTATATTTGCCGTGTGTTTCCTGATTTTCCAGTTCTACAATACCTGGATAGCCATGGTGATTGCCTTAATCCTGATTGTTACCGGGATGATTGTTTTCAGCAGAAAACTACAGGCCTTCTATGACCGTTTAGAACACCGCTTCCTTTATAACCTGAATGCCAGGGAAGAGCAAAACAAACAGCCTGAAATCTTACCATGGGATACCCACTTAACAGAGTTGACTATCGCTCCTGAATCCTCCCTTGTTGGAAAATCCCTGATTGAATTAGCGGTCAGAGAAAAATACGGCGTAAACATTGCCCTGATTGAGAGAGGCAACATGATGATCCCGACTCCCGGACGTAATGAACGCCTGTATCCAAATGACAAAGTAATGCTGATCGGTACAGATGATCAGCTGGCAGCAGTTGGAGAGCTTTTTAAAGGGACTAACAACGAAAACCAGGAAAGTGCATTCCCTAAAAAGGATATGACGCTTCAAAAAATAGTTATTAATACTTCTTCCCCCGTATTTGCTCAATCCATCCGGGAATCCGGCATCCGGGAAAAAACACAAGGTCTGGTCGTTGGCATCGAAAGAAACGGCATTCGTATCCTCAATCCAGATTCCGATCTGATATTTGAGAATGAGGACATCGTATGGATTGTAGGGAATAATAAAAAGATCCCCGACCTGCTGAAGAAAGCTTAAACTAATTAATTTTCTTTTTATTCAATTAAACCATTAGCTTCGTTAAGCGTGAACTCTGCCCAAAACCAGAGTTCACGCTCAACCTACAGCAAATGAAAATAGACCAGGAAAAGAGTGACTTTTTAGATGAAATGCTTGACCACTGGCAGGAAGAAAACCTGCTCACTCCTGCCGACATCGAGAAACTAAAAGCCAGTTATGAGGCTAAGTCATTTGACTGGCGAAGGCTGGCCCAGTACTCCTTTTGGGTTGCGATGGCCTGCGGGGTAATTTCACTCGGGGCCCTCTTAATTGACAATAAATTCCTCGACTACTTAAAAAACCTTTATGATACCCCTAACAGTATTATCAGCTTACTCTCTGCTGCAGGCGCGGGTATCCTCTATAAAATAAGCTTTACCCGGAAGAAGACCATGCCCATGCAGGTATTCAGTAATGATGCCATTATCTTCACCGCCGTTATGCTGACCGCCAATGCCATAGCCTATCTTGGTAAAACCTTTGATAAGGGCGACGGGCACTTCTCCATCCTGATTCTGCTCTCGGTCTTTATCTACGGCATATTGGCTTACCTCTTTAAATCCCGCCTCATCTGGATCTTCGTACTGATCTCACTGGGTGCCTGGTTTGGAACTGAAACCGGTTATATGTCCCGCGATAACCTTTACTTTCTGGGGATGAACTACCCCTTACGTTTTGTCGCCTTTGGACTTGCCCTGACCGTAATCTCGTTATCCCTGAAAAACGTGAAAATCTTCCGGCAATTTTACGATACCACTTACATCTGCGGAATGGTTTACCTATTCGTATCCCTGTGGCTGATCTCCGTATTCGGTAACTTCGGCACCCTCGATAAATGGTATGCCATCAAGCAGATCAGTCTTTTTTACTGGGCCATTATCTCAGCCGTAGCCTGTGTTGCCAGTATTTTCATCGGACTGAAATACCGTGACGACATCGCCCGTGAATTCGGGATAACATTCCTGTTCATCAACCTCTACACCCGTTACTTCGAATACTTCTGGGACAGCTGGCATAAAGCCCTTTTCTTTAGTGTTCTTGCTGCATCCTTCTGGTTGATCGGCCGTAAAGCCGAAAAGATCTGGAACGTTGAATTCCTGAAAAAATAGCAAGATAAAAACAAAGCCCTTCCAATGACCAGCCCAAATAAAGCAAGGAAAGCCCTGCTGCTACTCACACTATGCCTGACCCTGTCCCTATGCAGTAAATCGACCAACTTAAACGCACAGGAGAAACGCAAGGACAGCTTAAGAGCAGATTTTACGAGTTTCACCAAGCTTCTGAAAAACAACTATCCCTCCCTTTACCGCTACAACAGCCAGTCAAAAATGGATGCGCTGCTCGACAGTACCTATAACACCATTCAACCAAACACTACAGATTTTGAATTTTACAGACTCTTAAAAAAGACGCTCAGTACTATTAAAGATGGGCATCTATACTGCAGCCTGCCACCAGCCCTGCAAAAATACCGCGAAGAAAAAGCCAGGTTCTTTCCACTGAAACTCTACTTTACAGACCAGCATACCTACTTGTCAAGCCCAAACAATACTGAAATACCTTTAGGCTCAGAAATTCTGGCGATAAACAATCAACCCATTGAACGCGTCAGAAAAAATGCGATGGAATACATCGTTTCTGACGGAAATATTCAGACTAAAAAGCAGAAAATATTAAATGACTTCTTTTACTTCTATAATTACTTATCCCAAGGCGAGCAGCCCTATTACGAAGTTAAATTCAAAGACCCCGAAGGAGCTATAAAGCAAATCAAAATTACCGGAAAACCAGAAAAAGAGCTCGTCAGCGATGAAGAGGAAAATCAACCTGAAAAACACCTGCAATTAACACTAAAAGCCAGTAACACAGCCATACTCACGATCAAAACGTTTGAGAAGTCCCAACTGGAAACAACCGGAGAAAACTTCCCCGAATTCCTAAAAAAATCCTTTGCTACCCTTCACCAAAAACAAATAAAAAAGCTAATTATCGATCTCCGTGGAAACGGAGGTGGCAGAGACACCTATGGCCCGCTACTTTACTCTTACCTAACACAAAAACCATTTCAATACTACAAAAGTCTGACGACAGCCACAGCTGACCTTCCATACGAACAATTTAAAAGTAATATCTCCTCCTACAATAACCTGAACAAGGAGATGCTCTTAAAAAACAGCCAGCATAACTACCAATTAAAAAACACAGCTCACGCTAACTTACAGCAGACCTATCCCCAATCAAATAATTACACAGGAAAACTTTGGCTCTTAATCGATGGCCTATCATTTTCAACAACAGCAGAATTCTGTGCCATAGTATCCAGTAACAACCGTGGGAAATTTATCGGAGAAGAAACCGGGGGCACCTATGAAGGCAATACATCCGGCGTACAAATAGAATCGACCTTGCCTAACACTAAAATCCAAATCTCGTTTGGTACTGTTCAATACGACATGTCCGTAAAACCAGCAAAAAAAGCAGCAAGAGGGATCATACCTCAATACAAAATCCAGCAAGACATCAGTGGTAAAGCAGATAGTCAATTAAACTATGCGCTGAAACTAACTGAAAAATAATAAAAGATATTTTTCCTGTAGAACCAGAAAATGAAAAGAAAAAGTTCTTTCTAATAGGTGGGAAGCAACCCTAATAGCGATCCAACAAGTGATCCAATTAACAATCCAACAAGCAACCCTAATAGCGATCCAACAAGTAATCCAATTAACAATCCAACAAGCAACCCTAATAGCGATCCAACAAGTAATCCAATTAACAATCCAACAAGCAACCCTAATAGCGATCCAACAAGTAATCCAATTAACAATCCAACAAGCAACCCAATCGCGTCATCACACTTTCCTTGTAGCGCAATCCTATTGTTACTCCATAAAAACCTTACGTATCGAAAATAAAAAAAACCTGGTATGTGTTTTCAAGACCTCATTCCCGTTCGGGGAATGCCAGTCAGAAAACACATACCAGGTTTTTTTTATTTCCCTAAGTACACGAGCCCAAGTTTAACAATATGATAAGCGGAAAGTGCGAAAAACAACAGTGCGATCGCCCTATTAACCACATAACTACTTAAAGCAAACTTCGTTTGAATATACTGAGCAAACCTTGCAAAACCATATAAAGCCACAGCAGCACCGATCCCCGACCCTATACTAAACACCGTCAACGACACATACCCAATATCAATCCACTCATGAGAAATCAAGTACGTCCCCACGAACAACCAATAAGGAATCTGCATTGGATTCAGCACACCAAGTAACATCCCATACCTGATACTATCCTTTTTTGAATAATCAGCCTTAGGCATTTCCTTCCTTGACCGCCACGTAATAACCCCTAACACTGTGAACATGACAATCATGACCACATCAATATAATTGCCCACTTTGATCTCGCTCGACAACCACTGTACGAACCTCATTACACCAAAAGTGAACAAAACCTCTACCGCAGAAAAAGCCAGGATAAAATACAAAGCCTGTTTTATCCCACGAGTAATAGTAATCTGTACCACCGTAAGGTTGATATTTCCAGGCGGAATATACCCTATCGAATTTAGAATTATCCCGAGGAATAAGGTTAGAAAAAGCATGCGCTAATATAAAATTAATTAATCCGTACTACTTATAAAAAAAGAGCTGACGAACAAACATCAGCCCTTAAAAATCATGACTATACCAAAGAAGGTTTTAAATGCGGCAGTAAATATTTTGCAGTATAAGAACCCTTTGCCAAAACAAGATCCTCAGGCGTTCCCTCAAAAACAACACTGCCACCACCATCACCACCCTCAGGCCCAATATCAATCACCCAATCCGCAGACTTGATCATATCCATATTATGCTCGATCACTAAAATCGTATTTCCCTGCTCAATCAACGTATTCAAAGCAATCAACAACTTCTTAATATCATGGAAATGCAGACCAGTAGTCGGCTCATCAAAAATGAACATCGTTTTACTCGCACTATTTCCCTTAATTAAGAATGAAGCCAGCTTAATCCGCTGCGCCTCACCACCAGATAAAGTATTAGAACTCTGTCCCAAATGAACATATCCCAAACCAACATCCACAAGCGGCTGTAACTTATTTAAAATCTTAGGCTCATTCTTGAAAAACCCAACCGCCTCATCAATCGTCAAATCCAGAATATCGGCAACATTCTTCTCCTGGTAAGTAATATCAAGAATCTGCTGCTTGAACCTGCGTCCACCACAAGCCTCACAAGGCAGGTAAATATCCGCCATGAACTGCATTTCAATCTTCACCTCACCCTCACCCTGGCAAACATCACAACGGCCACCCTCCACATTGAAAGAAAATGCCGCAGGCTTTAACCCCGCCGCCTTCGCAGCAGGCAAAGCAGAAAACAAAGCACGTACATCGTCCCAAGCCTTCACATACGTGACAGGATTAGAACGCGAAGAACGGCCAATCGGATTCTGATCTACCATTTCTACCTGGCTGATCAGCTCATAATTGCCGAATATCCCATCATACAAACCCGTCTGTTCACCAGCATAATTACCAATTGCCTTTTGCAGCGCAGGATATAAAATCTTTTTGATCAGACTCGTTTTGCCCGATCCCGAAACCCCGCTCACTACCGTAAAAACACCAAGCGGAAACTTCACCTCAATATTCTTAAGATTATTCTCCCTTGCCCCCTTGATCAGAATGTGGTCAGCCCACTTTCTTCTCACCGCAGGAATAGCTATATTTTCTTCGCCCGACAAGTATTTCCCCGTCAAACTCTTTTTATCCTTAATAATCTCCTTATAAGTACCCGTAAACACCAGGTTCCCCCCTAAAGTACCCGCCTCAGGGCCAATATCAATAATATGGTCCGCAGCCCTCATCATTTCCTCCTCATGCTCTACCACAATTACTGTGTTTCCAACATTACGCAAAGACTGTAACACCTCAATCAGCTTATTCGTGTCCCTTGGATGCAAACCAATACTAGGCTCATCCAGCACATAAATAGAACCCACCAGACTACTGCCCAATGAAGTTGCCAGATTAATCCGCTGAGACTCCCCGCCCGAAAGTGTATTGGACAACCTGTTCAAAGTTAAATACCCCAAACCAACATTGTTCAGATACAACACACGGCTCGTTACCTCTGCCAGTAAACGTTTCGAAATCTTAACATCCGTTTCAGAAAGCTCCAGGTTATCAAAGAAATCCTGGATAATAGATAAAGGCATCAATACCACATCTACAATCGACTTTCCGCCAATCTTAACATAAGAAGCATCTTTACGCAACCTTGAACCCTTACAATCCGGGCAAATAGTTTTTCCGCGGTAACGCGACAACATTACCCTGTATTGTATTTTATAAGTCTGCTGCTCCAGCTCCTCAAAAAACGCATTCAGTCCCTCAAAATATTTATTACCCGTCCAGACTAACCGCTGTTCCTTCTCCGTTAACTCATTAAACGGTCTGTGAATAGGAAAATCAAACTTCGAAGCATTCTTGATCAGCTTATTTAACCACTCCCGCATTTTTTCACCACGCCAGGGCGCAATAGCATTGTCATAAAGACTCTTGCTCTTATCAGGAACAACCAGGTCCTCATCAATTCCAATCACATTTCCATAACCCTCACAACGCTTACAAGCACCATAAGGATTATTGAAACTGAAGAAATTTGGTGTAGGTTCCTCAAAACGAATCCCATCTAACTCAAAGCGATCACAGAAATGAGTGGTTTTACCCTCATGCTCTACATAACAATCCCCCTTACCCTCGAAAAAGGCAGTCTGGATAGAATCAGCTAACCTGCTCATCGTTTCATCATCGTTATGAAAAACAATCCGGTCAATCAGGATCTTAATTGTTTCAGAATCTTTAAGCTCAGTATCCTTAAACTGCTCATCTTCCAGTACAGCTTCAATTTTATGAACCGTATCTCCAAGATAAACCCTTAAGAACCCCTTCTGCAGTAATACAGCCAGCTCCTCCTTAACAGATCTGTTATTATGCGGATGAAGCGGGCAGAAAATTGTAGCCACGCTATCCTCTCCAAGTTTGGATACAAAATCAACGACCGTACTAACCGTATCCTTTTTCACTACAACCCCGGATCCCGGAGAAATAGTTTTGCCAATTCTTGAAAAAAGCAATTTCAGATAATCGTAAATTTCTGTTGAAGTACCAACCGTAGATCTCGGGTTAGATGTAATTACCTTCTGTTCAATTGCGATGGCAGGGGCAATACCTTTAATATAATCAACATCCGGCTTGTTCATCCGGCCCATAAACTGACGGGCATAAGAAGAAAGACTTTCTACGTACCTTCTTTGTCCCTCAGCGTACAGCGTGTCAAAAGCAAGGGAAGATTTCCCTGAACCCGACATCCCGGTGATGACTACCAGCTTGTTTTTTGGTATTGCAACATCAATATTCTTGAGGTTATGTACCCTGGCACCCTTGATAATAATGTTTTTATGTGGATCTTTCTCCGTTTCCTTACTCATTGACTTCCTTATAGGATTTGCTAATATAACCCAAAAAACACAAAATTAGTTTGTAGGGAGAATGCAAAAATACGGCTCTTTAAACTAATTTAATTTTTTTTACTACTTTTATTCTTGTAATCTGATAAAAAAATGCTTCTTTTGAACTTGTAACACAATCAATTAAATCACCATTTTTAAAAAACATAGGAGAACCACTATAGCAAAAACATCTACTCAATCTTTTTTTAGCACACCAAGCAAGGGAATTTAGTTTAGATAATCCTATGAAGTTACAATCATATAGTGATCAGGAATTAGTGAAGTTATACCTGAAAGGAAATGAATCAGTTCTCGAAGAACTCCTGAACAGATACAAATCCAAAATATATACTTCCATATATTTACTGGTTAAAGACCAGTATTTAGCAGAAGATATTTTTCAGGATGCTTTTATCAAAGTCATCAATACACTCCGTTCAGGAAGGTACAATGAAGAGGGTAAATTTTTACCGTGGGTCATGCGTATCGCACACAATTTAGTTATCGATTATTTCCGACGTGAAAAGCGTGCTCCGGTAATTACCAGTGCAGATGGGACCGATGTACTTAATATGCTGCAAATTCACGAAGAAAATGCAGAAGACAAACTACTGAGAGAACAAACCCATACTGACCTGCGCGTATTGATCCAGCTTCTTCCCGACGAACAGAAAGAAGTATTGATTATGCGCCATTACGCAGACCTTAGTTTTAAAGAAATAGCAGATCTTACCGATGTAAGTATCAATACGGCATTAGGCCGGATGAGATACGCGTTGAGTAATCTCCGTAAAATGATGAAAGTGAAGGAAGTAACTTAATATAGGCTGATCATTTGTTGGAAATATATTTTTTATCGTTTTAGCGGTGTTCCTATTAGGGCAGAATTAAACCACTGAACCCCTGTAGTGCCCATAAGTACAATAAAACAGGCAAACGGAAAAAACAATATGCTCTGATGAAAATAAATGTTGAATTGTTTCGTTAAATTAGAAAACAAAAACAGTTTAATGCTTATGATAACAACCTCTACTCCTATCTCAAATTCCCACTACTTAAATCAGCATGCTGACAATATAAGTAGTGAGTTTTTTAACGACCTCGATTTAATGTTTTACGAAAGCATTAAATCTCAGATGGACCTGTTGAACAAAAACCCTGATGAGGAAACTATTTCCAAAATCCTGGCTTATTCCAAGTCTCTGTAATCAATCTAAAAGACAAAGCTGCCAGTGATGGCAGCTTTTTTTGTTTTATCTTTGCCCCACTATGCTTAAAAAAGAAAGGTATAAACAATTTGTAGCCTATTTTTCTGCTAAACAGCCCGATGCTGAAACAGAACTTCATTACAATAACCCTTTTCAGCTGCTGGTCGCTGTAATTTTATCCGCACAATGCACCGATAAAAGAATCAACCAGGTTACACCCGCTTTATTTCAACGCTTCCCGAATGCGAAAGCCCTTGCAGAAGTTACCCCCGATATTGTTTTCGACTATATCAGGAGTGTAAGTTATCCGAATAACAAAGCGAAACACCTGGTCGGTATGGCTAACATGCTGTTAAATGAATTTAATAATGTGGTCCCCTCAGCTATTGACCAGTTGCAGAAAATGCCCGGAGTGGGCAGGAAAACAGCCAATGTGATTGCATCAGTAATCTACAATGCACCAGCAATGGCCGTAGATACCCATGTATTCCGTGTAGCCAACCGTATCGGGCTAACTACAGGTAAAACGCCGCTCGCAGTAGAAAAGGATCTGGTTAAGTATTTACCACAGGAAACTATTCATGTGGCCCATCACTGGCTGATCCTTCACGGCAGGTATGTATGTGTTGCACGATCCCCAAAATGCAATATTTGTGAAATCACTTCGATCTGCAAATACTTTGAAAAATTAAATAAGCCCGCTAAAGCTATTAGCCAGGAAACAGATTAAATTCAACAATTTTAGATATTTTATTATTTATTGAAAATAATTACTTATTTTTGCTAAATAAATTAGTATAATTACTACTGTATATAGTTTTAAATATTTTATATTTACGACCTAATTAAATAAGATGATCCCAAACCCAGATAAATTAAAAGCATTACAACTTACATTAGATAAGTTAGAAAAATCTTACGGTAAAGGTGCCGTGATGAAATTAGGTGATACACCTACTGAATCTATTGAGTCTATCTCAACCGGCTCTATTACTTTAGATATCGCTTTAGGTATTGGTGGTGTACCAAAAGGACGTGTGATCGAGATTTACGGTCCGGAATCTTCTGGTAAAACTACTTTGGCAACCCATATCATTGCTGAAGCACAGAAAAAAGGTGGTGTAGCCGCATTTATTGATGCAGAGCATGCTTTCGATAAATTCTATGCAAAGAAATTAGGTGTAGATGTAGACAATCTTTTGATTGCACAACCAGATAACGGTGAGCAGGCTTTAGAAATTGCTGATAACCTGATCAGATCAGGAGCTATTGATGTAATCGTGATTGACTCGGTTGCAGCTTTAGTACCAAAAGCAGAGATTGAAGGTGAAATGGGTGATTCTAAAATGGGTCTTCAGGCACGTTTAATGTCCCAGGCCTTAAGAAAACTAACAGGAACAATCGCTAAAACAGGATGTTGCTGTATTTTCATCAACCAGTTACGTGAAAAAATTGGTGTGATGTTCGGTAACCCGGAAACAACAACAGGTGGTAACGCTTTGAAATTCTACGCTTCTGTACGTCTTGACATCAGAAGAACTTCCCAGATTAAAGATGCTGATGAAGTTTCAGGTAACAGGGTAAAAGTAAAAATCGTTAAAAACAAAGTAGCTCCTCCATTCCGAATTGCAGAATTCGATATTATGTTTGGTCAGGGAATCTCTAAAGTTGGTGAGATCATCGACTTAGGTGTAGACTTCAATATTGTTAAAAAAGCAGGTTCATGGTTCTCTTACGGTGAAACTAAATTAGGACAAGGAAGAGACGCAGTTAAACAACTGCTATTGGACAACCCGGAATTAGCTGATGAAATCGAAAGAAAAATCAGAGAAGAAGTAACTGGTGAGAAATTAGAAGAATTGTTGTAAGCTCAACATCAATATACAAAAAAGCGGTATGTCCTAAATGGGGCATACCGCTTTTTTATGAAATCCGGAAAATAACT
This sequence comes from Pedobacter cryoconitis, assembly GCF_003259615.1. Lineage (GTDB taxonomy): Bacteria > Bacteroidota > Bacteroidia > Sphingobacteriales > Sphingobacteriaceae > Pedobacter > Pedobacter cryoconitis. Next base: position 34,740 of record NZ_QLLR01000007.1, on the reverse strand, counting down.
TAAGGGTTCATAAACTTCATATCCACGTTAACCGCCACATAAGCGGCTATAAATATAGCTGCAACCAGTACGACAAGACCAATATAGTTCTTATTCTTATCCTGTTTGATCATCCAGATCAAAAGCAAAATGAAAGGAACCAGCATCATGCCGAAAAATAAAAAACTCATTGAATTCATAACAAATTATTTTAGTGTCTTTAATATTAAATATACTACTGCTACCCGAAGCAACAGCTTAAAACTCCATTCTTGATGCAGGAGCAATATCCTGACCAACAAACTCTTGATTTATAAATTTATAATGACCCGCAATAGCAATCATTGCAGCATTATCCGTACAAAACTGAAATGCCGGAATAAATACCTTCCAGCCCAGCTCCACAGATTTCTCTTCCAGCGCCTTGCGCAATCCTGTATTGGCAGAAACACCACCGGCAATTGCAATCTCTTTAATATTATACTGCTTTGCTGCTTTCTTCACCTTGTTTAATAAGATATGCACAATGCTATGTTGTACAGAAGCGCAAATATCATTCAGGTTTTCCTGAATAAAATCAGGATTTATCTTTTCCTGTCCTCTGATAAAATATAATATCGCAGTCTTTAAACCACTGAAACTATAATTCAAATCCTTGATCTGAGGCTCAGGGAATTTATAAGCCAGCGGATTACCCTTTGCCGCATGTAAATCAATCAGTGGCCCGCCAGGATAAGGAAGATTCAGAATCTTGGCAGTCTTATCAAACGCTTCCCCCGCAGCATCATCCAAAGACTCCCCTACGATTTCCATATCAAAATAATCTTTCACTAACACAATCTGGGTATGACCACCAGAAACTGTTAAACATAAAAACGGAAATGATGGTTTCGGATCATCAATAAAATGCGCAAGGATATGCGCGTGCATGTGATTCACGGCAATAAGCGGCAGATCTAAAGCAAGTGCAAAAGACTTCGCAAAGGACACTCCAACCAATAAAGACCCCAATAATCCAGGCCCCCTGGTAAAAGCTATGGCATTTATATCCTTTTTGCTAACTTTAGCGTCGATTAATGCCTGCTGAATTACTGGTACAATGTTCTGTTGGTGAACTCTTGAAGCTAATTCAGGGACTACACCACCATAATTTTCATGAATAGTTTGGTTTGCAATAACATTGGCAGTAATTTTGCCGTTATTACAAATAGCAACAGAAGTTTCATCACAAGAGGATTCGATAGCAAGTATTACTGACACGTTGATTATTATTAAGCTACAAAACTATCAAAAAACTATTAAAAATACTTCTTTGGTTTATTGCATCGATTCTGCTGCTGCTCGCGATTATCATATTTTCGCTTCAGTTCCGGCCTGTGCAGACTTTTGTGGCAAAAAAAGCAGCAGATTATCTGTCTAAAGAATTAAACACGACGATTTCTTTACACAGCATTTACGTTAAACCCTTCAAATATTTAGTCATTGAAGACCTTTTGGTGCTCGATCAGCAGAAGGATACACTGCTCAGTACACCTAAATTTATTGTAGACCTGAACATGCTGTCCTTTGATAAGCGGATTATTGATGTCAATACAGTACAGTTAAACAATGGTTCTTTCTTTCTCAAAAAATATAAAGGAAAAAATAAAGGCACAAATCTTGATTTTATTATTGACTACTTTGACTCTGGCCCTTCAACAACCGTCAAGAAGAAAAAGAAGCCTTATAAAATTACCTTTAACCGGGTAATCCTGAACAACCTGCAATTAAAATATAAAAACCTGAATGTTGATACCGTGCTTAATGGTGTAAACTTTGAGGATGTAGAACTGACCAGCCTGAATGGTATTTTCGAAAAACTGAATACCACAGATCACCTGATGCAGGCAGATATAAAAAATCTGACCTTCAAGGAGAAAAGCGGCTTTTATCTGAAAAACCTGAGTGCTTTTACCACAGTCGACACCAACCGTATTGAACTTAAAAAGTTAACGCTGATTACTAATAAAAGTCACCTTTCGGATTACTTCGAAATGAGGTTCCATGATTATGAAGACTTTAATGACTATGTCAACAAAGTGAGGATGAAGGCCCGTTTCAAGAACAGTCACCTGGAATCAAAAGATGTAGCCTATTTCACCTCAGAAGTTGCCAAAATGAACCTGAACATTGACATCGATGGGCAGATTACAGGCCTGGTGAATAACCTGAAGGCAAAAAAACTCACCGTTAAATCAGGTAAAGCAACTTATATCAAAGGTGATTTCAATCTGAAAGGCCTGCCAGAACTTGATGAGACTTTTATGGAAATGAAAGTTGAAATGGCATCTACTAATAAAAAGGATTTAGATGAACTGCTCACCAATATAACCGGAAACCGTAAAACAGTTATTCCTGTAATTGTTCAGAAATTTGGTGATATATATTTCAATGGGAATTTCACAGGCTTCCAAAATGACTTTATTGCTTTTGGGGAGTTCAAAACTAAACTGGGGCGGATCGTTTCAGATGTCAACATGAAAATCAGTAAGAAAGGTATTCCTTCTTACTCCGGAAATGTAAAAACATACGACTTCAATTTAGGAAACCTGATTGATGAAAATAGTCTTGGAAAGATAACTGCATCCGTTTATGTGAAAGGTAAAGGCACAGAACTTAACAGTCTGACCGAGCAAATCAATGGGGATGTAAAATATATCGACTTTAATGATTATCGTTATACCAATGTTAAAGTAGATGGGGTTTTTGATAAAAAATACTTCGACGGGAAACTGAGTATAGATGATAAAAATATCAAACTTGACTTTGATGGTGGGGTAAACTTAAATCCTAAACTTCCGGTATTCGACTTTAAGGCTTCTATCAAGAATGCCAAGCTCCGTAATCTTCATTTGTTTAAAGACTCATTGATGGTGGATGCGAACTTCCAGACCAATTTTTCAGGGACTAATCTGAACAACATCCAGGGCGATTTATTGATTGAGAAGATAAGGCTTAATAATGTCAAAGGAATCTACAATATTGACTCCGTTCAATTACAAGCCAAAGGAATTGGTGCAGACCGGACACTCGGCGTCAAATCGGATGTACTGGATGCTAGTATTCAAGGCCAGTATGACCTGAATACGCTCCCTTCTTATTATAAATCACTCGCAAAAACTTATATCCCATCCCTTAAGGCAGATATTGTAAATTTCAAAAACCAGATCTTTAAGTTCCAGCTCAAAATTAAACGCTTCGAGCCCGTTGCTGAATTAATTGCTCCAGGTTTGGAAATAGAAGATCAGGCAGAATTAGTTGGGAATTTTGATTCCGAAAAGAAAATAGCAACACTGAATGGGTTCATTAAAAAATTAAAATATAAAGGTGTCATCGCCAACAATATTATTCTGGATGAAAACACGACTAAAGATCAGCTGCAAGCCATTATTACTTCCGACCGTGTAGACCTGAATGACAGCTTGTACATCAAGAATGTCAACATTTCAAATGTGCTTCGTAACGACAGCCTTGCACTCAACGTTAAACTATCCAACGCCGATGACGCAAATCAGCTCGATTTAAACGGCCTGGTTGAATTTGGGAAAGATACGACCCGTATTAGTATCCTCCCTTCTTTATTAAAAATTAACAGCCAGGATTGGGCTATTCAGGATAAAGTGAAGATCGGTTTCAAAAATGGAAAAACAGAGATCAGTAATTTTGACCTGCGAAGTGGCAATCAGCTCTTAACTGTCGATGGAATTTTATCCGAAGATATTAACGATGCCCTTAAAATAGGATTTAAAGACTTCAGTTTAAAAACATTAAACCCTTTCCTTAAAACCGTAGGTGTACAATTATCGGGTAATGTAAACGGTAAAACCAAACTTTATGGCCTGTTGAAATCAGCGAAGATCAATGATGATATAAAAATTGACTCCCTGCATTTCAATGACACTTATATAGGCTCGCTGACAGATACCTCTTCTTATAATCAGGAGTCCAATATTGCCAGTATATTTACACGGATCAAAAGGGATGGAAAAGAGACGCTTAAAGTCGATGGGAAACTGGACATCAAAGAGAAAAACATATATCTTAAGGTGAAAATGGACGAAAGTGAGCTGACCGTACTCTCACCATTTGTAAGCGACCTGGTTTCTAACCTTAAAGGACATATTTCTACCGACCTGACCATTGCAGGCGCATTTAATGCCCCAAGTATTAATGGAGATATTACGCTGGATAAAGCAGAATTAACGGTTAATTATTTAAAAACAGCCTACACGATCTCCCATAAAGTGACCGTAGAAAATAGTGTGATTGATATTGACGACCTTGATTTGAAAGACTCCGGCGGAAATATTGCAACCGCTCATGGTTCGGTAGATATGAACAATATCAATACGCCAACGCTGGATATTAACATTAAAGCCAAAAACTTCATGGCTTTAAATACGACTATTAAAGACAATGAGCTTTACTTCGGACAAGCTTTTGCCACAGGTACTTTCATCTTCAGAGGCCCGACAAATAAGTTGTTTATTGGAATTGATGCCAAAACAGAAAAAGGAACAGTATTCAATCTTCCGTTAAATAGTTCAGAAACCGTTTCCAGCAAAGATTTTATTACCTTTTTGAGCAGAGACACTGCGGCAAACGTTAAAAAGGCAATAAACTTTGACGGGATCACGATGAGTTTTAAACTGCAGGTAGACCCTAACAGTACAGCCAACCTGTTTACCAATCTGGGTAACTTAAGTGGAAAAGGAAATGCCGATCTTAACCTGGAAATCAATAGTCTGGGAGACTTCGAAATGTCAGGAGATTATATTATTGAATCGGGTAGTTTCGACTTTACCGCTCAGGAGATCATTAACAAGAAATTCAATATCAGGCAAGGAGGTACAATCAGATGGACTGGAAATCCAACGCAAGCTCAAATACAGCTTAAGGCAATCTATGAGCTTAGAGCAGGGCTTTCTGATCTGTATGCTGCTGCCAACAGAGATAATAGCAGTAACTCCCTGTTGAGAGTGCCAGTGGAAGTAGAAATGGGATTAAGTGGTCTTTTATTGAAACCAGACATCAAACTGGATATATTCTTCCCGTCTAACCCATCGATCAAGGAAGAGCTTCAGGCCTACTTCAGTGATCCGAATAACCTGAATCTTCAGGCCTTCAGTTTAATTATCAGGAGAAGTTTTGCTCCTGGAGGAGGCAAGGAAGACCTGGGTAAACAAGTAACTTCAGGTGTTGCCAGTACTGCAACAGAGCTGCTCTTTAACCAGTTTAACAATGTATTATCTTCACTTAACCTTGATTTTGTGGATATTAATATCCGGTCACTGAGTGAAGCCAGTGCCTCATTCAAATTTTTCAATAACCGGGTAATTGTCAATGCAGGTGTCATAGACAACAGAAGTACAAGTGATCTTTCGCCTATTGGATTTTCAAGGAACAGCGTAGGTAGTGAGGTTGAAGTCCTGGCACTCATCCGCAAAGATGGTACCCTGATCGGAAAGCTTGCGAATAAGCCTCCAACACAACAAAGTATTTTCGTCAATACCGGAATAAATCAGAACGTGAATGTTACTTCATTCGGTCTGATTTATTCACAGCAATTTGATAATTTCAGAGAATTTGTTCAAAAGGTTACGGGAAAATACCGCAAGAACTTAAAGAACAAACAAGATGACACGCATCAGCATAAAAAACAATCAGTTAATAAAGATGCGGTCACCGAAGAGCAAAAGAGGTTACTTAAAGAAGCAGTTATAGCTACCCCTTCATTATAGTATGGCCCATTTTATCTCTTTTAGTTTTCAGGTAAGTCTCGTTATGTGAATTACTCAGAATCTCAATCGGGATATTCTCTACAACCTCTAAACCATAACCAATCAGTCCGGCTCTTTTAGTAGGATTATTAGACATTAAACGCATTTTACGAACACCCTGTGCTCTTAAAATCTGTGCGCCTACCCCATAATCGCGTTCATCACCTTTAAAGCCTAATTTAATATTAGCTTCTACGGTATCAAAACCAGCATCCTGAAGATTATAAGACAATAATTTGTTCACCAGGCCAATACCACGGCCTTCCTGGTTCATATAAACTACAATTCCTTTACCTTCTTTTTCAATCATCTGTAATGCTTTATGCAGCTGAGGGCCGCAATCGCACCGGCAGGAGCCAAAAATATCACCAGTAACACATGAACTGTGTACCCTAACCAATATAGCTTCATCTGCAGTCCACTCTCCTTTGCTCAAGGCAAGGTGTGTCGCGTTATTCTCCAGTTGCGTATAAGCAGTCATTTTGAAATCACCCCATTCTGTAGGCAGGTTAATAGTCACCTCTTCTTTAATCAGGCTATCATTTTTCAGGCGATAAGCAATCAGATCTTTAATAGAGATTATTTTCAAATTGTGCTGCGCTGCTATTTTGATCAGATCAGGCAGTCTTGCCATTTCTCCGTCTTCTTTCATAATTTCCACCAAAACTCCGGCAGGAACCATTCCAGCTAACCTTGCCAAATCAACAGCTGCTTCGGTATGACCTGCGCGTCTCAATACACCGCCATCTTTAGCACGTAAAGGAAATATATGTCCGGGCCTGCCCAGCTCATCAGGATTAGTATCAGGGTTGATTAATGCCTGGATGGTCTTAGAACGATCTGACGCAGAAATACCAGTGGTACAACCGTGTCCTATCAGGTCTACAGAAACCGTAAAATTAGTTTCATAAGCCGCGGTGTTTTTACCGACCATCAGCTCCAGGTTTAATTCATCACATCTTTCTTCAGTAATTGCGGCACAGATCAGGCCCCTTCCGTGGGTTGCCATGAAGTTAATAACTTCAGGAGTTGCATTACCAGCAGCAGTAAGGAAGTCGCCTTCATTTTCACGATCTTCATCGTCTACAACGATAACAACTTTACCGGCTTTTATATCTGCAACAGCATCTTCTATTGCGTTCAGTTTAATTTCCATTCTATCATCAGACCTTCAACAAAGGATATATAATTAAATCCAATTTAAGATTCATAAACAAAGTTACAACCTTCCACGGATAATATATATTTAAAATATCATCGTTAAGTAAGACTCTGATGAAAGAGATATGAATTCTATATTCTGCTATTTATCGGGAGTCTTCTTCTTTTTGAAAATCCTCACGATCAGCGTCTTATAATAAGTAAGATCAAAGAGTGCAGAATCGACAGTCGCCTTATACGTTAGAAATGCCCCAACGGGTGATAAGACAATAATAGCCATCCAGATACCCACCACAGGATGTATATTTCCCTGATTAGCAGATTTTTCTGCTACCGTAGAGATAATATGATAGAAAAGGAAAAAGATAATAGCCATGACTACCGGCAGTCCCAAACCACCTTTACGGATAATTGCCCCTAACGGCGCACCGATAAAGAACAGCATCAAACAGGAAACTGCCAATGTAAATTTCCGCTGGTACTCTATTCTGATCCTGATCAGGTTGGCCACCTTATCATCATGATCCGGAATCCGGCCTTCCACCGTCTGTTTGATAGAATTAGCCTGATCCAATGCAGCCTGAACTGTATTCATCCTTTTAACTTCAGGGAAGTCAGTCAGAATGTCGGCATTGATTTTTGCTGGCGCAACTTTAGCCTTAGTATAGCCTTTAGTGTAGTTATTCTGTTTATAATAGTTGCCAATATTAGCCCTGGCATACCGGTTTACGCTATCCAGTTCTTTAGTTAAAGAATCTGACTTGTGTGTTAAACCTCTGAGGTTGAGCATCTGATTATTTGACCGGAAGCTATTTTCATCAGTCCGGTTCATTTTAAAACTGGACAGGTCAAACTTCTGTTCTGTCTGACCAAAGCGCATCCGTGTCAATTGCTGCCTTGGATCGTAGCCTTTATTCTGTCCGCTGGACTCTTCGTATCTTACGCCGTCATTCAGTTTTAAAATCAGGTACTGTTTATCTTTGGTCGTGTTCATTGTGCCATCTTTGGCCACAATGATTTTTGCTACTCCCTGATTTCCGGTGTGGTCATAAATCATGATCCCTTTTAAGGAAACGCCATCCGCTCCCTTTTCATCGACACGGATTGAATAACCGGGGATACTATTATTGAATACCCCTTCTTTAATCAAAAAAGACAATTTCTTATTCCTGACATCCCATAACAGGGAGCCAAATTTAAGATTGGCTTTTGGCAGCATATATTCAGAGAATAGAAAAGAAGAGAAGGCTATGCCAATGATCAGTACCAATAATGGTCGCATGGCCTTTTGTAAGGAGATCCCTGCCGACTTAATAGCCACCAGCTCATAGTTCTCCCCTAATGTCCCGAAAGTCATGATAGAGGACAGTAATATCGCTAATGGCAGGGCCATGGCTACATTCGCGGCCGAGGCATAAAACATCAGCTCTACTATCGTATACCATTCAAATCCTTTTCCGATCAGATCATCAACATATTTGAACAGGAAAAACATCAGCAAAATAAACATCACTATAAAAAAAGTGACGATAAATGGTCTTATGAATGCTTTAAGAAGTAGTATATGGATCTTTTTCAATGTTACAAATGTAAACAATGGAACTCAAATACTATACATCAATTAATAAGACTACGCTCCGATTACGCTGTGCAGGTATGTGATCTGGTTATCCCAAATCTGGGTTCTTTCTTTAAGTGTTTCTTCAGTTGCGAAATCAGTAATAGACAGGGCTACATCATTAGTTAATTCATCCTGTACAATTTCCATTTCAAAATAACAGTGTGGTTCATCATCAATCCATTTGAACTTAACCATCTTATTTTCTTTAAAACTTAACATTTTTGCTTTCTGGACTTCATCATCCCAAGTGAAGGTATAGACCTGATCACGGAAAACTACATCATCAGCGAACCATTGGGACAGGCCATTTGGCTCACTTATGAAGCTAAACAAAATACGCGGAGACGACTTCAACTCATATTCTAGGGTAAATTTTTTCTTTTCTGACATCTTAAATCGCTTATATCTTGTTATTTGTAAATTATTTTTATTTTTTTTCCTAAAGAAAAGTATTTTATTCTATATTTGCAACTCTTAAAAAATAAGAAGCCCACGGCGGGGTAGCTCAGATGGTTAGAGCGCAGGATTCATAACCCTGAGGTCGGCAGTTCGATCCTGCTCCCCGCTACTTGATAATCAAACCTTTAGATGAAACACTCTAGAGGTTTTTTTATGCCCTGAGTTATCCAATTACACCTTTTCTGAGCGCTAACTACCACCATGTGCCTATTTCAAATATAGTATAATAACTGAGAAACAAGCAGAATAAAGATCTTTTGAGCAAGAAACGGGTGCTCACTACAAGTGTTACACCCCTAATTCTTTATTTCCATTACTGATTTAAATCTGACACCCACCTATTTTTCACACCAAATGATTCAACAGGCCGGTCAGCTGCAGTAATTACCAGCTTCCCTCCTTTCATGATCTCTTCCTGAGTAATCCAGTTCCTGTCCAGTATTTTGCCATTTAACGTTACCTTTTCCACATATTTTCGGTTTTCCACATAGTTATCCACACTAATGTTAAGAACTTTTCCATCTGGCCATCTGAAGGAAACCTTTTTAAACAAAGGAACATTTAAATAGTAAACAGGCGATCCCACACAAGCAGGAGAAAACCCGCAGGCTGCAAATACATACCAGGCAGACATTGCCCCTGCATCATCATCCATAGTCCGGATATAAGCATCAGGTTGATTTTTATAAATCCTGTCAATAAAAGGATCGATCCCTCTGCTGTTATCATTAAAATAATACTGAATCACAGTGTCTACAGCCAGGTGGTGTACCAAAGCCTGCGATTTCCAAGGTTCAGCAGAAGCATTGTACATAAAAGGAGCCTGAATATCGGGTTCATTCGCATGGTTGTACTGATCATTGTCAAAAAAGCGATCCAGCTGTTTAATATAAGCAGCTTCCCCACCCATCAGCTCAATCAACCCCTTTAAGTCAAAAGGAGCAAACCAGCGGTATTGCAGAATAGTTCCCTGGTATAAACCTCTTGCAGATACCCGGTCAACATCCCTTTTAGTTACATCCTCAAAATCCTTTTTCCAGTACTTCTTATATTCAGCAGCTTTCTGAAGGTACTTTGTACTCAGCTCATCTTTCTTCAGCACTTTAAAGATCTGTGACAATGCCCATACGTCATAACTTGATTCCAGGGCCTTATCAGGATGGCTGTAATCCAGCCGCTCCACATCTTTGACAAGTGAATCGCAAATCCCTGCAAAATCAACCCGATAACCTTTGCGGTAAGCATCCAATAACACCACAATAGCATGTTCAGTTCTTACCGTATTGGAGGGTTCATGATGAGTCGCATAATCCTTTTTACCGAAAACGTAAAGGTTCGAGATAGAATTAACCATCCCGCTATATTTTTCAGGTACTACAATAGACAATAAAGGCAGCTGCGTCCGGTAATTATCCCATATCGCCCAGCCGTTATACATCGTTTCTTTGGAATGCTGTAAACTGCCATCAGTAGCCCGGTAACTACCATCTTTCTCAGAAATCACATAGGGTGACTGCATTGTTCGGTATAACAAAGAATAAAACAGCTTGGCTCTTTGCTGATCTCCTTCAACCTGGATACGTCCCAATACGTCATTCCAGCCCTGAGCCCCTAAAGATTTCATCCGGGCAAAGGAAAAATCATTGAGACCTGCCTTTGCATGTGCCACATCCACAGCAGAAAAAGACACCCTGATTTCTGCACTGCTTTCAGCCGCATCCAGTACCGCAGTTAATTTATGATTGGCACTGTCAGTCCACTTTACAGGCCGGTCAACAGCAATCACATAATAGACCTTATACGTTCCTGCATTACAAGTAGTCTTCGCTTCTACATAACCACTGATACTTTGTCCGTTAATCTCATGCTGTTCACTAACGAAATGGTTGGCCAGCGTATGCCTCAAATCGAAATAAAAACCCTTTGCTCCTGCCGGGAAAACATAATGTTCCAGCCCCTGCTTTTCCACAACCGCAAATTCTGCTTTAATCCCATTAGAAAAACCAACCGCGTAATTACCAGGTGCAGCAGCTTCAGAAGTCTTAATCAGGGTGGATGCCGAAGGCCGATCTCCTAAATAAGGTTTGATCAGAATATTACCGCCACTTCCTTCACAGCCCACACCTTCAAAACGGTTATGGGTAAAACCAAGAAATATCTTTGCCTTATATTCATAACCTGCATGTAATTTAGGATAGGTTTGCGGCCCGATGCTTAACATACTAAACGGGTAACTGGCAGCCGGAGACAATTGCCCATGATCTCCCGATGTACCTAAAAATGTATTGACCAATGCAGCCGGATTTTTCAAGGCAGTAGTTTGCGCGCTTAAACAAAAAGGAAAAAGCAGCAGAATAAAAAAGTACTTCATAACAGGTAAAATTAAAAGCCGGATTAAAAAAAAACCAACCCTCTATTTGAAATAAAAGGTTGGTCTTAAAAACTAGTCAGATTAATAGCCAGGATTCTGGTACATTTTCTGAGGATCAAGCTTGTACTCATCGAAAGGAATCGGGAAAAACCTATCCTTAATACCAAAGTTAGCCAGCTTTGCATTTCCAAAAGCAGCTTGTGATTTTGCCTTAAAGAACGCAACCAGTTCAGGCGTAGTAAAGAACCTGATCAAATCAAACCAGCGCTGGTGCTCAAAAGCAAGCTCCACTCTGCGCTCATGTAAGATCGCCAGTTTCAGTGTAGGATATTTAGCCGAATAATTTGCATCCATAGTAGCCTCAGCATATAGCGGCATACCCGCTCTTGCACGTACCATATCCAGGTATTGAATAGCAGCACCAGTATTACCCAGATCCATATTCACCTCCGCAAGCATCAGGATAATATCTGCATAACGCATCAGTGGCGTATCATTTCCTCCGTAGCCATTTACACCTGCCGCAGCACTGGCATCACGATATTTGGTCACAAACCAATCCTGTACCTGTGGATTTGCAGCATATTTTACAGAGAAGTCTTTCCTTGGATCGTTAGCTTCATAATCGTTGATTAAATCTGGCGTAACATTTCCACCAACTCCCAATCCTGTTTTAAGAGAATTAATCGTTTCTCCCAAAGGCTGGTTGTTAGCCGCGATACTCGAGCTGTAAGTAATATCACCCTGTTTATTTACGATAGACAAAATCATTTCAGGATTAGTCGTCTTTTTAGCTACATCAAACACATCTGTATAAGGAATATCCTTCAGGTTGCTGAACGGACGCATCGCATAAGCAGCAGTCAGATAGGTATTGGCATTGGTCAGGTTCTCTGCTTTATTGTTATCCAATGTAGAGGCCATGGTTAAATATACCTGTCCCAGTAATCCATTGATCGCTGCTTTAGATACACGGCCTGCATTAGCACCTGTTTGCAGATTAGGCAGATTACTACCCAGTGCATCCTTCAAATCAGTTACGATCTGTGCATATACAGTTGCTTGTGGCTGACGATAAGTATTTGCCGTGATTTCGGCAGTCGTTGTTAAAGTTTTAGTAACCAAAGGTACATCCCCCCACTTTCTCACTAAATGGAAGTACATTAACGCCCTGATAAATTTAGTTTCCGCCAGATACTGTGTTTTAGTATCACCATTAGCAAAAGTTACTTTATCAATATTCGTTGTAATACTATTACACTGCGCTATCGTTGCATATAAACTTGACCAGTGAGACTTTAAATAAGTATTACTTGGTAAAATACTAAAATTACCAAACTGGAAAGGCTCCCCCGAATTTGACTGTGAATCATTCGTCCCTGTATCATCAGAACGCTCATCCGTAAATAAACCACTGGTCTCGCCAATGTTATTACCACTTCTTAATGAAGTATAAGCCCCGTTTACAGCCAATAAAACGCTGTTTTCAGACTTAAAGAAATTGTCTACTGTTGTCGCATTGGGATTGTCCTGTTCCACAAAGCTCTTTTTACAAGAAGTTAGTACTGCAAACCCCAGGAAAAATATGACCGTATATCTTTTCATTACTATATTTTTATATTAATTATGCTTAGAATGTTAATTTGATACCTAAATTATATGCTCTGGCTATCGGATAATTTCCATAATCCACACCCGGCGCTAAGTTTGCACCATTGGTACCAATGTTATAATCTACATCCGGGTTATATCCTTTATATTTTGTCAAGGTAAACGCGTTATCTACACTGGCAAAAACCCTGATATTTTCAACTTTTAAACGTTTACTCAATAACTTAGGAACATTATAGCCTATAGTGGCATTGGTCATTCTCAGATAAGATCCATCCTGTAGATAGAATGATGACAAACGTGTACTGTTACTTTGTGTTCCTGCGCGGGACGGACGGTAGTTTAAACCACTTCCTGGCTGATCCGGAGATACATATCTGTCTGCAACCTGCACATACTGGTTACCTGAACCCTCGAAATTGTACAGGTAATAATCCTGCCCGTCTAATATTTTGTTACCATAAGAACCATTAAACGAAGCGCGGAAGTCAAAAGCTTTATAAGTAGCCGTTAACGCAAATCCGTAAGTAAATTTAGCATATGGGCTACCGATAACCGTTTTATCATTATCGTTGATCACCCCATCATGATTGACATCTTCAAAATAAAGGTCACCAATTTTAGCAGGGTTAGAAGAAGAAGCCGAAGGTGCAACTTTACCTATATTTTCAGCAGTTATTCTTCCCAATGCTTTAAAACCGTAGAACATACCTACTGGCTGTCCCATTTCTGTGATGTGGGTTTTATAAGAACGTTCTGCTCCGGCAGTAATAATTGTACTTGCACCACCAAGATCCAGTACTTTATTTCTGTTTAAGGAGATATTTCCACTCACGCCAAAAGTAAAGTCCTTATTCTGGATGATCCTTCCATCTACCTGGAAGTCGAACCCTTTATTCTGAACCTTACTGTCTTTTAAATTCGTAAGAATAGATGTCGCACCTGATACAGCCGAAATTGGCTGGTTGAACAATAAATTATAAGATCTGCTCAGGTAATAGTTCACAATAAATGACAAACGGTTTTTAAGAATCGTCACATCAGTACCCACATTATATTGTGAAGTAGATTCCCAGCCAAGATTCTGATCCTTAACATTTCCTACTAAAACAGCCGAAGAAATAGCCCCTGCGCCGAATACTGCCCCTGTAGGAGAATTTACAGTTTGTACCGCATTATAATTACCGATATTATTGTTTCCGCTCAATCCCCAGCTCGCTCTCATTTTAACAGAAGACTGCTCTCCCAAAAAGTCATGGTACCAATCTTCTTGCGACAGGCTCCATCCAGCAGATACCGAAGGGAATGTTCCCCATTTATTTAAAGGACCGAACCTTGATGAACCATCCGTACGAACCGATCCTGTCAGGAAATACTTTCCATTATAATTATAACTCAAACGACCGAAATAAGACAGAAGCGTATTGGTAGATTTACCAGTCAAAGGATCAAGCGTAAATAAACTTGGATCTGCTCCCTTATCGGTGATTTCACCTATAGCATCGCTTGTAAACCCTTTGGCATTCAACCTGATCAGATCAATGTTAGTTTGCTGCGCAGAATAACCACCCAGTAAATTGAAATTGTGTTTACCGATTTTCTTGTCGTAGTTTAAGGTAAACTCCGCCAGTTTATCTACCTGTGTCAGCGTTTGGGCAATCGCATTTGCAGCTGCAATAGACGATGGAGAATAAGGTGGGTTTCCGCCTCCGTTACTCAAACTGGTAGGCAGGTAATAATCGTATTTTTCATTGTAAGACTGTGTACCCAGGTTAGCCTTGAAAGAAAGTCCGTCAAGGATCTGATAAGTCGCGTTTGCATTGATCGTAGTTCTGTAACCTAATCTGTTACTTTTAGTTTCTTCAACTGAGGCCAGTGGATTTTCTATTCCCTGGAAACCATACTGGTTCGCCAGTGCATTCATCCCGTATTTTATCGGAGCACCATTTGCATCTCTTGCAGGTAAGTAAGGAATATAAAGCAATGCAGCCATCATCGGACTAAAACGACCTTCTGCTACTTCTTTACTATTGGTTTGCGTATAAGCAATATTAGCACCTACTTTCAATCTTTTACTTACATCCGCTTCAATATTAGACCTGAAGTTCAGCGTTTTCATAGCAGTATTGTCTACGATACCATCCTGATCCTGGAAACCCCCACTCATAAAATATCTGATATTTGTAGTACCTCCTGAAAAGGCAAGATTATGACGCTGAAAGAATGCATTTTTATACAATTCATCTTGCCAGTCTGTATTATATTTAGGTGCGATCTTTTGCTGGGTAGCGAAATTATAGATGTCCTCAGGAATACTTACAGAAGATCCGTTACCTACATTCGCAGTTCTGGTCGCATTATTATCAGAATACATCGCGTCATTCCAGTTTTTACCTGCGTTCACCCAAAGATCTTTGTAAGAGTTATTACGTGCGTTGATCACCAGGTCTTCAAACTGATCCCCATTTAACAATTTTATCTTTTTACCCAATTGAGTAATACCAGCTTGTACATCATATTCAAATCTGCCCTTGCCGTCTTTACCTTTTTTAGTTGTGATCATCACGACCCCGCCCGAAGCCCTTGATCCATAAATCGCTGCCGATGCCGCATCTTTCAGAATGTCGATCGTTTCAATATCTTCAGGATTAACGAATACATTATTTCCTGCCGGATACCCATCAATCACATATAAAGGATCTGAACTTGCATTCAGTGAGCCGATACCACGGACACGGATTTTTGTACCGGCATAAGGTGCGCCACTTGTTTGTGACACCTGTACACCAGCTACTTTACCTACCAGCGCCTGCCCTATGGTCGGTGCTGATAAATTTAATTCTGAAGCTTTTACACTGCTGATTGCACCTGTAACATCAGATTTTCGTATTTTCTGATAACCAATAGCCACAACTTCCTGCAATGAATTGCTTGATTCTTTCAGCTTTATATTGACTACGGTCTGGCTAGTGATCAGCACTTCCTGCTTATCATAACCTATATAGTTGAAGCTCAGCTTTGATCCTGAAACTATACTCATGAAATACCTTCCCTCAGCATCTGTACCTGTTTTTTTACCTGAAGACAGATCCACAACAGTTACGCCTGGCAAAGGCAGGCCGCTCATATCCGTGACTACCCCCCTTACTTCAACCTGCACTGCCGATACAACAGGTTTTGCAGGTACCGCAGCAATCACCTCTTCCTGTTTCTCTACTTTGATCAAAACATGGTTGTTATCTACCTGGGTTACACTCCCTTTATAGTCTTTTAAAAGCTCTTTCAATATAAAATAAACCGATTTAGCATTTACTGTTAAGGAAACTATCTTTTTAGTATCAATTACATTATCATAACCGATCAGGAAATTCGATTTATGTTCAATGATCTTAAACACCTCTTTCAAAGTGAGATTATTTGCAGTAAATGAAATATTAGTATTATTCATTGTTTGTGCGTCGGCTGCAAGCGCAGGAAGACTAAACTGGATGAAAAACGTAATGGCCATCATTAATTTCACCATTCCTAATTTCACACCTGATTTGGCAGATTTTAAGGATGGGATAAGATAAAATTTTTGCATTTTTGAGTTAAATAAATAATTTGAACGATTATTGAATTTTTGTGCCTTTCAGGCAAAACATCAATGGGGGCTGGTTGCACAGTCCCCATTTTTAAACTGCTCTCTTTTTTACATTTTTCTTAAGATTTCTTAGGGTTAATAATGACTTTCCTTCCATTCATACTATAGGTCATACCGGTTAAGTTTGATAAAACATTAAGGACTTTATCTGCCCGTTCATTATAAAAACTGAGTGTGTATCTTTTTAGATCATGGTGTGCTGTCAGCGTAACATCCAGGTTATACCAGCGGCCCAGTGAGCGGGCGATCTCTTCGTACGAAGCATTCTCGAAGATTAAATGATTTGTGCGCCATGAACTCACAGAGTCCGAATTTACAGCAGTGACCCGGTGACTGTCTTTTACCCTATTGTAAACCAGCGCCTGGTTATGTGTTAAAGCTTTAACATATAATGCCGGTTTTGAAGCTGTTCCTTTGCCTTCTACTTTTACTCTTCCTGTAGCTACGCTGATCTTCAGCTGCTCATCTTCAGGATAGGCCCTTATATCGAAAGATGTTCCAAGGACAGTAGTTTGTAATTTTCCTGAGTGGATAACAAATGGCTTGCTTGCATCATGATGTACTTGAAAAAAGGCCTCCCCCGTTAGCCTCACCTCTCTTTTATTCTCCCCGAACCGCGAAGAAATAAAAATACTGGAGCCTGAATTCAAGAAGACTGTAGTCCCATCCTTCAGTGTGATCTCTTTTTTCACTCCCCGGAGTGAACTGATTTCGGTAAAAGTTTCTGGCTTTATAGCCTTTTTCGTAAACCTGTTCCTCATGAAAAGACCTGAAACCAGCAGCGTAAAAAATACTGCTGCAATCTGTAACCAGCGGAAATTCATTTTACGTACCGGCACCTCTTCTGATATAAATGCGTTTATTCTTGAATCAAGATCTTCAAAAACTGATATTTCGTCCTCACGGCTCAGCTTTTTATTTTGCCCCTTGTGACTCTCAAACCAGGTTTCTACCAGACTGCGTTCTTCGGCTGTAACTGTACCTTCCTGGTACCGCTTAAATAATACTTGTATCTTCTCGTCCAAAACTGTGCTTTAATATAGCTCGCGCTCGGGCACAGAATGTCCTTTAAGGAATTGTTAACTTTACATTAGGTTTTTACTTAGCCTGAACAAGGCCCGGGACAGCAGGATTTTACCAACAGATGATTTAAGGTTATTTGAGGAAAAACAGGAATAACATAAAGATCTCAGGATGGTTCTCTTTCAAAGTTATCCTTAACCGTTTTAGTGCTTCCGAAATATTATTACGGACAGTTTTTTCTGAAATATTCAGGAGATCAGCAATCTCCCTGTTCTTCTTCCCTTCATTTTTGCTGAGCTGGTAACACTGGCGTGTCGTTTCAGGCAGTTTTTCTACAATGACATTGATCTGCTGATGCAGTTCCTTTGCCATCGTATTTTCCTCCGCAGAGTAATCAAGCGTATTTAAGCCTTCCAGTAGAAGGCCTTCATTCTTTAGCTGGATATTCTTCTTTCTGAAAGCAGAGATGACATGGTTTCGGGCAACAACGTACAAATAAGGTTGAATATCACGGACATCTGCTAAAGTATCCCTTTTAAGCCACAGTTCCAGAAAGATTTCCTGCACCACATCTTTCGCATCTTCCAGATCAGGAAGCCGCAGATTTACGATCGCAAAAACACTTTTCTTATGCTGTTGATAAAATTCTTGAAATAAGTATTTATCCATCATAATTATTCTTCAAGCTCACCTTTGCGTCAAAAGTAGACTTATCTTATATGCAGCAGATTAAGTCTGTGTTAAGAATAGATTAATCAGATGAAGTACAGCAATTTACTTAACCAGGACTTCTTCAGCAGTTAACTTGGCCGCCTTAAAATTTGGTTTCGTTTAAAGCCGGGTTTTTACTTGCATTCACCTGGTAGGTTGTAATCTTTCCGTCTGCATTGACCTCTACAATCCTGTAGCCCCTGTAACTTGTGCCCCAGCTGCCACCAATATGTGCATCAAAAAAATGAGGTAATTTTCCAGTATAAAATACGCCGTCCAAACTATGGTCATGACCATGGAAAACAGCTTTTACATTTTCATAGCTATGCAATAAATCAACAGTTTCGGTACATTCCACAAAAGGATTTTGAGGTACCCAGATGTGCGGCGGAATATGCAGGATTACAAAAACCGTTTGCAGTGTTTTGAATTTTTCCAGTTCTCTCTTCAAAAAAGCATTGTCCGGACAGCGGTAAGCACCCTTTATATCAGAAGTATTGGCCAATATAAAACCTACCCCATTTTTTTGCATGGAGAAATTGTCTTCATAACCAAAAACAGATTTCCACAAGGCAGTATCTGCATGGTCATGGTTACCCGGCACTGCATAAAATGGAACGGGCAGCTTATCGTAATACTTATTTTTCACCTCGATCAGCAGATCCGGACGATCGTGAACCAAATCTCCATTGATAATTACAAAATCCAGTGGCGTTTTCAGGTGCGCCTCCTTCAACCAGCCAATCATATGCTCGTGATCTTCCTGATAAGGAGTGCCTGGCTGACCATAATGTCCATCAGATGCAATGGCAAACCGCAGTTTAGGTTTTTGAATTGAATCTGGAAGGGCATTTTGCTTAACGCCTGCAAATACTTCGATAACTGGCGTTAGCTGGGCAATGATTAATCCTGCTACGCTGCTTTTAATAAATGATCTTCTGTTTGCCATATAAATGTGGTTTATAAAGGGCTGCAATCACCAGCAGCCCTTTTGTTAATTTTTAAAAACTATATCTCACGCCAACCTGGCCTCTCCATCTTGATTCAAAAGGAGCATTTACAAAAGAACTGCTCACCGGACTATAACTATAAGTAGCCCTTGATCTTCCATCAGCTGTTGCAGGATTTTCAAAGCCTCTGAAGGTTAAGATTGCCCCGCTTAAGGTAGCTGGTAACTGTGCCGTTGTAATAGAAGGTAGTTTGACCAGTCCCCAATTTTTATTGATCAGGTTTCCTACGTTAAAAATATCAAGAGTAACTTGTAAACTATGCTTGGTTTTTCCTGTAGTAATAAAAAAATCCTGGGCAAGGTGCATGTCAAAAATATGCGACCAGGGAGTTCTCGCTCCATTTCTTTCCGCATATTCTCCCCTGTGCTTCCTTAAATAAGGATCTTGTTCTATAAAGGCATTTAACTGCTCATAAATCTGGGCAGGAGTACGCGTATCCTGCGCATTTGCCGGCAATAACACGATGTCGTTAGCAGACTTCGGTATGTACATCGCGTCATTTTGTGTTTGCCCATCATTATTGATGTCCGCATTTAAGCGGTAAGTATAAGGAAGCCCGGACTGACCGTTGTAAACCAAACCAATGGTAGTTGCCATACCCTTTAAATAGGCTATCCGGTAAGAAACAGTACCTATAATCCGGTGATCCAGGTTCCAGTCAGAAAATGTTAAGCCCGGATTATTCGGATTGTTGACAATGGTATTGTTGCGGAAGTTTGTGGAAGCAATAGTGGAGTTCATGCTCGATATATCTTTCGAGTGCGCATAAGTATAGGCAATCGATCCCGATATACCGTTGGCTACATTTCGTTGTAGCTGTGCTGTCAAACTATACTGATACCCTTTATTGGTATTGGTCAGCAGAAATACATTGGTGTATTGCGGGAACCTTAACCTGCTGTTTCCTGAAGGATACAAATCGCGGCCATCACCATCCAGTTTTGCTGTCGGATTTACCAGGTTTAAATCCTTAATATACGGGGCATTCAATTCTTTTCCATAAATCCCCTCCAATGTGGCTACAAAACCTAAAGGAAGTTTTTGGTCAATCGCAAGATTGGAACGCCAAACCTGTGGCATTTTAAAGTTTTTGTCCGTCACGTCAATTTCTGAAGTGGCTACCGTTGGTGTTTTCGGTTGATTATTCACATCTCCCGAAAAACGAATAGGCGCTGTAGCAGTTCCAGTAGCATTGATGCGGCCTAAATCAACACCCGAATTGTTGTAGGCATTACCCAGCCAGACATAAGGAAGTCTGCCTGTAAAAATCCCGCTCCCTCCCCTCAAAATAGTTTGCCCATCATTAGTAATATCCCAATTAAACCCAATTCTTGGAGAATATAGCAGCTGCGATTTAGGCTTGCTATCCGTTTGTAAACCCATAGCTGCAAAGGATTCAGCAAAAGCGGTATTTTGTAAAGGCTTATCCAAAAATACAGGAACATCAACTCTTAATCCTCCGGTCACCTTTAAGCCCTCTTTAACAGTGAATTCATCTTGTGCATAAAAGCCCAGCTGCATCGCTCTGAATACAGATGTTGGAATTGCCACATCAGGAATCTTTGAATAGGTGAGCTGATAAACAGATGGCGCTTGATTGGTTAAAAAAGAAGAGAGGCTGCTGTAAGTATAATTTCCCCAGATATTCTGGATAAAAAGATTGTTAAAACGGAAAAATTCGTTTTGCGTTCCAAAGGTGAAATGGTGATTATTGTGGATAATGTCCAGGTTATCTGTTAACTGAAACAAGTTTTGTGTTTGCTTAGCCGATGGAGAATACCCCTCTGTACCTGCGGTGATACTACCTGCAGCCCCCAGCTGAATCAAAATCTGTGGAAAAGGACTTCCCGGGATCTCCCTGTTATCCCTTACATTAGAATAACCTACGATCAGATTGTTCACGATTTCGTTGGAGAAATAAGTATTTAGCTCTGCAACAGTAATGTTGGTCGTGCTGGTCTGGATATATTTATTGTTTTCAAACCGGAGTGCGTTGATCCCGTTTCCAATATCATCACGCTTTCCATGTACATAATTATGCCTTAAAGTCAGCCTGTTTTTAGCATTGATAATGTAATCCAGGCGGGCAAATATCTTTTCACTATTCGTCTGTTTGCTAATGTCATCAAACTTGCCCGGATCATAATTATAAGCACTCTTCAGATAATCTGATATTTGTTGTGCCGTTGCAGCCGGAATCAGTGATTCATCAGTTGCCCCGGTTCCTCTGTTCGCTTTATAAAGCAACGGCTCATTTCTTCTGCTGATTTCTGCATTGGTAAAAAAGAAAAGTTTGTCTTTGATAATTGGCCCGCCCAAACGAAAACCATACTGCGAGTCGCTAAACTTATTAAACTTTGTTCTGCTGGCATCAGGACTTTTTCCTACCAGATTTTCATTCTTGCCATAAGTATAAAAAGATCCGCTGAAAGTATTGCTGCCACGTTTGGTTACCGCATTAATTCCTGCACCTGTAAAACTGCCTTGCTTCACATCAAACGGCGCTAAAACAACCTGTATTTCATCTATCGCATCTAAACTGATGGGCTGAGTACCTGCCTGTCCACCCGGCGCACCAGTGGTTGTACCGCCACCTACACCATAACCCATAATATCATTATTCTGAGAGCCGTCTATCTGAATATTGTTATAACGGTTATTTCTGCCACCGAAAGATAAACCAGAAGATTGAGGTGTAAAACGGGTAAAGTCTGCTAAAGATCTGTTTAACGAAGGGAACCTTTCCATATCGGTGCGGCTGATGTTATTGGAAGCACCTGTTTTGGCCAGGTTTCTTGAAGAGCCTGTTCTGGAGGTTTTAATTTCTACCGTATTCAGGTCTGTATTTTCCGAAGCAAGAAAAACCTTTAGTGAGTATACCTGACCTAAAGCAAGCAGTACATTTTGCTCTGTATATTTATGAGTACCAATGTGGGTGATCTCTATCGTGTAGGGGCCACCTACGGGAAGATTCTGTAATACAAATGCGCCTTTTTCATTAGCCTTAGCTTCAAACTTCATATTCGAAGGCACATAAGTTACACTAATGCTTGCCCCTGGCAGCAGGTGGTCTGCATTGTCATACACATATCCCCTGATACCGGAGGATGTAGAGCCCTGCGCGTGCGAAACCAAATGGCAAGAAAATGCCAGGCAAAAAATGAACAGGGATGTACGTATTCGTAATCCGAAATTGAAAAATGTAATTGTTTTTTTCATATTTTTAGTTTTTTAAACATTTTGGCCATTCAGACCTTTCTTGATGGTAATCCCCAGAAGTGTTCCACCACTCCTGGGGTTTTTTATGGATTAGATTTATTGAAGTTTGATGTGAATACTGGAATCTCTGATCTCGTAAATTACAGGTGCTTGATTTTTAATTTCTTCCATAACCGCTGTTATCGATTTTCCCCTGGTATTTAAACTCAGTTTCAGCGCCGGGTCAATACCTGTTTCGAGTACGATCTTAACCTGGTATTGTTTTTCAAGTTCACTGATTACGCTTTTAATTGAGGTTTCATTAAAGGAAAGTGCTGTTGCAGGCTGAGCTGTTTTCAATGGGTGCAGCTTATGTCTTTCAGGTCTGATTTTACTTAAGCGTCCGGATATTTGATTATACAGCGCCGATTCACCCGGCAGCAGAAATATTGCTGGTTCAGTTAGCCGTTGTACACCGACTTTTCCTGTTTTCACTTTTACCGTTGTTTTTCTGGTGCCAGCTGAAGCATTTATCCAGAAGGAAGTGCCCAGTACAGTTGTTTTTACGTCGCCCGAACGCACTACAAATGACCTGGCAGTTTCATGTTTTACATCAAAAAAGGCTTTACCGATCAGGCTCAACTCCCTTTTCCCCGTTGCAAATTTTTCCGGGTAAGACAGCACTGCACCTGCAGAGAGTGTAACCTTACTGGAATCTTCAAGAAGGATAGTTTTTGCGTAAACACCCGAATTAATTACCCGTAACATCCTGACTGGTCTTCTGCTTACCGCTGGCATCCTGCTTGCTATATTTACAACCGGCTGCTCCTTGTTTTGCCAGTTGACAACCCCCGTATAAATTGCAAAAGGGATCAATACGGCGGCAACTCTTGTGAGCCATAATCTGACTGTTTTTTTGGAAGTGTCCCGTTGTTCGATTTTATTCCTGAGCTGCTCAAAATCTTGCGAAGACGTTTTCAAAGCTACAGGCGATAAACTTTGAATGTGTTCGTTCAAAAAAGACTGCTGTTGCTGCGGGCTTAGGGAAGAAAGCCATTGCATCAGTGTCTCATATTCTGGTCCCGACAATTTATTGTCAGTAAACCGCCTTAAAAATTCTTTGTTAAATTCTTGCTCTTTCATGGGATATACAGTCTATACGAACAGACCGTACCCCGACCCTACCCTACAGATTAAAAAATGTTGTAAAAAAAATAAAGCAGGAAATCTGGTGATTTTTCAAGAAGATGCGCAAATGGGAAAGCGTTTTACTGATATGTTTTTCTACTGCTTTTACAGAGATATTCAGCTGTAAAGAAATATCCTTGTTACTTAAATGTTGCTTTCTGCTGAGATTAAACACTTCAAGGTTCCGGCTTGGTAAATGATCTAATACAGATCCGAGTACTCTTTCGTAGTCTGCAAAGATGATTTCATCAAAAGTGCTGAACGATCTGTCTTTACTCAATTCCAGAAAATTCAATTTAGCTTCATGGCTTTTAAACTTTCGGATTTCATCAAGCGCTTTATTCTTGGCTATGGTAAAAAGCAGGTTTTTAAGGCTTTGGTCTGGATTGATCCGCTTACGCATTTCCCAGAGCTTCAAAAACGTGTCTTGTGTAATTTCATCGGCATCCGCAGTTAATCTGCAATAAGGGGTTAAAAAAGACTTTACACCTTGGAAATAGAGGTTATAAAAATATTCAAGCCCGCACATATCGCTCCTGGTTAAAGCATTGATCGCCTCTGTATCACAAGTAAACCTCTGCATATTTCTTTGAATTGATTTTGGGACTAAAATTACCCCCTCCAAATAAAACTGATGTTTACCCGGTGTTACCAAATTGTTTGTTTGAGCAAGAAATGGGTTCTTATTGAGCAATACATTCCGTAATTTCGGGTCTGATGTTTATCTTATGAAAACACAACAAGAATTATCAAACCAAACCAGTATCATCACCACAACGGAAATTTCCACTCCATTAGGCCCGATGCTGGCAGGGGCTACCGAACAAGGTGTTTGCCTGCTGGAATTCATTAACCGGATCAGATTAGAAAAAGAGATCATTGACCTGCAAAAACTGCTGAACGCGGTGATGCAACCCGGACAAAATCCTCATTTAGTTCAATTGGAAAATGAACTGGCCGAATATTTTGAGGGCAAGCGGAAGGTCTTTTCAGTTCCCCTGCACACACCCGGCAATGAATTTGCACAAACAGTCTGGCAAACGCTGCAGGAAATCCCATACGGGCAAACCTGTTCCTATAAACAGCAAGCCGATAAAATGAATAATCCAAAAGCTATTCGCGCAATTGCCTCCACAAACGGCAGGAACCGGTTGGCTATTATTATCCCTTGTCATCGCGTAATTGGCAGTGATGGCAGCATGACCGGATATGCCGCCGGCGTAGAGAAGAAAAAATGGCTACTTAAATTTGAGAGAAATAATTCTGAAAAACCAGCAGATACCTTATTTTAACAAGATGCAGACTTACAAAGACTTTAAAATCGGCCAGTGGGTAAAATCATATGGCAAAGGAATCCATAGAATCGAAAAGTTCATCCCTGTTGAATACGAAGAATATCATTTTTTTGTGATGGGAGATTGGGAAACAGGGTCAATTAAAGAAAGTCAGATTGGAAGCTTGCAGGAAGAACCCCTTGTTGAATTAAAACGTCTTTTCAATTCAAAATTCAAGAAGCAAATCGGTGCCGATTATTGCTCAGGCTATTACTTAAAAGCTTTAACAGCAGAAGAACAAGCAAACATAGCGGAACAAATCAAGTCTAATCCAAAATATATAACCGATCTTGATAAATATGTAATGCCAAAATTTGAAAGCCGCTACGGATTAAGCTTTTCTTTATCAGACGATACCATTCACCTGGTTAAAGAACTGGCGAAATTTATCAGAGAAGACGACGGCAAAACTTTCACCGAAATTTTTGAATGGCTGAAGCATAAAAACTATAAGCAGCTGCTTTACAAACAGGGCTCTTCCATTGACAACAAAGGACATTACCTGCAATTCATCAACTGGAATTACCAGGTCAGAAACCACAGGTTATTATTTACTGATCTCCTTGCCTTTACACCAGATTTTGCAAAAATAGACACCATCTAATACCAAGTAAAATGAGAAAAATAGCATTGATTGCAGGATTTCTGATCGCAGGGATTACTGTATCCGCACAACGCAAGCACTCCTCCAGCAGTACTATTTTCCAGGTACAACCTGATTTAAAACAAATCTCTCTTTGGGGAAATGCTATTCCTGATGGCCCTGGTCCGCAAGGTGCCGAAAAAATGACAGATAAGGGTTCTGTAACCAATGTATCAAACCCGCGGTTAATTGTTCATCAGCCAGCTAAGCCTAATGGGACCGCAATCCTTGTGATCAGCGGCGGCGGTTATGCACATATTGAACTGGGCAAAGAAAGTACACCAGTAGCCAGCTGGCTTCAATCACAGAGTATAACAGCCTTTGAACTGGTCTACAGATTACCACAAGAAAACTGGAAGACAACACATGTACCCTTTCAAGACGCACAACGCGCAATGAGGTTGATTAGAAGCCTCGCTGCTCAATACAGAATAAATCCGGACAAAATTGGTATACTGGGCTTTTCCGCAGGCGGGCACCTCGCGGGTATGACAGCAGCACAGCCTGATAAAAAACACTATAAAGCCATTGACGCTATAGATGCTTTATCTGCTAAACCTGATTTTGCAGGGCTTATTTATCCTGTACTTACGATGCTGCCACCCTACAATAAAACACACGCTAAAAAGAGTATTCTTGGAGAAGACCCAACAACAAAACAAGAAGAAGCCTATTCAGTAGAATTGCAAGTAAGCAGCAGCATGTCCGCAACTTTTCTGGCACAAGCCATTGATGATCCTATATCTCCTGTTAACAATTCTTACTTAATGAATGCTGCCCTGAAAAAAGCTGGTGTACCCGCTGAAATGCACATCTTTCCAACAGGCGGTCATGGCTGGGGAATGGGTAAAAAAGATTCTCCTGTTTCAGCATGGCCTGATCTTTTTCAAAACTGGTTAAAAGCTAAAGGATTTTAATGAGGCAGCCTGCTAAACAGTGGATTTGATTGTTTACGACCGAACATTTTTATTTTACAATAATAAACAACAGGCTTTAAAGAAAAAGCTCAGGCTCCTGAATGGAACCTGAGCTTATCCAAATTATGGAGCTATAATAGTGAAAAGGTATACTGCAAAAATAACCAGCAGTACGATACCCTGTAATATATTTGTCCGGCCGGTAGCCAGTGAAAGCATAATGGTAAACTGGGCAAGCAGCAACAATACCGTTGCCTTCATATCAATTCCTAAAGTAATACTCATCCCTGTTACAATAGATACAATTGCAACCGCAGGAATAGTTAAACCGATACTTGCAAGCGCAGAGCCCAAAGCAAGATTAAGACTGGTTTGTAAACGATTCTTTTTAGCAGCGCGATAAGCAGCAAGTCCTTCAGGTAACAATACAACCGCGGCGATAATTACACCAACCAAAGATTTTGGCGCGCCCATATTTATGACAGTATTTTCAATATCCGGAGCTAAAGCTTTAGCCAGTAATACAACAATACCTAAACACAGCACCAATAAAAATGCACTCATCAAAGCTACTTTTTTTGTTGGCGGTTCAGCATGCGCATCTTCATTTCCATCGGCTTCAGGAGGCAGAAAATAATCACGGTGTCTAACCGCCTGAACCAACACGAAAGATCCGTACAACACCAGGCAGATTACAGCTACAAATATTAACTGAACCTGGGTATATTGTGGCCCGGCTTTACTTGTGGTATAATTTGGAAGAATTAAAGTAAGTACCATGATAGCTGTAAGTGTTACCAGTGCCGCACTTACGCCTGGTAAACTAAATACTTGCTCTTTGAATTTAGCACCGCCTACAAGCAAGCTTAGCCCAACTATT
Source organism: Pedobacter cryoconitis (assembly GCF_003259615.1). Taxonomy (GTDB): domain Bacteria; phylum Bacteroidota; class Bacteroidia; order Sphingobacteriales; family Sphingobacteriaceae; genus Pedobacter; species Pedobacter cryoconitis. Next base: position 7,172 of record NZ_QLLR01000007.1, on the reverse strand, counting down.
CCAGTTAAAATAATCATAACTGCTGCAAGTACTGTATCCCTGGCGAGTTCAGCCACATCGGGCCCGCCGGTCAGCATCAAAGAAACAATTAATGCAACTTCTATAATTGTAATCGCCAAAGCGAGCAATAAAGTACCAAATGGTTCACCGACCCGGTGCGCTACAACTTCAGCATGGTGAACAGCAGCAAGTACTCCACCAATTAATACAGCTGCAAGAAAAAAGGTATAAAGAAGACCAAGATCCAGAGAAATCCCGAAGTAAGCCAGCCAGGCTAACACAGGTGTTACTATTGTCCATAATGGCAGTGGTAATTTTTGTTTCATAAAGATTCTTGTTGATTAGGTAATAGTGAAAAGTAAGATTAAGCAATTATGATGCTAAAAAATTAAACTGCCAATTGTTTACATATACTTAACAAAAGTTAACACTAATATTTATAAACTAAGTTTAGTTTTGCTATACTTAAATGTAAATCAAAACTATAGCAATGAAAAAACTTATAATCTCACTCACTATCCTGTGCTTCAGTTTTCAACTTAAAGCACAACCGAAAAACATTAAACACATTATTCTGATTGGCTGCGACGGATTCGGAGCTTATGCCATTCCTGATGCGAAAATGCCAAACTTGAAACAACTCATGAATACAGGGGCCTGGTCTTTAAAAGCCCGCACCGTATTACCTTCTTCAAGTGCAGTAAACTGGGCCTCCATGCTCATGGGAGCCGGACCAACCGAACATGGTTATACGGAATGGGGAAGTGCTGTTCCTGAGATCCCTTCCGTTGTCAAATCACCATACGGCTTATTCCCCGGAATCTTCAGCTTAATTAAAATGCAGAAACCTAAAGCAAAAACTGCTGTTATTTATAGCTGGCAAGGTATAGGCCCATTAATTGAAAAAGACGCAATAACTTTTGTTGTTCCAGGGCCAAATGGTGATAATGATAATTTCTGTGCAGATACCGCTGCTGCACTTATTATCAAAGAGAAACCTTTATTAACTTTTATACATTTTTCAGAACCTGACAATACAGGACACAAAATAGGTCACCGTACCCCCGCTTACTATGCCGAACTGGAGAACCTGGATAAAAGGATAGGAAAAATAGTTGATGCCGTACAAAAAGCAGGTATTGCTAATGAAACTGTTATTATTTTATCTGCCGACCATGGCGGTACAGGAAAAGGTCATGGTGGTAAGTCACTCGATGAAGTACAGATTCCCTGGATTGCCAGCGGTACAGGTGTATTAAAAGGACATGAAATTAAGGATGTGATCATTACCTATGATACCGCTTCTACTATCGCCTGGTTATTGGGCTTAAAAGAACCACAAAGCTGGCGCGGGAAACCAGTTACTGAAGCCTTCAATAAACGTTAATCATTGAAAACTTAACAATTATATAACACAAAAATGTTTACATATATTAAACAATATACCTATAATTGTAAACAACAAATTAGAAGTAATGTCAATAAAATTAGTAGTGTTTGATATGGCTGGTACAACCGTGCATGATGAAAATCACGTAGCCCTATCCTTTCAACAGGCCATGAAAAAGCAGGGATACCAGGTAGAACTGAATGATGTAAACCCGCTAATGGGTTATGAAAAGCCACTTGCCATTGAAATGATGCTGAATAAATATGAAACTGATAGTCAAAAAATCAATGCAGCTTCCATCATTCAGATCCATACTGATTTTGTAAATATAATGCTGGATTTTTATACCAATTCTCCTGAAATCAAGCCGCTCCCAAATGTTGAAAGCACCTTTGAACAGCTTAGAAGCATGGATATTAAAATTGGCCTGGATACAGGATTTTCAAGAAACATTGCAGAATTGATTATCAGCCGGCTGAACTGGGAAAATCAAATAGACATTATGGTTGCCAGTGACGATGTAAAAAATGGCCGTCCCTATCCGGATATGATTCAGAAAATGAAAATGGATCTGAATATACTTCCAACAGATGAGGTGGTAAAAATCGGAGATACAGAAGTTGATATTAATGAAGGGATCAATGCTGGCTGTAAGTATGTAATTGGGATTACTACCGGAGCTTTTACCAGGGAGGAACTTGAACCACATGGCCCCACACATATCATTGATGATATTTCAGAACTGATTGCCATTATCAAAGCATAACATACAAACAGTTTTAACTATAATTAACTACTAAACTCTGCCGAATTTCTTAAGTTTGAGCAATTGCCCTTTTATGGAAGAGAACATTATACTTAAGATAAGTACCAGGATAAAAGAAATCAGAAGAGAGCGGAATACCACTGTACAAGAACTTGCTGATCTTGCAGGGGTAAGTAAAGGCCTGATTTCACAAATAGAGAATAACCGCACCGTGCCTTCTTTAATGGTACTGATAGATATTATAAGTGCTTTAGAAGTTGATTTGAATCAGTTTTTCAAGGATATATCGGCTAACAGCCAGCTTAGCCCTGTCATCATTAAGAGAAAAAGTGAATATGAGTCATTCGAAAAAGAACAGGCGCTTGGATTTCTGTATCAGCGTATTTTTACAAAGACCTTCAAAAACTCAACAGTTGACATTGTCCTGCTTGAACTTGAACCCAATGCAACCAGGCCTATGGTGGTAACCGAAGCGTTCGAATACAAGTATATTTTATCAGGAAAAGTAGATTATACTTTTGAAGACCAGACTTATAGTCTTTCTGATGGTGACTCCATGTTATTCGACGGACGTTTACCACATACCCCTAAAAACACTTCTGATCAGAAAGCGATCATGCTGATTATTTACTTCTTTGAGCAAAACGGAAACAGCACTACAAAATAAAAGGAGCTGACAACTGTTCAAATTCTTTATTCGCAAGATATATGCTTTGCTGTGTTTTTTCGCAGTAAAGCATATATACTGAGGCCAATAGACAGGCAGGAAGATGGCAGATTGTCTAAAACAGGCAATATTTCCAGGATGTCTTTTGCACTTCGATCAGGGGCTCTTCTTTTGCAAGATTACTTTTGTAACTTTACCATTGCAAATCTCATCATACAATAGAATTAATGCCACTTACTACACAAATGAAATCAAGCTTGGTTACTAATTTAACTAAGCTTGTTAATAACCGGTTATTTATTCTCAGTATTTTTATTCTGCTGCCTGCAATTACCTCTTACAGACAATATCATTCAGGCACCTCCCATAATAACTATCTGATCTTCATTTATACTTATTTTCACGCCAATGAACATGTATCTCTATTTGGCAGGTATCCTGAATATGGAGATATGAATCATTACGGGCCGTTGTTCTCTCTGATCATTGCGCCTTTTGCTCAATTGCCCGAATTTCTGGGGATGTTTTTCTGGGAGCTCGCAAACAGCCTGTTCTTATATTATGCAATTAAGACGCTCCCACTTAAAGAGGCGAAGGTAAATGCTGTATACTGGATTATTGCTCATGAGTTGCTTACGGCACTATTTGCCTGTCAGATTAATCCATCAATTACAGCAATCATTGTTTTAAGTTATACCCTAATTGATAAAAAGCAGAACTTCTGGGCAGCATGTCTCATTTTGCTCGGTACATTCATCAAATTATACGGTATTGTCGGGTTGGCCTTCTTCTTTTTCGTTAAGCAAAAACCAAAATTCATTGCCTATTGTATCTTTTGGGCCATCGTATTCTTTGGATTGCCAATGCTCTTTTACGGTCATGAATATATCTTATTACAATATAAAGAATGGTATCTTTCTTTAAGTGCTAAACAACTTGAAAATGCCACACTGGTTTCTTGGCAGGATATATCTCTGATGGGAATAGTCAGAAGGGTCACAGGAAATCCTGATCTTTCCAACTTACCATTCCTGATAACCGGGGTGATCCTTTTCTGTCTTCCCTATTTACGGATTAAACAATATCAATCCCAGGCATTCAGGCTGATGTACCTGGCATCAACACTGATCTTTACCGTTATCTTTAGCAATTCTTCTGAATCACCGACTTATATCATTGCATTTACCGGGGTAGCAATCTGGTTTGTTTTGCAGGAAAAACCTATACAGCCAATCGTAATTGTGCTCTTTATATTTGCGATATTGCTTACGACTTTAGGGTCATCCGATTTATATACCAGGTCTTTCAGAGACAATTATATTATCCGTTATTCGTTAAAAGCTCTTCCATGTGTACTCATATGGTTCTATATGACTTATCAAATGATCTTTAAACAATTTGCTTTAAAAACCACCATCATCGCATGAAAAGAACCGTATCTGTAGTGATCCCTGCTTTTAATGAAGCTGAGAACTTAATCGTCATTATCGACAGGCTGGAAGGTATTTTCAAAAATACGGCCTATGATGCCGAATTTATAATTATCGATGATGGCAGTACTGATCATACCCTGAACATCCTTAAAACGATGGCAAGTATCAATACTAAATTATTCTACATAGAGTTTTCCCGCAACTTTGGACATCAGCTGGCTTTAAAAGCAGGGTTAGACCAGGCAAAGGGTGATTGTGTAATTTCCCTTGATGCCGATCTTCAGCACCCACCAGAACTGATTATCCAGATGCTTGAAAAATGGGAAGAAGGTAACGATATAGTTTATACCCGAAGATCAGAAGATAAAAGTCTTCCTTATGGAAAAAGGAAATCATCATCCCTTTTCTATAGATTGATCAATGTCTTATCAAGTATCCAGATTGAAGAAGGTACTGCAGACTTCAGGCTGATGGACAAAAAGGTTATAGATGTATTCAGAAACTTTGAAGAAAACGAACCTTTTATCCGTGGACTTGTCCAGTGGATGGGCTATAAACAGGTAGCGATCGATTATGTCCCGCATAAAAGACACGCAGGTACCAGTAAATATAACCTTAGGAAAATGATGCGTTTTGCATTGCAGGGTGTAACCTCGTTTAGTATCAAACCTCTTTATACGGCAGTTTATCTTGGATTTGCTTTTTCGATGTTATCCGTCTTATATATTCCTTATGTGTTCTACTCGGTTTACATGGGCATAGAAGTAGATGGCTGGGCATCCACCATTATGACTATTGTCTTTTTCGGAGGATTACAGCTTATCATTATGGGGATTATAGGAATCTATATCGGGAAGATGTTTATGCAGACAAAAAACCGCCCTAACTACATCATTAAATCTACAAATTTCGTTCCGGCACCTACAAGCACAAATACAAATTATGATATTGCTCAGCTTTGATATTGAAGAATTTGATATGCCTTTTGAATATGGCAAAAGTATCGCCTTTGCAGAACAAATCAGGATCTCTTCTGAAGGAACCCTGACCATATTGGACCTGCTGGCCAAAAACAAGCTTAAAGCGACTTTTTTCAGTACGGTTACCTTTGCAAAAAATGCGACTGCAATTATTAAGCGTATTCTTGATGAAGGCCATGAGCTGGCATCCCATGGCGTTTATCACTCAGATTTCAAAAAAGAGCATTTACTGGAGTCCAGGTTAGCGCTGGAAGAATTATCAGGGGTAGCAGTAACAGGCTACAGAATGGCCAGAATGATGCCCGTAGACGAGCAGGAAATACAAAAAGCAGGTTATCTATACAATAGCTCCATTAATCCGACATGGCTGCCCGGAAGGTATAATAACCGGCATATATCCAGAACATACTTTTACCAGAGCGGAGTTTTACAATTACCGGCATCAGTAAGCCCCATTTCACGTTTTCCACTTTTTTGGTTATCATTTCATAACCTGCCACTTTGGTTTTACGAGCATCTGGTCAAAAGGACTTATCAGAAAGACAATTATATTAATATCTATTTCCATCCATGGGAATTTACAGACCTGACCGATAAAGAGCGCTTTGGTTTCCCGGGTTATGTGAGTAAAAATTCTGGTCAGGATATGATTACCAGAATGGATCAGTTTATGGGATGGCTGAATAAGCAAGGTTATCCTTCAGGGACGATCTCACAATTCACGAAGAATATATCTTTAGCGTAGCACATATTATAACGTATACCTTTAGCATAACGTTAGAAAATTATTTCTTGAGAAATCCTGATAGTTTTCCTATGCCTGCTCAAGTTGTTAGGTTTGCTTAAGTTGTTAGATCTGCTTAAGTGTTAGATCTGCTCAAATTCTTAGATCCGCTCGGGTGCCTATGCCTGCTCAGATTCTTATGTCAGTTCAGGTTCTTATCTCAGTTCAGCTTCTTTATGCCTGCAAAGGCTGTAATTAAGATTATGGTCGCTCCCGGAAGGTTACGTAAGATTGAAAGAAGTAACTGAACGCAGACATCAGTACAATAATGAAGGCTTGTGAAGGCGTAGCCCACAAGCCAAAATATCCAACCAGCAGATGCAGTAAACCGTAATTCATCAACAATGAACTTGCAGTAACGAATGCGTATAAGCCCAGCTGCTGAACGCCTCTTCCATCCTGCTGGAAAACTAAATACTTATTTAATAAAAAGCCTACCGGAAAGCTTACAGAAAGTGCCATCAGATCTGCTCCAATGTAAGAGGTGATTGTATAACTTCCGATTCTCAGCGCTTCTCCCTTTAATACGTAATTGTAACTCAAAAAGAATATCGTCAGATTGAGCAGCGCATTGCTGCCGCCAGTTACCCCATATCTGAATGTCTTTATCGGTATAAACTGTAGAAAAGGAAAGTAAAAGAAGTCTATAAGCTTAATGAGTGGATTCTTGAGCAAGGCTGATCAATTATGTAATACAAATAGTATAAATAGCAGATAAAGATAAGACTCTTTTCACACTCGCTACTACAAGCTCAGATTAATAATTTCCCGTCTTAGTAAAAAAGGAGATAACTTATTTGTGAGCAGGGATGCTGCTTTGTCAAAAAGATTGTAAACTAAATGATGCTGCCTTATCATCATGATACTGCCTCATCAAAAAGGTGTACCCATACCAAAAAGGTATACCCATAAAAGAAAAGGTTTATAAACAAGCGGTATCAATCAGAAATGTCTTATAAAAATGCCTGTAAACAAGAAAAGCCTGTAGTTTCCTACAGGCTTTCTTTAAGATTTGGCACCGACCTACTCTCCCACGTGTTACCGCAGTACCATCGGCTCTGGTGGGCTTAACTTCTCTGTTCGGAATGGGAAGAGGTGGACACCACCGATATAGGCACCTAAATGTCTTTATCCAGCTTTTGTTATTCGCTT
>NZ_QLLR01000006.1 GCF_003259615.1 Pedobacter cryoconitis | reverse complement strand
CTTGGAGAAAATGCTGATGGCCTTTTTTAATATATCCCGTTCCATCTGCGTTTCACGCAGTTCTTTTTTCAAATTAGCCACCTCTTGCTCAGCTGCGCTGAGGATAACCTTTCCATTCCCAGGAAAACTGCTGCCTTGCTTGCTGGTGAATTCCTTACGCCATCTATATAATAAAGTCACATTGATATCCAGTTCTTTCGCAAGTGCAATTAGATCTGTACGGGTGTTACTCAGTTCAACGCTCATCAGCTTGAACTCCTTCGGGTATGCTTTTCTCTCTCGTGACATAATATTCTGTTAAGATATGTAAATCCTCTTAACTCTGTGTCTACTCAAATATAGCAACTCCAGAAGCTGCAAAACATGGTTTGAATTGTACTGATCTTACCTCGGTATTAGTAAAAGCAGGGATTAAAAGTGAGGAAGCTATTCTATTTATTGATAATTGTATCAATTCACAGCTTCTGATTAATGAACTTGATCCCGCTGTAACTGGCAATGGACTGCTCACTCAGGTCCTTGAAATTTTGGATAGTTATAACCTGCTAGATCACCAGCTGACTGAGATTGTTCAAACACTGAAAAAAATAGAGCAGCTACTAGGTAAATTGGACCGGGAGAAATATAATGGGATTGATCGTTATCAGGAAATACTTAAATTGATTGAATTAATAGGGATTCCATATGAAGCGGGAAAGATATTTCAAACTGATGTAACGGGAGCTGCTACTTCTCAAAGTGGTTTATCAATTAATTTGCAACAGGATATATTAACGGCTTTGGATGTCCTTTATAAAACTTCCACAAAACAGCCGCTTCGGTTGGAATTGTTTGCAAAGCGTTTTAATGAGCGTTATGGCGATAGAGAAATGCCACTTTTAGAAGTTTTGGATGCAGAAACAGGTATTGGTTATGTTCCCGATAAACATCTGGTTCCATCGCCAATTTTAGAAATGCTGACTTTGCCAGAAACAGAAGATAATCAAATGCTTGCGTGGGGCAAATGGGAGGAGATTTTACAAAAAAAATGGCTTAAGGCATATAAAAATGATAAATTATGTATAGAAATTTTTGATGAGGATATAAAAGATATTTTACAGGTAAATTTACCATTACCTTCTTCATTGCAGTTGATGTTTGAAATCACATTATCAGGACAGGTTTATGTGAAAAATGCCGGAGGAACAAGTGCTGTGAACATGGTTGCACGTTTTGCGCAATCAGATGCTGAGCTCAATAACCTGGTTTCTGAATTGACTATTGCTGAACAGGAAAATGAACCTGAAGCAATTTTAGCTGAGGTATTACATCTTCCCCAGGGAAGAGTTGGTAATATTCTTCAGCGCCCGGCTTTCAGAAATTACGAAATACCTTATCTCGCGAAATCTCTTTTACCTGAAGATCAGCAAATATGCGTGCAGGATTTACTAATCTCTTATCGGAAAAACAGGATAGTTTTATATTCAAAAAGACTCCATAAAGTTATTATACCAAGATTAAGTAATGCCCATAATTTCAGTCTGAACGCCTTACCTGTGTATCATTTCCTTTGTGATCTTCAGGATCAGGATCAAATAAGCAACCTGAAATTTAGTTGGGGAAGTCTTCAGAAGCAATATAACTTTTTACCGCGTGTAGTTTATAAAAATATAATATTAAGACGTGCCAGCTGGGTATTTACAGAAAAGGAGATACAGCTTCTGACTCAAAAGGATAATACATTGTTTAGCGAATTGCTGGTGAATTTTATAAAAGAATATAATTTACCTCAAAAGGTTGTTCTTGCTGACGGTGATAATGAACTTTTGATCAATTTTCAAGATCAAGAAATGACTTATGATATTTTTAAGTATACACTAAAAGGCAAAAAGTATTTTGTTTTTAAAGAGTATATAGAACTGGCTCCTGTGGTAAAAGATGTGAAAAACCAGCATTATAAACATCAATTTCAAACCTTTATGACTAGAAATCCTGAATCTGGCATGAATTTATTAACAGAACAGAATCATTATGAGCATGAAGAAGTAACATTGATAGCCAATAATGACAGCTCAGAATGGCTATATTATAAGCTGTACTGTGGGGTGCGTAATGCTGATGTAATACTAGCAAACGCTGTTAAGGTATTAACAGCTCATTGTGAGAAGAAGGAATGGATTAAAGAATGGTTTTTTATACGTTATACAGATAGTGATTTTCATATCAGATTGCGTTTGAAAGTCACTCATGTCAAATGGCTGCCTTACATTACCAGGGTATTTCATAAAGAATTGAAACCTTACCGTAAGATGGGATTTCTTTGGAATGTAACAACTGATACTTATCAACCCGAGTATATCCGGTATGGTGCAACTACGCTGTCCTGCGCCGAACAATTCTTTTATCGGGATAGTATTGCCTTTTTAGGGTTTCTTGATCATACTTCAGGTGATGAGAGAGAACTGCTTCGCTGGCAGTTTGCAATTCTTTCTATTGATACTTTATTAGAAGCATTTGAATTTAAGCTTGAACGTAAATTAGAACTCATAAAAGGGCTCAAAGAAATTTTTGCTGCGGAATTTAAATTCTCATCTGACCAAAAACAGCAGCTTTCCAAATTATTCAGAAAATATAAAAAAGAAATTTATACTTCGTTGAGTATTCAACAGCCTCATGATAAATTTTATCAATTGTATATGGTTTTAAGGCAACGTACGGCAGGTATAGAACCTTTGATTCAGGAACTTAGGGGAAAAGAAAGAGCGGGAGAACTGCAGGTTGCTATGCCAGATTTATTGGGAAGTTATATTCACATGTTGATTAATCGTATTATTCCTGAACTACAGCGTTTACATGAAGCAGTGATTTATGATTTTTTGTATCAGTACTATAAAAGTGCATATGGAAAAGAAACAAAATTTGATGAACGGATTAATATTACTTCATCAGATATAATTCTATAAATGGTTTATTGCATATTAAAGGAAGTAAGTTATATATTTAAAACAAATCTGTAAATTTTATGAAAAAGAATAAACAAATTCTTGATGTAAAATTGTCATTTGAAAAAATGACAATTGTGTCTCTTAATAAGGAAGAGCTTGTGAAAATAAAAGGGGGAGGGTATCCAGTTCAGGAAAAAATGAGCGATCAGCCATCAAGTGTACCGGGAAATGCCACTTGTGACCAAAACAACGGCGGCGGTACAGTTTAAGGTTGTTTTTTTAGCTGAATTTGCAATAGAACTATATATATTATAATAAAAATAACAACAAAGTGAGGGGGAAACTTATTCTAATTTTAATTTTATTACCAGGTCTTGCCTGGGCTCAAAATTGTAACTGTGCTGATAACTTTAATTTTTTAGTAGAAAAAATAAAGAATAATTATGTTGGGTATAAAGATAAGGTGAATGAGTCTAATCAGAAAAAATTTGATCTTTTTACTGATAGCTTACGGAATATTGCAAATTCAGCTGAAAAAATGCCGTGTTTTGATATTTGTACAGAGTGGCTTACTTTTTTTGAAGATGGGCACCTTAGTTTATCTTTTACTCCTGGAAAAGCTACAAATGATGAAATAAAGTCTTTTTTTAATACAGCTGAAAAAACGTCGTGGAATGAACATGATTTTAACTCTTATTTGCAACGAAATAAAGAAAAATTAGATAAGATAGAAGGTTATTGGACTTATGCTGCGAAAAGTTATAAAATTGGAATAGTAAAAGATATTGCTGCCGGAAAGAATGAATTCATTGGTTTTATTGTAAATACGACCAATCCTAACTGGTCAAAGCAACAGGTTAAAGTAAGGATTAAAAAGATAGAGGATAATTATCAGACTATGTACTTCAGAGGTGGGGATCATAGTAAGAGGGTTCCTCTTCTTTTGATAAACAAGGATACCATCGATCTTGGTTTTTTTGGAAAATGGTATAAAAGTCCATTTCTGGAAAATAAAGAGGAGGCCGTCAAATGGGTTGTGGATGATATACTGCCGTCTTTTAAGATATTGGATAAGGAAACTAATTTATTGGTATTACCTAGTTTTAGTATGAAATATAAAAACCAGGTAGACAGTATTATTGAAGTGAATACAGCATTATTGGAAAAAAGTAAACATTTAATTATCGATATCCGAAAGAATTCAGGTGGGCTGACTACAACATTTGAAAAACTATTGCCCTATATTTATACCAATCCAATTTATACATCTGGCGCATCAATATTGGCCACTGCGGATAATATTAAAGCCTGGTATAATCCTGATGTGCCTGGTGTTTCAGAAGCACTAAAAATTAAGCTTAAAGAAAAAGTTAGACAGATGAATGCGCATGTAGGCGAACTCTATCTATTATACCCTCCTGATTCGATCGTATTAGCTCATTTTTCAAAGAATCCGCAACGTATTTCTATTTTATTTGACCGGGGAAGTGCCAGTGCTGCTGAAATTATGATTTTAAATACCAGACAAAGTAAAAAGGTAACTTTTTTTGGGCAGAATAGTGCTGGTTCAATTGATTATGTGGAAGTTCTGAATATTAAGATTCCATGTAGTTATTTTTCCATGTTATACCCAGCTGTTCGCTATAATAGTGTAGATACACATCCTTTAAATAACACTGGAATAGCACCTGATGTAATTATCCCTTATGATGTTCCAAACTGGATTGAATTTGTAAGAAAATATAAACCCAGCCATTGAAAACACCGATAAATTATAAACTAATATCTTATCATATATTATTCTGGATAGGTTTTATAATCATTAACAGATATGATTCTCTTTTCCATCCCCAGGGTAATTATGCGCTTGTTTTGCTCGATGTATTTTGTGCTCAGGGAACAAATATAACTTTAGTTTACCTCACTATATTCGTGTGCTCAAAGTATATTGTTCCAACCAGGGTTGTCCCTTTGATAATTGGACTTTTTATACTTTATTGGTATTATTTTTTCATGTGGTATTTGGTCAGCCATGTGCTCAGGCCAGCAATCTTAATTGGATATGCCTGGAAGTTTAACTTTCTCTATTCAGTTATTAATATTTTTTTTGCGTTCTTTAAATTTATCTTTTTTGGTTTTGCATATGCTATTTTCTGGAAAGTTACTAAGCGGGAACAAAATATTCTGTTAACAGAAAAAGGAAAAATCGAAGCTGAGTACGCATTCCTCCGGGCTCAGATTAATCCTCATTTTCTGTTTAATACATTGAGTTTGTTTTATGTAAAATCTTTGCCTTTATCTAATGAGCTATCGGATGGGATAGTTACTTTATCTCAAATCATGCGCTATTCTCTTGAGAAGAATGAAAATGGTAATCTGGTGTTACTTTCTGATGAGTTGGAACATGTAAATAATCTGATCAAAATCAATCAGATGAGGTTCAACAATAACCTGCACATTGATCTTAAAATCGAAGATACCTTCCCTTCAATTCAGATTGTTCCATTGATTATTATAACTATCGTGGAAAATGTATTAAAACATGGGAACAATACACTTGCTAAAGATCCTGCCATAATTCACTTATTTAATTCTTCAGATGGTTATTTTATTCATTTATACACCTACAATAGAAAGAAAAATACATTAGTCGCAGATGCCAGTGGAATAGGAATGGAAAATATTAAGAAACGCCTTAATTACCACTATGGTGATAATTACGAATTGATTGTTGATAATAATGATGATTTCTATATGCTTAAACTTAAGGTGCCGGTTTCTCACCAAATTGATTTTTATTCTTAAATACAATGCAAATTTCTAAAAAATATAGCTTAATATTTTATCATCTGATTTTTTGGCTGTTTTATTTCGCTTTATACGCCCTTAATGAGTTTGCCAACATTCCTGAAATTTATTTTTTCAGTTTATTTGATGTACTCAACACACAAATACCAGATATAATTATTGCATATCTGGGAGTTTATCTTTTCGCAAAATACACTGTTCCATCTAAACCAGTACCGCTGTTCGTGGGGATTATTTTGATTTTTATACTGGATCTGATTATCTGGTATTTTGTTAGTTATGAAATACGGCCGTATATTAAATCTAATCCACCTGCGCCACTTCCTTTTGGTCTGCGTTATCATATTATTGGAGTAGCATATCATGCCTCCAAATTCTTGATTTTTGGATTTGCATATGCTTTTACAGTAAAAATGATCAAACACAAAAGGAAGCTTAATCAATTAGAAAAGGAAAGATTAGAAGTTGAATATGCGTTTCTCCGGTCACAAATTAACCCTCATTTTCTGAATAATACGTTAAATTTATTTTACGCAAAAGCATTGCCTTTATCTATGGAGCTCTCAGATGGGATTATGACGCTATCCCAAATTATGCGCTATTCACTAGATAGGAATGATACAAATCGTATGGTTATGCTTGCTGATGAATTGGGACATGTGCGTAACGTGATTAAGTTAAACCAGATGAGATTTAGTAATCGTCTGCAAATTGATCTGAATTTTGAATTCATATCTTCATCTATTCAGATTGTTCCGCTGATTATCATCACCATTGTAGAAAATATCCTGAAACATGGTGATTGTTCATTACCTGAAGATCCCGCAAAGGTTCATCTGTATATTTCTGAAGATGGGTGTTTCATTCATTTAAACACGTATAATAAAAAGAGTGACTGGGCAGCCGGGCACTCCAGTGGAATTGGGGTTGAAAATATCAAAAAACGTATTGCACATCATTATGGGAAAGATTATCAATTATTGATTGATGATAATGATACCTTTTATTCCTTATCACTTAAGCTACCTGTTTTTCATAAAGTACAATTTTATACTTCGCCTGGAAAGCGCGTTAATGCAAACCATATAGATTGGCCCAAACTATTCGCAAAGAAGAAGTTTAATCTTTCCTGATCGGTTTCATGTTTAGTTATAAACTTTCAGCATGAATGGATAAGACTAACCATTTATAATTACATAGTATCTGCTTCAAAATACAAACAACAATAAAATGAAAAAAATATTTATACTGGTTTTAATTTTATTGCCTGTTTTATCCAGAGCCCAGACCTGTAATTGCGCTGATAATTTTAAATCCCTGGTACAGAGAGTGAAAAATAATTACGTTGGTTATCGGGATAAGGTAACCGAAGCGAATCAAAAGAAATTTGATGTTTTCACTGATAGTTTGCAGCAAGTTGCGGCTTCAGCCGAAAAGATGAGGTGTTTCGATATTTGCTCGGAGTGGCTATCTTTCTTTGAAGATGGTCATATTAGAATGCAGTTTAAGCCAGGAAAAGCTACAAAAGCTGAAATCAGTGCCTTTTTTGCTACTTCTGAAAGAACAGACTGGACTGAACGGGATTTTGATAAATATCTGCAAGATAACAAAGGAAAACTTGATAGGATAGAAGGATACTGGACTTATGTTTTTAATACTTATAAGATAGCTGTAGTCAAAGATTCCAGCAGTAAAGAAGATGAATTTATTGGTTTTATTATCAAATCAGGTAATCCTGAATGGACACCTCAGCAAATAAAAATCAGGATAAAAAAGGTAAAAGATAAATATGAACTTATTTACTTTAGGGGAGTTGACCATGGCAAAAACTTCGGGGCTGTTTCCTTAACTGGAGATCATATGAACCCTGGTAATTTTGGGATGTGGTACAAGAGCATGGACCTTTTCAATAAAGATGATGAAGGAAAAGTACCAGTAAAACTTAATCAGTCGCCATCATTTAAAATATTAGATGAAGAAACTAATCTATTAGTAATTCCTTATTTTGCTATTAAGTATAAAAAATCTGTAGATAGTATTTTGGAGCGTAATAAAGCGCTCTTGCTAAAAACAAAACACCTGATTATTGATGTTCGAAATAATCCCGGAGGCCTGACAGGTACCTTCGCGCAATTATTACCTTATATTTATACAAATCCAATCTATACCGATGGTGGAGTTGTCTGGGCAACAGCAGATAATATTAAAGATGGGTATGATACTGATATGTCTGATCTTTCTGCAGATGATCAGAAAAAGTTTAAGAAAGATGTTGAAAAATTGAAGGCACACGTTGGTGAATTCTTTCCGCTTTATCCCGCAGATACTATTGAATTTTCTCAGGTTTTAAAAAATCCACAGCGTGTCTCTGTGTTAATGAACAGGGGGAGTGCAAGTTCTGCTGAGCATTTTATTTTAAGAGCTGAGCAAAGTAAAAAAGTTACGCTGTTTGGCCAAAATAGTGCGGGTGCAATTGATTATACGGAGATTGTGAGTGGAAAAATTCCATGTAGTTATTTTTCGGTTCTTTACCCTGCCTTCAGGTCAAATAGGGTAGAGAGACGCAGGTTGAACAATATCGGCATAAATCCTGATGTAATTATCCCGGATAGTGTTTCGGATTGGGTTGAATTTGTACGAACTTATAAACCTGGACATTGAAGAATTCAATAGATTATAAGCTAATATCTTATCATGTTATATTCTGGGTATTTCATTTAGTTTTCAATGGATATGAATCTATTTTTCAGCCTGGTGATCGTTACTGGATGGTTTGGCTTGACGTTTTTTGTGCACAGGGAACAAATATTTTATTGGTTTATCTTATTATAGCCCTGTGTTCCAGATATACTGTTCCGTTAAAAATCATCCCATTAGTTATTGGGATTATTGTGATTTACTGGTGGTATTTCTTCATGTGGTACGAAATAAATAATACGCTCAGACCCTTAATTAAAACCTGGCCAGTATTCAAATATAATTTTCTGTACTTTATTGTTATTATACTTTGGGCGTTTGTTAAGTTTGCATTTTTTGGTTTCGGCTATGCTATTTGTATAAATTTAATAAGGCGCGAAAAACATACAGCAATTATAGAGCGGGAGAAACGTGTGGCTGAGTATGAGTTTTTCCGTGCACAGATTAATCCTCATTTTTTATTTAATACGCTGAGTTTGTTTTATACAAAATCTTTGGCCCTATCTCCGGAATTGGCGGATGGAATTATCACTTTATCTCAAATCATGCGCTATGCTCTGGAAAAAAATGAGAATGGTAAAATGGTACTTCTTTCTGATGAATTGGAACATGTAAACAATGTGATTAAAATTAACCAGATGAGATTTAGCAGCAGATTGCATATTGATCTGAAAATTGAAGATACATTTCCATCAATTCAGGTTGTCCCACTAATTATTATAACAATTATAGAAAACGTGTTAAAGCATGGAAATTGTGCACTGATTGAAGATCCGGCTATAATTCACCTGTGTAATTCTGAGGATGGTTATTTCCTTCACTTATATACTTATAACAAAAAGAAGATAACATTAATTGAAGATGTTAATGGAATCGGGATTGAAAATATTAAAAAGCGACTCGATTACCAGTATGGTAACAATTATGAACTGACCATTGATGATAATAATGATTTTTATACATCGAAATTAAAATTGCCAGTTACTCACCAAATTGATTTTTATTCTTAATCCCTCACTGATTTATGCAAATATCCAAAAGGTATAGTTTAATATTTTATCATTTTATTTTCTGGGTATTTTATTTTTCGCTTTATGCTGTTACTGAGTTTGTCGGTATTCCTGATACTTATTTCTTCAGTTTTCCTGATATATTTGTCACACAGTTCCCCGGTGTAATTATTGTTTATTTAAGCATTTTTCTTTTTTTCAGGTATACTATTCCGAATAAACCAATACCACTGGTTCTTGGCATACTTGCTATCCATTTGGTTAATTGTATGGTTTGGGAAATAATTAAAAATTATATAACTCCACCAATAACAGGTTCGGTAGGTCTGACAGCAGTCAGAGGAATCTGGCCTTTGAGCATTTTGCCACCATCATTTGTTAACCTCAGATAATAATCTGAAGAACAATTGATGCCGTCTTCGTTGAGGGCAAGGAAATTACCTCCCGAAGGAACCATGGAAACATTCTCTGCGGTTTTGGCAATCTGATTACCTTCATTGTACTCATCGAACATAGAAATGTATATCCCCTGGCAGCCTGCCTTGATCATATTGTAAAACTGATGCCACATAAAATCACCATGGGCACGCTGTCTTTCTTGTAAATCGCCGGGTAATACACAAGGTTGATAATCGATGCCATTCGCATTACAATAAGCTTGATCTGGTACATTGCTATTGTTATAAAAGTTGTCAGAATCGTTGATATTGCCAATTCTTCCTACCATCCATGGGGAGATCATATTTAAAGCTTTATAAGCTTGAAGGAAGTTTGGCCGTGAATCGCTGTTTTCTTCTCTCCAATGTGCAGGGACACCACCAATAACATAACAACCCTTTGCTTTGAACCAATTGATAACTTCTAAGCATACAGCCGCAGACCAGGGATGGTTATTATCATCAAACCCAAATCCCCAGATACAAACTACTGGTTTGCCGTTTTGTTTGGCATAGGCCGCAGAAGCTGTATAAGCAGACATTTTGGAGGTCCAGTCAGTTTTGAGTTCTGACTGCATGTTTGTCCAGCCGCTTACATCGTACATGATATAAAATTTCCGGTGATGCGCTTCGGCAGCTATTTTAACTTTATTCGTAATCGCATCCCTTATCGGGCCTTCCCAGCCATTGGGATTAAACCGTTGTAATGCTGCTGCATCTATACCGTTTTGTTCCATCCATTTGAAATGAATATCAATAGTCTGGTCATTATAGGAAGAAAATAGTTTGGCCTGCTGGCCATAACCGAGGTTAGAGAATCCTGTTTGATAAGAAGCAGTGTACTCCCGCATATCTGGCCAGGACTTAATTCCATTATTACTATTGGAAGGTTGCTGTGAAGCGTTTGGAGCCCAATGCCACCAGGCATTAATTGGTGACCCATCGCCAATACAGGCGAACCAGCCCTGATAACCAACTGTAATTTTACCAACCACATCACCAACGGGTGAGGATTGTAACTGCTTTTGGTTTTGTGAACCATCAGCCTGAACGTTAAACTTCTGCTTTGCGCAGCTAAATAGCAGGCATAATGCCGCCATCCAATAAAGGTTATTGATGTTTTTCATAGAAGGTATTTATATAAGATGTTGAAGGTATTTGAATGTGATAAACAGTCTTTTGGGCTGATCTGCGGCCGAATATATCAAATAATAAGTTTAAGAATAAATTTTTGGCACGGGCCCGCTTGCTTTTTTTAATCTTTTGAAGACCATAATCCGGCAATTGAAAAAAAGAATAAATATTTTTTTGTGGTGTAAGCGTATCAAAGGTAAAATGAAACAGAAGTTAAAGCGGTTACAAGTTGATGAAGGCGCTTATTGTGTTAAAAAATCTATGATTTATAGCGTATCAATTATTTTTTAATTATTTGATATATAGTTAATTGTAAAATTATTCTCTTGTTTATGTCAATAAAACTCCTTTAAATTTATAGCAACCAATTTATAAACCAAATATTTATCTAATGAACAAACAGACTACTAAAAGACAGTTGATGGCTAGTATAGTTTTGCTGGCAGTTTTATTCGGGACAGCTTGTAAAAAAGATGTCAATACAAATGAACCGGGTAACCAAAATCAGGAGGCTTCAAGAACCGAAGTCAATGCCGTAAATGGAGATATAAATGTGAACTGGGAAAACAGGACCAATGGTTCAACTTATACCAATTCACAGGCAGCTGCAGATTTTGGAAACATTTCAGGGTGGCAAGAATCAAGGGCATTTATAACCAATGGAAAAGACGGATCTAATGGTTTAAGAGTTACTTTGTTACCAAACGCGCTATCAGGAGCAGGGGGCCTGATTGGAAATGTAAATGTGAGCCAGGGAACCGCTTATGAATTAGATTACGATGTAAAATTTCATAGCAATTTCAATTTCAGCAGAGGTGGAAAGATTGGTTTCGGCTTTGCAATTGGCGAAGGGAATACCGGTGGAGATCCAGGATGGGACGGAAATGGTGGAACGCTCCGCTTAATGTGGTATTCACCAAGTGCAGACCGGGTATTCTTTCAACCTTATGTTTATCATAAAGATCAGCCCACCAAATTTGGTGATACCTATACTAAACGCTTCCCTGCAAGCGGGTCACTTCAAAAAGGAGTTTGGTATCACGTCCATATGTATGTGAAAAGCAATACAGGTTCAAATACTAACGGACATGCGCAAATTATTATCAATGGTCAAACCATTCTGGATAATGATATTCGCTGGACTACAAATGATAGTCAAAGATTAATCAATAAGCTTACATTCCATACTTTCAGAGGAGGAAGCCAGGAAGAATGGAAAGCAAATACTACAGATTATATCTATTACGATAATTTAGTTGTGAATAAAATCAATTAGTGCACTCAACTGGTCTGGCAATCATTTGCCGGACCAGTTATTTGATTGTTAAATTGTTCATTGCAATTGATTATATTTAATCATCCTGTGATTAACATCTTTACAATTTTTAATGAATAAACCTGTATCTAACCCTTCTAAAGGCCATTTGGTTAAAATCCTTATGGTCATGTGTTTATTTTTAACGCTGACAATTGAGCTGTCTCACGCACAAAAGATCATTCCTGTTAATGATAAAGTCCCTCATTATATTTTTTCTTATGGAGAAATTGAGTATTTGGAAGATAGCACAAATGTTTTGACATTATCCGATATTTTAAAGCCCGCTGTTCAGTCAAAATTCCTGATCAATAAGAAGTATACGCCAAAGAACTACCACGTTACCTCTGCTTATTGGTACAGATTTAAAATAAAGCATGCTAAAGCATCTGCTAAAAACTGGATACTGGAATTCTTTGATCAGTCCATTAATCATTTTGGCCTATTTGTACCCGATGGCAAAGGTCATTACCAGGCTTACTATTCCGGGACTGCTTATCCATTTAGTCAAAGAGAATATCAGCATAAAAACTTCATTTATGAGCTTAATAATGATTCTAATGCCACGCTGACCTATTATGTACGGATAAAATCATCGCAGTCAGTAAGCGCAATTATGGTATTGCGGGATATACGCTGGTTTGTAAAATATGCACTGAATGAATACCTGATCTTCGGGCTGTTTTATGGAATGGTGATCGTTTTCAGTTTGTATAACCTGCTCATGTTTTTCGCAGTCAGACAAATGCAATATCTCTATTACGTCTTGTACAATCTGAGTATCGGCTTATACGAAATGAGTATTGATGGGATAGCCTTCCAATACCTTTGGCCAGACTGGCCTTTAGGGAATGAGTACGGCATTGGCTTTACTTTGTACTTAAGCAGTGTTTTCGCATTAATGTTCACGCTTAATTTTCTTTACGTCAAAACTAAGGCCCCCAGGCTTTATCAATTAATTATATGGGTTATCATTTTACGCAGTCTGTTTTTTATAGTCTGTCTGTTTAATAAACATCTGTTTAGTTATAAACTCGTAGAACTGATCCCATTATTGGTTGCTTATGGAACTGGTATCTATATTTTGAAGAACCGTTACCGTCCGGCAATGTTTTTTGTGATTGGTTATACCTTTCTGGTAATTGGTTTTCTGATTAAGATCCTCTTGTTATTGAATGTACCCTGGATGCCATATGGGCCATTTACTTATTATAGCCTGAGTTTCTGTTTTATATTTGAAATGATTCTTGTGTCTTTTGCAATTGGTGAGCGTGTAAGAACACTGCGTAAAAATGAAAGTGAAGTGCAAAAGAAAATGATTCATCAATTGCAGGTTAATGAAAGTCTGAAAGATACTTTAAACAAAGAATTATCTACTCTCGTTGATCAGCGCACACAAGAAGTAAGACTGAAAGCCTCTATTATTGAAAAGCAGAACGAAGAGATTTCGTTGATGAATACGATGTTGGAAAAGGATAACCAGGAGCTGCATTTGAACATAGAGAAAGTAAACAAAGCGAGGGTTATGTCTGATCATGTTGATTTTGCGGAGTTCAGTAAGATTTATCCAGATAGGGAAACCTGTTTTAAATATCTTTCTGAGCTGAAGTGGGCAAATGGATATGCCTGTCGTAAATGTACAAATACGTTTTATCTTGCTGGTTTCTTACCCTATAGCAGAAGATGTACCAAGTGTGGGTATGATGAGTCAGTAATTTCGTATACTATTTTTCAAAATAGCAAGATTCCCATTAATAAAGCTTTTTATATGCTTTTTCTGGTGTACTCTACAAAAGGGAAGATTTCTTCCCATAAACTCTCAGGATTATTGCTTATAAGACAGAGTACATGCTGGGCATATAACAGTAAAATGCAGAAGATTCTGGAAGAACGTAAAAAAGAATTAAAGACCAGCGGAGAGGGGGGATGGAGTAAATTGGTACTGGATTCAAACCATACTTAAACTAAGAGAGCATTTCTTTTAACAATCCAAACCAGGCAGCATTGGAGGATGATAAATAATTAAGGTCAATAACGAGATTACTTGCTTTGATGGCGAAAATGTTGCGGTTACAATTTTACCTGCCTGATGATATTCTTAATATTTAACTCTACAATATCAGTCATAGTTTGACAGCTCAGATAATTCAGATCTGCATAATGTTCCGACATGCCTTTTTTCAATGATTCTATATTTTCTGGCGTGGTTAGGATTTCCGTATTGGATACGTCCCGCAAATCGGTCAGGCGATGACGTTCACTGCGAACGCGGTGCAATATCGACGATTTCTCTTCCTGCTGATACTGCAGAAAAGTCTTATCAGATAGTTGCTCCATACACATCTTTACATAAGGAAGGTTTTCTTTAAAGAACTGTGCAAGGTATACTTTGATATTTCCTTCGTAAAACTGCTGATCAAAGTCAATAGCTCTGATTCTGAATTGAATGTCGTCGAAGTCGGGTGTAATCTGTACCACGAAATTATAAGCACGCATATCGCCTAATAACATAACTAAACAGCGCTCATTGAATTTTACAAACTCCTTCGCTATACGGGTAGGGTTATATTCAGGGTTGTGTAAATACATCTTTGCAAAAACGTCTCCGGGTATTCCTGCAACATGCTCCTCAATCAGCGTTTCCCCATCAACAAGATAGTTAACCTGGTTTGGTGATAAAATCTCTTCCAGCTCCAGTCCGTAAATCCGCGAAGCATCTGCCTTTTTCACATAAAAGTAGTCATACACATCATTTAAGCGGTTTACAATTTTAATCCGGAACGGGTGTGTATTACCAAAAGTGCAATATTCGATTTTCTCAATATACTTATGCTGTACAATACGAAGATTACCCGAGGCTTTTAAATTAGCATAAATGACTTTCAGGCCATTGTGCAGCTGTTCAATCCGGTCTGCAGGATAAATAGGGCCTTCCCAAAGTGAATCCTTTCCATATTTATCCATGATAGGATAGGCTTCATTAAAAACTAACAAATCATTATAAGTAATTGGAAGTTTTGAATCCCGCTGATAGGTTCTCAGGTATTTTTGCAAAGCAGGCGTAACTGGGAAAATAGGTTTTTTACGGGATATTTTTACATCATTAGGTTCCATGTACGGGCAATTTACGCTTAATCGGTGGTAATATATCGTTTCTTTTCAACTACAAAGAGAGATATTATCTAAAGTGTATTTAGACTGATTACAGATAATGTTTATCTTTGCCGATGTTATTATTACACTTACTCCTATCATATTATTTGATGAAATTCTTACTTACTACGCTTTTACTACTCGGTTTTCATACCGTTTTCTCTCAAACAACGCAAACAACAGGAAATATATCCGGTAAAGTTTTACTCGTAGATGGTCAGCCGGCCGGATCAATTTCAGTTTCTTTAATTGACCTTGCCAAACATACATTGACGAATGAGCATGGTAATTACTCTTTTAATCATATCAGCCCTGGAAAGCATACGATCAGAATTCAGATGCTGGGTGCTGCTCAAAAAGATCTGGCTGTAACGGTGATTGCCGGAAAAACCATTACTGCCGATTATCAGTTAAGCAAAGAAAATGTTCAAGCATTGCAAGAAGTTATCATCGGCGGTACATCTAATAAATTTTCCAGGAAAGAGAGCGTTTATTCTGCGCGTCTTCCATTAAAAAACCTGGAAAATCCACAAGTTTATATTTCTATTCCCAAAGAGCTTATCCAGGAACAATTAGCAGTTGATTTAGGTAGTATCTCTAAAAATGTTCCCGGCTCCGGAATCCCAATGCTCGCCAATCAAGGGAGGGTAACTTTTCGTTCCCGGGGTTTTGAAACTGAACCCATGGTAAGAAACGGAGTTGCTGGCTTTGCATATACTGCTATTGATCCTGCTAACCTGGAACGTATAGAAGCCATTAAAGGTCCCTCAGCTACTTTATTTGGAAATAACCTGTCTAGTTATGGCGGTTTATTTAACCGGGTAACCAAGAAACCTTATAACGGGGTAGGTGGTGAGGTTTCGTTATTTGGTGGTAGCTGGGACTATAAGCGAATGGCCTTTGATATCAATACGCCATTAAACGCAGAAAAGACTGTATTGTTCCGTTTAAACGGTGCAGGTACTTATGAAAAGAATTTTCAGGATTCAGGATATACAAAAAGCTTTAGTGTTGCCCCAAGTTTCTCTTATCAGATCACGGATAAACTTTCCATGCTGTTTGATGTAGAGTATGGGCAAGCTGAAGGAACATCCGTAGTTCGTTTTAATCCTTATACAAAGACAGATCCGGCTGCTAAAGTTGTTAAAATACAAAATATCAGAGACATGGGATTTCCTTACGATAAATTGTTTGGAAATAATGATTTAGCTTATAGAACACAGATGGTCAATGTATTTGCCCAGTTTAACTATAAAATGTCTGAAAAATGGACTTCCCAGACTGTGATGTCCAGGTCCAGTACCGCGATCAGAGGTTATATTTCAGCCCTGAATGGTGTTTCAGATACAGAACTGACTGCTTTAGTGATGCGGGGTTATACTTCATTTATTGCAACTGATATTCAGCAAAACTTTATAGGGGATTTCAAGATCGGATCACACCGGAACCGTTTAGTTGTTGGTCTTGATTTTTATAATAATACCAATACTTTTGATAGAGTTCAGGTCACAGGACCGAAAGTTGATTTTGTTAATCCTGGCAATGATGCTGGCATCAGCAAAAAGATTATTGATGATCTGGCACCAACTAAAGCCGGGAAAATAAGAAATGAATCTAATGCAGATAATAGCTATGCAGTTTACGCGTCAGATGTTTTTAACGTGAGTGAAAGACTTTTAGCTATGGTAAGTCTTCGTTTAGATCGTTATCAGGCTGACGGGACAACAGTTGTCGCTACTGATCTCAATACCGGGGCTTTTGGCCAGACCGCGCTTTCCCCTAAATTAGGATTGGTTTATCAGGTAGTTAAAGACCGTGTTTCTTTATTTGGAAGTTACATGAATTCTTTCACCAATAAAAACGGTACTAAGATTAACGGAGATATGGTTAAACCAGAGCAGGCAAATCAAATAGAAATGGGCGTTAAAGGTGATATATTTGATCATAAATTAGTAGGTACAATCAGTTATTATAATATCAAAGTAAAAGATATTGTTCGTCCGGATGTAGCGAATAATACCTACAGTATTCAGGATGGAGATCAAAAAAGCAGAGGAGTAGAAATTGAACTGACGGCAAATCCATTTCCGGGATTCAATATTATTGCGGGTTATGCTTATAATGACAGCAAGGCTATCGGAGGAACTCCGGATACTGAAGGCTTAAGACCAGCCTTATCGGGACCTGATAAGATGCTCAACTTTTGGTTGAGTTACAAATTTCCGCAAGGAGCATTAAAAGGTTTTGGTGCTGGTTTTGGCGGGAACTCAGGAAGTTCATCTTATCAAACCAATACCAAAACTTCTAAAGTGATTATTCCAGGTTATACCATGTTTGATGCCACTGTATTTTATGATCAGCGCCGTTTCAGAATCGGGGTTAAAGTTGATAACCTGACCAGTGAAAAGGCCTGGTCTGTAAGGTTAACCCCTCAAAGTCCGGCGCGTTACCTGGCGAACCTGACCTTCAAATTCTAAATTAATTGTTACAGTTTGTTAGTTAATCAACTAACAAACTGTAATTACAACGGTATCTTATACTAGTATAAGGCAACCCTTTATAACTGCCTGCCTCTGCTAAATTATAATCCTGTCTGATGATATATAAGCCTTTCATCACGGGCATAAAAGCAGCTTCACCATGCGCATCTATTTCAAGTGACTTCTCCCAGTTTTGTGGATTAAATACACGTAATTTCGTACCACTGACGGCCGGATTTCCATTATTGAAAGCCCTTACGATAATCATTTTATCTCTGGTAGCAGTAACTATATCTAAAAACTGGACAGGCTTTTCTACGTATCCCGTATGCTCAACAGTGTAAGCCGCACATAAATAATCGATCGGGCGTACACTCTTTCCGCCGGTTTTTGAACGGTCTACAACCGGAAGAGACTCATTGCGTGCTAAAATCTGGTATACACCCTTTTCCCGGGGAGTAAAAGTACCTTCCCAGCAATCTGCTTTAGGATTGATCGTGACCACCGTTGTTTTACCTTTTTCATCCAGGACAGTCACTTTGAAATCGCCAAGCGCTATAAGTTCAGGTCCTGTTTCGCGGTGACGGATATTATACTGATCAATTTCACCAAAACAGATTTGAATCTGTACAGGCTGATTTACTTTTCCCGGGCCTTTAATCACAAACCAATAACCATGCGCCTGGCTGATCACCGGTAAACAGACAAGAAAAAATAGCAAGCTGTAAATAATTCTTTTCATAATGCGGGCAAAGGTAAATATTTCGGGATTCAAATAGGGGTATAGTAGCTAAATCGCGTTTACAGAATTATAAAAGCTGTTTCAAGCCGCTTACTAACTTTAAAAATAATTATATGAAATTAAAAATCCTGTTATCATTGATCGTAACGACGCTCTTAATCAGTTGTAACCCTTTCAAAAATAATGAGATTAACAAAGTGATTAATGCCTTCTATAATCACCACAACGGGTCTTTTGAGGAAGTCAACAAAACCTTACTCTCCACAGGTTTATCCTCTTTAATAGACAAAGCAATTGCAGAAGAAGTAAAATCTGCCGAAGAACTCAAAGCCTTAAAATCAACAGATAAGCCAAATAAGATTGAAGGGGATATTTTTACCAGTCTTTCAGAAAGCTTCACCTCTTATGAGATCGGGAAAACCAGTATTTATGATGATAAGGCTACTGTTCAGCTCGAATTCACGAATAACAAGGCAGGCACTGAAACCTGGAAAGACGACATCGAACTGATTAAAGAAAATGGTGCATGGAAGATTGATAATGTCCGTTTTAAAGGCGAACGTGCTTTTGGTAAAAGTACTAAAGATATTTTGTCGCAATTTTTGACCCCAATTACTGCAGTAAATTCTGATGCTGACGATCAGCGGTGCAGACTGTCAGCTGGCAATCAATATCAATGGAGTAACCTTAAAAAAGGATGTATCCGTGTTCTTGAATTGCCTTTTAAATTAAGAAGCATGGATAAAGGCTCAATAGCAAGTGTCATCTTCTCTGATGATCAGAAAAAGGCAGAAGTATTTACACAAAACACAAGCTGGGTGTTAAACAAGAAATCTTTGACAGCTTATGAAACTGAAGCTTCCGATCAGGGTGTCTTTCTGGAGAAAAGAAATAATGTGTGGAGGCTCGGAGAATTAAAAGACGGTAAAACGATCTATTCAGGAAACGTAGAGTATGCCCCAGCTGTTAAAATAAAATACTTGTTAAAATAAACCAATATACGCTGTTAAAATAAATCCATATACTGATGATTTTCAAAATCCTGTTATCAATTATTACCGCTGTAGTATTATTTAGTTGTACCAATTCTAAAAGTAATAGTGCAGCTAAAGCTGTTGACGCATTTTATAAAAATTACAATGGCCCCTTTGAAGAGGTCAACAAAACTTTATTATCAAGAGAACTAGCTACACTGATAGATAAAGCTATTAAATTAGAAGAGCATTCGGCCGCCGAATTAAAAGCTGCAAATTCAACAGATAAGCCAGCAATGATAGAAGGAGATATTTTTACAAGTCTGTATGAAAGTTTTACTTCTTTTAAAATTGTACGTGTAAAAACTGACGGGGACCTTGCCACTGTACGCGTAGAATTCACCAATCAGCGGGAAGGAGATATTGTGTGGACAGATGAGGTGAAGCTGATCAGACAAAATGGGAACTGGAAGATCGATGACGTACGTTATGGATTGAAAAATGCAACCCTCCCTAACCTTAAAAAAGGGCTGTCAGATTTCCTGGCTCCAGAGCCCGTTGTCAATGAAAACTGACAAGCGATAAGAGGTTCGGAAACAGAAAAACGATTTATTTAATAAACAAAGTTACTGTGTTATCATTCAAATACTTATAGGTTAATTACCGTGATATTATTTATTGTCCTGTCTGAATAATTGCTTATATTAGATAATGCTATTTTTAGCTGAAAACCAAATATTAAGCTTATGAAAATCAAAATTCTATTTTTTCCTCTTATTGTTATTGCGCTCTTATTTAGCTGTAACAATACTCAAAGTAATGGGGTCACTAAGGTGGTCAACACATTTTATAAATATTATAAAGGCAAATATGTCGGCGCTGATAAAGGGATGCTGTCTGCCTCCCTGGCTGTATTAATTGATAAAGCCCTTGAAAAAGAAGCTACATCAGCAGCAGAAATCAGGGCTGCAAAATCAACGGATAAGCCAGCTATGATCGAAGGGGATATTTTTACCAGTTTGAATGAAGGATATACCGGTTTCAAAATTGGTGAAACTAAAATTGAAAGAGATAAAGCCACAGTCACTGTAGAGTTTACCAATAAGACTTATAACAATACCATATGGAAAGATGATGTGATACTGATCAAAGAGAACGGTGCCTGGAAGATTGATAACGTCAACTATAAACAGGACGCAGGTACAGGTAAAAACATCAAAGCCGTTTTAACGCAATTTTCCTCTGCAGCAGTTTCTACCCCAGGTGTTGTGGTAGGTGGGGATTCAGATGCGCATGGTTGTAAGGCTTCTGCTGGTTATACCTGGAGTGTACTTAAGAAAACCTGTATCCGTGCATTTGAATTGCCTTTAAAGTTATCAAATCCTTCAGGAACTCTGATGGCAGGGGTTGCCTTTTCTGCTGATAAAAAGCAGGCTGAGGTATTTGCGAAAGAAGGTAATATTATTTTAAACCAAAAAGCTGAAAATTCTTATACAAGTACAACCCCTGATGGTGGTATGTTCCTGGAAAAAAGAAATGGAAAATGGGAATTTGGCGGGTCCAAAGACGGTAAAGCTTTATATACTGAAAGCAAGAAATAGCGTTTTTACTTTATACATTACCCCCTGATTCAATACTATATAACTTTCAAAATAGCCTGTTCATTTAGTGAACAGGCTATTTTTATTTACATCACATCGACGAGCTTCATAAAGTTAATTTATTGATTAATAATAGGCTAATATTGCCGTGAATGATAAGTTTCTTGATAAAAATGCTTAATTTTTCACAAAAAAGCAGACATGGGAGAAAAGATCATATCAAAAGTAATCGGAACTTTAACTGAAGATGATAGCCTTTCAGATTGGTGGATAGGAGGGAAAATTGAGATCCCGTTTTTTGATCAGCAGAAGGTAGGTGTCAGTTTTACCGATTATGACCGGGAGCATGATGAAACTTTTTTAGCGGAGGCTGATGATGCTTTACAACATTTTTTAGCATTGACTTCTGCAGACCGGAAAGCTGTGACCCATCTTGTTTATAAAAACTGTTTAGATTTTCTGGAATTAGCGGAGCCTGACGAGGCAGATGATGATTTAAGGGCAATTACTGAGGAGAATGAGATTTGGAAATTTGTGCAGCCTACAGAAATTTATGTGACAAGACGGTTATATGAACAAGAAGATCTCTATGTTCAGGTTGCCTGTGCTTGTGATTGGGATCAGGAACATGGGTTACAATTAGTTTTCAGACAAGGCAAAAAACTGACCAGGGTAAGTGGGCAGGATGGTCATTTAACCGAAGCGGACGCTTATGGCAAACCAGATAGTGAAGACTATCTATTATCTCAATTTTAGATTTACTCCATGAAAAAGCAGAATTATATGGTCAGCAGGAAGCAGAATCAATAAATTCTACTCCTGATCTGGCCTTTTTTACTACTCCTGATCCGTCTTTTTTATATATCCTTTCACCACACTATCATTGATTAATGCTTCAGTGAAATCCCATATAGTTTTAGAGCCGTCCTGAATTTTGATGGTTTTTTCCATAACTGTATGATAGGGAACACTGTGTTCAGTCCAGGTACCGCCCTGGTTAGATACATTTTGTAGAATCGGTTCAAACCTGTCCATCGACCGCGCAAATCTGGCCTCTGAAGTATTTCCTGTTTCAAACTCTTCCCAGATGGCAATAAATTCCTCTGCTTGTTTTGCAGGCAACAAGCCAAATATTCTTTCTGCCGCTTTACGCTCTGCCTCTGTATTGTCGTGGTTTACAATGGTATCGTATAGAAAAACATCACCTGAATCAATCTCTACCAGGTCATGGATCAACAACATTTTTAAGACTTTTAAAATATCTACAGGCTCATTGGAATGCTCTGCTAATGTAAGTGCCATCACAGCAAGGTGCCAGCTGTGTTCCGCATCATTCTCTCTGCGGTCACTATTAAAAAGGCGTGTTTTCCTTTGAATGTATTTAATCTTGTCGATTTCGTGAATAAAAGCAACTTGCTGAAGTAATATATCTAAGTTCATGATGATAAATATCTTTTTCAAAGATAGAAATGGAAAATGGTTATCATAAGAATCCGATAAGAATTTTCTAACTTAAAGCGCTAAATAACCATTTAGCATAAACATTAATCTAAAATGAACAAAACTATACACCGGGACCACCAAACCACCAATAAAATATTCGATAACAGGAGCTTAGAGAAAGATTATGCGACTTTAATCCCGATCCTTAAAAATGGTTTGCGCGTACTGGATATTGGCTGCGGAACGGGGGCAATATCAAAAGATATTGCAGAAAGGGTAGGACCAGAAGGCTCTGTCACCGGAATTGATAATACAGAGAAGTTTATTGTCAGTGGTAAAGAAAGCTATCAAACCACCCTGAACCTGCAACTTATTCACCATGACTTATTCAGCTATGAAACTCAGGAGAAATTCGATCTGATTGTTTCCGCCCGCACCTTACAATGGTTAAGCAATCCAAAAGAAGCACTGTTGAAATTCAAATCCCTGTTAAAACCAGGAGGTCAGCTTTCTATTCTGGATTATAACCACGAACAATTGAGCTGGCAGCCACAACCACCCGAAAGCATGTTAACCTTTTATCAGACCTTTTTAAGATGGCGTGCTGATGCAGGGATGAACAATCACATTGCCGAAGATCTTGCCGGTTATTTTGCAGAAACCGGTTTTCAGGAAATTGAAGTGTTTAATGCAGAGGAAGTTTATCAGCAGCAGGATGACAACTTTTTACAACGGATTGGCATCTGGTCAAAAGTTGCAGGTTCTACACAAATGGTAGAGGAAGGTTATCTGGAAGATTCCCTTAGATTAAAAGCAATTGAAGAGTATGACCAGTGGATAGTCACTGATGCGGAGCAAATGATCATGAAGTTAAAAGAAGTGAGAGGGAAAACACCCCTGTGATTCTACATCTTAAAGTAGAATTTGCATATTGTTGCATCTATTTTTGCAATATATAGCGGCGTAGAATTTTTTTAAATTAAATTTGCGCCATAAAAACATACCATGATCTATTTCTTCTCCAACGAGCTTAATACTGTTTTTGCTTTACAATCAGAGCAAACTCTCTCATCGTCAGATATTTCAAAGTTAACTTGGCTGTTTGGCGGTGCCCAATTCAAACAAGAAACCGTTTTGACGGAGTTCTTTATTGGCCCGCGCGCTGCAATGGTAACCCCATGGAGCACGAATGCTGTTGAAATTACCCAGAATATGGATATTCACGGGATCATCAGAATTGAAGAGTTTAAAAACACAACAGCAGACTTTACTGACTTTGACCCGATGCTGTTTCAAAAGTACAGTGAACTTAATCAGGAGATTTATACGATCAGTATTCAACCAGAATCTATTCTGCCAATTGAAGACATCGCGGCGTATAATCAGCAAGAAGGCCTTTCCTTAAGCGAAGAAGAAGTAGATTACTTAAATAAATTAGCAGAAAAACTAGGACGTAAACTAACAGACTCTGAAGTATTCGGATTTTCTCAGGTTAACTCAGAACACTGCCGTCACAAGATTTTCAATGGTACGTTTGTGATTGATGGAGAAGAACAGCCATCATCGCTATTCAAACTGATCCGTAAAACATCTGAAGCTAATCCTAACGGAATTGTTTCAGCCTATAAAGATAACGTAGCCTTCGTTAAAGGCCCGAGAGTTCAGCAATTTGCTCCTAAAAGAGCTGACGTACCGGAATACTATGAAATTAAAGACTTTGATTCAGTAATCTCACTCAAAGCAGAAACACATAACTTTCCAACTACAGTAGAACCCTTCAATGGAGCAGCTACAGGTTCAGGAGGAGAAATCAGAGACAGGTTGGCCGGTGGTCAGGGTTCATTGCCATTAGCGGGTACTGCTGTTTATATGACATCTTTCTCTCGTCTGGAAGAAAATCGCCCATGGGAAAAAGCAGTAAACGAAAGAGACTGGTTGTACCAAACCCCGATGGACATTCTGATCAAAGCTTCAAACGGAGCGTCTGATTTTGGTAATAAATTCGGTCAGCCATTAATTACAGGTTCGATCCTTACTTTTGAACATGAAGAAGACGCAAGGAAACTGGGTTATGATAAAGTAATCATGCAAGCAGGCGGCGTAGGTTATGGTAAAGCTGACCAGGCACAAAAAGAAAAACCTGCCCTGAATGACAAAATTGTTGTTTTAGGCGGGGAAAACTATAGAATAGGAATGGGGGGGGCTGCGGTATCCTCAGCAGATACAGGAGCTTTAGGTTCAGGTATCGAGTTAAATGCCATTCAGCGTTCAAATCCTGAAATGCAGAAAAGAGTTGCCAATGCAGTGCGTGGTATGGTAGAAAGCGATCACAATACTATCGTATCTATCCATGATCACGGAGCAGGTGGTCACCTGAACTGTCTTTCTGAACTGGTTGAAGAAACTGGTGGAAAGATTGATTTAGATAAACTGCCGGTTGGTGATCCGACCCTTTCTGCCAAAGAAATTATTGGTAACGAATCTCAGGAACGCATGGGGCTGGTTATCAGTGAGAAAAACATTGATACCTTACAGAAAATTGCTGACCGTGAAAGGGCTCCGATGTATACTGTAGGAGAGGTGACAGGCGATCACCGTTTTACTTTTGAATCTGCAACCAATGGCTCTAAACCAATGGATCTGAAAATGGAAGACATGTTCGGCAGTTCTCCAAAAGTAATCATGCAGGATAAAACGATTGATAGAAAATATCAGCCCGTAACTTATAATACTGCAGACTTGAATACTTACCTCGAGCAAGTATTACAACTAGAAGCTGTAGCCAGTAAAGACTGGTTAACAAATAAAGTTGACCGTTGTGTAGGCGGCCGCGTTGCCAAACAACAATGTGCAGGCCCATTACAATTACCTTTAAATAACTGTGGTGTAATGGCACTGGATTTTCAAGGTAAAGACGGTATTGCAACATCCATTGGGCATGCACCGCTTTCAGCCCTGATTGACCCTGCTGCGGGAAGCAGAAATGCAATTGCAGAATCACTATCAAATATCGTTTGGGCTCCTTTAAAAGATGGTCTGGAAAGTATTTCACTTTCTGCCAACTGGATGTGGGCTTGTAAAAACGAAGGAGAAGATGCCCGCTTATATAAAGCTGTAAAAGCATGTTCAGAGTTTGCCATCAGTTTAGGAATTAATATCCCTACTGGTAAAGACTCTTTATCCATGAAACAGAAATATAAAGACGGAGAAGTTATCGCGCCAGGTACAGTAATTATTTCTGCTGCTGGTCATTGTGATGATATTACTGCAGTTGTAGAACCTGTTTTACGTAAAAGTGGTGGCGCTATCTATTATATCAATCTTTCCGGAGACCGTTATAAATTAGGCGGTTCATCATTTGCACAGATCTTAAATAAAATAGGTACTGAAACCCCTGATATTTTAGATGCAGCACAATTCAAAACAACTTTTAATACTTTACAAGAATTAATTAAAGCAGGAAAAATACAAGCAGGACATGATATAGGCAGTGGAGGTTTAATTACTACGCTTTTAGAATTGTGTTTTGCAGACCGTAATCTGGGTGCAAGCCTTGATCTTTCTGCTTTAGGAAATCAGGATATTATAGAAACACTTTTTGCTGAAAATATCGGTATCGTATTCCAGGCTGATGCAAGCGCAGAAGCTATTCTCGATGCAAATGGTGTAGTTTATCATCAAATAGGTACGGTGAACGAAACAGCTCAGTTAACTGTTAAAAACGCTGCTGGTAACTGGAGCTTTGATATTGATCATTTACGTGATGTATGGTTTAAAACTTCTTACCTGCTTGATCAGAAACAAAGTGGCCCGGTTAAAGCTAAAGAACGTTTTGATAACTATAAAAACCATGTATTAAACTATAGTTTCCCTTTAAACTTTGACGGTAAAAAACCAGTTATTGACTCTTCTAAACCAAGACCTAAAGCTGCTGTTCTTCGTGAAAAAGGAAGTAACTCAGAAAGAGAATTGGCAAATGCGATGTATTTAGCTGGTTTTGATGTGAAAGATGTACACATGACTGATTTAATCTCAGGCAGAGAAACCTTGGAAGACATCCAGTTTATAGGTGCAGTTGGTGGATTCTCTAACTCGGATGTTTTAGGATCGGCTAAAGGCTGGGCAGGAGCATTCTTATACAATGAGAAGGCGAAACAAGCGCTTACAAACTTCTTTAAGCGTGAAGATACGTTATCTGTTGGGGTATGTAACGGTTGCCAATTATTCGTTGAGCTTGGTCTGATCAATGAAGACCATGAAGAAAAACCTAAGATGTTACACAATGATAGTGCAAAACATGAGAGTATTTTTACCTCACTGACCATACAGGAAAACAATTCTGTAATGCTTTCCAGCTTAGCAGGAAGTACTTTAGGCGTGTGGGTTTCACATGGTGAAGGTAAATTTCAGTTGCCATACGCAGAAGACCAGTACAATATCGTGTCGAAATATGCTTATGAAACCTATCCGGCTAACCCTAACGGATCTGATTACAATACCGCTATGATCAGCGATAAAACAGGAAGACACCTGGTGATGATGCCGCACATTGAGCGTTCATTGTTCCAATGGCATTGGGCTAATTATCCTGAAGGACGTAAAGATGAAGTTTCTCCCTGGATGGAAGCTTTTGTGAATGCAAGGGAATGGATTGAGAAATTAGCCAGATAGATTATTTAAAATAGCTGGACCTGCAAATAAGCAAGTTCTTTATAATGGCCTGATGTACTATCTTTGTATAGTAATCAGGCCATATTTATATCAGGGGGATTTTATGAAAAGGATGGTGTTATTATTTCTGCTATTATTTGCTTACCGTGTACAAGCACAGGATATTGTGTACGAAGTGAAAATTGGTACGGCGAGCAAATATAAAAAAGACCCTACACCCAGATTGGCCATGTACCTCGCCTTTGATCTGCTTTTTCCTGACCGTTATCTGCCATTACCACTTTTTAAGCTCACAGGTGTTAAAAAGATGAAAGTAGAAAACCCTGGTGATCCATCTAAAAGCTTTGTACTGGTATTCAACAGAAGAGGGCAGTGGACTGCAATGCAAACTCCAAATGATACCTTAAGGATAACCTATAAAGATGGTGCGCCCGATGAATTTATAAATCATTCCGGGAGCTTTAAGAAATTTCAGTATTCAGGGGACACAGTAATTTCACTGCATAACCACAAGGTGGACCGCTATATCCGTAAAGGCAGAATTTTTCATAAAGTGAATAAGCATGCTGATAAATTATCACAACCGATAACCATTTATTCTAATACGAACTGGGATTTGCCCTTAACCATCCATTATAAACAACATCCGGACGATGATGAAATGAATATCATGACAGAAAACTTCTTTAATGATGGCAATGGGAACCTGATTTTGGATAAGACTATTTATATCAAAAGATCACACCTGGTCTTTAAAATGGAGAACGGATTACCGATCACTTTGAGCACCTTCAAACAGCGCTTATCCGGTGCGGAAAAATCAGTAAAAGAATCCGGCGAGCAGCCAGAATTGCTTAATTTCAGCTACGAATATTTTGAAAAAGAAAAAAAAACAAAATAAAATATCGTCCTTTTGAAGGCTGAAATTCCCACCCTTTATCCGGCAGTCAGATTTACTGTCCCGGTTGTCTGAAATTATGTGTTCAAACTCTTAAAACAGATCTGGCTCAGCTTCTTTAATATCGGTGAAAATCAAGCTTTATGTTTGCTGACACGCCTTTTTTTATTGTTCAATAATTATTACACCTTCTCTAATATTGCAATAAAACCGGGAGGAAATTTTGCGTCTTTTTTATAGCATAAAACCGGTTGAAATAACCCCTTTTTTTTCTTGTTTTTGCAACGCTAAATCCAGTCGATTCTAGTCCCATATCCGCCACAGGGGCTAAAAACCGATAAATTATGCTTACCTTTGCCTCGGTTTTAGTTTAAACGTCCGCTGTTAAATACGCCATCTGAGCGTTAAATTCTAGAAAGAAACAGCACAATTTCTGTTTAAATATTCAGGGAATTTACTCCCTGAGCATTTTTTAATTAATGTTTTATTTAAAGCATTTTATGATATGCGGCAATTAAGCCAGCATATATAAACTTTATTTATGAAAATAAAATTACAGCATCTGTTAAGCTGTATTGTATTTACCGTTATTTTACCTTTAACACTAATAGCGCAAGACTCTACATCAATAAAAAAAGATACTGCAGCAACTCCTTTAAAGGATACCAGGACTGCTCCTTTAAAGGATACCTCGTCTGCCTCTACAGAAAATACCACAACTGCTCCTTTAAAAAAGGATAATACAACTCCTTCGCGCCCGGATAAACCAGTTCTGAAAATTGGCGGCGCATTAAGATTCAACTACAACCTTTCCTCCTGGAAAAAAGAACAAGTTAAAAGAGGCGGGGACTTTGGTCTGGACATGTTTAGGATCAATGCAGACGTTGCTTATAAAAAGCTGGACTTTCACGCAGAATATCGCTTTTACTCTAAAGATTTCGGAGGGAGTTTCTTGAAAGAAGGTTATGTAAGATACCTTTTCAATGACAGTACCCATATGGACATCGGACTTGTTCAGAATCCATTTGGAAATACCGCTTATAACTCTCATAACTGGTTCTTCAACCTTCCATATTATGTAGGTTTTGAAGATAAGTTTTCTATGGGTGTGAACTTCCATCAGCGTAGAAACCGGTGGATTTATGATATTGCCTTCTTTAAAAATGCGATGGAGCTGAACTTCGGAGATAAATCCGGAACAGACCCATCCCGTTACTCATATGACGTTGCCGGCAGGAACAAAGAAGTTAATCAAGGTAATATCAAAACAGAATATTTGATAGCAGAAGACAAGAAAATTGGAATCTCCGGTATGCTTGGCGGAGTCTATAATATTCCTACGGGGCATATGGGAGCAAGATGGGCTGCAGCATTACACACAGATATGACTTTTGGCAGGGTTAATGTTAAGTTGCAATCTATGTACTATCAATATAATCTATCTGACTCAACTCAGTATAAAAATATAGTACAACTAGCTGCCTATGGTTCATCATACGATGTCGCCCGCAAAGCTTACCTGCATACCGCATCTTTCGCTTACACACAGCCTGTAAAACTGGGCCCGGTAAAGTCGCTTGTTTTCTATGAGAATTACTCTTATATGAACAAACCACAAGACGGATTTAAGGATACACAAATGAATGTACTCGGCTGTATGATTAATGCAGGGAACCTGGTGACCTATGTGGATTGGGCCGCAGGAAAAAACCAGCCCTGGTTAGGGCCGGATTGGCAAAACGGATTATCTACAGGTAATCCGGATTCAAAATGGAGTAGCCGGTTCAACATTAATATCGGTTATTATTTTTAACGTAAAACATCTATACTATGTCTAAACTTAAGATAGAAGACCTTACACTCATATTCGGGAAAGAAAAAGAGGAGGCACTCACACTATTGAAACAAGGGAAAACCAAAGCAGAGATCCTGAAAGAAACAGGATGTACAGTTGCGGTAAAAAATGCCAGTTTTAATATAGAAAAAGGCGAATTCTTTGTAATTATGGGTTTATCAGGTAGTGGTAAATCTAGTTTGTTAAGATGTCTGAACAGGTTAATTGAACCCACTTCAGGCAGTGTTATTTTAAACGATGTAAATATCACAAGCCTTGGAGACAAGGAATTGCAGAACGTTCGTAAAAAAGAAATGGCCATGGTTTTCCAGAACTTTGGTCTGTTACCTCACCGTACGGTCCTTGAAAATGTGGCGTTTGGTCTGGAACTACAGGATATTCCAAAAGAACAACGTGAAGCAAAAGCTCAGGAAGTTATTGAAATGGTGAGTCTGAAAGGATATGAAAATCAGAACACTTCAGAACTTTCAGGTGGGATGCAGCAACGTGTCGGTTTGGCCCGTGCCCTAGCGAATGACCCCGAGATCCTGTTAATGGATGAAGCCTTTTCTGCACTGGACCCGCTGATCCGTACACAAATGCAAGATGAGCTGATTGATCTGCAGGAAAAAATGCACAAAACAATTGTTTTTATTACACATGATCTTGATGAGGCGATCCGTCTTGGTGACCGTATTGCCATTATGAAAGATGGCGAAGTGATCCAGATTGGTACTCCTGAAGATATTTTAACCAATCCGGCAGATGAATATGTGTCCTCTTTTGTAGAAAAAGTGGACCGTAAATCAATTATAACTGCAGCAAGCTTGCTATTTGAAAAACCTACTGTTGCGATTTTCAAAAAAGATGGGGTAGAGGGTAGTTTGAGAAAGATGCGTTCTTCAGGATTAACGTCGCTACCAGCAGTTTCGGTAGACAAACATTTTCTTGGTTTTGTTTACCTGAAAGATATTCTGGAGCTTAAAGCCAAAGGACACCAAACCATAGAAATGGCTATTGTCAAAGACGTACCTGTTGCATACCCGGAAACTACAGTGGAACAAATGCTTCCATTTATTGCAGAAAATGGAAGAGCAGTGCCAATTATTGACAGAGAAACCAATAAACTGCTTGGAATCGTTGCACAAACTTCTCTTTTGATAGAGACTACAGGAACTTCCTGGGAAAATGTAACTGGAAACTCAATTGATAACTTACAAAACGAAGTAATATAATATGATACATATAGGACCTTATATAGAAGAATTTATAAACTGGCTTACCAGCAATTTTGGAGCCTTATTTAATATAATAAAGATTATCGTGATTTCCGTTGTGGACTCCGTTGAATGGGTATTGATGTTCCCTCCATTTTATATCATCATTTTACTGGTTGCTTTCCTGGCCTGGAAACGTACAGGTTTAGGTGTAACTATATTTACCATTTTAGGCTTAACCCTGATCTGGGCAATGGGCTACTGGGGACAAACGATGGCTACCTTAGCGCTGATTCTTTCTGCTGCCTTTATTGCACTGCTCATGGGCGTACCGATGGGAATCTGGGCTGCTAAAAATCCTTTGGCGGGAAAAATTATGCGACCTGTTCTCGACTTAATGCAAACGATGCCTGCCTTTGTTTACCTGATTCCTGCAGTATTGTTCTTTGGTTTGGGAAAAGTGCCTGGAGCATTTGCGACTATTATATTTGCGATGCCTCCTGCAGTTCGTTTAACTACCCTGGGCATCAGTCAGGTGCCTAAAGAAATTGTAGAAGCAACCCGTTCATTCGGGGCTACACCAAGACAACTGCTTTTTAAAGTAGAATTGCCTTTGGCCTTACCTACCATACTGGCAGGAGTGAACCAAACGATTATGATGGCACTTTCAATGGTTGTTATTTCAGCAATGATTGCGGCCGGAGGATTAGGTGAAGTGGTCTTAAAAGGGATTACACAATTGAAAATAGGACTAGGGTTTGAAGGTGGTATCGCAGTAGTGATCCTGGCAATTATCCTGGACCGTATTACACAATCCTTTGGGAATACTAAAAAGAGAAATATAGCCTAAGCTTATATTCCAAAGCGCTCTTAAAAACTTATTAATGATATTAAATCGAAAAAATAAATCTATTCAAATGAAGAAAGTAATTAGCGGATTATTAATAGCACTGACAGCAACCACACTTTACTCTTGTGGAGGAGCTGCGAACAATAAAAAAGTGACTATAGGTTATGTAAACTGGGCAGAAGGTGTTGCTATGACTCAGTTATCAAAAGTATTACTGGAAAAAGAAGGTTATACTGTAGAATTGAAAAATGCTGATGTTGCACCAATTTTTGCAGCAGTAGCAGGAGGGGATGCAGATGTCTTTATGGATGCCTGGATGCCAGTTACACACAAAGAATATATGGATAAGTTTGGCGCAAAACTGGAAGTTTTGGGTACTAACTATGCCAATGCCCGTATCGGATTAGTTGTTCCTGAGTATGTGAAAGTAAACAGTATTGAAGAACTGAATGCAAATGCTGCACTTTTTGGTGGCAAAATTACAGGAATTGATGCAGGTGCAGGAATTATGAATAAAGCAGAGTTAGCCATTAAAGACTACAAATTGAAGTTTGAACTACAATCTGCAAGTGAGGCTGCGATGCTGGCTATTTTGAAAAAAAGTATAGATGCAAAGAAACCAGTAGTTATTACCGGCTGGTCACCACACTATATATTCAGTACTTATAAACTTAAGTTTTTAGCTGACCCAAAAGGTGTTTTTGGAAAGGTTGAAACTTTACAAACTGTTGCCAATAAAGACTTTGTGAAATTAAACCCGCAGGTGACTTCGTTTTTCAGAAACTTTCAGTTAGACGATGCACAATTAGGTTCACTAATGGCAGCACTTAAAGGAGCTGATGATGAAAAAGCAGCGATTGAAAAATGGCTGACAGCTAACGAGGAATTCTCAGTTAGAATGAGTTCTTTTTTAAAGACTGAATCTGTAAAATAGCAGATAACCTGATGGTTGTTTCATTCTAATAAACAATCCAATGGTCGTTCCATTATCATAAACATCATTACAATCAAAGGCTATATGTCTCTTCATCAAGGAGTATATGGCCTTTTTTTTTAACTGAGGTATTTAAAAAACTTTGTTAGTGAGATTTAAAGTGAAAACTTAGATGTCGTATCTACACCTCTTAATGAGGTTATTACTAGCTATCGTTTTTTAGGTTTAAATAGATATATTTACATCTGATTCAAAGGCTAAATGATACTGCGATGAATAAGGTAAAAGACAGAATAAGAATCTTCAATACATTTGAAGAAGCTAAGAAAAACGAAATTCAGGACATTATCAAGCAATCACCTGTTGATCGTTTAAGGCATACAGTTGAGCTTATTTTACGTGTATATCAAGTAAGCAGAGAAGACTTAAAGAACAGAAGTGCTACAGGTAAAATTAGAATAATAACTTCCGGATGAATTTGTTTATAGAAAAACATCAGGACTTATTAAAAGAACTTTTATTAAAGGATGTTGATTTTATTATAATTGGTGGTTATTCTGTAATATTTCATGGCTATGCAAGAAGTACTGGCGATGTGGATTTATGGCTAAAACCAGACAACTTAAATAAATTGAAATTGTTAGATGTTCTAAAACAAATGGACTTTGATGAAGAGGATATACAACATATTGCTGAACTGGATTTTACAAAATATATTGTCTTTTCAATGTGGGACGAACCCGAAAAAGTAGATTTTTTAACCAGAATTAGCATGATAGAGTTTGAACACGCAGATCAGAGAAAAATTATTGCAGATGTTGATGGCGTAAAAGTTCCGTTTCTTCACCTTAACGATTTAGTACTGTCGAAATTTAATACTGGTAGGTTGAAGGATAAAGCCGATGTAGAAGAATTACAAAGAATACAAAAAGAAAAAGAAAGTAATATGGGGAGGTACCCTGTTTAGCTTGTTGGAAGAAGCCATTAATGGAAGATACCAGATAATGGAACAATACCTATTCAGAACTGGCTGTTATTATAAACCAGTTATTGCTGTTTTTACACAAAGGGTTAAGGTCTGATACCCTAACCCTGAATTTCATTTATACAGATTAGTATACTTCCGTTTAAGCGTATCTCAACATTGGCTAAGCATCTTTCAATACCTGCATGTCAAGTTTATCCATTTTCATCATTGCGCTCATCACTCTGGCAGCCTTTTCAGGATCATTATGATTTAATAATCTGCTTAAATCAGCAGGCACAATCTGCCATGATAACCCAAATTTATCTTTAAGCCAGCCGCACCTTGATTTTTCTCCCCCTTCTGATAACTTTTCCCAAAACTCATCTATTTCTTGTTGTGAATGACAGTTTACAAATAGAGAAATTGCCGGGGTGAAAGCAAACATAGGCCCGCCGTTCATTCCCAGGAAATCCTGTCCATCCAGATGAAAAGAAGCAGACATCACTGAACCTTTTGGCATAGGGCCACCCTCTCCATGATAAGAAATGTTTTGAATCACTGAATTTTTAAAGATGGAAGTGTAGAAATGAATGGCCTCCTCCAGATTGTTGTCAAACCATAAAAATGGGGTTATTTTTTTCATACGTAATATATTTGGTGGTTAATTAATTTTAATTTATTTAGCCATACATTAGGGAGAATAGTAGCTAAGCCCGTTTAAAGTTTAAATATACCTTAGTAATTTGATTTAATAAAGGGGGAAAAGAGACATTTAACAGGGGAAATCGTGCCCTTAAGGCTGAGACAATAACCAAGAAACAATAACCAATAACTACAACCAAGAACCACAACCATGAAACGTATTTTGATCCTTCTCGCATGTTCAGCTTTCGGAACTTGCCTATTTGCGCAGAAAAAACCAGTTAAAACTTCCGGTAACCCGATTTTTCAAGGCTGGTATGCAGACCCCGAAGCCATAGTTTTTGATAATAAATTCTGGGTATATCCAACTTATTCCGCTAAATATGAAGAACAAGTATTTATGGATGCTTTTTCATCATCAGACCTTGTGACCTGGAAAAAACATGAACATGTTCTTGATACTGCTAATTTTAAGTGGGCAAAAAAAGCAGTATGGGCACCCTCCATTACCAAAAAAGACAATAAATATTATCTCTTTTTTGGTGCAAATGATATACAAAGTGATCAGGAAACAGGAGGGATTGGGATCGGTGTGTCCGATAAACCCGAAGGCCCTTTTAAAGATTACCTCGGAAAACCATTAATTG
The DNA here is from genome assembly GCF_003259615.1 of Pedobacter cryoconitis. Classification (GTDB taxonomy): domain Bacteria; phylum Bacteroidota; class Bacteroidia; order Sphingobacteriales; family Sphingobacteriaceae; genus Pedobacter; species Pedobacter cryoconitis. The sequence continues at coordinate 178,443 of NZ_QLLR01000006.1, read as the reverse complement.
ATAAATTTTATAACGGTGCCCAGCCTATCGACCAGTTTATATTTAAAGATAAAGACGGTCAGTATTATTTGATATACGGAGGATGGGGACACTGTAATATCGGAAAAATGAAACCTGACTTTACGGGTTTTATCCCATTTGAAGATGGCAAATTATTTAAAGAAATTACTCCTCAGGGATATGTAGAAGGCCCTTATATGTTTATCAGGAATGGAAAATACTACTTCATGTGGTCAGAAGGAGGATGGACAGGCCCTGATTACTCAGTCGCCTATGCAGTTGCAGATTCCCCGATGGGACCATTCAAAAGAGTAGACAAAATACTCAAACAAGATCCAAAAGTTGCCACTGGTGCAGGCCATCACTCTGTGATCAAACACCCTCAAACCGATGACTATTATATCGTTTATCATAGAAGACCATTAAGTGAGAGCAATGGAAACCACCGCGTAACCTGCATTGATAAAATGGAATTTGATGCCAACGGCTTAATTAAACCAGTGCAGATTACATTTGAAGGCGTAAAAAGCAATCCAATCAAATGATAAAAAGTAATCCAATCAGATAATTAGAATTATTCTTGTAAATTGTTACAATTAATGCCCGGTAAAGGCGTTTTGTTCCTGTTTTAACCTTGTTTTTTATCATTTGTTTTATTCATTTTTGCACCCTTTTTTAAAACGCTGGATCTGCTGGTCCCGGCAAAAGGGCTATAAAGAAATTACAATAACACAGTTGGTGAAAATGATAACAGTATAAAGGATAAACTGAACAATTTGATGCCAAAAATTAGGACTGGTTTTTGTAAAGTATAAAAGCAAACAATAATGGCCAGATTGATTTAAATCCTATTTATTAGCAATAGGAGCATGGTAATAAGAGAAAAAACAACTAAGTTGTACATCCCATATCAATTGGGATTATAGACTGATTTTAGCCAAGAATTTTAAATACGCTGCTACACAAATGAATGAATTAACCGGGCCTTCTAAACAAACTTTGAACTTATTAAGTGCTGTTACAGGAGCTGTTTATGTGCTGTTGAATAAATATCAGGCCTATCTGAACGATGTAGTAAAGATTGAACTGAGCATTCGCGAAAACGGGCAAACTGGATCAGCTAAAAATGGAATTGAACTTCAATATCCATTAGATGGCTCATTGAAGTTCAATGTTTTAAGTGATCATATTGCCAGCCGCATTGATACCCTTAACTGCACGCAGGCCGATGACTTTTCAGTAATAATCAACTGGAAAAGTGACGATCAGGCCAATGAATATAAGTGCGTCATCCGTATAGAAGACGGTGATGTGGCTGCAGCAGAATTTACCTGTAAAGACACCGCATTTTACGCCGCTGTCTTTAAACAAGCACCCAGCCATTTTCTGAACGTATTACAGCAAGTAGCAGAAAATCCGGCGATACAAATCTCCAAACTCTCCTTTATGGATGAGCAGGAGCTGGAACAACTCATCATTTTTAACACCGGTCTGATCGATAACGCCGTTGGAACGCCTGAATTATTACACTCTATATTTGAACGTACCGCTTTAATCTTTCCTCAAAACAAAGCGGTTCACGCCGGAAGCAGACAGGTAAGTTACCAGGAGTTAAACCTCGCCGCAAACCAGCTGGCCAACCGTTTAATTGCAAAAGGTATACAAAAGGGTGATTTTGTAGGGATTTTACTCAAACGTTCACCGGAAGTCTACCTTTCCATGCTTGCCATTCTTAAAGCAGGAGCAGCCTATGTTCCCCTGGATATTGGTTACCCGGAAGACAGGGTGAGTTTTATCCTCGAAGATTGCGGAGCTAAATTTTTACTGAGTGATGAAGCCTGCTCTGCCAGTTTCAAACTTTCCTGCGAAGTAATCCTGGTAGATGACAACTCATTTGCCATTCGTCAAAATGATAGCGATGCTCCGGAAATAGCACTTACAGTTGCTGATCCCGCTTATATGATTTATACCTCTGGTTCCACAGGACGGCCTAAAGGTGTAATTATCTCTCACGCAGCTATCAGTAACCTGGTTAAAGGAGAAGATCGCTTATTTGAATTAAACCCACTGGATAAAGTGGCACAAGTTTTCTCTGTAGCCTTTGATGCCTCTTTAGAAGAAATCTGGCTTGCATTCCGGTCAGGTGCTACCTTATTTCCTGTCTCGGAGGCCGTTATGCACTCGGGAGCAGATTTAAGTGATTATATCGAAACCCATCAGCTCACGGTACTGTCTACCGTACCTACTATGCTTTCGATGATGCAATACCCTTTGCCATCGTTACGCCTGCTGATTCTTGGCGGAGAGAACTGTCCGCATGAACTATTGCTGCCATGGCACAGCAGCGGCCTTAGAATCGTCAATACTTATGGGCCAACAGAAGCAACGGTAATTGCAACCTATGCAGATTTTGATCCCTTACATAAAATAACCATCGGGAAACCCGCAGTTAACTATACCACCTATATCCTGGACGAACAACATTTACCAGTACCCATTGGTGTACCCGGTGAACTTTGTATCGGCGGGCCCGGACTGGCTATCGGTTACTTACATCAGCCCGAACTAACCGCAGAGAAATTCATTCAGCCAGCTTTTCCAATCGCTGATGCTGCACCAGCCTGCTTATACCGCAGCGGTGACCTTGCCCGTTTCAATGAGCAGGGCAATATTGAATTTCTAGGACGTATTGACCTTCAGGTAAAACTAAGAGGATATAGAATAGAACTTTCAGAAATAGAATCGCAATTACTGCAAATTGAAAGTATTAAAAATGCGGTTGTTACCGTTAAAGAAGACGAACAGAAAGTACAAAGACTGGTTGCTTATCTGATCCTGAAAGGAGAAGCAGATACCTTTAATGAAGAAGGCTGTAAAACACAGCTTAAAGCCAGGCTGGCACCCTATATGGTGCCTGCGGTATTTGTTATTATGGAAGCTTTTCCACTGCTGGCCAGCGGAAAAGTAGACCGGAAACTCTTACCACAGCCTGCTAAACAATATAAAACAGAAGGACGCAAGCTTGTAGCCGCCCGTACCCCGACAGAAACAATGCTGCTTGACGTATGGAAAAAATACTTTGAACCACAGGAAGTTTCCGTAACCGATGACTTTTTTGACCTTGGCGGACATTCACTGGTTGCCTCGATGATGGTTTCAGAATTACGTAAAACCGGCGCTGCAGCACAAATCTCCGTACAGGATATTTATACCTGCCGCAGCCTGGAAAAGCTTGCCGCTAAAATCAGTGCAATTGCTGATGATAACGAACAATTGCCAAAAGAAAAAGCAGAACCAACGGTCAGGTTAAAAGTGTCGGCAGGAATGAAAGCCTTCACCTCATTCTTGCAGCTAATCAGTGTATTTATCTTTTTTATGATAGGCTCAGCGGGGCTGATGGGGCCTTTTGTGATTCGCCATTTTGGGTCATCCACTAATGTTTATGATCTTTTAGTTTACGGAGTAACCGGATTTTCCGCTTTATTCTTCTCTATCATTATCCTGTCTATTATAGCGAAATGGGTGCTGATCGGTAAATTCAAAGCGGGTAAATATCCACTCTGGGGCTGGTATTACCTGCGTTTCTGGATCGTAAAGAAATTGATTGACCTGAGCCCGATCGGGATTCTGAGTGGAACACCATTTCTAAAATGGTATTTCAGCTTAATGGGTGCAAAAATAGGAAAACGCGTATTCCTTGGTTCAGACAGGATCAGGGTATTTGATCTGCTGACTATCGGTGATGGCTCAAGCATTTCCAAAGAATCGCACTTGTTAGGTTATAAAATTGAGGACGGAGCCTTGGTTATCGGTAGTTTAACCATTGGAGAGAACTGTTTTATAGGCACACGTTCCGTAATTTCACCCGGCGCAGTGATGGAAAACGGTTCTGGAATAGGAGAACTGTCACAACTTCAGCCGAACACCACAATTCCTGCAGGGGCTTACTGGAAAGGGACACCAGCAGTGCACATCGGGCCTAATAAAGCCGCAGCACCGATCAAATTTTCCGGACAGAACAAACCGATGAATTTTGCTTTATATGTAGCTGTACTTGCCTTAACACTTGGTTTTGTCTTTGTTTTTCCTTTCGGATTGAGTATTCCGTTTATTGTGGTCTATTATGAAGTGATCCTGTCATTCGGACTGGGATGGGCAATGCTACTATCTATCCCGATCTCGGCTATGTATATTATCATTTACTGTGCTTCGGTAGCCCTGTTCAAATGGCTGATTATTGGTAAACTCAAAGAAGAAGCTTTCAGTATGTACAGCTTTAAGTATATCAGGAAATGGGCGGTGGACTCTCTGATGAATATGAGTTTAACCTATTTCAGATCTGTTTATGCCACTATATATCTATCTTCCTGGTTAAGACTGATGGGGACCCGTATCGGTAAAGCCACCGAAATATCTACCGTGAATCAAATCACAACCGATCTGGTTAAAATAGGAGCAGGAAGTTTCCTGGCCGACTCTGTCAGTTTAGGTTCTCCTGAAGTGCATCAGGGCACTATGTATCTGCGTCAGATTACGATCGGAAATAAAACATTTATAGGAAACAGTGCTGTGATTTCAGCAGGGGATACAATCGGCAGCAATTGTCTGATCGGTGTGCTCTCTACTCCGCCAGCGAATATTGAGAAAAAATATGTCAATGACTCCTCCTGGCTTGGGGCCCCGCCAATGTACTTGCCTAAAAGACAGGAAAGCGTGAAGTTTGCTGACGACCTGACTTTCAGGCCAACCAATAAATTATACATTCAGCGAGGTGTTATTGAGCTTTTCAAAATTACGTTGCCCTATGCGATTACCTCGGTGATCCTGTTGTTATTCTATCATTTAATTGATAACTATTATGATCATTCCAGCAGACATATCGTTTATACACTGAGTCTCGCCCCATTTTTACTATTGGCACTGATTGGTGCTTCCGCTTTAATCACCGTGCTGTTTAAAAAAGTGCTTATTGGTACTTACAAACCATCAAACCAACCCTTATGGAGTATGTTTGTCTGGAAAAATGAGCTTGTTAACTCACTGTGTGAGAATATGGTTTATCCTTTGTTAGTGAACACATTGCTGGGCACACCATTTGCCCCGATATTTTTCAGGATGATGGGCTGCGATATAGGAAAAGATGTTTATATGGATACCAGTGAGATCACAGAATTCGACCTGGTACATATCGGGGACCATGTAGCTATTAACCATATGTGTACTATACAAACTCACTTATTTGAAGACCGTGTAATGAAAATGGCACATTTGCATATTGGTGATAACTGTAATCTGGGCGCAATGAGTGTGGTACTTTATGATTCTACGATCGAAGAAGGAGCTACCCTGCAAGCACTGTCTTTAGTGATGAAAGGGGAAACTATCCCTAAACAGACACAATGGGCAGGTTCACCGGCTAAATTTGTGAAGTAACCATATTATTAAAACAGGAACCGGATAAATAACCCGGCTAAAGAATAGAAAAACAACAAGGTGAAATAAAACTGATTATACAGGTTTAATTGTTGCAACTCTGGTCTTATCTACTAAATTTGTAGACTTTAACCAAGACCCGATGATCACAAACCTAAAACACAGTATTACCTTAATTTTTCTATTCTTTATTACCAACCTGGCTACAGCTCAAAACAAGATTCTTGTTTTTCAATCAGACTTCGGCTTAAAAGACGGGGCAGTGTCCGCCATGAAGGGCGTTGCTATTGGCGTTTCCCCGGATCTTAAAATATTCGACCTGACACATGAAATCCCAGCTTATAATATCTGGGAGGCTGCGTACCGCCTGGTGCAGACCGTCCCTTATTATCCGGCCGGAACTGTATTTGTTTCTGTCGTAGATCCCGGAGTAGGGACTACCCGTAAATCTGTAGTGCTTAAAACCAAAACAGGGCAATTTATAGTGACACCAGACAATGGTACACTTACTTTGGTCGCGCAATCATTAGGCATCGAAGAAGTCCGTGAAATTAATGAAGTTAAAAACAGACGTAAAGATTCTGAGAAATCCTATACCTTCCACGGCCGTGACGTTTACGCTTTTACCGGAGCGAGATTAGCCTCAGGAGCTATCAGTTATGATCAGGTTGGAAATGAACTTCCAAAACAAGTTGCAGAAATCCCTTATCAGAAAGCTACCCTGGAAAACGGGAAACTTAAAGGCAGTATTGCTATACTTGACGTACAATTCGGCAATATCTGGACAGACATTCCTGCAGACCTCGTCAAACAACTTAATCCGCAATACGGAGCAGTACTTCATGTGCAAATCTTCCATAAAGACAAGAAAGTTTATGAAGGAGACGCACCTTATAGTCAGACATTTGGTGCTGTTGCTGAAGGTAAGCCTTTAAGTTACCTGAACAGCTTGTTACAATTATCCTTTGCCTTAAACCAAGCCAACTTTGCCGCGGTTCATCACATTGCCAGTGGCAATGAATGGAGTGTTGAAGTGACTTTAAGGAAGGGTAAATAGCATGAGGAGATTAATTTACGCTTTCCTTTTTTTACTGATTTCAACTGCAGCCTTCTCGCAAAACCGGGTCATTACAGGCCGGGTTACCGATCAGCACCACAACCCGTTGCCAGGTGCAACCGTTATCCTGTCGCCCGGTGGCCAGCAAACCAGCAGCGATCAGACAGGTGCATTTAAAATAACTGCGACAGCTCAGTCACAACTGATCGGTGTCAACTTTATAGGTTATCAGCTTTTTAAACAAAAATTGACCACTGCAAATACTTACGCCATTAGTTTACAACCAGACGAAGCCCTGCTGGATGAGGTTGTTTTAGTCGGCACACGCAGTACGGGCAGAACAAGGTTAAACACCGCAGTTCCTGTAGATGTATTCAATATTCCTAAATTACAGCTGATGGCACCGCAGAATGATTTGAATCAGCTGTTGCAATATGCTTCACCATCTTTCAACTCTAACCGTCAATCCTCCTCTGATGGCAGCGAGCACATTGACCCGGCCAGTATCCGTGGATTAGGCCCCGATCAGCTGCTTGTGTTAATTAATGGGAAACGCAGGCACACCACTTCTCTGGTCAATAACCAGGGAACTATGGGCAATGGCTCTGTAGGTACAGATATGAACTCTATTCCAGCCTCAGCAATTGAGAGAATTGAAGTTTTAAGAGACGGTGCTTCTGCACAATACGGCTCAGATGCAATTGCAGGTGTCGTTAATATCGTGCTGAAACAAAATACCGGTAAACTAATGGTGGCAGCTACCGGGGGAATTACTTCGCGGGGTGACGGCCAGGTTGGGCAGCTTAACCTGAATTACGGAACTGCTTTAGGCAAAAAAGGAGGTTATTTAAACCTGACTGCCGAAGGCGCTTACCGCGGTAAAACTACAAGAGATCAGAACAATGACCTGGCTATCTTTGATCAGTCCGCTAATCCTGCCCGTGAATATGATGACGCACAATTGAAAGCAAGAGGCCTCACCAGGGACGATTTTAATTTCCAGATCGGGGATGCTAAAATTCAGAACCTGTCTGGCTTTTTTAATCTCGGACTGCCATTTAACCGCGGAAAAACAGAATTCTATGCCTTTGGAGGTTATAACTACCGAACTGGAGAAGGCTTTGGCTTTCGCAGGCTTCCAAGTGACCCTTCAGCAAATGTATACAGTATTTTTCCTAACGGCTATCAGCCCAATACTACTTCAAAGATCAATGACCGTTCTTTAGCCTTTGGATTTAAACATAAACTGGGCAATTGGAATGCCGACCTGAGTAATACTTTAGGTGATAACAGGTTTGACTATGAAGTGAACAATACCGTGAACGCTTCCCTGCAGGATAAATCGCCAACCAGTTTTAAAGCCGGAGGGCATGAGTTTCTGCAAAATACAACCAACCTTGATTTTAGCCGTAAACTCGATGTCGCTTCAGGCCTGAACCTTGCTTTTGGTGCTGAATTCAGAGTAGATGATTACCAGATCCGTGCAGGTGAAGAAGCTTCCTGGAAAAACTATGCTTTGATAACTAATCCTGATGGGACAGTTTCCAACCCCTCAGGACTGGCAGGAGGTTCGCAATCCTTCAATGGATTTTCTCCTGATAACGTAGTGCATAAAAACAGGAGCAATACCGGTTTATATGCTGACGCTGAACTCGATGTCACTTCAAAATGGCTGATCAGCGGAGCGGCCAGGTTTGAACACTACAGTGACTTTGGCTCTACCGTGAGTGGTAAATTTGCGACCCGCTACAAGCTTACCTCTAAATTTAACCTCAGAGGAGCCATCAGTAACGGATTCAGAGCACCATCCCTTCATCAGCAATATTTCAGTGCCGTAAGTACCGATATTTTACCAGACAATACCTTAGGGCAATCCGGCTTCTTTGTCAATAACAGCCCTGTCGCAAAAGCTTTAGGAATTCCTGAATTGAAACAGGAAACCTCTATGAATTATAGCCTTGGTTTTACCGCTCAGCCGTTTGCCAACTTTAATATTTCCGTAGACGGTTACCTGACAGAGATTAAAAACAGGATTGTACTGACCGGAAGCTTTGGCTATGATGCCTTTGGAGATCCTGTTCCGAAAGTTCAAAGTATCATTAACTCCTTTGGCGTATCTTCTGCACGCTTCTTTAGCAATGCAATTGATACCAGGACTATCGGTGTAGATGTGGTTGCAGATTATAATATTAAATCCGGTGACCATACTTATGGTGCTTCCCTGGGATTTAACCTGAACAGGAACAAAATTATTGGTGACCTGCATATCCCGGGCCAGTTGAAAGGGCAGGAGGATATTTTTTTCTCTCCCAATGACAGAACTTTGATTACAGAAGGAACGCCAAGGATAAAAACTAACCTTGCGCTGAACTACGGCTATAAGAATTTCAGCCTGCTGCTGCGTAATGTTTACTTTGGAAAGGTGGCCAGAAACAGCTTCCCTTACGGAGAAGAGCAGATTCATAGCGGAAAAGTGGTGACCGATCTCTCCTTAAGCTATGCCGTAAAACCAGTAACCTTTACCATAGGTGCGAATAACCTTTTTGACATCTTCCCTGATCAGCAAATTTATGCCAATAGTTATTTTGGTGTGTTTAAATATGCTTCAGTACAAATGGGAACCCTTGGAAGTTATTACTTCCTGCGGGCAACACTCGACTTGCCTAACAAAAAAAGATAAACTTGTGCTAAAGACAGTATTCTTGCTGTCTTTAGCTAATTTTGTTTGAATTGTGTAATATTTATAAATGCCGTAAATAACCCGTATTCATTGATAATGACACCCTGAGTTATATTTTTACTATCAATTTAATATATCATCATTGAAATGTGTAATCATTTATTTGATTATTGTAATTGCAAGAGTTGCTAAAGTGGTAATTTTGTAGCATTATGATAACGATTACCTCCAAATCGAAAGCTATTAAAGATCAACACCAGGGAATAGCCACCCTGTTAGCTTTTGCACTACTACCTTTATCTGGCTTTGCAACTGATATTTATATTCCGTCTTTGCCTACAATGGCGGGGGAGATGAACGTAAGCAGTATCCAGGTGCAGCTTACCTTAAGTATCTTTCTGATCAGTTATGGTGTTTCCCAGCTCTTTATCGGGAGCGTGCTGGATAGCTTTGGGCGTTACAAGATTTCCCTGGTTTCCCTGGTGATTTTCGCGCTTGCAAGTTTCACGATTGCAACCACACACAATATTTACCTGATCTACCTCATGCGGATCATCCACGGGCTAACTGTTGGTGCAATTATCGTAGCCAAACGTGCTTACTTTGTCGATGTATTTTCAGGAGATAAACTCAAACACTATTTAAGTCTTTTCTCTATTATCTGGTCTACAGGCCCAATTGTGGCCCCTTTTATAGGTGGTTATTTACAAGCAGCTTTCGGCTGGGAATCTAACTTTTATTTTTTAGGAGGTTTCGCACTCGTACTGCTCGTGCTGGAACTGATCTATAGCGGCGAAAGCCTGGTGCACTTTACCGAGTTCCGTTTCCGTAATATTTTAAATATCTATACCACGATGATCAAAACTGCAAGTTTTTCATTGGGTATTGTAATGCTTGGCCTGGCTTACTGTATGGTCATGACTTATAACATGACGGGGCCGTTCATCATCGAACATCATTTAAAACTGTCACCGATTATTGCAGGTTACAGCTCCCTGTTTTTAGGTTTTGCATGGATGGTCGGCGGATTTATCGGTAAAGCAACAATTAATAAGCCCTTTTTTAGAAGACTTGCTATTAATGTTGGTCTGCAGGTGGCCTTTGTAACCATTATGATTATCAGCCTTAACTTTATCAGCAACTTATACTCGATGCTCTTCTTTGCCTTTATTATCCACGTAGGCGCAGGTTATACTTTTAATAACTATTTCACCTTCTGTTTAGGGAAATTCCCTAAGAATGCAGGTATTGCCGGTGGTTTGACCGGGGGGATTACTTATGTAATCGTTTCCTTCTTAAGTTATGGAATTGTAAATGTTGTACCTGCAAAAGATGAAACAAACCTGAGCTATAGCTATTTGATTCTGATTGCACTGTCAGTAGTGATTATGCTGATTATTGCAAATATCAATAAGAAAACAGCAGCGCAGTCTGTAGCGCAAGCTGCTTAGTTTTTTTTTAAACTACTTATAATCAGTTTTATATGAAGTTTATTTTATTATAAACTATAGCATGAATAGTTAAATTGGAAGAATTGGTTATCTGCATTGAAGTATAAGATCCAGGCAAGGGTCGTGGCTAGGTTGTGGTACAGGTTGAAGTAATGTTGAAGAAGGGTTGTACCCCTACAGTACCCCTGCAAAAATGGGTTCAAAATATGCCTTTTTCTTTTTTCGGGCATGCTCAAAAAACTGTAGTTTTGGGCATGCTTATTTTATTGACTTCACTGAACTCACTCCTTTTTATTATTTTGTCATTGCTGCATATATACTGGGCATTTGGCGGGGTATGGGGAAAAGATCTGGCTGTACCAACAGGTAAATCAGGTCAGAAATTATTCGTGCCCAGCGTTCTTTCTACTTTAATTGTAGCGATCGGGCTATTGATTTTTGCACTAGGTAATCTCAGTATTCAGTTTGCACCAATTTTGACATTAAACCCTTTATTCCAAAAATATGGAATTCTTTTGATCGGACTAATCTTTCTTGTACGCGCAATTGGTGATTTTCATTATGTCGGATTGATGAAGAAGTACAAATCATCTGATTTCGCAAGATACGATGGCCTCTTTTATTCCCCTTTGTGTTTATTCTTTTTCCTCTCTCATCTGCTGATCTTTACAGGCTTTTAATCGGATAAAATCTTCTCCTAATGAAAAGGAAACGAGATTTGTCTACCTTTGCCGCATTCTTAAATCGTATTTGGGAATAAAATATTAATTTGCTGTTATGCGTCAAAAAGTGTTTTTATCCGGATTAATTTTGATGGGGTTCATTACTAGTTCCATCACAGGCTGTAAAGAAGAAAAATCCACGGCTGCTTCTGCTTTTTATTATTGGAAAACCACTTTTCTATTAGATAAAGCGCAGACTGCACTTTTAAAGGATGGGGCTGGTGATCAGCTGTATCTTCGCTTGTTTGATGTGATCTGGGATGAGCAGCAAAAGGATGTGCGGCCTAATGCAGTGATCAGTATCAATCAGGATATTCGTCAATTTCATATTGTCCCGGTCATTTATATCACCAACAAAACGTTCGAAAAGCTAACTCCTGATCAGCTTGTGCCATTGGCTGAAAAAGTCAATAAATTAATCAATGAAATTACGGTACAGAATAAAATCACTTATCAATGGGTACAGATTGACTGCGACTGGACTACGGGTACTAAAAACAGGTATTTTGCTTTCCTGGAAGCATTTAAGCAGCTGAACAAAAAGCAATTGGAAGCGACTATCCGGCTGCACCAGATCAAATATGCCGACCGGACAGGTATACCCCCGGTTGATAAGGGCTTATTGATGTTTTATAACATGGGTAAGATTTCCGCCAATCTGAAACAGCGTAATTCTATCTACAACCCAACGGATGCCTCTAAATATATCAGCTATCTGCCTACTTATCAATTGCCACTGGATATTGCATTGCCGCTGTTCTCCTGGACCATACAAATCAGAGAAGGTAAGGTTATCCAGCTTTATGGAAAGATAGGGCTGAAAGAATTATCAGACCGGAATAACTTTCAGCAGATCGCGCAGTCAAAGGTTTATAAAGCGAATAAAAGCTTTTATTTGTCAGGCCTTTATATCAAAGAGAATGATTTATTTAAACTCGAAAATGTAGACACTAAACAGCTGAACCTGGCTGCTAAACAATTATCAAAACACCTTGCACATCTTGAAAATAGAAATATAATATACTATGAATTATCAACCGTCGCTGCTTCAGCGCTTGAAGCAAAAGATATCAAAGAAGTTTCTGCTCATTTTTAGTGTCTGCTCCATTGCGGTAGCAGGTATTGTAGTCGCCTGTGGTGACGGGGGCTATTATGATGATTATGAAAATTCCAGTTTTGCACCGGAAGCTTTTGTAAGCAGTGCTTATACTCCTTTTTTCTTTACCAGCGAAATCAGTTATTATAACGGATATAATCTGGACGATAGCAACACCCGTTATAATCAACTGGTGGTTAGTGAATGGAATTCCTGGTTTGAGAACCAGGTAGATACTGCCGCACTGAAAACACTGCTTATTAAAGCGAGTGCCGGAAATATTGATTCTGCTGCCCGTTATTACAAAGGAAAGCTGGATGTATTACCCACAGGTTTACCTGAGCTGAAAAACACAAAAGCGAGTAAAAAGAAAGTCAATGCTTTTTTTGACTATTTGCTTCTGGCTAAAGAATGTGAGGTTTATGCCGTAGGACCTGGTGATTACTGGAGTTATGAAAAAACTCCTGTAAAAGAAGTACCTGCAGATTTGGAAAATACTTTACTAAAAGCCGTTGACCAGGAGAAAGATCCTTTTATCAAAGAGCGTTTATGGTTCCAGATGGTACGTTATTACTACTTCAAGCAAAGACAGTATGCTGCAAATGTGCCGAAAATTGATATACCGCTTCCGGCTTATTTTGCCAAAGAAGAAGCAGCTTTTCCCAAAAATATGATGTATTACCGTGCATTGGGATATTTAGCTGGTTATTATTATCAAAAGGGAGAATTTGCACAGGCAAACTATCTGTACAGTTTATGTTATAATTACTCTTTTGAAATGAAAATTCCCAGCAGATGGAGTTTTCATCCTCAGAATGAAAACGACTGGAAGCAAACTTTGGCGCTGGCCAAAAATGGAGGCGAGAAAATCACTTTATGGCATATGTTAGGTAGCAGCAGGGATGAAGCGCGTGCAATTAAAGAAATCTATACTATTGATCCTAAGGCTGAAAAGCTTGATCTTCTGTTAAGCAGGCTGGTCAATATCAGAGAAGCACAAGGACAGGCATCAAAAGACACCAGTGCCTCCAGCCAGGCGAAAAGAATGGCCACAGCAGCTGAAAGGACTTTAGTCGGTAAAATTGCCATTGAGGAGAAAACTTCAAAACCTTATTACTGGAACCTTGCTGCAGGTTATCTGAATTCGCTTTCAGGTAATTATGCGCTGGCCAAAACATTTTATACCAAAGGCAGGAAACAGTTACCGGTTAATGATACCCTGGTGATGGCACAGTATAAAGTGCTGAACTGGCTGCTTTATTTGAAAACGCTGAAACATATCGATGCGAAAACTGAAGCAGAAATGGTGGAGCCTTTAAACTGGCTGAATAGTTTAAGCAAGAATAAAAAATCTATTACCAGCCTTCGTTATAACAGTGCAATCGCTCAAAGTATGACGATTTTATCTGCTCAGTATAAAAAACAAGGCGATGTATTGAAAGCCTATTTTTTTACTCCGGAATTGGCATTTTACAATAGCAATGAAAGGATAGAAGCTGCGAAATCGCTGTTAAACAAAAAGAATAAAACTCCTTTTGAGCTCGCTATGCTGAATTATTATTCGATCAATGTTGGGCAGCTGAGTTATTTACAAGCTATGTTACTGGTTTACCAGGAGAAACTGGATGAAGCTATTGTCCTGATGAAACAGGCAGATACGGTGAACAGAACTGAACTGATGGCTAATCCTTTCAATATAAAAATCCAGGATTGTCACGATTGTGATCATCTGGCAGATAAGGATAAAAAACATTTTACCGTGTTGAGCTTTATTGAGGCTTTAAAGACAATTAAAGGAGATCTGGTTGCAGGTAAAGACGTTTCCAGAAATGCAGCGCTGCTGGGTAATGCTTATTATAACATTACGCATTATGGCAATGCCCGTGTATTTTACTATTCTGCTTCAGTAACCGAGAGTTACGGGGATTCTCCTTTTAGTATCCCGGTGCCTTATAGAAAGATAGTGACTGATAGTAAAATTGCAGAGAAGTATTATCTTTTGGCCCGTGCCAATGCGAAGACCAAAGAGTTAAAAGCAAAATATACTTACATGGCAGCTAAATGTGAGCGCAATGAGATCTACAATGTGCAATATAATAACGCCATTAAAGAGAAGCAGTATTCATGGCAATTTGATTTCAGTAAAATACCTGTTGGTAAGTATTTTTCAGAGCTGAAAGCACAGTACAGCCAGACTAAATATTACCAGGAAGTATTAAATGAGTGTGGTTACTTTAATAAGTATATCAATAAGAAGCATTAACCACATAATTATCCGGCTTTTTTATAGCCATCCAGCTTTCAGAGAGGGGCAGATGAAAACATCTGCCCCTTTTTTATGGAATTTTATGACAGGTTCCTGAATATAATTCCGGCTGCTATTTGCCTTAATTATGATTCAAATGCAATTATTTGATAATTATTTGTATTTATGTAGTTGACTACGTACTTTTACACTTATATACTATAAAGCGATGGAAACACAATTTGAAATTACCACCTCAACAGTTGCAGAAACTGAACAAATCATAGACTTAATCCTTACTATTCAACAACAAGAATTCAATATTCCAATCACTGCTGCAGATCAGCCCGATCTGAGCGAGATAGATCAGTTTTACAAAGCACCGGGAGGTGAGTTCTGGGTTGCGAAACATCAGGATCAGGTGATCGGTTCTATTGCTTTAATTAATATAGGTGAGGGGATTGGGGTAATCCGTAAAATGTTTGTTCATAAAGAGCACAGGGGTAAAGAGAAGGGGATTGCACAAAAACTGCTGATAACCTTAATTGCTTATGCCCGCGAAAAAGGAATTAATGCGATCTATTTGGGAACGGTAGAGAAATTACAGGCAGCAATCAGATTTTATGAGCGGAATGGTTTCGTCCCTATAGAAAAAGCGAACTTACCAGCGAGTATGCCTTTAATGAAACTGGACACTCACTTTTTTGTTTTACACCTGGATGATGACAAATAAAGAAACTGTTAATCTAATAGATGAATCTGGCATATTAGCCATTTCAACACGTTTACAACGCTTAAGTGAACAATTCCGTAAGGATGGGTTATTGTTGTATAAAGCTTTTGGAATTGAGTTCGAACCGAAATGGTTTCCTGTCATCTATACGCTGCAGTTCAAATCTCCTTTGAGTATCCTGGAGCTTGCAGCAGAAATTGGCTATGCGCACCCTTCCACAATTAGTCTGTTGAAAGAACTGGAACAGCAAAAGCTGATCAGCTCTTTACGCGACAAAACCGATGAGCGAAAACGGCTGATTATTTTAACGGGTAAGGCCTGGGAACTGATTGAACAGATGAAACCAGTATGGGAAGTCATGGTCAAAGTTTTATCGGAACTCACTGAGAATGAAAATAGCTTGCTGAAAGCATTAAATGAGTCAGAAGAGCAACTGCGCAAGAAGGGTTTTTTGGAGCGGGCACTGGTTTTGGTAGATGCGCTAAAAAAAGAAAAGGCGGAGCGTAGTTCTGAGCCTTTTGAAATAGAAGTACAGCCTGTATTAACGGTCGGGGGATTGAAAACTTCGGGTGCTATATTGAAGTCTATTCTAAGGGAAACAGACGGGGATCAGTTGTTTACTGCTTCCACAGCAGCTGAATCTTCTCATTTTCTGGCTACTGTACATGATCTGCCTGCAGGAACCTGCAGTTACCGGAAAACTAAAACAGGAAACAAGATCGAAGGGCTGGCCGTATTGGAGCAGTACCGGGGCATGGGGGTAGGAAAAGCTTTAATTCAAGCCATCAATGCCTTGAAACCGGAAGTCTTTTATGTGCATTCATCGCTTCCTTTGGTCAGCTGGTTCGAGAAAATGGGTTTCGTGAAAAAAGGGAAACAGCTGGAAGAGCCCGGAGGCCTTTATTATAAAATGGTTTATGCGCCCTGAAAAGATAATTGTACATCCTGAAATATATTTCTGATTTCATTACCCCTGTTTGTTTTTCTAATTGTCAGTAGGTTAGATGTTTATAGTAAACAATAACCTACCAAAAACAAACAAATATGAAACCATCATGATTTTTCAGCTCACACAACGAAATGAATATAAAATCATGATAGCTTCATAACCATTAAAATCAAATATATACTTATGAAAAACATGTATTTTATCGCGCTCATCGCGATGCTGACTATTTCTTGTAAAAAAGATCAGGCTATTGCTGACAATGCGGCGCAGCAAACAGACAAAAAAGAGGTTGCTGCAGTTAGTACCATCGTATTTAGCGGCATTACCTGGAATGTCAAGGATGTGGGTAATACCACAGTCGGCCCGGGCCCGAACTATTGGTCAGGGAGCGGTGTCTGGGTAGACGCGCAGGGATTCCTCCATTTAAAAGTTAAAAAAGATCCGGCAACCGGCAGATGGAATTGTGCGGAGATCTACTCCCAGCAGAATTTTGGTTACGGTTCCTATGTCTGGCAAATCGAAGGCCGCCCGGATCAGTTAGATCCAAACCTGGTATTCGGCCTGTTTAATTACAAAGCCGGGGATGACGGGCATCATGAGGTAGATATTGAATTTGCCAGGTGGGGAAATAGCCAGTGGCCTAATTTCAACTATACAGTATATCCTGCTTATGGTGACACCGGAACAAGAGATTCTAAAACTTACGAACTGGCTTTAAATGGTACTTACAGCACTTATAAATTTACACGTACCAGCCAGCAGGTCGCTTATAAAAGTTATCATGGACATACGCAAAATGAAGCAAACGCTTTTTATGCGCACCAGACTCCTGCTGGTTTTCCTGTAAGTACAGAAGCACTTCCTGTACATATGAATTTATGGTTGTTTAGCGGCCATGCGCCTGTAAATGGTCAGGAAGTAGAAATGATTATTCATTCTTTTAAATTTACGCCTCAATAAGTTTTGAATAAGAAAGCTGGTGAAATACTAATTTCACCAGCTTTCCTGCTTGCGTTTGTCATTCAACCGGAATCTTCTTTTTAATTAAGCCCGGTATGGATAGCAGTTAATATTAAAGGGTTTGAACCCTGATCAAAACGGGGCTCAATTTTGCCTTCACTGATCAATTTCAGGATATGAAAACGCATTGTTGATAACAAATAAGTAAGTAATCTTTGTGCTTTCTTGTTTTCTCTTTCTTCCCAAAGACTTACAAAAACACTTTCTGTAATGGACTCAACGAGTACAAAATTCTTTATTCTTTTATAAGACTCATTATAGATTTTCTTCCAATACCGTTCAAAAATTTCTGTTAAAGCCATACGGTCACTTTTTTTTAAATGTTTAAGTAACATCGCATCGCTTAAATTGCTGTAGACGGTTTTTTCTGATCCCATAGTCATCCTTTTAGGTTAATATAATTAGCTTTTTATTTACCAAGTATAAAAAAATAACCGCTAATTATTGGCATAATAAATGACTGTAATTCAACTTTTTATGGCTAAAAGCATTTATATTTGATAATTCAGTGATTATTTTTTAAGCCTTTAAAAACTTTTTAATGCCGTTTCAGAAAGTCCTGAGTGGAACTGATCTCTGCATAATAAAAATTAAGTGCTCCTAACAAAGCTTTTTGTACTTCTTCAGCTTTAACATGCTGCCCATTTACTTCCAGATCTCTTGTCGCTGTGGCATCTGCAATCACCTCGCAGTTAAAACCGAAATCTTTAGCTGCTTTAACAGTGGCATCAATACAAACATGGGTCATCATGCCTGCAAATACGAGGTTTTTAATGTTTTTACTTTTAAGGTATTCCAGTAAATCTGTTTCACGGAAGCTATTAGGATAGTGTTTCACAATTAATTTCTCATTTTTTACCGGGGCCACATCAGGATGGATCAGCGCGCCTGTTGTACCAGGTAAAAAGAAGGTGGCACCTTCTTGTGTGGCAATATGCTGGATATGGATAACCGGCATGTTGATCTTCCTGCTTTTCTCTAGTAACAGCCTGGTGTTTTCGGCCGCTTCATTTGCACCGGATAGGGTCATCCGACCGCCAGGGAAATAATCATTTTGCACATCAATGATAATTAATGCACTATTAGTGTGGTTTTGCTTTTGAGCAGATACGGTAGGAATACCACAAATAGTAACCAGGCAGGTTACACCAAGATTTAAGATTGCTTTCTTCATTTTGCTATTTTTTATTCAACAAAAGTACAGCGCCCTTTTTTCCGAAAAATTGAACTAGTTCAATGTGAAAGCTTTTTTCGGATTTTATTTAAAAATTCGTGCGTAATCCCCAGGTAGGCGGCAATTTGCAGTTGCGTTAACCGCGTTTGCAGCTGAGGATATTTCTCTGTAAATTCCAGATAACGGTTTTCGGCTGTCTTACCGATAGAGGAAATCACCCGGCGTTGAAAAGAAACCAGCGTCCTTTGGTTCATGATCCGGAACAATTTTTCCACCTGGGGCAATTGCTGGTATAAAAGATCCTTATCGGGTTTATTAATACATAATACTTCACAATCTTCTAAGGCTTCAATATTTAGAATAGCAGGCACCTGGTTCGTGAAACTATCAATATCAGTGGCCCACCAATCCTCTACAGCAAAATAAATGATTTGCTCAGAGCCATTTTCATCCAAATAATAAACCTTAAAACATCCTCTGGTCACAAAACCTTCATACCTGCATATTTCTCCCGCACGTAACATAAATTCCTTTTTTTTGAATTTACGAAGATGAAAGTTTGCACAAAACTGTTCAAACTCTCCGGTAGTCAGCTGAATGTGTTTTGCTATATTTTTATGCAGCAGCTCGAACATGGCTTTTAGTTTTTGAGGATAATTTTCTGGATATAGGCCGCTCCCCAGATTCCAAAAGCATCAGTTACGTTTCCTTTAACAGGAACATCCAGTACACCTGCAATACTTTTGGCAGCCTGTAAATCAATACTGTATAAATAATCAAAATAGGCAGCAGAGGTAGACTTTACAATTAAAGTATACTGCGTATTTTCAGTCTTCAGTATACTCTGGTCATAGTAGAT
Source organism: Pedobacter cryoconitis (assembly GCF_003259615.1). Taxonomy (GTDB): domain Bacteria; phylum Bacteroidota; class Bacteroidia; order Sphingobacteriales; family Sphingobacteriaceae; genus Pedobacter; species Pedobacter cryoconitis. Next base: position 159,024 of record NZ_QLLR01000006.1, on the reverse strand, counting down.
TTCCAACGTTGTTTGATTTCCATTAAATGTTTTATCGGTTAAGAAAATCCTTCCGGAATGATCTTTTAAAACATTGAATCTTACATTTTCAGTTCTGGCATCATCGGTAGCAATAATTAATCTGTTAGATTTTGCGTCGAAAGCAGTGTCTCGTTTAAGGGTTAAGCCAGGATGGGTTTTCAATAATTCTGTAAACTCAGCTTCTGAATTAACTTTTATCTTTTGTCCATTTTCCAGGTAATATCTTTCTATAGTATAAGTTCTCGCCCTAAGTTCAAAGGTGTAATAATTAGGTTCAGTATTGAGGTCTGTAATTTTTACATTCATCGAGGTTGAATCCTGATCCAGCAGATTAAGTTGAAAAGCCGGAGGAATAGTCGTTTCTGCCCGGTGTGTTTTTCCTTGATAAGTAATAGATAACTTGTAATTTTGACCAGTGACAGCCTTTTTGCCCGTATAATTCCCTTTTCCCTGGTAAAGATATTTTTCTATTAAATTATTATTCTGGTCCAGAAGACTGACCTGCGCATCTTCAACATTGGGGAATCCCCCCGCGGCAGCAGAGAAAACGGATGTGCTCAGGTTGATTAACGCATCATCTGCCTGGTTAAATTCTCCAAGAACAACCAATTGAGGCGTTTTGCCGGAAATGTCTATGTTGGTTTCTTTTTCACATCCACTGAAGACGACTAAAAAGAGCAGGGCCAGAAGATCTATTTTCCTGTAAATGGACATGGCTAAAATTTATAGGTGAAAGTAAAATAGGGAATTAATTTTAACTTGGCTTCTTCCAGGATATTTACTTTGTTGGACTGACTGTTGACTGATACAAATAAATAGGCTGAGGAAGAGTTCGCAATCGCATTATACATCCCTAATGTCCAGATTCTTTGATGTCCGTTACTAAACTTACGGGTAAGATTTAAACCCAGGTCAAGTTTATAATTTTGGGCAAGCGTGTAATTGTTTAATCCTGAAATTACATAAGTATCAGGGCTGGAAGCAGAACCCAGAACATCGTCTATGCTTTTATGGGTAGTCTGTGGTACGGTGACATGCCGGCCGGTAATGTAGGTCCACAGGGCAGATATTTCCAGCCTTTTTCCTAAAGAGGCATTCACTGCAAGGTTAAAGTTATGTCTTAAATCCTGATCTAAAGGAAAACTCTGTCCCAGGTTAAGTGCTTTAAACTGGCCGGTTGTTTTGGATAGGGTATAGGCCATTTGAAATCTCAGCCAGTTCAGTTGCTGCACATAACTAAATTCTATGCCCTTACTATTTCCTCTTCCTGAGGCCAGCCGGTCTTCAATTTTTCTGGCGAAATAACCATTGGCTATATCCTGTCCCGCTCCAAGGGCAAGCAAATTATCCATATTTTTTAAATACGCTTCGACAGTAAAAGTGCTTGTTTTTCCAGCTTGCAGGCGGTAAGAAAGATTTAAGATTTCAGAAGTCTCTGGTTTAATGTTTTTACTGCTTGGAATCCTGAATTCTGTTGGAACTGAAAGGCCATTGGTCGTAAACTGATGTATAAACTGAGCCATTCTGGAATAAGAAGCCGTAATGACCTGGTTATCGCCCAAACGATAAGAAAACCTGATCCTTGGTTGCAGGGTATGATAAATGGTATTGCCATTTTTAAATCCTGTATAGTGCCAGCCAGCCGTGAATTCAGCATGTGAGCCAATTTTAACTTCATCTTCGATATAAGCGTCAAAATTAAGGGTATTGATAGTGATGCTTTCCTCAGTGCTTAAACCCACGGGAAAGATAAATGAGTTCATACTTACACCTGCTCCGAAGTTTAGTTTAAGATCCGGCCTTAAATAATAATTAAAATCACTTTTTAATCCATAATCTTTCACTGTGGTATAAACCCTTTTTGGCAACCCAACCAGCGAAGAAACCAGGTTAGCATCCAGGCTATTTCTGTACTGACTAAAAGTAGCCGTTGTATTTTTAAAGAGGCGGGGACTTAAAATACTATTCCACCTGAAAGCGACGAGCCTGTTTCCCCATTTCAGGGTAGACCTGAAAGAATCATTACTTTCATCACTAAAGTCTAATTTCTGCCGGTAAGAGTCATTTCCTAAATAAGTACTGATGTAAAACCTGTTATTGGGGTTTGCGATATAATTGAGCTTCAGGTTCAGGTCTAGAAAATAATAGTAAAGTCCGGCATCCTCCAATGCTTTTGCGCCTAATAAATCCAGCCAGCTTCTCCTGGTATTCAATGAAAAAGAAGCTTTGTCTTTAATAATAGGCCCTTCAAGGCCAGTAGATGCAAACAATAAACCAATGGTGCTATGTCCATGGTATTTTTCCATATTACCATCTTTGGAACGCACGTTCAGTACTGAGGAAAGACGGCCGCCATATTTTGAAGGGAAATCGCTCCGGTAAAAGTCTACACTTTTGAGTACATCGGGATTAAAGATGGAAAACATCCCGTTAAAATGATTGATGTTATAAATGGAAATATCATCCAGGGTCACCAGGTTCTGATCTGCATTTCCGCCTCTTACAAACATACTGACCGAGCCGCCTGTGTTCCCTGAAACACCAGGGTATAATTGAATGGCCCGGATTACATCTTTCTCTCCAAGAAAGGAGGGGAGCTTGTTCGCAGCTTCCAGATCCACATGGTCACCGCCTACATTTAAATTATTCCTGGATTCGTTACTTTTTGTCACTACTAATTCAGGAAGGTCCACGCCGGATTTCAGGAAAATATCCTTTCGGATACTCTCTCCATTCAAATTAACCTTTAGGATAACCGGTGCGTAGCCTGTATGGGTAATTGTTAATTCATAATCCCCTTTTTCCAGACTGATACTATAAAAACCAAAACCATTGGTTACGGCAATACTCTGACTTTCAGTCTCTGTTATATTGGCACCGATAATCACCTCAGCACTGCCCTCTTCTTTGATGAACCCGCTCAGGGTAATGAGCCTGGGGTTGCTGATCAGCAGTATTTTACCCTCATATTCTTTAATTTGGATAGATTCTGCACGTAAAACTTCTTCCAGTAATTCTCCAACGGTTTTGATCCGGCTGGATAAAGTTATCTTTCGGTTCATCCTGATATTATCAGGATTATAAGTTAACAGGATACCAGTTTGCTCAACCTGGCTTAGAAAGGAAGAGATTAATCCTTTTCTGTGTGTAATTTTTATGGGCGTGTTTAATAGCCCGGTCCGGTTCTGTGCATTTAGAAAAACAGGGACCAGAATTAAAAATAGGAAAAAATAGATTTTATTCCCTGTTATCATTCTCACAGGCTAAATTATGGATTAATATATAATCTTTTTTAACCTCGTAATTAAACTTAAGAATGAGTTTTAACTCTTCTAATACACTTTCTAAAGTCTGGTTTTTAAAAGTTGCTGTCACCGCGCAGGATGCAGCATTATTATCCAATATAATTTTTCTGTGATAGGTGTTTTCAAGTACTTTGACCAGGCTGGATAACCGCTCTTTTCTAAAAACCAGCATGCCTGTTTTCCACGCATACTCATTTCCAGACAGCACGGTATCTTTTTGAAGCTGATTGTTATGTAATGTTCCTTTGTTGCCTGGTAAAAGTATAACAGCAAGGCCACGTTTTTCGGTGCTGCTCAGTTTTACTTTTCCGGTTCTTACGGTAACTTCTACCTGTGCCTGGTTGGTATTGACATTAAAGGATGTCCCTAATACGCTGACTTGTCCTTTTCCAGCTGCAATAATGAAAGGTCTTTCCGGATTTTTGGTAACTTCAAAGAAAGCTTCTCCTTCAAGTCTTACTTCTCTTTGATCTCCTGAGAGCAGTTTAAAATATTTTAAGGTACTGTTTGCATTCAAAGTGACCAGGGAACCATCTGCGAGTGTAACCTGCTTATTGGCCAGATTACCTGAGCTGACTGTGATTAAAGGGTTATAATAAGAGCTGTAATAAATCAGTGCAAAGCTGGTCACCAGGAATAATGAGGCAGCAATAGACATCCACCAGGTACGCTGACTGCCGGTTTTAATCAATTTAACTGTTTTGGTCTGCTGTCCTTTGATTTGAGCATCTATATTTTGCCAGGCATTGTCTAAGTTGCAATCAGGGTTGTAATCAGCCTGTTCAGCTTTTGCTATTAATGATTTCAAACGGCCATATTCCAGCGGATTGGATTTGATCCATTCTTCCACAGCTATTTTTTGCTCAGGAAGAAGCTCATCGTTGAAGTGTTTGGCCAGAAGAGAATTAATATCTTGATTTTGCATGGTCGCTGTTAAACAAAGATTAAACGTAAAAATTTAAAATACCCCTATGTTCCAGAAAATAAATTAATGAAAGCAAAATAGAAAGGGGAATATAGTGTGTACGGGCAAATTCCCGCATGATACTGATCGCTTTACCCATTTGATTTTCAACTGTTTTAATGGAGATCCCTAATTCGGTAGCGATTTGCTGATAAGTGAGCTTGTCCATCCGGCTCATCCTGAAGATCGCACCGCATTTTGGTGGAAGCAGTGCGAATGCTTCCTCAATAAGCGATTGTATATCTGTGTTTTCTTTAGCTTCTTCTTGTTCTTCTAATGGGGTATCACTTATTTTATTGGCAACGGTTTCATCCTCCATGGACAGGGTATGCACTTTTTTTCTCAGCCTGGAGATACAATTATTGCGTACTGCAGTAATCAGGTAATATAAAGCGTTTTTATCATTCACCATATCCTGCTTTATTTCCCAGAATTTCACAAATACTTCTTGTACAGCATCCTGACTTTCATCACTGTCGGCCAGGTATTTATACGCATGCGTACATAATGTCTTGTAATGCAAGCGGAATAACTTTTGAAAATCTGAATATAATGGCTCTTGTATGTGCATATATTAACGCCTGGTCTTGGCTTGCAATGGGCAAAGATAAATTAATTTAAAATATAACATGGGGGTATTTGTGATTCTGGCCGTCTAACAGGAAAGGAAAATAAATCATACCCGATGCTTAGAAGAAAAATTGCCACTATTGTTACACTCCTTATTTTATCCGGGATTACCTGTGAGCTTAAAGCGCAAGCCCGCAAATCCGGAAGGTTAAATAGTTTACGCCTGTCTGAAAGTTTCGTAAGAGGGAATTCAAATCTCTCTATATTGACTGTTTTGGGCTATCGTTATCTGTTGAATGAAGAAATAAGGGGCGGTGCTGATTTTGGGTACCATAGTGGAATGTATCAGGATAGTCACCTCAGAGAGTACAATATTGCAGGGAGTATTGATTTTACATATTCACGTGGCAGAACAGTAGAGTTTTATGGTTCAGCTGGTGCCGGGTATGGCTTATTTACAGGTAATCACGTCAATAAATTTCTTTACCAGGTCAATCCTTTGGCAATGCGGCTGGGCAATGGCAGTTTGGCTGGTTTTGCTGAATTGGGCTGGGGATACAGAGGGCTGATCACCTCTGGTCTTGCTTATAGATTTTAACTGCTGATCAGCTCATTTTTACAATTAAATTATATGGAACCAATTATCGGAATTATAGAAAATAACTCGGCCAAAGTAGCAAAAATGCTGAATTTAGTATTGGCAGATGAGTTTTTGCTGTATACTAAAACAAAGAATGCCCACGAGAATCTTGATGACAATGATCTTTACCGGAAGTTAATGCTTTTTAAAGAGCAGTATGAGCTACTGGAAACTACGATGGACAGTATTGCCGAACATATCCACTCTACGGGTTACAATATCCCGGTTACACTGGAAATATTTTTAGAGCTGGAGCATCTGGCTGAGCAATGCGGGCTTAATATTGATGGCCTGGAGGTTATTCATGAATTGCTGGAAGAACATGAAGGTTTAATCATCCGCTTGCGAAAGAGAGCTGTATACTTTGGAAATGAGCTTCAGGAATCCGGAGTTGGCCGCTACCTGATACAACTGATGGAAATTCATCAGCGCATGATATTGGAATTGAAGATTTATCTGTAAACTGAACAACCCCTGTGTGATACGTAAACCGCATGGGTTTTTATCTCGTATTGTAAATATAGACGATGGGTGAGAAAATAATGGTATTTTTGACCTTCTATTGAATGAAACATTTACGATTTGAAACCTACATACACTAAATTTCTATCGAGAAAAATTATTCTTGCCTTCTTAGCAGGGGTTATTGTTCTGGCTATAGCGGCTTTATTTGTACGTTATTCTATCACGCATAAATTAGAAAACCTTTCGAAATTCGCCTATGATATAGAGCGTGATCAATCGAAACCACAACGGGCTTTATTATTACTTCATCAGGCTGAGGATGATTTTCAGGAATCCCTTTTAAGCACTGACAGCACTAAAAGTAATGCCTACAAAGTAAAATTATCACAGGCTTTTGATGAGATCGATTCACTGCTCAAAGAAAATACCGATACTGCAGGCCTTTCTGCCATACAGCGTAATAAAGTCAGGTTTTGGTATCATAAAAAGCTAAAACTATCCGAAAACCTTTATACGCTCAAACATAATTTTGATTCTCTGCTGACTGCCTATACTGACTTTAACCTGAATAATCAGAATTTGCCGGGTATCCGCACCATTGTACATGCAAATAAGAAGATAACTAAAAATCAAACGGACACGATCCGTAAAGAAGTAGAAGTTCAAAAGAAAGGACTCTTTAGCAGGTTGAAAGATGCGATCTCTAATACGAATGTACCAAAAACCGGGGTAATTGAAATTAACCATAACCGTACCAGTGGTTCTATTGATTCTGTGACAATGAAAATTGCAGGAAATGATAAAAGAGCTTATGCAAAAGGTATTAAACAATTACAAGAGCGCAATGAAAAACTATTAACTGCGCAAAAAGAACTGATTACCCTGAATATCCGGATCAATAATGAAATGGAGCGTATTATCAATGGCGTAAAGGAGATCAATTATAGTATAGTAGCTGAATTCAAGGAAATGGCTTTTAAAAGTTACCAGGAAACTACTGCTTTATTGAACAAGTTTTACCTTGCTGCACTTTTCCTGGTCCTGGTATTTGCTATATTATTGATCATATTTATTATTAAGCTGGATAAATCAGAAGTAGACCTGCGTCAGGAAAATGACCGCGCTGTAACTATCGCACAGCAAAAGATGGATTTATTGCTCCATATGAGCCATGAGATCCGAAATCCATTAACGGCAATAAAGGGCTTCCTTTATATCTTTAGCCGCACAAGCCTTTCTCCGCGGCAAACAGAAATGCTGGGCTCCATTACCTTATCTTCTGATATGCTGCTGCTCACGCTGAATGATACTTTAGACGCAGCAAAAATGGAGAATAATGAGTTCAAGATCAATCCTGAGCCTTTTAATGCCGATTTTGCCTTGAAAGAAGTCATCGAGAGCATGGAATTCAGTGCCACTAAAAAGAAACTGGCAATCCATTATAATTTTGAAGGAGATAAACAGCTGGTCTTGTTGGGTGACAGTTTCAGGTTGAAACAGATCATGGTCAATTTGCTGAGCAATGCGATTAAATATACCAATACGGGCAGCATTACCGTGCATGCAAAGTTGAACATAGCGAAGCAGCAAACCAGGCTGGAAGTTAGCATTACCGATACTGGAATGGGAATTAGCCAGGAACAGCAAACCAACTTGTTCTCTAAATACTATCAAACTAATTCTGCCAAAGGAAAAACAGGTACTGGCCTTGGTTTATATATTTGCAAACAAATGGTCGAGCTGCAAAAGGGGGAGATCAGTGTACAAAGTAAGGCCGGGGAAGGCAGTACGTTCCGGTTTTATATTCCTTATCAGCAAGGGATGCCTGCGGAGAGCGGGCTTGTTCAACCTGCCACTGATGACCCGCTGTTGTTATTGAATGGCATCAGTATCCTGGCCGTTGATGACAATGAGCTTAATTTAATGTTCCTGAAAATGATGACCAGTAAATGGAACGTTAAATTCTACCAGGCCTCAAACGGAGCTGATGCTTTAGCTCTGCTGCGTAAAAACCCGGTAACAGTGGTACTGACTGATATTCAGATGCCGGAAATGGATGGGTATGAGCTGCTGACTGCCATGCGGGCTGCTGAAGGTCCGGTCAGTAAAATTCCTGTGATTGTCATCGGAGGAAATGAAATTGAGCTGGAAAAGGTGAAGGTTTCGGCCAATGGGTTTGCAGGTTTAGTCAGAAAGCCATTTGTAGAGTCAGAACTGGTTCGCAAAATTGCAGCTGTGTTACCCCGCCAGTAAAATCCTGATATTATTTTTATTCTTTTTTGTAATTTTATTGGTTTCCCATAGTCATAGGGAAGGGGTATGTAATTTTTAATCAGATCGTATACCCCCAACGTGCGTTTCACCTGTTTTAGTTATAAAAAACCTCACCTCATAGAAATTATCGACAAATTTAAATATGAAACAAAAATTACTATTAACAATGGCCATTTCGGGCTTGTTCCTGAGTGCTTCGGCGCAAAAGGTAAAGTTTACCGAGTATGATATGGATAATGGCTTACACGTCATCTTACACCAGGACAAAACAGCGCCGGTAGTTGCAGTCTCTGTGATGTATCATGTGGGTTCAAAAGATGAAGATACGAAGCGAACTGGGTTTGCACATTTCTTTGAACACCTTTTGTTTGAAGGCAGTGACAATATGAAACGCGGAGAGTTCATGAAAACAGTGAGCAGTAACGGAGGGCAAAATAATGCGAATACTTCGCAGGACAGAACTTTCTATTACGAAGTATTTCCTTCTAATCAGTTAGAATTAGGACTATGGCTGGAGAGTGAGCGTATGCTGCATCCTAAAATAGATGAGATCGGGGTTAAAACCCAGAATGAAGTAGTTAAAGAAGAAAAAAGGTTAAGTTACGATAACAGGCCTTATGGAATGTTCACAGAAAAAATATTCAGCAGTTTGTTCCAGGGACATCCTTACCGCTGGCAGCCAATTGGTTCAATGGAACATCTGGACGCTGCAAAATTAAGTGAGTTTATTGCTTTCTTTAAAAAGTATTATGTGCCGAATAACGCGGTGTTAACTATTGCTGGTGATATTGATGTGGACCAGACCAAAGCTCTGGTACAGAAATATTTTGAAGAGGTTCCCAAGGGTGCCCCGGTTGTAAAAACAGTTTACCAGGTGAAGCCTGTAGAGAAAGAAATCATCGATACTGCTTACGATGCCAATATTCAGATCCCTGCAATATTTGCGGCTTACCGCGTACCGGGTATGAAAAGCCGGGATAGTAAAGTATTGGGAATGATCAGCAACCTGCTTTCTGGCGGGGGCAGTTCAAGACTAAGCACTAAAATGGTGGATGAGAAGAAAACTGCCATTCAGGTTGCGGCTTTCAATTATTCTTTAGAAGATTATGGGGCTTATATTACCCTGGCATTGCCGAATAACAATACACCGCTGAATGATCTTTTGAAAGATATTGATGCTGAGGTTGTACGTTTACAAACTGATCTGATCAGTGAGGCTGAACTTTCTAAATTACAGAACCAGTTCGAAAATGGCTATGTCAGTGCAAATAGTAAAATGATCGGTCTTTCTGAGAACCTTGCGAATGGTTATACTTTCCACGATAAACATACCAATGATATTAACGAGGAATTAGATAAGGTAAGAGCTATCACACGGGAAGAAATCAGGGAAGTTGCCCGCAAATATTTAAATAAGAACCAACGTGTCGTTCTTTATTACTTACCTAAGAAATAATCGCTTTCTAATCCAGCTTAAAATTACAAAATGAAGAAAATATTCATACTTGCCTTTGCCACACTGTTTGTACAGTCTGTAGTCGCGCAAAAATTAGATAGAAGTCAGAAACCAAAACCAGGACCAGCACCTGTACTTACTTTTGCTGATCCGGTTATTTATAAACTCCCTAACGGAATTACGGTTTTGGTTGTTGAAAACCATAAGCTGCCGAAAGTAACGGCTACTTTCAGCATAGATGCAGGCCCGATTACTGAAGGGGAGAAAGCGGGTTCAATCGCTTTTCTGAGCGGACTGCTGAACGAGGGAACGACAACGAAAACCAAGGCTCAGTTTGATGAAGCAGTGGATCAGTTAGGGGCAGATGTAAGTCTTTCTGCTACTGGTGGCCGTACGGCTGCATTAACGCGTTATTTTGATAGTGCATTCCTTTTAATGGCTGATGCTTTGCGTCATCCTTCTTTTCCGGAGGCTTCTTTTGAGAAATTAAGATCCCAGGCATTGACGAACTTAAAGTCCAGTGAACGCAGCGCTAAGTCTATTTCAGGACGAGTAGTGAGTGCGCTTACTTATGGTCTGAACCATCCATTAGGAGAGTTTGAAACTGAAAAAAGCGTTAAAGCGCTTAGTTTAAATGACGTTAAAGCAGCTTATAGTAAATATGTGACTCCTTCCAGAGGATACCTTACTTTTGTAGGTGATATAAAACCTGAAGCAGCAAAAGCAATAGCGATTAAAGCATTAGGCGACTGGAAAGGCAACTCTTTAACGCTTCCTGTATTAGCTAAAGTAAACAATCCTTCAAAAACTGAAGTGGATGTAATTGATTTGCCAAGTGCGGTACAATCAGAAATTACGGTAACCAATCTGATTGATCTGCCAATGAGCAGCCCTGATTATCATGCAGTTTTACTGGCCAATGAACTTCTTGGCGGTGGTGCTGATGCGAAGTTATTCAGAAACCTGAGAGAGAAACATGGTTTTACTTACGGCGCTTATGCTTCTACGGGTTCGGGTCGTTTTCAGTCACAGTTCCGTGCAAATGCGGCTGTGAGAAATGAAAAAGTAGACAGTGCTGTTGTTGAATTCCTGAAAGAGATCCAGGTGATGCGTACTGAAAAAGTAAGTGCTGATGATCTTCAAAATGCGAAAAACCTTTACAATGGGTCTTTTGCTTTAGGGTTGGAAAATCCGGCACGTACTGCGGGTTTTGCAAGCAATATCCTGATCAACAATCTTCCGAAAGATTTCTACCGTACTTATCTTCAAAAGATTAATGCGGTTACTGCCGATGATATTCTGCGGGTGAGTAAAAAGTATTTTGGTTATGATGATGCAAGAATCGTTATTGTGGGTAACCAGGAGAAATTTGTTCCTGGTTTAAAGAAAATGGGGTTTGTTGTTAAATCTTATGATAAATATGCAGCTCCGGTAACTGCTGCTGTTGAGGCCCCGAAAAAGGCAGCTGAATAAGCTTTTTTTAACAGCTTAAAACCCCTGATATATCGCTGATCCTGATTTTGGCGATATATCAGGGGTTTTTGCATTATACAGTCAGAATTTATCATCTTTGAATTCTATAATTTTAATTGTGAAACAATCAAAAGATAAACGGACTTCTATACCTGTTCATAAGTTACAGGAGCGCACTTCGCTGGGCATACAGGTTCGTTATTTTGTCAACTTCAATAAGCAGGATATACGAAAGCTGGGGGCACACAGGGATGATCATTATATTTTGATTATCCAGGAATACGGAAATAGCAAGGTGAACATTGATTTCAAAACGATCATGGTCAGTGGTTGTGCTGCTTTTTTTATTTTGCCCGGACAAGTGCATTATGTGCCGGAATCTGAAGAAACGGCAGGCTGGTTTATGGCGATAGACTCTTCTTTGGTAGACAAGAGTTATCAGCAGATTTTTGAAGAGCTTGCATTACATCAGCAAGCCCTGGCAATCAGTACTGAAAAAGTGGATCAGTTAGCGAAATGTGCGGGGCTTTTGTGTGATATGTTCGATGATGCTGAGCAGGCGCTGATGCCCGGTACTGTGATTCATTCTCTGGCATCTGCTTATGTAGGGATCTTTGCAGATCTTTATAAATCCAGCAATCCTGAAAAAGATAAACAAAACCTCAGACCAGAAATTATTACCAGTGAATTCCGGAAACTGGTAAGCAGTCAATTTAAAACCCTTAAAAATCCAAGTCAGTATGCAGATACGCTTTCGCTCTCGCTGTCTTATCTGAATGAGGTGGTTAAAGCAGTAACTGGTTTTCCTGTCAGCTACTGGATTCATCAGGAAATTATTCTTGAAGCTAAAAGGATGCTGTATTACAGCGATTTAAGTGTGAAGCAGATTGCGTTTTCACTGGGGTATGATGACCATGCTTATTTTTCCAGGCTTTTTACCAAAGTATCTGGTATTTCGGCGGTCAGATTTCGGAAAGACTACCGCGAATAATCCAAGTTAAACCTTGGATAGTCTCTTGAATGAGCTTTTGTTTTATCGTTTTTTTGTATAAAGTAAAGCTTATGAATATTATCAAAAAGAAAGTCTTATCAATTTTTGAAAGCCGCGTTTTAAAACAAGGATGTGTATTAGAAGTGCGGGCTTGGAATCCAGCCACTTTTTTTGAAATTGATTTACACCTGCCAGGGGTAGATATGGACAAATGGACCTCAGTCCAGCATATGAAAGTTAAAGTTTCCGAATATACTTACCGTGATTATACGCCGGCATTATGGGACGCCGAAACAGAAACTTGTACACTTTGCATAGATTCGGCGCATTCAGGGCCTGGCAGTGATTGGGTAAAGGGATTAAAAAGAGGGGACACTATATCATACGTCGGGATAGGCTCTACTTTTCATAAACCAGTAGCTGATAGTAAATTGTTATGTCTGGGTGACAGCAGCAGTATCGGTCATTTTCTGGCACTGAAACAATTGGCTCTGGGCATTGGTGAAGTTTATGGAGCGATCAGTTTTGATACGGAATCACATGCCCGCGAATTCTCAGAATATTTTGATACTTATCTGCAACCGATCAAGGAGAATAAAAGGGATGTTTCCCTGGTTTCCTGGCTGAATGAACAGGATTTAAGCAATGAAACAATTTATATTGCTGGTCATATTCCAACAGCTATGCAGCTGCGCACGCACCTAAAACTGCGCAATGATTTCAACGGAAGTATTAAACTACAAGGATTCTGGCACTAATGAAACAGGTTAAAGAAATGAGATCCGCCATTTTATTGGATCTGTGGTTTTTAGTCGTAGCGCTTATTTGTTTATTAAATCTGGTGCGTATGCTGTAAATTTGAATAATCATTTATATCAATATTTATATCACTGGCCTTATGATGATCGATAACTATCTTGAAAGTACATTCAAACAGTTTGAATACTATAGAATGCTTGGGGAAAAGACTTTTGCACAACTCACGGATGCACAGCTTTTTTATCAAATTAATGCGCAAAGTAATAGTATAGCAATTATTGTCAAACATATATCCGGGAATATGTTATCCCGCTGGACAGATTTTCTGACCATAGATGGTGAAAAGGCCTGGCGTAACCGGGAAGCTGAATTTGATAATGATGTTAAAGACAGAGCAGCATTAATGCAGTTATGGAATGAAGGCTGGACCTGTTTATTTACAGCTTTGAAGACGATCAACGCAGCTAATTTTGAGCAGCTTGTCTATATCAGGAATCAGGGGCACTCTATCACCGAAGCTATTAACAGGCAGCTGGCACATTACCCATATCACATTGGTCAAATCGTGTTTTTGGGTAAAATGCTGAAGGATGGAGATTGGGATTCTTTATCCATTCCGCGTGGTGATTCTCAGAAAGTTAACAGTGAAAAATTCGCTCAGCCCAAGACGAAGACCCATTTTACAGATGAATTTCTGAATAAAGGTGAAAACTGATCTTTATATAGTTGATTGTGAAATCGGTACGGCATTTTTATTGTCGGTTTAGTGGTCAAATTATCTGAAAGGAACCTTTTTTAATTGTAAATATTAATTCCTGATCAAATGATTTAAGTCTGATTACAGGAAGAGGTTTTTCGTAAAAAAACACTCCATTGCTTTGGTTAGGGAGCTATTTATGGTTATTTTTAAAGTATAAATTAGCCTCTCGAAGAAACCAAATCAGGAAACCTTATTTATTAAGGCGACCAATGCACTACCATGCAAAAACAATCAATGAGAGCCCAGTTATTAAAAATCCCAACCCCCCTTGTTAATTCTTTCAGCATCCGGAGAGATCTGCTTCCAGACATTAACAACAGTTTACATTATCACCGTGAAATAGAGCTGATCTATTTCAAAAACGGTTCAGGAACCCAATTTATAGGGAACAGTGTGAAGCCATTTAAATCAGGAAACTTAGCCCTGATAGGCAGTCGTCTCCCTCATTACTGGAAATTCGATGAGCATTACTTCTCTGCTGTCGATGGACAGCAAACAGATGTGATTGTTATTCATTTTTGTGAGGACTTTTTAGGAGAAAACTTTTTGAATCTTCCTGAAAATAAGGTGATCCGTAAACTTCTTCAGGAATCGACAAAAGGAATTCATATACAGGAAAGTATCAGCCCGAAAATAGGCGAATTGATGGAGCATATCTTTCTTAGTGTTGGAGCTAAAAGGTTATTGCTTTTATTAGAAATCCTGGCAATGTTGGGGAGTAATTTTAAAAGCTGTACTTTATTGAATAGCGATTTTTTAGGTGATACCGCCATAAAAGATAATAGCCCGATCAGCAATATTTACAATTATATTCTGTCCAATTTTAATAAAAAGATAGAGATCGAAGAACTGGCAGATTTTGCGAATATCAGCGTACCTTCCTTTAGCAGGTATTTCAAAACGCATATTGGAATGACTTATAAGCAGTTTTTGCTGGATGTGAGAGTTGGTCAGGCTTGTAAATTACTGATTGAAGGCCAGATGAATGTAAAACAGATCAGGTATGAGTGTGGTTTTCAAAATGTAGTCAGCTTCCATAAGCAATTTAAAGAGGTGACAGGAAAGAGCCCGCTGGAATATCAAAAGTATCATTTGCAGCACAGAAAAGGGATTTAATCAACATGCCGTTATCTTTTTAAAGGTAACCGCATGCTGTTTTGTTGTTTTTCTGTTTGAAGGAGTATTGCTTTTCTGCCTGAAGGTTTGCCATCAGCAGGAGTGATGTCGTTCTGCTTATAAGCTCCAAGCAGGGCGGGACAGACTTAAAAGTGTAAGTGCTAATTTTTTAATAGGGTATGTTTTTGATAGGAGTTAGTTACAGACAGGAGTTATCAGGAAGATACTGTCTGGATTTTAATAATTCAGGAAACTGCCCGGTTAAAGACAGCTTCCTGATTAGTCAACCGGTAGATGTTTAATTATTTATAAATTGTGGTGTGTATTAGCAATTCAGGTTTGTTTATTTTACTGGATATAGTGTTTTTAAAGCAACAATATCACTTGTTGTAAAAGGGCGGTTTGTTCCATCAGAACAAGCCAGCATGAATGAGCCTGGTTCGCCTCCTTTTGGAGTGCCGGGAATGTAGATTGCGCCCACACCACTGGCTCCTTCATTTGGATTCTTATCAAAACCACAACTGTAAGTTCTGTCAGCATAATCCGTGTGTCTGAAACCAATTGCATGTCCAATCTCGTGTGCAATTACGGTAGCCAGTACATTGTTGTTTTTATAATCTTTATTGTATACCACTGAACTCAGTTTAATTGGCGTTGCAGGGTTCCCGTTTGAAGGAAAACCAGCTGATTGTCCTAAGATCGTTCCTCCTGAAGGGGATTGCCCTAAGTCTGCACCATTGATTACAATGTCTGCTTTTTCAGTAGAAGTTGAACTTAACAGCTTCATGCTTAGCTTAAGACCCTGGTCATTGTAACGTTTAATGGCCTCAGTCGTTGCATTGGTGAAAACTGTTTGCGATGTACCAGCATCAATTTTAATCTTAATAACTCTTGGCAAACCTGTTACTAAGTTGGTTGTGCGATACTGCTCTGTTTTCGGCCCCTGATCAGAAAGTCCGGCAACAAATTCCTGCTGAAGCTGAAGTTGTTGTGGTGTTAAAAAAACATCACCCTCCACTAAATAGCCGCCATCAGTTTTGACTACCATATTAGTGGAAAATCCTGCCTGCGCGATAGCTGTTTTCTCTTCTTTGGTCAATTCCGAACTTGAATTTTGTTCAGCAGATGTACTGTTATTGTTCTTCTTACAGCTTACGACTACAGCGATTGTCATCAATAATGCTAAAGAGATTGTTTTTGGATTAAATAGGTTGTTAGTTTTCATGTTTTTCATTAGTTAGGTAGGTAATTAGTTAGGTTGACTAAAGCAATGATAAATAATCGTGGTGATGAAAAACAGGGAAAGCTGAATTGCGTATAAAAGATGTACTCTTTTGTAGGAAAAGCTTAAAAATATTAAACAATAATTCTCTCACTTTCGGCACTTGTTTAGCTTTATATCATAAACTATAATCATTATGTTCTTCTTTATAAGAACAATAGCTTAAATTTAGGTCAGTAAAAATATCTAATCAATTGACAGTTGAAAGCTTCTCTGCATAGTTTCATTAAAGCTAATTACAGAACCATTTTCACAGTGGGATTACTGGTATTGATATTTCAGATAAGTATGAAGCAAAATTTCCTGTTATTTCATACTATTGTTGAGCTTTCTGCAATTGTCATTGCCTTCGCCGTTTTCATTGTAACCTGGAATACCAGGAAGATAATTGATAATAATTACCTGTACTTCGTAGGAATGGCCTATGTTTTTATTGGCACTTTAGACCTGCTGCATACCATCACTTATCCGGGTTTGAACATTATTCCGGGAACTATTTACTACACTAATCAGTTTTGGATAGCAACCCGGTTCCTGGAAGCTCTAACCTTTATTATGGGCTTCTGGTTTCTGAAAAGGAAGAAAGTACTCAACGGAGATATTACAATTTTAACTTATTGCCTGATCACAATACTCCTTACGTTATCCATTTTATACTGGAAGATATTTCCTGTTTGTTATATCGCGGGAACAGGACAGACCGCCTTTAAAATTACTGCTGAATATGTAGTCATCGCTATGCTCTTTCTTGCCGGGTTCCTGTTGTATAGTTCCAGAAATAGTTTCAGCCCTTCAGTGTTCCGGTTGTTAATGTTATCGGTGTTTTTTGCTATTCTCAGCGAATTTTGTTTCACCTTATATGTCTCAATTTTTAGTCTTCCAACCGAGATCGGACATTATGCAAAGCTAATTTCTTTCTTTCTGATCTATAAGGCCAACGTAGAGACTGGATTTACCAAACCCACTGAGCTTATCTTTAAGGATCTGAAAGACAATGAAGAGAAATACAGGACGCTGACAGAAAACCTTCCGGAACTGATCTTTCGTTTTGACCGGAGTTTCAGGTGTTTATATGCGAATTATGCCCTGCAACAATTCCTTTCTATGAAACAGGAGTCTTATACCGGCAGGAAGTTAAGCCACCTTGGATTACCAGCTTCTTTTGAACACCTGTTAATCAAAATGTTAATCACGGTAAAGCAAACAAAACTAACGCAGGAAACTAATTTTGACCTGAATGAAGGCAATTATACAAACTCCTTTGCAATACAGGTCATTCCGGAGTATGTTCTGGAAGATCACAAAGGTACTTATTTGGTGATTTGCTATGATATTACGGATTTAAGGATTACTGAGCGCAGGTTAATGGAGTTGAACAATACCAAGGATAAGTTTTTTTCAATTATTGCGCACGACCTGAGAAATCCATTTACTTCCCTGATTTCTTTTAGTGAGCTGATTTATAAAAATGTGAACAGGCTAAGTCCTGAGAAAATTGAGAATTTAGCTATGCGGATGAACGATTCCGCTAAACAGGCTTATATTTTATTGGAAAATCTGTTGCACTGGTCAAAGATGCAGACCGGTGTGCTAAAGCCTGATTTACAAGAGCTGGACGTGATTGAATTGTTAAAAGAAATCAAACATATTTCTTCTTCCACTGCGATTGCGAAGGGCATAGAGATTAAACTGGAAGAATTGCCTGCGGCCAAAATAATTGCAGATAAACAAATGATGAGTACTATATTGAGGAATATCATTGCCAATGCGATCAAGTTCAGCTATGCCAATGGAAGTATTGTGCTGAAAGCTGCTGAGCGCCAGCATGAGGTCCTTTTTTCTGTAATGGACTCAGGTGTAGGCATCGAAAAGCAAAATGCCGACTTGCTATTTAAAACTGACAGCAGCTTTTCTACACCGGGTACTCAAAATGAAATGGGAACAGGTTTGGGGCTAAGGCTATGCCGGGAATTTGTAGAAATAAGTGGCGGGAGTATCTGGCTGGAAAGTGAGCCGGGGCTGGGCACCACTATTTATTTTACGATACCTGCTCAGGATAATGCTGTGCAAAAGGATACTGTTGTTAAATGATCAAAACTGCACAATGAGCTTTGATCATTTAATAGTTTTTAATTGGCGACCAGTTGCTTTGTATATTCCTGAATCGCATTTTTGATATTCTGAACGATCTCCTGTCTTCCGCTTAAAGAGTTAATATATTCTTCCTCATCCGGATTACTGATGAATCCTATTTCAGTTAATACAGCCGGCATACCCGCTCTTGCCAATACAGCCAGACTTTGTTCTTTTACCCCGCGATTAACACGGCCTGCTTTAATATACTGCTGTTGAATTAAAGTAGCCAGTTTAATACTTTGGCGACGGTAAGCATTTTTCATCAATGATAGAATGATAAAACTTTCCGGATCATTTGGGTTATACCCATCATAGTTTTCCTTGTAATCCTTCTCCAGTAAAATTACCGCATTCTCTCTGACCGCTACATCTTGTTCACCTAATCTTCCGGAACCAGAAACGAAAGTCTCCACACCCGAAGTTTCTGTTCTTCCTCTCATATTTCCAGGCATAGAGTTACAGTGGATAGAGATAAATAAATCTGCGTGAGCTTTATTTGCAATATCAATACGCTCATATAATGGAATAAAAACGTCTTCAGTACGGGTATATATCACTTTTGTGTTCTCAATTTCCTTCTCAATTGTTTGTCCAAGCAACATAGCCACGTCCAGGGCAACATCCTTTTCTTTGGAAAACAAGCCTCTTGTTGATCCATCTTTTCCACCATGACCTGCATCGATCACGATGATCATTGGTTTAAGAACAGGAGCTGGTTTGACTTGTTGTACTACAGGTGCTGTTTGTATTTGTGGTGCTGGTTGTACTTGCTGAGGCGTTTGTGCGTATATAAAGGAAGAACTAAGCAGAAAAAGAACAGTAAAAGTAGTTCTGAAGGCTGTTATGTTTTTAATGTTTTCAGGCATTATTTTTTGCAGGTTTATTTAGTGTTTTCGTAAATCCCCCTGGGGGGTCAATTTACAAATTTACAAAGATAACGTTGAAATTCTAAACTTAGTTCGAATTCATTGACCTGAAATTTAATTGGAAACCCTCCCTTGTTCTTCGGCGGTGTATGTTTTTCTGTTCCTGGTGGTTTTAATTTTCATGTTTCCAAATTTATAACTGAAGCTCAGTGAGAACATTCTGCTTTCCCATTCATTCTCCCAGTAGGTATTTACATTGTTGTATTTTAGCACACCTATGAATCTTGCGGTATAAAAAATATCACGGATCTTCAGGGAGATTGTAGCCTTTTTATCCATCAAAGTCTTCTTAGCTGAGTTTATCAGATTAGGTTGTTGTAGCCCTCAGCCACCTTTTTACAGGGTTCATAAATCATATACTGTAGCTATTGATAAAATCAGGATGATAGACGGTAATACAATCTATATTCAGTATCAGACTATATCTGTTGGAGAAACATATGAGGATGAATTCTTTAAGATGATCAGGGAGCAGAAGTAGCCCGCATAAGCATAAATAATAAAAAAGATAAAACTTTAAATGGTTTTTTTTGATTAAAGATAGTAACTGAATGATGTTAATTATTAATAAACAGTAGTTTAACCTTAATTTAATATGATGAATTTAAAGTTTTTAGTAGCCGTAGCTTTAACCGGAATGGTTTTTACGGCATGTAATTCAGACAAAAAAAGTGGCAGTGATACTACGAATACCGAAATGACTGACACCTCTGCTGTAGATACCAGCAGGCATGATACTGCAAGGGCTGATACAGCAGGTGTAGGGGTAAGTGGAGCAGGTGCTGGCACTGAAGGATCCGGATCTGGTGCAACAGGAACTAATGGACAGGGTACGCCTCCTCCAGGTACAACAAGTACTCCTGGGATGACAGGTACCAAAAATCCTTCCCCGGTAAAACCTTAATCAAATGCTGGCAGTTTTATAGCTTGTGCTAAAACTATAAAACTGCCAGTTTCTGATTCAATTACTGAATGCTATGGAATAGTATATTGTTAAATTATAATAATATAAATATATTGCTGATTTACAGCCTTTTACATATGTGTAGTTTTTTTTATGGGTAGGGCTATGGAAATGATCTTTAATCGGCATCATTTGTTTAATAAACCGAACCTCATTCGCCCAGGGCGATTAAAAACCAACAATTATGGCTGAATTAAACAATGCCTTCCGAAACAGAAAAAGCATTCCTAAAGTTGACCTGACCGCAATGGTGGATCTGGCTTTTTTACTGATTACTTTTTTTATGCTGACTACTTCTCTTTCTAAGCCCGTGGCTATGGATATTGCAAAACCAGATCTTAGTGATCCGGATGCCAGCTTGGATTTAGCAGCTTCAACAACAATGACCATTTTATTAGGTAAGCATAATAAAGTTGCCTGGTATAGGGGAGAAGCTGGTAAGAGTAATCCAAATATTGAAGGGTTCAAAGAAATTAGGCGTTCAATCTTGAATAACAAGACGAAAGTTGCTGTTGAAAATGCCAATAATCCTAAGAAAGGATTAGCGGTTATTATTAAGCCAACATCCGGTGCTACTTATAAAAACTTTGTGGATATAATGAATGAATTAGCCGTTACACAAATTAAGATTGCCCCGGCAATTGATGATGATCACATTACTGATATTGAAAAGGCATTTATGAAACTAAATGACATTTTATAACTATCCAAAATTTCATAATTATTCAAACATAGCGGATAAACCTGGAAATTAAGTTTGGTAGTTATGTTTTAACTTACTGATCCTCACATAGAACCGGTGCAGAAGCGATAGCTTTCTCTTTTCTGTATTTAACGAGATTAATTAGGAGTACACTAGCAAGAATTACAATTAATCCAAGAATCCTGATCAGGCTAACTGTTTCATCTGCGAAACATACCCCAAGCAAAATCGCTACAACAGGGTTAACATAAGCATAAGTGCTCACTTGCGTTGCAGGGCGTACTTTTAACAACCAAACATAGGCGCTAAAAGCTGCAATAGAGCCAAATATAATCAGGTAAACGATGGAAAGCCATGCGCCAAGGGAAACATTACTCCAGTGAAATTGCTGGTATTCAGCACTCAATGCGCTACCGGGTATAAAAGCAATACCTGCAGCAAGCATTTGCCACGCTGTATTTACAGCGACAGAACTATCAGGAGCGGTATGATATTTAGAATATAAAGACCCTCCTGCCCATGCAATAGGTCCCAGCACTAATAATCCCATCCCTAATATCTGATTCGAACTTTGTGCTGTATTTACTGCCTGAAACACCTGCTCTGAAAATAATAGGATTACCCCGACAAAACCTATAACCAGTCCGGCAATTGTCGATTTGCTGCTTAGGTTTTCTTTCCACTTAGGTTTATCCAGGATAACAAACCAGATGGCGGCAGAGGCAACCATGATTGCTACCAAACCACTTGGAATAAACTGCTCTACCCAGATTACCGTACCATTGGCAACCCCTAGCATCAATATCCCACTCACTACCGCATACTTTATGTTTTTCCAGTCGAATATCTTTTCTCCTCTGAATTTACACCAGGTCATAAGCAGTGTACCCGCAATGAGGAAACGAAAAGTGCCAAGGAAAAACGGCGGAAAGCCTGCGAGGGCTTTTTGAATAAAAAAATACGTAGATCCCCATACAATATATACCGTAGCAAATGCCAGGTAGACGAGGAGCGGAGAGGCAGGTTTATTGGTCATAATATTTTTGTTTTCTGGAATGGCTATTTTTTATTTTCAGGAATGACTAATTGTTGTTGTTCTTTGACTGTTTCCAGAACGATGGTAGTACGAATAGATACGATTGTCGTGATTTTACTGAAGGAAGTTCTCATTAATTCCATCAAAGAGGCCGAGTCGGCTGTTCGGACCTTCACTAAATAGCAATCTTCACCTGCAATAATATGCACTTCCTGAACCTCTGCAATTTTAGCAAGCTCAGTCGCTGTAGTAGTACAGCCGAGGCTGTGTGATGCCTTCATCGAGATAAAAGCCAATAATTTCAGGCCAACTGCTGCAGGATTAATTCTTGTTGTATACTGAACAATCACTTCCTTTTGTTCCAGTTTCTTTACCCGCTCTAAAACCGCAGAAGGTGCCATTTCAAGTTCCTTTGCAAGATGTACATTGGAGATCCTTGAATTGTCCTGCATTAACCTTAATATCGCAAGATCAATATGATCTAAATTGATGTTGTTTTCGATTATCATTCTATAAATATATAGATAATCCGAATTATATTCATTTATTATGATAAATAAATATAATAAATTCTGATCAGTCCGTTTAAAGCCGATAGGTTGTAAGGAATTCCTGTAAAAAAAACAAGGCTGCCCGTAGAGGCGGCCTTGTTTAAAAAATCATCTTATTTTGAAGAAATGACCTGATGAATTAAGGAAACAATGATTTGATTTTATCAAACGATAATTCTTTATAATCCTGTATATATAAATTACAAGGAGGCAATTCTGCTATTGTATGAGAAGTGAGTACGCCGGCTACCCGCATCCCTGCATTAAGTGCAGCTGAAATTCCTGAATAAGAATCCTCGAATACAAGACATTGCTCTGGCATAACACCCAGATTTCTGGCAGAGGTTAAATAAACTTCAGGATCAGGCTTATGCTTTTTTACATCTTCACTGGCCATGATGGAGCCTAGTTTTTCACGGATAGGCACCTCACTTAAAATCAGGTCAAGATTAGCATAAGGGGCAGATGTAGCTACGCCAAGCTTAACTTTATTTAGTTGTAAATCAATTATGAATTCCATGATTCCATCAATTGGTTCAATATGTGCTGCGTATATTTCTCTGAAAAGACTTTCCTTCTCATTTTCCATTTGAAGTAACTCTTCGCCGGCAATCGGTCTTCCTAAAAAATGAGACAGGATGTAGCTATTACTTTTTCCAAACATATGCGCAGCGAAATCTTCATCTGTAGGATTAAGGTTACGTGCTGAGAAAAACTCGCGAAAAGCAAGGGAATGATATGGATTAGTATGACAGATTACCCCGTCCATATCAAAGATGACTGCAATTTCATTGTTCATTCCGCAAAGTTAATATGATTTTGATTAAAAAGATGATTAGCTATTATCAATACGGCCCAAAAACGGGCCGTATACTTAGATAATTTGATTAATACCCTGGATTTTGTACCACATCAGGATCTGAAAGTAAATCTGAATAGGGAATAGGGAACAACCAGAAATTCGTATTGGTGAGCCCTAATATTTTTCCTGCCTGTTTTGTTCTCACCAGGTCAAACCAGCGATGTGCTTCGAAAGCAAACTCAACACTATTTTCGTCGGCAATCGCCTGTAATATCTCTTCCTGATTACCTGAGGTGAATGGAGAAACACCTGCTCTTTTACGGATAGCATTCAAATCAGCCAGTGCACCATCCAGTTCATTTAGATGTGCTCTCGCCTCTGCCCTGATCAGGTATAATTCAGCAATCCGGAGCACATAAGAAGGATCTGTACCAGTTCCGGCGGTATTATACAGCGTGCCGTAAACACTGCTTCCAGTGCCTGCGATCAGGCTTTTTCTTGTTCCCCCAATCCCGGGATCGTTCAATTTACTAATTAATGAAGCAGTTGGCTTTAACGTATATGATCCGCCCAATGCACTTGGATACCATAAAGACCAGTAGTTGTTTTGATTGTTTGCAGAAAAGGTTAACTCAAAAACAGATTCAGTGCTTAAATAGGGAGCTGTAAAGAATGATTGATAAGTATTGACCAATGCAAATTTTGACTGAGCAATTACCTGTGTTGAATAGGTTGCCGCATCTGTCCAGTTTTCCCGGTAAAGTGCTAATCTTGCACGTAATCCCCTGACAGCACTTTTTTGTACTCTGTTTCTTGTGATCGCATCATCTGCTGGCAATAACTGTTCTGACTGTATTAAATCTGCAAGTACCTGATCATAAGTTTGGGTTAGTGTACTCCTTTTGACTCCTTTAATCCCGTTAATGTTGGCAGTCGGAGTTAACTGCAGTTGTACGCCGCCCCAGCCTCTGGCCAGGTCAAAATAACCCAGCGCGCGAATAAAATAAGCTTCTCCCAGAATTCTGTTTTTCTCTGCAGTCTGTAATAAAGGATCAGTAACCCCGGGCAGGCCCGCAATCACACTGTTTGCAGAATTAATTGTACTATATATCTTTTGATAAACACCTACAGTGATTACATTATCTGTAGGAATAGCATTTTGATCCAGCTGTAAGTATTCGCTTAAAGTACCGTTAAAGGCTACATTGTCTGCTGTAACCGTACCTAAAGTAATATAATCTGTGGTATAATTCTGTAATCTATTATAAGTACCTAAAATCGCTGCTCTGGCCGTTCCTGCATCAGTAATTGCAGCTGTTGAAGGTATTGCATTGTTTGGTATTTCCTCCAGATATTTTTTGCAGGAGCTAAACAGCAAAGGTAAAACAAGTAAATAAATAGCTTTCGTATATTGAGTTGGATATTTCATGTTGATTGTTTTGAAAATTAAAATGTTACACTTAAACCTGCCTGAATCGTTCTTGGCTGAGGTACAGTGGCCCAGTCATACCCAGCCGTATTCTGGTCACCACTTTGAGAACTTACTTCCGGGTCCAGACCTTTGTATTTGGTAAAAGTCAGCAGATTTGTACCAGATACGTAGATCCTTGCTTTACTGATTCCCCACTTCTGGCTGATTAATGAAGGAATTGTATACCCTAATGTCACATTCTTCAATCTGATAAAAGAGCCATCTTCCAGGTAACGCGTACTTAGCCTGGCTACATTTCCCCCGTAATTATTAGCCGCACCACCATTTGCTGTAGGGTCGCCACTATAAGTAGTTAATCTTGGAATATCAGTGATGTCACCTGGTTTTTGCCATCTGTCCAATTGTCTTGGGTCAAACCCGATATTGTTCTGTGTACCACCATGCACCAGGAAGAAATCGTGCATGTTCATAATTTTGTTTCCCTGCTGAAAATAAAAGAAGAAGTTAAAATCGAAGTTTTTATAAGTTAAAGTATTGGTTAATCCGCCCGTATATTTTGGAATGGCGCTGCCTGCAATTTGTCTGTCTGCTGTATTGATCTGGCCATCTTTGTTGACATCATCATATACTGCATTCCCTGTATTCGGATCAACATATAATTGTTTGTAGAGTTGAAAAGAATTTACAGCATAACCTTCTCTTAAAATTGAAATATTCCTTCCTGAAGCGCCAAGAGAGATGTCAGAAGCCAGTTTTTCAATACGGTTAGTATTCTGTGAAACATTAAAATCAGTAGTCCAGCTAAAGTTCTTTGTTTCTATATTAACTGAGTGAATACTGAGTTCGAGTCCTTTATTTCTTATTGATCCGAAATTTTGAAGCTGTGAATTAAAGCCTGAACGGTAGGGTACAGGTACATTAAGTAATAAGTTATAAGTATACTTATTATAGTAATCAAAAGTGAAACTCAGCCTGTTTTTCAAAACCGCGAACTCTGTACCAATATCAATCTGGCGGGTAGTTTCCCACGTTAAATCAGGATTTGCCAATTGCGAAGGTGCTGTTCCTGCACTTTCAAGGTAATTATAGCCAGCTTTCCACAAGCCTAATGCGGCATAATCTCCAATCCCATTCTGGTTCCCTGAAAGACCTGCACTTGCCCTGAATTTCAATTCGTCAAAAATCCCCAGTTTAGAAATAAACTCTTCTTGTCCGGCTCTCCAGGTCAATCCTCCCGAGGGAAAATAACCCCATTGTTTATTTTTGCCAAATTTAGAAGAAGCATCGGCTCTCAGACTTCCATCAATGGTATATTTCTGATTATAGGTATAACTTGCTTTACCAAAGAAAGAAACCAGTTTATTTTGAGAACGGTAAGAGGAGCCTGAGCGGATTGCGGCATCAGTAATGGCAGTTAAAGCGTTGGTTGCAAATCCAGTTCCTGTTGCACCTGTGCCTTGTGAAAGTGTGGTACTTAAAGTATTTCCAATCAGCGCATTGATATTATGTTTTTTATCAGTTCCGAATGATTTGATATAAGTTAATACCTGCTCATTGGTTAGTACCAGGTTTTTCCCCTCATTGGAACTGGCAGCTCCATTGGAAGCAATACCTGCACTGATTAATGTATTGCTGTAATTGTTCTCATAAAGACTATTGTTGTCTATACTCCAGCTACTCTTTAATTTCAGGTCGGGAGAAATTGTATATTCCGCAAATAAATTACCAATGGTCCGCCATCCCACAGCAGAGTTATTCAGATTTTCGATCAGGGCGATATGATTGTCAAAACTTCCATACCTGGCGAAAGTGCCATCGGCATTGTATACCGGAAGATAGGACCTTGGAAAGATAGCAGAATTGATCACTCCTGTAGCGTTGTTATCATTACTGCTGACATTTCTGAACGTACGGGTGAAATTGAAACTGGTTCCTGCTTTTAATTTATCAGTCAGGTTATTATCATAATTAAACCTTCCTGTATATCTTTCAAAACCCGAAGGCTTCACAATTGATTCTTGTTTTAAATAACTTAATCCGGTATAATAAGTACTTGTTGCTGTTCCTCCCTGCGCAGAAAGCTCGTAATTGGAGGTTCTTGCTGTTCTGAATAAATCACTGATCCGGTCATAAGTAGGCAGGGCAGAAGGATTTGGAAAAGGCAGTACTACAGTTGAAGGATCTGTGCCGCGATCTTTTGCCGTATTAATCACTGCTTCGTTTGCTAGTTCTGCTGTTTGAGGTCCGGTTGCTGTTTTAAATTTCTTATTGGCATCAGACCATCCCTGATAGGTGCTTAAATTGATTTTTGCCTTTGTATTTAGCTTTCCGCGTTTAGTAGTTACCAGTACAACACCATTAGCACCCAGGGAACCGTAAATGGCGGTTGAATTGGCATCCTTCAAAATGACCAGTGATTCAATGTCTGCCGGGTTAATGTCTGACAGCGGATTAGAACCAGCCTGATTACCTAAACTGGTGGTAATCGGATCTTTACTGCTTACGAAAACTCCGTCGATTACATAAAGAGGCTCTACCGAGGCATTGATAGAATTGTTACCCCGAATGCGAAAAGTGATTCCGCCACCTGGTACACCAGAATCTGAGGATACTTGTACTCCGGTTGCTTTACCTTGTATCAGCTGATTAAAACTGGAGCCGGCAATATCTTTGAGCTGATCGCCTTTGATTGTCGATATAGAACCGGAAATAAATTTACGTTCCTGTGTACCATAACCTGTTACAACGACTTCACTGAGTTGTTGTAAGTCGGGTACAAGCTGTACGGCAATTGTATTTGTAGTTACTTTAATACTTTGTGAAAGATAACCTATGTAGCTGAAATCAAGGGATTTTTCGTCATCCGGAAGGTTCAGTGTAAATTCGCCCTGTGCGTTGGTTATAGTGCCTGAGTTTTTAGTATGCAGGCGTACACTCACACCAGGGACAGGTTGATGGTCGGTCTGATCGACAACCTTGCCAGTAATGGTTTTATGCTGTGAAAATGCTTGTGCAGCGAGTAGCATCAGCAGCGGAAAAAGCTGTAGTAATTTTAGTTTCATGTCTGGATATTTGAAAAAATAGGGGCATAGTTTTTCCATGTCCCGGAAATTGGGACTGGTAAAAAAATAGCAGGATTAAATAATTAATTAAGAGGCGGCAGGTATACCGGGATTTGGCAAATTATGCCATGAGACAACATCGCATGGAAGGCACGCGGCTGGCATAAATTAACACGTTGAAATCAGCAATGATCAACGGCAATTGAGATTCAGTTTTTTTAGCTTCGGAAGTCATTTTGTAATTGGCATTTGTGTATAATGGGACAAATATACAATGTTTGGATTAAATACTACTGTTTTAGTAGTATTTAATCCAAACATTTAAATGATACCTTGAACAAGATAATTTCAAGAGCTAATAACTATTCATTAATTCCTGAAATTTTTCGACAAACTTCCCTACATGGTAACCATCCATTAACGCGTGATTAACATGGATGGAAACATTCATTGTCTTGCTGGTTTTTGTAGTTGTTAATTTACTGAAAGAGATCTTAGGTGAGCTATCTTCCATTGAAAAAGATCTCGCATGCGACAAAGCAGAAAAGTCCAGCCAGGGAAGAGCGGAATAATGAATAACATTTTCACTGAAGACTTCGGGAAAAAGGCCGCTGCCTTTTGAAACCCGATCGGCTTCTTGTTGTGCAGGCCCATAAAAACCCTCAAAATCTTCCTTAAATTCGATATAAGAGAATCCAAACGTTTCATCAGGACGGCCAATCGTGGCAGAAGCATTTACCTGGTCATAAACCATTACCTTTTCACCCTTAATTCTATATTTAAATTCTTCAATAGTATTGGCAGCTTTTAGAGATTGATATAAATAATAGAGGAAAAATGATTTTCCTGATTGTTTTGCATAATCATAAGCTTTCGTACAATCAATTTTTACTGTTACCCCAAAGAAGGGCTCTTCAAATTTTCTAAAAAAATGGAAATGTTCTTTTCTTTTCCAATTTGCTATATCCAGTTCTTTTTCCATTAGTTTTTTAAGATGTTAATAATTTCAGTCATCGTGTTGAGGGGCATAAAATTTGGATGTTCTAAACTATCTTCCAGCTGTTCATGTGCCCAAGTGATATGATAGGGGATATGGGCCGCATAACCACCCAATTCCAAAACAGGAAGTATATCTGATTTGATAGAATTACCGAGCATTAAGAAGTGTTCCGGCTTACAATCCAGATGCTTCAGCAGTTTTTGATAGTCTCCGGTCAGCTTATCGCTCATAATTTCAATATGATGAAAATAAGACTGCAACCCTGAGTTCTTAAGTTTTCTTTCCTGATCTAAAAGGTCACCTTTAGTCGCAACAACTAGTCTGAAGTCACTTTTAAGCTGTTTTAAAACTTCTTCTACGCCATCCAGTAAATTGATAGGTTGTTGTAAAAGTGCCTGCCCAAGTTCAATAACCTGATTAACCAGTACTATACTTGCTTTATCATTTGATATGCGGCTTAAGGTTTCTATCATGCAAAGCATAAAACCTTTAACTCCATATCCATAAAGCGCAAGGTTTTTCATCTCAGTTTTATATAATTCCCGGGAAACATCAGGAGCTGGCAAATACGCTTCCAGCAACTGGCAAAATGCAAGCTCAGCTTCCTGAAAGTATGGCTCGTTGACCCAAAGTGTGTCGTCTGCATCGAAAGCGATTACCTGAATTTGATTTTTGATCATTACTTTTGTTTGAATAGCTGCAAAAGTAAAACACTTTAATTCCCTAAAAAGGACAATTGTCCCGAACCATTTATATGTTAAGAACCAATGCCGATTTATTAGCCTTCACTGAACGTCTTTATACAAGTCAGGAAAGAAAAGAAGACATTATTCTGAGGTCTTTTAATAAAGGGGAAAGATTACTCGAACAGGATATTAAGATCGGTAAAGTGTTTATTCTCAGCGAGGGAATTGCAAAATGTTACCTGACTGAAGAAAACGACAAAGATTACTTGTTTGAATTTTTGGGTAAAGGACAAATTATTGGTGAAATAGAAGCACTGAAAAACAGTACATGTCTTTGTACTGTGGAAGCGATTATTGCTGTTAAGGCTTATTGTTTATCCGCCTCTTTTTTTATGTCCTTAGTAGATAAAAATCTTGAAATGAATAAAATACTGCTGCAGGAATTATCCGATCGTCTCCTGAATACAAGCAGCAGAGCTTCTTTTCAGCAATTATATTCTTTAGAACACGGTCTTTCTAAATTACTTCAGCTTCAAAAAGAAGAAGAAATCGAGCTGAGCAGGGATGATATGGCTGCTTACCTTGGCATTACTATCCGAAGTTTAAACAGGGCATTAAAACAATTGAAGAAAACCTAAGTCTTGTTCAGAATAATACCCTGTGATAATATGAAGATAAATATCAGGTGATTATATGTTAAATTTCAGCTGGTGAAATGATAAACCTGTATTTCTTACGGTAAATCTACTTTTATCAATTCAATGTTATTTTTAAATAAAGGAACCTGGTCATCGAATGCAAATGCTTTATTAAATGATAATACGACCTTTTCTGCTGTGGTTTTAAATGGCTTTTTAAGACGGATTAAAATACGGTCGCCTTTTTCTATTGTATAGAGATCTTGTTTTGATCCTGAGATCTTTTCTACCGTTACTACATCCTTCAAATGAACTGAAGAAGATTCTCCGGGATACCTGATGTCCAGCTTGTCTTTATTTATTTTTACAGGAAAGCTGGAATGGTTCACTATAAATATTTCTGCATTTAGCGTATCCCGCTCCTGATAACTTCTTAACCTGAAATTTACACCTGAAAGTGCAATTTCCTGATCACTTACATAAACAAACGGAGGCTGTTTGACCTGTTTTATACCTTTCAAATAAGCAATCTGTTTTTTGGTGAAACCGGACTTTGTATCCAATGAATAACTGGTAGTCTTAATTTGATATTTTTCGAGATATGCTTTATAGTCAGCTGGTGCTAAAGTTGTTGTCATGCTCAATAATGTTGGAGAACTACTATAAGCCTTGAATCCGCCATCATCTTTAACTACTGCAGACTTATCTTCTTTCGCGCTGTAATTAATTACAAGATTGTAAAGGGACTTAAAGTATCCATTCCTTCCTGTAAGCTGATATTCTCTAAGTTCATTTAAAGGTTGAAATTTTAACGAAAGGGCTTTGTTTTCTCCGGGTTTCAGGACAATTGGTCCGGTGCTTCCGGTTTTAGGTAAAGAACGGAGTCCTTCTCCTGTGGCTATTTCAATTTCGCTAATGGTTAAATCGCTGTTGCCCGGATTGCTGAGTTCAATATCTGCCTGCAATTCCTGTGTTTTGATAGTGCCAGTCAGGCTGAATGCGGCCGCTATTAACTCAGATTGCATACTCATAGGTGAATAATTCAAATCACCTTTGATCCTTTTAGTTTCGGAATGATTTTTACAGGCAAAAAGTAAAGTGAGCAGGATTAAAGGAATGATTTTTTTCATAGGAATTGATGAGGATGGGTGTGTTTAAATGGGGGTCAGGTATGTTTAAATGAAGATCAGGTTTATTTAATATAGATAAGTTATCAGGAGCTGAAGCAACTACCAAATCACCTCAGCCTCCTGATAATAAATTATAATTTTATATACCAGTAACAGACCAGATCGAATACGCGTGTGGCGGGGCCTGGATCAGAACCCTGCCGTCAGCAGCTACAGTTGGTTCCCAACCCGATGCCCCGGTATATTCCTTTATTTTTTTGCCACCCCAGTTAGTACTTACCCACTGTTGCTGCCAGTTATCACTACCATTAAAATAAACAACTAACCCAGGAAGTGTACCATATCCGTTTCTTCTGTCAATATATTGATCGGTAGCTGAATATAGATTTGTCGTTGTTCCTCCAGCCAGATTTTTATGAATCCAGATCAGGTTATTCATCCTGTTTTTGTCCAGCAAATTCTCATAATCCTTATAGAAAACGCAAGGGTAACCTTCATGAGTCATGATATAAGCATAAGCAGAGTACTTATTCGTGGTAATATCAGTATCATGGTTACTCACGAAAGTAACTGCCTTCGCTGCATTTCTTTTTAATAACATATCATCATTAAGACGAGTCAGATCATTGGTGTCAAAAGCACTGTGCATCGCATAAAAACAAGCAAAATCAAAAGCCGAAGAGGTCTGCTCAGTCGCATCTACCCAATTCTGTAAGTTTGCCGCATTTCCATCCCATTCCTCACCAACAGCAAATACAGCAGCAGGGCCACCAACGCTGTTGACAAAGTTTTTAACTACCCAGGCACCATATCCTTTGACATAATCAAAACGAAATCCATCAAAGTGAAGGCTGTTTTTGTAGAATTTGGACATGCTATAAGAAGCATTATAGATCCAATTAGACACATTTGCCTTTTTGTGGCAAAGATCAGGGAAACCGGCAAAAGCACCTTCATCAGCAGCTTCTATATCATTTGGGTGAAAATCACTGTAAGTACGCTGGAATTTACCGGATAGTGGAGTGAACTTCGTATAAGTACTGGTACTGGTATAAGGATTGGCCTCTAAAGTTCCCCCGCTGCAATGATTGAGAACAATGTCAGCATATACTTTTATACTATTATTGTGCGCTGTGGTTATCAATTTCCCAAGACTGGTTGAGTCACCAAACCTTGTAGGTTTGGTACCCATTTGATTGTAACTGCCGAAATCGAAATAATCATATGGATCATAACCCATACTTGTCGCGCCACCTTGTGCTTTAGTAGCAGGAGGGAGCCATATTGCCCCAATTCCCGCTGCTTTCCAGGCCGGGATCTTATCATTTAATACATTCCACCAGCCGCCCTGAGGAACGTCCCAGTAAAATGCCTGCATCATCACGTCACTGCCGGAACCGGTAGCCGCGTCTACTTGAATCTGTTTAAATTGTTTTGCTGGTACAGGGTCGGTGGTTATTGATTTTTTGCACGCAGTAAAGGAGAGAAAAAAGCCCATAAAAAGGACAGTCTTCCCGAGTAGGCAAGATGTTTTTTTGTTCATACTATTTGGTTATTTATTTGGTTTAATGTTTTGCCCGTAACCTATCTATCAATAGGTTATTCCAGTTCGGGAACGTTCCCGAACTGGAATAAAAATACAATTATTTATTTAATATGAACAACGTTGTTGATTTAAGTTTAATAAATAGCTGGGTAAGAAAGCTATTCAACTATCTTAGCGGTCATTGATAATTCGTTACTGTAAGAATATTCTATAATGAAAGAAATAGCTGATCTTAAAAGAAAAATTGAGCACTTTACAAAAGCGGACTTTGAGCAGTTAAAAAGCGAAACCGAAAATCAGGTTGCAGTTTGGTTTTGGGCAACAAGCGATTTATATAACCCTGAACCTTTTCACTATGAAAGTAATAACTGGTCAAAAGGGCGTAAACTCAAAGCAGCGCCTGCAAAAAAAGCAAATCACCATCATTATGGCTTAAATGAGGCGGGGGAAATCATTGTTGTAAGACAATATACCAGCTTTGAGCAATATTTTTATGAGACGTTTTTTATCAGGACCCAGAATACCATAACCTGTTATAGATTTTCTTACGATGATCAGGAAATAGAAAGTATTTCGGAATTCTATGAAGAGCAAGGCCAGCTTATCAAACATATCACTGTTGCTGATAGTCAATGTATATGTGATCATGCAGACTATCATTATGACAGCCATCAAAAGCTGATCGAAAAGAAATGTCACCTGGAATTTGATAATTTTGAAACCAATAGAGATCACCAATACAAATATGATCAGTTTGGCCTGCTGGAAACCATTACCGAAAACCAGGAGCGGGTCATTTACCAGAAACCCGATAAATCAATAAGCTTCACACAGCTTACTGCTATGGCTGAAGAAAGATTATTCGCCGTACTTCAGCGAAACATCCACGAGAACCCTATACAAGAAGAATTATTCTGTTTGTATATTCACTATGGGAATACTGATTTTTTTCCGCCAGCTATTGCTTATGGCACTAAAGCCGAAAAGGAACAATTGCAAACGGAAGGAAAAAATGCTAAATGGATCATCTGGAACCCCGCAGACTATAAATATAATATTGAAGTCAGTATGGATCAGGAAACGGAGAACTTTTTTGACTTCTATAATCAGGAAACAGAAATGAAGCAAAAATATGCGGCGGCTAAAAAAGCAATCTTAAACGTGACACTTAAACTCAAAGCAGGCCTTAATAAATTTAAGCTGAATAAAACAAGCGATTTTGTAATCGTAGCCGCCGATGATGAGCAAGCTGATTTAAAAAAGAACTTTAAATTCCTGAACCCTGAGCTATTTGAACAATTTAAAAAAGATCTTCCGTAGAATTCAAAAACATTTTAAATAAGCTGATGTTTAAACCTTTCACCCACAAAAGGGTAGCAATCAGCATATGGAACCATTTAATATTAAAATCGAACACAGTAATAAGGAAATCACCTTAACCATTCTGCCCGACGACAAAGGGTATTTCAAAGTAATTTATTATGGAGGGATATTGGGAGCCATTTATTTTGACGGGCACAATTGGGAACAAGTTCCGCCAGCAGATGTCGTGGCCGGAGATCTGCCCATGTATGAACCAGATCCAACCGGGGATGATGATGAAGATATAACGCTTACTGAATATCTTGTGGAGCGTGCAGGCCGTGAAATTGATTTATACCACGATGAACATATCTGACAGATATAATCAACCTGTCTGATAAACATAATCAATATATGATGGACATCATGCTCAGGATATTCGGTGAGGGTAAAGACCTTAACGCATTAAATATGGGATGCCGCGCACTTGTATTGTATGCGATAACCCTGATTTTTATCAGAATTTCCGGTACCCGTACTTTTAGTAAAAAGACTGCTTTTGATAATATCATTGTCATCACAATCGGTGCGTTACTAAGCAGGGTTGTAGTCGGAGCATCTGCTTTCCTGCCTACCGTTACCGCTGGTTTTGTACTGGTGATGACACACCGTGTGCTAGCCTGGGCAAGCTTGCATCATAAATGGGTTGACCTGCTGATCAAAGGATCTGAAAGAATATTGTATAAACACGGAAAAATAGAGCAGAAAAATCTGGATAAAAGTTTAATGTCTAAAGGTGATCTGATGGAAAGCGTCCGGATAAATGGTAACCTGAACGATCTGAACGCGATTAATGAAGCACGTTTAGAAAGAACAGGTGAAATTAGTATTATCAAAAAAGAATAAATTATTCGATGAGAAAATAGCCTGTCTATAATATGGTTAATAATTAAATTCTAAACATTGCTAAGACTTATTAAAAAAAATAAAAAGTATTAGTGATGTTTAGAATTTAATTATTAAGTTTGGTAAAGACAACTAAACCAGACTATTGCAGCTATGAATAATAGAGAGTTATTACGCGTTGATATTATCAAGCAACTTTATTATAAAAAACCTCTTTCTCTAACAGAGCTCAGTAAACTGACTGTTAAAAGCTTACCACTGGTTACTAAGGTCGTGAACGACCTTGTTTTAGAGGGGTATGTTCAAGAACAAGGCCTGGGACCCTCAACGGGGGGAAGAAGGGCCTCTTTATTTCTATTAAATATAGAAAAACAACGCTATGTTATTTCTGTAGCCACAGATCAGTTCACCGTCCGTATGATCATTTACGATCTGGCGAATAAGATCATCCTTCCTATTAAAAAATTAGAACTTGACATCCTGGATGATGAAGAAGCAGTAGATAAGCTGGTTTCATTTATTGCTGAAAACATAAACGCATCTGGTATTGATAAGAAGAACTTCCTGGGTATTGGAATCGGTATGCCTGGTTTTATCAGTGCAGAAGAAGGCGTAAACTATACACACCTTAAAACCAAAGACGGCTCACACCTTGGCAAATATTTAACAGCCAAACTCAAACTCCCTGTATTTATTGACAATGATTCACGTCTGATTGCGAATGCGGAATTATTCTTTGGTGCAGCAGTGGGGATGAAAGATGTGATGGTCGTTAACATTGGCTGGGGAACTGGTCTTGGGATGATTATAAACGGCAATTTATACCGTGGAAACAGCGGTTATGCAGGTGAATTCAGCCATATTCCTTTATCCAATACCAATAGCTTATGTTCTTGCGGCAAACGGGGCTGTCTTGAAGTTGAAACCTCTTTACTAGTAATGACCCAGAAAGCTAAACTGGCGATGGAAGCTGGCGAAGCAACCAGTATGACTGAACTTTTTAAAGATGAAAACAGAAATACAGGTGAATTATTCTTAGAAGCCGCACGTAACCACGACCCATTAGCTGTTTCCATCCTTTCTGAAGCAGCCTTTCATATTGGAAAGGGCGTTGCAACGCTGATTCACATTATGAATCCCGAATGTATTGTCCTGAGCGGACGCGGTGCAGCAGCCGGTAAAATATTACTACCTCCTATACAACAAGCTATCAATGAATTCTGTATTCCAAGGATAGCAGCTCAGACTTCAATAGTGCTCTCAGAACTAGCTGCAGATGCTGAATTATTAGCAGGAGCGAGCCTGGTCATTGAGCATTGTGAATTTGATTAACCCTCCATATTTAATCCGCAATAACAATTATCCCCCAATAAAACTAAATCGAATTATTATCCTAAACCCACCAAACATGAGAAAAATTTACTTAAAGTATTTAAGTGTTTTCTTGTTAACGTTGTTAACAGTGAACGCTTTTGCACAAAAAACCCTTACAGGGACAGTCAGGGATGCCTCGGGCCCTGTACCTGGCGTTAGTATTACTGTAAAAGGAACTACTAAAGTCACCCAAACCAATGGCTCAGGAAAATTCTCTATTACTGCCGGAGCCAATGATGTCCTAACTTTCTCTGCAGTAGGTTATGCCCGACAAGAGCTTACTGTTGGAAGCCAGGAAGCTTTAAATGTCACTTTGAAAGAAAGCGAAAATAACCTGAACGAGGTTGTGGTAACCACCGCTTTAGGGATTAAAAGACAAGAAAAGTCATTGGGTTATGCGGTGAGTACAGTAACTGCTAAACAATTAACAGAGGCCGGAAATACAAACTTTGCCTCCGCTTTATACGGTAAAGCAGCAGGAGTAAAAATTACAACTGCACCCGGTGGAGCAAGTAGTGCAGTGAATGTACAGATCCGCGGAATTAACTCTATCAGTTATAACCAGCAACCTTTATACGTTGTAGATGGAGTAATGATTAGAAACGATGGTCAGAACGGAGCTGCCGGAGCTAACAATAACAGTTACGGCAGTGATCAGCGGATTCGTGGAAATGGTATCCTGGATATTAACCCGGCAGATATTGAAAGTCTGACTATTTTGAAAGGCGCAAGTGCATCTGCATTATACGGTTCTGACGCAGGAAGCGGTGTTGTGGTAATTACTACTAAAAAAGGAACAAAAGGAAGAGGATTGGGTGTTGATTTCAATTACCAGGGATCTGTTGATGAAGTTGCCTTTTTGCCTAATTTTCAAAATGTATATGGCCCTGGCTATAGCAGGTCAATCAATTTAGCGAATACAGGCAGAGAAGATGGCTGGATTACAGAAGCAGATTCTCCAAGTGGGGTCAGGCCATATTTCAGAGCCTATGCAAATTTTGGCCCTAAAATGGAAGGTCAGCAAGTGAAATGGTGGGATGGCTCAATCCGTTCCTATTCTCCACAACCTGATAACTATAAAGATGTTTATCAGACAGGATATACCTCTAATGCGAACGTGGCTATCTCTAACCAAAGTGATGCCATCAACTACCGTTTCTCTGCCTCACGCCTTGATTATAAAGGAACGCAGCCAGGAAACACAGGTTCGAAAAATTCATTTAACCTGAACTCTACCGTAAAATTAAGCTCGAAATTATCGGCAGACATCATCGTGAGTTATGTAAATACACTCACTAAAAACAGGCCATACCAGCTTGGTGAGGTTCTGGGTTCATTTGGCGGATACTTTAGCAGAGCTGAAGATATGGACCTGATGAAACAGAAATTCCAGACCAGTAACGGGTATAAATATACGCCGCTTGATCAGGCAGCAACCACACGTCCGGAACCATTTATTTACAGTATCAGGGCAACTAACCTGCTTGACTTTTACTGGAAACAATTAAAAAATGAATATACAGAGAATGAAAACAGGCTGTTATCAAGCTTTACCTTAAACTATGATGTCGCTAAAAACCTGAAATTCAGAGGACGTATAGGTAACGATTATACAGGATCAAGAACAGAAAACAGAGAATATAGCGAGTATCCTGTTGGATTAAATGGCAATACCAGTACTGGCGGCTATGCAACCACACAAGGACAATATGCCATCTTGTATGGAGACGCATTGTTAACTTACACCAATAAAATAGGTCAGGACCTCAATCTATCCGTAAGTGGAGGTTATCAAGGTAGAAAAGAAACTTACAAAGATCAGAAATCCAATACAAGAGACGGATTAGTTTCAGAAAACTGGTTCTCCCTAAACAATTCATTCGGTGTTGCCGAAACTTCTGATATTAGAAAAGAACAATTGAAATATGCCTATTTAGGGATACTGAATTTATCTTATAAAGATTTCTTGTTTTTAGAAGGTACTGCCCGTAAAGAATATGCTTCTACACTGCCTCCGCAAAACAATTCTTATGCTTACTACTCATTGAATGGTGGTTTTGTATTTAGTGATGTTTTCAAATTGCCGAAATTCTGGAACTATGGTAAGTTAAGAGCTTCTTATGGTGTTGTTGGTAATCCGGCACCAATTTATGAAGCGAATATTGTTTACACACAAACCTCTCTTCAAACTATCAATGGCTCAGTTCCATCTTTGGTTACCGCCAGGGCATATGGAAATAACAACTTGTTGCCAGAAATGAAACATGAAGGCGAATTTGGTTTGGAAACACGCTTTTTAGGCGGACGTTTAGGACTGGATGTAAGTTATTATAACAACCGCGTTAAAAATCAGATTGTTCCCCTGCAAGTGACAACCACTACAGGTGCAGCCAGTCAGATTGTCAATGTCGGTGAAATCGGGAGCAGAGGATATGAAGTTGCTTTAAATGCAACGCCTGTAAAAGCTGGTAAATTCCGCTGGGATACCCGTTTGAACTTCTCTTCCAACAAATCAAGGATCATTTCTTTCATGGAAGGAATGACGGAACTGAATTTTTATAACTCAGACCAGGCAACTGCGAAGATTGTAGCGAAAGCAGGAGAAGAATTAGGTAATATCTATGTACGTCCAAGAGCCACTGATAGCAAAGGTAATTATGTGATTAGTGATGACGGTTATTATGTGATGGACAATACAACCTATGTTAAAGCAGGCAACATTATGCCGAAAGTAGTAGGTGGTTTTTCAAATACCATCAGCTACGGTAACTTATCCTTGGATTTTACGATTGACGGCCGTTTTGGTGGAAAAATGTTAGCACCAAACCTGAAATTCATGCGTGCCGCAGGGATGCTTGAAAATTCAATGGAATTCAGAGACGCAGCACACGGAGGTTTAACTTATACAAGCGGCGGTAAAACTTATGACGACGGTGTATTATTAAAAGGTACAAACGAAAAAACAGGTTTACCGAATACAAAAGTTGTTTCTGCAGCAGACTATTACTTCAATACCTACAACTGGGGAGAAGGATCACTAACAGACGGAGAAGTTTTGGATAACAGCTTTATTAAAATGAGAGAAGTGGTGCTGAGTTATAAATTACCAGCCTCATTTACCAGCAAGCTTAAGATCAATAACTTAAGAGTATCACTGATTGGCCGTAACCTGTTTTATATCTGGCGTACCCTGAAAGATCTGGATCCTGAAGCACCATTAGGTAACAAATGGTGGTCACAAGGAGTAGATGTGGGATCAACAGCTGCATCAAGAAACTATGGTTTTTCTATAAGCGCGAATTTCTAATCACATGAATCAAGGCGGAAGAATTTCATTCCCATTAAAATATACTATGATGAAAAAATTAATTATCAATATAAGCTTTGTGTTAGTTGCAATGACCAGTATCGTGGGTTGCAAAAAAGACATCGCAGCTAAATATAATGATCCCGAAAAGGCACAAAATGCAAGTCTTGCAGGTCTTTTTACAGCCATGCTGAATAACGACAGGGTAGCTGCCAAATACTGGAATGTACGTACATTTTTATCGCAGATGCCGGGTGTATATGCACAAACTGCTTATTTCTCAAACGGGAATACCACCTATCAGCAAAGCGATAGTTATTCACAGAATTACTGGGATGACTTTTACGCTACTGGCGGCAATGGCAGCGGGAGTATGGCACAATACCGCAACATGGAAGTTAAATACAATACCCTTCCTGAAGCTGAAAAAATAACTCAAAACACGATTATGCAGGCTGCAAAAGTTGTTTTAATAGAACAAGCAGCGAAGATGGTAGACTTATGGGGAGATATTCCTTACAGTGAAACCGGAAGTCTGGAAACATCAAGCACGATCAAACCCGCTAAATTTGATGATCAAAAAGAATTGTATACTTCTTTTATCAAAGATCTGGCAACTGCAGGCGCTTATTTTAAAGCGAATACGACGAACAAAGATTTTGGCAAAGCAGATATTCTGCTGAAAGGTGACATGAATAAATGGGCACGTTATGCTAACTCGCTGCGCTTAAGACTGCTGATGCGTATCTCGAAAGTAGATGAAGCCACGGCCAGAACTGCAGTTTTGGAAATGTTAAATAATAGTGCCGCTTTTCCGCTGGCAGATGGTGATAATAACGGGTCTTATAATCCTGGTATTTCTGATATTTTATTGCAGCCATTAACCAATAGTACAAGCGACTTGCGTGCTGCTTTTACTGAAGGTAGCTGGTATGCAACAGATTATATGCTGAATACGGTGATGGTTACTGCCAATGATCCGCGTATTCCTGTAATTTATGATAAATATGGAAGAACGGTGAAAATTGATAATAAAGATGTATTTATACCTAACAAAACTTATAAAGCAATGCCTGTAACCTTCACCTCTACAGACCAGGAATCGAAATTTCCTGACTATGCGGTGCTGGATTCAGCAACCTTTCTGTTCAACCAGAAATTGCCGGGAATCGTAATAACTGCTTCTGAAGTGAACCTTTTAAAAGCAGAAGCTTATGAAAGATGGGGAAGCACAGGAAATGCTAAAACTGCTTATGAAACTGCATTGAGGCAATCAGTAACGTTTTATTACTTTTTGAATAACTTGAACCAGGGGGGATATGTGAACCTTCCGGCACCTGCACCAACTGTTGTAGATAGCTGGATCAATTCATCAACTGCCTCTTATACCGGATCTGCAACTGAGAAACTGGCTAATATTTACATCCAGAAATGGGCACATTTTGGTGTCCTTCAAGCTACAGAAGCATGGTCAGAGTATAGAAGAACGGGTTATCCAGTGTTAACTTTTCCTGCTGATGGTAAGCTTTCAGGTTTTGAAACACCGCCAACAAGATTAGTATATCCTGCATTGGAAAAAACATTAAATAGCGCAAACTACCAGGCTGTTCAAGCTAAGGATACGCGTAAAACCAAGATTTTCTGGCAGCAGTAAGCTTAAAATAATAGAGTTAATATCTTGTCCCGGTTAGTCTTTTTAACCGGGACATTTTTATATTCAGCAGAGAAAACCAGTTCAAATATGATGATACTAATGAAGAAAGAAATTATAATTGCAGTCTTGCTGATTTGTGCTTTTGGCAAATTGACAGCACAAGAAAATGGAGTTCATCAACAATCAACTGTTTATGAAGCGCCATCCGATCAGCTGGTTAAAAAGAAACTTGACAAGTGGCAGGATCAGAAATTTGGTATGATCATCCATTGGGGATTGTATGCCGTACCTGGTATCATTGAATCGTGGTCAATCTGTTCCGAAGACTGGATAGAACGCGATAGTACAAAAACTTATGACGATTATAAGCGCTGGTACTGGGGGTTGAGTAAAGCTTTTAATCCGGTACATTTCAACCCGGATCAATGGGCAAAGGCTGGTAAAAGCGCAGGCATGAAATACCTTGTTTTTACGACCAAACACCATGATGGTTTTGCGATGTTCGACACAAAGGAATCTGATTTTAGTATCGCTAAAGGCCCTTTTGCAAATAATCCGAAAGCAGATGTTGCAAAATATGTTTTTGATTCCTTTAGAAAAGAAGGCTTTATGATTGGTGCTTATTTTTCCAAACCTGACTGGCATTCTGAATATTACTGGTGGTCCAAATATGCCACCCCGAACCGGAATAACAATTATGATATTCAGAAAAACCCATGGAGATGGAATAAGTTTAAAAGCTTTGCCTTTAATCAGCTGGAAGAACTCATGACCCATTATGGCGGTATTGATATTTTATGGCTTGATGGTGGTTGGGTGAGGCCTCTGGAAACTGTGAACGAAGAGGTGCGTTCCTGGGGCGCGGATATTCCAAAATGGAGCCAGGATATTGATATGCCTAAAATAGCCGGGATGGCCAGAAAAGCACAACCTGGTATTTTAATGGTAGACCGGACTGTTCATGGGCCCTATGAAAACTATCAGACACCTGAACAAAAGATTCCTGATACCCAATTGGATCATCCCTGGGAAAGCTGCATGACTTTAGGCGGGGCTTGGGGATTTGTGCCAAATGATCAATATAAGCCTGCCAGTGAGGTCATTCACAAACTCGTGGAGATTGTGGCTAAAGGCGGAAGCCTATTGCTGGGAGTCGGGCCCACGCCAGATGGTTTATTACCCGCTGATGTAGTGACCAGGTTAAATGATATTGGGCAATGGACTGCTAAAAATGGGAAGGCTATCTACAATACCAGGATTACTAAAAATTATCACAGTGGTCAAACCTGGTTTACGCAGGGCAAAGATGGTAAACTGAGGTACGCAATCTATTGCACGAACGTTGACGAGCACCCTGCAAAAACAATAACCTGGACTGGGAATTCCCCTAAAAAAGGTACTATCTTGAAGCTTCTTGCTACAGGTGAACCGTTGAAATGGACAGTATTAAATGATAAAACCACGGTTGAATTACCAAGGGGTATTATAGCTTCGGAAGCAGCATTGTCTTTTGAATTTGTTCCTGAAAATTAATTGTTTACAGGTTTTATAAGAAGTAAGTATTGAGTTTAATCTTGTTGGTTTATCCGACAGAAAACGATAAATAAATGAAATATAAAGTTATTTTACTGCCGTTCCTGCTCTCTTTATTAAGTTACGTTGCTGTTGCGAGCGACACAATACAAGTAGTTAAAAATAAAAGCCGGGTAAAAACATCTTCAACCTTGCCCTTGTATAAAAATCCAGGTGTAAGTATTGAAAAAAGGGTGAAGGATTTGCTTTCCAGGATGACACCGGAAGAGAAATTCTGGCAGCTTTTTATGATTCCCGGAGATCTGGACGGCGTAGATAAGAACCGGTATAAAAATGGGATCTTTGGCTTACAAGTCAGTGCAGTTTCACAGGGAGGTGGCGGTGCAGGACAAATGTTAAGCTATAATACCAAGGAAAACGCTTATACACTGGCCAAAAAGATTAATGCCATACAGCGATATTTCGTCAAAGAAAGCCGTTTGGGTATCCCTATCATTGCATTTGATGAGGCACTTCATGGATTAGTCAGACAAGGGGCTACAGCCTTTCCCCAGTCCATTGGTCTTGCAGCCAGTTTTGATACTGCGATGATGAACCAGGTAGCCAGCACCATTGCTCAGGAAACCAGGATCAGGGGGATCAGGGATATTTTAACGCCTGTAGTGAATATCGCTTCGGATGTGCGCTGGGGACGTACCGAGGAAACTTACGGAGAAGATCCTTTTTTGTCTTCTCAAATGGGACTGGCTTTTGTCAGTGCGTTTGAAAAACAGAATATTATTACCACTCCTAAACATTTTGTAGCCAATGTTGGCGATGGTGGCCGTGACAGTTATCCGATCCACGCCGGGGAACGCTTACTGGAAGAAATCTATTTTCCTCCATTTAAAACGACCATCCAACAGGGTAAAAGCCGTTCCTTAATGACAGCCTATAACAGTCTGAATGGAACCCCTGCTACTTCAAACGCCTATCTGCTCACTCAAAAGTTGAAAAATGAGTGGGGTTTTAAAGGGTTTGTGATTTCTGATGCCGGAGCAGTTGGTGGCGCAAACGTGCTGCATTATACTGCTTCAGGTTATCATGATGCCACCAGTCAAGCTATTATTGCAGGGCTGGATGTGATTTTTCAGACTGACTATGCCCACTATAAATTGTTTATTCCACCTTTTCTTGATGGTTCAATTCCAAAGGAGCGGATAGACGATGCGGTTTCCAGGGTTTTAAGGGCGAAATTTGAAT
Source organism: Pedobacter cryoconitis (assembly GCF_003259615.1). Classification (GTDB taxonomy): domain Bacteria; phylum Bacteroidota; class Bacteroidia; order Sphingobacteriales; family Sphingobacteriaceae; genus Pedobacter; species Pedobacter cryoconitis. Next base: position 115,018 of record NZ_QLLR01000006.1, on the reverse strand, counting down.
TAGGACTTTTTGAAAACCCATACGTTTCCGAAAAGGACGCTGAAAATGCTTTGAATGACCAAAGTCATAAAGCTATTGCGAAACAAGCTGCTTTGAAATCATTTGTTTTGCTGAAGAATGAAAAATCTGTGTTGCCTCTGCAAAATATTAAGAATATACTGGTTGTTGGAGAGGACGCTGTAGAAGCCCGGTTAGGAGGCTATAGCGGAACTGGTAATGGTAAGGTGAGTATCTTAGAGGGTATGAAAAAAAAGGCCGGTGAGCAGGCTAAGGTAATCTATAGTAAAGGAAGCACCCGTGATCCTGTTTTATATCTGCCCGTAGCTCCGCAATTCCTGAAAACAGATACAGCCTCCGGGCTTTCCGCTGAATACTTTGATAACCTGACTTTGAGCGGTAAACCAGTTTTTGCCCGGATAGATCGTGGAATTGACTTTATGTGGACGCTATCCTCGCCCGATAAACGTTTAGCGAAAGATCAATACGCGATTCGCTGGAACGGAGAAATTAAAGCCCCAAAATCAGGGACCTATCAAATTGGACTGGAAGGGAATGACGGCTTCCGTTTTTACCTGGATGGAAAACTATTAATCGATCAATGGGAGAAAAGATCCTATCATGCCCGGCTAGTTCCATTCTCTTTTGAGCAGGACAAATCTTATCAAATCCGCGTAGAATTTAAAGAACCTAAAGGCAACGCACATATCAAACTAATCTGGAATTACGGAGTGACAGATAGCCGTGCTAAAGATTTAGCTGATGCCGTTCAACTCGCTGAGCAAGCAGATGTTATTGTAGTAACTGCGGGAATTAAAGAAGGAGAATTCCAGGATCGCGCCTTGCTGAGCTTGCCAGGGAACCAAGAACAACTTATTCAGGCCATGGAGAAATCCGGGAAACCTGTAATCGTTTTATTAGTTGGGGGCAGTGCAATCACTATGGACAATTGGTACAATGAGGCTGCGGCAGTTTTAGCGGTCTGGTATCCTGGTGAAGAAGGTGGAAATGCTGTCGCAGAAACATTATTCGGAGACTATAATCCCGCCGGACGTTTACCGGTTACTTATCCTGTTCATGAATCGCAATTGCCACTGGTGTATAATCATAAACCAACCGGAAGAGGCGATGACTACAATAACCTGAGTGGTGAACCTCTTTTTCCATTTGGCTTTGGTCTGAGTTATACAACATTCGAATACAAGGAGCTGAAATTAAGTAAAAGGGAGATTCTCAGTAAAAAGCAGGTCGCTGATACAGAATCTATTACCGCAAGCTTCACGTTAAAAAACACAGGGACTTATGATGGAGAGGAAGTTGTGCAGCTGTATATCCGCGATCTGCTGAGTACAGTGGCCACACCAGTTTTAGCATTGAAAGGCTTTGAGCGTGTGAAGTTAAAAGCAGGGGAGTCTAAACAGCTTTCATTTGAAATTACTCCCCAGATGTTACAAATGCTGAACGCTGAAATGGAGACTGTTATTGAGCCCGGAGACTTTAGAATAATGATCGGATCATCCAGTAAAGAGCTTGTATTAAAAGATACTTTAAAGGTCATTAAATAATAGGATAAACCGTGTAACATATCAGATTGACTAAGCACTTAAAGGGCCTTTAAATTAATAAAGAGGCCCTTTTTTCGTATCTTTAAGCTTAATCATATATGGAAGAAACACGATTGGGGAAACCCGGATTTAAAGAAGCTTTAAAGTTTTGGTTTAAGTTAGGATGGATTAGTTTTGGCGGAACTGCAGGGCACATTGCTATCATGCACGATTTTTTAGTTGGTCAAAAGAAATGGGTGAGCAACAGCCGTTTCTTTCACGCACTTAGTATCTGTATGCTGTTGCCGGGGCCCGAGGCACAGCAATTAGCTATTTATATCGGCTGGCAGTTACATGGCAAAAAAGGAGGGTTGGCTGCCGGAATATTATTCGTGGTTCCTTCGGTACTTATCCTTTTAGTTTTAAGTATTGTTTACGTGTCTTACGGTAACCTTCCCTGGATCTATGCGATGTTCAACGCCCTGAAACCAGCAGTGATTGCTATCATTATTATTGCCCTATATAAAGTCGGGCAAAAATCACTCAACGGTCTTTTACACTACCTGGTGGCAGGCCTTGCTTTCGTCTGTATTTTCTTTTTCAATGTTTCCATGCTGGCGATTATTGGCGGCAGCATTACACTGGCAATAATTGTCCAATATCTTAAGCCTGATTTATTGCATGGGAAAAATAAAATAGAAGGGCAGGCATTGCAGGAAGAGGCAGGTTATTATATCAACGCATCTTCAGTAGAACCGGGCCGTAGTTTTAAAATTAAAACATTGATCAGACAGCTCTCTGTTTTTCTATTGTTATGGTTTATACCCATAGCTATATTTTACTGTTTATCAGCTGAATATGTTTTCTGGAAGGAATTGACGTTATTCTTTACGCAGTCTGCTTTTATGACCATTGGAGGTTCATATACTGTACTGCCCTATGTCGCACAATTTGCAGTCACTAAATTAGCGTGGCTTTCCAAGATGCAGATGGTAGATGGTTTTGCGCTTGCAGAAACCACACCGGGGCCATTGATTATTGTGGTTGGTTTTGTCGGTTTTATGGCTGGCTTCAATCATTTCCACGGGTCGCTGCTGATGGGGAGTATCGCACTGCTCATTACTGTTTTTTACACCTTTTTACCCTGTTTCCTATTTATATTTGTTGGCGGGCCAATGATCGAAAAATCGCATGGCAATGAAACAATCGGCGGTGTTCTGAAACTGGTTACTGCCGCTGTTGTAGGGGTAATTTTGAATCTGACCCTGTTTTTAGGGAAAGATGTGATCTTTCCGGGCGGAGTAAACTTGCAGCATCTGGATCTGATTGCACTGGTCTGGGTAGCCGTTTCGTTGTTCCTTTTGCTCAAACTGGAACTGAATGTGGTTTATCTTATTTTATTAAGTTTGCTATTTGGGCTCATACGTTATTATATTCGCGAAGTTTATATTAGTTAACAAATACCCGGATATCAATTTGATTATGACGCATTGGAAAAAGCTGGAAGTCTACAGACCATTACAAGCAGAAGAGGTCGCTCCATCATTCAAAAAATTCGCACATTTTATTGCGGATGAACTGGTCAAAGAAGACTTTAAACTCAAAGAGTCAAAAACAGTAAAGAAGTTTTATCGGTTTAATGAAGATTTTGAGCAAGCCATTTATTTCGAAACGCTGAGTTCTAAAACTGATTTTAGAATAAAAATAGCCATAAAACCACTTTTTTCTGATCCTTTAATCCCTTATTGGATTTTGGAAGCATTTGAAATCTCAGCGGCGTTTAAAATGACTTATCCATTAACACAGGAATTTTTAATACTGGCCGGACATCTTGCAGAAGAAATAAGAGAAAGCTTAATCTCATTTTTTGATCAATATGATAGCTATCAAAAAGTAGTGCTTCATTATCAGGATTTATTAAAAAACTATCGCACAAATAACAATGAGACTATTCCTGAATTTGTAAGCGCTGACCTTTTATTTTATGATAGTTCATTTAAAGTGAGGGATGCAGCATTATTTAATCAATCTCATGCAAAATTTTTAAACCGGGAACTTAGCGTTTATGAACGGTTTAAAGACGATCTTGCCGCTGGAAAGGAGATTTTGGCCCGAATTGAAGCATTTAAACAGGTTAAATTGATCTTCAATGATGATAAACTTTATCAGCGGGAAATAGAGAAGCTCAATCAAAAATCTGTAGATTATCTAAATACGTTTCAAAAAAAGAAGGCAAAATAGCTTTGTTTACTTTATCCATTGCGTCAAAGAACTGATGAACGCTGTCTGCTGATCTGTATATAAATAGTGGGCGCAATTTTCCAGGTATTTTAGCTGACCAGTGCCCACCAGATTTTGCAGGTTCATAATTTGCTGCGTAGAAAAAAGACCGTCATCCTTACCATATAAAGCGTAAATATTAACTTTCTTTTCCTGCAAACGCTTCAAAACTGGCATGATGCTCATACCGGAATATTGCTCGCTTTTCCAAAAACCAATAACCGGGGCGTTCGTTTTATGTGCAGACAGATTCTTATAAACGGAATCTGATCCCAATTTAGCATATAAACTTTTGGCTAAGCTACTCTGGTTTTTTGTACTGAAAAATCCGTTTACCGAAGAATGCTTAAAACAAGACGCTCTGTACTCAAAAGAATTGGGGTCCATCTTTTCAATAGCCAAAACACTGCTGAGGCCTGCACTATCATTTTGAGCCCGGTAAATTACTTTTGACCGCTCTAATATAGTTTTATAAGTTTCCGGCTGCGACAACAGCGAACTGACCAAAACCAGGGACTTTACCTGCTGAGGATATTTTTCAGTATATAAAGTAGCTACAATTCCACCAAAACTAAAGCCGATCAGTGTCGCCTTCTTCAATGAAAACTTCTTATAAATACCATTCAGATCATCAAACGTCTGCTGGAAATTGTATTGCGCTTTTTCATCTTTTGATAGCCCTTCACCACGTCTATCATACAGCACCACATAAAACCCCTGGCTTGCAAGTTTCTGCGCCGTGGTAACCTCAAAAGCCCTGACACTGCTGCCCGGGCCGCCATGGATAAAGATTACAGGTTTGTTCTTACTGTGCCCGTAAGCCTTAGTATAAAGCGATTGTCCGTTTACAAAAAAACAGGAGAAGAAAAAGATAAAGAAGAAGGTATATTTCACAAACGAAATTACAAAAAATGCCGCCCAATCTGAGCAGCATTTTTTGTTAAATTCAATATGTAAATCCAGCCAATTGCCGGCTAACTATTATTTTTCCGCCGCATATTTATCACTGAACTTTTTATCCAGTTGCTTATGCAGATTATCCAGGTTAATAGCTCTTCCCTGGATAAAAGCCTGCTCCACCTTGTTTGTTTTCATATCCAGCGCATCACCCGCAGAAACGAAGAAAGTTGCATCTTTTCCAACCTCAATACTTCCGGTAGTTTTATCCGTGCCCATTGCTTTTGCTGCATTCAAAGTGATCGTAGCTAAAGCCTTTTCTTTATCCAGACCCCATGCCGTAACTGTTCCCGCCATAAAAGGCAAATTGCGCTGCTGCCAATATCCATCAATGCTTAACACCACATTTAAACCTGCATTGGCCAGGATAGCTGCATTCTTATAAGGCATATTGACATCATCATCATTGTTATTTGGCAAAGCATGAGGCTGTTTAACGACTAACGTAATGTTATTTGCTTTTAAAAAATCAATGATTAAATAAGCCTCATCCGCACCCGTAATCACAGGCGTGATACCAAACTTCTTTGCAAAATTAACTGCATTAACAATATCCTTTTGACTTTCTGCGCCAATAAATAGTTTTTCCGCACCTGTAAAAACAGGTTTCATAGCTTCAAAACGCGTATTGATTACTTCAGGTTTACCCATTTCTGCATAAGCTTTTGCCTCAGCAAAGAAAGAAGTTAATTGGTTAATCGCCGATTGGGTGCGTTCCGCCTGTACCTCTGCGGTAACCTGCGGGCGGCCATAACCCCGAAAGCGGGGAGTCGTTGGCCAGCTCATGTGCATCGCATCATCTTTTTTGAGCGCAGCATCTTCCCAATTCCACGCATCCAATTGCACTACAGAAGAACTGCCTGAAATTATTCCGCCTTGTGGTGTCGGCTGTGCCATCAGTACGCCATTACTGCGTAAAGTAGCCGGTACTTTTGAATCCGTATTATAAGCGACAATAGAGCGGATATGCGAATTATAATCGCCAATTTCTGCAAAATCAAGCGTTGCTTTTACGGCCTCAATCTCAGTTAATCCTAAGTTTGTGGTCGCTGCAATAAAACCCGGGTAAATGTGTTTGCCGCCCGCATCGATGCTGACCACATCGCCCTGTGGAGCCTGTCCGCTGGCAGCTACTGCTATAATTTTTCCATTCCCAAAAAGGAGGGTCCCATTTTCAATCACCGTACCATTGCCAACATGAATTGTTGCGCCGGTTATCGCTATCGTTTTACTTTGTTTTTTTGCCGGAGATATATTGGCCTGTGCAAAACACATCAGGCTTGATGCCGATAAAGCCAGGCTAAATAGATATGTTTTCATGTTAGTGTGCATGTTCTGATTCATTTAATTCTGCTGAATAGTTTTCTAAAGTTTCGCAATTGTAAAGGCGCGGCGCAACTCCCTGGGCACGTTGTGTACCCGAGCCGCTGCTTTTGCTCTCTAACATCTTTTGAATTAAACGTGCTTTTTCTGTTTGCTGAGTTTTAATAACCAGCGCATCCTTCTCTATATCCCAATAGGCAGCACCATCTACAAAAGTTTTTTCTGCTTTCGCATAAATAGAAAGCGGGTTGTCTGACCAGATGACCACATCGGCATCCTTACCAGCTTTTAAACTTCCCACCTGACCATCAATATGGAGCATTTTTGCCGGGTTTAACGTCACAAATTTAAAAGCTTCCTCTTCAGGAACATTGCCATATAAAACAGCCTTACCAGCCTCCTGATTTAAATGTCTTGCCATTTCTGCATCATCAGAATTGAAAGCCGTAGTAATCCCTACATTGTGCATAATCTTTCCATTGTAAGGAATTGCCTCTGCTACTTCATTTTTATAAGCCCACCAATCAGAAAATGTTGAACCCGCAATGCCATGCGCTTTCATTTTGTCAGCTATTTTATAACCTTCTAAAATATGCGTGAACGTATTGATTTTGAAACCTAAACTATCCGCCACATGGATCAGCATATTGATTTCACTCTGTACATAAGAATGACAGGTAATGAAACGCTTGTTCTTTAAAATTTCAACGATCGCATCCAGCTCCAGATCACGGCGCACATTATTTCCTTTCACCGCTATCGCTTTCCCGTACTCTTTTCCACGGGTAAACTCATCTACAAAAGTTTGTTCAACACCCATACGGGTTACCGGGAAACGGGCACCAGTACCAAAATTACTCTGCTTCACGTTTTCACCCAAAGCAAACTTGATAAAGCCATCAGCACCAGCAAATTTCAGCTCTTCCGGCGCTTTACCCCAACGTAATTTAATCAATTGAGACTGGCCGCCAATTGGATTTGCTGAACCATGTAAAATATGCGAAGTTGTTACACCTCCTGCCAGCTGGCGATAAATATTCACATCTTCCGAATTGATAATGTCTGCAATACGAACCTCCGCAGAAACAGATTGCGCACCTTCATTGATACCACCGCTGCCCGCAATGTGCGAATGCTCATCAATAATACCCGCTGTTACATGTTTGCCAGTTGCATCAATAACTCTTGCATTACCTGCACTCAGATTTTTACCTACAGCTTTGATTTTTCCATTTTCCAGTAATACATCTGCATTTTGGAGGATACCTTCCTTTTCATTCGTCCAAACCGTAGCATTTTTAATTAAAACGTTTTCTGCTTTTGGCAAAACTTCATTTCCGAAAGCACCAAAGGGATAAATTACAGGCCCCATGGCTAAGGTAGCTTTTGGCTCTTCTTTTTTTTGCGTTTCTTTCGCTGCTTCTTTATAAGCTGCCGTAAATCTGCCAGTTGTTCCGTCCGGAAGTACCGCTTCACCTTTTAATAACAGGGGAGAAGCAGCAGTCAGAAAACCACTTAAGCGGATATTTCCTGCAGGATTTTTCTTTAAACTGAAGTTGATGCTTACCCAATCGCCGTTTCTTGCCAAAGCAGCAGTTGCTTTAACACTATCTACGTCTATTCTTTCAATGGCGGCAACTGAACCACCCGATGTTCCGGTGATTTTTAAAGTCAAAGCACCAACGCCGTCAATGTTTAAATTGTAATTTCCACGAATATCTGTTACGTCTATTTTATTGATAATAAAGCGTTTTCCCTGCACCCAATTCTCAAAAATGATATTATCTTTTTTAAATAAATTATCGGATGAAATCAGAAAATTAGCCACCTTACCTTTTTCCAGTGAACCCACTTTGTCGCTGATTCCTAACAGGGAAGCCGGGATTTCGGTAATGGACTGTAAAGCTTGTTTTTCAGTTAATCCATTCTCGATCGCAAGGCGGATATTAGCCCAGAAATCGCGTGTATTTTCTAAACCGAAAGAAGTCAGTGCGAATTTAACACCTGCTTTTTCTAAAGCAGCAGCATTTGCAGGAGCCATTTCCCAGGCTTTCATCTGCGTCAGCGTTAGGTTTCTTGCTTCCGAAGGATCTTCCACATCATAAGCTTTAGGAAAGTTCAGCGGTATAATCAGGCTTGCTCCGGTTGCTTTAACTTCTTGAATACGCTGATATTCATCACCTGTAGATTTGATTATATATTGCTTGCCAAATTCTTTTCCAATTTTATCGGCACGAAGGATATTAGCCCATCCATCCACCTCAAAAAGCTGAGGTATGTTTTGCTGCCTGGCAAATTCTTCGAGTGAAATATTGTATTCGTCTTTTTGCTTGCCATACCACTGCGCATCGTAATAAGTTTGGCGCAATAAAGCGATTGAACCCATTAAAGAGGTCGGATAGTCATTAGAAGACGTTCCTTTGCTGAAGGAATAGTTTGCTGCCGTCTGATCTTTTAAAAACACATTGTTATCAGCGCCATCATTTAAGGTTACTGCTGCAGAAATTCCGCGTGCAATTCCGTCACGGTTAATCACATTGACACTTCCGAAACCAGCTTTCCGCAAATCATCTGCTTTTTTGCTGTCCACAGAGAAAATGTTTTTCACTTGTGTTTCCGGTCTGATGGCTTCGTTCCATCCATAAGCACCTTTTTTAGCAGATACAAAAACAGATTGACGTGCGCCGCGGGGTTGAACAACGGCTTCCGGTAAGCCATAGCCAGTAAAAGCGTCTACTAAGGAAGGATAAATGAACTTTCCTTTCGCATCAATAATCACATAACCTTTTGGTACAGCCAGGCCAGCGCCAACGGCTTGTATTGTCTGGCCTTTTACTAATAAGGTAGCGTTTGTAAGTGTTTGGTTGGAATTGACGACGATTGTTGCGTTGGTAAACGCAAATTGGCCCGGTCTGGTGTCAAAAGAGCCATTAACAGGGTAGGTAGTTTGCTGTGCAAACAGGATTGCAGCATAAAATACCAGCACAACGGCGAGTAAAAGTTTCTTCATAATAGGTTAAGGGGTTAATTTATTTAAAAATAATATAAATTAACAACCAACTCACATAATCACTCAATTTTTACAATTGATCGGATCGCGAAACATTAATTTCAGATTCTTGAATTTCTATTATTTGTATTTCAAGTTCAAAAATGACTATTTCAAGCATGAGATCGCCCAGAATAGTCCCAAAAGCATCTGAATTTTAGTCACGGCGTATGCACAAGCAGGTCTTTTACCTTTTACCAGGATAAATAGCTGAAAGTATCAATATATAGGCTTACTTTAAGGAATTGATAGCACGATATTAGAATCAGGGGCCATTTTATGAAAATTTCCAGAGACGATCCATTTGACCTGAACCTTTGTATCAGAGGATTAGGTGTTTTAACCACTTATATGCACTCTGATATTTATGAATACATCTATTACTTCACTTTTAAAAAGGTAATGAAATCCTATGCGAAAGATTTCAAAGACGCATGGGAACAATATCTGGATGAAGATGAGTTTTTTGAAAAAATTGAAGATCCTTTTGTTCAGAATGCGCTTAAAGCTCAGTTTAAACTTATGGAGTTTAAATTGGAACTGATCCGTAGATTTGGCTTTACAGAAACAGAAGATCTGGAAGATGCAGCAATAATTATACAGGCTCAGCGGTTTAAGCCATATATACTGATTTATAAAAAGGCTAAAACTTATAAAAAGCTACAACTCTACTATGAGCGGACATTAGAAGGGATTATCGCCTGTTTGTATAGCTATGCTACCGCAATCACTGTGCAAAGTAATAAAATCCCCCTGGTATTTAAGAGACAATTTAATTCGGAGGACCAGAGCTGGTCGCGCTTGCTGAATACCGACGATAATAATGTAGAACTATTAAAGCAATTAATCAGTGGATTAAAAGAAGAGCTGGAAGGCCTGAGGTTGCTGTTAAAAAAATGAAAACCTGGTCAGGTTTTTCTTTCTGAAATAGGGGTATTGTATTTTTGGTCGTTTAAATTATAGGTGTTAACTATACGCTATTAATTATATAATTTAAATTATGAAACTTACAAATTTTAAGGTGCTGCTTATCTTGTTGAGCCTTACACCTTTAATGACTTTTGCGCAAAGTAGCGGACAAAGAAAAAGTGATTTAGTAGTGGTACTGATCAAAAAATATATCAATGAAAAACGTCCGGATCGGATTTATGCGCTGGGTAGTAAAGCTTATCAAACTTCCATTAGCAAAGATAAATTGGCTGAGTTTTTTGAAAAAAACATCTATTTTCTGGGAAAAGTTAAGGAATCTTCTTTTCTCCGTACTGAACAAAAACAGCGTAAATATAAGCTTGAGTTCGAAACTGAAAATCTGGAACTTTCTCTTTCGCTTGACCAAAATAACAAACTAGACAGACTCTCTTTCTCGGATTTTGTACCAGTTGTTACCAAAAAGACTGTACTGGTTCCTTCTTCTAACCCTTTGAAATCAAAACTGGATAAAGAAATAGATACCCTGGCAAGGAATTATATTCAAAATTCAAATGCAGTAGGTTTGAGTATTGGGGTATTCAAAGACGGGCAAACCTATACTTATGGATACGGTACTGCACAAAAGAACAAGGACATGCTTCCTGATGCAAATACCATTTTTGAAATAGGTTCCATCAGCAAAACATTTACTGCTCAATTATTAGCTTACTATGTGAATGCTGGAAAAATTAGTTTAACAGATCCGATTACGAAATACCTGCCGGATTCGGTCGCTGCAAATCCTGAGCTTCAAAAAATAAAGATTGTAAATTTAAGTAACCATACTTCCGGATTAGCCCGACTGCCGGAAAATCTCCTCAGCAAAAACCCTGATGCTGCAAATCCTTATAAATACTATACTAAAGAATTATTGTTCAGTTATTTGAAGTCCTGCAAACTTGCGTCAGTTCCGGGAGAAGTTTATAGCTATTCAAATATGGGCACCGGGCTTCTGGGAGTGATTTTAGAGCGGATCAGTGGTAAAACCTATGCAGAGCTGCTGAAAGAAATTATAACTGACCCCTTAAAAATGAACAGTACATTTCAGCACCTGACTCCTGAATCAGCAAAACGTTTTACGAAAGTATATAATAAGGAGACAAAGGAAGTTAAAGCCTGGGATTTCGACGCGCTTGTTGGGGCTGGAGGTCTTCGCTCTACTGTAAATGATATGCTGATTTATGCAGAAAATAACATTGAAAGTAAGCATACTGAATTAGCAAAAGCATTCGCGCTTACCCATCAGGTTACTTTTTCGAAAGAACCTATGGTTGGTTTGGGCTGGCACATCATGAAGCCGACAGCGGATACTTATTATTGGCATAATGGCGGAACTGGCGGAAGCAGAAGTTTTATTATCATCAATATCAATAAAAAGACTGCTGTAGTGGTACTTTCTAATTCGGAGGCCGAAACTGATAGTACCGGCGTAGGGATTATAGATAAATTATAATGATTTGATAAGCCGGTGAATTTTTTCACCGGCCTATTATTTGTTAATTTCCTAATTTAAGATCAAAGTTTGTTTTCTATCCGGGCCTACAGAAAGGTACTTTACAGGTACACCCAATTGCGCTTCTAAAAAGTCTATATAGGTTTTCAGCTTTGCAGGAATCTGATCCGGACCAGTGATCCCTGTTATATCTTCTTTCCAGCCTTCAATTTCCTGTAAAACCGGTATAGGTTGAATAGAGCTTATATCGTAAGGCATGTAATCAATGACTTCACGCTTGTAATTATAATGGGTACAGGCATAGATCTGATCAAAACCGCTCAGTACATCTGCTTTAGTCATTACGAGTTGTGTAACCCCGTTAATCATAATCGCATATTTTAATGCAGGCAGATCAATCCATCCGGTGCGCCTGGATCTTCCGGTTATAGCACCAAACTCGTGACCTTTACGGCGTAATTCTTCCCCTGTTTCATCCGTCAGTTCCGTAGGGAAGGGGCCACTGCCTACTCTTGTGCAATAAGCTTTAAAAACACCAATCACTTCTCCAATCTGGTTAGGCGCAATGCCAAGGCCTGTGCAAGCACCTGCAGTAGTGGTATTTGAGGAGGTTACAAAGGGGTAGGAGCCAAAATCAATATCGAGCATTGTGCCCTGTGCACCTTCGGCCAATACCTTTTTACCCTGCTTCACGTACGTATTGACTACATGTTCTGCATCTACTAATGGAAACTTGCTGATGAAATCAAGCGCTTCGAAAAATGCGGTTTCCAGTGCGCTGAAGTCAGTGATTTCACTATATAAAGATTGCAGTATCGCTTTGTGTTTGCTCACCAGGTTTTCATAGCGCTGCTTAAAGTCTGGTAAAGTTATATCTCCCACACGCAGGCCGTTACGCCCGGTTTTATCCATATAAGCCGGACCAATCCCTTTTTGTGTAGAACCAATTTTATTGTCGCCCATTCTTCTTTCTGAGGCAGCATCCAGCAATCGGTGTGTAGGTAAGATCAGGTGTGCTTTTTTCGCAATCATCAGCTTTTTTTGAGCAAGCAGATCATGTCCGGCTTCTTTTAAATTGTCCAGCTCTCTTTTTAAAGCGATTGGATCAATCACTACACCGTTTCCAATGAGATTCATCGTATTTTCAAAGAATATACCTGAAGGAACTGTATTCAGTACAAACTTTTTACCCTCAAATTCTAACGTATGACCGGCATTTGGGCCACCCTGAAAGCGGGCGATCAAATCATAATCCGGACTTAAAACATCTACAATTTTTCCTTTACCTTCGTCGCCCCATTGGAGGCCTAATAAAACATCAACAGCCATTCTCTATTTATTTTTTGTTGAAGCAAAGTTGGGGATAACCTGGTAGCTGTCAATTGTCAAATGGCAAAAAAGCAAATCAATTATTTTTTCCTGATCCGGCTAAGTGAGGATGCTGTAATTCCAAGATAGGAGGCGAGCATGGATAGCGGAACCCGGTTAGCGAGGCCGGGATAATGATCAAGAAAGTGCAAATAACGCGTCTGTGCATCCTGAACCAGCATATTACTGCTTGCTCTCATTTTATTTTCCATCACATAGGAAGTAATCTTTGAAAACAGATCGCTCCACCCGGTAATGGTATTGGAAAGTTCCTGGAAACCTGCTTTAGAAAATACCAGCAGGGTACAATCTGTTACTGCTTCAATATATTCGGCAGTAGGGATTTCGTCACGAAAGCTGTTAATATCGGCTACAAAACGATTCTCATAAACAAAATAACGGGTATAACCTTCTCCGGCTTTATCATAATAACAAACTCTGAATACGCCATCTGTAATGTATCCTACTTTATCTGCTATTTGACCTGCTTGTGAAAAGTATTCTCCTTTTTTGATTGTTTTTGGCTTTACCTTGGACTGAATCATTGCAATCTGCTCCTTGCTGAGGTGTCCAAACTGAAGGAGGTAATTAATTAATTCTTCCATATTCAAAGTTAAGCAGTCTGCGTTGAACAAGAGTTGTCATTTGACAAAAAATGGCTGTAATGTTTGATGATTTTATAAATATAAGAGGTTTACGGCTTTCCGTAAGGAAAGTATTGAGTAAAAATATTATGCTGTTTCTCTGCCTGATTTAAAAAGTGTTTTTGGAGAAATTTGAGTGCTTTTTCTTTACAATTTATATTATAGGTTAAAATTTCTCCTGTTAACTATTTATTCACAATAGAGATATTTATTACCTTTTAAATATAAACAAGGGTAGCTTGTCCTAAATCATTAAGAATTATGTCAGCTAGTACAAATAAATACATTGATCCATTATCAGATTTTGGATTCAAACATCTTTTTGGCGGTGAACCTAACAAAGAGATCATGATTGCTTTTTTAAACGCATTGTTTGAAGGAGAAAAACACATTACCGATATTGTCTATAATCCAACTGAACTTGCCGGGGAGGACAAGGAGCATAAAAAAGTCTTCTTCGATTTGTTATGTACCGGGGACCAGGGCGAGCAGTTTATTGTAGAAATGCAGCGGGCAGACCATGATAATTTTGAGGACCGCTGCATTTTTTACCTGAGCCGCCTGATTCACCAGCAAAAGCTAAAGGGTAATCGTCAATGGGATGTTAAACTGAAAGAGGTTTTCCTGGTTGCCATCCTGGATTTTAACATGAGAAATTGCCTGAGTGACCATTATTTGCAAAGTATTTCACTGGTGAACAGGGGGACTGGTAAAGTATTCCACAATGGACTGGGATTTAAGTTCCTGGAACTGCCTAAGTTTGAGAAGAAAGAAGATGAACTGGAAAATGAGCTGGACAAATGGGTTTATCTGCTTAAACACATGCACAGCCTGAATCAGATTCCTAAGTATCTGGATAAACGTGTTTTTGAAAAAATCTTTAATATCGCTGAAATGAAAAAACTATCACCAGAACAACAATTTATACACGACTCGATTTTACAGCGGGAAGAAGATGATTACGGCCGGATTAAATTTGCAGAACGCAGAGGAACGGAAAAGGGAAAACATGAAACTGCACTGGCTATCGCAAGAAAAATGAAAGAAGAGAATTTTGATCCGGATAAAATTGCCAGATTTACTGCGCTCTCCATGGAAGAAATAGAAAGCCTTTAAACATAAACCATAGCGTGTAACCTCAATCAAATTTGTTCATTAATTTGATTGAGGTTACACGCTATAATTCTTACATGTGCATTCAAAAAGGCCTTAAATATTTACCACAAGTCTTTTGCCATCTGTAAGATTACTATTCCAGAATTTTTCAACGTCCTGAATGGGAACAGTAGTTACTTCTATCTTTAGTTGCTGTTCTGCTGCCAGGCGAAACAATTCCGGAAGGATCTCCTTAAAAAGCAAGCTGATTTCCTCTTTTGTCCAGCTTCCTAAACCAGAACCGGATAACTGAAGATCAATGCTGCGCAATATTTGTGAGGATAAAGTGATTGTATCTCCCGACATTGAGCCTATAGATACATAGCGGGTCCGGGCAGAGAAAGTCCCTGTACCTTTTAAGGAAGATAAAATCAGTTCTGCAGAATGTCCCCATAGATAATCGATAACTACGTTAATCGGTGTTTCAGCATGGATCTTTTTTAGCTGGCTCACAAAATCATTGTCGTCCTGATTGAGCGATACCAGCTGATCTGCCCCTAATTCCGGTAAAGCTTGGAGTACTTCCTCATTTCTGCCTGTTACAATTATCTTTCCTGCGCCATAATATTTGGCAAGCTGAATAGCCATTTTACCGGTAAAACCAGTTGCGCCATTGATTAAAACTGTTTCTCCTGGTTTTAATCCGGCACGGAAACGGAGTGCCAAAGCAGATCCCATAGCTGCATTAGGGAGTGCTGCAGCCGTAGCATCGTCCAGTGCATCGGGTACTGGGGAGCACCAATCTTTGATAAATACGGCTTGTTCCGCCATTGTACCTGCAGTACCGACCCCATAAATGCGCTGACCGTTTGGTAACAGGCCAACGCCGTCAGTCCCCACTACTTGTATTTTAGCTGTTTTTTCAGAAGAATAATGCTGGCCACTGGCTTTTAGTTTATCCAGATTTTTGATCGCTACGGCTTTTACCCGGACTAAAACTTCCTGGTCATGCTGAACCACTGGTTCAGGAATTTCTGCATATTGAGGTATTTCTCCTGCCTGATAGATTATTGCTGCTTTCATTGCTTATCGATTTATAAAGCAAATCTATGGCTGTATTACCGGGACTGCGATAACATTTGTTATCAAATCAAATCAGCGCTTTTCCCTGATCAGCTGGCTTTTGATACGGCTGAGGTGTACTGAACTCACACCTAAATAAGAAGCAATATAGTGCTGGGGTATGCGCTGAATGACCATCGGTTTTTCCAGTATTAATGCCTGGTAACGTTTTAAAGGAGAATCTCTGAGAAACGAAAAGAAATGATTCATATAATGAAACATCCGGTCGAAAAGGTTATTGATAAATACGTTTCGTAGTTCAGGTGTACTTTCAAGTACCGGAAGCATCTTATCCAGATCCTGTTTACTGATGTACCAGATCACACAGGGTTCGATGGTTTCCAGCGTAAGTAAACTAGGTATTCCTTTTTTTAAGCTTTCTATGGAAGCTACCGTTTCCTGCTCAAAAAAGAATTGCATAGTCAGATCTTTTCCATCATTGTTAAACCAAACACGGACACAGCCTTTTTCAATGAAGAATATCTTTTTTGCAACCTCACCTTCTTTAAGCAGAATTGTTTTTGCCGGAACTTCTATTTTCCTGAGATAACCGGAAAATTCTGCAAACTGGCTGTCACTCATTGGGAATTTTTTCCTTAGCTGTTCAAGCATACACTGATTTTTTGCTGAATATCAATAATTTCTTACAAAACTAGTCTTTATTAATTCCTCTTCGTTTCGAAAGCTATGACTAAGGTAGCCGGGAGGACCTTCGGAAATTCTAAGCAAGAAGATCAGGAACAAAACATTAACTTAATATTCAGGCCATATCAATAAGTTTTATTTGCAGCTTAATTCAAAAAAAATGGATAGAAGAGAACTCCTGAAAACTATTGGCATCCTGTCGGGTTCATTATTAATCAATGATTATGCAGCTGCACAGAAAAATGCGGCCTCCATCGTATTGGAAAATGGAAAAGATCAGTTATCTATTCAGGAATTCCAGAAATTTTACAAAACAGACCGTTCATTTACCAACCTGGAGAATGGGTTTTTTGGCGTGATGTCTGAACCGGTTCTGACTGCATTTATTGAAAATACAAGAATTGTGAACAGCAGGTTATCTGGCTTCGCAAGGTTAGAGTTTCCGCAGCTTTACCGCGATACACTGGCATTATCAGGAGCCTATCTGAAATTACCTTCAAACTCGTTTATTTTTACCAGGAATGCTACAGAAGCACTCAATATTGCTATCCAGGGTTATCCTTTAACTGCAGGTGATGAGGTTGTTTTAAGCCAGTTTGACTATGACAGCATGGTGGAAACCTGGGAAATGCTGCAAAAAACCAAAAAGATTAAACTGATTTATGTGGAAATCCCTTCGCACCCTGAGTCCGCAGCAGCAATTGTTCAGCTTTACAAAAATGCAGTGACCAGCAAAACCAAAGTTGTCCATCTTACGCATATCAATCATTTTACCGGGTTGATTCTTCCTGTTAAAGAAATCACGGCGGCTTTAAAGGCCTCTGGAGTTAAAACTATCTTAGATGCAGCACATTCATTTGCGCATATAGATTATTCCATCACAGAACTTGGAGCCGACCTGGTAGCGATCAATCTTCATAAATGGTTTGGATCACCCGTGGGTACAGGTTTACTGTATATGAAGCCAGAACTGATCAGCAGTATGGATCCGTTATTCGGTGATGTGAAGCAAAAAGAAAATAGTATTTATAAACTGGCACATTTTGGGACGACACCATTTGCTAATATAATGACCATAGGGGCTGCATTGGCTTTTCAGCAAAAGATAGCTCCCGTAGTCAAGCAGAATTATTTGCAGGAGTTAAAAAAAACCTGGATCGATGGGGTACAGCATTTATCAGCAGTAGAAGTACTTACGCCCGTCAGCCCGCAATGGTCATGTGCTATAGGAGCTTTCCGGATGAAAAATATGGACGCTAAACGGGCTGTCGATAAATTGTGGTCTGATTACCAGATTTTAAGTGTTGTACGTAACCTGAAAGGAGGGGACTGTATCAGAATAACCCCCCAGATTTATAATACCGTCGCGGATTCAGAGCGCCTGGTCAAAGCATTGACGGCACTTAATAACGCATAGGACAAAAAATCCACTGTTAAATTATAAAAAAAGGGCGCATCCGATAAGATGCACCCTTTTTTAGTAAATCAGGGAGCTTAAAAGCTATATCCTAACTTAGCATAATAATAAGCACCTGTAACACCCAGCTGACTATTGTTCCCATTATAATATTTGAAATTTCCATTGAAACTCAGACTAGGATCATTTAATGGCGGCATTTTATCAAAGATATTATTTGCACCTATTCCAAACCTGACCTTGTTCTTAAATTGATAAGAAACCTCAGCATCTAAAGTAATCAGCGCAGGCATTGTGTTTAAGCCGATTACCTTTTGAGGAATTGGATACTGGTTAGACAATTCTCCGGCTCTGTAAACTCTCAGCGAGCTGGTAAATCCATTCAGGTTATGTACGATAGACATTGTGAAATTATTCTGTTTAGTTGCAGTTGCAGCAATACGTTCAGGATTGAAAATATTCTCATTTAAGGAAGCTAAAGTTGCTGAATTGTGTACACCGACAATTTTAAGCAAGTTATAGTTATAGGAAGCCAGAAAAGTGAAATGTCCTAAATCTGTGGTGTGTAATTCATATTGAGCAACGATGTCTATACCTTGGGTACGGGTATCAATTGCATTTGCAAAATACCTGGCAGACTGGATACCAACGATATTATAAGTATCAAATAATTTCTTGATCAAAGGGTTGCTGGTCGTAAAAAAACTGGTTCTTACAATTCTGTCGTTGACTCTTACTGCATAGAGATCGGCCGTAATGAAGAGGTTTTTTACAGGCAAAGCGGTTAATCCAGCACTCACATTATATGATTTTTCGGGTTTTAAAGGCTGTGCACCTAAAGCAATGGCCGCAGGAGAGTTGATCGGTAAAGTACTGTTCTCTCTGGATACAATCTGGCCAACGGCCGGGTCAAGTGTATAATTGGTTTGTGTTTGGGAGAAATAAGATTGTTGTAAAGAAGGCGCTCTGAAGCCTGTATTGGCAGCTCCACGAATCGCATAACCTTTTATGAACTCGTAACGGGCAGAGATCTTTCCATTCAGCGTAGAACCAAAGTCACTGTAATATTCATACCGCGTTGCCGCACTTACGGTAAAAGATTTAGTGAAATCTGCCGTTAATTCTGCATAGGCAGCACTGGTATTCCTGCTTTGAGCTACCTCATTACTTGGGCGGTATCCTACATAACCTTGTGAACCTACCGGAGCTCTCTTTCCTGCATTCGGACCGTCCAGAATAGGCACGCCACCGTCAATATAGGAAGCTTCTTCACCGGCTTTGATGGAATAATTTTCCACTCTGAATTCCGCGCCATAAGCTAAGGAATAAACCTTGTTCTGATCGAGTGCTTTTACAAAATCGAGATTAGCAGCATACTGGTTAAAATGATGTGTACCCAGGTAAAAATCTGTCGGACTTTTTGTACCTAAAGAAGGATTGTCAGAATTCAACAGGTTAAACTGTACTGAGTTTCCACCCATAGAAATACTCGCATCCATCATCCCAAAAGACTTGAAGTCTTGTTTATAACCACCTGAAAAAGAGTAATCTGTGGTAACTATTTTGCCTCTGGCCAAAAACCCGTCCGGGTAAATAGAACGTACCGTACCATCATCACTTGGGAGTCTGAAACGGTTACTGCCATTGAGTGTATTGTTGTAATTTACGCCTCCAAAAGCATAAATTTTACCTTCATTTTTCAAGGGCTGCGAATAATTGATCATCGTTCCCAATACCTTTTTCTGCGGATCTCCCTCAATCATGGTTACTTTTGGATCGGCAGCGTATGCTGCATTTTTCGCATCGCCTATGGGATCTGAATAAGTTACATTACCAGCTGCGTTTTTAATGGTCCCAAAATACTGTTTTCTTAAATCAGCACCCGCTCTTACAGTTTTTTCAGCATATAATCCTTGCACAGCCACGTTAAGTACCCCATTGTTTTTTAAAGCAAAGCCTTTATCTATCCCAATCTTGGTATTGAAACCGTCTCCTCTGGAAGTAATTCCGCTTTGGACATCGACACTGCCCCCGGTATCTTTTTTCAGAATGATATTGATTACCCCGGCAATGGCATCTGAGCCGTAAATAGCTGCTGCTCCATCTTTTAATACTTCGATAGATTCAATGGCTGATACTGGGATTGCATTTAAGTCTACGCCAGTATTGTCAGCAATTAAAAAGGCACTGATATGTCTTCTTTTTCCGTTGACCAACACTAACATCTGGTCGGTTCCCATACCGCGCATGGTACTTGGCCTGATGGTTTCCGAGCCGTCTCCGCGCACAATACGGTTTTGGGTAAACGAAGGAACAAGCATTTGAATCAGTTCGGCTGTATTGGTATAGCCAGAAGTTTTAATCTCCTGCGAGGAAATGAGCTGAACAGGAACGGGCGATTTAATGATACTTCTGCTTTTTCCCCTGTTTCCTACAGAAATGCTCACCTCATTCAGGTTGGACGAATTATCAGTCATCCTCACCGTAATTACAGTGTCTTTGATTAATTTAATCGTTTTAGCAAATTTGGCAAAACCGACACTGG
The DNA here is from genome assembly GCF_003259615.1 of Pedobacter cryoconitis. Taxonomy (GTDB): domain Bacteria; phylum Bacteroidota; class Bacteroidia; order Sphingobacteriales; family Sphingobacteriaceae; genus Pedobacter; species Pedobacter cryoconitis. The sequence continues at coordinate 94,610 of NZ_QLLR01000006.1, read as the reverse complement.
AAATTTCCAGCTGATATACCCCGGTTTTTAGCCCGCTGAGCACAAACGAACCATCTGCGGCAGATTTAGTCATTTTGTGTACGGGGTTCAGTGTAATTGTAGCGCCCTCAATCAAGCTGCTGCTTTCTGCGGCAGCTATTTTACCTTTTAAGGTCAGCTGCGCTTTTAAAGTGCTCGCTGACAGGGTGAATAGTGCCATTAAACCAAACAATTTTTTAAAGCTGGTGGACATAGTCTTCATATAAACATTCTCTTTTTTGACAAAGATGTTCTGTGCATATGAAGCTGATGTTATGACATCTTTATGCTAGCCTACATGAAGGCAGGAAATAAACTTACAGGTTGTAACGGTAGTGGTGGTCCAGACTTGTTAAAATCGTGTCAATTGTGTTTAAAGGATGTTATTCTGCTTAAAAAAAGTGTAACAGATAAGTTATGTGAAATTAAAGCGATAAATTTAATGGTGTTAAGCCAATTTTATTTGGTTTTATTTTCTACATTGCAAAACTGTTCTTTGCATACCACATCAAACCGAAATGGTTATACTTAATTGTAGATTCATAGGGAATCGTGTGTAAATCACGAACTGTCGCGCAACTGTAAGTAACTAAAAAAGGTTTTCATCCACAAATATCCACTGTTCTGCCGATAGAATGGGAAGGATGATGAAAACCGTTACAAGTCAGGGAACCTGCCTATTCCGAATGGACAATGCTTTCGCGATTCGAAGCTTTTAGTCTGACAGGTGTTTATTCTTATATGGAAAAATATGCCCCCGATATTCAGGTGGTTGTATTGCCGTATATTTTTATTCCTCCTGCTTTTCTTAAAATTTTCCCGTCAGCAGTATTGTATTAAAAACCGAAGAACATTTTTAACCGAAGCTAATTTTTTTAAAAAAACTGACGATGCAAACAAACGATGTTAAATCCCCCGGTCAGAAATTCCGGGAGGCTTTAAAAACAGAAAGTCCCCTTCAAATTGTGGGAGCGATCAACGCTAATCATGCTTTATTAGCACAACAAGCTGTTTTACACCCGTCATTGGAATATAACAGACTGGCCAATACGCCTGTAGATGAATTCATGGATTTACTCGTAATTTAATGACAATAGCAGAGAAAATCAATGAATCGGAAACACACGTTTTTAAAGTGGTATTTCCAGATACGACCAATCATCACAATACGATGTTTGGCGGAAGAATACTAATGATGATGACCGAAACGGCGTTTATGACGGCGACCAGGTTCTGCAGGAAAAGCTTTGTGCTGGTGAGCAGTGGTCAGATAGATTTTACGAAACCTATTCCTGCTGGTTCTCTGGTTGAATTAGTAGGCAGGGTAGAGCGTATTGGCCATACGAGTATTGTGATACAGGTGGAAGTTTATTTAGAGAAAATGAGGGAAGAGTTCAGAGAGAAAGTAGTCAGCGGCTCTTTTACTTTAGTCGCGATTGACCAGGATAACAAGCCTGAGCCGATTCTGTAATTTTTAATCCACCCGGTTTTAAAACCGGGTGAATTAAAATTATTTGCCCTGAATCAAATCATTATAAATTGCAATACGGTGTGTACGCAATTTGTAGGGTATCTTTTCTTTGCTGTTGCTCATCTGGAAGCCAATAGCGTGAGACTCTTTGACCGGCATATGGCAGTCGATGCAATTCTTTGCCAGCATGGCTTTGTCTCTATTTTTCAGGGTTTCATGTTTTACGTCTTGGTGACAGCTCATACATTTAGCGGAATAAATGGCAACGCCAAGTTTTTTATTGTCATGTATATCGTGGCACGTGATACATTCTGCCTTCCCAATTTTGTAGCACATACTGGCTTCAAGCAGCGGCTTTTGTTTACCATGTACATCGGGATCTTCGCCTCTGTAGGCGCTATATTCGGGTAATGTTTTTAATGTATCCCCCGGTTTAAAATTGAAAGTAGAACTCACTGTCTGGATACCCGTTCCTGAATGGCATACTCCACAGGCATCTATTCTTCGTGATAACGCCAGCTTTTTATAACTCACCATGAAATTGGCTATTTTTACTGTAGGGTTTTCCTGATGAAAGGTGACATGCTGTGCCGCGGGACCATGGCAGCGTTCGCAATCTATACCAGCAATAATGGAGTTTTTAACGTATTCTTCAGTTATCGAAAAATTGGGGCCCTGCACCAGTTTTTTGTCCGCGAAAGAGCTGTGACATTCTAAACAACGCGAAATGATTGGTCTGCCGAAATAAATCTGATCGTCAGGGAAACCCGGGCTGTTTACCCATTGATGTTCTTTTGTCAGATAGTTCAATGGCATTTGCATCAGTTGTTTGCCATACCAGAATGCGAACGTATACGCACTATTTCCTGCACCAAAAATCATGTCTGTATGTTCAGTTTTTTTATCAACCCCATGGAGCAGCGCAGATTGATATAGGCCATCAGCACGGTTTTTCACCTGTACTTTAGTTTGTTCATTAAAAATAAACTCTCCATCAGGCAGGTGTAAGCTGTCGGCAGCACCAGGATTAGTCAGCATCTTTGAAGCATTGAAGTGGGAATTGTGGACTGCAGATGCTGCCAGGTCTTTATGACAGCTTACACAGGTAGAACTTCCTGCGTAGGCTGGCCCTCTGCTGTCATTGGTTTTGCTTTTTACCTGTGTACATTGCACAAGCGCAAACACAAAAATACCTAAAATACAAAAAATCAGGAAGAGGCGGCTCCGGTTCATACAGTAGCTTTGGTTAGTAGATTAGGAATTGTTAACTAAACTAATAAAAAATTTCAATCAGCTGACAAAAAAATACAAAGGGTTACTTTTTCCGGAATTCCTTTTTAAAAACTAATATTATAAGAGTTTTTAATTTCTGCCATTGCAAAAGTACTATGCGTACTTCCTATGCTTTTAACAGACCCTAATTTGTTAAAAACAAAATCCTGGTAATGTTTCATATCCCTTGCATAGACTTTTAAGATGAAGTCAAAATCTCCCGAAATATTATAACATTCTACTACTTCATCGATCTTTAAAATGTCTTCTACAAATTGATGACCTATTTTTCTATCGTGCTGTTTGAGTTTAATATTGCAGAAAACTATAAATCCCTGGTTAAATTTATCAGGATCAAGTATGGCAATATACTTTTTAATATAGCCATTGCTTTCCAGTCTTTTTACCCGTTCAAAAACGGGAGAAGGGGACAGGCTTACTTTAACTGCAAGCTCTTTTATCGTGTAATTTGAATTGTTGCCGAGTATCTTCAGCAGCAATAAATCTGTTTCATCAAGTTCTTCCATAGAATAATTTTCCTTAGTGCTGGCAAAAATAAAGACTTAAAAGCATAATATGCTTCAATTATATGATAAAAAAGTTATTTATACTTATTTAATGAGGTAAGTTAAGTTTTAAAATCTTCATATATACATTTGTGGGGAATTAAAAACTGATTTGTTTAAATAAGCACCTGAAATTAAGAAATGATCCGGGAGCTTTTTACAATGATTATTAACCATTTAAAAAGTTGAAGAAAGATGCAAACGCACAACCTTGGCTATCCGCGAATTGGTAGCAACAGAGAATTAAAAAAAGCCTGTGAACAATATTGGTCAGGCAAAATTACACTAGCAGAGCTTTTAAGTAAAGGAAAGAATATATCAGAGCACAACTGGAAATTACAGCAGGAAGCAGGAATAGACCTGATCCCTTCTAACGATTTTTCTTATTATGATCAGATCCTGGATATGTCCTTAACAGTAGGGGCTATCCCGAAACGCTATAACAAGGTGGCTTTAAAATCCAACAATGAAATGGATTTGTATTTTGCTATGGCAAGGGGTTATCAGAAAGAAGGGCTGGACATTACAGCAATGGAAATGACCAAATGGCTGGATACAAACTATCATTACATCGTTCCGGAGTTTTACAAAGATCAGGAGTTCAAATTATTCTCCAATAAAATCATCAATGAGTTTGTGTGTGCCAAACGATTGGGGATCAACAGCAAGCCTGTAATCATTGGCCCGGTTTCATACTTGTTATTAGGAAAGGAAAAAGAAGATGGCTTTGATAAATTAGATTTAATTAAAAAATTACTGCCTGTTTATATCCAGATTTTAACGGAGCTAAAGGCGCATGGGGCGGAATGGATCCAGTTTGATGAGCCGTTTTTAGCTTTAGATATTAGCGATAAAGTAAAGGAAGCATATAAAGCTGTTTATGCGGAGTTGAAAAAGAAATTTCCTCAGCTAAAGTTTTTGGTAGCAACTTATTTTGAAGGTTTAAAAGATAATCTTGCTTTAGCAGTTTCATTGCCTGTTTATGCGCTGCATATTGATTTGGTACGTTGCCCTGAGCAACTGGATGACGTGCTGAATGCTATTCCTGGGCAATTGGTATTATCACTTGGAGTAGTTGACGGAAGAAACATCTGGAAAAATGATTTCGAACAGTCATTGGCGGTGATCAAAAAAGCAGTAGCAAAAATTGGTAGTGACCGTATACTGGTTGCGCCTTCTTGTTCTTTATTGCATTCTCCTTGTGATCTGGACCTGGAAACCAATGATCAAACCTTAACGCCTGAGATTAAGCAATGGCTGGCTTTCGCTAAACAAAAGATTGATGAAGTAGTGGTATTGAAGGCTTTAGCTGCTGAAAACCCGGATTCAATTGTAGCAGCGAAACTGGAAGAAAATAAAAAGGCGATCTCCAGTCGTAAAACTTCTAAACTTATTCATAACGAGCAGGTTAAAGCGCGCGTGGGTTCGATTACAGCACAGGATTCGCAAAGGATAAACCCTTTTCCCGCACGTAAAAAAGCACAACAGGAGATTTTACAGTTGCCTCTTTTCCCAACAACTACTATTGGTTCGTTTCCACAGACTCCTGAAGTAAGGAGTTGGAGAGCACAGTTCAAGAAAGGTGAAATTACACCTGCTGAGTATGATGTTTTACTGAAAAAAGAGACAGAAGAAACTATTCGCTGGCAGGAAGAAGTTGGTATTGATGTCTTGGTTCATGGCGAGTTTGAGCGCAATGACATGGTAGAATATTTTGGCGAACAATTAGCCGGTTTCACCTTTACAAAAAATGGGTGGGTACAAAGTTATGGTAGCCGCTGTGTGAAGCCTCCTGTTATTTATGGCGATGTGCACCGTCCTGAAGCGATGACAGTTTACTGGACACAGTTTGCGCAGTCATTGACTAAAAGCCTGGTTAAAGGAATGTTAACTGGCCCTGTTACGATTTTGCAATGGTCTTTTGTCCGCAACGATCAGCCACGTTCTGTTACTTGTAATCAAATTGCATTAGCGATCCGTGATGAAGTGGTAGATCTGGAAAAGGCAGGGATCAAAGTTATTCAGATTGACGAACCTGCTATTCGCGAAGGTTTGCCTTTAAGAAAATCGGATTGGCAAGCTTATTTAAAATGGGCAGTAAATGCGTTTAAAATCTCTGCAAGTGGTGTAAAAGATGAAACGCAAATTCATACGCACATGTGCTATTCTGAATTTAATGATATTATCCAGAATATTGCGGATATGGATGCTGATGTAATCACCATTGAATGCTCGCGTTCACAGATGGAGTTATTGGATGCTTTTGCAGATTTCAAATATCCGAATGATATTGGGCCTGGGGTTTATGATATTCATTCTCCAAGAGTCCCTTCTAAGGAAGAAATGATCGGACTTTTAGAAAAAGCAAAGGCTGTAATTCCAGCAGAACAAATTTGGGTAAACCCGGATTGTGGCTTGAAAACGCGTCATTGGCCGGAAACTAAAAGTGCTTTGATTGCGATGGTGGCAGCTGCTAAAGAAATGAGTGCAAATGAATTAGCTGTACTTAATTAGCAAATTTGTTAAACGATCTGCTGATTAATCAAAAACCTCTTTACAATTTGTAAAGAGGTTTTTGATTTTATCGAAATTCAATTATCTGTGAATTGAAATAACAGCATACTTATTCCAAATGGTTTGTGTTAGTCAAAAGTCTGAAGTTTGACGGGATTTGTTTCGTGTGCTTTTTGAAAAAATGGCTAAAATTAGAAGGGTCCTCAAAACCAAGGCTATAGCTGATCTGTGAAATATTCCATCCCGAGTGCTTCAACATAGAAATGGCTTCCATAGTGATCCTATCTGAAATATGATTTGTAGTTGTTTTACCTGTAACAGATTTCACAGCCCGGTTCAGGTAATTGACATGAACTCCTAATTTATCTGCGTAGGCTGCTGCTGAACGCATTTCAAATTCTTCTGACGGAGATTCAATAGGAAACTGCCTGTCCAGCAACTCACTGAAAATAGCGGTAATTCTGGCTTTCGCGTCAACAAACTGATAAACTTTATCCAAAGGAGACATTTTCATCGCCAGGTGTATCAGTTCATTTAAATGGGTCCGCATCAGATCGTGCTTATATTCATAGTCTGTTAACAGATCTGCCTGCATTTTTTTAAACATGTTGTCAACCGACTTTTCCTGAGCTTTATTTAACATGAATACGGGTTTTGCTCCGTTAGCAAATAGGCTCAGTTCGCGAATCCCGTTTTTGAAGTAGTCGTTGTAATAAGACTCCCGGAAAATTAAATATCCGCCAAAGTTGCTTTCTTCGAGCATATCTAAAGTGTAAGGCACATCGGGATTGAAAAAAACCAGTGCAGTTCCATTTATTTCAAGACTTTTATCGCCATAATGGAGTAAAACGCGACCTTTAAAAAGAGCTACTTTATAAAAATCTCGCCTCCGGTAAATGATTTTTGCACCATTTGCACATTGTTCATTAGTCACGATCGCAAATTGGGTTTTACCATGATTTGCAGATTGATCATACAGCGTAAATTTCTCTCTGTAAAAACTTTCTAATGTTTCAGTTTTTTTCATTGCTTAAATTTATGGATTTCCGGCTGATCAGGGTAATTTACTTAATTTTTACCTGGTTAAGCTATTCAGGAACTTTAGCGTGTCCTGTGTTGATTTTTGTGACCTTTCGAATACTTCTTTGGTTAAGCCTACATGAAGTTCATATTCATCGTTTGCTATGCCAGCTATAAGCGCAGAGATATTGTGTTTTTAGTCGTTTTCATATTATTTAGATTCTTTGTTCAATATTTCGGGAATAAATAATTTTCTCATGTAGTTCACATAATCCTGATCACTTTTATTTTGTCTTGCGCCAAAATATAAATGGGTATCCACTCCGGCCATATAACGTAATTGATCTTTGTTGTCGCAGGCGGCTTCATAAATCACTTGCGCAATATCTGCTGTGGTTGAGCTCATGGTGTCGTTTTTAGCCCAATTTTCGAGTGCAATTTTATCAAATTCTTCATAAGCAGTTATGCTGTCATTCGCAGACATGCTTACTGCGCTGAAGAAATTGCTTTCTGTTGATCCTGGCTCAATTATTTTGACTGAAATATTTTGTGACAGCAACTCATAAGCCAGCGATTCAGAGAAGCCTTCTATTGCAAATTTAGTGGAGTGATATAAACTGCAGGTGGGAAAAGTTACTCTTCCGCCCTGCGATGTAATATTGATGATTAAACCAGCTTGTCTTGCTCTGAAATGCGGGAGAATAGCTTTAATGACATCCATTACACCAAATACATTGACACTGAATTGCTGCAGGATTTGTTCTGTGGTCGATTTTTCAAACGCACCGAGTACTCCAAAACCTGCATTGTTCACAATAGCATCGATACTTCCAAATTTTTCAATTCCAGCTGAGATAGCCGCTGCAATACTTTCTTTGTTTTGAACATCCAGTTTTGTCAAAAAGATATTTTTAATGGCAGATAGTTCTTCCTCTTTTTCTGGTGAACGCATGGTGGCAATTACATTCCATCCTTCTGCTGCGAATTTTTTTGCAGTTGCTTTACCAATTCCTGAAGAGGTTCCTGTGATTAAGATCGTTTTCATAATGTTATTTGATTAAGTTAAATTTTTCTATGAGTTCAATTGATTCGGGGGGTACTGTGTTAAATAGTTGATCATATGAATGTTTTTTAACACCACAAAGTTATAGGGTGAGGCACAGGGTATCCTGTTCGTTTCAAACCAATACTTGTGCAATTCAAACCTTACTGTGCAGTTTTTATCGGGTACTTTTATTTACGACTATTTTTAAACTGAAACCGGCTATTTTATCCGCAGGAAGACGCGTAATTTCAGTGCACCAAAATCATAAATGATTTCAGCTTATGTGGTTACAGAATAAAAAAGTCGCCATCGTTGGCGGTGGTCCCGGAGGATTAACCTTAGCACGATTGCTCCAGCTCAAAGGGATTGAGGTGAAAGTTTACGAAAGGAGCAAAGATAAATCGGCTGATCAGCAGGGTGCTACACTCGACTTACATTACGAGTCGGGCTTAAAAGCATTGCGGGAATGCGGATTGATGGAAGAGTTTAAGAAAAACTACCGGCCGGGAGCTGATCGGCTAACGATCACTGATCAGTATGCAGCTTTGAAGTTTTCCGAGGCTGAAGAAGGTGTGCTGCTGGATTTGAACAGCGAATATGCCCGCCCTGAAATAGACCGCGGCCCGCTTCGTAATTTACTTATTGAAGCATTGCAAGAGGGAACTGTGGTTTGGGATGCCCATTGTACTGAACTAAAAAAAGGTAAGACTGGCTGGGGGCTGGTTTTTGAAAATGGAACAGTTGCCTGTGCAGATTTAGTAGTTGCAGCAGACGGAGCGCATTCAAAAATCAGGAAATACATTACAGCTATTCGGCCGGTTTATTCAGGCATTACTATTGTTGAAGGCAACATTTACAATGCTGCGGTTTACGCACCAAATTTGTGGAAATTGACAAACGGAGGAAAAGTTTTTGCAATGGGCAGCTGCAAAACAATTGTGCTGAGTGCAAAAGGTGAAGGTTCTCTTTCGTTTTATACAGGCACCAGTGAAACAGAAGGTTGGGCGAAATCGGGTAGTATTGACTTTAAAAATAAAGAAGAGATATTGACATGGTTTAAACAACGCTTTTCAGATTGGAGTGTAGATTGGCAGGAGGCGTTTTTAGCTGATGAATCTTATTTCATTGCCAGGCCGCAATATTGTTTCCCTGTAGATCAATCCTGGCAAGCTCTTCCTGATTTAACCATGATTGGCGATGTAGCGCATGTGATGCCTCCTTTTGCAGGTGAAGGAGTGAACCAGGCTATGCAGGATGCACTGGAATTGTATGAAGCATTGTGTTTAACGGATTTTAATTCTTTGCAGGAGGCCATTGCGGCGTTTGAGAAAAAAATGTGCAGCCGGACTTCAGCAGTAACAGTGGACACTTTATTGCAAACTGAGGCATTACATGCGGAAAATAGTCTTCAGTATTTGCTGGATATGTTTAACCAGTTCCGGGATTAATAAACAAGCCGTCTCCTGTTTGACTGAGGAAGACGGCTTGTTCGCTATAGAGGGTTTTTATAAATTATAGCGTAAGGTTACCCCGTAAGTTCTTGGGTCACCAAGTACGCCAGCATATAAACCAGAGTTACCTGCAGCAGCCTGTAATTGCTCGTAATAGGTTTTATTTGCAAGATTTCTTGCCCAGACAAATACGGAGAATTTATCGGACTTAAATCCTAATCTACCATTCAGCAGTGAATAGCCTTCAACATTTAATACGCGTGAAGGGGTTGGGTTTGAAGAGTATTCTGAACGATAGCTGGCATCAGCAGCGATAAAATATCTGCCTGTTGTGGTGGCCAGTTTGCCGGGATTACTGAACTCTGCACCGCCAGAAACATTCCATTTAGAGATACCTGGTAATCTGCCTCCTGAGGCATCTTTAAATGCGACCTGTGTAGCAACGCCATTCACGGTTTCCGTATGCCCGGTTTCTTCCAAAGGCAGTGGTGCATTGGTGAATTTTACATATTTGCCATCAAGATAGGCCATGGCAGCGTTTAAAGTTAAGAATCTTCCTATTTGGTAAGTTCCATCGACTTCCAGACCTTTTACCCTAACTTTTTCTGCATTCGCAAGGTAGCCTCTGTTTACACCCAATTGTGGCGATTGTACATTGGTTTGGTAATCTTTAATGTCTGTGTTAAATGCGCTGATGTTTACTATTGCACCTTTAATTGGCTTGGTTTTAATACCTAACTCATAATGCTGAACATATTCTGGTTTTACGATAGCCACAGACAGGTCTGCTTCTCCATTAGCTGTAGTTGGCAAGCCGCCTACGTTAACGCCAACTGGTTTATAAGCAGTAGAGAAAGTTCCGTAAGCATTTAACTTAGGGTTAGGGCGGTACGATACGGTGATATTACCCGATAAATTATTGTTGTCTACATTCGTAGTGAATCGCTGATTGGCATAAACAGCTGTTTTTAAGGCAAGTAAAGCAGGATCTGCTGTTTGCAGGCCTCCATAAGTTGACCTGTCATAATCGACATCTTTTTTATCATAAGTATATCTTAAACCTGGTAAGACGTGCAGGTGATTCACCACTTCCCAGTCAACCTGTGCGAATACCGCAGCACTCAATGATTTAATAGTTGAATTGGTTTTAATACCGTAGCCATCTAACAAACCTGGTGTTGAGTATAGCGCCTGAGCACCGGTATTGCTGGTTTGCACAAATCTCCACTGATCTTTACCGACTTCTTCGGTCTGACCCAGTCCTTTTAAATTCTGGCCCAGCACAAATACACCAACTACACCGCTTACTTTTTCAGATAAATTACCTGCATATCTAACTTCTTGCGAGTATTGGTCATGGCGGGAAGTTCCCTGAGACTTGGTTAATGCAGACAATTCTGAGAAATCCCTGTCGTTTGTAGGGTTCCAGTTCCAGAATCTCCAGGCAGTAGTTGAAGTAAGTGTTCCGTTACCTATTTTATAATCCACATTTACTGATAAACCACCAATGGACTGGTCATGCTTCCATGGCGTATTGGTATTGATGGTTCTGGATTTAGGGTCTGCTACTGGCTGCTGGTATCCCAAATCAGAAACAATTTTGGCATATTGACGGTAAGGGCTTCTTTCTGTTGCTGTAACGCCTGCAATTACCAGCGGATAACCTGCAGGGTGCTGGATACTTGCATCACCACTAAACAATATTTGCAATTTATCTGATGGGGTATAGTATAGCTGGCCTTTAAAACCAAGGTTGTTTTGTCCGCTATATCTGCGTTCTTCTTTCGTGTTGAAGATTGTACCGTCCCTTTGGGTTCCGGAAATAGATAACCTTGCTGCAAGATTTTTTCCAACACCACCTGTAACCGATGTTTTCGCCTGCATAAAGTTATAGTTACCAAAACTCAGTTCAACTTTTCCGCTTGGTGTTTGCGTTGGTTTTGCAGTAGTAATATTAAATGCACCAGCCGTCGTATTTTTACCGAACAGGGTTCCCTGCGGGCCACGCAGTATTTCTATTTGTTCAATGTCCAGAAAGTCGGTAGAGGTAGCGGCCGGACGTGCCTGGTAAACGCCGTCCACATAAAAGCCTACTCCAGGATCAATCCCATCGTTGGTTAAGCCAAATGTTGAACCTAATCCCCTGATATTAAGTGTCGTGTTCCTGGCATTTGAAGCATATAACTGGACTGAAGGAACCAGTTCTTTTAAACGATTGACGTTAAAAGCTCCTGCATTTTCTGCGGCTTGTCCACCGATAACAGTAATGGCGATAGGTACATCCTGCAATACTTCTGAACGTCTTCTGGAGGTAACAACAATTTCATCGAGCAGTGCACTCTCAATCAGCACTAATTCAAAAGGTGTATCCTGAAGCTTTAGAATCTGAAAATCCTGAGATTTGTAACCTACTGAACTTACCCGAAGGTAAAATGGAAGCTCTTGTTTTGAATCGATACTAAACTTGCCATCAATATCTGCAGTCGCAGAAATTTTAGTGCCTCTGATCAGGACTGTTGCATGTGGTACCGGAACGCCGTTACTACTTTTTATAACGCCTGTTATCGGACTTTGGGCAAAAACATAATTTGCCGCGAGCAGGAGTGAAAGGATAATGAGTAAATGTTTCTTCATAATGTTAATAGTCAATGGTTAGTTGGTTATACACAGCCAGATAACTGGTTTTATGCGTTGGTTTTGGGTGATTCTAGTGAAGCAAAATCGCAAAGCATGGCCATAAGGATGTTTTCAGTATCCAGCCAGATTTTAAAATATGATGTTTGCGGGCGTTTTAGTCTTGCTCAGTGATTACTGAACAGAATCAGCAACAACAGTTACAGTCTGAAAGAAGGAGCGTTCCTTCTGTAGCTGTTTTTCTTCTCATTTTTATGAAATGTAAGTCTGTTTTCATTTGGTTCTAATTGTAAAGAGTTATTTTGATTATACGAATATAGTATTCTTTTTTTGTTAAAAAGATTAAATCTATAGATTTTGTAGTTTTTATTTGAAGTGTCAAAAGGAAACTATCTTTAATGGCCTTTTTTTATGTTTATATATTATTGATGTGTGGTTAGCAGGTACTTACAATAATACCTGTCTGGCAACTCTGACCTCTTATAAAAACTCTAAAACAATCATCCGGGCACGATGTTATTCTGGAAAAATAAATTATGGCGAAGATATTAATAACAGGAGCAGGATCAGGATTTGCAAGAGAAGCAGCCTTACGTTTAGCTGAAAAAGGAAATTCAGTAATTGCTACCGTTGAAATTGTAGCTCAAATTGCTGGTTTGAAAAAAGAAGCTGAAGAAAGGGGCATCGATTTGCAGGTGGAGAAATTAGATGTTACCAATTCGGATGATCATAACAAAGCCTGGAAATGGGATATAGATGTTTTATTAAATAATGCTGGAATTTCAGAAGGTGGCTCTGCCGTAGATATTCCATTAGAAAGAGTTCGCCGTCAATTTGAAGTCAATGTTTTTGGCCCGCTTGCTTTGACGCAGGGCTTCGCTAAGAAGTTTATAAAAAATAAGAAAGGGAAAATTGTATTTCTTTCTTCTGTAGCGGGATTATCGGCTGATCCTTTTACTGGCGCTTATGCTGCATCCAAACATTCAATTGAGGCTTTCGCAGAAGCATTGAATAAAGAAGTGAGTGAATTTGGTGTTCAGGTTGCAACGATAAACCCTGGTCCTTATTTGACTGGTTTTAATGACAGGATGTTTGAAACATGGAAAGAATGGAAAGTTGACGGAGAAAATACCATATTCGATTATAGTAAAATAGCTTTTCCTCATGAACAATATGATCCAGAAGCTATCGTAGATTTAATTGTTAAAGTTTTAAGTAATGAGATCGATAATTACCGCAATCTTTTGCCTGAATCCTTTGCAGAGCAAATCAAAGAACAACAAAAATTAATATGGACCAAAAAGCAAAATAGTACAAGTGGGAAACGTGATGAACTGGTACAAAAGGCTTACGAAATTAAACCGGGGACTCCAGTTGAAGGATAAAATAGCTAGTTGTAATAATGTTTGAGGCAATGCAGGGGGAGCATCCTCAAACATTATTTTGTATCTAATAAAAGATGATCTAATCAATCTCTATACTGTCAATTGCTTTCTCCATCGCAAGTTCCTTTACGCCGGGTACTTTTAACCCTTCAGCACGGACTACCGTTAGATCTGTCATGCCTAAAAAGCCAAGGAAGGACTTCAAATAGGGGGCAACAAAGTCGTTGGCTTTACCTGGACCTTCTGAATAAACCCCGCCGGAAGACATGGCCACATAGACTTTTTTTCCAGTTACCTTTCCGAAAGGGCCACTTTCTCCATACCCAAAAGTTATTCCTGCCCTGGTAATATGATCAATCCAGGCTTTTAAGGAGGAATGAATAGTGAAATTGTAAAGCGGCGCACCAATGACAATGATGTCTGCAGCCAGTAATTGTTTAACGGCATGGTCAGAAAAGCGTATGGATTCTTTTTCCTGTTCGGTCAGCTGATCTCCGGGAATAAAGAAGGTACGAAGAACATCAGGAGTAAGATGCGGAATCTTGGCATCTACAAGGTTTAATTCTTCCACTGTACTATCCGGATACTTTTGCTGAATTTTTTCAACTATAGTACTACCCAGCTTAATGCTGTGTGATTCTTTGCCTTGCATGCTTGAGATTAAATGAAGGATACGTTTCATATGAAAATTTGCTTATTTAATAATATTAATAAAAGTAAAAGTAGGATTGATAAGGCGTTAAAAGTCAGTACTTACCTAAAGGAAAGCGGTTACATTGAGGTAAGTGGTGTATCTTTACCCTTATGAAAATGATTAGAAATGAGGATCTTCCAAGCCATGAAGAATGTGCAGGCTCGCTCAAAAACGTGCTTGATGCGCTGTATGTTCTTAATGGAAAGTGGAAAATGGCATTGATCCTTTGCCTGGTGCAGTCGTCGAAGCGCTTTAACGAGATTCAACATGAAATCACTGGTATATCTTCCAAGGTACTAGCTAAAGAACTAAAAGATCTGGAGTTGAATGACTTTATCAAACGTAATGTATATCCGACCACTCCGGTAAGTATTATTTATGAAGCAACTGAATATAGCCGGACTTTAAAAAACGTGATAGGTGAGCTAAGTGCCTGGGGGGAGCAGCATAGGGAAAGAATTAAGCAAAGTATGCGGAAACAATCCTGAATTCTAAAGATCCCGGTTTAATTATATAAGGACTCTTTACACCAGCGTAAAGAGCCCTTATTTTTACCAGGGACAGTTTGTTCCAGGGAAATATTCTTCGCTGAAATATTCTCCAGTAGGGCCATTCTGGTCGGTTAGTGCATACTTGGCAATACGTTGCCCTGCTTCTTCTACAGTGCTTGTACCTTGTTGATCGGTAAAATCAGTTTTCGTCCATCCCGGACAAACAGCATTGACTTTAAATGGGGTATTCCGAAGCTCGTAAGCAAGGTTAACTGTATACATGTTAAGCGCCGTTTTACTAGACTGGTATAGCGCCATTTTATTGTCGTAACCGGCAGAAGAAGTATCGGCTGCCAAAGTCAGTGAACCCATCGCAGAGCTTACATTTACTATACGAGGTTCGGATGACTTTTTCAACAGCTCAATAAAAGCCTGCGTTACGCTAACCACACCAAAAACATTTGTTTCATACACCGTTCTGAATTGATCGGTAGTTGCATGGAGTGCTGATTGCGGAAATCCTCCCGAAATTCCTGCGTTGTTAACGAGCACATCCAGAACATTCGATCCTTTACTAATTGTTGTATATGCGCGATGGATAGAATCCTGATCGGTCACATCCAATCTGATGGCTTCTACGTTTGTAATTCCTTCAGATTTAAGCTTTTCAACCGCTGATAAGCCGCTTTCTAAGTTCCGGCTGCCTAAATAAACCAAAAATCCTTTTTTTGCAAGAATTTTTGCTACCTCAAAGCCAATGCCTTTATTTGCTCCTGTTACTAATGCTGCTTTCATTTTTTTTTAATTATTGAACAAAGCTAGGCAGGAAGAAAACGGGTAATAGGGACAAATCTGTTTAATTGTGGGACAAATCCTGTAATTCAGCCAGGTAACGGCTAACGCTCTTACCGGTGCTTTTTTTGAAAAGACGTGAAAAGTAACCAGGATCGTTAAATCCAAGCTCATAAGCCAGCTCCTTGACCGAAATATTGGTGTATTGCAGTTTTCTCTGTGCTTCGAGCATGATCCGGTTTGTTATCCATTCTTTTGGAGAAACACCTCCGAATTCTTTTACAATGCCATAAAGCGTACTGGAGGTCAATGCCAGCTCATCCGCAATACGCTGTACATCGTGATGCTCGGTCAGTTGGGTTTCCACTGCCAGCTTAAAAGCTATATATTTTGCCAGTTTAGAACCGGCAATACCTTCCTGACTTTGATATTGCTCGAAATAAGCGGTATTGAACTCGGTCAGCAGCGTATGCAAGTGTGCGAGGATGACCTCAGCTTTTCTCTGTTTTCCGGGTGCATGCAGGAGCAGAAACAGTCCTGAAAGCAGATTTTTAATCCGTTGTTGTGCAGCCGGATCAAAAGTGATTTTGTTGGCATTGAACGGATTAACAAGAAATTGATAATTACCGGGCAGGAGCGTCAGTGTATGCTCATCAAAAGAAAGAGCATACTGCTGCATGTTTGCGTCATAGGGCAACTTGGTAAAGATCTGGTTGGGCAATCCGAAAGCCAGTTCGCCATCATTAATGGTGAACTCTTTCAGATCAGTTTTAAATGTTTCTGAACCCTTTTCCAGGTATTGGAAATAATAATAGGAAAGGCGGTGCGGTTTTCGCAATATACGCATGACATCCTCAGGCAAAGCTATCTTACAATTCTCATTCAAAGCGATCGTCAATTTATCGTGATGCCTGATCTTGTCCAGTAATCCTGTCGTTTCTTCCACAGTTGGTCATTTATTTAAAACAAAGATAATTAAGTCCGGGCAGAAGCCTGCATTTAAAAGTTAGTTGAGTTTTTCATCTGGCTAATTTATGTATATATGTACATACAATTATAATTTAATTTAAATATTACCTTATAGATAATTGATTTTTTTGTGAAATCAGCAGAAGTAATCTCTTTAATTGCTTGTTTTATAATGTATTTTGGATTATTAAGAATTTAAAATATATTTGGCTATTATGTATGTACATTTACCCATTGTATATTTTATAGTTGCTGTTTCTTTAGTAATACCAAAATCTTAAAGCATGATGAAAAGGATTGTTCTCCTGTTATTAATTAGTATTCAAACTTCCTTCCTTTATGCACAGCAAGAGGATGGACCAGTCCAATATGTAAAACCTAACATCGGATCTGCGCATAGCCGATACTTTTTCTATACTCCTGCAGCAGTTCCTTTTGGCATGGCCAAATTAGCCCCGAGTACTAATGGCAGTGAAGGTAATCCATCAGGATGGGAAGCCGTAGGATATGATGATCGGCATAGTTCCATAGAAGGTTTCGCCAATTTTCATGAGTTTCAGATTGGCGGGATAGTCTTTGCACCAACAGTAGGGAAATTGAAAACATTTCCTGGTAAAAAAGAGGAGAAAAATTCAGGATACAGATCTTCTTTTGATAAGTCTGATGAATACGCTACTGCTGGTTATTACCGGGTGCTTTTAAAAGATTATGGTATTAAGGCAGAGCTTACTGCAACAAAAAGGGTTGGCTTTCATCAATATACTTTTCCGGAAACAACCGCTGCCAATATTATCTTTGATATTGGTCACAAGATGGGGGAGAGCGGGCCGGTAGTCGATGCAAAAGTGACTTATGCTCATGGTCATATATGGGGCTATGTGGTTACCAAACCTGTATATGTTCAGAAATATCAGAAATCAGCTAATGTGACTATGTATTTTTATGCAGTAATGGATAAAATGCCGGTCTCATATGGTGCATTCAGGGATAGTACACAGTTTAAAGGGCTTCAAACCATTCAAGGGAAGGGAGCTGGAATATATTTGCAGTTTAAAACAAAAAAGGGCGAGCAAATTGGAATTAAAACAGGTCTTTCTTACACTTCTGCAGACAATGCAAAACTCAATTTGAACAAAGAGGCTTCAGGATTAACTTTTGCAAAGGCAAAGGCTGGTGCCACTCAAAAATGGAATAAGTTATTGGGCAGAATTGAAGTAAAAGGCGGATTGAAACAGGACCGGATTAAATTTTATACCGGACTCTTTCACGCACTTTTAGGCAGAGGTCTGGCCAGTGATGTGAATGGTGCCTATCCTAAAAATGACGGTGGAACAGGACAAATCCCGCTATCGGGAAATGGTACTCCGAAATATCACCATTACAATACCGATGCCATTTGGGGTGCCTTCTGGAACCTGACTCAACTATGGGCTATTGCTTATCCGGAATACTATAATGACTGGGTACAAAGTCAATTGCTTGTTTATAAGGATGCAGGTTGGCTCGGCGATGGTATTGCCACCAGTAAATACGTATCTGGTGTTGGAACGAATTTTACCGGACTGGCGATTGCAGCAGCTTATAATGTTGGAATCCGGAATTATGATGTTCAGTTAGCCTATGAAGCTGTACGAAAAAATGAGCTGGAAGCCAGAGGACGTATTCCCGGAGCTGGAAAGCTGGACGTTGGCGTTTTTGTAGAAAAGGGCTATTCACCCTATTTAAAGGATCTTACTGGTAACCCGGAGTTAAATACGAAAGGCTCTCCTTTTGGAGCTTCTCACACGCTTGAATATTCTTTTTCTGCTTTTGCAGCAGCACAATTTGCTAAAGCTCTTCATCAAACAAAAGATTATAACCAATTGACCAAGCTTTCCGAAGGCTGGAAATTACTATATGATCCCGCTACAAAGTTCATCAGGCCTAAGGATGATCAGGGAAATTTTTTAGCTAAGTTTAATCCTTTTGAACCTTGGAAAGGTTTTCAGGAGGGTAATGCCTGGCAGTATACATTTTATGTACCTCAAGCACCAGAGCAACTGGTAAGTTTGATTGGAAAGGAAACTTTTAGCAGCCGGCTGGATAGTATTTTTACTGTTTCGCAGAAAAATTCATTTGGTGGTGGAACAGAGATTGATGCTTTTGCGGGAATTCAAGGCTTGTATAATCATGGGAATCAACCGAACTTACATGTTGCCTGGTTGTTTAATTATGCAGGAAGACCGGATCTGAGCCAGAAATGGGTTAGGGCAATTTGTAATGAATTTTACGGCACTGATGGTATACATGGGTACGGATATGGTCAGGATGAAGACCAGGGGCAGTTGGGGGCATGGTATGTACTGGCTGCCATGGGACTTTTTGATGTAAAAGGGTTGACAGGGCCCGATCCTTCTTTTTTAATAGGAACACCATTGTTTGAAACTGTGAGGATTAAACTTCCTAAGGAGATAAGAAAAAATGAGTTTTTGATTAAGGTTCGTCAACAGAATCCAGCACATTTTTATATTCAGGGTGGTAGGTTTAATGGCCAAAGGTTGAACGCGTTTTCTCTTAAGTTTGAAGATTTAGTTAAGGGTGGGTTTTTAGAACTAGTTGCTGGTGGAGAAGGTAAGTAAAGCGCATCAGAATTTGTTCTGATACGCTTTAGCTAATTAATAACCTGGGTTTTGTACCAACTGAGGATTGATATTCATGATCGAAAGCCCGATCGGAAATATCTCCGTGTGTTTGTCTCCGTCTGGTTTTTTATCCCACCAGGTACCACTGCTGAATACCCCCCAGCGGATCAGGTCTGTTCTGCGCCTGTTTTCTCCAAGGAACTCGCGTCCCCATTCATCCAGCATCTCCTGATCATTGAGCTGACTTCCCCCTGTTTCATAAAGGCTGGGCGATCCCGCCGGATAATTGCGTTGACGCACAGCATTAAGCAATTGTGCTGCGCCTGCTCTGTCACCAGCACGGTATTTACATTCGGCAAGCGTGTAATAAACTTCAGAAAGGCGGACCTCAGCGTATGCGGATGTAATTCGATTAGGATCAGTGGTAGGATATACTGGATATTTAAGCATAAATACTCCGGAGTTATGATCCGCATGGTTCATATTTGATTCTTTGTCTGTTGGTTTTATTCCAGGCTTGTTGCTGAGAAACATTCCAACCTGATCACGGATAAATAGGGGATAATTCCCTTTATTTCCTTTAACCGTATCTGTTACTGTTTTTCCATTTACATTATGCTGATAGGGCAGGTATCCATACAAAAACATTCCTTCACGTTTGCTATTACCAAGGTTCTTATATAATTTAAGACGAAGATCATCCGGATATTTTTGAAACTTTACGAAAGGTTTGCCTAGCTGAAAACCATACTCTACACTATCTACATCTCTTCCCGGCTGTAAGGCATATTTGGGGTTCGATTGTCCGAAATCCGTGAAACCGCAATACAATGGTGCTGCATCATAAGTCATTCCAAAGAAATACATTCCGCCGTCATACTGCCAGTGCGTACGGGAGAGACTTGCTGGAAAACCGTAAATGACCTCTGAATTTGGTTGAGAATTGGTATAATCAAAAGGTGCATCCCATTTGTTATCCAAGGTATAGGCACCATATTTACCATTGATGATGTCCTGAGAAACAGCAGCACATTCTATGAATTTTTCTTGTCCGGTATAGACTTTGGCATTGAGATAGAGCCTTGCCAGTAAAGCAGCAGCTCCTGCTTGCGTCCAGCGTCCAATACCATTGGCCCCTAAATTAGAACGCGTAGGTAAGTCTGGGATAGCGGCCTTTAATTCTGATTCAATAAAGTTAAAGGCCTCTTGCGGGCTCACCTGTTTTCCACCTTGTGTCTGATTCTTTACTTCTTTGACAATTTCAATATTTCTATAATAATCGAGCGCCCTGAGATGAAACCAGGCACGTAAAGTGCGTAACTCTGCTTTAAAATCTGCTAATTCGGCAGTGGTAACGTTTAATTTTGCAGGGTCCTGAATGGATTCCATATCCTGCAGAGAATTAGTTGCCAATACGATCCCCTGATAAAATGCAGTCCAGGCACCACTGGTAAAACTATCATTAATGGTCCAGGTATGATAGTGCATGCGCTGATAATAACCTCCATTTTGCCAGTCACCTTGCCGGTTGAATGTCCCGAATTCATCCGAACTATCCTCATTGACTGCAAAAATATCATTGCCTTGAATACTCCAGTAGGCATGTTCAAATGGGCGCAAAAAGTCGCGGATCACATCCTCACGGCGGGTGAGGAATACGCTCTGGTCAACCTTATCATAAATTTTTTCATCGAGTTTGGTACACCCGGATATAATGATGAAAATAAAAAGTGCTGCTATTTTAATATTGAGATTTTTTTTCATGATTTTTTTTTAAAAAGTGATCTGTGCCCCGATAATTAGTTGTAAGGTTGAAGGATAATAATTAAGGGTTGGATTTCCGCTGTCGTCAGTTTTTACTCCCGGCGTAAGGCCGTTTACCTGAGTCTGGTCAGGATCGCCCACACTATACTTTTTGAAGGTGTATAGATTACGTCCTGCAGCATAAATTCTAAGGCCATGGATAAATTTGGAGTTGAGCTTTCTTGTATAGCCCATCGAAACATTATCAATCTTTACAAAAGACCCATTTTCAAGGAAATAATCTGAGGGAATGGAAGTAGTGGAATTATTGGTGAGTTTTGAATATTTACTACCATTGTCATAAGCTGATGTAAGCACATTGATGTCAGATTGTGTTGCAGGGGTTCCCAGGAAAAATGCTGCGGTATTGAAAATTTTATAACCAAAGTTCCCTCTGAAAAATATGCTGAGATCAAATTGTTTATAAATAAAGGTATTGCCTAAGGAAGCTGTAAACTTTGGTAAGCCATTGCCAACAAATTGCTTATCATCGTTGTTTGCCTGGTTGGCGGGAACAATGGTGCCGTCTTTCTTGTAGACAAGTAAGGCCCCATTGGAGTCAACACCGGCATTTCTGAAGGTATAAAACGAGCCAACACGACGGCCTTCTTCCAAACGTTGTATTGTACCTGGTGAGCCTGGCGCTGGCAAGCTGGCAACATCCTGATAAGTTGCACCTTTATAAAGATCATTAGAGAATGAGACAAACTTATTGCTGTTGAAGGCACCGGCAAAGGTGAGACTGTAGCTGAAATCCTTGGTTTTTACCAAAGATGAATAGAGCTGCAACTCAAAACCTGAATTTTTAAGTGTGCCTACATTAGTAAAAGTGGTTGACTGCGGATTAGGGGGGAGTGGTACGTCATAGTTGCCGAGAAGGTCTTTATTTGTGCGAACATAGTAATTGATCGAACCGGATATTTTGTTCCTGAAGAGTTCAAAGTCAAGGCCCGCGTTAAAGTTAATAGCTTTTTCCCAGCCTAAATTCGGATTGGCGTTTTGTGAGGGGCCGTATACCTGGTAAGTTGTTCCATTGAATGGAAAATATCCTGCACCACCATATAGCAGAAGTGATAGATAATTACCGAAGTCTTGATTGCCTGTTACGCCATAATCAACCCGCAGCTTAAGGTCGTTTAACCAGGAGATCTTGTTTTTTAGAAAACTTTCCTCAGTAATACGCCATGCCGCTGATGCCGCAGGGAAATTTCCCCATTTATTATTTAATCCGAATTTTGAAGAGCCTTCGCGCCGCAAACTTGCTGTAAGCAGATATTTGTGATCATAGTCATAATTAACACGAGCGAAAAAAGCAATTAAGGCGGACCCGTTTTTTGTGGAAGAAACAGCATTTTGACCGTTACCTGCAGCACCACCATTATAAGTTCCTGATCCAAGATTATTCCATGAAAAAGAATCAAATGGGAAATCATAATTAACTGCCTGAAACTGCTCGTAGTTGTAAAGCGCATAGGAATATCCGCCTAATACTTTAAAGTTGTTTTTGCCAAATGTTGTGGCATAATTAGCAGTCCATTCAAAATTCTTTACGTCGTTTTCAACCTGTTCTTGTTTTGCATAATTTGTTTTGATTGTCTGGTTGTTGTGCAGGATGCTTGACAGTGTTGACGGGCTAAAATCCAGATTTTTAAAAGACGAACTGGATTCAGAGACTGTGGCAGTTGTAGATAAGTTCTTGAGCAGGTTAACTTTGAAACTGCCGCTGAGGTCCAGTTCCTTGATTTCCTGCTCGGCTTTGATCATTTTCGCATTTTCAACAGGATTGTTGGAAAAAAAACCTGTATTTAAATAATTATACTGCCCGGTTTGCGTGTATACAGGGTAGGTAGGATTAAGCGTGAGTGCATTGTTAAACCCTCCATAATCGGCGCGATTGGTATGCGCATATCTGGGTGCTGCCACAAGGTTCACTTCGTAGGTGTGATCTTTTGAAACGAAGTTTGCATTAATCCTGGTGCCATATTCTTTTTTTCGGGAACGCAGATCAATCCCATTGGCATCACGGTAGTCGGCAGAGGCGAAGTAATTTGTAGTGCCAGAACCGCCAGAAAGCTGGACGGTATGTTTTTGACCAATGGCTGGAGACTTGCTGACTTCTTTCAGCCAGTCGGTGTTGGCTCCATAATCCTGACCTTGTTTATTTCCTACCCTATTGGTAATGAATTCATCTTTAGATAAGATATTATATTTATTGGTGATATAATCAAAACTGCTATATCCATCATAAAAAAGCCGGGATTGTTCTGAACCTTTTTTGGTAGTGACAATGATTACTCCATTACTTCCCCTTGTACCATATATTGCAGAGGCAGCGCCGCCCTTCAGCACATCAATTGATTCTATATCATTTTGGTTTATATTATCAATATTGCCTCCGATAACACCATTAATGATATACAAAGGGCCCAGGCCTGCGTTTCTTGAAGATACACCACGCATCTGAATTGAGGGTGTAGAATTTGGATCTCCGGTTGCAGTATTGGTTATCGTCAGACCCGCTACTTTCCCCTGGAGCGCCTGCAGGGGACTGTTGCTGGCTACGGTTTGTAGTTCTTTAGCACCTATGTGGGTAATTGCGCTTGAAACTTCTCTTTTGTCAAGAGTGCCATATCCTACACTTACTACCACAACTTCATTTAGGGTACTCACGTTTTCCTTCAGCATAACATCGACCTTTGTCCGGTCGCCGACACGTTCTTCAAAGGTATTGTAACCGATAAAGCTGATTACCAGTATGGATGTTCCGCTTGTGACTGATAAACGATAGTTACCCTTACTATCTGAAACAGTTCCATTGTTAGTGCCCTTTTCTACTACAGATACGCCCGGTATTGCTCCGCCTTTTTCATCGGTAATCTTACCTGTAATTGAAAGGGCAGAAAATTTCAACCCATTGCCATGGTCAATTTTGGTAGCCGCTGCTGCATCCCAGGCCATAAAATGGCAGATCAGTACAAGCAGAAGTACATAGGGGTTAGCCCATACCGATGACTTAAAAATTTGTAAATTTTTGTTCATTATCGTAGTTTATATTGGTTAGAAAATATACTGCAGGTTAATAAAAACCTCACCTAATGTATTTGAATAAAAATTCAGTGGCTTATCACTACTGTTCAATTTTTATTCACTATGATTCAATATTATATTGGGAGCGCAGAAAATCTGGAATATGTCAATAAGTAACTTAATTTTATAAACCCTGATGTTACAGGCTATTCTATATGCACTATCAATAACGTGATGAAGAAGTTTCAGTATTTTTTAGTAACCCTATTGATAATTTTGGGTTTTAATAGTTTATGCTATGCTCAGCGCTATTATTTCCGGCACTACTTAACAGATGATGGATTATCTCATCATACAGTATTGAGTATTCTTCAAGATAAAAAGGGCTTCATCTGGCTGGGGACAAAAGATGGTCTTAATCGTTTCGACGGCTTCAATTTCAGAAAATTCACGAATCCACATCATCAATTCGGTAGTGTGGGTGACGACCAGGTTCATTCGCTGTGTGCAGACAGCGCCGGAAGCCTTTGGCTCGCAACCGGGCGGGGACTGTATCAGTTTGACCCTCAAACAGAGACTTTCAATGAGCGTATATTAAAGCCTTCCGAGCGTATAGGGGCCGTTGTCGCCACTGGTAAAATGATTTATTTTCTTGCTTCTGACACGGTATGGTCGTACAACCAGGAAACAAAGAAACTCCTTAATTTAAATATACAAGCCACTTGTTTAACTCTGGATAAAACCAACCAGCTATTGATGGGCAATAGTAACGGTGAAGTATTGCAGTGCAATTTTTCCAGCGGGCAAATACTGTGCTTTCAGGTGATAAATAAAAAGTTGTCAGCAAGCCTTAAAATGATTACTGCCGTTTTCCCTTCGGGTCAGGAGCTTATGGTTGGAACCAGCAAATTGGGTCTTCTGTGTTATAACCGGTTGACAAGGAGATCAAAAACGTTATTCCAGCGCAACACCGATGGCACAGCTATAAATGTGAGGTCAGTTTTAGCAGGAGCACCTGGAGAGCTATGGGTGGCCACTGAATCCGGAGTTTTTATCTACCATGCAAGTACTCAGACTACGACCATTTTACAGAAAAATCAAAGTGATCCTTATGCCATCAATGATAATGCTATTTATTCCCTTTGCCGTGATTCTGATGGAGGAATGTGGATTGGGACTTATTTCGGCGGGGTTAATTATTATACAGCAAAAAACTCGAGATTCAGGAAATATTACCATGTGGATGGAGGCAATTCTATTAAAGGGAACGCCATTAGTGCAATAGGCGAAGACGAGCTGCATCGCATTTGGGTTGGCACGGAAGACGCGGGGGTGAGTTGTCTGGATCTAAGCACAGGAAGTATTAAAAACTTTCGGCCGGATAACAGTCCTCAAAGTCTGGGGCATTCAAATGTGCATAGCCTGTTAATCGCAGGTCGTCAACTTTTTGTCGGCCTGTATGATCATGGATTAGAAGTGATGAACTTGAATACAGGTCTGATCAAAGAAAGATTCAGGGAACTTGGCGCAGTTTATGGGACACGCAGCAATTTTGTACTATGCCTGCTCAAAAGCAAACAGGGGAAAATTTACCTGGGAACGATTGGAGCGAATGCAGGGCTGTACGAATTTAACCAGAGTACCAGAAAGATTTCTGCCGTAAAAGGATTTGATTATCAGGACGGTGTTTTTGCTGTGATCGAAGACCATCAGGGCAGGATTTGGGTGGGGAGTGCTAATAATGGTGCATTCTGCTATGATCCGCATACAGGTAAAACTATCCATCTGAGATTTGGGAACAGCAGCCCTGATGAAGCTGTAATTGCAGAACCTACAGTCCATTGTATATATGAAGATGCCCAGGATAATATATGGTTTGGAACTGAGGGGGGAGGTGTAATTAAGCTGGACCGAAATGGTATTACCCAGAGCAGATACACAACAGATTCAGGGTTGTCCAGCAATTATATCTATCGAATTGTAGAAGATGGTAAACATCTGCTTTGGATGAGCTCTGTGAAAGGACTGATAAGGTTGAATCCTTCTAATGGAAAAATTACCACCTATACAAAAGAAAATGGATTGATCACTGATCAGTTCAATTACAGTGCAGCTTACAGCGCTGCAAACGGAATCATTTATTTTGGTAGTATTAAAGGTTTTGTAGCTTTTGATCCAGAGAATTTTAACCAGTTGTCCAATCCTCCACGACTTTATTTAACTACTTTAGAGATTAATAACCAAGCCTTTTCCAGTGACAAAGAAGATACGCTGTCAAAGAATTCTATAACTTATAAAGACCATCTTAATCTTTCCCACGACCAAAATAATATTAATCTTGAATTTGCGGCGCTCGACTATTCTGCAGCTAAAGCAATCAAATATCGTTATAGAATGCTTGGATTAAATGAATCCTGGATTTACCTCAACAGGAACAGAAAAGTTTATTTCACAGGGCTGGCTCCGGGAAATTATGTTTTTGAGTTTGCAGCAGAGAGTAATACAGGAGAATGGAAAACTGGTGAGAAAAAATTGTTCATCCGCATAAAACCGCCGGTCTATCTAACTGTTACTGCCTATTTAATATACTCTTGTATTGTTATTCTAGTCTTATATTTTTTAATTGTTACTTACAAAAAGTATATTAGCAATCAACATAATAGAAAGCTTGAGCAGTATGAGTATCAAAAAACTCAGGAATTAAATCAATCTAAGATCGAATTTTTTACAAATATTGCCCATGAACTGCGTACACCATTAACTTTAATTAAATTACCGCTTGATCAACTCATAACTCTTAAAGGGTTTGATGGAAAAGTTAAGGAAAATCTTACTATGATCAATAAAAATACTAATCGTTTAATAGAATTAACCAATCAATTACTGGATTTTAGGAAATCTGACAGGGGTAACCTCAACCTTGTATTCGTTAAAACCAATGTGAATACGCTGCTTGAGGATATTTATGATGATTTTCAGCTGATAGCTACACAAAAAAAACTGAATTATAAGCTGGAGTTACCCCGGCATTTAACACTCCATGCTTATCTGGACATCGAGGCTTTTAAAAAGATAATGGTTAACCTGATTTCCAACGCATTTAAATATGCAGAACAACTTATTTCTGTGAGAATTGTTCCGATCAACAGTGAAGATGATTCTTTTAGCCTGGAAGTTAAAAATGACGGGACACTAATACCTGCAAAGTATCATAAAAAAGTTTTTGAGCCTTTTTTTAGAATAGACGAAAATGATAAAAACTCAGGCACAGGTATAGGACTTTCGCTCGCGAAATCGCTTGCACTAATGCACAATGGAACGATAACACTGACAACCAACGCTCATGTCAATGTATTCACAGTGACCTTCCCTTTGCATCAGCAAACAGAGATCAACTATGTGGCAGATCACAGGGAAAACGACGATTCATTAGCTGATTCGATTGATTATAAATTATCTGCTAAAGGCCTTCCGGCAATTTTGCTTGTGGAGGATCATAGTGATATTCTGAAATATATTGCCCAGGAACTGGAGGAAGAATACTTTATTCTTAAGGCAAATGACGGAGTTGAAGCACTGGCCCTCTTAGAAAAACACCAGGTAAATCTGGTGGTAAGTGATATTATGATGCCAGGAATGGATGGCCTGGATTTGTGCAGAAGTATCAAGACCGATATTAATTACAGCCATATTCCTGTAATTCTGCTCACTGCTAAAAGCTCGGTTGATTCAAGGATTGAGGGGTTAGGGACTGGCGCGGATGTTTATATTGATAAGCCATTTTCCATGTCTCATTTACATATACAGATAAAAAGCTTGCTGAAAAACAGAAAATTAGTAAAAGAACATTTTGCGAGATCTCCTATTAGTGAGATCAAAGGGGTAGCCTATTCTAAAACTGATGTTACCTTCCTAAAACAGCTTACAGATGAGGTTTCCAGTCGATTAAGCGATTCCGCTCTCGATGTAGAAATGCTTTCTAAAGCAATGAATATGAGCAGGCCGACTTTATACAGGAAGATTAAGGCACTGACAAATATGACACCGAGTGCATTGATTGCACTTTACCGTTTAAAGTATGCTGCCGAACTTCTTGCTGCCAAACAATATAAAATTAACGAGATTGCCTTTATGATCGGGTATAATTCACCTGCGAATTTTACCAGAGACTTTCAAAAGCAATTTGGGATTACGCCTACTGCTTATATTAAAGGATTTGAATAATTGTGTTGATTAGCTGGTACAATAACTTGTAATTTTTGCTATTGGGGTACTACAGTCCGTATTTCAGTATATTTCCAGAACTGCCTGCGGCATAACTGTTATCAGCGCTTATTGAATAAACAGAACTTAAATATCCTGGGGATAATATTTTGACTGTCCACGTAATTCCTGCATCAGTAGTTTTAAAGATACTGCCTCCGTAGTCGCCCACTGCATAACCGTTATTTATGTCAGTGAAGAATATAGAATTTAAATTATAATTTTGGATAGTTTGTTTTGTCCAGCTTGTTCCAGCATCAGTGGTTTTGAGAATTGTTCCTTCATTACCAGTTATATATCCGTTATTTTTATCGATAAAATAAACGCAGCGTAAAGTTTCTGTTCCGACAGTTTGAGCTATCCATGCAGATCCTGCATTTGTTGTTTTAAATATAGAACCATCACCGCCAACTGCATAGCCGTTATTGGCATCTGTAAAATAAACGGACCGTAACCAGAGTGTTTCTCTTCCGACAATAGTACTTGTCCAGGTTGCACCTGCATCGGTTGTCTTAAGAATGGTTCCGTCACCGGCAACATAGCCAGTATTAGAGTCTGTAAAATAAACAGAGTTTGCACGAATATGTGCGCCGTTAATGTAGACTTCCCAACTGGCACCTGCATCCGTAGTTTTAAAGATATTAAAATCCCCGACTGCATAACCGTTTTTTCTATCGGTAAAATAAACAGATTTTAAGTCGACAGTTGTTCCGCTTTTTTGAAGTGTCCAGGAGATTCCATCTGTTGTTTTAAGAATAGTACCTTTTTTTCCAACAGCATATCCGTTGTTGCTGTCTGTAAAATAGAGGGAATTTAAATCGGCAGTTGTTCCCCTAACCTGGAATTTCCAGGAGGCAGGTGCAGGAGCAACAACTGGAGGAAGGCCTGGGTTATGAATAGTAGGGGCAGGATCTTTTTTTCTGCAGGATAAGGTTATGGCAATTAAGCTGATAATTAAGAGTGTTTTGATAATTTGAATTTTAGTTGTCAGCATATAATTGAATATGATCCTCATTTTATGGATAGTTATTGAATAAGTGTAGGCTTTATAGCTTTTTAGGTAATTAAAATTCTTTTAGAGATTTTAAAAGTAGTTAATTTATTTTTAATACTTATAGTTGCAGGTTGGGGTACTTTTTCCAGGGGTTTATCGTCCAGGAAGGGGATTAGCTCGTTACTCTCGCTGATCCCTTTTGGGGGGGCTTCAAACAAAAATGCTTGTCGCTGCGCTCCTGGCAATTTTTTGTTTTAAACCTGGCCTCTGAGCTGAAGGGCTCAGGCCGTTTTAAAACAAAAAATGCCACCCGAAGAGGGTAGCATTTTTGTTTGGCGGAGAGTGGGGGATTCGAACCCGCGGACCCTTTGACAAGTCAACAGTTTTCAAGACTGCCGCAATCGACCACTCTGCCAACTCTCCGCGACAAAAGTACAAATAATGTGCATTTCTGCAAACGTTAATCTGCTTTATATGTTTAAATGCCTCATTATGAATTGAAAAAAATGCTGTTTACATCAAAACAGGCTGCATTTTTACCGAAAAACTTGTAATTACCTCAGTTGTCAATGATAAAACGGAAGCCAATACCTCTTATACTTTCAATATGGATGCCTTTATCTTGTGCTAAATACTTTCTGAGCCTGCTGATAAATACATCCATACTCCGGCCGTTAAAGAAATCAGATTCTTTCCATAGGTGATTGAGTATATCATTTCTTTTGATCACCTGGTTCTGATGCAAACACAGGTAATGAAGTAACCGGGCTTCTTTTTCTGTAAGTATCTTTTGATCTCCGGCAGAAGTCAGCATCAGATTAACGGGTTCGAACTGATAAATCCCAATCTGAATGGTTTCCGGAGCAGGAGCAATTTTCGTTCGTTTCAGGATGTTCCTGATCCGCTGTATAAGCTCGTCTGCGTCAAAGGGTTTTAAAATATAATCATCAGCGCCTAGTTTGAGGCCATACAGGATGTCTTCTTTTAGTTTACGGGCAGTTACAAAAAGAAAGGGGAGTTGCGGATAAGTCTGCACTAGTTTTTCTGCCAGCGTGAAACCGTCTTCTTTAGGCATCATCACATCAATAATCAAAATATCATAAGCTTCTCTTTTTAGTTCCTCACGGGCTTCTATGCCGTTATATACCCGGTGGGCCTGGAAATTGTTTATTTCCAAATACTGCTTTAACAGGTTGCCCAGGTCAGTATCATCTTCTACTATTAATACTTTGATATTCATAAAGGTAAACTGATTAGAAATGTACTGCCTTTTCCGGGCTTACTTTTTACCGTGAGCTCAGCGCCAAGTTGTAAGGCTGCTTGTTTAGCCAGGTATAGTCCTAAGCCTAAGCCTTTAACGGTGTGTTTGTTTTGCTCTGGAATACGATAAAACTTATCAAAGATATACTGCTGATAAGGTACGGGAATACCAGGCCCGTGGTCGGTAATTTCTATATGATAATGCGCTGGTGTTTGCAAAGCGACTAAATGAATTGACAGGCCGTCTTCACTGTATTTTGCAGCATTGTCTATTAAGGTATTTAATATTTTTTCTACTGTTGTGGCATTGGTTAGCAACAGGCATGGTCCTGTAGCAATATTAGCTGTTAATTTGTGATTGGCAATCGCTAAATCATTCACATATTCCTGCAGGAAACTGGTAATTTCCAGCTCTTTATGTTCTACTTTTATAGCTGTTACCATTGCACTATCCAGTACGCTATCCACAAGCTGCCTTATTTTTCCATGCTGCCTGTTTAGTGATTGCAGCAGATCATTCAATAAGGCTGCTTCTGCCTGAACTTCTTTTAACAAAATACTTTTTAAGATGATACTTACAGAGCTTAAAGGGGTTTTCAACTCATGGGTAATGTTATTCGCAAAATCCGTTTTCATTTCTGCCAGTTTCTTTTGTCTGATCAGCGCGCTAAAAACCAGGTATAATAAAATAATCACAGCTACAATTAAACCAACAGCGAGAAATAATACACCAGCCATCCGTTTGATAACTTCATTTTCCCGCCTGGAAATATCCATAAGATTTGATTGCCTGATTATAATACGTAAATCCTCTCCATTGCTCAGCGTCACATCCTTATTTAAAGTAACCGCTGTGTGGAAGTCATCCCCGGAAAATACCACAGGCTTTGCCGTTGCAGCAAGCAATGTGTCTGATTTCCCATTGATCTCAAAGATGATTTCATCAAATTGTGATTTATAAGCGATGCCTTCAAGACCGGGGGTTTTGTCCTGCATTTTTTTTAAATAAACACTGAATTTATGACCGCTTTGCTGTGTGCTGCTCTTTAATAATTTTAGAAAACCAGGTTTGCTCATTGGATTAGTCACATACTGGATCACAGTTTGCCTTAACTCTGTCCTGATTTGTTCTTCTAAGGAAATCATAGCCGGGCTGTTGGTCAACTTGTGTGTTATTTCTTTTACCTCTGCATAAAAGTTATCCCTGGTAAGCCGGTAAGTGTTCCTGATCAGGTAATACTGAATAAAAGATAAAGTGCATACGATGATTACACATGCTATTAAAAGGACCCTGGTTGTGTGATTCTTGTTCATCTGGTATTTCAAATATAACAATAGTAAACCCACTTAGCTCATCATTGGATGCCCGTTAACTCTTCATTAACCTTTTGTTAACCATCGGTTCCGAAAGACAACAGCACTTTTGTCCCGAATCAAATAAACGATGATGAAACTTAGAATTATTGCGCTCCTGGTCACCTTGCTGCTCACAGCCTTAAATTTTGCAATTGCACAAACTAACTTAGTCCTCACTGGTCAGGTTTACAGCAAAATTCCATTGGATGGTGCTACGGTTTATCTTTACCAGGCGGCCGGTTCTATACCGGTTCAAACCGCAGTAACCGATTCAAAAGGAACGTATGCTCTGGCACATTTAAAAGCAGGTACTTACAGGATTGCTGTGATGATGATCGGATATGCGGTTTATAAAGGAGATAGTTTCCAATTACAAGTAAGTACTATTTTACCAGTAATTCAGCTACAGCAAACTGGATTAGCATTACAGGAAGTCAAAATAAGCGGTCAAAAAGCTTTAATAGAAAAAAAGATAGACCGTACCGTGATCAATGTAGAGGCAATGGTCAGTAGTGCCGGAAGTACTGTTTATGAAGTGCTTGAGAAGTCTCCGGGGATTATGATTGATCAAAGTGGAGGGGTGAGTTTAAAGGGAAAAGGGGCGGTTATATTTATTGATGATAAGCCGGCCTACCTTTCAGGAGCTGACCTGGAAAGTTATTTAAAGTCATTGCCTTCATCTACTGTTGATCAGATCGAGCTGATGAGTAATCCGCCTGCCAAATATGATGCAGCAGGGAATGGCGGAATTATCAATATCAGGACGAAAAAGAGCAAATTAAAGGGATTTAATGGCGGAGTTAATCTAAGCTATGTCCAGGGGGAATATACGCGGACTAACAATAGCTTTAACTTCAATTACCGGTATAATAAAGTGAACTTATTCGGTAATGCCGGGCTTGCAGTGATTAATAATTATAGTGATCTGGATATTAACCGCCATTTTGAAAATGCAAATGGAGCGATCACTTCTAATTTCTTACAGAATTCTTTTTCCCGTACAACCGGACAAAGTTATACCAGCAAGGTCGGTATGGATTACTATTTATCTGAGAAAACCACTTTAGGTATTGGATTGACCGGGTTATACCGTCCTTCGAAACAAAAAATGTTTGTTAAAAGTGTTTTTACAAATGCTCAGAATTTGCCCGACTCTACTGTATTGGCTGATAACAGGGAACTGCATAAATTCAGAAACATAGGCGTTAATTTAAATTACAGGCATTTATTTGATAAGAATGGCCGGGAGTTAACGGCAGACATAGATTATGTAAATTATAAAACTCAAAACAATCAATCTTTTGATAACAATAGTTATCCGCAGGATGGACTGCTTGCCAGCAACTACCTGTTAACGGGATCTCTGCCTGCCGGAATTAATATATATTCAGCTAAAATGGATTATTCACATCCTTTGAAAAGCGGTGTCAAATTGGAAACCGGGCTTAAAACCAGTTACACACAGACTGATAATATTGCTGATTATTTTTATACAGTAAACCAGGTTACCAAACCGGATTACAATAAGACTAATCATTTTTTATACAAAGAGCATATCAATGCAGCTTATGTAAATGCAAATAAGGAATTTAAGGGTTTAACTGTACAAGCAGGCCTGAGATTGGAGAACACAGTTTCTAACGGAAATCAGCTGGGCAATGTACAAAAGGCTGATTCTACTTTTAAACGTAATTATACAGGGCTGTTTCCTACGTTGTTTTTGCAGTATAAACTGGATAGTGCAGGTACTAATTTGCTCAGCATGGATTATGGGCGAAGAATTGACAGGCCTTATTACCAGGATTTAAACCCATTTTTATCCCCGATTGATAAGTTTACTTATTATACTGGAAATCCTTTTTTGAAGCCATCTTATACCAATAGTATCGAACTGTCTCATACTTATAAGGGCAAATTTACAACGTCGCTGAGTTATGGAAAATCGCTTGATCAGGTGAATGAGACAATTGAAATTGTTAACGGAATTTATTACAGCAGGCCAGGCAATATTGGAAGTGCTACAGTGAAGTCACTATCTTTTGATGGGAGTTTTGATCTGGCTTCCTGGTTTAACTTTCATTTTTATGGACAGGTAACCAATATTCATACGGTAAGTGCATTTTATACGGGGCAACTGGATACGAAAGGTACATTCTACTATTTAAAACCAATTTTGCAGTTTAAAGCCGGGAAGGATTGGACCATACAGCTGGATGGTTATTACCAAAGTAAAATAACGAATGTTCAGTTTGTTACTGGTGAACAGAAAAGAGTGAATGTGGCAATTGCTAAGAAACTGTCAGCGAATACAACAATTAAGCTAGTGGTTAATGATGTGTTCCATTCTTATGTAAATAGCGGTGCGATTAATAATTTAGCACTCACCAAAGCTGATTATCATAATGTGAATGACAGCAGGACCGGGGTAGTTTCTTTAAGCTACAGGTTTGGTAAAGCGATCTCCAATTTGCGCAAACATGAAGGAAGCGGAGCGGAAAGCGAACAGAAACGGGTGAAGAATTGATTTTTAATATGTTAAGGTGGTGAACTGTTATTTTTATCATTCTGGTGATTAATTTGTATTAACTTACTCTCCATATAATTATAACAAGACCGAAAACATTACCATATTTATTCATGATTGATGCTAATTTTAAGCAAAATATTTTATTAATTTTTCTACTTACTTGTGTATTTTCAAATGGCTTCGCACAAAGCAATACGAAGCTCATCTTAAAAGGTATCCTTAAGAATTTAGATAACGTGGCCATTGATGGCGCGACTTTATTTTTAAAGGACGGTCACACTGGTCAGGTTATTAAACAAAGTTTAACCAGTGCGGATGGGGCTTTTACTTTGACGACCGATTCCGGGAGTTATGTGGTTGCTGCGAGTTACCTTGGTGCGCTGTCTTATCAAAGCCAGCTGCTACAGTTGTCGGAAAACATGGATCTTGGCGTTATTAAAATTGAAGTTATCACCCGTAGTTTAAAGGAGATTGTTATTCAAAGCTCAGCTAATAAACCGCTTGTTAAAATTGAAGGCAGGAAAATGATTTATAATATCCAGCAAAGTATAACCGCGCAAGGGACTAATGTACTGGAAGCCTTAAAGAAAACTCCGGGTGTAATCGTTAACCAGGATAACTCAATTACATTGAATGGTGCAAACGGTGCGCTGGTTATGATTAATGGCAGGCAAACTTATTTGCAGGCTGCTGAACTGGCACAGCTACTGAAAACGATGTCCTCCTCCGACTTAAAATCTATTGAGGTTATCAGAAATCCATCCTCCGAATATGATGCTGCTGGTACTGGTGGTATTATTAATCTTGTGCTTCAAAAATCAATTGCTGAAGGTTTCAACGGCAGTATTAACAATGGAGTTGCTTACGGGGTCACTTTAAAGCAAAACACCAATATGAACCTTAACTTCCGGAAAGGAAAAGTTAACCTGTTTGGAAGTTACAACCATAATTTCGGGCATTTTGCGATGGACTACGACAATGACCGGACCACCAATGGAAAGGTATATCTGAATGCGAATCATGATGTGGATAAGCGCCGTAACATCGGGTCAGCTTTGGGTGCAGATTATGCTATAGATACAACTAAAACCATTGGAATTGTGATGAATGGTAATTTTTCAAGTGGTGGAGGCCTGATTACCCCGTTAACGAATATTTATGATCAGCCAACAGGACAGCTTTTACAGACGCTGAAAAGTCAGAGTGATTATCCGGATCAGAAGACTAACCGTTATAATGTTAACCTGAATTACCGCTATAAAGGGCGTAAAAATAATATACTGGATATAGATGCTGATTATGGGATTTTCGATGCAGCTACAAAAAACCTGAGTACAAATAGTTTTTATGCTCCAAATGGTGATTTTCAATCTGCTAATAATTTTTTGGTGGCCAATAGCAGGGATATTAAATTGTATGCAGTTAAGGCTGACTATGGCTTTTCGCTGGGGAAAGGGAGAATGGTAACTGGTGCAAAATTTTCTACTGTAAATGCTGACAATGTATTCAATCAGTATGATATGAATAGTAGTGTAGCAATAATTGATGTCGATGTATCCAATACCTTTAAGTATCAGGAGCAAATAACTGCAGGATACCTGAAGTACGAAACTCCGGTTAATGAAGAACTCCAGGTGGATATTGGTGTAAGAATGGAAAATACGCATTCTAAAGGAGATTTGCAGCCGCGGAATGGCAGTAATCAGTCGCCGGTTTTGGTGGTGAGAAATTATTTGAATGTGTTTCCGACTGCCGGGATTACTTATAAAACCAAAAATTCAGGGACCTATAATTTAAGTGTGGCACGCCGTATTGACCGTCCTGCGTATAATGATCTGAACCCATTCTCTTATCCTGTAGATGAGCTTTCTTACTGGAAAGGAAATCCATTTCTTCAGCCTCAATATGCAAATACACTGGCGCTGCAGTATAGTTATAAAAATACAACAATATCAGCTGGTTATACAAAGACAAGTGATCTGAGCAGCGGGATAACGGAAGTGCTTGAACAGAACAGGATTATTATGATCCCAAGAAATATAGGATTTCAGAATAACCTTAACCTGACTATTACACAACAAATTACCCTGGCCAAATGGTGGACAATGAGCCTGACCGGGATCGGATACCGTTTGGAGAATAAAGTGGGAACTCCTGAATATGGAAATTATAGCCGCAGCCGTTTTGCAGGTACATTTAATATTCAGCAAACTTTTAACCTGCCTGGTCATATGACAGCTGAGGTTGCGGGCGTAGTCAATTCGAAAAATATAAGTGGGCTGAATACTTATATCAAGAGTAATTCACAAGTTGATCTTGGCTTGCAAAAGAATTTAATGAAAGACAAGGCAACACTTAAGCTGGCGGTTACTGACCTGTTCAGGACGAATAAAATTAATACAGATACACAATTGAACAATTTATTGCTTCATACCACTTATGTAGGAGAAAGCCGCCAGATACGCCTGAATTTTACGTATCGTTTCGGCAATAAAAAGATTAAATCAAAAGATAACCGCGAGTCAGGCTTACAAAATGAATCGCAAAGATTATAAACAGCAGCTTATTTTTATAAGATTTAATGATTTGATGTGTACCGCGATTTGTCCGGTTATTCGCGAATACTAAGCAGGGGGCAGGCTTATACTTAGATTAAGCTAACGAATAATAAGTTCATAAAATCATGATAAAACTCAGGCTGTATTTTTACCCTCATGAAATTTAGCTTATTAATTGGAATTACAATATTTATATCGCTAAACACCTATGCTTCTTTAAGTGATAAGACGGATACTTTGCATATAGACCTTGATAAAGATTCCATCAAAGACATCGTGATTTTTGATAGAAAGTATGCAACGTTGATTTGTAAGCTTTCTACACAGAAGTTTAAAACTATAACCAGTGAAGACTTTGAGTTTGAGCGGGTATCATCTGGTATTAATGCTACAAAAAGAGGGTTTGAGTTCGTGAATAATAATATGCGGGCGGGTTACCGCAGTGAATTTGCCTATGATAAAACCACCAAAAAAATACAGCTGATCAGCATGAAAAGATATGAATTAGGGCCTGCAAACAACGATGGTAGTGGAGAATCCTCTATTGATATGTTAATCAATACTTACCAGGGCAGCTGGAATTATTATGATGATCAAAAAGATAAGCTGATTAAAATGCCCTTAATCCGTCAAAAGATGGTTTTACCGATAACTTATTTATCAGCTTATAATGATGCTGTTTTCTTTAAATTTCAAGATTTATGTGTAAAGATTTTCGGGCAGCATAAGGCTGAATTGCTGAGGAAAAATAAAACGCAGACCTTTAAGAAAACATTTATTAATCCTGTAGGTAAAAACACATTAGAAGTTGAAGTCTTTAACCCTTGTCGCTTAAATGATCCGCCATTCGATGCAGAGTTATGTACCATAGCGGCCAGATTAATAAATGACAAAGGGGATGTTAAGTTTTTTTATGATTATCCTGACGCAAAAATGAGCTTAATTTATCTCGATCCAAAAGAAATTACAATGCAAAAAGTTAATGAATCTGGTACGGTTCTTATACCGTTTTATTATTGTGGCAATAGTGAAGACTATGAGAGAAAAGTATCCTATATTATTTTTTACAAAAACTTACCTTATCTATGTCATTTAGGTTATGATTGTCAGTATAGTGGTGATTGTAAACTTCAACCCGAACAAGTTTCAGGAGTAAATATTTTGCCTCTTGTTTTACAAAAATATTTTCTTCAATATGCAAACGCTAAGCACCGGCAAAAAGAGAGCTTTCATCAAGACTAAAATGACATGAACAAATCAATCTTATTTTTCCTATTGATCACTATAAGTTTTAACAATTTTGAAAAAGCCTTAGCTGGTGTTAAACATCCCGCTTTGGTTGATTTTAACAAAACTTTTATCGGCACTTTAAATAATAAAATTGATGTTGTTTTTAGTCTGAAAAATACGAATGGCAAAATAACAGGCTTTTATTATTATGGTAAAATTGGCGTAGAGATTAAGCTGACCGGGAGTATTATCGATGGAAATGTCTTACTATATGAATTAGATTACCAAAATATTAAAAAAGCAAAAATTACAGGGCAGGTGCTTAAAAGTACTTTTTCTGGTCAGTGGGAGGATTTATCGACCAGAAAACATTTTCCAATACAATTAAAAGAAACCAGTAATAGTATTCCGCCTTTACCAAGGGCAATCGCTGGAACCTATAAACTTAATAAAGAGACAGGTTGCAATTTAACGATAGAAATTTCAAAAAGTAAAGGAGCCTATTCTTATCATTTTAAAAGTAGTACCAGGACCTTGAAAGGTAAAGTTACGTTTATCAGAAGTTTAGAGGAGAAGGTCGTATATATCAATTTTAACGGAATTGAATGGGAAGATAACAGGGGTGATATAAGCAGGGACGGTCCTGACGATGAACCTAAAGAAACAGAATACTTGCCAACATCAGTTGAGGGGTTATTAAGTGATGATGAGATTATTATACAGAATTATGGTAATGCTATGAATTCTTATACCAAACTTGGTGAATGCAGTGATGAAAAATATATCCACCTCAAAAAGTATTCAGGATCGAAAAAATGAATAACAAATCAATCTCACGGCACCTTTACATCAGGCTTGGAATATTGTTTTTTCTGATTCTTACAGAAGTAACAGGTTTCGTGCTCATGGAAATGCCCGATATTAAAAATAAAGAAATTTATGTAGACCTCTATCTGTATGTCTCAGTTGCTTTTCCTGTATTTTTAGGATTTTGGTTTTTAGGCCTGTTAATAGATACGGTTGTGCTGAGCTTTCAGAAGAAATCTTATTTAAGAAACATCAATTTAATCATCATTTTATTTTTTATAGTTTTAGCGCTAATGGTCGTAGCTTTCTTTAGTAAGAAATAAAATTAATATGAAATATTATAGGTTATCAGTTTTTTTATGGGTGATAACTTCTCCGTTGTTTGCACAAAGCAATGTTGCTATCGTTCCAAAATCAAATACAAAATCATTTATTCAAAAAGGGAGGAAGATAGTCTCACAAAGTAAAGGTGATTTAAATAAAGATGGTTTGCCTGATTGGATTATCGTAACCCAAGATACAGTAGCTGATACAGCTCCTTACAGGTTACAAGTGTTTTTTACGCAGCCAGATGGTCAGCAAAAATTAATTGTATCCTCAGATAAGATCATTGCACCTCAGTTTCCCAATGGTAAAAACGGATTACGTTCTGATGCTGGTTTTGAGAGTGTGACGATCAATAACCAGGTAATTACCATTAAAAATCAATTAACCAGGGGGATGTTTTCACATAAATTCAGGTATCAACATGGAAATTTTGAGCTGATTGGCTTTAAACACTCAGGTTCTGATGGCTTAGGTAGTATGTATAACGATGATTTTAACCTGTCCTCAGGCATCCGTTTTTATAAAGAACAACGTTACGATACGGGTAAGATTATCACCAATAAAAAAGAGAAAAAGCTGATCAGGCCATTGCCCAAACTGCAGGATTATGTTCCTTTCGAAAAGGATTTATAACGTGTAAACCAACAATCCTTAAAATCCATTGTTGTAACTTCTAAATTATAAAGAAGAATGGATCAATACCTGATTATATTGACGATTATAGGAGTAGGAATTCTTGGGATGGCGTGGATGCCGTCCTTAACTGCCAAAACCAGGGTTTCATATTCCGTAGTTTACCTGCTGGTGGGCATGCTGCTTTACAGTGTTTTTGATTTTTTGCCTGCCCCGAACCCAAGGGTACATGGTGAATTTACGCTGCATCTGACAGAGCTGGTACTGATTGTCTCGCTCATGTGTACGGGCCTGAAAATCGATCAGAAATTTTCATTGAAGACATGGATAATTCCTTTCAGGCTGATCACGATTACCATGATTCTTTGCATAGCAGCAGTTACAGTAATAGGGGTTTATTATTTTAAAATGTCTATTCCCACTTCACTTTTACTTGCTGCTGCCCTGGCACCTACAGATCCGGTACTGGCCACTGATGTGCAGGTAGGCGACCCCAATGAGCCGGACCGTGACAATGCCAAGTTTTCCCTTACTGCCGAAGCTGGTTTTAATGATGGTATGGCTTTTCCTTTTGTATGGCTTGCAATAGCGCTGGCCATGACCTCGGGAGGTGATACTTCCTTTTTATTTACATGGGCACTGAAACATGTATTTTACCAGATTGCTGTCGGCTTACTTCTCGGGTTTTTACTGGGTAAATTATTAGGGTATGTACTTTTTACATTGGCTAAGAAATACGAAGCACTCGTTACTCAGGATGGCTTTGTGTCTGTTGCTGCAACGCTGATTGTATACGGTGCTACTGAAATTGTTCATGGATATGGGTTTATCGCTGTATTTATTGCAGCAATCACACTCAGGTCCTACGAGCGGGACCACAAATATTATAACCGCCTGCACGCATTTTCAGATCAGATTGAAAGGATCCTCGTGGCCATCATGCTTATTCTTTTCGGTGGAAGTCTTGTCCGTGGGGTCATGAACAGCTTAACCTGGCCAATGGCGGCATTCGGGATTGTCTTTATCTTTGTCATCAGACCAGTGTCCGGACTGATCGGACTAATCGGCACCAGGCTTAAAATACAGGAAAAACTCGTGATCAGCTTTTTTGGTATCCGCGGAATTGGCTCTATATATTACCTGGCCTTTGCATTTGGAACTACGTTTTTTAAAAATCAGGACGCACTTTGGTCGATAATAGCTTTTATTGTGCTCATTTCTATTGGTATACATGGTATTACCGCCGGGTTTACGTTTAAAAAATTAGAGCAGGTGTTGCCTGAGGATAACGAGATCATTGCGAAGTAATTCGTGGATGAGTAAAGGATAGCACAATTGTATGGCTTTTGTGGTTTTGGCTAAACCAAACACAGATTTGGATAAATCCAGGTGACCAAAGCAGCCCATCTTTGTGTAAACATCTATAGCCATTAAAGCGATGAAAATTATTGTAACCGGTTCCTTAGGGAATATCAGCCAGCCGCTGACGCAAATATTAGTTATACAAGGACATGCCGTGACCGTGGTTAGCAGTAACCCTGAAAAAAAGGCAGTTATTGAAAACTTAGGTGCAATACCGGCCATTGGTTCAATTTCTGATGTCAACTTTTTGACTCAGACTTTCAAAGGTGCAGACGCAGTTTATACGATGATCCCGCTGAGTTTTACTGAGCCCGATCTGGGTGATTATTTACGACGGATGGCGCAAAATTATGCACAGGCGCTCAAAGAAGCAGGTACCAAGCGGATTGTGGTCCTGAGTGGCTGGGCGGCAGACCTGGTTAAATCTGAAAATGTAGAACACCTGTTTGATGGTTTGGACGCTTCTGTTACAATCATGCGGCCTGGTTCATTTTACACCAATTTCTACCAATCCATAGACCTGATTAAAGGCAAGGGGGTTATTGGCAAATTCCTCACGTTGCGTTACTCCGGTCTGTGGTCTTTGCTAACTGGCAAAACAGGCCTTTTAATGGGGAACTATGGCGGTGATGACCGGATCGTTTTTGTTTCGCCAATAGATATTGCGGATGCGGTTGCTGAAGAACTGATATTGCTGCCTTCAGGGAAAAACATCCGTTATGTGGGCAGTGAGGAATTAACCTGTAACCAGGCGGCAAAGATCATTGGCACAGCCATAAGCAAACCCTGGCTGAAATGGGTGCTGCTTTCGGATAAGGAAATGCTGCAAGGATTGAAGATGGCTAAATTGCCTGAAAAACTCGCAGAAACACTGGTGGAAATGCAGGCGGCCATGCACAGCGGAAAAACACTGGAGAACTTTCACAAAAACCAGCCAAAAATGGGTAAGGTCAAACTTGCTGATTTTGCAGAAGAGTTCGCCGCAGTTTATCATAAAAAATAACGAAATTAGTAGAGCTATGAATCACAACCAGCTTTTTCGTTTCCACACGATCACCGAATATCATCGGGCTGCGGGTCTGCCTAATCCTGCGCATCCGCTGATTAGCCTGGTACATATGGAGGACATCAACAGGCCGTTGGCTGAAGGTTCTTTCAGCTTGATCTATGATTTTTATTCGATCTCCATGAAAAGAGTGAAGGATACTAAGTTTAAATACGGCCAGCAGACCAGTGATTTTGATGAGGGTGTCTTGTTCTTTATGTCGCCCGGTCAGGTATTTGGTATGGAGATTGAAAAGGGGAGTGTGATGCACCGTCCCCAGGGCTGGATGATTTTAATTCACCCTGATTTTCTGTGGAACACGCCGCTGGCCAAGTCCATTAAACACTACGAATTCTTTAATTACTCGGTCCATGAGGCACTTTACTTATCGGATAAGGAAGAAATGATGCTCACCACTATCGCGCAAAATATCGAGCAAGAGTACAATGCGAATATCGACCGTTTCAGTCAAAGCGTGATCATTGCACAATTAGAGCTTTTGCTAACCTATTCCGAAAGATTCTATCAGCGCCAGTTTATTACCAGAAAGATCACCAGTCATGAAATATTGACCAAACTGGAAGATTTACTGACCAATTATTTTAGCAGCGGCGAAATGGCTCAAAAAGGATTGCCCAGTGTGACTTATATTGCTGAAAACTTAAATATCTCACCAGGTTATCTAAGCAGCCTGCTTAAATCCCTTACCGGACAGAATACTCAGCAACATTTACATCATAAGTTAATTGAACTGGCTAAGGAAAAGCTCTCCACTACAAGTCTATCGGTCAGCGAGATCGCTTATGAGCTGGGTTTTGAACATTTGCAATCCTTCAGCAAGCTTTTCAAAACCAAGACCAGCCTCTCGCCGATGGAGTTCAGAAATTCCTTTAACTAAATGCAGGCTTGTCTGCTTAAAGACTTTTGAACGGAATGTCCATCAGTGCATAATTCTGCCACCCTATAAAATCATAGTGCCACCATTCGTTTTTAATAACCCTGAAACCATATGTCCGCATTGTTCGGATCAGAAAATCCCGGTTGCGGATAACGGCAGCTGGTAATTTTTGGTAAGCTGCGGCAGCCTCCGGAGCAAAACTGTCATAGGGGGTAGGCATCGGGATTTCTTTTTTCGTCTTGAAATCGATCAGGGTTAGATCTACCGCACAGCCCCGGTTGTGTTTGGAACCTTTTGCCGGGTTGGCTACAAAACTTTTATCAGCAGCCCTTTTATAAAAGGAAACCGTGATGGCATATGGACGGTAAGCATCATAAATTTTTAATCCATATCCTCTTTTGCGGAGTTCTGCCTGGACTTTTTTTAGCTGTTCTGCAACTGGTTTTCTGGCAAAAGCCCGTGCCTGGGGATACATAACCTGTTTCATAAAATTATTTGCCGTGGCGTACCGAATGTCCAAAACCAGGTCAGGTATCATTTTCCTGAGCTCTATCAACTCCTGGCTTGGGTCCCGCGCAAAGGAATTTTGATAGACTTTCAAGGAATTAATCACCTTTAGGGTATTCTTTTGCTGAGCAGACAGGGGATGTATAAATAAAGAAAACAGCAAAAATGCAGATATTTTCATCAGGCTATTGATTGGGGATGACAGGCTGTTCAATTTCATTTATAGTAAATTTAGTAATCATTTTTTAGTCATTTCATTATCACGGATATTATCTGGATATTGCATCTGCTGAATAATCCGGATTATCAAAATATTATTATTGGTTGTTTAGCAACAAACGTGAAAATGTATACCAAATATAAATTTCCTTTATTGATCTCTGTCCTTATTTGCTGGTGTCAG
Source organism: Pedobacter cryoconitis (assembly GCF_003259615.1). Taxonomy (GTDB): domain Bacteria; phylum Bacteroidota; class Bacteroidia; order Sphingobacteriales; family Sphingobacteriaceae; genus Pedobacter; species Pedobacter cryoconitis. Next base: position 50,667 of record NZ_QLLR01000006.1, on the reverse strand, counting down.
CTAGTGTTGGCACAACAAGCAAAGAGCTCAGCTAATATTGATAGCCTGCAATTGGTGCTGGTTAAAACGCTGGCTTATAAAGCACATTATGATCAAAATAAAGACATTTATATAAAAACGCTTAAAAAAGATCTTCACACAGATTACTCCTCCCTTAGCAAACGGTACACTAATTATCATAAACTATTTAATGCTTATAAATCCTATATTCATGATTCCGCTTACGTTTATTGTAAAAAGTTAAACGACTGTGCGCATTTACTCAAGGACCAGAACAAAATAAGTTATTCAAAAGTCAACATGGCTTTTGTACTGGTTTCTGCCGGCATGTTTAAAGAGGGCCTGGATACTTTGAAAAAAGTAAATACTTCCCATTTAGCTGAACATCAGCGGTACGAATATCTTTTTTTACAAGCAAGGAGCCATTTCGATCTTGCTGATTACGATAAACTTGATGATTATTATGCAAAATATAGTCAGATTGGCCTGAATTACTGTGATTCAATTATTAATAGCACTCCAGTTAATTCCTATGCGAACTTATCTGCTGTGGGTTTGCGGGCGATAAGAAAAGGAGATTATCAAACTTCTTTAAAAACATATGACAGAATTTTACAATTCAAGCAGACCTATCAGGATAGTGCAATTAACCTAAGTTGCTTAAGTTATACTTTTTTTGAGTTAAAGCAAACGCAGAAAGGCCTTTCAAACCTAATTAAGGCAGCAATAATTGATAATAAACATTCTACAAAGGAAGGAGTGGCGCTGACTAATCTGGCAAGTTATCTCTTTAAACAAGGCGATGTTAAAATGGCCTATGATTTTATTAATCAGGCAATAAATGATGCTAATTTCTACGGTGCTAAACACCGGGAAGCGACCATTAGTAATATAATGCCAATTATACAAACTGAACAGGTCAACAGAATTGAAAAACAGAAACATCTGCTCACTATGTACGCCTATGCTATTACTACTTTAATAGTTATGGTTTTCTTCTTCACTTATATTACCGTCAGACAACTAAAAAAACTGCGGATAGCAGATCAGGTTATTTTGAGTAAAAATGCCGATTTGAATAACGCAAACAATTCTTTGCTTTTGGTAAATAAAGCATTAGATAAAAGTAACCGGTCACTTTCCCATATCAATGCCAAGCTGGATGAAGCGAATATGATCAAAGACGAATACATTGGAAACTTCTTTAATATTCACTCAGATTACATTGAGAAAATTGACCGGCTTAAACGCGCCATTGAAACCAGGGTGAAAGAGAAAAGATTTGAAGAAATTACGCTGGTCTTAAGCCGGTTAAACACCGGTTTTGAAAGAGAAAATCTCTCTCATAGCTTTGATAAAGTGTTTTTAAGCCTGTTCCCAAATTTTGTTGCTGATTTTAATATGTTATTCACCACAGCCGATCAAATACAGCCTCGTGAAGAAAACCTGCTGAATACAGAACTCAGGATTTTTGCATTGATCAGACTGGGAATTGATGAAAATGAAACGATAGCTAAGATCCTGAATTACTCTGTTAACACAATTTACACCTACAAGACCAAAGCTAAAAACCGTTCATTCATTCCAAACGATGAATTTGAAGATCGGATCATGCAGATCAAAGCAGTCAAAGAGATTGTGGACCTTAGCTGATTACGTTTAGTTTTTCAACACCAGATAAGTATAAGGCGCTAAAGCTAATGTCGTATTCAATTTGTAAACGTTCCCGGTAAAAGCATCTTTCCAAACCATATTTAAAAGTTTTTTGGGTACGCTATAACTGATTTTTTTATTTCTCATGTTCGACAAAACCAAAACTTTTTCTGCATCTTTTTCCCTGGTAAAAGCGCAGATGTCATCTGTACTGTATGAAATTAATGAACCTCTTCTAATAGCTTTACTTCCATTCCTGAAGGCGATGACTTTTTTATAGACCGCAGTTTGCTCAGGATTGATAGTCCAGTCAATTTTTGTCGTGGTAAAAGGAAAAGTTAAACGGTAAGGTGTACCAACCTCCTGACCATTATAAATCATAGGGACACTTTTCATATAAGAAACAACTGCAAAAGCAGCCATAGAACCTTTAAATTGTCCAAACAACTCCAGGGGCGTGCCCTCAGAACCATTTACATCATGATTTGTAATATACCTGACCATACTTTGCCCATTTGCTGCATTTTTATAATCACTGCTATTCAACGTATCGATTGATTTCACAGACCTGTTCTTTTTATAAATATCAACCAGGTCCTCAAAAAAGGTGAAGCCAAAGTTATAGTCAAAACCAGCTTTATAATGATCACTTCGTTTGCCCTCAGCTAAAAATATCAATTTATGTTTTGGAATAGCTCTTAGGGTACTGATTGCCTCTTGCCAAAAATCAAAAGGTTGTCCATCCGCATAATCACACCTGAAGCCATCAATATTAGCTGTAAGTACCCAGTATTTCATAGATCGGACCATCTCTGCACGCATGTCCTCATTTTTATAATTTAATTGGGCCACATCATTCCAGCCAGTTCCAACAGGACTGATAATATTGCCTGTGCTGTCTTGCAAGTACCACGATTTATTCTTTGTCCAGGGATGATCAAAAGAAGTATGGTTAGGGACCCAGTCCAGGATCACCGCCATATCTTTGTCGTGGGCACCCTTCACCAGCGCTCTCAATTCATCAATTGTCCCAAACTCTTTATTAACCGCTTTATAATCACTTACACAATAAGGTGAATTGACTGATTTTAAGATCCCAACAGGGTAAATTGGCATCAGGTAGATCAAATTGACCCCTAGTGCTTTTATCGAATCCAGGCGGGAGCTTACGCCTTTGAAATTTCCATCCTTACTAAAGGTGCGCATATTTACCTGGTAGATCACCGCGTCAAGAGGATCTGGAACTCCATTAAATTGTTTTCCAAATTGTGTTGCCGTCTGGCCGATTGAACTCAGTGGAGAAAGCATGCAGGCAATCACCCAAAGAGATACTATAATTTTGATTTTTTTCATAAAAGGATTTATATAAGGTTATGATTCTGATCCATCTGAAAGCAAAATACAGGTTTGATTTCCCGGTAGCGATCAGCAGAAAAGCGTATATAGAAAAAAAAGGTTGTTATTTAATATAATAATTTGAAATTCAGTTGTTTAACTGTCTCTTGCTAAGACTGAAATATAAATAGTTTTTATAGGGTCAAAGCTTGTCTTTAATGATTGGTATACAAGATAAATACGATTTACTACCATAATTATCTATATATTTTAATAGAGGAAATTTTGTAATCAATTGATAGTCAAAATTATATAGGTTTGATTTTTCTTTTTTATTAATATCGGCTTTTTAAAGCATTGGTTTTAGCACATAACCTCTCTTACTTTGAGCTAGAGATGCCCCGGTTTATCAGAGGTTCTCATTAATCAAATTAAACCAAATCTATATGAACAAACTTTACTTGTATAAGTATGGCCTGACCATGCTTTTCTTCTTTTGCGTATTCACTTCTTTCGCCCAGACAAAAACATTTACGGGTAAAGTAGTTGATGAAACAAATCAACCACTGCCGGGTGCATCTATACGGATAAAGGAAACCGGGAGTTCCGTTTTATCAAGTGTAAGCGGGGAATTTCAAATACAAAACCCAACATTAAACTCGCTGACAATAACAGTTAGTTTTGTTGGTTATGACGCAGTAGAAAGAACTATTGATGCTGGACACCCACTCACCATATTATTAAACCCAAACTCAAGATCTCTATCAGATGTGGTCGTGATTGGTTATGGAACGGCTAAAAAGTCAGACCTGACCGGTTCAGTTGCTACAATTTCAAGCAAAGACCTGAATCCTGGTACAGTGACAAACCCATTGCAACTGCTGGCAGGAAAAGCTGCAGGTGTTAATATTACACAGTCCGGGAGTGAGCCAGGTACAACGCCCAGCGTAAGGATCAGGGGAATCACTTCATTGATTGGTGGTAATGACCCTTTAGTAGTGGTAGATGGTATCCAGGGAAATATGGATCTGTTAAACCAGGTTCCACCAAGTGAAATTGAATCAGTTGATGTCTTAAAAGATGCCTCTGCTACTGCAATATACGGATCACGCGGTGCACCAGGTGTCATCATTGTCACTACTAAGAGAAATAAGGCCGGCCAGTCAAGTATTGAGTACACAGCAGGCAGCTCATTAGATGTTATCGCCAAAAAACTAAAACAACTTAACGCAGACCAATGGTGGGAACAGGCACAACTCTACGGTGTGCCGGCCTCTGCTAATCATGGTTCCAGCACAGACTGGTATAACTTGCTTACTCAGAACGGGGTTACTCAAAACCATGCCTTAGCCTTTGGTGGCGGCTCAAATGGCTTTAACTACCGTGCTTCTGTTTCGGCAATTTTGCAAACAGGGATTGTGATCAAATCAAACTATAAAAACTATATCGGGCGTATTCAAGCTACACAGAAGGCATTAGATGATAAACTAACGCTGACTATGAATCTGAACAGTGGTATCAACAACACAAATTATAGTCCGACAGGGGTAGGCAGGGCAAGTTTTACCTCAAACCTGTTCAGTAATATCTATGTAACCAGGCCAACAGATCCGGTCTATAATGCAGATGGCAGTTATTATACCGATCCAAACGTGTTTCAGTATATCAATCCTTATGCAGTTGCCAACACGGTAGTAAATCAGAATCAGATCAATAACCTGTTTGGTAGTTTACGTGCAGATCTTCAGTTAACCAAAGGTTTAACTGCGGGCTGGTTTGGCAGCTGGAGAAAAATTGATGAAAATTCAGGTTATTACTTACCAGCAGAATCAACCATTGCCGCTGCAATTGATAATAAAGGTATCGCCAATATCAATAACAAACATACAGATGAAAAGTTAATGGACATTAGCCTTAACTATAAACAAGATTTTGGTGACCACCATTTTGATGCCATTGCAGTATTTGAACGTCAGGCGCAAACCTACAACGGGAATTTCGCACAGGCGAAAGGCTTTATAAACGACATTGCAACTTTTAATGCACTACAATTAGGAGATCTTTCTAAAGTAGCTCCCGGAGATATGAATTCCTACAAAAACGACAGGAACCTGGTTTCTTTTTTAGGCCGTATCAATTACGGTTACTTAAATAAGTACCTGTTTACTGCTACTTTCAGGAGAGACGGTTCTTCTGTTTTTGGCGCTAATCATAAATGGGGAAATTTCCCTTCTGCGTCGGTTGCCTGGCGTATAGATCAAGAGCCATTTATGAAAAACCAGCAAATTTTCAGCAGTTTAAAACTTAGAGGAGGATATGGAATTACGGGTAATCAGCAAGGTCTTAGTCCGCAGGGTTCACTCCAGCTGGTAGGTTACTCTGGTGTCACCTATTTTGGTGGCAGCCCGATAACCAATTTTGTAATCAGCCAGAATGCAAATCCGGATCTGCGCTGGGAAACCCGGAAACAAACAAATATTGGTATAGATTTCGGCTTATTTAATAATCGTTTAAATGGAACGGTTGATGTCTTTACAGCAACTACAGATAACCTTTTATTCAATTATACCGTTCCGCAACCGCCATATCCATATCCGAGTATTGCAGCAAACGTTGGTAGCCTGTTAAATAAAGGATTGGAAGTTACGCTTGGTTATCAATTGATTAAAACGCAGCATACGACAGTGACACTGGCAGGAAATGTTTCGCTGCTTAAAAATAAAGTACTCAACTTAAGCGGAAGTATTAACGGTGTTCCTTTAAATACTGATTATGTATCCTGGGGTACTAATGCTTACCTGATCAAAGGACAGCCTATTGGTACATTTAACATCTTACAACACTCGGGTAAAGATGCTGTAAACGCAGAAACGGTGGTTGACCGGAATAAAGATGAGATCATTGATCAGGGAAACCAAAGTCCTGACAGAATATTTGAAGGCTCTGCAATTCCAAAGTATACTTATGCTTTTACACCAGGCATGACTTACAAGAACTTTGATGCCTCTATGGTATGGCGAGGCTCTGGTGGCAATAAAATCTATAATACTATTAAATCAAACCTGAGTTATTTTGAAAACCTCGGTAAAGCAAATGTATTGGAAAGTGCTGTTCCATTGGGTCTTTACACCTCACAATACGGCTCCGATCTGTGGCTGGAAAACGGGTCTTTTTTAAGATGGGAGAATCTATCCTTTGGCTACCGTATAAAAACTGAGAAGATTAAATATATCAGTGCTATGCGTGTCTCCCTGACAGGGACAAATTTGCTGCTCATCACAAAATATACAGGTATAGACCCGGAATTGAATGTTAGTGGCGGCAACGGCTCGGGTAGCGATGGAGGAATCTACCCAAGAACAAGAACTTTTTCGATAGGATTGAATGTGGTATTAAAATAAAAAAGGATGAACATGAAAAAGATAATATTAAGCATTTTAATTGTTGCCCTGGGGATGCAAAACTGCAAAAAGGTAAATGAAAATGTATATGATAAATACCCCGCAGATCAATTTTATGGCGATGCAAAAGGTGCAGATGTTGCACTGGCCAACGTTTATTCGCAGGTATCAGGGAACTGGGGGACTGGCTATGCGGGAGCAGATAACTGCTGGTATGATTTAAACTCAATGTCTTCCGACGAGCAGGTTATCCCACACCGTAATACTGGTGACTGGCAGCTGGATTTTGCACAGCTCTATCAACGTCAATGGATTCCAAGCTCCACTATGGTTGGAAATACCTGGACCTGGCTTTATAAATCAGTTTATACCGCTAACCTGGCAGTTGATCAATTACAAAAAGCAAACGCTGATGCTTCAAAAATTGCAGAAGCCAAGGTTTTACGTGCATTCTTTTATTACCTGCTGATTGATGATTATGGTTCAGTACCTTTTTATACAGATAACAATATTACTGTCGATAAGATCCCTCAGACGAGCAGGGTTGAAGTTTACAACTTTATTGTTAAGGAACTTACGGCTAACGTAGAACTACTCTCTGAGGCAAAGGGGGGCGTTTATTATGGTAGATTTAATAAATGGGCGGGTTATGCTTTATTGGCCAAAGTTTATCTGAACGCAGAGGTCTATACCGGAACACCGCACTGGACAGAGTGTCTGGCTGCCTGCGCTAAAGTAACGCAGGGCGGATATACCTTACATCCGGGTGCAGCAAATGCAGCAAGTCCTCTGGGGAATCAATATTATGAGCTTTTTGGTGACAAATGTCCTGATGATGAAACTATCCTGGCCATTTTTGCAACGGAGAACATTGTGTCCCGTAATATTTATGCTTTAAGAAGCGTAAATGGGCCAAATGGAGTAGCTATGTTTGGCTTTAGCGGCTGGAATGGAACTATTGTTCCAAGACCTTTCTATGATCGGTACGCTGACAATGACATTCGGAAAAAACAATTTCTTGTCGGTGCTCAACCAGGTGGAGTGACTTATTCTCTGGACGTGACCTCTCTTGACAACCCAGGGGCGGGGCCAGCTGAAGGCATCAGAAACGTTAAGTTTTACCCTGTACCTCCGCAAGATGGCAGTGGAGAATCCAATGATTTTCCTATTTACCGTTATGCTGATATTCTGCTGATGCAGGCTGAATGTAATATCCGACTGGGAAACTCAGGGGCAGCCAAACCATTGATAGACCAGGTGAGGCAACGTGCAGGACTTGCTGCTTTAGCTGCAAGCCCTGCGCTGGATGATGTTTACAATGAAAGAGGATTTGAGCTGAACTGGGAAGGCCATCGCAGACAAGATATGATCAGGTTCAACAAATTCCTGCTGGCTCATGATTTCGCACCCGCAGTTCCCGCATTCCGGTTACTGTTCCCGATTCCTACCAGTGCCCTTGATGCAAACCCGGCTTTAAAACAAAATGCAGGCTACTAATCTCTCAAATGATGAAAAAATATATTTATCTGTTCGCCATATTTAGCAGCTGCTTTTTCTACGCCTGTAAAAAAGAGGCACAACTCACTGTTTTGAAAACAGTAGGTTTTGGCTCTTCTTTAACGGCTTCAAAAAATGCAGTCGTGCTCTCCCGATTAAATGATACAACCTCAGTGGTTACTTTCTCCTGGCCAGCTGTTGTATACCCAATTAAAGCTGCAGTTACTTATACGCTCCAAGTTGATTTACCTTCAGATACCTTAGGAGCAGCTGCATGGTCGAATGCAACCAGTGTAGCTGTTGGTAATGATGTTTTGAGTAAATCTTATAAGGGCAATGACCTGAATACACTGGCACTTGCTCTGGGGCTGAAAAGCGGTATTGCCGGCAACCTGGTTTTTCGCGTGAAAGCCTATCAGGATCAAAATGCTTATACAAAAGCCGTTACTGTAAACGTAACACCCTATATAGCGATGAGTGTTTATCCATTGTTATATATCCCTGGAGAGTATCAGGGCTGGTTACCTGCTACAGCGCCTGTTATGGCAGCACTTCAGCCTAAACTTTATGAAGGTTATATTAATGTGCCGGCAGGAGGTACTTATCATTTCAAATTTACTTCTGCGCCAGACTGGAACCACATAAATTATGGATCAGGTGCTAATGGTTTGTTAACTACTGATGGACTCGCAGGCGATCTGATAGGCCCAGGCCCGGGTTATATCCAGCTTTCTGCAAACCTGAACAACAATACCTGGACCGCAACAAAAACTACCTGGTCAATATTAGGTGACGCTTCACCAGGAGGATGGGATACAGATACCCAGCTGGCCTATGATGCTGCTAACCAGGTATGGACGGTAACTGCTGATATGGTTTCAACCGGGTCATTTAAGTTCAGGGCTAATAATGCCTGGGCTATTGACTTCGGCATAGATGCAAAAGGTAATCTTGCTTATGCAGACAGTCCGGTTTATGGATACAATGCTGCGGTAAATAATATTACTGTACCTGTCAGCGGGAATTATACGATCACATTAGATCTTCATAATCCGGCTAATTACAATTATAAGCTCAAGAAAAACTAATTCATCAGGCAATGGGAAACTGTTGCCTGATTAAATGATCAAAAATGAAATACAAATCAAATAAGATAATTGTGAAAGCCCTGCTTTTACTGTTCATATCTATTTTTAGTTTTTGCAAGAAAAGTGATAACGTTCTTGTTGCCGATAACTCTTATCCGCAATATGGCACACCCTATGCAAATGTTCCTGACCCTGCAGATGCGGTTATCTACCAGGTAAATATTCGCGCATTCAGTGCAGATGGAAATTTTAAAGGTGTATTGGCCAGGTTGGATTCAGTAAAAGCACTTGGAACAAATGTACTTTATCTGATGCCAATTCATCCGGTGGGAATTCTCAAAGCTGCTTATGGTTTAGGCTCACCCTATTCGGTCAAAGATTATAAAGACGTAAACCCGGATTTTGGTACGCTGGAAGATTTGAGAAACCTGGTGAATGCTGCGCATACCCGTAATATGGCTGTTATGCTGGACTGGGTGGCCAATGATACGTCCTGGGATAACGCCTGGATCAGTAATAAAAATTGGTACACAAAAGATAGCAATGGGAATATTATTTATCCTGAAGGAACTAATTGGACGGATGTGGCTGATCTTGATTATACCAATCAGGAAATGCGTGTTGCGATGATTGATGCCATGAAATATTGGGTATTTACAGCTAATATAGATGGTTACAGATGTGATGCAGCTGATTTTGTCCCTTTTGATTTCTGGGCACAAGCAAACAGCGCTTTAAAAGCTATCAGTACGCACAAACTATTAATGCTGGCCGAAGGGACACGGAATGACCATTTTAAGGCGGGTTTCCAATTGGTGTACGGCATGCGCTGGTATAATGGCCTGGAAAATAAGATTTTTGGTAACCGTGGTTCAGCTAGCTTACTGCAGGATCTGAATACCAGTGAATTTGCTCCGGCTTTTTCTGGTGCACAAGTGGTCAGATATACAACAAACCATGATGTTTACCTGACTGACGGTAGCCCTGTTAATGTTTATGGGGGTAAAACTGGTTCAATGGCTGCCTTTATGGTTACTGCTTTAATGAAAGGGGTACCTATGATTTACAACGGGCAGGAAGTAGGGGCAACTGCTGTAATTGACTTTTTCAACAAGACCCCGATTAATTGGAATACGAATCCGGAGATAACAGCTGAGTATAAAAAGATCCTCTCTTTCAGACAAGGCAGTGATGCGGTTAAAAATGGCCAGTTATTAGTGTATAGTAGTGATGATGTGGCTGTATTCACCAAAACAACGGACTCACAAAAGGTATTGGTGATTGCAAACTTAAGAGGTACGTCAAGCACCTATTCAGTTCCAGCAAATTTATTGACAACAGGCTGGAAAAATGCGTTTACCGGAGCTTCATTTACATTGGGGACGCAATTATTTCTACAACCCTATCAGCATATGGTGCTTATGCAATAGGATTTGTTATACCGTCTCTGTTAATATCACCCTTCTTGCTATCGTTTATCACGAATTAGATTTTGGCTACAAGTTGATGATGCTTAGCCGATGATATTGACAAAATGGAGTAGAAAATAATTTTTGTTTTCTACTCCATTATATAATAGTTTTAAATTATTGAGCTGTCATTCCGGCATCAATAACATGCTCTGTACCTGTAATGTAAGATGCCTCGTCAGAAGCAAGGAAAACAACAAGGTTAGAAACCTCTTTAGCTTCTGCAAGCCTGCCAAGCGGAATTTGAACCAGTGCATCACCACCGTCCTCATTTGTTGCTTCAACCATCATTGGGGTATTAATAAAGCCGGGGTGTACTGAGTTGACCCTGATGTTTTTACTTCCGTACTCGATTGCAGTTGCTTTTGTCATTCCTCTTACAGCAAACTTACTTGCAACATAAGCAAGGTTTGGAAAGCCATAATTTGCTACGATACCAGCAATAGAAGAAATGTTGACTATGGAGCCCTTACCTGCTTTCAGCATTGATGGAATAACATACTTCATTCCGAAAAAGACAGCATGCTGATTAATTGTACAAACTTTTAAATAATCTTCTTCCTTCAAATTTGCGGTTTGTGCTATTGGACCTAAAACACCAGCATTGTTAACCATTACATTAACCGGACCGAATTTCTGTTCTGCCTGTTCCACCACTTTTACCCATTCTTCAGGCTTAGTTACATCATGCTTAATGAAAAAAGCATTTTCTCCAAGTTCTTCAGCAAGGGCTCTACCAGCATCTTCTGACAAATCTGTTAATATAACTTTAGCACCATGGGCAACAAATTCACGGGCATGAGATTCACCCATTCCTCTTGCTGCACCTGTAATAATTGCTATTTTATCTTTTAAACGTTCCATAACTCATGATTTAAAATCAAAGGTATAGCGGAACATTAAGCCAAACCATGTCAGAATCGTGATATTACATGTCCAATTCTTAATCAGGCCAGGAAATGGAAGCTTTTTTATATAAGGTAGGAGCGTAGCCGGTGTGTTTCTTGAAAAACTTGCTGAATGAGAACGCATCACTGAAATTAAGTTGTTCAGCAATTTCAGCTAAGGTTTGGTGGGTATATAATACTTTGTTTTTAGCCGTATTTATAAGAGAGGTATTGATAATTTCAGTCGGAGTCTTTTGGCTGGCTAGTTTTACAGTCGTATACAAATGATGCGTACTTACCAATAGTTTAGCTGCATAAAAAGACAGTGCTCTTTTTTCTATTGCATGAATCGTGACCAGGCTTTTAAACCTTTGAAACAAATCCTCGTTTTTGTTGAGCAATACCGTCGAAGGATCAATGTATTTTTTAAGAATACTATCAGTTTCGTAGATCAATGCCGAAGTCAGGTTTCTTGCAATCAGTTCCCAGTTAGTTTTTGACAGATATTGCAGGAGTGTAAAGATTTTATGGAAAGTGTTTAGAGTCTTGGCTTTATCCTTGCCTGATAATTCAAATACTGATTTTATACCCGCGCTTAAAAAGGAAGAACGCTGTACAGAGAAAATATTTTCGTTAAGATTGTCGAGGAATTTTTTTGTAAATAGTATAAATACCCCCCTGGTCTGTTCTTCCAGATCAGTAACCTTAAAGACTTGTCCGGGTCTGTATACCATCAAGGAATTAGCGCAAAGCTGGTATGGTTCCTCATCTATCTCAATTTCAAGTTTTCCTTTAGTAATCATCCCAAAACAGTAATAAGTAGGGGTAATTAAAAAGGGTTCAAATTTAACTGGTATTTGTGTCAAGAATAAGAACTCTTCAGATTCTGGCCATGATAAGGCACGATAATCAATAATATCTTTTATACTATAACCGGCAACATGATGCTGAAACTTCATATGCTTATAATTGGTCAAATGGAGTGCCAATATTATTTTCGGATAATTAAAATGTCTTTTTTCCAATTCTCCGATCCTATGTGTCAGTATTTTCTTAAAAATCCCCTTTACATAAAGTAAAGAGGATTTTAATCGCCATTATTTGGCTGATTTTTATTAACTATTCTCTTCAGTAATATTGATGCCAAATTCTTCCAGACGGCTGATTATATGATCTGTTGAGACAATAGTTTCAGGAAGATACAGGCCGCCTTGCTGTGGAGCAGACTGATCACCAAAACCAAATATCCCTTCCACGATTAGAAATACACCAACGGCTGTTAAATGAGATACCCCTTTTGGATCAGAAATCAGGGTACGCAGTTTAGTTGTTTCCCCAGATAATAATACCCCTTCAATATCAATATATAGATCATGAGAGGCCGCTAACCCATTTTTGCTTCCTAGAGATTTCCCTGTAATGAAATCAAAGCGAATATTTGGAGCACCAGTAAAGGCGGCAATACTTGGTACATCAAGCGTACTCATAGGGTAACCTGTAATCGATGTATTATCATGTAAACGAATTGTTCTTGCCTCTTCTTTCGCGTCTGCAAACTGCCAATTCCCATTTTGACGCAACAATGCCCGGCCAACGAAACTATCGACCTGGCTCGCTACCAGGGGGCCAACAGGGTCCTGATCATCATATAATCCGGCAGTCTCCACGCTCGTTATTTGGCTGAACCTGGCTGCTAGTTGTTTGGTAACGAGGGTTATTATTCCTGCCTGCCAATGTGCAGCCAAAACAACAGGGGCGGAAAGGGTTTGATGCAGCGAAAGAAATACTGTTGGGGAAATTTCTTCCGCCAGTTCAGTAATAGTTATGCACGCAATTCCATTGGAAATCGCAGCTTCCCGCAAAACATTCTTATGATCCTCCAATGCTATAATAATAAGGTCTACTGCCCCATAAAGCCCCAGCTCAAAACCCTCTTCCAAATTAAGATAAGCGGTTTCTGCATGGGTCAGTTCCCTGGCAAGCACTTCTCCATGCTGAGGGTTTCTACCCGCTAGAATTAGTTCGGTGGATTTATAGTCTTTCCTGATCAGACGTGCGATATTGGTTCCTACAAGTCCATAACCGCCAACAATTAAAATACGTTTTTTGTGTAATTCCATGAGATTATTTTAAAATATGAAATAGGTCACGCGACCTACAAAAGTAAATATAGGTCATATGACCTATATGATGTAGAGTAATATTTTTTCTTTATTTTTGAATGACAAATGGATAAAAAAGAGGAGAGGTTAAATCAAATTATATCAGCAACCATAAATATTCTTAGTAAAGAAGGGGCAGAGCAACTCTCTATGAGGAAGGTAGCGAAAGCAGCAAATCTCTCTTTAAGTAATCTTCAGTATTATTACAGAGATAAGAATTTGCTGCTAATAGCCACAGTAGAACAATATTTTCAGTCCTGCAAAGTAGAAGTAACACATACTTTGAATGCGTTAAAAGCCGAAAGCACTCCTTCAATTGAAGTGTTTTTAGAGAAACTGTTGAATTTACTGTTATTAAATGGCAAGTCTAATGACCAGACTATGATGTTTCAGGAAATATGGGCCTTGTCATCAAGAAATGAAGAACTTAAACAAGCTGTAGAAACCTATTATAAAAATTACTGTACGTGGATGGTAGATCTCATCGCCGCATTCTCTAAGCAACCTGAGGAAGTAGTAAGTTTGCTTGTACCGTATGCGGAAGGTTATACCATTGTAGGTTCCGTACTTCCTTTGAATAAAGATAGTGTTATTAAGCTGTTGGTGAAACTAGTTTTGAAGCTGTAAACATTAACAGGATTAATTGAAACATAATGCGTAAAAAAGCAATTTCCATTCCTATAAATACTTCCTGAACCCTTTAATTCACCTTTGAAGTTCCTTCAAATAAAAATGGGATCTAAGTTTACCTTAAATCCCATTTCAATGTTCCGTTATTTAGCAGTATGCCTTGATTAAAGATTTTTATCTTTTGTGGCTGTAGCTATTTCAGAAGTATGGGAAAAGGTGCCCTTGTGCCATCCATTATCAGTAGCATAAGGATTGATAATATATGCACCTGTTTTCGTATCTAAAATAACAACTCCCTTTTCTCCTACAGTTGTTTGATACCTTCCAACTGTTTCTGACCCTTCCTGCTTGAAACTAAAAACGCCGAATAATAGCGTTGCCATAAAAAGACCAAGCATAACTGATTTAATGTCAACTGAATACTTCATAAGATTTAAGTTTAATTTGTGCGATAAAACCAATATACAATAATTGACAGGAAATTAATTGCAATTATTATTAGTTATTTGCCTAATTTAAAGTGGCTGTGCCAGCCCATGCTTGATTACTTTCAATATCTGTTATAGAAATTACAATCGTCTTGTTAACAGGCTGCCCGCTTGTCAAGGTTACCAGCAGGCTGCTTTGTCCTCCCAGATCCAATATAGTATTCTTAGGAACAGTAATATTGATCTGATCACCAATGTTCAAATCCAATATGGACTGACCACCATTATTTGTAACAGCACTTTGTCCGGTAGTCAAATTCTTAATCGTTGCCCTTTCAACTGGTACAACTGTTCCTGAAAATGCCAGTTTTCTTGTCAGTGTAGCGGACGTACTTACTCTTGCCAGACTTTGAACCGTCATTTTTGGAGTTTCGTGAATTTTTTCTCTTTTCGTAGTGGCACTTGTTAATAGTACTGCCAGTGCTATAAAGCAAAAATAAAAATGTGTTTTCATGTGAGATTGTTTTTAGGTTTAAAATGTTCACTACAAGTTATTTAAAAATAATTTTATTCTTGTATTTATTTCATTGCGCATGCAGGCTGTTGTTAGGATTGCACTAAGTGTATAGCTGCATTCCTATTTTTCCAGTTTTTATTGTTAACTTATTTATCAATATTTGAAATTATGCCGTACATACAAATCGAAGTCACCAAAAATTACCCTGCAGAGACTAAAAAACAGCTGGCAAAAGCCATAGGAGAAGTTTATTCAAAGATCATGCAGGCGAGTGTGAAAAGAATAACAGTAACCATCAGGGAGCTGGGAGAGGGGGGTATTTGGAGGTGCGGTGAGGGAGATCCGACACCCGCAGCGATCATGATGTGCGATATTCGTGAAGGACGTACAAAAGAAACCAGGGAAATCCTATCAGAGAAACTGGTTGAAATCTGCAATGAGATTTTGGAACTGGAAGTAAATCAATTAAATATTGAATTCACTCAGCATTCCGGGGATGAAATGTACCATCAATGGATGGGCCGTCTAAGTACAGACTGGTCCGCAGATGAGCAGTAATTATTGTTACCAGCGAATTGTTTTATTGATTACTGAGTTGTTCCGCCAAACCGATCAGAAGTCCATCCTTTGCCCGAATGTAGCAGAGTTTATAAGAGTTCTCGTATTGAACCACTTCGCCAACAAGCTGAGCACCATGTTTGAGGAGCCTGGATACCAATTCGTCAATATCCCCGACGGTGAACATAGCGCGTAGATAACCCAGAGAATTTACTGGAGCATTCCTGTGATCTGAGATAGCAGCCGGCGTTATAAATTTTGAAAGCTCAAGCCGGCTATGGCCATCGGGCGTAATCATCATTGCAATCTCTACGCACTGAGAGTCCAGTCCGGTAACCCGGCCAGCCCATTCTCCTTCAATTGTAGCCCGTCCTTCAAGCTTTAATCCTATTTCTGTAAAAAAAGAGATAGCGTCATCGAGCGATTCCACAGCGATCCCGACATTGTCCATGCGCAATAATTTATTTTTTGCCATTGTTTTATGTATTCGTAAAAATCATAATTACCTATCTAAATTTAATACTATGTAAGCACTTTTTGTAATCATAAATGATTTCCCGGTTATTAACGTTCAATTGCCGCATGAAATTGATTATATGATCAATATTAATATCAACTGGTTACATTAAAAATTGCTCCTGTTTTCAATATTAATTTCACATTTTAATAATTCAGTATTTTATTTTTAAATAAAGTATTGAATTATTATCTGTTAAAACATAATTTAGGAATATTATAATATCTATATTTAAAATAATATCGTTGTAAAGATATTGATGATAACTTTTGTTAAATAAAATATTCAAGTGTATGAAAAACACGCTAATTAAGTCGATAAAGCATAAACCATCTGTATGAGAAAAGAATTCTACTATTTATTTGTTCTGATATTTTATTTAAGCATCTCCGCCAATCAAAGTTTTTCTCAGGAAAAGCCCGGTTTTTTTGAATTAAAAGGAAAACTAATCAGTGATCAAAATCAAAAACTTGATGAAGTTATCCTTCATTTACTCAATACAAATGATAAAAAATTAGTTAAAATAGAATACGTTACAGCATCCGGACAGTTTACTTTTGATAAAATCCCAAATGGGAATTATATACTTGTTACGCAAAGTATGGCCTATACAAAGTACGAATCGGCTTCCATTGAACTTAATAAGAATACAGATCTGGGCACTATAACGCTCAGTGCGGTAAGTAATAACTTAAAAGAAGTCTCTATTTCAGCAATCAAACCATTTATCCAGCAGCAATATGATAAAACAGTAATCAATGTATCCAGCTCTATAGCAGCAGTTGGAAGTACAGCTTTAGAAGTACTGGAGAAAGCACCTGGTATTACCATTGACCAGAATGATAATATAGCCATGCGGGGTCGTCAGGGCGTATTGATTATGATTGACGGAAAACTAGTTCCGATGTCGGGACAAGATCTCGCCAATATGTTAAAGGGGATGTCGGCCAATCAGATAGAGAAAATAGATTTGATCACTAATCCTTCCTCAAAGTATGACGCTTCAGGTAATTCGGGGATTATTGACATCAAATTGAAAAAAGGGAAAAATGATGGGCTGAATGGTAATATCACGATGAGTTATGGCCAGGGAATTTATCCGAAATTAAGTCCGTCGATCAACATCAATCACAAGGTTAAAAACCTGAATATATTCGCTTCCTACAATTACTCTTTCCGAGAGGACATGGTCAATCTTAAGATTTTCAGGAATTTTTATAATGCGTCTGACCAGGTAACTGGTGGTAATGACTTCGATAACTTTTTTAAGTTTACATCTAATAGCCATAACGGCCGTATAGGTGCCGATTATAATCTGGGGAAAAATACGATTATTGGCTTTGCTGCAAATGGACTATTTACTAGTGGAGGTGTCAAATCGGCTAGTAATACCAAGGATTTTAATGCAAACCATGAGCTTAACGGATCTTTCTCCACAAATGGTAATACTGATCCTGTACGTAATAATGGAAGTATCAATTTTAACTTTAAGCAGGTTTTGGATACTATGGGAAGAGAGCTGACAGCAGATTTTGATTATGCACGTTACATCAACAACGATAATCAAAATTATCATACTGAGTATTTTGATGTGAATGGTGTGCAGAATAAAGATGCTTATACACTTTTTGGTGATCTGAAAGGTAAATTAAATATTAAATCTTTTAAAGTTGATTATACGCATCCTGTAAAAAGTATCGGTGCTAATCTTGAGGCAGGTATAAAAGCCAGCTGGGTAGAAGCTGATAATAATGTCGCATTTTTTGATAGAAGTAATGGCGGAAACATTCCGGATCTGGGAAAAAGTAATCGGTTTCTTTATGATGAGCAGATTAATGCGGCTTATATTAACGCATCCAGGAAATGGAATAAATTACACCTTCAACTGGGTTTAAGGTTAGAAAACACGATTGCGAAAGGTACACAGGTAACCAATAATGATAGTTTTGATAAAAATTACACTCAGTTATTCCCAAGTGGTTATTTAGGGTATCAATTTAACAAGGAGAATGATCTTGGGATTACTGTAAGCAGAAGAATTGACAGACCTTCCTACAGACAATTGAATCCTTTTAAAATATTTCTGAATCCATTAACTTATGCAGCAGGAAATCCATTTTTAACCCCTGAACTCACAACTTCAGCGGAATTGACTTATACGTTTCTTCAAAAATTCACCACCAAACTGGGGTATAGCAGAACAACAGATAATATTCTCAATGTTTTGTCTCCGGACACAGAACCAGGCACCATAATTCAAACCTTTAGGAACCTGGCCAAATTTGACTATTATAATTTGAGTTTCAGTTTTCCAGTTACCATTGGCAAATGGTTGAATAGCAGCAATACAGCTTTAATGTATTATGGTGAATACAAAGGAAATCTGGTGAATACCAATTTAAATGCCAGCAGGCTTGCGTTCAATTTTAACTCCAGTAATTCGATTGTGATCGATAATAATACGAGCCTGGAGGTTCTTGGAAGTTACCAGTCTAAGTCTGTTAATGGGTTTTTGGAAATTGGAAAATACTGGTCTGTTGGTGTTGGTGCCCAAAGACAGTTATGGAATAAAAAGGCTTCTGTTAAATTGAATGTAAGTGATATATTTTATACCACTAAAGTGGAAGGCATTACGAAATTAACAGGATACGGAGAACATTTCTTCCAGAAAAGAGATTCCAGAGTGGCAACTATCAGCTTTAATTATAGATTTGGTGGTCAGGGTAATGGTCCCAAAAGAAAAACAGGGGGGGCTGAGGAAGAGAAACGCAGGGCAAATTAAAAGGTTAAAAAAGCACATCTTATCCTGCACAAAATAGAAAGACACAGGGCCGGTACAGCTATTACCGGCTCTGGTTTACCTGATCGGATCGGTCATTTTAAAAATCACATTTCCTTTCCGCCCATTATAGCCATCGGAACCATTGCGGCCATCCCGGCCATTTGAACCACTATTCCCGTTCGGGTTTCCAACGCCTCCAGATCCGCCTGTACCACCTTTGCCAGCCCTGCCGCCAGATCCACCTCTGCCCGGGATGCTGGATGCCTGAATCAGGTTTAGATAGGGAGTAACACCGGGAGAATAATGAATAATAATGTTTCCGCCGTTACCACCTGCATCACCATCCCGCCCGTCTCCTCCATGCTGGCCATCCTGCCCATTTCCACCCGGACCAGTTACCGTATTGGTCGTAGTGGTCGTTGTTCCATCGGCATTGATTTTAGTTTCTGTATTAGTGGAAACTGTGCCAGGAGATCCCGATGTACCCCCGGCACCATCCGAACCATTAAAACCATCACTTCCATTTGCACTTTTACTTGAAATAGCAATCGAACCTCCATCTGTATTCACCCAATAATTATAGATTTGATGCGTAGTCTGGTTTTGTATCCTGATTTTTAACAATTGAGCATTGATAACCGGATCATGATAAATATCTGCTGTGACATTTAAATCATAGCCTGTTCCGCTTGATCGTGTATTGAACTGATAGTTTGCAACATAATCGAGTAAAACATTAAGCGTATCAGTTATAGCTGTGTTTCTAGCTAATAAAGTGATCAACTGTATTTTATTGTTTTTAATTTTAGTTGGGTCGTTATCAATTTTTAAATCACCTTTTGATTTAGAAATATGAACGCCATTAAACAGGAAAACAAAATCTTTTAGATTTTTCTTAACCGGGGCCCATTTGTCAATAAACATTTTGTTATCAAAATGTTTTCGCACACCAAACTGAACGTGGTCGCCAGGTGCTTTCGAAAAATTCCCGGCGGTTAAGATATTTATGCTTGTTTCATAATTGTATGGTATTTTCTGCATAAATAACCACTTATCTTTTCCGCCTAAAAATGATTTTTTTGTGTACACATTCACGGTGAGTGAATCTCCCTTTTTATATACTTTTCCGCTTCCTTTTATTTTAATCTTTCCATTTGAGTAACTGCCGCTATCTATTTCTACTTTATATTTCGACCAATTATCAAGGCCATTCAAAAATCCTTTAGTTTGTGATTTTTGCCCTTGATCAGATAGGGCTACAATACCTATAGGCAACGAATTGCCTTCTATACGTAATACATTCGGGTCATATTCAAGAAGATATTTTTGCGGGCCTGTTTTTGTATTGCTAAGAGGCGGCTGAGCAATTGCTGGCAAACACCAAATTAAAGAGATAACAACTGTAATAAATAATTTCATAGCAATTAATTGGCTAACTGGTTTGCGTTAAAACTAAGATAAACAAATGACGAAATAGTTTAATAGGCTGTTTAAATTTTATTTGATAAGTATACTGTTAAACTTGAACATATACCAGATCTGGGGAAACAAAAGTATTAAACTTATCAATTTTTAAATAAAATCAGAAGAATTTGTTATTAAATGAATAATCATTTAGTTTTGCGTGATTATTAAATTATGCGGATCAAGGATATTAACAAACAACAATTAGTAAAAGAAAAAGCTATAGAAATCATCGTAAAACACGGTTTAGAAGGCTTTACGATTAATAAACTTGCGAAAGCCTGCGGGGTTTCGGTAGGGACACCTTACGTCTATTACAAAGATAAGGACGATCTTATTTTAAAGATTGTGTTAGAAGAAGGGGCAAGAATGGAAGATGCGATCAATAAGGCTTTCGATCCGGAGGCTTCATTAGAAGACGGTTTGCGGATTCAGTGGCGCAACCGTTTCGACTACATGGTGGAGAACCCATTACTGGGACAGTTTTTCGATCAGATCAGCAGTTCAACGTACCAACAGCAATTTCTTGAAATGTTCACAAGCAGTACAGGTGCGTTCTTAAGTAAGTTCAAAGAAAACATGGGGCGTTTCATAAGTAATACTGTAATGCGTGGAGAAATGGATGATTTGCCTATTGATGTTTACTGGTCGGTCGCATTTGGCCCGTTATATACTTTAATGCGCTTTCACCAACAAGGGCGCAGTATAACAGGTGCTTCGTTTCAGATCAGCGAAGAACTGATATGGACCACCTTTAAATTGGCACTGAAGGCTTTGAAAAAATAGCCATTCTGATAACAGTTAGTATAAATATAAAAAATATGATAAATTCCTTTTTGATGGCAGGCCAGTCAAATATGGCGGGGCGGGGATATGTGACTGATGTTAAGCAGATCTATGATGAAAAGATCAAAATGCTGGTGAATGGCCGCTGGCAGACGATGACAGAACCAATTAATTTTGACAGGCCCACATCCGGTATAGGACTTGCCGCATCATTTGCGGGGGCCTGGAGATTAAAAAATGATCAGGAAGAAATCGGTTTGATACCGTGTGCTGACGGTGGTACGAGCCTGGATGATTGGGCTGTTGGGGGCGTACTTTTTGAAAACGCGGTGTTCCAGGCAAAGCTTGCCCAAAGGAACAGTAAGTTAAGCGGGATCTTGTGGCATCAGGGGGAAAATGATAGTTTTGGCGGGCTTTCTGCTCTTTATTATGATAAGCTGAGTATTATCGTTGATACCTTACGCCGTGAGCTTGACGCACCGGATATTCCTTTTATTACAGGCGGCCTTGGCGATTTCTTAAGCGGGGGCAGGTACGGTAAATATTTTACTGAATATAGCCAGGTTAATGATGCCCTTCAAAAATTCGCTGAAACAAAGCCGAACTGCTATTTTGTAACGGCAAATGGATTAACAGCAAACGCAGATGGACTTCATTTTGACGCGGTATCGCAGCGCAGGTTTGGAACCCGGTATTTCGAATCATTTTTCGAAAGGAAAAATATTCTGGCACCACTTGCCGGGGAGAATGAGTTAATCGGGATTATACAGGACAGGGCTTTAACCAAAAAAGAACAGGGAGCACTGTTAGAGATTGATTTTGCCTTTGGTAAAATATCCTTAGGTGATCTGGAGGAAAAGTTAGGCCTGCTGAACGAGTAATTAAATTAATAACCTGCAACTGCAGGTTATTAATTTAAGGATTTTAAAAATCAATTTTTATACAACTGGCAGATTGCCTCCGTCAATGATATAATTTGCACCTGTTATATAAGAAGCTTTTGGTGAAACAAGGAAATAAACCAGTTCTGCCGTTTCTTCTGGCTCTGCCATTCTCCCCAGAGGAACCCCGCCAAGCCTTGCCATTAAGTTTTGGGTCATCTCTTCTACAGTAATACCTGCATTTTGAGATAATTCCTCTAAAAAAGTAGCCATTGCCTGTGTCTTATTCAATCCAGGGGATACTGTGATTACTCTTACTCCCTGATTGGCAACTTCACCGGACAGCGTTTTACTATAGGCATTTAATGCGGCCTTAGCCGAGCTGTAAGCCATGGTAGACTCCCAAATCGGAAGCATACCGCTGGTAGAAGAAATATGAATAATAACGCCGCTTTTTTGTGCTAACATCTGGGGTAACAAAGCCCTGTCTAAACGTACTGAGGATAACAAGTTTATCTGTAGTGCCTGGTTCCAATGCTCATCTGTAAGCGTGCTAAACCCACCACCAGGAAATGTATTTGCGCCCATATTATTAATGAGTATATCAACTCCGCCGAATAGTTCAGCAATCTCCTCCGCTACTTTAGCAACCCCTTCCGGACCGGATAAATCTGCTGCAATAAAGTGATGATCCGATTCAGTCTGACCCGGGTGATTTCTTGCCGTAACGATAACTTTAGCTCCTGCTATGGCTAATCTATCAGCAATAGCTTTTCCGATGCCCTTTGTGCCACCTGTTACCAAGGCAACTTTGCCTTCCAGTTCTTTGGTATGGTCCTGTATGTTTTCCATTTTATAGGTTTCTATGAGTGTTTTTATTTACTTTTGTTTCACAAAGAAACTAAAGCAATTCAAGATAATTTAAGTGCTTGTCTATATATGTAGTTACAATAGTGTAACTAAAGGCAAAAAAGTAGTAACATTTAAGTAACCAATGAGAAAATATCAGAACAATCCTTTCAATTGTGCAGTAGTAAGAACTGTAAATTATATCGGGGGTAAATGGAAACCAATTTTATTGATCAGACTGTTGCCTGGTAGTGTCCGTTTTGGCAAGCTTGCTAGTCAAATTCCTGACATTTCACGTAAAATATTGACTCAACAACTTAAGGAACTGGAAGAAGATGGTTTGATTATAAGAACTGAATATAAGGAGAAGCCTCCGAGGGTGGAATATGAATTGAGCGAAAGGGGAAAGACACTTATGCCTATATTAAAGGCTATGTATGATTGGGGTGTCCAGATGGAAGATCCTGAAACCCGGGGAACATGGGACCCTGTAATCCCGGAAAAATAAAGAAATTCTTTTACTGGTTAGTCGGGAAGTCAGGCGGATATAGAGGAAATTACGCAAATTAAATAGGGTCATATATTTATGAGCGGGTTGTCGGTTTCAAAAAAACTTAAAATTATGAAAAACATTTATTTGTACTTAGTATTCATTTTGATTTCATCCCAAATGAATTTATTCGCTCAAAATATTAAAAATAAAGGCAATTACAATTATCAGGTAAGAGAAGAAAATGGCGACTTAAATAATGATGGTAAAGCGGACAAAATAACAGTAAAGATGGATACAACAGATGAATCAAGGCCATTAATGTTACGAATTTTCCTGTCTCAACCAAATGGAAAATTAACTTTAGCTGTATCTTCCACCAAAATAATTGAACCACAATATCCCGTTGAAAACCAAGGAAAACATAATGAATACCAAATTCCGGATTTTTTTATTGAAAAAGGGATTTTAACAATGCGGAGTGAAATTAAAGGAGGAAATATTACTTACGATTTCAAATATCACAATGGAAATTTTGAATTAATCAATGTGAAAAAGTTAACTAATAATGCAACCAAAGGATATGTTGACGAATACACAATATTTACAGAAACCAGATTTAACTTAATTACGGGGCTTCGGACCGAAACTGACGATAAGTTGGGGTCTAAGAAAATATTAAATAAAAGAAAAAAAATAGTTTTAATCAGACCCTTACCGAAAATACAGGATTTCAAATTTTCCGATAAAAAACTATATTAAAAAATCCGCCTGCTTAGGTATAAGTTCAATTACTATTTAGATTATCTTTATTTTATGAAAATAGCTTTAGCTTCTCCTCCATTTCCGAAAAATATGAATGAGGGTTTACAGACACTTGAGAAGATGGCGGTAGAGGCTGCTGATATGAACGCTGAAATTATCTGTTTTCCAGAATCTTATCTTCCAGGGTATCCAGGAATGGGTTATCCAAAATCAGACCAGACAAGCGAAAACCTGAAGATAGCGTTAAATGAAGTGTGCAGAATTGCTGCTGAGAACTCAATTGCAATAATTGTCCCTATGGATTGGTATATCAATAAACAACTTGTCAACCTGGCTTATGTTGTTTCCCAAGAGGGTGAAATATTAGGTTATCAAACTAAAAACCAACTAGATCCTTCTGAGGACACTATCTGGGTGCCAGGTACAGAGAGATCTATATTTGAGATTAAAGATGTCAAATTTGGTATAACTATATGCCATGAAGGATTTCGCTATCCTGAATCAGTAAGGTGGGCGGCACAACATGGTGCCCGGATCGTTTTTCATCCTCACTTTACTGGAAGTAACACGAACGGAGTACAGCTAACGGAATGGGGCAATAAAAGCAATCCATACTATGAGAAAGCAATGATGATGAGAGCTTTGGAAAACACTATTTATTTTGCCAGCGTTAATTATTCATCCCTTTATCCTGAATCGGCCAGTTCATTAATCGACCCTTCCGGACATTGTGTTTTAAATGAAGTTTATGGGAGGGCTGGTATAATTGTTGGAGAAATTGATCCTGATCAGGCAACTGGCATACTAGCCAAAAGATTTAAAAATTCCTTGTATAGTTAATAATTGGGGCAAGTTTTTTTACTCAAACATGCAGTTGCTTCATACCGTGATCCTATTTATTTTTTTTGTTATAATGCCTTTTATTTCTTCTTCTTTTTCGCAGCAATATTGATCCTATTCGGTACTGCCATTTACTGCTGGACACTAACCTGCGTATGCTTTCCTTTAACAACACCATGGTCGATTTACTTAAGAACAACTATCAGCTAACAATTGCAGAAGGGATGGAGGTGAATGATTATATGGAACCTGGATTTGTTGAGGAGTTTATCAGGAATTGTAAACGCGCATTATTGGGAGAAAATGTCAATATTGAAACCATCATCAACTCGCCAAAAGGGAGTAACCCATGGCATCTTATTTTCGAGCCTGCTTTTGATTCGATAGGGGCTATTATAGGTGTTACTTACAGTGCAACTGACATTACACAAATGGTAAGGGATGAAAAAACGGTAGTAGAACAAGGAGAATCTCTTCGTCAGATTGATCGTATTCTCTCAGCCGACTTACATCATCCTCTTGAAGTTATCAAAGGTACAATGGCTACTATGAAACAGCAAGGTTATCCAGATGGTGCCATAGAGTTTAACCTGCTGGAAAAGGCTTGTGATGAACTTTTGGACAAAGGGAGTCTAATCATTTTATCAGAGGAACGAAATGTTGGGAATGTACCTTCATCAGTAAGCTCTTTCATATATTAAGTTATCATTAGCTAAACTAGATTTTTCTATGCCATATAATGATGATGTTGAAATGCACCCAGGCATGAATATTATGCAGTTCATTGATGCTAATTATGTGGCAGACTTTATTAATAATTGTAGTATTACGTTATCAGGAGAAAGTATCAGACTGGAACTTTTACACAATTATGGAGTGTCCTCCAGTTGGTTTATAGAAAGTTATGATCCGGCTTAAAACAACGATGGTGAAATTATCGGTATATCTTATAATTCCATCGACATTTCCAAATGAATAGCTTCTCAGCAGACCGCTTTAGCTCAGCAACGTAAACTCAACCATATTGCATTTATACAGTCTCACGAATTTCGCAGACCGGTAGCAACAATTAAAGGCATGCTTAATCTGATGGAAATGGATGGATACGATGAGAATTATCCATTGTTAAAAGTGATCAGAAATAGCGTAAACGAGATAGACGATAGTATAGTTGAAATTGTAAACAGTTAAAATTGGTGAATAATAAGCCTTATAAAGGCAGCTAATAGGGTTTTTATTAGTCAGGATTTGAAGCTAAAACCTGGATGTCAATAAGGTCTGATACCTAACCCCAAATTTTATTTACACAGTTTATTGGATATTGCCAGGCGAGTATTTCTAAACTTTTTATGTGGAGAATTTAATAGTGAAAATATTTGTATAACGTTTAAGTGAAAAGCGGTATTTTTTTTGTAAATTACTGATATTCTGTAAAATAAACAGCCATGAACCTAAGATTTTTTTCAGTAGCTGTTCTTGGCTTTCTTGCCCTGACAGGGATTTGCTCCGACCTATTGGCGCAATTGGTGCAGCCCGGTACTCAAGCAAACGGCAGTGAAACCAACAACATCATTATCGCTGTACCTTTTTTACTGATTACCCCAGATGCCAGGGCAGGGGCAATGGGTGAAGCAGGAGTTGCTGTGCTTCCTGACGGAAATACAATGAGCATAAATCCTTCAAAAGTAGCTTTCTTAGATCAACCTTATGGATTTTCTGTTTCGTATAGTCCATGGCTAAGGCACGTAGTTTCGGGTATTAACCTGGCTTATCTTAGCGGATATTATAAGGTGGGCGATAAAAATACGATTGGGGCTTCTCTAAGATACTTCTCAGTGAACCAGGTTCAGCTTTTTGATCTCAATAAGCAGGACCTGGGTATTTACAGTCCGAATGAATTTGCTGTTGACGGAACTTTTGCCAGGAAGTTTGGCGATAACTTCTCCTTAGGTACTGCGGTAAGGTACATCCGGTCAAACTTGTATTCTGATCTATTTGCCTCTGGACAGAATACCAAACCGGCTCATGCAATAGCTGCTGATGTATCTGCTTATTTTAAGAAATCTACAGTTTTTCTAGGTAAAGATGCTATCCTGGCCCTTGGGATATACATATCCAATATAGGAACTAAAATGAGCTATGAAGATACAGGGCCTAAATATTTCCTTCCTACGAACTTAAAGATTGGCGGCGCTTCTACATTTATACTGAACGATCTAAACCAGTTTACCATTGCATTAGACCTTAATAAATTATTAGTACCCACCCAGCCAATCTACGGTACAAATGGTGAGATTTTAAAGGGACGAGATCCGGATAAATCTGTTCCGGCAGGTATTTTTGGATCCTTCAATGATGCACCAGGAGGTTTTAAAGAAGAAGTTCAAGAAGTTAGTATTGCAACTGGATTGGAATATATGTACGATAAAAAGTTTGCGCTCAGGTCCGGATATTTCTATGAAAGCCCGAAAAAAGGTAACCGTCGTTATTTTACAGTAGGTACAGGCTTTAAATATCAGGAATTTAATATAGATCTGGCTTATCTGATTGCAGGTGTCCAGAATAGTCCGCTTGCCAATACACTCCGTTTTTCACTGCTCTTTAATTTTTTATAGGTGGAACACTATTTTCCGGTTTTGGCTTAATCACAAATGTCAGGCCTTCAACAAGGTCGCCTTCCATATTCCGGATAATAGAGAACGGTAATGCAAGAGGAGAAGAGACCAATTCTAATTTATTCAATTGGGCGGCATCTATACTGACTGAATAATTGCCAGGCATTAACCCCATATAGGTGAAATAACCATCCGCTTCAGAAACGGTATGTGCAACTAGTTTAGCTTTATCGTTATACAAATTAATAAGGATACGTCCTATGCCTTTTTCTTCTTCCTTATTTTTAAAAATTACCTGTCCGGATACCTGGCCTAATACCAGTACTGGTACTTCTATTCTTTTTACAGAATTCGGATCAATAATAACGCTGTAATTTTTCCTATGCAGATGCCAGGCCACAATATCAAAGCTGGCAGAATCCAGTTCAATTACATAGTTGGTATAGGCTTCCAAATCCGTTATGCGGATAGTAGAATCTTTTACACTTTGTTCAACGCGTCCACCATTTACATGGATCCTTAAACCTAAAACTTTAGGTTCGTCCGCATCGCGCCGGCCATTACCGTTCATATCCAGATATGGAGCCAGGATAACTGCACCCCGGCCAACACTGGTATGGTTATTAAATGATGTATAGTTAGATTTGCTGTCATGTATTAAACTCCCGTTGGCAGACTGAAGATAGGTTAGGACCTCATTGCTTTTTCGTAAAGTAGCACGCGTTTGGGCAAAAGAAAAGTCGTACCTGATGCCTAGTTCCATGTTGCGGATGTTGCTACTGAAATTTTGCTCATAAGACACATTCAAATACCCGTTTCTAAATACCCTTTTTTCCAATTCGGTTTTGATGCCAATGATCTTACCCGCCCCATATTCATATTGTAACTGCTGGGTGACCAAAATACTCTTTAACGCCCTCATAGAAATTGAAAAAAGACTATATATATAAGGATTATTTTGATCCATAAACAAGGCATACGTATTTATGCTGGTACTGTAACTGCCAAATGAAGAAGAAACGAGCCATTCAACATTGGTGTATTTGGTATTTGGTAAGATAAACTGCTCTAACAATATCCTGGTATAGGCGGAAATCTTGCTACCCCTGATGGGAAAAGAAACCGTGACTTTTCGGTCTTCCAAAAAAGTATTATTAATGGCAGTTTGCCCTTTTTTATACCAGGTGTCGTTCAGTTCAATCTGAAGTCCGGAGGACAAATTGTAGCTTAAAAGTGCTTTTGAACGAACATTATAATCGTATTCTGCAGAAAAAAGCAAATTGGACATTAAACGTACAGAAGTATTTATAAAAGGAATGGTGGTACCGGAACCTACCGAAGAGAGGTATTCTGTTCCACCACCAATACTGATGTTTTTGTTTAAACCATAGTTGCCACTGAAACGGGAAAACCGGCTATGTAAACTATCTTCTACGATACCGGCCGAGGCTGTATATTCAAATTCGCCCTTTGGCAAAAAATTAAATGGAATGGCTATATTTTGTTCACTGACACGCTCTTCACCATATGGTCCATAAAAGCGGAGCTTAACCAAAGAATTTCCATAAGTAAGCGGTACATTGAAGGTATAGAATCCCGCAGCATCTGCTTTAACATAGTTGATGAGTACACCGTTCACATAAAGCTCCACTGTCCAGTTGGGTTCGGTATGGTTGCTTAAGGTGTAAGTTCCAAAAGACCGTCTATAGGTTGTTGGGGTATTCGTGACTTGTATGCCAACTACTGGCGCATAAATGGACGCAATAGATTGCCCCTGTATTTTTCCAGCTGAAATCTGTTTCACAACGGTATTGTCGTTGTTTACCAATCGCCATAAATAATATTGCTGGCGCCAGGAGAGCGGTTCCAAATTGTGATAATTAAATATAATGTTCGTTTCTCCTCCTGCAATTACTCCTCCAAGTCCGAGGTTTAGACGCACATCTGACGGGCCTCTTTGATTGCCTGTCGAGGTAACAACAGCATAATCGGCTGTGCCAAAATGAAAGAGAGGGTAAGTACGGCTAACAATGGTATCGGCTTTAGCTGTTCCGCGAAGCTGATTTGCATTGGCCCGCATTTGTGCCTGTCTCATTTCAATCATGATGGGTAGCTCAATTTCTGTACTCAGTACCACAGAAAGACTGCGAAAGTTAAAACTGCACTCGAGACCGAAGACCTTACCGAAATAATCAGATCGTAAATAGAGGTTAGTTGTTGTGCGGACCAGATCACCTGGTTGCAGTTGATAAACCTTGTCCAGATACAGGATACGGGTTTTGTCTATGATAAACTTTGCCTGTGGATTGATCATCGAACCACTTATGGAGTCCATTTTTGCAGAAAGAGTATTTTTGATATGTAAAAAATCAAAGATATCGGCAACCGGTAAATAGATGGTTTGATCACTGATCAAGGCCGGTATTTCTGTCCCCCCAATGCGTTGTACATTTAAAAAAACAGAAACTTCATCGTATGTGGTAGTGGATTGGGCCCTACCGCTATTACAGAAGAAAAAAAAAGCCAGGATAATAAAAAGACCCGAAATTCTAAGAGGGCGATGTAGCTTTTCCATGTTGAATATCGGGTTAAGGCTGTATGAATGTCACACTAAAGGTTCCGCTATAATTACCTGGAGGACTGGCAAGCGGGCTAGTCAGGGTTAATGTGCCACCTATCCTAATTTGTGTACGGGCAGGTGATACTGCGGTGGTAGTGAATGGACTGCCCAAATCAGAACCTCCAATATGGAGGCTTAAAGTACCTCCGGTACTGCCGGTTAGGTTAACATCTGGTCCGTTACTAATGGTAACCACAGTACCGGGTTCTGCGTCTACTTCAAAGATGGCCGGTGAAAAAGAAACACCCTGACTGGTCTGGATCACACTGCCGGTTGTTGATCTTGATCCGTTCGGGTAGATAATTACTGTGCCACCCGAACTGCCCTGGTAAAAAGCACCGAAACTTAACCCTTGTGCTGGGTTAACATATATAGTGATCGGCCGAGGCGGGTTTTCAGGCCCCAATGCGGAAAATTTATGTTGGGCAAGACCCTGGTAACTCATAAAAAGGAAGGGCAGAATTAGAAGCCCTTTGATCCGTCCTGATTTTAGACTATGATTGATATCTGCTTTCATCTTCCTGTCATTAATATTTTTTGTGAATGGATACCTGTTGCTGTTCTAAAACTGACAATGTAAAGAACATTAGCGGCCATGCCGTCGAGCTCATAATCGCCGTTCCCGCCAATTGCTCTGCTAGATGTGATCTGGCCCAATAGATTGCTGATCATTAAGGTTCCTTTTTGCTCATTAACCAGTTTAATCTTTATAAATAAAATTCCTTCTGATCCATATATTTTATAGATATCATCTTTATTATCGGTTTGACCGGTTATATTGAGTGGAACACACCGCAATGAAAAGCGATTTTCGTTAGGACCTTTCTTTAAACTAGCTGTGTAGATCGGGTTTTGCTGCAAATCCTGGCTTATTCCTTTTTCCGAATCGACTAAGTATAAATGCAGATTAGAAGGCCATTGCTGCAAGTCTCGTAAATTTAAAGTCACCGTGCCATCTTTATCAGTTTGCAGGCCTAATGGTACAATGGTAAGTGTGTTAACCTCTGGTAATGCATTAATGACTAGTTTTGTGGCATCTACACCCAGCGAGTATAAGTTAGGCAGCAGCTCATTTATATTCATGAGTTTGATGGCGTCAAATTGCCGGTCAAATGCCGGAGTTGCGCTATAGTTAAAATAAACAACGAGTGGGTCTGATGACGAACTGTTGTCCGTGAAGTTTGCACTTAATCTAATTAGGGTGGGTGGGGTAACATGTTCAGATACTGAACTCAGTGTTGCTTTATGGAAAATTGGGGAAAGATAGTTTACCCTTGCATTATTGTTAATGGCTAAAGTACCGTTTACAGGATAGGTCCCACTGCTTACATGGACAAAAAAACCTTGCATGGAGGCAATGGTATTTCCCGCAATGCCATCACTTGAAATGCCATTGATATAAGTACTATAAGCACCTGTATACTGACTGGTAGTGCTGGAATCAAAATAATAGATGGCATTATCAATATTTGTTTTGGTCCAACCACTTGAAGCATCCCAATTAATAGGGGATGGAAATGGGTTACCCACCAGGTTAAAACCTTGAGTGTAGGTTTGATTGTGGTTATAAAGTGTAGATGAAACTGTCCCGTTAGTTACAATACCTATAATACTTACGGTTTTCTGGCCTGTAGCTGATCCGAAATCTACAGCATAACCCTCTAGTGGGTTCAAAATATTTGTTGCCGTAGTATACGTTGTAAACCCGGTAGTTGGCTTATTTTCAATATAACTATAGAAATTAGGAAAAGTAGCATTTAAATCTACCGTACTGGCGAAATTGCTAACTGTAGCACCCTGGAAAGGAGAACTAAAATATTTATATCCATAACCTGCGGTAAGATAGCGCTGCATAGTCACATTGCCCATGATGTTTCCAGCCCCACTGCCATCAATCAACGCAGTTTGTGTCGCAGTGGAAAGAAGTGTGAGATAGCCCCCGGCATTAAGCGTACCGCCAGTGGCCAGAAGGATATCGGTCAGATTTAAAGTGCCGGCTAAGGTTACCCCGGCGTTATTATTAATGGTAAGGTTCTTGATTAGATTTGCCGCGAACGCAGATGCGGGAATAGTCTGTGCTGCTGTACCGTTCATGAGGATGGTTCCACTACTTACAGTAAATGTTCCGCTATTGCTGATACCTCCGCCAATGGTCAGGATTTTGTTGTTGATATTAAAAGATCCTGCCGAAACAGACACATTATTACTTACAGTTAAATTTGTGGATTGTAGCAGCGCAGCTACATTAGAACTATTGATGGTCAGATTGTAAACAGGATTAGTAGAATTAAGCTGCATGGTTTGTGCAGCACCAGTAGAGGTATTTCCCAGTTGTAGGGTGCCTCCGGTAAAACCGGAACCTGAAGTGGAAAGATTGTTGTATCCCAGATTCTGTCCTGCACTTCCGCCGGCATTCTGAATCACAATTGCACCACCAGACATATTGAGCGCGCCGCCCACGGCATCCATATTGAATGGGGCAATACCCGGCGTTGTGCTGCCCTGGGTATTTACGGTCATTGTTCCTCCTTGTATAGTCAATGCCCATAGTGAGCCGGGATTACTGATAGCTGAGGCCAGGTTCAGGCTTCCTGAAGTAACCATCAAATTCGCACTGCTTTGAGGAATAACCAAGTTGTCTGCTGTATTGCCCATGTTCAGTGTGCCACCTGTTACTTTTGCCAGGCCTGCCACTGTCCAATTCATATTAGGAGAGTTTATAGTTCCCGCATTTACCCATAAACCGGCTGTAGCAGGAATTAAAAAAATGCCCATAGGAATATCTGCTATAAATGGCGTAATGCTCAGGCCCGGGTTATTAAGGTTAAAAGATCCATTCAGGAGTGTCAGGAACCCATTAGGTGCAGAGAAATTAGTTGCGGTAACATCCAGATGGTTGGTGTTAGCTGTCCCCATATTGGTCGTAATGTTGTTGAAACTCGTTGTGGAACCAGATCCGGCGATGCTTTGTACCCCATTTTGATTAAAGATAGTGTTGCATAAATTACTTGCACCTGTCCTCAGGTTCAGTATTCCATTGTTTGTGATATTACCACCTACGGTAAGCTGGTGTGTTGCATTGGAAGTACTGGCTACATTAAAAGAAGCCCCATTAGCTATGGTAATATTATTGTTGACTATAATTTTTTGTCCTGTTGTATTTGTACCAATACTCATTGCCCCGGCGGTAACGCTAAGATTATTGCCTATTGTTAGACTAAGTAATGTTACTATTTCACCAGAACTTGCAGCATCCAGGTTATAATAAGGAATTGAAGTAACAGTTTGATTGGCTGATCCATTATAACTGATGGTAGAAGAATTTGTGATGGCATCCGTTGTTGCGCTCCCGGCAGTAATTAAGGTTCCTGCAATTCCAGATGTGCCGGCACCGAAGGTTTTTACTCCTGCGTTATCCAGAATGAGGTTATTATAATTAAAGGCGGGAACAATTTGTGTTCCACTGCCATTGAAGTCAATGGTACTGCCGGAAATGGTATAGGCATTTGTCCCCGGGGTAAATGAACCGGAAATACCGATAGTACCACTGTTGGCAAGTGTCCGGTTGCCAGTTGAGCTGCTTATCAAGTTATTATAATTATAAACAGGAATGGTTTGGGTGCCGGTGCCAGTAAATCCAATGTTGCCTCCAGAAAGGTCTACTGTTCCGGATACAGTTGGAAATGCTGCTGCTGTATTAAAGGTGCCTGAAGTGAGGGTAAGGTTTCCAGATACGTTAAGCGTATTTCCGGCAAGTACCGTTAGCGTAAGTCCCGCATTGTTCAATAATAAATTCTTTGTCACTGCTGCTACATTAATATTGATAGTGAAGGTTCCTGTCAGTTCTACATTATCACTTGCAGCAGGTACTCCGGCTACATTCCAGTTCGCTGCATCTCCCCAATTGTTTGTGCCCGCACCTCCAGTCCAGGTTTTGGTGTAAACATTCATATCCCCGATTTGAAAATCACCGAATACGGTAATCCCCGTTGCTGTGGAACTGGTAGAAGTGAGGGTGCCAACTGTGGGATAAATCCAGGATCCTGCGCTATAATTTCCTATAATAAATGCACCTGTTATAGCCCCTGCATCAACATCAGCGCCTAAAAAATTGAAGGTTACACCATAATTGGTTAATACGATCCCACTATTTGTTAATGTCCAGAACCGGTTTATACTTTTAGTGGCATTGATGGTGGAACTGCTGATATTGGGGTGATCACCTATGGTGGTTGATGCAATAAGATCTCCGGTAGTGGTAACGCTTACAAAAGTAAGTGAAAGCGGGGTGTAATTTGCTACATCACCAATCTCGAAAGTTTTTGCGGTTGCCCCGGTAGCTACATTTTTCTGTAACTTTCCATTTACCCAGCCTGTAATTTGGGCTGCACCGGTAATACTACCTGTGGAAGATTGGGTAAGTATATTACTGCCTGTCTGAATTTTTCCGGCAATAAAATTCAATACACCATTCACGCCCACGTTTGAAGATAAAGTAACCACACCAGCGGTATTATTAACCGTTAGATTATTAAAAGGGGAAATGCTATTAATATCTTGTGAGGTGGTACCATTTAGGATAAAGGTAGAAGTGTTTCCATTCAGGGTGCCACCATTTGATATATTGCCCGCCACAGAATGGGTATAACTACCTGCATTTAGAATGGACCCGCTATTTATAGAGAAATTATTGGTGATGGTCCATGCCGAGGAAGGTGTAATCCCTGCTGCATTGGTATTAGAAATTACCAGATTACGAAAGGAGGCCGGACTACCTGCCAGGGTCATTGCACCCACGCCTCCAAAAACAACATTACCCGTACTGGAAAAAGTAGTTCCGAGATTTACCGTAGCTGTTGAAGTAGGACTGAAATTTAAAGTACCTGAGCTGGTCATGGTTCCATTATTGGTTACTGCACCCAATATATTATGGGTAGAGATTCCACCATTAAATGAAGCGCCGCTTCCTACGGTTAGCGCATACAATACGGTCCATCCTACACTCGGATTTATACCAGCGGTATTGTTGATATTCAAAAAACCAAATTGAGGAACGGAGGTAGAATTAAGAACCGGTGAAACCGTACCATTGAAATTGACAGTAATGGCAACCGTTGTTACCGCATTGATTAAACTGATGGTTTGCAATATATTCCCGGTAAAGGTAGAAGTTCCAAGAGTATATAGCGTACCGCTGTTTGTTAAATCGCCATTTACAGTAGTGGTAATAGTTGAACCGCCACTTAAAGACCCCGTGCTGGTGATATTTAGCAGTCCGTTAAAAGTAACATTATTCAAAATGGCATAACTGCCTGTAATAGTCATCTTATTAAATATGGTATTTCCTGTTATATTTTTAGAAGCACCGGTACAGATCACGGTACTTGTGGATGGTGTATAAGTACCATTGTTGGTCCAGTTTCCACCCAGTGTTATGGTATTGGAACTACCATCCAGCGTAGCTCCGCTTTCGATGGTCAGATCTCCGTTTGCGAGCAGGGGAGTGGCCAATGTTTTAAGTCCTGCATTTCTTAATATAACATTACCGAAAGTGGTAGGAGGAAATAGTAAGGTTTGCGCAGAAGTCCCATCAAGAATAACCGTACTTGAATTAGATACTACATAGTTGGCATAGTTAGCAGGGGGATTACTTGCACTAACAATGAGGGTAGATGAATTGCCCAATGTAGCAGTTCCTCCAGTTACATTCCTGTTGCAGTTAAATGATCCGATATTCAGTGTGCCGGAGATACCGTTCAGATCACCAGTTAACACGATATTTCCAGATAGTATAGCGATGGAACCTATAGGTTTGTTGAAGGTAAGGTTGTTGAATGTAGTAGCCGAAATCGTTTGCGTCCCAGAACCATTAAAAAGAACAATTGCTGCTACATCGATATAAGTACCATTATTGGCCCAGTTCCCGCCAACCTGAAGTGCAGTGGTGTTTTTTAAGGTTGCACCGGCAGAAATGGTGATATTTCCCATAACAGTTGTGGTGGAAATATTATCCAGTTCTCCAGCAGTTACCAATAGGTTACCACCAATACTAAGTGTGTTATTGATCGTCGCTATAGCAGCCGTTTTGTTGATAGTTAAGTTATTATAACTAACAGCACCAATTACCTGGTTGGTGACACCACTGTAAGTAACCGTACCGGTACCCGGCGTAAATGTTCCGTTAACGTAATTATGGTTCAGGGCAATAGTTAGGTTTCCTGCGCCGCTAAAAACAACGTTTGCATTGCCAGATTGCGTTATTGAGCCTCCAATTGTTACAGTTCCTGTACCAATGTTTAGATTGATGGCATGGCCGCTCGTTCCATCGCTCAGGGTTAGGTTACCGTTAACAGTAATGGATTGATTATTTGCATTGATAGTATGGGTTACATTGCTGCTCCAGGTTCCATAGATATCTCCTGAAGTTAGCGAACCACCACTGGCCGTGGTAAGGGTCACGGCCTGTGCGCTTCCAAAATTTATATTCTTAACATTTACCGTACTGCTGATGGTTGGCTGATTGGTAAAGGCCATAGTTCCTAAATTTACAATATCTGTAGCAGCCGGAGGTCTTGAAGCTGAACCCTGGACTGTTGTCCAGTTAGCGGCTGTATTCCAATCCGTGCTTACGCTGCCGTTCCATTGTACAACGTTTGAATTGTCTGAAAGGGTCCAGCGGTTGGTAATGCTGGTTAATCCACTTTGTTCTACATAATTGGCGGTTGCATCATTTGCTGTTTTACCAATAGCAGCCCAGGCAGACCCATTGTAATTCCATAGTCCCATAGTTGCCTCGTTGCTGCCGTTTAACTCGGCATCTTGATAATGCAGGCGAAGGGTTGCACTGGCATATGTCCCAGAAGGAATGGCAATGGTGTAGAACCTGCTAATCGAACCTCCAAAAGGGAAATCACTCACAGGACCAACCACAACAGATACAGTTACACTGTTTATACCTGAAGGCCCTGAAAAAGTGACCAGATTGTTTGGACTTTCAAAAGCATAGGACACTCCGGTACTAAAAGCATGGTTTCGTTGAATGTTGCCTAAAATAATTCCATTGCCAGTCCTGGTGGTGGCAATGGTCAATGTATTTGTGCCCGTAAGCAGAGTACCCAGCGTCATATTTACAGTTGCTGCAGATACATTACTTTGCAAAACTACCGCTGTTATTGCAGTTGAATTATTGATGGTAAGCATATTGAAAGTTGTAACACCTGTAATATTAGAAGTTAGATTTCCAAGAAATTGTATCGTGCTGGTTCCTGCTGTAAAAGTGCCCGAATTATTCCAATTGCCATAAATGGAATGTGTAAAACTACCAGGTATAAATGTAGTCCCGGTTCCGATAGTCAGATTGTTATTTATAGTTAAGCCCGCTAGTGCAGTTTTACTATTTCCATTAGAAAGGGTAAGGTTATTATAGGTGATGGAATTGATGTTTTGCGCACCGCTGCCATTAAAATTAACGGTATTGGGAGCCGATGTAGTGACGTCTAAGAGGCCAGCAGTTATGGTCAATACCCCGGCTATACCCAGATTGGAGTTGGCAGATAACTGCAAAGAGGTTCCATTAATAGTGGTATTGAAAAGGTTAGCGATTCCACTCAAACTAGATGTACCAGTAAAAGTTGCAGTTCCTGCCGTTGCAGACAGACTTCCGTTAACTGCGAGGCTGGAGGAAATAGAAAAATTGGCATTCGTAGTCACAGAACCAGGAACAGAGAGGATGCTGAAGCTTATGGTTCCTGCTCCGGATATTGTTTTTGATGTCCCGGTCATGGTAAAAGTAGCTGCGCTTGAAGTAAAGCTATTAGTTACAGATAGATTACCTGTAATGATTAAAGTTGAAGATGTGCTTACCGTTCCACTAATGCTGAGGTTATCCGGTGAAATTCCAGTGCCGCTGATGGTGCTGCCAGTACCGGACATGGATACTGTTCCACCAGATAACTGAGTGAATGAACCAGAGCCGGTTGTGGCCAGGTTTCCTGTTAAACTAATGCTGTTGGCAGAAAAGCTGATCAATGAAGCAGCTATGGTTAGGTTATTGAAATTTTGAGTGCCCGGTCCGCTTACTGTGCTGCCAGAACCCGTAAAAGTGACAGTGCCGGCATTGCCATTAAATGTTCCATTGTTGACCCAGTTGCTGCCTATACTATGTGCAAAACTACCCCCATTAAATATAGTAGAAGCGCCTATGGTCACATTTCCATTGACGGTTATATTTGCAGCGGCAGTATACGACACTGAAGTGCCTGCAGCTAAATTGCTGCTCAGGTTACCCACTACGGTTAATGCTGTTGCAGGTAAAGTTTTTACAGCGGCACCACTTGAACTGCTTAAGGTAAGGTTTCCATATAACTGGTTCACCACCGTTTGGTTGGTGCCCGAATATT
Source organism: Pedobacter cryoconitis (assembly GCF_003259615.1). Classification (GTDB taxonomy): domain Bacteria; phylum Bacteroidota; class Bacteroidia; order Sphingobacteriales; family Sphingobacteriaceae; genus Pedobacter; species Pedobacter cryoconitis. The sequence goes on along the minus strand of NZ_QLLR01000006.1, from coordinate 12,034 downwards.
CTACAGTACTAGCCACTACCAATGTATTGGTCGTATAATTAGTTGGGTAAGTATTGGTTCCGCCAATTTTCAGCGTTGCATTATTGGCTACTGTAAGTGTGCCACCTGTAGTGGCGCGGTTGGCAGTAAAGGAGGTGAGGTCAAATATCCCGCTGGATACAGAAAGGTTACTGCCAATGCTGGCATTTATATTTAAAGTAATGGTATTCGCTGTACCTGCGACCGTGAAATTATTAAATGAAGTAGCGAAAGTGCCGCCAACGGATTGAGCCGTTGTGCCGTTGAAAGTTACTGTAGCTGTTCCCGCTGTAAAAGCAGTTATTGAAACATTGTTTGTCCAATTACCTGCAATAGCGATATTAAAATTATTTGCAACGAGTGTGCCGGCAGAAATGGTTAGGCTACCAGTAAGGTTTATAGCCGCGGGTAAAAGAAGGCCTGCGCTGTTACTAAGTGTTAAATTAAAAAAGGAAAATACGCCAGAAAAGGTTTGTTGTCCACTGGTGCCATTAAAATTTACTGTACCTGTGTTTATAAAGGTTCCACTGTTGGCAAGAGTACCAGCAATATTTAAAGTTCCGGCATTGCCCAGTATTAATGTACTACCTGCGTTTAAGGTCAGGTTTCTGCAACTTACGCTGGTGGTTATGGTGGGCATCCTTGTGGCTGTCGAAGTTATGGTAACATCTGTAGTAGAAGTTGGGAGTACACCATTACACCAGTTAGCAGCATTGCCCCAATCTGTACTTACATTACCTGTCCATTGACCTGCAGCAGTAGTTGAGGTGACATTTACATAAGCAATAGCAGGGGTGATGCAACCCGCAGCGGTTACTTGTACAGTATAAATACCAGCAGCAGCAGCCGAGTAGCTGACAACTGGATTTTGCAGAGCAGAAGTAAAACCATTAGGCCCCGTCCAGGAATAAGCTGCGCCAGCTATTGTTGTTGCCGTAAGATTAAGTGAGCCTCCGGCACATACAGGTGAGTTACTTCCAGCCCCATCAGGGGAATTATACAAAATGGTAACTTCCGCAGCGGTTAACTCTCTATTATAGATGATTACATCATCCAATGCTCCGGGGAAATAATAACTTGCCGGCTCGTTTGGCCAGGTAGACAAATCACTGTATCCTATTCGCCAATAACCGTTATAACTCTCGCCGCTGGTAACCGTTGCATCACTGATGACCAAATTACCGTCAACATATAGTTTTAGACCACTTGCCCCAACGGTGCCCGTAGCCAGATGCCAGTTTCCATCATTATAAGCAGTTGTTGTACTAATGTACTTTTTTGTTGAACCAGGTGCTACACCAAAGTACAGAACACCTGTGCTGGTCATATAAATAAACCGGTCACGGCTGCCGCCACCACCAGTTAGTACGCTTGAAAAACCGAGTAGGGCACCTCCAATGGTAGTTGTAGTTTTAAACCATGCGGAAACACTCACTGAAGGCGGATTTACATACGCAATGGCTGTCGAAATGTAATTACTCGTTCCGTTAAATAGATAAGTGCCATTTGTAATGTTAAAACGATCAGTGGTTTGTGCAGGAGTACCTCCTTGAAACGTACCATTATTGTTGCCTGTAGCATCATTTGCATTCCCTGCAAAAATATAGTTAGCAACTAAATTATTCTGAGGGATTTGGGAAATTACAGGCCCGTTACAGAGTGTTGCCTGGCTGGCACTGAGAGCCGTGCTCAATCCACCTTCAGTAACAGCATATACTTTCCAATAATAGGTAGTACCTATCGTTAATCCAGATTGCACAGAAGAAGTAGCTGCGGCTGCTGTTTGATTTACAAAAGAATAGTTGATTGCATCAGTTGAACGGTAAATAGCAAATCCAACTTCATTAGCAGATAAATCTGCCCAATTTAATGTCATTGCTGTATTACTTATGCTTGTAAAGGACAGGCTACCGGGGGCAATTGGTACTGGAGGCGTAAATCCATATTTTTTACCTGACACGGGCTTAGTAGTTACGTTGGCTTCAACTGTAGAACTTATGCCCGTTCCAGCATTGTTTACGGATAAAAAAGTTCCAGATCCAATTGCTGTAGCCGTAATGCCAACAGATGCAGATGAAGAATAGACTGCGATGGCTTCTGGTCTATATACGTACTCAATTTTCCCTGTGCTTTCATAAAGATTTGTCTGAAAAGAAATTACGGCTCCTGTAGCCTGATAGCTCCACTTCGTACTCAAGTATTGAAGCGTAAATACCCGGTTGCCCACGGTACCTGTGGTTTGATAAGTTACATTTGTGGTGGCAACAACGTCAAGGTCATCCCATAAAGGGGCTATCACGGGGCGAGGTGCACCTCCGGAAGTTAAATTATTAGCATATAGATTGTCTGTTAGAATAGTGCCAAAGGAGAACCAGCCATTTGTACTGGTGGATATATTAGTATAACGGACACCCATATACCAAAAGTCGAACCCGATAGGAATCAGTCCGGAAATGCCATCATCGGTACTCCCTGTCCATCCAGTCGTATTGACAGGACTAGTTATAGGCGTAAAAGTACCAGTTGCCGTTGTAAAGCTATAATTTGTCAGGGTTTGTGCACTTAACTGGGTACTTATGAAAATAAGCAGAAAACCTGTCAGGATACTTCGATAAAGTGTAACAGATCTGGTTTTTATTTTCATAGTTTTTAACGCTTATATTATCATTTCTTAACCCATAGGTGATCATCTGCTGTTAAAGTAAGATCAATTCTGTTTCTGCTATTTTGATAAACTTATCCTCTGGAGAAGTTGTATATATGATTTGTAATTTACCTTTGTGGTAATCTGCATTTGTATTTTTATCTAAGCCAAGAGTGAAATACCGATTAGTATTAGGCGTATAAATAGCAAAACCCCTTGCCAAGCCGACCTGGGTTGTTTTACCTTGAGGTGAAATATAATTTACTGTGATATCTCCATATACTGACATATTTCCCGTTCGCTTAAAAATTAATTTTAACTGATTAGCTCCCTGTGAGGTATTTTCTGTAAACATTGCAGAGACTGTAACTTTGCTGGTTGAAGTACCCCGACGGATAATTACAGGAATTGCAATGCCGAATGTTGGAATTAACCGTACAGAGATGGCATTTCCAGGTTTTTCATTTGCTTTGTCTATAAGGGGTTTGTCATTTGGTACCCCCCTGAAGTATAGGTGGGACCGGTATTCACCAGGCTGCAAATCACTGGTGTTGACCAGCTGAACTTTTATCGTTTGTGCCTCATTGGGTGCAAGTATCACGCTTCTGGGAAAGAAACGGAAATTTTTGTCTGCAAAATTCTGAGCGGTGTCAGGTATAGTTATTTCCTGAAAATTGCCATCTTCCAGCATTCGATACTGAATAACAGAAATCAAATACTTAGCTGTATCTGTACCTGTATTCGCTAAATTGAGATCTTGTGTCCTTTTTGTACCATCAAAAACCACTCTTCGGGGTATAATGATTAGATTTCCTTGTGCGTTTGCTTCCTGTGCACAGATCAGGAATCCTGAAGAGGCTAAAATAAAAATGAGCCGCCATTTTATTTTAAGTGGTTCAATTCGCATGCTTTTCATAGTAAATAGGGTGATATTATAAATTATATAGCAATAACCTGGTTAGTATATGACTAACCGGGTTATAACATTATTAATGTGTTAATTGTAATTTACAGTGACAGAAAATGGGGTAGCAGACGTGTAGGTTCCTGCAACCTGTGCAGCTATTAAATTTAAGGTGGCACCTATAGTCAGCGTTTGTGCGCCAGTAGTCAGGGTTCCTGTAGTTGCAGGTGTGCTGGTAAAGGTATTAACGGTCATCACATTCGCACCGCTTGCTATCACTACAGAAGTAGGAAGTGTAATGGCATAGGTATAAGAACCAGATCCTGCAACAGCAAAGGAAGCAGCAGTTACTGTACCTGCCGTTGCCGGTAATGTTACGCCACCTGTTGAAGTGCGCGTGCCGGCTGGAGTAAGAATAACTGTACCAACAGTTCCATTTGTTGCAACATTACCAAAATTCATATCCGTGTTTTTCGTGATACTGATCGGGGTAACAATGGTTGCTGAAGCATTTGCAGTAGCAGTAGCTTGTGCAAATGTGGCAGTAGTAAAAGCTACAATAGAAAGGGCAATGCCCATGGAGATGATTAATTTTTTCATGATGAGGATGATTAATGGTGTGTATATGAGTTAAAAAAAGATTGTATGCTCATTGTTTGCCAATAAAGGCAAGTGCATAAAAGAGTAGGAACTGAAGATGGCATCCAAAAATGGAATACCTTTAACGAAGGATAGGGGAAAATAGATTTAACAACATCATAAAGTGTTGTCTGGCTGTTTCAGTCTTTTGATAAGATACTTAAAGAGGTATTTATCTGAAAGAGAATATTGTACTTTAGAGAACGATAAAACCAACTTGATTTACAGGTTTTAATATGGAATTATGCTTTTTTAGAGCTTGATAATGTAAACATACATAATAATTATCCTATTATATTTTTTTTAATTTATTTTTTTTTACTCTTGATGATAAGTGTAGACAATAGCTTTTATAATGACATAATTAAAGTTTCTTTTTGTGATAGTAAATTACATTATTTATGTCGTAAGTCTAAGAAAATGTGATAGTAAGGCCAAAAAAAACCTTGCCAAATGGTTAATGCAGGCAACGAAGTTTATTATCATATTATTTCTTAATTCCGATCTTAATATTAACTATTAATTATTTTATGTTGATGTTTAATCTACTATACCTTGTAAAATGCGTAATGAATTGTTTAATTGTATATCAAAATAAAAAGGTGTGAGATAAAGATCCAATCCTTGCCGCGAAACTAAATTCATGCCGCTGAATTCATAATTGTCAATTGTGCCAGATCTTAATATATCTCCATTTTCCTCTTATATCTTTGGAATCAATATGTTATAAGTCCATGGCCCATTTATGCTTCAGGCAGGAAATAGTTTAAGAGGCACCCAGTTAGTGGCCAAAAGTTGTATTCATTCGATAATAGCTAAGACAAATCCTCAGTTTTAAATTTCTCTTATTTGTCCAAAATAACACAATTGAATCATGCTCTTTAGAATATTCAGGCTTAACGTTGCTATATGTGTGAAAATAATTATATTTTAATGAGATAATTTTTATTTAATTCTAATGAGCGGGTTTGTTAGCTGTAGATTTTGTAGCAAATTACGTTTGAAAGAAGATGTGTATAAGGTAATATCATTTGCTGATATAAATGTATTAAAATTATTGTTATAAATAATAATAAATTTGAATTTATTTTTTACAATAAATTTTATTATGTAATAATTAAGAATCAAAATGTTATATTGTATAGATTGCACCAACCGTTTCTGAGATCTCTATTTCTATTTTTATTGAGCTATAAAGGCATAAAAAACCTAAACAACACCGAATAAAAATCTTTTTTTTGTTCAACTTTCTTCGTTGAAAATTTCACAAAATTTTAATCTAAAATTAATTGCTATATAAATTTAATTATAAATAACTGACTATGCTTTCCAAATTACCGGCACTTCCGAAAAATAAACCAATTGATTTATACATTGGTTCTAACTTGTATATATATCTTAAACACAGAGATGGCTGGGCGTTCACGGTTCTATATAATAATTATTCTTCCATATTGCGCGTCATTATACGAAAAATCGTCAAATGCGAATATATAACTGAAGATATTTTACAAGAGACATTTTTTAAGATCTCACGATTTATTGATAATTACGATCCGAAGATAGGTCAGTTATCAACATGGGTTTCTTGTGTAGCGAGAAATTGTGCCATTGATGAATTAAGATCGCGTGCTTACATAAATAATTTAAAAAATATTAGGATTGATGATCATTTTGACGAGGTCGAGTATAAATGTAATACTGTCGTTAATGTCGATGCAATCGGTCTAAAAGAACTATTAAGATTCCTTCCTCTTGCCCAGGCCGAAATAATAATCCTTATATATTTCAGAGGTTATACCCAATGTGAAATTGCAGATAAGTTTCATTTGCCTTTAAGTACTATCAAATCAAGAGTAAGAATGTCAATGATAAAACTTAGAAAATTATTTCTATAAGGAAACCTGTAAATTCCATTTTCCTCTCTCATGACCTTAGTTTGCAACTACCGGATTTACATCGTAAATAGCTTAAGGTGTTGTATGTAAGGTGTAAATATGAAACATGTATATCTAAGGATGAGTATATCCTGGTCATTAATAAATTTTAAAAATGAATGAAAATAATACTTATTAAGTTTATTGGGTTCCTATACAACTATAATTATTTTTATCAGGGCTGTTAGACATAGATCAATGTATCTGCATTATTGATAGAAAGAAAATTGTTTCCAGGGATAGCGTTCCTTATCAAATTAAGACAGGAATGTTTCCTGTAGCTGGTCTTGGTAAATAAACAGGTGTTAAGATTTGTTTAAAGTATGTGTGATATTGACTATTTCTCTGATTCCTTTATCCAGATCAGTTGCTGATTTATTTAAAAAAGTTAAAATCTCTTTTTGAGAATCAGTGATAAAATCTTCATATTTCAGTAAATCAACCAATCCAATTATTTTCGCGAGAGAGTCCCTGATTTTATGGGATTGAGTCCATGCAATTTCCTGCAATTGGATCGCCTGCCTTTGGACCTGAGAAATGTTCTCTTTATAAGCTGTGATATCTCTGTAAGAACCAATTGCACGAATTGCTTTTCCGTCTTTATCTCTAAGAAATATACCTCTATAATGGATGGTAGCAACTTCTCTATTCGCTTTAAAAAATCGGTATTCAGAATGTAACACTTCTGTTTCTGGATTTTTTACCGCATCATTTAAATCTTTTAATGCTTGTTCCTTATCATCAGGGAAGATATTATCAGACCATAATGTATTATTATATACGTCCAGATCATAACCGAAAATTTCATTGAAACCCACACTCCAATTAGTTATATCATTTTCAATATCCCAATCGCAGATCGCTTCGTCTGCTGCCTTAAGCATTAACTTATATCTGTCATTACTTAGCCCTAGTTCTTGATTTTTATTGATTAGTTCAGTTACATCAGCAGAATTTGCCACAATGCCGAAAATAGCAGGGTCTCCAAGCATATTTCTTGCGGTAGTAGTTAACCATCGCCATTCATTGTCACCATTCAAGAACCTAAAAGGTTGTATGTGAATTATTTCAACTTCAAGTAATGAATTTATCTGTTCTATAACTCTTTCCCGGTCTTCAGGATGTATGTAGTCATAAGCAATTTTACCTATCATTTTTTCAGGATATATGTTAAGCAAACTGATGCAGCTCTCACTTAAAAACTGATATTTTCCGTCTATATCAATTATAGCTGTTAAATCTAATCCTGCCTGTACAAGTGCTTTAAATCTTTTTTCACTCAGGAGCAGCGTTTCTTCTAATCTTTTTGCTGCTTGTTCATGTTGTAACTGTAAAGTTATGTCTGTTGCTATGATAAGTTCAGCGAGACTCCCATTTAATTCAAATAGATTGCTCTTGATCTCGACAGAAATAATATCTCCGTTTTTCTTTAGGTGTTTATAGCGTTTGTTAGTGAAACATTGTTTGTGGTTATGAACATTCTCCATAGCCAGCTCAAATTGAGACACAGTATCTTCTGGCCTTATTTCCTTAATTGTCATACTTAGAAAATTTTCTCTGGAATACCCATAATGGAGTATAGCAGCTTCATTGACTTCAAGAAAACATAATGTGTTGATATCGTAAATCCACATTGGTTGTGGACTAAGCTGGAAGATATCTTTATATAAGTTATTTCGAAAATCCATAAATTATTGAATAGTGTTTTTGTAAATAAACTAACAGGTACAAGGAATTACACTTGAATACGCTTTGAATATTAAATGTATGTCTGTACTATAATAATAAAATTTGTATAGGAAAAACTGATTATTTTATGGTTTTTTCTGAGGGAAAATAACTTTTCTACTAAGAAAATTTGATTATTTTAATAAAAATAAAATTGGTGTGATATTTGGTTATAGTAATATGATTTAGCTTATGAATAAGATTGCTGATTTGTTTAAGTTATTTGGTAATGTTAATATATAAAAATTTTTAAATATTAATAACAATGCGCAGCCTATTATTTACATAAATTTCTATAATGTAATAATAAGGAATTAAAACGTTATATTGTATATTATATATTTTTATCTCTAGAATGTTATTTTTTCGGTATTGAATGACTTATTGACCGCTTGAAATCATAAACAATATTAAATAGTTATAAGTTTTTGTTTACCTTTTTCACATTATTACATATACATTTATTTAATTATAAATTAATTTATTGTGAGTCAAGATAAAAATGAGATAAGCATCCCTGTGACAGAATTAAATATAGTTTGTCTTTTAGTCAAATTTGACCTGTTGTTATTCTATAATAAATGAACCTTTAATCTTTGACTTGAAATTATGCTTTCCTTTACTGATTTAAATAATATTCTAAGCAGCAGCCCGGTGTCGATGGCTATTTTAGACTTAGATAGGAGATTTCAGGCTGTATCTGATCAATGGCTCGTAATTAATGGGCTTGAAAGAGTACAAGTAGTTGGTAAGCTACATAGTGAGCTATTCACTGTGGATAGCCACATGTGGCAGGAGATTTTTGATAATTGTCTGCTAGGTATTGATTACCACGGAGAGACCAATAGAATCGATCCTATTGGTCAAACCAAGATATTTATCAAATGGCAAATTAATCAGTGGATGGCAAGCACATCAGGCTATGGAGGACTTGTTTTATATTGTGAAGATATTACAGCAATTAAAAGTAGTAAGCGTCAAGAGGCACAATTCCGTGTGTTTATGGACTACATACCTGGTCTTTGCTGGATCACTAACTCAGCTAATATTTTAACCTATGCAAATAAACATTTTCTAGATATTCATCAGCTTCCATCTACAGTGATCGGTAAAAATAAAAAGGACATTTTCGGTTATGATGTGGCAAAAGACGCGTTCCTGAATAACTCAGAAGTCCTGAAAACAAAACAGAGTCAAGAATTCCAGCAGACTATTCGTGACCAGGAAGGTTTTCCTCAATACTTTATGACGTTCAAATTTCCTTTTTTAGATTCTTCGGGGAATATGAGTCTGGTAGGTGCTGTTGGTTTTAATATAACAAAGCATAAACAGCTTGAAGAGAATTTGTACCAGAGCGAAGAACAATTTCGCCAGGCATTTGAACACTCTTTGGTTGGGATGGCTTTGATCTCTCCTGAAGGATGCTGGAAGCGTGTTAATGCTAGTTTATGTCAAATAACGGGTTACACTGAGCAAGAATTGCAGTCTATGTGTATGCAGGATATTACCCATCCGGATGATTTACCGGAAAGTATTGCAAAACTTATTGATCTTGCTGATAACGTTACCGAAAGTGTTAAAATTGAAAAGCGGTATATTCATAAAAACGGCGATATCATCTGGGTCGTAATTGCGGCGACGATGTTAAAAGATAGCCAGGGTAGGGCACTTCATTATGTATCACAAATTGAAGACATTACCAAAAGAAAAGAAATTGAAGTTGACCTGAAGCAAAGCGAAAAGAAATACCGCTCTATATTTGAAAATGTACAAGACGTATTTTATCAAGCTGATCAATCTGGTTTAGTGACTGAAATCAGCCCTTCAATTCTTCAATATTCAGGTTTTTCCAGGGAAGCTATTATTGGTCAGCCTGTTTCTGATTTTTACTATTATCCACAAGACAGAGAAAGGATTATCAATAGTTTGAAGAATGATGGAACAGTAATTGATTTTGAAGTTAGATTAATCACAGCAGATAAGGAATTAAGATATGTATCTGTGAATGCCAGGTTAATCTTTGAAGATGGCCGGATTGTAGGCACCGAAGGGAATATGAGAGATGTGACAGCCAGGAAGTTTCAGGAGAATGCATTGAAAGCATTAAATTTGGAGTTAACTGCATCAAATGAGCAGAAGAACACGCTGCTTTCCATTATAGGTCATGATCTCAGGAACCCAATTTCAGGGAGCCTGGAGCTTTTAGAAATGACGCTGGCTGACCTTTATTTAATTTCAGTTGATGAAATTCACCTGCATCTCTCTATGATCCGGCAGGAGTTATCAAATGCAAATGAACTTTTAGAGAGATTGCTGCTCTGGGCAAAGTCGCAATTTAATGCCATTGGTTTTCATCCTGTGGAAATCACTGATGTTTCAAATCTTATAGAAAGATCAGTGCATAATGTTTTGCCAATGGCCAATAAGAAATCTATTCGGATAGCACACCATATAGAGCCAGGGATAGGCATCTATGCTGATAAAGAAATGCTGGAAACTATAGTAAGAAATTTACTCTCCAATGCTATCAAATTTTCACATACAGGAGGCGAAATAACTATCAATGTATTGAAAAAAGGAAGTGATATGCTCTTTTCTGTAGCTGACAAGGGGATTGGGGTGCCGCAAGAGAAAGTTTTGGAGCTACTTAACAGCAAATCAAATTATACCACTTATGGTACAAACGGAGAAAAGGGCACAGGGCTTGGATTAAATCTTGTTGTTGATTTTGTATTGAGGCATGAAGGGAAAATCTGGGTAAACAGTGATTTAGGGGTAGGAAGCGTGTTTTATTTTACTATACCTTTTAGAGAATGATTAAAGTTAAGAATTTATAAATTATGGTTAATACTAATATCGATACCCGTTTATCTATACTAATTCAGAAGTACGATTTACATACAGTACTTCTCTCTAGAATCATAAATGGAATGGCAAAAGTTAGTCTCGGCTTTTTCGGAAATGACACCAAGAGAATTCCATGGTTAGTAGGTAGTCAAGTTCAATTGAGATTTGACGTTGCAAACCTATTAGGGATAGATGAGATTCAGAATGCAGACATACTTTTCCGATTTAATAAAGACATCCAATTTAATATGATATATCCATCTTTAGATTCTTTCAACTTTGATTGGGAAAAAATTAGTCCCATTTTAAGGACTGAAATTCTCGAATTAGACAATGACGATCTATTCAGTTACTCTGAAGACGACCCAGAAATGAAAGGTACTTTTTTTGATCTGTTATCAGGTATTATTGAAAGAGAAGCTAACAATATATCAGCATTAACTATATTGTTAATATAATAAGCCCGGTAAAGACCCATTTTTTACAATTCGATTTTATGGTGCAGAATGAATAACAATCAAACTTAACCTTAAATTGGAGCTGGCAAAATGAAAACGGCCGTATCCGGTACGTCTTTTGAAGCCCCCATTACTGCTCCATTCAAAAATGGAATATCCATTGGCAGCAATAATTTGTCAATGTACAAAGCCAAAGAAGCCGTGTTAGAGTTCAAGTCTGCATACAGTGGACGGTTCGAAGAATTCTGTAGACATATCACGATATTTTCTGCAAGTTCTACACTGTTTTTCGGGCTTGTAAGGGAAAATATAATATCCGCACTTTCAACCGTATTCTGCAATCGGTTGCATAAAAAAGCAAGCTGCTGCTTTCCCCATCTTTACGACCACTTCTTCCTACTCTTTGAATCAGGGAAGCTATGGAATGTGCGGCATCAATCTGTACTACTTTTTCTACTGATCCTATGTCTATACCGAGCTCAAGTGTTGAGGTACAGCAAATAGCGAAAGGAAAGCGTTTGGACTTGCTATATTTGAGTAGACACGGAGTTAAGGGATTTACATACCTTAACAGAAATTATGTCACGAGAGAGAAAAGCATACCCGAAGGAGTTCAAACTGATGAGTGTTGAACTGAGTTACACCCGCCCAGATCTAACGACCCTTGCGAAGGAATTGGATATCAACGTCACGTTATTATATAGATGGCGGAAGGAATTTTCAAGTAAGCAAGGCAGTAGTTTCCCTGGTAATGGGAATGTTATCCTCAGCGCAGCCGAGCAAGAAGTGGCTAATTTGAAAAAAGAACTGCGTGAAACGCAAATGGAGCGTGATATCCTAAAAAAGGCTATCAGCATTT
>NZ_QLLR01000005.1:42740-266417 GCF_003259615.1 Pedobacter cryoconitis | reverse complement strand
TTTGAAAACCCCAAAAAAACAAACATAAATAATTGACTAATAGCTATCTATAAATATTAAATCGATAGTTCTAAGTTTTACCGGACAATAGTGTTTATTTATAAGAAAAATGCTATTAAAGGTGATATAAATTAGATCAATTACTAAGACAGCGAAGATCATTGCAAATTTGTGAGTACTATAATCGGGCAGTATCCAAATATTAAAAAAAACATTTAAAAGTATCACAATAGTACCAAAATTGAACATAAAGCTAGTTGCCATAGAAATATCCGCAACAACTAGTGCTATGTTTTTATTATTGTTCCACTTTTTCAAGTAAAACAAATACATTCTGTAGAAATAATAACGATATGTCTTTTTTATTGCATCAAACATGATAAAATGAATATAGCTTATAGAATTAGCTCCAAAGATTTCCGTCAAGAAATGAAAATCTAAAATAAATTAAATAGGAACTTGAACAAAAAATGTAGCGTAGAAAACGAGGTGTTAGATTACTATTTAAAGATTATTTTTTCTGGTTTTCGATAGTTCCAGAGGTTACCATCTAAAAATGAAAGCGTAGCCCAGATACCAATTGTTAGAAGTATGATAAACATGATTAAATAAGTCAATTTGGTTGTCTTTCTTTTGCATATCCTCCCCAAAAAAAACAATAATGCAAAAGAAAAAAGGGTTATTGTTATCAGTATCAAAAATCTAAAAAACACAAAGACAGCCACCCCATCTTCGAGTAAAGCATGATAGGAACTAGCTATCCCCAAAAACGGGGTAATGAATAAACACATTAAAAGCGTACAAAATATAAAGATAATAACCCTAAGTGTCGGATATACAGCACCTTGTAGGTCTTTTTGGGGAATGATCATATTTAATATTTGTCATATAAATACATAGATTTATAATTAGGTGTTGTAATTTGAGTATATATGCTACCTCCTAAAGATGGAGAGCTGGGTCTTATTTTATCATCAGTTTTTGATGAAATGAATAATTACATTGAAGAATACGATAAACTTTAACAGGATTATCTGTGAATTTCAAGGTGGCATTAACGAGGACATAATTTGTTGTTTATTAAACAATTACAATAAGCATGCCAGTAGATTTATAATTTTTAGAAAATTGGTCATGTATTATTTAGCTTAGTTGAGAGATTATTTATTCCCAGAGAATCTCTTTCAAATGGACAGAAACAACAAGGAGTTATAGGCTTAAATCTCTTTTCACTCTAAATTCATTTTGTTCTCCAAACAAAAATTTAAAGAAACTTTATTTGCTTAATTCCAATTATTTGTGTAAATTAGAATATACAAGGAATAGCGATTTTGTGCTGTTTTGATGGTGCCCCAATTAGGTGCCCTAAGAACAAAAAAGATATAAAATACGGGCTAAAGAGTACTTAAAATCGGTTTCGGTCGATCCCCCACTCTCCGCCAAACAAAAATGCTACCCTTCGGGTGGCATTTTTTGTTTTAAACCGGTCTGAGCCTTTCAGCTCAAAGCCCAGGTTAAAACAAAAAAGGTCATTGAGCGCAGCGAAAGCATTTTGGATCAAGTCATAAACTTGTGGAGCAGGCTCTTTTTTAAGCATAAATTTTTGACACGCTAAACAGAAAGTCTTTGCTATCACGGATGCTCTTATGCCTGTGGAAGTTGCGCTGAAAGCTTTCAATTTGCATGGGAATGACTCAGCCGAAACAATGCCGGGCTGTTAGTAAATAAATTCAAAATAGCTTAATAATAAATCTATATCGGCCGGGTACTGCCCGGGTACTGCCTGAGTACTCGTTAGGGTAAGAGCAATGCTAAAGTAACGCGAGAGCATGGCAAGTCCGAGTCAAAACAACTAGTTGAAAAGACTTAGAGTTGCCATGCCTACAACCCGTTTACAACCTGGTGTCACCCCGACCTCTATTCAGGCACAACTCAATCATAACCGGATGAAGATTAATGAAATTATAATTTTTCCTTTGACCAGAAAATGGACAACTACGGACAATTGCAGACAGCTGCGGACAATTACGGACATTTTTTACTTATCAGGATAATCTTTAACGCTAATACCTTACATTGGTGGAAAGCATTTATTTATTATGGGAAATTTAACGGGTAAATTTTTAAAGGGAATCCTGGGCGATTTCATTTTTAAAGCAGCAGTTTGGAGTACTGGTTGTTTCAAAAGTTCTGTACTGGGCATAATGAAACAATCAATGGAAACCGAAAGGCATTAGAGAGCTTTCGTAAAAGTAGCAAGCCTGAAAAAATCAGGAAGTAATCAGCTTATTAAAGAATCGTAATCATGTGCTTTGAACTAAGAAAATATCAAACCCAAAACTTGAAATTTAATCCCTAATCCCCTATAATTATTTTTTTTTAATTCGTAATTCCACATAAACCTGCTACTATTTGTAATACATTTACTAAAGACCAGCCTACCCCTATCCCTATGATAAAACCTTTTTCAATTAACGTTCCGCAACAAACCCTCGATGATCTGAAATTAAGATTAGCGTTAACCCGATGGCCCGATGAACTAACCGGATCTGGATGGAATTATGGTGCTGATCTTTCCTACATGAAAGAATTAGCAAATTACTGGCAACATGTATTTGATTGGAGAAAAGTTGAAACTGAAATCAATGCCTACCCAAATTTCACCGCTGAAATTGATGGACATCAGATCCACTTTCTCCATATAAAAGACAAAGGTAAGCGATCAGTACCCTTGATTATCACCCATGGCTGGCCAGGCTCGTTTTTGGAAATGATGAAGTTAATACCCCTGCTAACTGAAGGTGCCAACTTTTCTTTTGACCTGGTTATCCCATCAATTCCAGGATTTGGATTTTCGGATAAAATGGTTCATTCTGGCTGCAATAGCGAATTTGTCGCTGACCTCTGGCATCAGCTTATGCTGGAACTGGGGTATAAACGTTATGGCGCACAAGGTGGTGATATAGGTTCTGGGATTAGTACATGGTTAGCTTTAAAACATCCATCTAACGTGATCGGCCTGCATCTTAACTATATCTCTGGATCTTATAAACCTTATTTAGAAGATGGAGAACAGCTTTCTGAGGAAGTGGTAGCCTTTCAGAAAACCGCAGCTGAATGGTCGGCAAGGGAAGGCGCATACGCTTATATCCATGCTACGAAACCTCTGACAGCTGCCTATGGACTAAATGATTCTCCTGTTGGATTATGCGCATGGATCATTGAAAAATTCAATGGCTGGAGTGATCATAACGGAAATATCGAAAATAACTTTACGAAGGATGAACTGCTTGCCAATATCACCCTGTACTGGATAACGCAAACCATACATTCCTCGATGAGGATTTATAACGAAAACAGTAAAAAGCCCCTCATCTTTAAGAAAGGTGATTATGTAAATGTTCCAGTTGGTTTTGCAAAATTCCCAAAAGAACTGCCTACACCACCACGTTCTTATATAGAGAAAGGTTTTAACATTTGCCACTGGACAACCATGCCTGCCGGCGGGCACTTTGCCGCAGTGGAACAACCTGAATTACTTTCAGAAGATATTATTAATTTCTTTTCAAAATTAGCTTAATTCTATCTAAAACATCGATTAGACAAATGCACTATAAGGGACTCCTGACTCCCACCAGATTTAATATTGCTTCCTGGATCAAGAGACTTCTGTTTTATGATCATGCTGTTTTCATCGCAGACATAACCACAAAATTATTGTACTTGTAAATACAGTCTGTTTGTGAGAACCCTGCATTTTCCAACATTTGCAGCTGTATTTCAAGCTTAGCAAACTTATCCAGTTTGATCCGCTCAAAAGCCTGCTCTGCAGCCTGCTGATCAAGATCAGAATTCAGCACAGTCTCTTTCCATTTTGATTTATAATAGCTGTCATACCAAGGTGTGCGTCCTTCAACCTGATCCGCATTGATGAATACCCCACCTGGATGAAGTGCATTAAAAACAGATCGATAAAGTGTCGCTTTTTGTTCATCCTCCAGATGGTGAATAGCCAGCGCTGAAATGATAAGGTCATACTTTTCAGCAATCGGCCCGATTGAAAAATCCTGTTCGAGAAACTCAAAATTATTCAGTCCATTAAAACGCTTTTTAGCAACAGACAGCATTTCTGTAGAAATATCAATTAAGGTAAAATGCAGATCATTTCTTTGCTCATAGACAAACTGGGAGAAAAGGCCTGTCCCCGCTCCTATATCCAAAACTTTTTTTGCGGTTGTCAAGGTATCGATGATGGGTAAGCAGCTGGTATAAAAATCATAAAAACACGGAATCAGGTGTTTTCTCTGCGCGTCATATTGTTTAGATATACTGTTGAATTGTTCTTTGATAGTGTCCATATAAATTATCTTTTGCTGTAAATGATTATTTTCTTGTTTATCCTGATACAAAAATCTGCTATGCTAAGGATATACAATAATGAATTCAGCTCAAAGCTTAGTGTTTTCAGCTCAATTTTGAGTTTTGGACTGATAAATAACGGGAGACAAACCAAATCTATTTTTAAAAGCCGCTGCAAAATTTGACACATTATCATATCCCAACTGAAGGTAGATTTCATGAATAGAAGCTCCTTCTTTCAATTGATGTTGTGCGGCATCCAGCTTCCTTTCCCTGAGATACTTTCCAGGTGAAACATGGTACTCCTTTTCAAAATCACGTTTAAACGTAGCAAGGCTTCGATTGGTAAGAAATGCCAGCTCAGTCAGCGTCAGATTTTTCAGGATGCTGGCCTCTACGATTTCTCTGAGTCTGTTCGCATTATCTGATACAACTGGCATAAATATCTTGTAAAGATGCGCAGGAAAACTTTCCATAAGGACGAGAAAAAGCTCTTCCAGCTTATGTGATAACAAAGCTAAAGGCACAGACTCCCCCCTCTTAATCAATTGAATTAATCCATTGAGATATTCCGTAATATAGGCTGTTTGCTGAAACTTAAAAAAAGTATCTTTTTCGGCTGTTTCGTCCAGCTGCTGAAGATTTGGCTTTTTGATTAGATATTTTTCTATAAATGCTTGTGCCAGTTGTGCAGGAAAGAATACAACAAAACTACTGTATTTTTTAGTATTCAGTTTTCTTTCGGCTATAAGCGCATTTCCATTTGGTATTAATATTGCCTCCTGCTCACTAACAAGGGTACATTCAGCACCACGGTAAAGTTCTTTTTGCCCGCTTAGGATAAAACTTATAGCACATTTATTAAAAGTGATGAGGTTTCTTCCGGCAGGTGTAAGTTCATTGTAATACACGAAAGAAATATCCTTTGTGGTCAGCTGCTGATGACTTGTTAAAATTTCGGGCACCTGAATATTCACCATCATTACACTTATTTATAATTCAACAAAGATAAAATGAATTGCAAATATGCGCTTCTCGTCAATAATAAAGTATGAAAATCCACCGAGAATTTATCTTATTAGTGAAAGATAGATATAGCAAGTAATATTCAGAAAAAAAATCATACTATTGCCGAAAATATAAATTATCAATATAAAAAAACATTATTATTGGCTTCTGGCTTGTTATTATCTTTAAGTGGCTTTTCCCAGAATGAAAAAGTGCAGCTTAAGGAAAGTAATTTGGAAACTTTTTCTGCATTTGCCTGATCTGTAGCCGCTATCCCGATAAAAAGAAGGATACCAGCTACAGTCCATAAATGTTTTTTTTGGTTAATTTTCATGTGTGTGGTGTAGAAAAACGAACGCAAATGTATGCGGTGCAAGCAATAACTGCAAACACATTCCTACACATAAAAGTTATCTTTTTTGATACACGATTAAGCTTTATATTTACTTAATCTTCTGCACATTTACGGAAGTTAATTTTCACTTCTGGATAGTATATTCTCTAGTTCTGACTTTTTAGGAATTAGCGGAAGTCTGAAGTGAAAAGTTGATCCTTTTCCGGGCTCGCTCTCTATCCCGACCTCACCGTTATGTCGTTTTAGTATTTCGGAGGAGATAAACAAGCCAAGTCCTAAACCCTCAAATCGCATAGCTGTACTATCAACCCGGAAATAGCGGTCAAATAACTTATTGATATGTGAAGGCGCTATACCAATACCAAAATCTTTGATAGAAACAGAGACATGTTCCTGATCAAAATGACTGTTAACCAATACGAACTTCCCCTGAGGAGAGTATTTCACCGCATTGGTCAGAAAATTATTGATGACCTGTTCTAATCTAAACTGATCTCCGGTAAATTCAAAATCACAACAAGTTTCCAGTATAATCTGATGAGAAGGAAATATATGCTGTGCACTTTCTATAGTATCAGTTAATAGTTTTTTAAAACTAAACGGAGCCATATTATACTCAATCTTACCCGCATTTAACTTCGTTACATCCAGCAAATCTGCAATCAGTTTCTCCAGCCTGGTAATGTTATCTGAACACTTAAGCACAAATCCATTTAACCTGCTCTGATCCTTAGTTCTTACAATCAACTGGTTAAATGCTTTTATACTCGTTAACGGGGTTTTTAATTCATGACTGGCAATTGATATAAATTCATCCTTTAACTGTTCATTGGTCTTCTGCAGATGAATATCTGTATTGGTACCAATCCATAAAGTTACCTTGTCATTTTCTATCAAAGGAAGGGCTCTTGCCAGATGCCATCTATAAGTTTCATCACTAAATAATAAACGGAATTCGACTAAATACTCGTTACCATTTTTTAGCGCCGCTGCCCAATTAACTAAAGCCTGGGGCAGATCATCAGGGTGAATAAACTTTTGCCATCCATGACCAATAATTTCTTCATTTTCATACCCAAAATCGGTACATACCCGCTCGTTCAAATAATTAAGTTCCCCAGCATCCGAAGCTGTCCAAACCTGCTGTGGAATAGAATTCAATAAAAATTTAAAGCGGTTCTCACTCTCTCTGATCTTGAAAACCATTTGTTCCAACTGGTCCTGAGTAGACATCAGTTCCTCATTGGTACTCAGCACCTCTTCATGCGAAGCGGCTATTTCTTCATTGGTTGCGGCCAATTCTTCCATCGATGCCTGGAGTTCTTCATTGGTTGCAGCCAATTCTTCCGAAGAAGCCTGAAGCTCCTCATTTGTTGCGGCCAGTTCTTCGGAAGAAGCTTGAAGTTCTTCATTTGTTGCAGCAATCTCTTCTAAAGAAGCCTGAAGCTTAACCTCACTTCTTTCCAGTAATTGCCTTGCGGTTACCGTATCAGTAATGTCAATTACTGTGGCTAAAATGGATTCCACCTGGCCAGCCTTATTCTTCAAAGGATCATACGAAAAATTAACATAAATCTCCTTAACAGATTCATCTGATAGCACTATTTTTACCGGTACCTCAGGCATAGCAATGCGAACTCCGGAATCAAACACATCCATTAGCAACTGTGGAAACTGCTGCCCTTCTAATTCTGGGAAAGCTTCGATCAGCTTCTTGCCTACCACTTCTTCTTGCTGACGATGCCATGTATCGGTAAGCATCGCATGATTTGCCTTTTCAATAATCAAATCTTTACCATTAAAAAGAGCCATTGCTACAGGCGTAGTCATGATCATTTCACTCAGCCTGTGTTTACTTTCCTCCAGGAGAATCCTTGATTTAACCTTTTCAGTAACGTCTTTTGCGATGACAATGAATTTTTCAGTTTCACCAGCTTCATCAATTAAGGACTTAAAAATAAGATTAGTATAAAATTCTTCTTTTTTGCCATCATTGTCCAGTACTCCTTTAACTTCCTCCCCTGCAAAAGACTTACCGTTTGCCAGAATCTCTGCTAAGGAAGCTAAAAAAGATTGCCCATAAAGCTCATGGATAGCAGTATGAAGAGGTTTACCTATAATTTCATTTGATTTTCCCCAAATATTCAGCAAATATTTATTAGCAGATTCAATGCTAAGGTCTGGTCCATTTAAAACCCCAATAGCAACAGGCGCATCATTGATTAAATAGCGCAGATTATTTTCACTGCTGATCAGACTTTTTGTCCTTTCAGTCACACGGTCTTCTAACACTGCATTCAGTTTATAAAGAGCCTGCTGACTATTATTTAATTCTTCATTGATTGTATATAACTCTTCGTACGCCGCCGATATTTTTTCATTTGCGGCAGTCAGTTCTTCATTTAAAGCTTGTTCACTTTCTAAATTAACAATCAGCTGCTTTTCATTCTCGATTGCTTTTACCCCCAGAATACGCTCAGTTACATCTGTTGCGTGGTGTAAAATGCAATAGCTTTCCCCCTTATCGTTTTTTACAGCTTTATATTCGTAGTCATAATAAGTTGTTTTTAAAACACCGTCAGATTCCAATATTGCTGGCACACCTTTTCCAGTATTAGTGACACCAGTTCTTAAGACTGTTTTTAACAGCTCAATATAAGGCTGCCCCTTTAATTCCGGAACTGCTTGTATCAACGGCAGACCAATAATGGACCTGTCTTTCCCCCAGAAACGAATCATAGCATCAGTGGCTGCTTCAATAATTAAATTGTCGGTGGTATATATTGCAGTAGCAATAGGTGACGCAGAGAATATATTAAGGAGTTGATCACAGCTCAACAGGGTTGTTTTATCCATCAGTATTAAAAAAGAAGCGCTAAAATAGATTTATTTTTAGAAACCTGTAAATTTAATTTCCTTCTTCTTTTGAGACAGATGAGTTTACAATAGGAAGCGTAAACGTAAACACAGATCCTTTACCGATCTCACTATCAATTGTAATCTTGCCATGATGCCTGCTGATAATAGACTGTGCTAAGAAAAGCCCAATACCGAAACCTGAGAAAATCTTATTTGACTGCTCCTCCACACGATAGAAACGTTCAAATACCTTATGATGTTCTTTCTCGTCTATTCCAATTCCATAATCCCTTACACTTACCGCTGCCATACCAGCTTCGGCTTCAAATACACGAATGTCTACCACATCACTCTTTGGCGCATACTTGATCGCATTACTGATAAAATTGATTAAAACCTGTGAAATCTTATTGCTATCCGCATTAACCACTCCATGAAACTGATAGTCAATATTAATCTGGTGTTTGGGATTAATAAACCGGAGGTCATCCGTAACCTCAGTTATCAATTCATTCAAATCCAAAGGCTCCAATTTAATTTTCACCTGATCTGCTTCTATCCTGGTCAGATCCAGCATATCATAAATAAGGTTAGTTAATTGCAACACTAATTTATCAATGCGGAAGAGTGAAGATTTAAGTTTTCCGGGGGGCAGCTCTTCCTCTTCTTTATCCGCTAGTTTCAATAATAACTGAACATATCCTTTAATAGAAGTAACCGGAGTTTTAAGTTCATGACTCAGCATACTCACGAAGTCTCCCTTACGCTGCTCCTCTTCTTTTAACTTTTGAATATCCGTAGTCGAGCCAACCCACATCCTGATCTGTCCCTGCTCATCCAATATTGGAGAAGCAATGTTCAGGTGCCAGATATATTTCCCATGAATATTCCTGAATCTCATTTCCATTTCAAAAGGAATACCTGTTGCTGCTGATATTTTCAAACCCTCCAGAAATTCAGGGATCTCCTCAGGGTGCATCATATGGTGATAACCAAAATCCCTGAGATCTTCAAAACTCATTCCTGAAAAGTCCAGCCACTGCTGATTGAAAAACGTTACTTCCCCATTGACCCCGGCATTGCTAATCTTAGCAGGAACAAGATCGGCCAGAACAAATCTTTTAAAAAAAGTTTAGAACTTATTTCTTCGTATTACAATTTCTCAAAATACTTACCCTTAAACTGATAGCTGATTTTCTTATTGGTTACTTTACCATTGGCAAGTATTAATGGGATCGTGAATATCTTATCTTTCTTATCATATTGAGTTGAATAATCCGGAACTTCCTGACCGCTGTTAGCTGTACTGCTCAGATCAACTTCATAACCTAATTTATTCATGATACCTGACTTGGTTTTGATTAAGATTGCCTTATCATTTAATTTTCCATTCTCAATAGAGAATACTTTTAGCTGATGATAAGTCAGGGCCGAACTTAAAATAGAGATATTTTGTGTGACATAAAAAGTCTTTCCCTGAGAAACAACCACATTGATCTGCTTATAAAGAGCAATGTCAATGCCAGGAAGTGATTTGGAAAGAACCCTTTTTTTATCCCTGAACTGGAAGATTTTATGGTACCTTCTCATTGTTCCGCCACTTTGATCATCCCAGGAGTATATCCTGAAATTCCCATCCTCAGAAGTCACTATTTCCATTCCGTTTTTAACCAGTGCATCGAAATTATAACGAATCGTTTCAGGATCTGCAGCAGTGACTTTTAATAGCAGTTTACTAAATACCACCTCATAGCTCAATACTGAATCTGCAGCATTGATTTTCCCATCCGTGCCTTGATAAGAAGCCCAGTAATTTGTTTTGTCAAAGGCTGCATTCAATTGTTTTTCTTCGTCTTTAATGTGCTGCCCGAATGCAGAAGTTGCCACGAATAAGAGCAGGAATATTGTAGATCTCATTTATATAATTTTTCTAAAATTAAAAGTACTATTTATTTTAACTTTGCACCGTGAAAAGCCCTAATAGTAGTCAAATAACTAATCATCAAACAGCAGTACGCGCAACATATTTTAGTATAGTAAGCAATACCGTCCTTGCCATCCTAAAAGGAATTGCCGGGGTTTTCGGGAACTCTTATGCTTTAATAGCTGATGCGATAGAATCAACCGCTGATATATTTTCCTCACTGCTTGTTCTTTTCGGACTTAAATATGCCAGCAGGCCAGCAGATGAAAACCACCCCTATGGTCATGGAAGAGCTGAGCCGTTGGTAACCTTCCTGGTGGTCGGCTTTTTGATCACCTCTGCTACAATTATTGCTTATGAAAGTATTCAGAATATAGGCACTCCGCATGCTTTGCCAAAACCGTGGACACTAATTTTATTGGTGGCTCTTATTATCTGGAAAGAAATGTCTTTCCGCAAGGTGATGAAAAAGGCGATAGAGACAAACAGCTCCTCTTTAAAAGCAGATGCCTGGCACCATCGCAGTGATGCGATTACTTCAATTGCCGCATTCATAGGGATCTCAGTTGCATTGATTTTAGGTAAAGGTTACGAGTCAGCAGACGATATTGCAGCCCTTTTCGCTGCTGCTTTCATCTTGTATAACAGTTATAAAATTTTCAGGCCGGCATTAGGTGAAATTATGGATGAACACTTATATGATGACCTTGTGGTGAACATCAGAAGGGTTTCCTTAACAGTTAATGGTGTAATTGATACTGAAAAATGTTACGTGCGTAAAGCTGGCATGCAATATCATATTGACTTGCATGCCGTGGTTAATGGAAGTATCTCTGTTAAAGAAGGACATGACATTTCACATCGTCTGCAGGATAAACTTCATGCTGAGCTTCCGGAGTTAGCAAATATTCTGATTCATATTGAGCCTAATAACTAAAGGACTATCCAGCAGGTTCTTACAACTTTTTCAGGAATGGCAGGAAAGAAACTGAAAAAGTAAGATACGGAGCAGAACCATTCTTCGCTTTAAAGAAGTAGTCATCAGGTTTATCGTTCCGGTCAAACATCCTTGATGGCGTGGTGGTAAAAAGCCCGCCGCTCATACCCAGGATTAGTTTTTTAGTCACCAGGTATTCAAAAGTTAATCCTGTACGCACTTCCGCATTGGTATAGATACTGTTTCTCGGTAATGAGGGCTGATCCAGGTTGAAAAATAATAAACTACCCCCTAATTCAGATCCAACAGTAGCCCATGTCTTTTTGGTGAATTGTTTTCTCAAAACCACTCTGGAAGGAAAGTCAATGAATAATTCCACATTCGAAGCCTTGTATTTATGCCAGTAACTCACTATTGGTACTGCGGGAATAATTGCAGATGGATCAATAATAACGACCAATCCTATTGTTAAGGCAGAAGTCTCATTTCTTTTAATGGGCACTGATATAGAGCCTATATAATTAAGCCTTTTAATAGAGGAAAGCTCATCGGTAACACCTGAAATACCCAGCCCATAAAATATCAGTTTATTAAAAATTGAATCCGAACGCCCAAAACTAGCCGATAAACTAACAGTAGACTTTGTTTCACTAAGATCAGCAGTTGAAAAACGAGGGTCATAACTTTTAATTTCGGTCGTTTTGAAATGCTGCTGCTGGTACCCTATTGTCCCGGTCACTACATTTTTACCCCAGTTTGAAATAGGGACATTAAAATTAGACCTGATCCTGGTCATATTCATTTTACCCTCATAGAGATCCTTTCCATTCAATTCGGCTTTAACGTCTGCTTTACCAATAAAGTCGGTTGCAAAATAAGCCTGCCTTAATTGCGGGTATCGCATGGCAAAGGCTGACAGCCCTTCCATTGTTAAAGAGTCGGTCATCCGTTTGATTGCGGCAGCTTTGCGGGCAGTTTGTGCATTGGCTGTAGAGCAGGCTGCGATTAAAATATGGAAATAAAATAGAGTTTTGTACTTCATGTGTGATTAGCTATTTATTAGTGAGTTTCCAGCAATAACTGGTCTTCCCGGTTTTTTTTCTTTTTAAATTTGAGCATCAGGTTTTCAATGATGAGATACATAGCCGGAACAACAAATAAGGTCAGGATCATCGAACTGGTCAATCCGCCGATAATTACCCAGGCCATCCCATTTTTGATTTCCGCACCAGCACCACTGGCCAGCGCAATAGGCAGCATCCCGAATACCATAGCGAGTGTAGTCATCAGGATTGGCCTTAATCTTTCCTTTCCAGCTTCAATTAAAGCCTTCTCTACGGTGTACCCTTCGGCTTTCAGCTGATTCGTAAAATCTACAATCAGGATCGCATTTTTGGAAACCAGGCCGAGCAGCATAATCATTCCAATCAGAGAGAAGATGTTTAATGTTTCCATAGTCAGCGCCAACGCGAGTAAAGCGCCAACCAGTGCGACAGGAATAGAGAAAAGAACCACAAAAGGATAGATTGCATTTTCATATAAAGCCACCATGATCAGGTAAACCAGGACAATAGCCACCCCTAGTGCAAAGAATAAACTGCCAAACGCGTCACCCTGACTTTTAGCATCACCCAGAAATTCGACTGAAACTCCTTCTGGTAATTTCACCTGGCTGATCTTCTTTTTAATATCCGCATTCACCGAACCCGTAGGTCTGCCGGCCACGTTTGAGTTTACACTAATAGAGCCTAAGCGGTCGCTTCTTGACAAGACACTTTCGCCCAATCCTTCACTTACCTGTGCAAACTGGCTCAGCACAAAAGATTGACCGTCACTATTGGTAAAAGAGAGGTTTCTAACGTTATCGATATTAGAACGGTCATAGCGATCCAAACTAACCAGAATATCATATTCGTTCCCGCCTTGTTTAAATTTACTTTTCTTATTACCGCTGAATGAGTTTTGTAAAGCTGCCCCCACCTGGCTGGCATCAATTCCCAGCAGGGTCATCTTTTCACGGTTCAGGTTAACTTCAACCTGTTGCTTTTGATTTTTAACAGACAGTTCAACGAACTTAGTACCGGGTACGGTGGCAATAAGCTTTTTATATTCCTCCGCAACTTTGCGGATCGCTTTAAGGTCAAGACCTTTAATTCCGATCTGAATAGGTGCTTGATTACCTCCTCCTCCAATAGAAGTAGGGACTGATGTAATTTTTGCACCAGGAATCGCCGCGCTTAACTTTTGCTGAAGCTGAATACCGAAATCTTCGGCAGACATGCTCCTGTCATTTTTATCTACTATCGAAACCGTGATCTCTGCGAGGTTACTATTATTAGTAGTCCCTGCCACACTTCCGCTGGTAAAACCGATACTGGAAAAGACATTGGTTACGATCTTTTCCTTCATAATCAATTTTTCTGCCTGTTGCGTGATCATGTTCGTCTGATATAGCGTAGTAGAGGGTGCTAATTCAAGATTAATCATCAGCTCTCCCTGATCTGCAGACGGGATAAACGCAGCACCTATAAAACCAAATGGAACTAAAGAAATACTTCCGAAGATCAGTAAGATGACTCCGGATAACAGCCATCTTTTTTTATGGATTACAATGGTTAGTAACTTTCCATAATCTTCCTTAAGCCCATCCAGGAAGCGCTCAAAACCGAGATTGAGTTTGCCCCACAGGGTCTTCTCATTTAATTTTTCAATCTTACCGAATCTGCTGGCGAGCATTGGGGTAACGGTAAAGGATACGAATAAACTCATCAGTGTGGAAAATACAACGACTAATGAAAATTCCTGAAGTAATGCACCAATGATACCACCTGCAAACGCAATTGGTAGAAATACAACGACATCCACTGCGGTAATTGCCAGGGCTGTAAAACCAATCTCGCTTCTTCCTTCCAGTGCAGCTGTCTTTTTATCTGAGCCCATTTCCAGGTGACGGTATATATTTTCAAGTACAACAATAGAGTCATCCACCAGAATACCGACCACTAATGACATGGCCATCAATGTCATCAGGTTGAGCGAAAAACCAAAAAAGTACATCGCAATAAACGTAGGAATGATAGAAGACGGAAGCGCTACGAGCACAAACATAGAACTGCGGAAACTGTGTAAAAATGCAAGCATAATTATACCTACGATGATAACTGCAAGTCCCAGATCTTCCATAACCCCATCGGCAGAACGCAGCGTATAAATACTCTGATCTGAGGAAATACTGAATTTTAAAGCCTGATCTTTATTCGTGGCCTGTATTTCTTCAAATTTCTTTTTAACCTGTTCACTGACATCGAACGCATTAGCATCACTTTGTTGATAATCTGTATCCCAATCGATGGAATACCATTGATGTGATTGATCGCTGTTGTTTTGGCAGTCGCATCTACTACTTCAGCTATATCTTTAAGATAAATACTGCCCGCCCCTGGTCTTTGCTGAACAATCAACCCCCTGATTTGTGCAAGGGAAACAACGCTGGCATCAAAATGTATAGACAATTGCTGATCGCGTGTTTCTATACTCCCGGCAGGAAATGACTGGTTCGCTTTACTTAATACATCGGAGATCTGACCAATGCCTAAGCCATATGATTTTAGTTTGTTCTGATCTATATTGACCTGTATCTGGCGTTCATCACCGCCAACTATCGTTACCCGTCCTACACCTTTTACGTTCTGCAGGATGGGAAGCAGTTGTTTATCGACAAAATCATAGAGTTCACGCGGAGATTTGGTAGAAGTTACCCCGGCTTTAATAACCGGTACTTCTTCCAGATTGATCTTATTCACCACAGGTTTATCTGCATCATCGGGGAAATCATTCTGAACCTGATCTGCTTTTCGCTGAATATTCCGCTCCGCCTGGTCAATGTCAGTTCCACTTTTCAGCTGTATAATAACGCTGGACACTCCTTCCTGCGAAGTGGATGTAATTTTATCAAGCCCTTCTACTGAAGAGAAAGCATCTTCCAGTTTCTTGGTTACTGAAGTTTCTACTTCAGCGGCTGCTGCTCCCGGATAAACAGTACTCACAGAAACTGTAGGTATCTCGATTTTTGGAAGCAGGTTATAGTTTAAACTAAAATAGGATTTGGTACCAAAAATAAACAGCACGGTAAACACTACAATAATTAATAAGGGCCGCTTAACGGCAATTTCGATTATTGACATGATGATGTTTTATTTAGAGACACTAACTGGTGAGCCTTCTTTTAAATTGATTTGTCCGGAAGTCACTACAACCTCACCGGCACTCAGGCCACTGGTCACCTGGATCAGGTTATTCATTTCCACACCTGTTTTAATTGACTTTTGGTGAACTACATTGTTCTGGACAATATAAACACTCGCATCTTTGACACTTTCTGTCAAGGCTTCCCTTGGGATCAACAGAATGTTTTGCTTGGTTTTCCGGGAGAAGTCAGCATAAACGAATGTACCGGAACGCAGTAAAGACCCATCTTTATTGTCAGCAATGATCTCTACCAGGTAATTATGCGTTTCATCGGCCTGAGGACTGATAAAAGTGATTTTACCATTAAAAACCTGTCCCTGGTAAACATCTGTTGTGATTTTGATCTGCTGCCCCGGTTTTGCCTGGTAAACTTCATTTTCAGTAAGTTTGAGCTGAACTTTAACCTGCGAAAGGTTGACAATTGTTCCAAGCTCTGCCCCTGCATTGGCATAGACACCTTGCTCTAATAGCTTTGCAGAAACTGTCCCGCTTGTAGGTGCTTTGACAGACGCATCAGCAATCTGCTTTTTAAGCTGACTCACCTGGTTTTCGGCATCTGTATAGTTTTGGCGGATTTCGTTTACTTTCTCCCGGGTCGCTGCCTGCCCTTCCAGTAATTCTGTATACGTTTGAAGGTCGTGGCGTAGTTTAGTTGCATTAGTCTGTGCTTTCTGCAGGTCAAGCTGTATCAATTTAGTGTCCATAACTGCAAGGATCTGCCCTTCTGTTACATAATCTCCAAGGTTGAATTTTAGTTGCACGATAGTTCCGCCAACTGTTGACAATACTTTGGCTTCCTTAAATGGCGCAAGGCTTCCTGTTTTTACCAAATTGATTTCCTGCAGCTGTTCTTTAACTGTCGCAACTTTTACAGGTATGCGTACTGAAGAAGTATCCACCTTTGGGTTTTCCTTTTCATTGAGCTTGCTTTTATTTGAAGCGAGTTTAAAAATAATAAGTCCGATACTGACTACGACGATCAGGATTATGATGTGTTTACGTTTCATCTATTGTTTTTTTTGTAAGATGGAGCCTTTGGTGATTCCTATTTAAAGTGAGGTATAAAATGTTTTAAGACTGCCTGCCGCTTTTTCCAGGTCTAACCTGGCTTGCAGAAAACTATAAAGTGAGTTGAGATAGTTATTTTGTGCTTCTTTAATCGAGTTTTGGGTATTGAGCCACTCTGTTAAATTTTCAACACCTTTTTTATATTGCAAGTCAGTTATCTTGAAGACAGATTGTGCCAGATCGATATTTCTCCGGTCACTTTCCAGGCTGCTCTTCGCCTTAATCATTTTGGTTTTGGCATTTTGATATTCCATTTCATATTTGCCTTCGTCCAGCTTTAAGTTTTCAGCAGCATTGAGGCTTTTATACTTCGCCTGATTGTATTGCGCATTGCGTTTAAAAAAGTCAAACAGTGGAATACTCAGTTTGATCCCGATCACAGAATATGGACTTAAATTCTTAAAAGCCGGGCCAAGCGTGTTACCAAAACCTACAGCACCATACCTGGCATATCCGCTAAGTTTAGGAAGCGCCCCTGCCTTAATCCTTTTCTGATCTATTTCAAGAAGTTTAGCATTGACCTGGGAAAGCTGGTAATCTGTCCGTTTGTCTGCTAAAAAGCCGTTATCATCCAGATCGGGACGAACTACAGCACTCAAGCCTTCTACAGAAGGGTTTTCAACTTGTAACTGACCGGTCATCGGATAACCCATTTCATACTTAAGCTGGTTTTCAGCAAGTGTCAGGTTACTTTCTGCTACGCGGATCTGAGAGACTGCGTTATTATAATCTACAGTAACCTTGTCGAGGTCTTTTTTAAGGGTCACCCCTTTTTTTACCTGTAACGCAGAAATATCTATTTGCTTTTGGTAAGTCTCCAGGTTTTCGCGCAAAAGCCGCAATTGTTCTCTATATACAATGATCTGGTAATAAGCGTTACCAATATTATAAATGATAGTTTCCTGGTTCTTGACGATATTCAGTCCTGCCTGCTGGCTATTGTACTTGTTGACTTTCAAACCATTTAGCAGTGACTGATCATAAATAGTCTGATCGAGTTGTGCCAGCCCATTGCTGTTAAATTTCTGACTGAAAGCTACACGAATATCTGTTGGTCCGAAAACCCCCGCCGGAATTACTGATTCCTGAACCTTTAAGTTATCCTCTACAGTTGCCGAGACACTTACTTTGGGTAAATAGTCTGAAAGCGCTTCTTTAGCCTTTGCATCAGCTGCTTTCTTTTCATTCTCATAAACGGCAGTATTGCGGTTATTCTGGAGTCCATAGTCAATACATTCCTTCAGATTCCATTTCTGTTGTGCGTATACATGGAAATGCAGTAAACACATCAATGACAATATTATCTTTTTCTTCATATTCTGCTTAAAAGCGTCTGTACATAACTTAAAAGGGTTATGCGATGCTATCTTTTGTGCAAAACTATGCGGAATTGGCTTTCAGATTTTGAATTTGACTATGAAACGGACAAATTGAACCATGAAATGAACAAAATGGAAAATAGGAAGTAAAATGTGGGTTATTGCTCCACCCACTTTAAGAAAGCCGGAGCTTTAACCCGGCCAATAATGATCTTTTCAGGGGCTTCACTTTTGGTCATCACAAAAAGTTTACGGTTGAAATAATGCTCGATATTGGTAATAAATCCATGGTTGATGATAAACTTCCGGTTGGCACGGAAAAATAGTTGCGGATTTAACAGCGTCTCCAATTGTTCGATTGTATACTGTACGACATAACTTTTATCATTGGCAGTATACAAATATACTGAACCATTAGAAGCGTAGATAAACTGAATATCCATTACCCGGACGGGGATTATTTTTTCCCGGTAATGAACGAGTATATTCTGCTGATAAGCTGAATCCATCTGGACCAGGATTTTGTTCAGATTCTGGACATGCTGATTATTATTTGTCAAATGTACATTGAGCCGATAATATTTGTCAAGGCTCTTTTTTACCATATTTTCCTCGACAGGTTTCAGCAGGTAGTCGATACTATTGGACTCAAAAGCCCGGATTGCATATTCGTCAAATGCGGTGCAGAAAACAATTGGAGCGTTAGTTTGCACTTCTCTGAAAATCTCAAAACTTAGCCCATCCCCCAGCTGAATATCAGAAAAGATAAGATCGGGCGCAGGATTTCTCTTCAACCAATCTGTTGCAGTGGCTACTGAATTTAACACCGCCTCCACTATAATTTCATCATCAATGCCCTCGAGCATATCCCTAAGCTCGTTTGCCGTTTTTAACTCATCTTCGATTATGACTACTCTCATTTTGTAAGTAAAGGTATAGTGACAGAAAATTTCCCGTTCTCATTTAAAACTTGTATAGATTGATTAGCGAGCAATTTATAGCGTTCCCGAATATTTTTCAACCCTGTCCCTGTTCCTTCGGCAGGCACTTTTTTTGGCTGAAAATTGTTCACTACCGTAAGTACTTGTGCATCATCGGTAATAATTGTCAGTTCTAATGGTTTTTCGGCCGAAATCGTGTTGTGCTTAATTGCGTTTTCTACTAATAATTGTAAGGAAAGTGACGGGATCAGTAATTTCAGGTATTCTTCCTTTATATTGATGACTATCTTCAAACTATCCTCAAAACGTTCATTCATAATGTACAGATATGATCTGATAAAATTAATCTCATCACTTAGTGGGGTAAGGTGATGCTCGTTGAAGTTTAATACATACCGGTATACACTGGCCAGCTGGATAATGTAATTTTTGGTGGCCCAGTCGGGTGCAATAGTTTTAAGCGTACTTAGGGAATTGAATAAAAAATGTGGACTGATCTGTTGCTGTAAAGATATTAACTGTGCACGAAGATGGGCCTGTTCAAGAATTTCATTCTCCAGCTTTGTTTGCTGTAATGCAGTATTGGTATAAATACTATAAAAAACTACATAACAAATCAGCCCCAGAAAAAAGGAGGCCACAAAGTGGATCTTAAAGTCTGATAAATTGTTAAAACCTATTGCCTTCTCATTTATAGTATCGGGAGGTAATACAAGAAAAAAAACATAAGATAATCCAAGAGCTAAGAAGATAGATACTACTATACTCAGGAGATTCTTTGTGTAATTTTTAAGCCAGGAGAATTTGCGGTTAAAAAAATATCCATAAGGCAGCCATGCAATCAGGATCACCCCATAATTTTGAAGTGCATAATTAAAATATTCCCAATACGCTATTTCT
Organism: Pedobacter cryoconitis; assembly: GCF_003259615.1. Classification (GTDB taxonomy): domain Bacteria; phylum Bacteroidota; class Bacteroidia; order Sphingobacteriales; family Sphingobacteriaceae; genus Pedobacter; species Pedobacter cryoconitis. Next base: position 246,499 of record NZ_QLLR01000005.1, on the reverse strand, counting down.
CTGGAGTTTTCTTTACGCAACAGCTGGGTACTTATTGCTAAAATGCCTGATAAGATAAAAAACCATTTAAGCTGATAGGATTTGAACATCTGCAAATGTATTTCAAAAAACTAAACTAAGATAATATTCTGCCATGGAACGGCCAAAGTCGGGGTTGAATTGTACATCCAGGAAATTTCACGGTGTACGAAGGCCGAAAAATACGATTTGTATTTGCTTCACTTGATTAATTGTACACTTCAACTCACCTTTTGAGCGTTTCACTTTGTTCACTGATGATTTAATTCTGATTCCCTCTAACTTTGTAACTGTTGGTATACGCTATCCTTCAAATCAGCTTATGAAGATTAAAATTTTAAGAATAATATTATCAATTAAGAAATTCCTGGCTAAAGAAGCCTCAGCAGTACATCAAATCAATCAGGATAAAAAACGTCGCACCTGATATTATTTAATACAATTTTATATTGATGAAAAAAGAACTTATACTAATTTTTACCTCACTGCTGTTAGCAGTAAATAGTATTAAAGCACAAACTGGTTTTGAACAATTGATCAAAGCGGGCCCCAATGATGCCACCAAACTCGTTGACGCTTACGGCCGGCCGCTGTTAAAAGGTCTTGGAGCGGGTATGAACAGCGGCTGGACAAATACTGCCAAAACGCTTGGCTTATTTCATTTCGAGCTGAGGGCTACTGCTACGGCAGTTGTAGTGCCAGTCTCAGAAAGATCTTTCAATGTTACCCAAATTGGGCTTTCCAGTAATATTCGTCCTGCCAATCTCAACCAGGTTATTACACCGACCTTTAGTGGAGATAAGCATGTGAATGGACCTGCTATGGATATTTATGATACCAATGGCAATAAACTTACTTCATTTAATATGCCGGGAGGTTTGTTCGAAGATGTAGTCCCCACTCCGCAATTACAGTTTACTTTGGGTCTTTTTCAGAATACTGATGTGACAGTCCGGGCATTTCCAAAGGTAAAACTTAATAAAGGCATAGGTTCAGTGAGTATGATTGGTTTCGGTATCAAACATAACCTGATTCAGGATTTTTCTGCAGGGGGAAATTCCATGCCTTTTGATTTTGCACTGGCATTTAATTACAGCAGACTTCATTATTCCAAAAAACTAAACCTGCAGCCCGAAGACTTTTTAGTTCCTTCAGATCCACAAGAGTCTTCAGACTTTAGTACGCAGGAAATTTATGGAAATCTGGATAACTACCTCTTCCAGGCTATTTTTTCCAAAGAGTTTTCATTTTTCACCCCATATATCTCTGCTGGCTATAATATCTCCAAAACAGAGCTGGGTTTGAAAGGGAACTATCCGATTATAAATGGTGTAAAAGACTCTCAAATATCCTATACCACTTTCGCCGACCCGGTTAATATCAATGCGACTTATATTAAGGGTTTCCGCGCTGATATGGGTTTTCAGCTTAAATTTCCTGTACTGACCTTATTTGCCTCTTATGGGGTAGCCAACAATTATAAAATGTTGAATGCTGGAATAGGTTTCGGGTGGTAAAGCAGGAATTTGCCCCATATCGTTGATCTGTGCTAATAATTCAATGTTTTGTATAAACTCTGCCCGGCATCCCCCGCTAAATTTGTGGTCTGCTAATTAAACAAATAAAGTGATGTCAAAAATAATCTTAATCACCGGTGCCTCACGCGGCTTTGGTAAATTATGGGCTAAAGCTCTTTTGAAACGTGGCGATAAAGTTGCTGCAACTGCAAGAAATATAGAAGACTTAAACGACCTCGTTTCAGAATTCGGAAACTCAGTTTTCCCTGTTAAACTGAATGTGGATGATAGAGAAGCTTGTTTTGAAGCTGTACAACAAGTTAAAGCTCATTTCGGAAGAATTGATGTATTGGTTAACAATGCCGGTTTCGGTTTATTCGGCGCAATTGAAGAAACTACAGAACAGCAAGCACGTGCACAAATGGAAACTAACTTTTTCGGTGTGCTTTGGCTTAATCAGGCTATTGTTCCAGTAATGAGAGCACAAAACAGTGGCCATATTATCCAGGTTTCAAGCTTTTTAGGCTTAATTACCCTACCCGTTTTAGGTCTTTACAATGCCTCGAAATATGCTGTTAACGGCCTGAGTGAAACGCTTGCAACAGAAGTAAAAGCTTTGGGATCAATGTTAGCCTGATTGAACCTAATGGCTTTTCTACAGACTGGTCAGGTGCATCAGCTATTCAGACTGAAGCGAACGAAGTTTACAGTCCGCTAAAAAAGGCATTTTCAGAAGGGGCAACACCTGAAAGCTGGGGTAATCCGGAAACTACTATACCAGCATTTCTTCAATTAATCGATAGTGAAAACCCACCGCTACACTTTCTGCTTGGCAAAATCGCTTATCCGGCAGTTCAACAAGTCTACGCACAACGTCTTGCCGAATTTGAACAGTGGAAAGAGGTGGCGGTGGCAGCTCACGGGCACTAATCAGCTTATTCTTTATATACGCACAATCTACACTCCTGATTTTGTAGATTGTGCTTTATTGATCTATGTTGTTTTTTAAACCACTTCAAGTCATAGAAATGAGAGATCTTGAACTCGAAGAAGAAGCATTCCTGATATTTATTCATGAAGATTTTTTAAATGGCCATTCTCTTCATCAGGATATTAAGAAATATCATCACTTCGATTACGAAATCAATGAAGCACTGCACCTCTCTCCCAGGGAGGAAAAAACATTATGGGAATTGTATTTCCTGGATAGTAAAGGGCTGCCGTCTGTGAATTATATGGCCGAAAAACTAAATATATCTCCAGGTTATTTAAGTAATGTATTAAAAGTCGAAAGCGGGAAAACGGCCTTGGAACATATCCATATTTACCTGATTTCTGAAGCAAAAAACCGGCTCATTGCTAAAGATCAAAACGTATCTGAAATTGCTTATGCCCTGGGTTTTGAAAATTTATCTTACTTTTCACGATTATTTAAAAAAGAAGTTGGCGTAAGTCCAAATATCTTTAAAAAGCAAATGACCAATTAGATGACAGGAACCGATTTCGCGAATAGATTATTAAATAATATACAAACATCCCTTGGGCTGAGATCCCGTATTCCATATCTTGATATTTTAAAGGAATTAAAACAAGGCGGTATGTCTATAGCTGCTGATACTTTAAATACTTCGTCAAATTTTGGAAGCTTTGACCGGGCTTTAAAAGAAGTACTTACGCTGCTGCATCAGATTGATAACAGCCTGATGCCACCGCCTGATATTTTACCTTTACCCCTTACGCTAATCTATCAAAACCTAACTGATCACCTTGATATATTGAGTGAAATATTCCAAAAGTATAAAGATCAAAAAGAGACTCCATTGGTAACTATTCTTGATCACCTGGAAACGATCAACCTGGCAGCAGTTTAACTTTAACAACATTTCACTTAAAGCCATTTCACTTAAGGCCGCTCCACCGGAATGGGTTCAGCTCTGAAGGACGTGGGTGAAAAAGTGGTTTGCTTTTTAAAGTAGTTGGAAAACTGCCCAAGGTCATCAAATCCTAAAACATAAGAAATCTCTGCAATATTCCAATTCGTCTGTTTCAGTAAAATCTTTGCCTCCTGAATCACTCTGTTGCTGATCAGCTTTGTCGTAGTGTTCCCGGTAATCTCCTTTAATACCTTATTAAGGTGATTAACATGCAACGATAAGCGATCGGCATAATCTTTTGCTGTACGCAAAGTTAATCTTTGATGTGTAAATTCAAGCGGAAATTGTCTTTCCAGCAGTTCGATAAATAAAGAGAAAATGCGTTCTGAGGCATTTTGTGAGCTACTGAGTGCTGACATCGGCTGTAATTTCTGGCCATAATGGATGAGCTCGAGGACCAGGTTTCGCAATAAATCATACTTATATTTATAATCAGTTTCCATTTCCCGGAGCATCTTTCGGAAAATATATTCTATCTCCGTCATTTCCGCTGCTGAAAGTTGAAAAACAGGTGTATGTCCGGGTTGAAAGATCGGCAGCTCATCCAGTATTACCCCGGTTTTTCCCGGTAAAAAGAAATCCGGTGTAAAAATACAGAACATGCCGGTTTGGTCATCATTTTCAGGAACCCAATGATAAGGAATCTTTGGCGTAGCAAATAATAACCCACTCTCTTGAATATCAATTACCTTATCGGCATATTCTGCCCTGCTTTTACCCCGGAGCCAGCTTATTTTGTAATAAGCTCTCCTGCTATAGGGCATAATGCGGGTACCATCATTTTTATTAAAAAGCTTCTCAATTTCAAAAACATTGAAATGTCCGATTTCACGGTTGATGTCCTCAGGAAGAGGTACTCCGTTCCTTTTATAAAAATCATCCAGTGAGGTATTCATGGGCATCGCATTTTACAATTTTAAATATAATGAATTCTATAAAAGCGTACCACCCGAAACCTCAATCCGTTGTCCGGTTACCCAGCGGTTATCCTCAGTCAATAAGGAAGCAATCATAGGCCCTATGTCATCAGGCACTCCTGCACGGCCAAGCGCCGTTATACTGGCAACGAACTTATTGACCTCTGGATTATCCCGAACCATACCGCCGCTAAAATCAGTTTGAATTGCACCGGGAGCTACTGCATTCACGTTGATTCCACGTGGGCCTAACTCTTTGGCCAGATAACGTGTATGAACCTCGATCGCTCCTTTAAGTGCAGCATATGGGCCGCTGTCCGGGACACAAAAACGCGTCAGGCCAGTGGATAGATTGACAATACTTCCTCCATCATTAATCAGTGGCAAAAGTTTCTGGGTTAAAAAGAAAACACCTTTAAAGTTAACGTTGTAAAGCAGATCCAGTTCTTCTTCTGTAGTTTTGACAATAGAATTGTGATGAGATACTCCTGCATTGTTCACCAAATAATCAAAGCGTTCTGCTCCCATCTCTTTTAATGCTGCTTGTACCTGTTCAACGAAACTATCAAATGATCTGGTATTGCCAGTATCCAGTTTCAAAGCAATAGCTTTAACCCCGGCCTTTCTGGCAAGTTCTGCAACCTGGGCGGCCTCATCCTGAGCAGAATTGTAAGTGAAGATAGAATCCACGCCTCTATTAGCAAGGCTAAGTACTGTATTGCGGCCCAGTCCACGACTACCACCTGTTATTATTGCGATTTTATTTTCTGTTGTTGCCATCTTATTTATTTTAATATCTGTTGATACAAAAGTATGCTGTTTATCAGTGTATTAATTTAACAAAATCAATCCAATGTTTGAGAATTTCAAATAACCGTTCTAATATTTTCCTTCGTTCCACAGCAAGGCAGCTTTCTCATTTTCAGTATACCAAAATTCTTTTTTATCCTTGTCCTTTTGCCTGGCAAATATTTTATTATAGCTGTAAGTTTTAAAATTCAGCGCTAAAAACTGATGATAATAGTTATCCAGGTAAGCGCTGAATTGTGCTTTAAAGGTTATGTCTCCCGGTTCAGGAGGTTTGAAATTTCCGATCCGGTAAATGACTTCTTCCAATTCTTCCCTTTTAAGGTCTTCAATCCTTAAGGGGTCTGGCAAACCAATTCTGAATGATAAAACCTCTGCTCCTTCTTCTTCCCACCATTCACTAAGATTAAATTGCGAAATATCCTTTGCTGTGAGCTGGTGTAAGCTTGCTTCCAGATTTTTATATTCGCTATTGTTCTCATCGCCATTTTCATTACAAAAATCAGCGTAATCCAGCACGAGTTTCAAAATCTGAGGATAACGTTTTTCAGCAATATCCATTTGTGGTTCTATTTGCTTTCTTAATTCCATGGACCGGTACATTATTTTAATAACCAGCACAATTTACACATTTAATAATAGCGCTGATAAATGGAGCCGGTTTCTGTCCAGTTCCCGGACGATTGCGCCAGCCTGCCCATTTTCCCCTTTCATGCAAACTTCCATTTAGGTAGATTTATGTAGTCAAACAATTGAAACCATGAATCAACCCTTCTATAAACGGAGAACAATACAAGTATTAGCCATTCTGCTAATCTGCTTTGGCATTCTTCAAGCTTATAAACCCGAATTAAAAAAGGAACCCGTAACCGCAGATTTTAACGGCCCGGAAAATGTAAAAGCCATTTTAAAAGCTGCCTGTTATGATTGTCATTCCAATGAGCCGGATCTCAAATGGTTTGACCATCTTCAGCCCGCCTACAGTATTGCGCTCGCGGATATTAAAGAAGGAAAAGCGGGTCTTAACTTTTCTGAATGGGGCAACATGGCTGCGGGTGATCAAAAGGCTAAGCTTTTTGAAATTCTTAATCAGATGACTACCGGAACCATGCCGCTGAAAAGTTACCAGCTGCTGCACCCTTCAGCTAACCTGAAACCAGCCGAAATAGCCATAGTCAAGAATTATATTGCAGGCATGATTAAAGAGCATCCCGCAGATACTGCGCTGATGAATGCCGCAGACAAACAGTTCAACAATTGGAATGAACAGCATCTTAAAGCAGAAGAATTACCGAAAACGATCTCTGGCGTACCTTATCAGCCTGATTATAAAAATTGGCAGGTGGTAAGTACAACTGACCGGATAGATAATAACACGATGCGTGTAATTTTTGGAAATCCCATTGCCATTAAAGCCATAGCAGAACACCAGATTAACCCGTGGCCTGAAGGCACTATTTTCGCTAAAGTTGCCTGGGATAAACTGCAGGATTCCGACGGAAATACGAAAGCCGGAGCATTTAAGCAAGTGGAATATATGATTAAAGACAGTGATAAATATAAAAGTACCAAAGGTTGGGGCTGGGCAAGATTTAAGACCATGAAACTGCTGCCTTATGGTAAAAATATAGGATACGCAACAGAATGTGTCAATTGTCACCGCCCTGTTTCTAATAATGATTTTGTATTCACCCTTCCAGTTAAACATTAAGTTATGCGATTTAAAATTCAATATTCAGCCCTTATTTTACTATTGCTGATCGCAATCGGCTGTAAACAAAACAATAACCATGCTGGTGAATTAAATGAGGCCGCAAACCTGCCGGTGGAATTGCATTTCAACCAATTGGGCCTGAAAGTAATTACCTCCATGATCAATAAAAAAGAAGCGACCATGTCAACGCTATATGGCAATGAGGCCGCCCTGAAATATACAAAATCCAAAGAAGATAGTACCACCAGCGGTATGGTGTTTGCATTAGTGAGCTGGAAACAACAGGACGATGAAAGATGGTTCGGTGCAAAAATTCCAGGCCCCTTTCAAAGGGTCGAAATGGTGACTACAAAAGCCAATGGAAATACTATCCGGACCTCCTATAAAACGTATACAGGAAAATGGCAGACCAATCCTTTGACCGAACAGGCACGAATAAAATATATCTTAGCGCAAAAAGCTGCAATAATGCCTTAAATCAGTTCATGCTATTTAACAAAATCAACCATCCGGCCCATAAATCAATCTTTTTTGTCTCTGCAAAAATCATTTGGTTCAGCTCCTTGTTTATGGGCATACTCGCCTCTATACCAAAAATTCTGCAGCTGCATGTAACCCTGATAGAACTGGCAGCAGACGCTTCGATTGCTTTTTTATTCTCCATCGCTATTTGGTACTTTAACATTTACAGACTTCCGAAGTTTTCCAGTATCCAGGTAACCAACAGGTTTTTTAACCTCAGGCTGCTCTACAGTATCTGCTTTGGAATAGCGCTGATGGTGATGCTGGTTAGTATCCACCAGGTGTTATTCCCAAAGTATTATTTTTATACTATGATTTTGATGTACCAGTTTAGGGGAATACTGATCAACCTGACCATATATATGTTTTTATATTTTCTCTATCAAACTTACAGAAGTCATAACATTGAACTGGAACTGGAACAGGTAAAAGCTGATCACCTGAGTGCACAATATGAGTCACTGAAACAGCAGGTTAATCCGCATTTCCTTTTTAACAGCCTGAATACCCTGAAATCAATGGTAGAAATAAATGATAAACATGTATCAGAATTTATTTTAAACCTTTCAGATTTTTATAGATTCACGCTTGAGCAGCGCAAACAGGATATTATCCCGTTAGCGGACGAATTAACGATCTTACGCTCCTATATATTCCTGTTAAGTGCCAGATTCGAAGAAGGGATTAATTTTCAGGATCAATTACCTCCGAATTGCGCAACGTCGTTGATACCACCATTCACCTTGCAATTATTGGTAGAGAATTGTATTAAACATAATATAGTCTCACTCGAACAGCCTTTAACGATTTCGCTGTTTATCAAACAAAATATGCTGCACGTTCAAAATAATTTGCAGTTAAAAATGACAGCCGGTCCTTCTTTAAAAATGGGATTGGAAAATATAAACCTGCGCTATCAGCATTTAATCCAGCGCAGCATAGTAATAGAGGAAAGTGCCGATTCATTTACCGTTAAACTGCCATTGATATGATAAGTATTGTAATCATAGAGGATGAGATCAAAACAGCCAAAGCACTGGCAAAAATGATTTTGTCACTCCAGCCTTCTGCGCAGATTGCAGCGACAATCCAAAGTGTCAAAACAGCGGTAACTTATCTTTCCGGGCATGCTTACCCCGATCTGATCTTCATGGATGTTCAGCTCGCAGATGGTAATTGTTTTGAGATTTTCAAGCAAGTACAGGTAAGTTCGCCTGTTATTTTTTGTACAGCTTTCGATGAGTATGCGATGGATGCTTTTAAGACAAATGGTATTGATTATATTTTAAAACCTTTTTCAGCGGATAGCCTCAAAACTGCATTTGAAAAGGTTTTTATGCTTAAAAACTTCTTTCAGGTTAATGAGCAAGCCTCACTTAAAATCAATAATCTGCTGAATAATCCAGCAGGGAAAACGGGTTTTCTGGTCTTTAAAAACAATAAATATATCACGATACAAACTGATCACATTGCCTGCTTTTATATCCGGGATGAAATGACGATTATAGTAACCATTACCGGGGAAGAATATGGAATTTCACAATCGTTAGAAGAACTTCATAAAGTACTGAACCCGCATTTATTCTTTCGGATCAATCGTCAGTATCTGATTAATTACAGTGCTGTAAAGGAAGTGGAACATTACTTTGCCCGCAAACTCAGCGTTAAACTGAATATTTCTACACCTGAACCGCTGATTATTGGAAAAGATAAAGCGACCTTGTTCTTAAACTGGCTGGATAACCGGTAAAATAAAAAGCTTCCCGGAATCGGCTGCCTCCGGTTATCTTAATTTTGGGGCTACCGGTTCAGGAAGGCTTTTGGCAGAGAAACCTACTGATTTGATAAAAGTTTCCGATCATAAGGTGCTATCTTAAGTGTATATTATCTTTTATTCAATCCATATTTGTTGATATATTGCGTGAATTATTTATCTAAAGACGAAACAGAGGGAGATTTATATGGACATCGTTAAAATACCAAAGAAATTGCGGGACATATTTGACATTTTAAGAAATGGGCAAATAGAATTGGGATTAGCAAAGCTGACAGAAATTAAAGATTTTGAACCGCAGAAAGCAATTGTTCTGGCAGAAATAAACTATTTCAGCAGCAATGACGAACTGGCGATGACAAATGATGAGCAGGCTTTGCCATTTGATGGGCAGTGGTACGCAGGAAATGTTTTATTTGAGCACTTTTTTGCTTATACAAGTGCAGCGATCCGGAGTGATCAGAAGAAAAGAGCCGAAAATTTCTATAAAACCTATTTAGCTGAAAAGGAAAAAGCAGGTTTAGAAGACCATCGTTTTGATACCTATAAACACCAGGTGAAACAGCATCTGGCAAAGTTAAAGGGTAAGAAAACCTTAACAATTGATGCAACACCTCTTCAAATCATTGAAAACGGAAAAGGAATGAATGACTTTATTGCACAATTAAAAAAATACAAGCCTAAATTGACACATGATACCGTTAAAGGAGCTGAATATCTATTGGGTTTTATGTTTGAGGAGGGCAATACGGCAGAAAGCCTGGCTTATTATGAAAAATTCGCTGAAGAACTGACCAACGAAGATGATCACCTGCTGGCTGCACGGCTATTCGTGTTAACAGGTGAAATTGAGAAAGCAAAAACAGCGATCAGGAATTATGTTAAAGTCTGGTATCCTGTTGAGCATATTCAGATTACCCCGATGCGACTTTGGGAATTCGAAGACTTACATCCAATTTTAACTCAAGAATTTAAAGAAGAGTTATTGCGTACACCAAAAGCTAAACTATAAATTGACTACTTTATTATCGGAGATATTCACGGCTGTTTTTTTACGTTCTCTGCAATATTAAAGCATTGGAATACCGGTAAAGAATACCTGGTTTCTGTTGGAGATTTAATTGACCGTGGAAATTATAGCGCCCTGGTGGTAGAGGAATGTATGAAATTATCGGCTATGTATGAGAATACGATATTTCTTAAAGGAAATCATGAAGCAGAAATGATAACATATATGCTTTCCGGGCACAATAAATACTGGACTGATCAGGGAGGATACCAAACATTGGAAAATTTCAAGTCTAATCAAAGTGATTTGAATAAAGCAGTGGGCTGGTTGCAAGACATGCCTTTAACGTTTGGCAACAAATCGATTATGGTCACTCATGCTGGGATTTCAGCTACAGAAGCCCCTTTTGAAGAAAGTAATTTTGATGGTGTATTGTGGAACAGGCTACCTTTAAAAAACATAGATAAAATACAAATACATGGGCATACACCATTGAAAGCAAGAAAGCCAGAGTTTAATGAAGATTCACAATCGTGGAATATTGACACAGGTGCTGCTTATGGTTACGGACTGACCGCATTACGATTATCTGCATCCGGAAAACTTATTGAAATTGTCCATATAGAAACCGATCAGCGCGATCTGCAACTGTAGAAAGTCATTTTTATGAACGACTATTTATAGCATACAACAACCAATTATAACATACAATATCCAATTATAGCATACAACATCCAAAAAATTATTCATGTCAAACGCAGCAGAAATAATAACAGCAATTGATACTTTTCTCGATAAGTTCTCACTCAAAAAAAATAAACTTGAAGATAAAGACCTGATCAGCTTCATCGAGGAAAAATGGGCACAAGCAGATGATGGGAAGTATGAAATACATATGGGGAGCATTATTATTGGTAGAATGATCAATGAGTATATTGCTGTTAAAGACTTTGAAAACATGAAACGCTGGCTTGAAATGAGCGACCGTCATTCTTTAAGCAAAAAAAATCCTGCCTATATCAACAATTATTACAATGGTGATTGTTGCCTGGAATGCGGGCAGGAAGAAGAGGCATTAAAATACCTGCGTTTATGTTATGAGGAAAATCCGGAATATATCTTTACCGGAGGTGCCGGTTGTATCGGATTTTTCAATAAACATTTAGAACATCCCGTCATGTTATCAAAGGATAATACTGAAGAAGAAGAGGATTTTACAGATTTTATTGAATTGAAAGGATGGCAAGCTTTCTTTCAGGAAGATACAAGCGAATTTCAATATGACTTGATTGGTGATAAACCTATTAAAAAAGCATCCGCAAACCACAAAAGAGGCTTAGCATATATTGCTGATAACCAATCAAAAATATTAGAAGTTATTTTAACCGGACTATTAGAACAGTACCCTACCCTGCAAAATGAATACGGTTATAGTTGCTCTGACAAACAGGATTTCATGCCAGATGTGATGGCTATCAAAGATTTTGCTGACTTATTATCTCCGGTTGGAATACATATTTTTTCAGTTTATCAAGATAAATTTCCCTATATCGGATATGAATTTTCTTGTTCGTGGGATACTGAGCATGGACTTGGATTCATGATGTTCCAAAACAGAATCATTGAGATCGGTGGCGCAGACACTTCTTTTTTAAGCTGGATTGCAAAAGCAGATTTAAAACAACAAAAAAATATCTCCTGAAAATCACCTTATGAAGTTAAATAATTTAATCATTCCGGGTCATTCTATTGGAGGTATTTGTTTAGGGGCAACTGCCGGTTCTTTTCTTGATCGGTTAGAATCAAATGATAAAATAATAATGGAAAATGATACTATAGCTATCCTTAATAAAGGTCTTATAACTATTTATTATACACCACGTACAGAATTGATTACTGCTATCTCCTGCAATAAGTTGTTTCCGGGAATTTATGATCACAAACTCTGGCCGGGAATGAATATTAATGATGTCATCAGGAATTCTTCCAGGCAAATTGCCTGGTCAGGTTTTGTTCAAATTGATGGTATTGAAGGAATTGGCCTGTCTCTGCCAGAAGAACATGATGATTTTGAACAGCTTACCGATTTCTTATCTCCAAATTTCATTTTTGACGAGTTATGGGTTTACAACCCCTAATTATTTTTTCTCATCCGTTTATTTGCAATAATAAATTAAAGGAGATTAACTAAAGGATTGTCTGAATTCAAGCGGTGAAACTTTCACCTTGGTCTTGAACAGTCTGTTGAATGACTGAGGATGTTCAAAACCCAGGCTATAAGCAATTTCAGCAACTGTAAGGTTACTTGTACTGAGTATATCTTTTGCCTTATCGATCAGCTTATTATGAATATGTTGCTGTGTGGTCTGCCCTGTTAAAGAGCGCAGCATATCATTTAAATACCGGGGGGAAACTTTCAGATGACCTGCAATAGTTGTCACTGTGGGTAAGCCATCCACAAGCGATTGATCTGTTTTGAAAATATCCAGTAAATAGGCTTCCATTTCAGCGATTAAATCATGGTGTACCAATTTCCTGGTGATAAATTGCCGGCCGTAAAAACGGTTGCTGTAATTCAGCAATGTCTCGATTTGCGAGATTAATACATCCTGGCTAAAATGATCAATATTAGTATCAAGTTCTAGTCCAATATTATCAAAAACTGAAAAGATTACCTTCTTCTCTTTATCAGAAAGATATAAAGCCTCAGCAACTGAATAAGAAAAAAAACCATATTTAGCGAGCTGCCTTCCCAAAGGATAATTTCTTATAAAGTCTGGATGAAACAACAGCGTGTATCCGCTATAATCCTTCTCCTCAATGGCAGCAGCGATTAACTGATTTGGCGCTGTGAAGGACAAGCCCCCCTCTTCAAAGTCATAATGTCCTTGTCCATACCTGATCTGTCCGGCAAAGTGTTCTTTAAAAGAGATCTTAAAAAAGCTAAGCAGATACCCCTTACCAACTTCTGTAGTATCAACCTTAATATCCTTGTAGTTGACAAGCGCAATTAAAGGATGTAATGGTTTGGGTAAACCTAACGCCTTAAGAAGTGCCGATATACTATCAAAGATAACTGGTTTTGAATTTTCCCTGGTCATGATTAAAAATTAGCGCATGGAAAGAAATCATCTGCTCCATGCGAAGTTAATAAATTATTGAGCGTTTCGGATCTGATGATGAACACGATACCTATTCCACAAGATCTGCAACAAATATAGGCTTCTGCGCTGCAGGGTATGTATCCATTTCAATCAATCCTGTAACCGAAAAAACACTAGTGATATTTCCTGATGGTTTTTAAAGCAATGACTAAACCGATCAGGGTTAAAACAGCACTAAAAAGAAATGGTGCACCAGGAAAATATACAGGCGCAGCTGAGCTAATGAAATAAACAAAAATGTGACTTATAATCCAGGGACCAATAATTGCAGCCAGACTTTGCAAACCGGTGATCATCCCCTGCAACTCTCCTTGTGAATTTGGAGCAGCTTGATTTGAGATTAAACTTTGCATTGCCGGACCACCAATTCCTGCCAGTCCATAAGGCAAAATGAAAAGCATAACCCACAGACCACCAGCCACAAATGCAAAACAGATGAACACTATACTATATAAAATAAGTCCGTAGTAAATGGCCAGTTTTTGCTGTCTTTCGGAAACAATGTACCGGATTAGCACGCCTTGAACAAGTGCCAGAACCAATCCTACCAGTCCTAATGAATAACCTATCATCGTTGAATCCCACCTGAATTTTTCAATCACATAGTAAGACCAATTGGAATTGACTGAGTGATTAGCGATATAAAGTAAAAACAAGGTGACCAGTAAACCCATTATTGCAGGGTACTTGGCAATATTTACAAATGCACCGGCAGGATTTGCCCTTTTCCATGAAAATCTCCGCCTGTTCTCTGCTGACAATGATTCTGGCAATAAAAAATAGCCATATAACCAGTTGGCCAAAGCCAGTCCGGCAGAAATCATAAAAGGGACTCTCAAACCATACGTACTGAACAGCCCTCCGATAACTGGGCCTAATATAAAACCAATGCCGAAAACGGCCCCGACCAATCCGAAATTTCTGGATTTCTGTGCAGGTTCAGAAATATCTGCAATATAAGCCAGTGCAGTACTCACACTCGCCCCTGCCAGACCGGCGATAATCCGTCCAACAAATAACCAAAATACGGAAGGTGCAAAAGAAAGAAAAACATAGTCTATGCCTAAGCCGAATAAGGAAATCAATAAGATGGGCCGCCTTCCAAATTGGTCACTTAAGCCGCCAAGAACGGGCGAAAAAACAAATTGGGCCAGTGCATAAGCAGCCATTAAATATCCGCCTTAATCTGCGGCAACACTAAGGTTTCCACCAGTTGGGATTAATTTGACCAGCGCTTCATCCTGGAGTGCGTCTTGATTGTAATTAGCATTTAATGCTGTTTTCATCTTGTGTTTCTTTTAATTTTAATACTGCAAAGAAACATTCAGGTTGTGACAGCCTTGTGTCAGCAAGTTTTTAAATAGTTTTCACCGTCTCGGCGAAGGAAGCAAACAATGATTTTACGCTTGTTTTTAAGCTATCTGAATAAAGGATCGTTGCATAATCGGCGATCGAAATATACCAGCGCGCGAAACCTTCGACAGACATCGTTAGAAACTCCATTTCTATTCCGGCAGTTGTATTGCGTTCTGAGATATAGCCAAAGTAATATTTTGAATCGCTGATTTGAAGGGCTCCCTGGTGTGAGAGCAGTAAAGTCACTTCTTCCAGTTTGGTAGCTTCGTACTGCGCATTTAAAAGGCTCTTCAAGGTTGGATGCTGCGTTTTAAATTTAATGTCAGTTGAGGAGATCTGTTTTATCCGATCGAATCTAAAATCCCTGTAATCATTTTTATCCCGGCAAAAAGCGAACAGATGCCAGTAACGATTCACATAAAATATGCCTACAGGCTCAATAGTCCGCTTTGTTTCTTCTTGTTTATAATGTGTAAAGTAATTCATCTTCATGACCAGGTGATCTCCAAGTCCTGCCAATATAATTTTCAGAATATCATCCTGCTTCATGCCTTGCTGAGGAAAGATATGCTGCATAATCTCTATTTTGCCTTCCATATGATTCAGGTAATCTTTATCACCGGGTTCAAGCACAGCGCGTATTTTATCTAATGCATTAGAGAACAAACTGGCATGCGTAGCCTCTGTGAGCCGGGCTACTAGTTTTTCTGCGGTAATCAGAGCGGTTGCTTCTTCGCGCGTAAACATCACCGGGGGTAATCTATAGCCTTCTTCTAAGGAGTAACCGATACCTGATTCTCCAATAATGGGAATTCCGGCTTCTTCCAGAGCGCTTATATCTCTGTAGACAGTTCTTAAACTGATGCGGTAACGATCGGCAATATCCCTGGCTCTCACCGTTCTGCGCGACTGTAGTTGAATAAGGATAGCAGAAAGACGGTCTATTCGATTCATTGCGCAATTTAAAACATTAATTTCAATGTTCTGAATTACATAAGCACACCTCAGTTATTATTTGGCCCAACCCCGTTTTCAATATTAAACTTACAAATAGCAATTTGCTTTTTGACGGCCTTTAACTCACTTATTTTCGCGTCTATCTGGATTAGTTTTCTATCAAGGACTTCAATTTTTGCATTTCGGCTGATCTTCTTTTGATACCAGGCATCAACAACTTCTTTAATTTCGGCCAGCGTAAAGCCTACAGCTTTTGCCATCTGTATAAATCTTAATTTTTCAACAACATCGTCTCCATAATAGACATAGTTATTGGTTGTCACTTCCTGCTTCTTTTCACCGCTGAACAACCCTGATTTTTCGTAAAATCTGATAGTCCCAATGGGAATCCCTGTCTCTTTAGAAAGCTGATTGATTAATTTCATATTCTTTGCTGTAAAATAAAAGCAAACCATGTAGTATACTACACAGTTGACGGTTACAAAAATAGTGTTTACTATTGCATTTACAATTGAAAAGAATAATCAAAACTAAAAATATAAATTTATTAAAATGCAATATTCAGACGATGAGCTTTTGAAATCACTTCCGGGATTTCAAAACAATTATGTGGAAGTAAACGGAATAAAACTGCACTATGTGGAAGGTGGAAAGGGACAGCCTTTAGTTCTGCTTCCTGGCTGGCCGGAGACATGGTGGGCTTACCACAAAATAATGCCAGCACTAGCAGAAAATTACCGGGTTATTGTAGTAGACATTCGAGGGATGGGCAGTTCTGATAAACCAGCAGACGGCTATGATAAAAAGAGTATGGCCGGAGACATTCTTGAGCTTGTGAAAAAATTAGGGTATGAAAAAATTAATATTGGCGGCCATGATATTGGGGCCCATGTTGCTTTTAGTTTTGCCGCCAATTTTCCAGCGCAAACTGCGAAATTGATTCTGCTGGACACTCCACATCCAGATCCACAAATGTATCAGCTTCCCATGGTTCCAATATTAGGAGCAACTTTCGTTTATCCATGGTGGCTTGCTTTTAATCAAATAAAAGAACTTCCGGAGCAATTACTTGAAGGCCGGATGTATATAGTTATAGATTGGATTTTCAAAACCCTGCTAAAAAACCCAGTTAGTATAAATGAGTTTGATAAAGCTGTATATGCTTTTGCTTATGATAGCAATGATGGAATAAGGGCATCAAATGGTTGGTATCAGGCTTTTCCACAAGATATAGCAGATAGTAAATCCTATAGTAAACTCACTTTACCTGTACTGGGAATAGGTGCCAGCGGGTATGAGATGCTGCAAAATTCCCTGCCTGGTTATATAACCGATTTAAAGTTAGTTAAGATTGAAGATAGCGGGCATTTTATACTTGCTGAAAAACCCGAAGAAATTGTGAATTACATCAGGGATTTTCTGGAATAACTGAAGAGTTAAATTTTCCTTTTTTCACACTTAATTAAAAACAGGGGAAAGATTTCAATACCTGTTACAACGATTCCCTGGTCTGTAAAAACCTTTGCATTCCGTCCGTAGCCAATTCCGGGAATAAGAATATTTTTAACTGATTTTCCGACAAAAAAATCTTTGGTCACGACCGCAGAGTTTGAGGGTTCAAAGCCCCACATTTCCTGCTTTTCGATAAAATTGGATTCCCAGAATTCAGTATTGCCGGTTTCGTTTGTCATCATCTGTTCTGCTTATGCTATTGAATAAGCAATCTACTAAGAATGACAAATCGTTTCATCATCTGAATCTGAAGTTTTAACTTAAAAAAACAGAAATACCTTTTGTAGACCAAGGCGATAAATTGGGCAACCCAATTTAGGATTGCCCAATTTATTTTAGGGTTGTCCGCTTCCCCCTGCTGCGCCATAAATCTGGCCAGTAGAATAACTCGCGTCATTGACGGCCAGCTGTACATAGATAGAAGCCAGTTCAGCTGGCTGACCTGGTCTGCCCAATGGAGTTTCTTTACCAAACTGCTTTACTTTCTCCTGGGTTGATCCTCCGGTAACTTGCAGCACAGTCCAGATCGGGCCGGGTGAGACACCGTTCACACGGATACCTTTAGGCCCAAGTTGTTTGGCGAGTGATCTCACGAAACTTGTATTTGCGGCTTTACTCTGTGCATAATCAAAGAGATCTGCTGAAGGATCTGTAGCTTGGACTGAAGTAGTTGCAATAATCACAGATCCAGGTTTAAGATGAGGCAGCGCAGCTTTTGTGATCCAAAAAGGTGCATATATATTCGTTTTCATAGTCCAGTCAAATTGCTCCGTACTGAGCTCCAGAATAGACTGATGGCTTTGCTGTCTGCCAGCATTATTAACTAAAATATCTAATCCCCCAAGTCCCTTCACGGCATCCTTAACGAGCTTTTCGCAAAATTCTTCTGTTCTTATATCACCGGGAACAGCTATCGCTTTACGGCCTGCTTTTTTAATCAGCTCAATAACTTCCTTAGCATCTGCTTCTTCATCAGGCAGGTAATTAATAGCTACATCAGCTCCTTCTCTGGCATATGCAATAGCAGCGGCTCTTCCTATGCCAGAGTCACCGCCAGTAATCAGTGCTTTGCGGCCGGCGAGCCTGCCAGAACCAACATAGCTTTTTTCACCGTGGTCTGGTACAGGAGACATCTTTGATGCCAGTCCCGGCCAGGGTTGAGTTTGTTCTTTAAATGGTGGTTTGAAATATTTAGTTGTCGGATCTTCAAGTGGTGATCTGCTGGTTTCATTCGGGCTTGCGTTTTTACTTTCTGTTTTCATAGGATATGATTTAATGTTTACTAAGGCGTGAACACTGTAAATTAACAAAAGTTTTCAAAAAAAAATGTTTACCTTAATACCTCCATGAATCTATGGAAAACAGAGCTAAAGCGTTCAAAAACCATTAATTAACATGAAATCACACGATCTGGAAAGATTTATAACTGCTCAAAAAGGAGTATTCCAAACTGCGCTTGGGGAAATTCAAAATGGTAAAAAAATTACACACTGGATGTGGTATATTTTTCCGCAGATCCAGGGACTGGGTTTTACTGAAAACTCCAAATATTATGGCATAAAAGATCTGCAGGAAGCTGCTGAATTTTTAGATCACCGTGTACTTGGACCCAGGCTGATTTTAATGTGTAATACACTACTTGCTCTTGAAACGAATGATGCACACCTGGTATTCAGCAGTCCGGATGACCTGAAGCTGAAATCATGTATGACCTTATTTGCTGAAATCCCAAACAGTAATCCCGTATTTGAGAAAGTATTAAAGAAGTTCTTTAGCGGCCTGAAAGACCACATCACGCTAAAAATCCTCAATCTTCACCGTTAATTTTATTTTTCAACAGGTTGAATTGTTAAATCACCACTCTGAATGTTAAGTTTACTCTTGCGCACATGGGCTTTACAGATTTTGGAATCCGGTGCTCCCACTCAGCTTGTAAATTACCTTTCATAATCAGAAGAGCACCACTTTCCAGTTTGATAGCATATTTATTGGAATGGTCCTGTTTGCTCCTGATGTCAAAAGACCTGACCTGCCCGAAACTCACGGACGCTATCACTGGATGGGTACCTAGGGCTTTTTCATTATCACTGTGCCAGGCCACGGAATCATTTCCGTCCCGGTAATAATTCAACAGTACACTGTTAAAAGTTACACCAGCAATTTCCTCTGCACGTTGTTTAATGCACAAAAGCTCTGGTGTCCATATTAAAGGTTCGGACCTGCGCAAAGAAGTATAATCGTAAGTTTCCTGATCGGCATACCAGGCGGTAAGCCTTGGAGTAACCACCTGTTTGTCATACATCTTTACCACTTTTTGCTTCCAGGGGGTTTCGGTTATAAACTTATGCAGCAAATGGTTACATTCCTGCCCGGTAAATATACCGGGATAATAGGTTAAAAGTTCGGCAGGAAGCCCTGGGCTCTGCCCTGCGTCAGCAAAAAAACTCAATTGTTCCATAAGGTATCTTAAATGAAAATCTAAAAAATAAAGATATTAGCGGGCACAAAGTTATACTAATATTTTTAGTACTTCAAGAAATTTAAGCATTGTGCCTTGGTTGAATTTAATAAATACGTGCTTTATACACATATAAGTGTTATGGTTATAATTGTATAACATGTTATTTGCTTCTTATTAAAATTTGCTTGATTTTAATAACCTATACCATCTGCCTTAACAATCTGCTGAATTAAATTATTATGTCCTTACAAGAAAGGCCGCTACTATCCTACCCTTTATATTTAAAGGGCGGTGGTGAAATGGGTGCGCTAACCCGTTCATTTAACTGGTCTGAAACGTTGCTGGGCACTCCGGATAAATGGTCGCAAAATTTACTGACGACTTTAAGTATCATCCTGCATTCAAAATATCCTATGTTTCTCTGGTGGGGTCCTGACCTGATACAGTTTTATAATGATGCCTATAAGCCTAGCTTAGGGAATCCAGGTAAACATCCGAAAGCACTGGGTCAGAAAGGAGAAGAATGCTGGCCTGAAATATGGCCGGTTATCAAACCCTTAATTGATCAGGTGATGGCTGGTGGTGAAGCAATCTGGAATGAGGATAAGCTGATCCCGATTTACAGAAATAACAGAATGGAAGATGTTTACTGGACTTTCTGTTATAGCCGGATAATTGATGTGAATGGGGAAATTGGCGGCGTACTGGTCACTTGTAATGAAACCACGAACAGGGTAAAAACAACACAGCAAATTGAGCAGAATTTAATTAAGCTTGCTGAAAGTGAATACAGGTCAGCTAACCTGATCACACAGACACCTGTAGCAATTGGTGTACTTAAATCAAGGGCGCTGCTTATAGAAACTGCCAACAATAAACTTCTACAGTATTGGGGGAAATCTGCCGCTGTTATCGGGAAACCTTTAGCTACTGCTTTGCCAGAACTGGACGGACAACCTTTTTTAAAAATACTGGATGATGTTTATATTTCTGGTCTTGCCTACTCAAAATATGAGATTCCAGCCATGCTGGAAAATGAAGGTGTTTTAAAAAAATACTATTTTGATGTTCTTTATCAGCCTATTCTGAACCAATCGGGCGAAACTGACAGCATACTTGTGGTGGCTACAGATTTAACAGAACAAGTAGAAGCGAGAAAGGTTATAGAGGAAAATTTCTTACAATTCCGGCAACTGGCAGATTCGATTATACAAATGGTCTGGGTAACTGATGACAAAGGAATGCACGAGTATTATAACCAGAGGTGGTACGATTTTACAGGATCAAACTTTGAACATACTAAAGGTGCAGGCTGGAATCAGATGTTTCACCCCGATGACCGGGAAAGAGCACGTGAAAAATGGCAACATTCTTTAGAAACGGGTGATCCTTATGAGATTGAATACCGGTTGAAAAAACATACTGATGAATATGTCTGGGTACTGGGCAGAGCTGCTCCATTTTATAATTCGGAAGGAAAAATCATTAAATGGTTCGGGACATGCACTGATATTCATGAACAGAAGTTATTGCAAGAGCAAAAGGATGATTTCATCAGTATTGCGAGCCATGAACTGAAAACCCCGATTACCGCTTTAAAGGTTTCCTTACAACTGATGAAAAGAATGGTCGAAAATCCTTCCGTTGCGATGATGAGTAATTTGATTGAAAAGGCTAATAAAAATATGGATAAAGTTGGTGTATTAATTGAGGATCTGCTCAACACCAGTAAATATAATCATGGTCAACTTCATTTGACTAAAACTATATTCGGGTTGTCTGAAGTAATAAACGAATGTTGTGAGCATATCAACTACGAGGGCAAATATACCTTTAAAATAACCGGAGATCCTGATTTACAGATTTTTGCTGATACAGAAAGGATTGGCCAGATCATTACTAACTTTATTACTAATGCGACCAAATATGCTCCGGACTCAAAAGAAATAAATATTCATGTTGAACGTGCTGGTGATTATGTAAAACTTTCTGTTAAAGATCAGGGGCCTGGAATATCACAGGAAAAGATTCCGCATATTTTTGACCGCTATTATCAGGTAGATAATACAGGAAGTCAATATTCAGGTCTTGGTCTTGGACTCTATATTTGTTCGGAGATTATCAGGAAACATGGTGGAGAAATAGGTGTAGACAGCGAAGCCGGTAAAGGAAGTACTTTTTGGTTTAAATTATTGGTTAGTTGAGGGTTCGTAAATAGAAATAAAATACTGACCCTACTTTTTCTTCACTTTCAACGACAATTTCACTACCGTGATAGCGTAAAATCTCTGAGACAAGATATAAGCCTATGCCAAATCCAGGTACTGTTTTTATACCGTTATTATTTACACGGTAAAAACGTTCAAATAGTCTTTTTTGATCTGCAGGGCTTATGCCTATCCCCTGGTCACTGACATATATTTTTACTTTTCCATCTTGTTTTTCGCAACCCAGCGTAATCAGGCCTCCTTCAGGGGAATATTTAATAGCGTTGCTGACCAGATTCATCAATACCTGCCCGATTTTATCTCTATCGGCATTGATTATAATTTCCTCACAGTCTATTAATTTTATAGTATGCTGTGAAGTTAAGAATTTTGCATCTTCTGCAATTTCAACCATTAAAGGATGTAATTCAACTTCCCGTCTTTCTATTTGCAATTTCCCTTCTTCCATTCTTGCGAGGCTCAAAAAGTCATGAATCAAAGACACCATTTTTTTAGTCTGGGCTTCTGCTCTGATCAATGATTTAACACTGAACTCATCACCTCCTTTTTTTGAACGTATCAGTAATAGCTGAAGATAGCCTGTAAGTGCCGTTAAAGGGGTTTTTAATTCGTGACTCACCATAGCCACAAAATCATTTTTCCGTTGCTCTGCTTGTTTTTTCTCGGTAATATCTCTGGCAATCTTCGATAAACCAATAATTTTGCCATCCCTGTCTTTAACAGGTGATATAGTGAGGGACACGTCAATCAGCTGTCCTGTTTTGGTGATTCTTCTGGTTTCAAAATGATTTACCCTTTCTCCTTTACTTAGCCGGGATAGAATTTGCACCTCTTCCTGCAGAAGGTCGGGTGGTATTAATTTAAGTATGGGCTGCCCTATTATTTCAGCAGCAGTATATCCGAAAGTACGTTCTGCGGAGTCATTCCAGCTGGTAATAATCCCATTTAAGGTCTTGCTGATCACAGCGTCATTACTGGAATCAATAATAGCAGCTAATTTTGCACTTTTCTCTTCTGCATGTTTAACGTCTGTAATATCTAAGGTAGTTCCAATAAGCAGGCTGGCATAACGATCTGTTTTATAGCTCTTTTTCCATTGCACTTTAATCCAGCGTAATCCTTGATCATCAAAACGGTGAATCCTGTAAGTAAGGTTGTGCGTTTCATCACTAGCTGGTTCAACAGAGTCATACATAGCTTTGATTACGCGGGATTTATCTTCCGGATGGATGAGATCGCTGAACGCATCAAAAGTTATTTGTTCAGCAACAGGATAGCCAAAAACATGCTTGCATTCATTTGACCAGAATAAACTATTGTTTTTCGGATTCCATTCCCATGTACCCAGGCTAGTGGACTCTATAGCTATTTTAAGCTTGGTTTCATTTTGTTCCAGGTCATCAATCAGCTGTGCTTTGCGTTCTTGTTCTTTGATCAGGGGCGTAATATCCCGGGTAAAACAACGGGTATGAATAAATTTATCGTCTCTCCATAACACGCTTGAATTGATTAGTACATGTTTGATGTCCCCATTCTTACAAAGTAGTCTGGCCGGATAATTAAGCAGAGTTTGATTATTGGTGAGCCGATATAGAATATCCTGTATCACTTCCTGATCTGCATGAAAATTACTGATGGGAAAGCCAACATATTCTTCTTTTGTGTAACCGAGTGAAATAAATTCAGCTTGATTAGCCCATATGATTATGCCTTCTGCATTAACCCAGTGGAGCGGCAATGCGGCATTTTCAACAAAGTCATTTAATTCGTCCAGGCGCAGTTTCAGCTCTTTATTTTCTTTCTCATATTGAGCAATTTTCGCCTGAAGTACTTTAAAATCTTCCATATTTAATCAATAGTGCAAAGCTAGTTATTGTTACAGTATTTTTATAAGAAAGATAAACAAAATTAAGCCGTTTTTATAATTAGACAGTTTTTTTACGTGAACTCAATATTAAACCTGAAAGGATGAACACTCCGCCGGCAACCTGAACAATACTAACTTGTTCCTGTAAAAACAAGACTGCGATCAATACGCCAATCAAAATATCGAGGTTAAGAAAATTCCCTACCAGCGCAGCGGGTAATTTTTCGAGTGCTTTATTATACATGAGATAACATAAGGCAGAAGAAATTGCCCCCAGATAGATTAAGGCGAGCCATCCTTTAAGACCAATTTGAACAGGCTCATTCCACTGACTAAATTCGTATATGGCCAATGGAAGTAGTATAGCAGTACCTATACAACCACTCCAAAAAGTAATTATAATCGGATTTAAGTGTTTAAGTTTACGGGAAACCAAGGTGTAAGCTGTCCAGCACAGGGCAGCGGCCATCATCAACAGGTTACCTGTCAGGCTGCTTTTCTCTCCTTGATCATCTGCGCCAATTAAACCAACCAGGACCACACCAATAAAGGATAAACAAATTCCAGTGATCTGCACTCCGGATAAGCGTTCTTTAAGAAAAAAAACTCCGGATAAGGCAATACAGATTGGAATAAAACCTTGAATTAATGCTCCACTGGAGGCAGAGGTATACATTAATGAATAATTGAAGAAAACATAATAACCCGAAACACCTGTTATTCCCATAAGGAACAGCCACCAGTAGTCACCTTTTTTAAATTGCTGAGCAGCTATAGTCTTATGGTTCGCCAGATAAACTGGTAAAAGGCATAGCAGTGCAATTACAAAACGTACAAACGCAAAGCAACCCGGCGGCAATACATTAACGACAGATTTGATGACTGCATAAGTACTCCCCCATACGAGCATGACAAAAACCAACCATACAATGGCGGAGGTTTGTTTATTTTTCATTGATATTAGCAGTCAATTCTTCCTCAAACAGTTCGAAAAACAGGTTCTGCAATTTATGAACGTGCTGCATTGTTTTAAAATCACCAGTTTCATCATTTGCGGGTACTTGTTTATAACAGTCGAAATATTCGTCTTCTACGATATGGTATAAAAAGAAATTGAATTCTGGGTGCTGGTAGTATCCTTGTCCGTTGTTGTTAAAACCAAAGTTGTTGATCAGCCAGTCTTCAGTGATCAGAACTGGCACAATGTCTTCAATCTTAGTGTCATTGTTAATCTGGTCAGCAGAAATGGATTCTACTTTCAATGGGTTATTGCTTAATGAGCTTTTAACGTAATTCCCTATCCTTAATTCAGTGGCTTGCATGGGGTAAAGCTAAGGTTTTAGATGCTTTGTTTTTTAAACAAGGTGTCATTCTGATCAAAATACATAGGTATCGTGTAAGCCTCTTTTATTGTTTTCAGAAATCCAAAAAGACATGCTGCTTTAATTCAATGCTGTAAACATGCTACACAATACCCTGTATTTCAAAACAAAACACACATTTAAACAGCGACAAAAGTATTTGGAAAATAGTTCAATATTTTATGGTTTCCCGTAAAATAAGTACAACGAGTCCCTATATTTTTGAGGTATCAATTCATCATAAATAAAAAAAAGACAATGGCATGGAGTTTCCACAAACAAATAAAAATTATTCCAGGAGTTCATTTGAACTTAAGAAAAAGTGGCTTATCGACTTCCATTGTTGTAAAAGAGGTAATTAATCCCGTTGTAACTGCCGGCAATATTTTTAGTGCAGCTGTTCATAAAATCACCAGTCAGAATATGCAGGGTGTAAAAGAAACAATTATGCTGGCCCGCCAGCAAAGAAAAGAACTAGAGGATGATTTATTAAGTATTCAGACAACTTTACGGAATTCGCAATTGAAACGGGCCCTGAGTTACCTATTTCTTTATGGACTGATTATTAAGCGTATCCCTAAAAATCTAACAGCAGATATAGCTATACAAACAGAAGCGATCGAGCAAATCAGGGTAGCAATAATGAATTGTTATGTAAAGCTGGAAATTGACTTTGACTCCGATATTCAGGAAAAATATGATGCGCTGGTCGGCGCATTTAAAAAATTAATAACCAGCAATAAAATCTGGGATGTCACCAGTGCCCATTTTCAGGACCGGGTAATCGCACGTTCCTCCGCAAGTACCATCGTAAGTAAACAAGAGGTCAGATTCTCATTCAGTTCAATTCCAGATATGAGATCAAATTATGAGGCTCTTTATTTAAAAAATGCAAATGGCGCAGATTTATATTGCTATCCTGGTTTTATTGTAATGTATTCCAATGAATCAGATTTTGCAATTATCGGTATTGATGAGGTCAATTTACATCAAAGTGCTGTACGCTTTACAGAAACCGGAACTGTTCCTGCAGATTCAAAAATAATTGATAAAACCTGGGCCAAAGTCAATAAAAATGGCACTCCTGACAAAAGATTTAATGGCAACTACCAAATTCCGATAGTCCGGTATGGTGAAATTAGATTTTCGACGCATACCGGGCTAAATGAGGAATATGAATTTAGTAACTACGAGTTCAGCGAAGAATTCAGTAATAAATTTAAAGAATACCAAATAGCAATTAAACGATTAAAAAGCTTTGATATGAGCAGTGCTGGTATTTTCTAGCAGTATAATCTGGAAGAAATGATGCTAAGGAATGCTTAACTCCAGGCCATTCTCAGCTGTTGTCCGGGATAAAATGTGTCTCTGCATCTTCTTGAAAAACAGCATAAATGCGTTTCCAGGGCTCATCATTCAGCAGCCTCCATTTATGTCCTGTTCCAGTGTGATCGGTAGCTAAAAGAATATCTCCGGGATGAATAACAAAGGTTTTCCCGTTTTTCATGGTAAATTCAAGTATACCAGATAAAGTAATCACATATTGTGGTATTGGATCATTATGCCAGTCAAAGGAAGAATGTGCAGGAGTTTCCTTAAAAAGAACGTGGTCGGCTTTAACCAAAGCTCCTTCAGCTATACTGCCAGTTTTAAAATGAGAATCACCGTCGTTACCGGTATACATTAAATATGCTTTGATCATGATGGTATATTTTGAAGGTGAAGTGTTGCTGCTGTTTGCTTTCTTAAGTCCTGACAGAGCGCTGGATTTTCTTTTAGTGATTGCCCGTAGGAAGGGATCATTTCCTTCAGCTTTGCAGCCCACCCACCATTTTTCATCTTTTCGGTAAAGCAGCGCTCTAAAACATCGACCATAATCTATACGGCAGTAGATGCGCCGGGTGATGCGCCAAGCATTGCAATGATACTTTGATCGGCTGAGCCAACCAGCTCTGTACCAAATTCGAGAATCCCTCCATGAACGGGATCTTTTTTGATAATCTGGACCCGCTGCCCGGCAGTTTCCAAAGACCAGTCTTCTTCATTGGCTTCAGGAAAAAATTCGTGTAATGCAGTGAAACGTTCCTCTTTGGATTCAAGCACCTGTCCTATCAGATATTTGGTCAGTGCCATATTATCTCTGCCTACTGCAAGCAGCGGAAGGATCTTATGCGGATCAATCGAACTGAATAAATCAAGGTATAAATGACTGTGGATTTTCAATTACCTTTTTCCCAACCAGATATGACCAGAACTGACGGGATAAATCGAATTCCGTATTGACTTCAAGTGCTTTGGCGATGTCAATACACCCATCCTCTTTTTCAGGCGTATAGTTAAGCTCACAAAGTGCAGCATGACCTGTACCTGCATTATTCCAGGCGTTGGAACTTTCTTGTGCAGGTTGATCCAAAACTTCGTAAATTTTGATCTGGAGATTGGGATCAAGTTGATTTAACATGACAGCAAGGGTTGCACTCATGATTCCTGTCCCGATGAGCACAACTTCTGTCTTTCCTGAATGAATGGATTCTTCCATGGTGTTATATTTTTACTTTGTTATTTTCAGAATGAATATTCCCTTTTATCCAACAACTTGATATACCTGCCAATTGTTTGTTCCCTTCATCCTATTATTTTGCGAATTTCTTTGAGCCCGCAACGCAAAGGATTACGCCAACTGTAACCCCCAGCATACCGATGCTCACCTGTTCATGGAGTAAAGTTGCTGCAAGGATTAATCCGAAAAAAGGTTGTAATAGCTGTAATTGACCTACGGCCGCTATACCTCCCTGGGCTAATCCGCGATACCAGAATATAAAACCAATCAGCATACTGAATACAGAGATATAAGCAAGACCGGCCCAGGCTGCTGTACCAACTCCTGCGAATGAGGACGGAAGCTGAAAAAAAAGGATAGGCCCCATTAAAGGGAGTGATAAAATCAGTGCCCAGCAGATTACCTGCCATCCGCCCAGTGTTTTTGAAAGTTTCGCTCCTTCGGCATAGCCAAGTCCGCAAAGGATAACTGCCATTAGCATGAGGATGTCACCTATGGGTGATGCCGAAAGCCCCTGAGCCACTGCAAAACCGATAACCAGTAAACTGCCTGAACCGGAGAATAACCAAAATAATGGATGAGGGCGCTCTCCCCCTCTTATCATACCAAATATTGCCGTAGTTAATGGCAGCATACCGAGAAATACCAGTGAATGTGCTGAAGTCACATACTGTAAGGCCATTGCAGAAAGTAATGGAAATCCGATAACAACACCTATTGATACAATCGTCAAGGAAAAAAGATGTCTCTTTTCTGGCCGCTTTTCTTTAAAAATCAGCAGGATGCAAAGTGCAAGCAACCCTGCGATAGTTGCCCGGGCAACGGTTACAAAGATTGGCCCGAAATCCAGAACGGCCACTCTTGTTGCTGGCATTGAGCCGCTGAAGATCAATACGCCAATTGCTCCATTTATCCATCCGTGCCTGTTGTTTTCGGTTAATTTACTGCTTTCCATACTATTGTTTATGTAATCCTGCAAAAATAGACAAGGCTTCACTGCAAACACAGTCTCAGTTTTGCATATTTCAATGGACACAGTTACCTTTGTGACATGAGTAAAGATTTCCTGTATAGTGACATCGCAAGCGGAATTGCCCGTCAGATTACCAGTGGGGTTTTAAAATCCGGAGACAAATTGCCTTCTGTAAGAATGTTATGTAAGGAACATTCCATCAGCATGAATACAGCAAAAAGAGTATTTCTGGAACTCGAGGCGCAATCATTAATTGATTCCAAACCGCAGTCAGGATATTTTGTGAGCCGGTTACCTTATTTGAAACTTCCGCTTCCTGAGATTAGCCAGCCGTCGGCAATGGCAAACAGCAATGAGCCAGACGAACTGATCAGCCAGGTTTATGCGAATATGGGGAATGAGAATCTTACCCTTTTTTCTATTAGTGCCCCGTCTGGAGATTTACTTCCGTTAGCTAAATTAAAAAAGGAGATCATCATGGCCACAAGAGAGCTTAAAGAGGGTGGCACGGGTTATGAGCCTTTGCAGGGCAATATCAAGTTGAGAAGAATGATCGCTATCCGCTCTTTATCCTGGGGTGGAAATTTAAATGAAAATGAATTAATCACTACTAACGGTGCAATGAATGCAGTTTCTCTTTGTTTAATGGCGCTGGGAAAGCCAGGAGATACAATCGCAATGGAGAGCCCTTGTTATCCAGGAACACTGCAACTGGCCATTAGCCTGGGATTTAAAGTACTGGAACTTCCAACACATCCGACTACTGGTTTAGATATAGCTGCGTTAAAAGAGGCTATTCCAAAAATTAATCTTTGCCTGCTGGTACCCAATTTTAACACGCCTTTGGGGAGCTGTATGCCTGATGAACATAAAAAGGAAATTGTTGCACTGTTAGCTCAGCACCAGATTCCATTGATTGAAGATGATATTTACGGTGATTTATATTTTGGTACGCAACGTCCAAAATGCTGCAAGTCATTTGATCAGGGAGGAAACGTTTTATGGTGCAGCTCTGTCTCCAAAACGCTGGCACCGGGCTATCGTGTGGGGTGGGTTGCTCCGGGTAAATACAAAGAAAAGATACTCCAGTTAAAGCTGATCCATTCTATATCTTCTGCTTCTATTATTCAGGAATCAGTTGCCAATTTCCTGAAAACGGGTAAGTACGAAAATCATTTGCGTCAGCTTCGCCGGACGTTACAGCTCAATTACCAAAATTATGTCCAGGCTATAGCGGAATATTTTCCGGAGGGCACAAAGACAAGCAGACCCCAGGGAGGGCTTGCAATCTGGGTTGAGTTTAGCCCTGAAATTGATACAAAGAAACTGTATTATCTGGCTATTAAACAACAGATCAGCATTACGCCTGGCAGAATATTTACACTGCAAAATCAATTTGAGAACTGTATGAGACTTTGCATCGGTTTACCCTGGTCAGCGGAAATAAAGGCTAAACTCAAACAACTGGGAACCCTGGCAAAGAGTCTGAAAGGTTAGGTATAGTGAATATTTTTAGTTGCGGCCATATTGAAGTTCCAATGGTATAGCAACCCCATTTTTGGTTTGCATGATACTGGGGGTCAAATAACTGAGTTTTAATTTATAACCTTCTTTTTTTTGGAAAGACTCCAATCTCAGTGAATAAAAACCTTTATTTAAGGGTACCAGGTAAGTACATAACTGGTTAGTAGAATCGGTCATCCGCATTAATAAATGATTGCCAAGATATAAGTTTGCCTCTTCACCGTTTTCGAGTATAAACATATAATATCCTTCTTCCTTACTTTCCAGTTGTCCATCAATAACTACAGCAATATTGTCCTTTTTGGGTAGTTTATCTAAGTTAAAATTACCATTTGTTATTCCTGTTTTCACTGGATTCTTTAAGGCTTTAAAGTCTGGCCACTTTTCCCATTTACCTTCGTAATAAGCATAATTAAAACCACCTGCCTTTACATTTTTCTTTTTTGAAACAGTTGGCAAGCTTTTTCCGGCTATAAAATCACCTGTCACAGTTTGATTATAACGGGTTCTGCCTGTGAAGTTTCTAGTAGTGAGCCTGGTTGCAGTGGTTAGGGTAAGTTCGCGCTGCATTTGGGGAGACGAAATAGTTGGTGATGTACCGTCAAGGGTATAATGTACAGCTGTCGTATCATTAAAATACCATATTTTGACAGACTTATCTTTTACTATAATTCCATTCATGGGGTGAAATTTTGCTTTATTATTAAAACCGGTATAGGAAAATTTCAAACCGTCATAGGTGTTTTTCAGCCTGATAGAATTGTGCGTTTCATTCGGGTAAGTTAAACTTTTCCAGGTTAGTCCTGCAGGGGCATATTTTTGAAGGATCGTGTTCATCGTATCAATCTTCATTCCTTTGCCGTCTTCACCTTCTCTGCCGCCTATAAAAAGTGTAATATCCAGGCCAGCTAATCCAGGTAATTTAGCGGGTGCAATTTTTTGTATATAACATTTGTCCCACCAAAGGCTTGGATCAACTGCAATGTAGGATTTAAAGGTTGTTGGCTCATTCAATAGCGCATAAGTAACAAACAAGCCGCCTAATGAATGTCCCCAAAGTGTATTTTCACCATTTGAGGGGTATTTTTTATCAATATAAGGGATGAGTTCATCTTTTAGAAACCCCAAAAACTTAACTGCTCCACCTGAGGTTTGCCAACCATCAAGATGAGTTGGAGTCAGGTCTTTATTCCGGTCAATACCTAAAACACTGACAATTATTGTGGAGGGCATAAAGGATGTCCCTTCTAAAAAGTGTTGGGTATCTTTAATTAAACCCGTATTCCAATTGCCACCGTCCAATACATAGAGGACATCATATTTACGATCACTGCCTGGTTTGTAATCTTTGGGAAGAAATACCTCAACCAGCCTTTTTTCCTTCAATAGGGTTGAATTTAAGGAGTCAAGAATTCCATGATCTATTTTTGTAATTACAGTATCCTGTGCCTTAGCCAGGTTAAACAGACCGCAAATTATCAGGATCAGCGCAAAAAAGAAGTGAGTTTTATTTGTCATCATTGTATTATAGACTGTGTGCTTAAGGAAATGTTACTCTTATTCTTTATATTTTGTAGCATAATAATCATTTGTACCGTTTAAGGAGAATAAACATTCTTTAAATTATCAATCAATTTCATCACTATGAAGTATCTATTTTTATTATCAGCAGCCGCATTAATCTGTCTTTCTTCCGCTAATTCTTTCGCTCAAAAGAAGGCTGCTACGCAAAAGTCCAAAACCGGCCAGACTAAACAAACTAAGTTTTACTGGGCTGGTGTACTGCAGAAACAGGGAGTGAGTACTTATCAATATGGCACCCATATACTAAACGGAAAATCTTTATCCGGGAAGCCTGATCAGCCGGAAACCAATTTTGCACTAAAGGCTGGTAAAAAGATAAACCTGAATAAATTTGCTGGTAAAAAAGTCATTATAACTGGTAAAAGAGTTGATGGTTACCCACTGGAATCCGGACCTGAGCTTATTGAGGTTTCAGCAATTGAACTTTGAGGTTTCAGCAATTGAACTGGACAAGGTTGTGAAGATGAATTAACTTAATTATTCCGGTCAGCGTCTTAATATTTTCCGCAATCGTTACCGGCAACGATTGCGGATTTTTATTTCACTGTTTAATTTCTTTCCATTTTTTCAATGATTATTTTAATAATTAACCAATTATAAATCTAATATGAAAAACATGAAAACGAGAGTAAACTACCTGACCTCTTCTGCTATGGCTTTGTGCATAGCTTTTATTTCCTTTGGATGCCAGAAAAGTAAAGATCCAGGTGCCAGTACAGAAAATGCAGGTGCTAAAATGAGTGCAGTAACTGAGGCGGCTTGTACTGTGCAGGGATGGGCCTCACAAAATGGAGGAACTACAGGTGGCGGTACAGCTACGCCAATAGTAGTGACTAATTACACAGCTTTAAAAGCTGCAATACAAAATGTTAATGTTAAGGTTGTCCAGGTCAATGGGACAATTACAATACCCTCTGGTGGAAGACTCTCTTTTCAGGATCAGACGGGAAAGACCATTTTTGGCTCGGCGGGCGCTAAATTAGTATCCGCAGATCAGACCAAGGCAAATTCCGGAATTATCAATGTTAAAAGATGTACAAATATTATTATCCGTAACCTGATTTTTGAAGGCCCGGGGGCATATGATGTTGACGGCTGGGATAATGCAGTAATAGACGCGAGCACAAATGTATGGGTTGACCATTGTGAGTTCAGGGATGGTGTTGATGGTAACTTTGACATCAAAAATATCTCTGATTATATTACGGTTTCTAATTGCAAATTTGCCTATTTAAAACCGCCAAGAGCTGGTGGTTCGGGTGGTTCAGATGATCACCGTTTTTCAGGTCTGATTGGTTCCAGTGATAGCGCTACTGCCGACAGGAATCGGCTCCGTGTTACATTTGTACGTTGCTGGTGGGCTGAAGGCTGCGTAGCAAGAATGCCCAGGGTAAGGTTTGGTAAAGTGCACCTGGTTAACAATTACTTTAACAGTACAGTAAGTAAAAGTTGTATTCAGGCTGGTTTTGAGGCCAACATTTTAGCAGAAGCCAATGTTTTCGAGAATGTTAAGAATCCGGTTGATTTAATGGATAATAATGCTACAGCTGTACAGCTTAAGGATAACACGTTTACCAATGTATCAGGAAATATAGCAGGTAATGGTAGTACGGCATTTACGCCTTCTTATAATATTACAATACTAAATTCATCCGGTGTTAAAGCAGTTGTTACTTCGACAGGTGGTGCAGGAGCTACTTTAACCGGTAATGGCTGCTCCTGATTTCTGGTTTAGAGCGCAGTAAACCCGGCCTCCTGTTCACCAGTGAAATGCTTTGCAAATAATGATTACTCAGGCAATTTCTCCTATTAAAATAAAGACCGCCTCCACAATTTGGAGACGTTCTTTATGGCCAACAGCCTTAGCTCACATTTTATAATTCACTCCTGGCTGGCTTTAAGCTTTGAGCAATTGCTCTAAAATTAACTCTTATTGATAACCAGGGTTCTGCGTGAATTCACTCTTATTGGTAACCGCATCAATCTGTGTTCTTGGGATAGGCCTGACCAGGTTAAAATCGGCTATACCTTTAGCATCAGGGTTAAATGCTTTGACCCTTTCCTGCAGTTTACCAGCTCTTTTCAGATCAAACCAACGGATTTGTTCACCCGCAAACTCCCTTGCCCGTTCGTCTAATATAAAATCCAGTGTAACCTGTGCCGGTGTAATCTGCATGGCAGCTACTTTACCAGATTTTGCAGCTCTGGTTCGGATCACATTTAAATAAGTCGCAGCAGCTCCGGGATTTCCGAGGTTAAATTCAGCTTCAGCAGCAATCAGGTATAATTCAGCGAAACGGATTACAAAGACATCCCTCGCACTCTGTGCTTCATTTATACTTGTCCTGACAGGATCTGCAAATTTGCTGAGTGTCACATAGTGTAATTGATCCTTAACAGTTCCGTTAGCATTGTAAACAGCATTTCTATCAAATACTTTATATAATTTACCTGCAGAAGGAAATACTTTTTTAGTCGTCAGAATAGCAGTATCGCCTAATTTCATACCTGCAGGCCTGGTCGTACCATTTGCATACCAGACCGTTTGAAATGAACCTTCATACCGGGAATCATTATCATCATAAAGATCCAATAGAAAACGTGTGGGCATATAACGGTCAAATGGTCTTCCATTGGCGAGGTCCCGCAACATACCAGGCTGATCATCGTATTTCATGGCATATAACATATGTCCATTATTACTTCCTCTGCTATGCCCTAATGGATTGAGAATAGGATCTATAAGATCATTCAATGATAGGTTTGTCGAATAATTAACGGTATAAACAACCTCCTTGTTTTTGAGATTCGACATTTTCCAAAGGTCAGCGTAAGCAGGTAATAAAGTGAAACCATAACCGCCATTAATTACAGCAAGCGCCATGTCCCTTGCTTCCGTATTTTTCTTTTGCGTGAGATACATTCTTGACAGAAAAGCCTGAGCAGCAGGTTTGGTTACTCTTCCATAATCTGGTGTGGTTGCAGGCAGATTGGCAACAGCAAATAAAAGATCATCAATGATTTGTTTGTTAAAGGTTTCTACAGGTGTTTTATTCGCTGTAGTAATTACACCCTGCGTTTCATTTAAGGAAAAATGAACTCCTCCCCAGCTTTCAACGATATGCCAGTAATAAAATGCACGCAGAAATCTGAGCTCAGCTTCCCTTACAGGCCTGGTAGCTGAGGATAACCCTGCTCCTGCAATCTTATTGATTCCTGCATTGCATAAATTAATAGCCGCATACAATTGTTGCCATTCGGTGGTAATAGCGGCATTGGTTCCCTGAAGATTAATATACTGGGTTAAATCAGTGCTAATATCTCCGGCACCGCTCATCCACAGGTCTGTTCCCATTTCAGACATACTATGTCCTTCTTCTTTGCCATACCACCAGCGCTGATAGGAATAAGCTGCATTAACCAGAGTTTCAAATCCTGCCGGCGTGGTATAGACACTTTCAGCAGTAATTCCTGAAGGATTATTTTCTACAAGTGATTTTTTACAGGAGGTAGTTACTGCCAATCCCGCAATCATGATCAGACCTTTATATATATAGTGTTTCATTTCGATTTATTTGAGTTTAAAAAGTAACGTTTAAGCCAACGGTATAAAGCTTAGTCATAGGAGCACCTTCAGATCCTCCCCGCTCAGGATCATATTCTTTGAGCAGAGACGATTTTGTATAGGTAAACGGATTTCTTGCAGTAGCATAAACACGAACGCTTTTTATAAAACTCTTTTCCAATATATTTTTAGGCACAGTATAACCCAATGTAATATTTCTTAGTCTGATAAAAGATCCGTCAGTATACCCAAGGGCAGTGGAATACAGCGTAGAATTAAACGATATATTTTTATTTGGGCGCGGAAAATCATTGGAAGCATTTTCTGGAGTCCAATAGTTAATAATGGTAGAGCTGTTGTTAATTCCCTGCGGATCGTATCTGCGTAAAAATTCGGCATACACTGTCTGTCCCATTCTGGCGAAAAGATAAATGTTCAGATCCCAGGCTTTATAAGTAAATGTATTTTCCAGTCCGCCGCTCCAGTCAGGACGGTTAGTACCTATAATCTTACGGTCGTTGGTGGCATCAATTTTACCATCGTTATTCAGATCGCGAACGCGTATATCTCCTGGTTTTTGTCCGTATTTTGCCGCTTCCGTTGCGTCGGCTGTCTGCCAGATACCTATCTTTTCGTAGTCATAAAAAGATTGGATTGGTGAGCCTACAAACCAGGAATTAAGTACATCTGATTGTGCGCCTCCTGCGAGCTCAACAATTTTTTCTCTGTTTCTGCTAAAACTGATATTAGTAGTCCACTGAAAATCTTTATTGATGATGTTTTTTGAAGAAATATAAACTTCAATACCTTTATTACGGGTTTTTGCTATATTTTGAATCACACTGATTACGCCATCTGTTGGTGGCAAACTTCTGTTTAACAGCAAGTCATAGGTCTTGGAATCATAATAATCTACAGTCGCAGTTATTCTGTTTTTAAACAGTGCAATCTCTAATCCGAAATCACTTGTTTTCGTTTTTTCCCAGGTCAGTGCCAGGTTACCAATTCTTGGAGAGTAACCATAAGCCAGAGCTGGTGCATCATCATAAGCAAATGCAATTCTGGACAAACTACTCTGAGTGGAATAGGAATTGATATTATCACTGCCGGCAATACCGTAACTATACTTTAATTTTAAGTCACTGATGATTTTATTGTCTTTTAAAAATCGTTCATCACTTACTCTCCAGGCTACAGCGGCAGAGGGGAAAAATGCCCATTTATTGCCTTCTGCCAGTTTCGAAGAACCATCCGTACGGCCTGTTGCTGTTAACAGATATTTTCCTTTGTAAGCATAATTTAACCTGCCTGCAAATGAAATCAGGTTATTCATCGTATAAGCTGTGTTTACCGCCTGGTTCTGTGTATTTCCAAGGCCATAGAACAGTTGTGATTTTAACAACTGGTTTTCACCCGAAGCGGCAATATTATCCGATCGGTTATAGAGTAAACTGTTAATACCTGTAACTGTAAAAGCATGATCTTTGAGTTCTTTGTTATAGGTAATATAGTTTTCTATATTAATCAAATGTCCATTCGAGGCTGAATAGGTTGCTTTTGGAACGGAACCATTCCGGTCCAGCGAATAACGGTCCGCATAAGTCCCTGTTCTGTCGTTGTTCAGGTTGACACCAAGATTAGAACGGGCAACTAACCCTTTGAAGGGCTTAAATTCCATATAAGCAGACAGCAATGTGCGGTTAATTACTGTTTTATTTGAATATACATCTGGTTGTTCATCAGCGAGCGGGCTCACAAAAGTACCTGCCAGCGGATAAACAATGAACTTACCGTCGTTATCGTACAATGTACCAAGCGGAGAGATTTTATTCACCTGATTTAATGGATCACGGCGATTATCTTGCTCATAATGTGTAAACTGTCCCTGCATCCCGGTTGTAAAATATTTACCGATAGACTGGTCAAGATTTAAACGGGCGGTATAACGACTGGATTGATCCATCTTCAGCACACCTTTTTCATCCAGATAATCGAGTGAGAAGTATACTTTAGTTTTCTCCGTCCCGGCCCTTACGCCTAACTGGTAATCTTGCTGACTGCCATCATGAAAAATCAAATCCTGATAATCCAGAAATTCTTTATTTTGTATAGCTGCATATTCTGCGGAATTAAAGATTTTGACATCGTCGGCCGGGCCTGACCAGTTACCTGTAGTACGGTTAGCTTGCCTGCGCTGTTCGATGTATTGCTCTGCATTCATTACAGAAGGGTATCTGGATACTTTTGACACTCCGTAATAGCTGTTTAAAGAAACGGTGGCCAGTCCTGAAATTCCTTTTTTAGTCGTGATCAGAATAACACCATTTGCACCTCTGGAACCATATATTGCTGTGGAAGAGGCATCCTTTAAAATCTCCATGGAGGCAATATCATTTGGGTTTAAATCCTGCAGACTCGAATATTGTACACCATCTACGATGATCAGGGGCCCATTACCTGCTGAAATTGATCTCGTACCCCTGATATTGATATTTACGCCTGAAGAGGCCGCACCACTGCTTCTGGTTACATCAACGCCTGGTACTTTACCTTGGATAGATTCTAATGGATTAGAAGATGGAACTTTAGCGATGTCTTCGCCTTTAACAGAAACTACTGAACCAGTAAGATCCCTTTTCTTTACTGTTCCATAACCGATCACTACGACCTCACTTAAGGCTGTTTCATTTGGTGCCAGTTTAATTTGCAACTGTGTTTGACCAGCTGCGTGAACTTCTTCTTTGAGGTAACCTACATAGTTGATCACCAGTACTGCATCATTTCCTGAAATGTTTAAACTGAATTTCCCGTTAGTATCGGTACTGGTTCCCTGACTGGTCCCTTTAACCAGGACACTCACGCCTATTAGTGTTTCTCCGCTTTTTGCATCGGTCACCTGCCCCGAGATTTTACGGATTTGTGCGGATAGAATACTGCAGAAAAAGCAGAACCCTACAGTTAGAAGATAAAATTTGCTCATAAATATTTGGTTAGGATAATCGCTTAAGGGTATAATTCTTTATTCCCGGGAGAAATCAAAAAATTAAATCACTTAAGTTTTATAACAAGTCTACATAGTTTTCCAGCGAAATGAATTTAAATCCGGGAAAATAACTACGCAATCGTTGCCGAAATACGGATTGAATAATCCGCATAAAAAAAGGGAGCTCCGAATTTGTTTCAGGGCTCCCTTTTATTGTGATGACAGGTTTGGTGTTTTTCTTAAAACAGATATTTAGTGCTTAAAAAATTAGAGTCATTACCATCAATTATTTCATTGATTAATAGCTTATTAGTTTCATTGAGTTTAGTTGCTACCAGAGATCTGATAGAGAAAGACCGGAGTGCATCTACTACAGACAATGTGCCTTCTGCGCTATCTTTTCTGCCAGTAAACGGGAAAGCATCAGGCCCGCGCTGACACTGGCAATTGATATTTACACGGCTCACCTGGTTGATCAGCGGATCAATTAATGCGGCTACTTCTACATGGTCATTACTGAAAATACTGACCTGCTGACCGTGAGTAGATTCGATCAGGTATTCGATCGTTTCTTCCAGATCATCAAATGGAACAACAGGAATGACAGGTCCGAATTGCTCTTCGGTATAGAGTTTCATGTCTTTATTTACCGGATAAACAATTGCAGGGTATACAAAAGATTCATTGGTAGCCCCGCCATGTTCATTGATAACTGTAGCTCCATGTGCGATGGCATCCTCAATACATTCTTTAAGATAACCAGGCTTATGCGGTTCAGGTAAAGGAGTTAAGGATACACCTTCTACCCAGGGCATGCCAAATTTCAGTTTGGCCACTGCTACTGCCAGTAACTCCAGGAATTCATCAGCCAGAGAACGGTGAATAAAGATTATTTTTAAAGCGGTACATCGTTGTCCATTAAAAGACAGCGCCCCCAAAACTGTTTCCTGAACTGCCAGAGCCAAATCTGCCTTAGCGGTGATTATCGCAGCATTTTTCGCATCTAATCCGAGAATAGCCCGCAGCCTGTTAACTTTCGGATGCAGCTTCTTCAGCTCATTAGCAACTTTACTGGAACCGATTAAAGTTAAAACATTAATCTTTCCTGATTTCATCAGGCCGGGAATAATCACATTTCCTCTGCCATAAATAGTATTAACAACCCCTTTTGGGAAAGAATCTCTAAAAGCTTCCAATAAAGGATAGTGTAAAAGCGTACCGTGTTTAGGTGGTTTAAATAATAACGTATTCCCCATAATCAGGGCAGGGATCAAAGTAGTAAAAGTCTCATTCAAAGGGTAGTTAAATGGGTCCATACAAAGTACTACACCAAGTGGAGAACGCCTTACTTGTGCAACGATCCCCTGCTCAATGGTGAACCGTGAGGACTGACGATCCAGATCTTTCAAGGCATCAATGGTGGCGTGTATGTATTCCACTGTCCTATCAAATTCTTTCACAGAATCTGCATAAGATTTACCTATTTCCCACATCAGCAGCTTAACGACCTCTTGTTTCTTCTCAATAATCCTGCCTGTAAATTTCTCTACATGGGTAATTCTGTCGGCAACACTCATGGTCGGCCATTCACCACGGCCATTATCATAGGCTGCGACAGCTGCGTCAAGCGCCTCCATAGCTTCTTTTTCACTACATAAAGGATAAGTACCTATTACTTTACGCTGTAAACCTTGTGGCGTTTTGATGCAAACAGGGGAAACTACAGTATGGACTTCTCCATCCCAGTGGTGCATAACACCGTTACTTAAATACGCACGCTGGTGCAGCTCCTTATCCAGTCTGAATGCTCCGGGTATTTCATGCTCTTCAACAAAAATGGAATTGAGCTGGTCTTGAAAATTCATCCGTTAAAATTTATGTTTATTAAAAAGTTATCAGGTACAAAATAGGAAATAGTTTATACTTAAAACGTTTAAACTATATAATCATATTGATCATTTAGAAATTAAAGTAATCTTTAGCGTTATGATAACAGATGTTTCTGACAATCTGGCCTACCCAATCTATATCATCGGGTAATTCGCCATTTTCGATGTCCTCTCCTAACAAATTACAAAGTAATCTTCTGAAATATTCATGACGCGGATAAGAGAGAAAACTTCTTGAATCGGTGAGCATTCCTATAAAACGGCTCAACAATCCCATATTAGACAGCGCGTTGAGCTGCCTGGTCATTCCTTCTTTCTGATCAAGAAACCACCATCCCGAGCCGAATTGAATCTTTCCGGCAATGGTGCCGTCATTAAAATTACCGATCATCGTTGCCATCAGTTCATTATCTGATGGGTTCAGGTTATAAAGAATGGTCTTGGCGAGCTGGTTACTGGCATCCAGTCTGTTTAGAAATTTCGATAACTGAGGGCCTTGCTGAAAATCACCTATGGAGTCCCACCCGGTATCGGGTCCGAGACGCGCTAATAAACGTGAATTATTATTTCTTAATGCACCAAGATGGTACTGTTGTACCCAGCCTTTCTCATGATCCCAGGTTGCAAAATGATAAAGCATAGCAGATTTAAACTGTAAAATCTCCTGTTCATTTAATATTTGCTGATTAATAATCTTATCAAATATCAAAGCTACCTCCTGATTGGTGTAAACTTCCGCATATAGCTGTTCTAAGCCATGATCAGAGACGGAGCAGCCATTTATCGCAAAGTAATCATGACGATCTTTTAAAGCCTTTAAATAACTTTCAAAATCGACTATCTGATCAGAAGAAATGCTTTGGAGTTTGCTGATATAAGCAATAAGCGCTGGCAGATCATCTGCGTTCATTGCCTTGTCAGGCCTGAATGCTGGCAGGACCTTCACTTCAAAACCATCCGCTTTAATCTTTTGATGATGCGCGAGGTCATCGGTTGGGTCATCGGTCGTAGCCAATACACTAACATTCATTTTCCGCAGCAGGTTCCTTACCGAGTAAGCTGGTGTCTGAAGTTTTGCTGTACATTCCTCATAAATTTTCCTGGCTGTTGCCGGAGATAAAATATCATAGATATCAAAATAGCGCTGTAGCTCTAAATGTGTCCAGTGGTATAAAGGGTTACGCAAGGTATAAGGTACTGTTTCTGCCCACTTTTCGAATTTTTCCCAGTCACTTTTATTTCCGGTAATATATTCTTCCGGAACGCCGTTAGCACGCATTGCACGCCATTTATAATGATCTCCATAAAGCCAAACCTGTGTCAGGTTTTCAAAATTCTTGTCTTCAGCAATTTGATCTGGTGGTAAATGGCAGTGATAATCTATCACCGCCATGTCTTTTGCGTATTGATGGTAGAGCAATACGGCCGTTTCATTATTTAATAAGAAATTTTCATCAATAAACTTTTTCACAGTGATGGATTAGTATAAGAAATTAGTTGAGTTTAAAGGTCTTTTGAGGCAATTTCCATTGCTGAAGCAGCCAACAGGAATGCACCTACACCCTTAGGGTCATTAGTAATTACCTTTTCGCTGATATAATAATTATAACTGCCATCGCGATAGGGTTTCCCTCCTAAGCCAGAAACACTTACTGTACCTTTTAAGTTGATTTGTCCGGGTTTTGCTCCTTCTTCAATAAATTCTTTTTGTATTCCCTGAAAGCCTTTTTTGGCAATATGGAAGTATTTATGGTCTAAATATCCTTTGCGAACACCTTTACTGATTGTGTAAACAAACATGCAGGAGGCAGAAGCTTCCTTGTAGTTACCTTTTCTGGCTGGCTGATCAAGAATGTCGTACCACAGGCCAGAATTTTCATCCTGATATTTGCCGATAGCGATTGATAAACGGTTCAAAATATCGAGCAGTGCTTTCCTTTTAGGATGACGTTGCGGGAAATACTCCAGCACATCTACTAAAGCCATCCCGTACCAACCCATTGCCCTGCCCCAGAAATTTGGGGAAACACCATTTTTCGGATTAGCCCAGCGTTCTTGTCTGGATTCATCCCAGCCATGATAGAGTAAGCCTGTTTGCGCGTCACGCGCATTTTTCTCCATATAGATAAACTGGTTCGCGATGTCGTCAAAGGCTTTATCATCCTTAATCAGGGCTGCGTATTCTGCGTAAAAAGGTTCTCCCATATACAGCCCATCCAGCCACATCTGATGCGGGTATATTTTTTTATGCCAGAACCCTCCTTCTTGCGTACGGGGTTGCTTTTTAAGCTGATCCCACAAAAGCGTAGCGGCTTTAAAATATTTCTTCTGCCCGGTTACTTTATATAAAGACAGCAGCGTGCGTCCGTTTTTGATATTATCAATGTTATAATCTGCTTGTTTATAGCGGTTAATCCCTCCATCTGCTGTAACGAAAAAATCCATAGATTTTTGCATGTATTTAAAATAGACATCAGAATTCGTTCTTTTCCAGATCGCTTCTATTCCTTCCAGGATAACGCCTTGGTCATAAGCCCACTTAACAGGTTTAGGATTAGCAGGGTCAAGGTTTAAAGAATCCTGCCAAATATCCAATACCGTAGCAGCCATAGCTTCACTGAGCGGTTTAGTTTGCGCAATTGCCTGTGCACCAAAATTAATGATCAATAGATAAACCAAACCTGCTTTTACAAAAAATGATCTTTTCATTGTTACTTATTTTAGGAGAAATGATCTGGTAGCCGGATCAAGGTTTTTAAAAGATACATTGTTTCCATTTTGGACTCTGATGGATGGTTTTGATTGTCCAGTAATGAGCTTTATATCATTCAGCTGTATGTTTTTAGCTTCTTGTAAATCAATTCCTTCTTTAGATTTGATCGTCAGGTGATCAAAATATATATCGCTGATACTTAACTCTGGCAGGCCGCGAATAAATATAGCTTTGGAAGCCCCGTCACAAACAATATTGCTGATGTGAAAATCTCTGAATACTGGTGTCTCTTCAGTTACAGGCAGGAGCTTGATTTTTGGTGCTTCTCTTTTTTCTCCCGATAAAACTATCGGATCTACTGCTGCATAATACATATCAAATAGAATAGCTTCCCCAACAATATCTTTCATATTGATATTTCTTGCATAAATGCCTTCCACAACACCACCTCTTCCTCTGGTAGTTTTAAACCGCAATCCAATGTCTGTACCGATAAAAGTACAATCGGTAATATAAATGTTTTTGGCTCCTCCGGACATTTCACTGCCAATTACAAAACCTCCGTGCGCATGATAAACAGTACTGTTACGGATAACCACATTCTCAGTCGGAATTCCGCGTTTGCGTCCTGCAGCATCCCTGCCAGATTTGATACAGATTCCATCATCACCTACATCAAACGTACTGCCTTCGATGAGGACATTTTTACAGGATTCTACGTCTATTCCATCGCCGTTTTGGGCATACCATGGATTTTTAACATACACATTACGTATAGTAAGGTCATTGCACATCAGGGGGTGTAAATTCCATGCCGGAGAATTTTGAAAAGTAACACCTTCCAGTAAAATTTGCCTGCAGTTATTGAGTACGAGTAAGTTTGGACGGAGAAAGTCTTTAATGGAGTCGTAAAATTCAGCAGTTTTAGCTGGAGTAATCAATCCAGGGTCTTTCATTGAAGCTCCTTTAAAAGTTTTTTCTGAAGGATACCAGATCTTTTTCTCTTCATTCACCAAACCACCGGAAGCTATTCTTGCTTTCCACTGGCTCTCTGTCAATTTATCTTTC
This sequence comes from Pedobacter cryoconitis, assembly GCF_003259615.1. Classification (GTDB taxonomy): domain Bacteria; phylum Bacteroidota; class Bacteroidia; order Sphingobacteriales; family Sphingobacteriaceae; genus Pedobacter; species Pedobacter cryoconitis. The sequence continues at coordinate 202,522 of NZ_QLLR01000005.1, read as the reverse complement.
TTTACCATTCTCCATACATCGCCCGCCCCATCAATAATTCCATAACCGGTTATCGCAATATTCTCCTGATCGTTCGCCCAGATTGGTGATTGATTCCTCATCTGCGCTACCCCCTCCCAATTTCCTTCTACGAGTTTGTACTGCGTCAGGTCTTTGGTAAATTGAAGTAAGGCATTTTTTTTCAAATGCAGGTTTACATTACTTTTGAGTTCGATCGGTCCGGTCAGCCACATTCCTTCGGGAATTACCACTACACCACCACCCATTTTACTGCTGGCTGCTATAGCCTTATTAATTTGAATGGTATTCAGTGTCACGCCATCATTTACCGCCCCATATTTAACAATACTAAGTGTATCATTTTTGAATACAGGTTCTTTGACTACTGGCAGATGATCAAAAGGATCTGCTTTTTTATCCTGTGCACTTACATTCAATGTCAGGCCAATGATCAAGCCTGTAAGGGTTAGACGGAAATTATTCATGAAAATCTGGTTAGCTGTTTGTCTTCAATAGGTAACAAGTCTACATAGTTTTAGGACAGCATAAAACAATTACACTTAAAATAAATACGCAATCGTTGCCGTAGGTGTTTTCTATCATTTTACAATCAGAATTTATATGTAAACTTGTGTTCAGTTAATTCTAACCAAATAGAAATAGGCGTTATGTTTGTACCCTCTACTTTAAAAGATATAGCCAGCGCACTGGGCTATTCAACTTCCACCATATCCAGAGCTTTACGTGATACTTATGAGATCAGCCCTGAAACCAAAAAGATTATCCGGGAGTATGCACAAAAAATAAATTACCGCCCTAATCCTATTGCGCTGAGTCTGAAAGAACGCCGAAGCAAATCTATTGGTGTTGTAGTTGCTGAGGTTGCTAATCATTACTTTTCTCAGGCAATTAACGGGATTGAATCTATTGCATATGATCGTGGTTATCATGTAATCATTACGCAGACACATGAGTCTTATGAACGGGAAAAGATTAACATTCAGCATTTAGCATCCAGATCAGTAGATGGATTATTGGTTTCTTTATCTGCCGAAACAAGTGATACTGCACATCTTCAGGATTTACATCAAAAAGGATTACCAATGGTGTTTTTTGACCGGATTACAGAAGATATAGTGACTCATAAGGTTATAGCCAACAATGAAAAAGGAGCTTTTGAAGCAACAGAACACCTCATTCATCAGGGGTACAGGAGAATTGCGCATTTAACAAGCTCTGCGCATTTATCAATTAGCATAGAACGTCTGGATGGTTACAAAAAGGCATTGGCCAAACATGATATTCCTTTTGAACAAGACTACGTAAAGTACTGCCCGCATGGAGGAATGTTTTATCAGGAAACAGAAAATGCAGTCAAAGAATTGATGAACCTGAAGGAAAAACCTGATGCGATTTTTGTAGCAGGTGACAGGTTAAGTATCGATTGTCTGATGGTATTTAAGAATTTAAATATCAAAACTCCACAGGATATTGCCATTACAGGATTCAGTAATTCTGATGTACTTGATTTGATGAACCCTTCGCTGACCTCTATCCGCCAGCCTGCCTTTGAAATGGGACAGATCGCGACTCAGATGCTGCTTAAAGTCATAGAAAGCAAGTATCCGGTTTACGATTTCGAGAAAAAAGTACTGGATACGAGCTTATATGTACGGTAATTTATAGAGAAATTCCTCTTTTCCAGGGAATAAAGTCATCCTGGTTTAACAGAACAGATTTGGGGATTACCTCACCACTAGCAGCTTGAATGCAGTAGGTTAAAATGTCTTCTCCCATTTGTTCAATAGTTTTTTCACCTGCGATCACTGGTCCTGCATTAATATCAATAATATCATTCATTTTTGCTGTTAAGGCATTGTTCGTGGATATTTTAATAACCGGGCAAACCGGATTTCCTGTTGGCGTGCCTAAACCTGTAGTAAATAAGATCAGTGTGGCTCCGCTTGCAGCTTTACCAGTGGTAGCTTCGACATCATTACCCGGCGTACAAACTAAATTTAAACCGGCTTTTTGCGCTGGTTCGGTATAATCCAATACGTCTTCTATAGGAGAAGTCCCTCCTTTTTTCGCAGCACCATTACTCTTGATCGCATCGGTGATCAGTCCATCTTTAATGTTACCCGGTGATGGATTCATATGAAAACCAGAGCCTGCATCTTCAGCGGCCTGACTATAGGCAGACATCAGCTTCATAAATTTCCTTGCCGCACTTTCATCTTTTGTCCTGTCTATAATATCCTGTTCTGCGCCGCATAACTCAGGAAACTCTGCCAATAAAACTTTCGCACCCAGCCCAACCAATAAGTCAGCGCAATAACCAACCGCCGGATTTGCAGAAATACCACTAAAGCCATCACTCCCGCCACATTTTACCCCAATACACAATTTACTTAAAGGAGCTGGCTGACGTTCTATTTTATTGGCTTCAATCAAACCTTCAAAGGTTTGACGGATTGCCGCGGTAATCAGCTGTTCTTCACTTTGTGATTGCTGCTGCTCAAAAATATAGAGCTTTTTATCGAATGAAGGGTTACGTTCTTTTAAATCATTCAAAAAATCCTGAATCTGTAAATTCTGACAGCCAAGGCTCAATAGGGTAACACCTGCAACATTCGGATGGTCTGCATAAGCGGCCAGTAATTTACTTAATACAGCAGCATCCTGACGGATCCCCCCACAACCGCCCTGATGATTCAGGAATTTGATACCATCAATATTTTGGAATGGTCTTTTGGTACTCAGGGTTGCTGGTCCCAGTGCAATTGGAATAGCGGCAAGGGTTTTAATATCCGCCCCATTTTTATAGGCTTCTAACAATTGGCGGGTATAAGATTTGTATTTTTCTGTTACAGCATAACCCAATTCATTGTGCAATGCTTCCCTGATTACATCAAGATTCCTGTTTTCGCAGAATACTGTAGGAATAAACAACCAATAGTTTGCGGTACCTACATTCCCGTCAGTGCGATGATAACCATTAAAAGTAAGGCCTTCAAATTTACTAATATCCGGAGCTTGCCAGTGGTAATTATAAGGCCGGAAAAAGTATGGGGCGGCCGCATGTTTCAGGTTATCAGTAGTCATTAACCAGCCGGCCTTAACCGGAAACTGTATTTTCCCTACTAAAGTTCCATACATAATCACTTCTTCGCCCGCCTCCATGTCTGAGGTATAAAATTTATGCTTTGCAGGAATATCTGCAGTCAGCAAATAATAGTTATCCTGATACTGGATATTCTCCCCTGCTTTAAGATCAGTTAATGCGACAATCACATTGTCATCCGGGTGGACTTTTAAAATTTTAGTGCTCATAATTGATATGTTTCCCGGTTTCTGCTGCGACTTTTTTTGGATTCCATCCTTTGAAAATTAAATCAATTGTATAGCCTTTAACTTCTTCTGTAGTGAGCTGATGTGACCATGCAACGCGCTCCCGGGGGTTAAAACCTTCTCCTTTATTCTTATATTCTGCATAGTATGCAGTTTTTTCGTTACTTTCCTTGCGCCAATTATCCCAGCCCTCTGCTTTGATCAATTTTGACAACTCACAGTTGATATAAGCAACTTTACTGTAGGGCCGCCACGGTCTGCCCAGATAAACGCTACGCTCCAAAGCATCACCAGTAATCCGGCAATCTAAAAACACGTAACCATATTTAATGGTATCCGGAGCGGAAGATGCGGTGATATAGCGGGCTCCTTGTTTACAAAAAATGGTACACTCTTCAAATAAAGCAGTAGCAGCACCAAAAATAAAGTCTACTGTACCTTCAATGTAGCAGTTTTGGAAATATTGTCTGTTTCCTGCACCATAGGTATATAATGTATCTTGAAAACCTAATATCCGGCAATTGAAAAAGGAAGTCTGATCTCCTGACAGCCAAATGGCGACAGCCTGACCGACCGGGCCCGAAGAATTCTGAAACGTAATATTATAGGCGGTAAACCCATCACCGCAAATGTAAAAACCCGAAGATCCAGAGGTTCCCATTTCTTCACCGAAGCGGTTTTTCTTTGCCGCATAATCATTATAGGTCAGAATTATTTTAGAGACATCCTCTCCCACTAGTTTAACAAGTTTTTTTGATGGAGAGAGGTTTAATTTTTCCTGATATATTCCATTCCTGATCCATATAGTAGTAATGACTTTTCTGAAATCAGGAACTGCATTAATTGCTTCCTGTACGGTCAGATAATCTCCGGTTCCGTCTTTGGCAACAGTTATATCTTTACCTTGGGCCTTTGCAAAAAAAGACAGCGATAAACAGCAAATGATCAGCTGTAATATTTTTCCTTTCATAGACAATGCTAATTTTAATTTTTCAGGAATTAATAACGCGGGCGATTTAAATCTGCGCAAACGATGCCGGGAACGCTAAAATCCGTCCTTTCTTATTCGTGTGTATACGAATGATTTTGTTTAATTTTATGGAAGAGATTGGTTTAATTGATTATAAATTATGGCAACAGTACCACTGCGAAGTATCCAGGGCAAATGGGTTATGGCTTGTACGATAATGGCTTCAGCCATGGCTTTTATTGATGCCACAGCGCTTAATGTGATTTTACCCTCCTTACAACAGCATCTTAAGGCTTCAGGGCCGGATCTTTTTTGGGTATTAAATGCTTATTTGCTGATGCTGGCCTCGCTTATTTTAATCGGTGGTACACTGGGTGACAGACTAGGCCGCAAAAAGGTCTTTATGATCGGGATCTTTATCTTCATCCTGGGGTCAACTGCCTGCGGGTTTTCTTCTACAGCCACTATGCTGATCATTTTCAGAGTGGTACAAGGTATTGGCGGCGCATTAATGATTCCGGGAAGTTTATCGCTGATTTCTTCTGCTATTGATGAAAAAGAACGGGGTAAAGCCATTGGGACGTGGTCTGCGGCTACCACTTTAGTAACTATGGGTGGGCCGGCCCTTGGCGGCGCATTGGCTGACGCGGGTTTATGGCGCTATATCTTTTTTATTAATGTGCCTATCGGAATTATTGTTCTTTTCTTTTTAGCGGCTAAAGTAAAAGAAATTAAAGATGAGCAGAACAACCAGGGGCTTGACATTTATGGTGCAATTGCTATAGCGCTTGGCCTGGCCTTGCTTACCTTCGGGTTTCTGCGCCTGCCAGCTGTTGGTTTTAGCCATATACAAGGTTATGGTTCTATTAGTGCGGGGATCTTATTGTTGTTTGCTTTTGTGCTGATTGAACGTAAAAGCAGCCATCCAATGATGCCGTTAAGTTTATTCAGCAATATCATTTTCAGCGGGACAAATTTGCTTACTTTTTTCCTTTATGCCGGGCTTGGTGCTGGAATGTTGTTCATTTCATTAAATATGGTGCAGGTACAGGGTTATACGCAACTTGAATCCGGTCTTACTTTTCTTCCATTTACTATTTTCATGGTCGTTAATGCACGTTTTGCGGGCAGCCTGGCGGATAAATATGGACCGAGATTATTTCTGATTGCTGGCCCGTTTTTAGCTGGGGTGGGTTTACTTTTATTATCTTTTATCAAACAGACGAATGGCCCTTCAGCTTACTGGACTACTTTTTTACCCGGAATCCTCGTTTTCGGTTTTGGAATGTCGCTCACTGTTGCCCCGCTGACCGCAGCAGTAATGGGTTCAGTAAGTGATCATTTTACGGGTACCGCTTCGGGTATTAACAATGCAGTATCAAGAATTGCAGGTGTTTTCGCTAATGCGGTTTTGGGATCAATGGCAGTACTGTTATTTTCCGGGGCCTTACAAAAGGAAATCAAAGCATTGCCTTTTAATCCACAACAAAAAGAGACAATCATTGCGCAAACTGCGAATCTTGGAAATGCAAAGGTTCCAGCCGGATTAACTGCAATTCAGCAAAAGCAAGTAGCAGCAGCTTATCATTCCGGTTTTATTAATGCTTATGGAAAAATCATGAAGATTTCTGCCGGACTTGGCTTTCTGGCAGCATTAATGGCATTAATCTTTATTCAAACGCCGAAGAAACGAGCAATCTCCTGATAGTTTTTTCCTACCGGGAGATTGCTGCTGATTATCCTGGCCCACCGGCCGGACTAAATTAATATTTTAGCAAGCGCATTAAGAATTAACTTAACTTCCAATCTGGTCTTTCAAAATGGCAGGTATAACCGTAAGGCTGTTTCTGTAAATAATCCTGGTGTTCTTCTTCGGCATTCCAGAAATCAGTTGCCGGAACAACTTCGGTGATAACTTTCCCTGGCCATACTCCTGAGGCATCCATTTCTGCGATTAAAGCATTTGCCGTTTCACGTTGGGTTTCAGCTGTATAAAAGATAGCGGAACGATAGGAAGTACCAATATCATTGCCTTGTCTGTTCCGTGTTGTTGGATCATGAATCTGGAAAAAATATTCAAGTAATCCACGATATGATAATTTTGACGGATCAAATACGATCTCTATGCCTTCGGCATGTGTTCCATGATTTCGGTAAGTTGCGTTGGGTACATCCCCCCCGGTATAGCCTACGACTGTTGAAATAACACCTGGGTAATGATGGATAAGTTCTTCCACTCCCCAGAAACAACCGCCAGCAAGAATGGCTTTTTCAGTATTCATATGGTTCTCTTTTTAATGGAATAAAGGTACAGCACTGCTGCGTAAATGACAAACAGAATCAAGTCATGATTAATCTTAGATAAGCATTGGAGCCGTTTTTTCAGCAGATGCCTGATATAAGGGTAAATTGAAATAAAATGTAGCACCATATCCCAATTCACTCTCTACCCAGATTCTGCCATTGTGCCTGGCAATAATTTCAGCACTCAGGTAAAGCCCTATTCCAAAGCCGGAAACCTGGCTGTCACTTTCTACCCGGTAATAACGGTCAAAAAGCTTATCAATATCCCTTGCCCCAATTCCTATACCGTGATCTTTCACGCTGACTTGTACCATTTGGTTATTGATGGTACAGGTAACTTCTATATTTTTAGCTATGGGTGCATATTTAACGGCATTACTCAAAAGATTAACAATCACATTGCTAATTTTATCATAATCTGCATAGACTGGCGTGTGCTCGCAATGCTGAAAATTGATCGTATGGCTGGTTTCCATCAACCTGCTTTCTTCTACCACATTCTCAATCAAATCTGTTAAAGAAAAATAAGTCGGATTAAGGACAATCTTTCCTGATTCTAATCTGGAAACGTTTAGAAATCCATTAATCATGCTGGTCATCTTTTTAACTTGCTTAGAAGCCATTTCCAGTGAGCTATTTACAAAATTGTCTTGAAATACAATTGCCTTACGCTGAAGGACCTGAATATATCCATTAAGAGAAGTGAGCGGTGTTTTTAATTCATGGCTCACCATCGCAATAAAATCACTTTTGCGCTGCTCATCTTTTTTAAGCATGGAAATATCCATAACCACCCCTGTAAAAGAAGAAAACTCTCCGGATTTATCTTTTTTCAGATTGCCTACCGCTCTAAGCCAGCGGATTTGCTGGTCATTGAATCCAATAACCGGATAGGAAACATCATAATCCCCATTACCGTTAATCGCATTTTCCAGCTTTTCTGCAACATACGCCCTATATTCTTCTGTAATCTGTCCGAGTGCCTCTTCAATAGTAATTACATGAGTGGGGTCATACCCAAACAACTCCCTAAGGCGCACTGAGGTTATGAAAGCTCTGCTTTCTGAGTGTATATGCCAGGTTCCAAAATTAGCAGCCTCAATAGCTAGTCTCAATGCGATTTCTTTATCCTCCAATTCATCAAAAGTTTCTTTCAGATGCTCGTGCGCTAAAGCCAGTTCTTCATTGGAGGCAGTCATTTCTTCATTAATAGCAGCAAGTTCGTCAGAAATTATACGGTACCGGGTTTCACTGGCAGAGAGTTCTTTTACCCTGGCTTCTACCCTGATCTCCAAATCTTCATTCAAGCTCATCAGCTCTTCCTGGCTTTGAGCGAGTTCTTCATTTACGGCATTAAGTTCTTCGTTAGATGCTGCTAATTCTTCATTGAGGGCTTGTTCACGTTCCAGGGCCTGTTCTTTGTTATAGAACTCCTCCATAAGCTTACGGTTGTTCACCCTGTCTGTAACATCTATTGCGGTATGCAGGATACAAATGGTCTGGCCTATTTCATTTTTTATCGCCTTATATTCAAAGTCAAAATAAAAGGTACTCAATTGCCCTGCTACTTTAAGTTCGGCAGCAGTTTCTACACCCGAAAGTGTAATTCCCTCCAGCCAGACTCTTTTAAACATTTCCGCAAAAGGCTGGCCTTTAAGTTCCGGAAGTGCATCTTCTAGTGTCTTTCCTATTACAGACTGGTCTTTATCCCAAATAGCCAGCATAGCTTGATTAGCCATTTGAATCAATGCGTTTTCTCCTATATGAATGGCAGTTGCAGTTTTGGTCTGACTCAAAACTTCAATTAATTGGCTTTTATTTAATAGTTGGACATCGCTCATATATAGAAAATGAATTTAACAGTTCATATAACCCAATACCTTGTTTTTTGTTTAGGAACAAAACAAAATTATATAAAAAGCCCTTAGTTTATGATTTTATACAATAACTATTGTACAAAATCATAAACTAAGGGCTTTAAAAGAAGGCTGGAGTAGTAAAATGCTTGTCTGGGAATATAAATCCAAGAATTACTTACGCTTTGTCTAATACCTCTTCAGCTTGCGCAGTAAGAGTTGCTTCCATGATATTTTTCTTCGGATAATTAAACAGGATCGAAGTAATTACAGGAATAATAAATACTGCTACTGTAAAAATCGAGACGAATAAATCTGTCTTCTCTCCTTCTATCAGGTGAGAAACAGGCGATGCCGGATAAAAATGAGTAAATAAAGAAGAAGTCAATTTAACCCCCAGTACTCCAATTACAACAAATGCGACAGTTTCCAGAAAGGTGAACTTCTCCATTAACTTTACAAATGCCTGTGCTACAAATCGCATGGCTAGAATTCCAATGAAAACGCCAATGTAAATAAGCCAGATGTGATCAGTAAATGCAACAGCTGCAAAAACATTATCTATAGAAAATGCCAGATCCATTACTTCGACCAGTGCCACAGTAGCCCAGAATGTACCGACTAAACCAACGGTAGATTTATAGATCCAGCTTTTGCTTTTGTCTATTTCTTCCTCCCCTTCTTCTTTCTTAGCATTCTTTTTTCTGAAGTAATCAAAAGCAAGATATAAAAGATATAGCCCACCTAGTGGTTTTAACCACCAAATCGTAACCAGCCATGCTGCAAGCAGTAAACAAATACCACGAAACACATATGCACCGATAATACCATATTTCAAGGCTTTATCTCTTTGGTTTTTTGGAAGATCCATGACCATGGTCGCCAATACTGCTGCGTTATCTACTGAAAGTAAGCTTTCTATAACAATCAAATTTAAGATAATAAGCAGTCCGGCTTGAATATCATCGCCTAAAATAGTATGTAAAAAATCCATTGTATATTATTTAATCGTTAATTTACGGAAGCATAATTTCCACTCTTCTATTCTTTTTTCTTCCAGCATGCCCAGCGTTTGAAGCGATTGGATTTTCAATTCCTTTCCCTACTGCAATGATCCTGCTTTCGGTAATATGATTTGAAACCAGGTACTTCTTGAATTCATCTGCCCTTGCCTGAGATATGGTTTGATTAACGGCTAATGGGCCTTCACTACTTGCATATCCATTTACATGTATTAATGCAGCAGGATTTTCAGACAAATATGAAATAATCCGTTTGATTAATGCCTGATCTACACTGCTGAATTTGGAAGATCCCTGAGAAAAGGAAACGGGAATTTTATGATTTAAACTGGCTGCACTCTTATCGTCAGACACATTTTCAGCAATTTGTTTGTCTTGACCAATTGTTGAAATTGCAACAGCAGTATCCGTAACTACCTTACCTGCTTGCGCCTTGGATTGAGTTTCAGCTACAATTGTTGAGCCCGGATCTGATGGAACCGCTGCTGTTGATACTTTATGGACAGCGTTTGTTGTATTTGATGAATAATACCAGATACCGCCGCCAATTATTAAAACGCTGATCAATCCGATTATCCACGTTTTCGACTTTGAAGTAGCCACTGTTAATGGTGCTGTCTCGTTTTTTGAAAGGTCAAATTTAGATGAACCTTTAGGTTTAACAGATGGCCCGCCAGAAGCAGAACCATCATTTTTATTTAAATCAAATGCCATAATTTTTATAATTAGGTATACATGTCTACTAATGTTTGTAAGCTGCCTGTATGGGCTCTGCCCATAGCTTCGAACTCCCAGGTATCACCAACACGGAATATTCTGCCGAATTCTACTGCATCTTCGCTGATATACTTATCTTTTAAATCATAGCGAAGAATCTCATTTCCATTACTCTCATCGACAATACGGATATAGCAATCATTTACTTGTCCAAAGTTCAGGTCTGATGTTCTTCGGTCTTTTTTGTTGTCATGAGGATATTTGCAAATCGTACAGCAAATAATAATTTGTTCAATTTTATGGCTCACTTTCGTTAAATCAATGAACATATCTTCATCATCATCGCCATTACTTCTGGTTCCATCCGGATCATCGATGGCTCCAACAATAGCTCCATCCTCGGTAAGCGGCCTGAAAAGACCTTTTTCTATTTTGTCCTCAATTTTATTGCCCATACGGATCTGGCCATAAAAGGTAAAATAAGAATCGGAAGGGATCTTAAAATCACTGCCAATTGAAAATGCAGACACGTCAAGATCAAATTCGGGGCCGCCGGGTTCATCATTAGGATCCCATCCCATTCCAATTTTCACAATTGATAGTCCAGGCGCTGCCTTGGAAAGGGAAAATCTGTCCCCTTTACTTAAATTAAAACTGCTCATAGTATATTTTTTATTGATATAAATCGATTAGTGTATTTAAGCCTCCGGAAAAGGCTTGTCCAAGAGCTTCTATATTCCAATTCCCGCCGTTCCTGGAAATAGTGGCAATAATCAGGGAATCTTCATTACTGAAATTATCCTTTAGCAGATACTGACATAAAATTGAATTATCAGCTGCATTTCTAATATTGATATAAGAGTTTTGCACATGGCCGAAATTATGTCCTCTTACCGCGCATTGATCAATGGTCACAGCAAAATATAAAAACTCAACTTTCGGGTTTATCTTAGACAAATCAATATGGATAACCTCGTCGTCTCCATCCCCCTCACCACCCCTGCTATCTCCAGGATAATGAGTAGAACCATCAGGACTTGACGCATTGTTATAAAAGATGAAGTATTCATCTGCTACGAGTTTACCATTTTCACCCAGCATAAATAAGGACAAATCGAGATCTACGCTATGCCCGTTTACAGTTGCAGGGTCCCAGCCTAAACCGGCTACAATATTATTCAGCCCTGGTTTTTCTTTGATAATAGATATTGGTTTTTTCTTTTCTAGTTGTATAGCCATGTTATTATTTATTATTGTTTAATTCCCTCTTACACACTTTTTTTAGGTGGCAGCGGTGGAAGCTTTACTGGGTTAATTTTTAATGGAATTACAGGTTTTACCTCAGGTAACCTGGGAATATTCAGCTGGGGTTGTGAAACATTCTTTTCTTTTTTTGGTGGTAAAGGAGGTGGCAATTTTGGTGTTGGTATCCCTGCACCAGCCGGTGCTGGCATCCGCGGTTTAATCGGTACAGGCGGCGTGTCCGGGATTTTTGATTTAACCGTATAATTTGAAATAGAAACTTCAGCAAAAATAGATTTCATCGTATCCTTGATGTCAGCAGGGATAACCTCTTTTACATAAGGATATTTCTGGAGCAGTTTATCAGAGAAATAGGACGTACTGATTTCTTCCGTACCCAATAAAATAATAACGTCTTGTACAATTAAATTACTTGATTTTAAAAGGTCATCTATCGCCGTATAAATTATACTGTCATTGGAATAATACTGGAGTCTCTCCGTAAGATTTCTCTCATTGACCTTGAACCAATATTTATTGCCATCAGTTAGTTCTGCTTCGCCTTGAATAATAACGCCTGAATTTTCCAGCAGACTTACACAAAAAGGAAGTAAGATGGCAATCTCGGCATCCTTATCAATAGATAAATAAGGATATTGACTGCTTATGTATTCAACAATCATATCTGCCAGAATCTTCACCCTGGGATCTGCTCCCTGTCCCGCTAGTTTACAAGAATCGACTTCTTCAGCATGTGCATTCTTATAAAGCTTCACATACAGTACATCATCAATAGCACTTAATAATAGAATTGCTTTTTCATTAGATAAAACTTCTTTTTGAACTAATACATTGAATAATATCCTATGGAAAGAAACGCGGTCCAGGTTAAAATATCCCGCTTCCCGAAATAAGTTCTCTATCAGTGACTTCTCTTGATCTTCAATATCTGTATCAAATAAAAAGCGAAGTGGAAAATGCTGTCTGTAAGACTCAATCGAGTCAACTTTATATAAAACTGTATTCAGAAAATGAGACAGGTATTGCTCAACGCCGTAATAAAACAGTTGTTTAACAGGCTTTTTATTGTTATAAATAACGAAATGCTTACTTGGATCTTTTATAATTTCAAAGTAGTTCCCGTACGCATCAGGATCAAGCCTGTTAAACCTTTCTCTTGCAACACTTCCAAAAATAAAATCATTGCCATTTACATAAAAGTATAAAGGAATTTCATTTGATTCCTTTATACTCAATGGAGCATAGGCATTCCCGTCCGATTGATACCAGAAAGAAACAGCGCGTTTAGATACTTTTGCTACTACACAGAATTTCATTGATTCTATTGTTTTTGAATGCCTTTAAGCAGGTGTTTTTCAAAGAATTTCATGCCCTCTAAAATGATAATCGGAGCTACATAGTCAAATTCTTTGTGGTCTTCATGTTTTCGCTTTTGTGCTTTGATAAAACCAGGTTCTCCTTTGATATAATTTTCAATATTCATGTCCTGAAAGCCTGTCATAAAATCTGCGGAATTCATTTTCAAACCAAACATGGAAGAGGAAACCCTGTAAAATAAATCAGCGAAATCCATAAATCTTGGACATGGTAATTTTCCCTCTTGCGGCAGACAGATAAAATGATTTCCTATGTGTTCTAACATTTCCGGAGTAATTGAATTAGTTGATTCCAGATATTTGAATTCACCAGCAGGCGTAACTACACAGAAATTATCTTCACCCAATATCTCAATAGCTTGTTTATTAGTTGGCACCAGAATACTTGTAATATTGGTAGGAATAGCCAAACCTTTTGACACCTCATACTTGACATCAGAATTGTTGGCTCCACGCTGTGAATTAATATCAATTATCTTTAAGGGATTAGTACTAATTGGTGTAATTGTTTGCCTGGCTACTGCTTCTCCACCCATACCCCTGATAAACATTTGTGTATAATAATCATCTGCAGCAGCAGGATTTACTGCCGTAAACCAGTCAAAAATCCTTGATCCTTTTCCTGCAAAAGCAATCTTAATTTTAGGAGGGATAGCTTTAACAGCTGGCGGGGCATCTTCCGATTTAATCAGTTCATTTCTTAATTTATAAGCCAGCTGACCAGCATAAAACATAATTAAACCAGTAACATAAAGATTAATGCTCATCATTTCTTTACACTCCGCAGCTATTAAAAGATAAAAGGTATCAAAATCGGATGCTTCCAGCCGGTCGACAACTTGTTCAAAATAATAAGGGGCAGTATTTTCAGAAAATTTATTGACACCATTATTTAATCCCTGAATAGAAATATTCTTCCTTTCACACATTTTTAACAGCACGTTTTTGAAGTTTGGAGAAAACTTAGTCGCTTGTGCAACTCTTTCTGCCGCAAAACGGATAGAATTTTGTTTAATCATCGCCTTGCCTCCCCCATCCATCTGGCATAATGCTGTAATATCAGTGGTACTGCCACCAATATCAAAACAAAGCACCAGCTCTCCAGGAGTAATAGAATATCCACCGTTTGGCCGGACTAAATAATTTGCTACGGCGCAGGCTTCAGAAAGTGATTCTTCATTGCTTAATTTCCTGAAATCAAACCTTACAGATTTTGTTTCAGTTGCTATATTTACCGGGCTGACTTTAGTGGAAGAATTGTCAGCCCAACCGCCTCCCGATGCCGGAACTGCAGAATCATTCCCCCAACCACTATTACCCGCACCTGCAATATCCCAACCTGAATCAGCAGCCGGACTTCCCCACACACTTTCACTGCTGGTATCACCAAGGTCTGAGAGATCTGAAGGGGGGTAAGTTTTTAATTTAACAGTACCTACAATTGGCGAGATCTCTTTAAGTGAGTCCCAGATTCCTCTGTATTCACTTAACAATTCTTTTCCCATTGAAGATGGGTAGGACCATTTTAAAGTATGCGGTTCATGGCCTTCAATGAACAATTGCGCGTAAACATGTAATAGTAAAGAGCTTAAATAAGCAGTTTTATAACTTTTATCTATAGGCTGAGTAGACCATTTCATATTGTAAACCAACTCTGCTCTCCCTACCCTGTTATAACTTAGAATATACCGGTTATCTTCTGCGTTCTCAATCGGCAGATTCTTTTCAAAACAAGGAAAACCACCTTTAACAGCTTGTGCCATTAATGAATCATTCAGCATATTATTCTCATTTATAATTCTTCTGGAATCATGAATAGTAAGTACTGATTTAATAGAATTGGTGAGAATTTCATCATTCTGGAAAAAGAAAATCTCATCTTCCAGAGCATGGCGCTTATCATTATTTTTCACGTCAGTAGCTAACAGTGAAACCCTTTTGTTAGTTAGCTTTAAGCTTTCACAAACTTCATTTTTATGGTCAGAGAAATAAGCAATCGAAGAATTTGTACTTCCAAAGTCAACACCTAAAAATGCAGCGGACAATGTTCTGGGAGAATTGAGCATATTGACCGGTAAAGATTGCGTATTGCCTGATCCGTCATAACGGATAATGCCAAAACCACAATCAACACCTGCATGTGCAAATTTCACCCCTTTGAAAGGCTTGTTACTCTCATAAATTTCATACTTGTATTTATTATCTGCTACAGCATTATTTGAGGTTACATGCAGTTGAGCTTTAATCGCCCCATATTTTTCAGAAATGATAGCAGCTCTGCCATTTTTGGCCAGGTAAAGGGGAATTCCTTTTTCGTCAAGTACTATTCTGAAAAAGTCATCATCTACATTACCAATAAATGGGGTTGCCTGAAACTGCGCATCATTATGTGGAATTTCTGAATAAAGAAAGTATCGGTTCCATTGTTTAGAAATAAAATTAGGCCACATTAAAATATCCTTTCCTCTGATAGATTCTGCCGTTATTTTATAGATTACCTCTTTAATAATTTCATTCCCGGTTTCTGTATAAAGTTTTAGATTAACTATTAAACGTTCGCCATTTTTATCATTCGGATCATAAACAGCAGAGATCCTGGATTTTACATTTGAAGCGTCTGCTATACCTACCAGTGCATCTAATGTCGCTCCAAAGACATTCAATGCCAATGGTGTTAAGGGTAAGGTGAAATAGGCATAATTATTTGGCTGTCCTTTAGTTTCTGCAGCTAATAAAAGTATAGGCTTAGCTTTCAGATAGTTCCTGGTTTCTACCCCTTCTTTACCAAAATCTATTTGGGCAATTTCTGTCGTGTCTGGCAATAGCAAGTCTTTAGGATCAAAGATTATTCTGCCTTCTCCCGATTCATTATATATAATACCCTCTGAACCAAATAACTCTGTAGAATAATTAAACAGAATACTGAAAGGATAATTAAAAAGAGAACCGACTTCTGGTGGTGTATGATGTGCTAATTTTGGATACCCTTTCTTTTCCTGATAAATAACCATTTCATCAATCCATGCCTGAAGACAGGATGACATATTACCGTATTCTGGTCTGATTGATTCTGCTAAGCCTGCATAATTTAAGCTGAAGTTCTCTATATTATTGAGGATATGTTTAGCGTAACCATAAATCGTAAATAGCTCCTGCGGATTTAATTCTGATTTTAAAGGATCAATAAACTGATCATTCTGTACATTGACAAAGGGTAATTTGTCCTTAAGATGGTAAGCTACAGCAGTAAATAAAAAGCTATCGGGTGAAGTACCGCCAACCACATTTCCTTTAAAGGAGATCACATCGATAAATGGTATTTTATCTGCATTGTTAGCTAAAGATTGATCGCACCAGAGCGGTTGCCGTTCAAATAGCATATTTCCAAATGCACCTGCAGGCTCATAAATATTCGCGGTATTCATGAGCTGCTGCCCATCAGAATATGCTAAGTGAATTCTATTGACCTCAATATCCTTATAGTTTAATGCAATACAGCTGATAAAACCTTTCCACTCACTAAGCAAGGATTTGTAAAACAGCATTAATCCGGAAGCTTCCGCCTCTTTATCCTGGATATTATCCAGCGCACTTTTAAACAAGTTAGCTCTCGCAAATACGGAGGGTATACCAGAAACAATAGTTCCAATGTTAACGGATGAATTCCCATCTTTATCGACAGCTATTTCCGGTATTAAAATATTCTTGGTAAAAACTTCTAATTGACGGATTTTATCCCAGGCAAACTCAACGCCATTCGGTTCAGTTTTAGCATGAACTTTAATCGCCAGTGCTTTTATTCTTTTGTCTGACATGTTCCTTTAGTTTATATCGAAGTTTTGTGAAATAGTAAGTGCATTGAAAATATGGGCGAGGAATTTCTCTTTGGTCGTGTTTACTTTTTGCTCCTCTTTTGGGCTGGTATTGATGAGTTTACCAACAAAAGTATCATACCTGTTTCCGAAGACACCCCCTTTTGACCAATGGTGTTTTTCGTCCAGAAACATTGCTCCGACATCTAATCTTTTGAGTTCCGTTTGATTATCCGGAAAGGCCTTGCTGTCAAATAAGAACCTGCCTGGAGCGACAGAGTTTCTGATCTGGTAAAGCCAGCCAGGTATAAACCTTGCATCTTTAAAAGTATAAGCGAACAGTTTGAAATATTCATTAATATCTTTACATTCTGTATCAGTAATCGTACTGTACTGGTTTAACCTCATGCTCTCACATTGTTTAATAAACCCTTTAATTCCCAAATCATCAAAGGCAGCACCGTTTTTACTTAAGGATATATGTGCCAGAGAAAAGAATGCGCCTAATTTATTGACAAAGATTTCACCTGCTTTATTTTCCTTGCCCACAAAATCATCAAAGGAGAAGTTGAATGAGTTGTCTTTAAATTCTACAGCTTTATATAAGTAATCTGCCTTTGCACTGTCAAAACCACTAGTACGGGTAAAGAAATCATAAGCTGCGCAGGCACAAAGTAATTCTGTGATATGACATGGGTTTCTTTGCTCGCTTCCTCCGGTTGTAGTCTGGTTTGGGGTATTGTTGCCGTCTATCTTTTTACTTTCTATTGGCCAGCCAATGTGGTATAATAATTTGTAGCATTTCTGCACCGTAGGATCACTTTGGTAAAACTGTAATGCAGCCTGGCTATTTAATGGGAAAAAAGAAGAATCTGCAATTACACTATTAGCTTTAGTAGATTTCTGTTTATCATCTGGTTTATTGAAGGTAAAATATTCGGTTAATAAAGTAGAACCAAATTTTGCTTTAGAAAAATCTATGCTTGAACTTCCATTGGAACGAATCTTTACAAAATCCTGAAGGGCCTTAGGGATCACAGGAATAGAAGATGCTCCGGTTCCGCCAAATACAGATCCGAAAATAAAGACCCTGGCAGAAGCACCGGCTTTTTCAAGTTTACCCATAAAAGAATCCAGTTCCCGTTCCTGAGACTGTACCGTGGACCCCTTCAGAATGTTCCTTGCTGCCTCCACAATTCCATGATACATTAACATAGAGCCTAAATGTGTCTGCGCGCGATAACCATGAGCCAAATCAAATTCTTGTACAGAACTTGTATCAAGAAATAGATCAGAGATCAGTTTATTAGTTTTTTGCTGTTCCGCTGTTCCTGTTGAAAGCTTGGTGATGTTTTTATAATTCTCTCTGCCAGGGCTTGAATAATTTGTCCAGAACCTATGAAGGTTAAGTTTCGCGGAAAAGAAGGTATTCGCATTCGGTGTCCCTCCTGAGTTTGTATCAGATGTTTTAATACGATTATAAAGGTTAATAAGCTCTTCAACCCTGTCTTTATTTCCGTTATTTTGATCTGTATCTAAAGTTAATACTTCTATTTCCTGGTTATCGAACATTCCAATACCACATAAGTGAGTGAAAGATTCCAAGCAGCGCATTCCAGTACCGCCTATGGCGATTACAAATAATTTATCCATTAAAATATTTTTTGGGAATTAAAACCAGTGACCAATTTTGCCGTTGGCAAATACTTTACTCAATAAGAAGCCTAAAAGGATGTATAAAATAAATCCAATAGCAGTCCCTATACTTAAGGCATTTACATAATTGTTTAAGACCATGATGTTTGCATCTGGCTTGAATACAAAATAGCCAAGCAGAAAGCCTAATGCCGGATTTAAAATAGCCAGTATCCAGAACCAGATTTTCCGGGACTGCGGGTCTTTGGGATTGCTCCCGCCCTCAAATTTTATCGCATTTGCAATGATAGCTGCCAGCAGCAGAAAGATTAACGCAGTAATGAGTGAGATTATGTAAGCTGATGTAGATTCCATTTGATATTGATTAGATTTTGTACTAATTATTGTTGAGTTTTGATATAATAAGAATAGATGGCTTTATTTGCAGGCTTAAGCTCTTGCAAGGTGTTTTTTATAGACTCGTACAAGGCTATATTAGGAACATGTTTGGCATTGATCCATTGAAATTTTGACAGTTTAGGATTGGAGAGATTAGGAGCCGCGATATTTAAGATAATATCAACTTTAACTATTCCAGTTGGATCATTAATACTTTTCAGATTGAACTTCGGATCGAAGGAAACCCCAAATTCTACGTTTTTATGATCCTGATTTTTAGTATTGGTAAACAGTGATTTATTGAATATAAAAACTTCGCTAATCGCAGTTACAGGTTCTGGTTTATACGCCCATTGTTCCTTCAGGCTTCCGTCAGGGTTGTAACATGCCAGTGCAAAAACATCTTTTTCATCGGCAGCGAACTCAGACTCGCCATTATTTCCTTTCGTTAGTTTCGGCTTATGCTTTTTAACTTCGGCAGCTTTAGAGAAGTTCTCAAAATCTGCTTTGATGGCCGAAACTTTAACATCAAAGTCTCCAAAAGTATAACTGTCCTCATTGCTTAAATCAATGTATAATTTCCTGAAGAAGTCATTAAACTGATTTTGGGCTGAATAAGTAGTATGAAGCTGAGCTATTGTTTTCCAGTCTACACCTAAAGGATAAAATTCAAAATGATTCCCCTTGTTAAGCCCATTGATATAATTTCCTTTTAAATCCAATACATTTTTAGCATTATCAGATTTACCGCTTACATCGTAAAACACGCCGCCAGATTTTTCACCAGCATAAGCTGTGCGTAACTTATAGGAATTATTAGCTAAATCAAATCTTGTAGTTAATGAGCCCAGTTTAGCTTCAAGTTTGGAAATCATACTGGATTCATTTGGATTACCGCAATTGAAGATGGTGAAGTAAAGATGTTTAGCAACAGTTCCTTCTTTGTAATCAGCAATAAAAAAATGTATAGTATTTCCCCTTTCAAGCCATTTAGAGAAAGGTATTTTTAGAAAAGCAGTATTAGTGACTTCACTATTCTTTTGCCATTCTTCAAAATCAGTAATCAGCAGTGCATCGTTGTTTCCCTCCACTATTTTTTCTACTGCAGACTGGATTGGGGCCCAAATATCAGCATATTGGGCCGGGTCGCTTACACGCTGGCCTAATTCCGTAGTATTTGTAATATTTAAAGGGCTGACTTTATTGGAGCCTAACTTATATACCTCAAATTTTTGAGCTAAAACTGTATTGAAACAGTTAGTCATCAGATCTTTAATACCAGGAACTGCAAATGCCTTATTGATACCAGAAGAAAAATCTATATATAAGGCTGGACTACCGCTTTTTGAATTTGCATTGTTCGGGGCAACGGCATTATTATACGCTTCAATACGGTTACCCAATTCCTGATCATAAAGATTGAATTTTCCATCCTCAAATGGATCTATAAATCCTCCAGGCTTTTTATTGCAACCAGCCGCTATTATTAAGAGCCCGAACACTCCTGTGATCCTGACAAAACTCAAGGTCTTACCTATTTTCATAATTTGTAATTTTAATCGCTATTATTTAGATGATTCAATAACCTTAGGTCCTTCAAGGCGCAAAACAATCTCATTCAAAATCCCTGCATGCTTATATAAATCATCCAGTGAATGTATTTCGTGTTTGATTTCCTTTTTATTCTCGTCCAGCACTGCCAGGTATTTTTTAGCATTCAGATATAACCTGCAAATTGTTTTGCGGTTATTGTCATCCAGCAGAATGGCAAAGTAGGAAAGTGCGTCTCTGTAAGTAATCCTTCTTGGATCGATAGTTTCTCTGAGCATTGATTTAACAATGAAAAAACCTTCAATTTCTTCTGCTGTTGTTACAATTCCAGACTCCGGCTCAGCTACAATAATCTCTTCGGCTTTAATTGCCTCTGCAGCATCTTTGTCCTTTTCCTGTTTAAGGGCAGATTTTAAACGTTCACTGATTGCATCACTGATTAACTGATTAAAGGAGCGTTTAATAATAGGCGAGAATTGTTCTTTAACCTTAGCTGTGATCACCTTGGGGTATACCTGTTTGGTAAAGAAAGTGATAAAACCATCCGAAGGATCAGCAATCTCCTGATGCAGCAAGCTTTTCAGTTCGTTTAAATATTTCAATTCACTTGCAGTATTGGTAATATTATCCACATCAAAATATGACTTGTGGAACTTTTTTAATTCTGCGATTTCTGCATCTTTAATTTCTGTTAATTTGAATTCAAAGAATGGAGTGCTATCCATCTTATTTTTTTCAACCAGATCTGTATAAAAGCGATATACCAACCCATTGGTCAGCAAACCAAACTTAGCTTTTGTGGTATGAAAATATCTGAACAGTTGAGAATTATGAGGATCTAAATTTTCCAGATGATGTTTACATTCGATTAATATAGTTGGCTCACCATCTTTTATAATTGCATAATCAACCTTCTCTCCTTTTTTGATGCCCAGGTCAGCAATGAATTCAGGATTCACTTCAAACGGGTTAAAAACATCATATCCCATAATCTGGATAAATGGCATAACCAGCGCATTTTTTGTAGCTTCTTCCGTTTGTATCTGAGGTAACATCTTCTCTACACGAGATGCCAACTGAGCAATCTGATCTTTAAAATCCATCTGATATTTTATTTAATAATTTTATAAAAAATGAGCCTGATAAGCGGGAATTAATTTTCCCAGGCGCATAAAGTTTTCCCTTTGCTTTTAGCTATTGCCAGTGTGGTTTTTAATATTCTATGCTGGCAATTCTTCAGGCCACGGCAAGTTGATGTATAATGATATTTTGTTCCGTTGCTCCTGTCACAGATGTAAACTGTGGAGGGCGTTTTGGGTATAATGCCGCTAAAAAATAAAGACCCTAATAGTAAAATTATCTTCATAGTTGATTGTTTAAAATGTGATGAGTTGAACGATCTGATCAACATTTCAAAAGTATAGAGACGGGAAGTGTTTTTCTTACGGGAAACCGTAAGCTGACGAATTATTTCAAACGCTTAACCAGTTGATTTAATGCTGTTTATTTAAGATTAAAGGAGATAATCTGAAGCATAGAAATCCCCTTCTGATTATTTCAGAAAAAGGAAAATATTATTGAAGAAATTGATTATTTCGCGCAGTCTACCTTAAATTTCCTGCTGAGGAACTAGATGAGCCCCATATCCTTACCATAAGCAATCAGCTGTTCATTGTTAGAAAATTCCAAGACCTCTTTGATCAGGCTAAGACGTTTCTCAACACTACTTAAACCAGCTGGCCTTATATCTTTTTTCTGCAAATAAAGTGGGATTTCTTTCTGTTTTACACCTTCCGAAAGCAGGGAGATAATGGTAATATCATATTCTGTCAATTCGTAGGAGTTTTTCTCTTTGATAGCTTGCTTTAAATCGACAGACATATAAGCTTTGCCTTTGTAAATACTATCTATGGCCAGTTTAAGATCTTTGGCATCATTTCGTGCTTTGCGAACATATCCATTAATAGCTAAATCTTTAAAAAGAGCCTTAATGATTGCTTGTTTATTTTCTGCAGAAAAGACAATAACTTTTAAATCAGGTTGTTCTTTTTTAACAGCTTTAATGAGTTCCGTACCGTCAGAGATCTTTTGCTGATTATGGTCTTTTTCAAAGGACAGATCGGTAATCAGCAAATCATAAGGATCATCGTTCTTAAGTGCCTTTTGTATCCTGTTTAACGCATCATCACAATAAAATACGTAATCGGTATTCAATATTTTCAGGTCCCCCAATGTTTTTTGTACAGAAATATTGGTGCTTTCGTGGTCTTCGGCTATTAATACTTTTTTGAACATCATTTATCAATTTTAAGAAACAGGGAAAGAAATCTGAACTTTTAATCCTTTTTCGCCATTTGATTCAAAGGTAATTTCTCCATGAATACTTTTTATACGGTTTCCCGTATTTGTCAACCCATTGTTGAATTTTTTTCCTTCCGAAATACCAATACCATTATCTGTATAATTAATATTTATATAATGATTCTTTTGTATGAACCGCACGACAACCTGGCTTGCCTGGCTATGTTTGTCCATGTTGACCATCAGCTCCTGAAGAACTTGCTCAATCTCGCATTTCACCAGAGTACTTATATTACCCCATAATTCCGGCGTGTTTCCCATATAAAGTACCTTGGTCGTTTGTGTAGCAAATGATTTAAGTAACTCAGCTATTTTTTCATGAAAATCCTGATCCGTAAACGGCAGCTCATCATAAGATATATCACGGGATTTTTCATACATATTTTCTAATTTGTCCAATATAGACTCCCGGTCCAGGCTCGTATGATTTTCTATCTCTGCCATGACCCGGTATAATCCATTCGCCACTACATCATGTACCTTCTTTGATGTTTTCAATTGATTTTCTTTAATCGTATTTTGAGCCTCTAATTCTAAACGCTGTTCCCTTTTTTTATACCAGATTACACTGATTACAGCTGCTGCAAGCACTAATAGAAAAGTACTGAAAAGCCAGATTTTCTGTTTAATAATCTGATATTTTTTCTCCGTATTGTCTTTCTGAAGGTTCAGATTATCTGATTTGTTTTTTTCTGCTTCATAGCGGACAAGCGCAAATTGATTTTTAGCGGCATTACGCGCCGTTTGTAAACTATCATCCAATTTCCGATAAGTTTCAAAATACTGTTTTGTCTGCTGAGAAGGACTCAGTACAATCAATTTTTGCAAAGCTTCGATCTGATCATCAGGACTTCTGATCTTTTTTGCCACCTGGTACATTTTTCTGGCATAAATCAAGGCAGAATCTGGATTTTTGTGCGTATAATAATCTGCAAGGTGAGAATAACTTGCATTTTGGCCCCACACATCATTTTCCTTTTCCCGAATATGCAAGGATTTTAAAAGATAAGGAGCGGCATTATACTCAGGATTTTGGAGCCATTTTGTTCTGGCAATATTGGACATAACTTTTGCGTATTCCATTTGATTGTCAGCCGTATTTTCAAGAATAATCTTATTATACATATTAAGGCTCTGTATATATTTCTTTCCTTTCTGATAGATCAAGCCCTTATTGTTTAGAATTCTCAGGTTATACGCTTTTTTAACATCGTATTTTCGTACTTTATCATAATAGCTTATCGCAAGATCATACCTTTTTAAATTCAAACTGTTTAAACCCAATTCGTTATAATCTGAAGATAAGCACTTGAAATTTTTCTCTTTTTTATCATTTAAAAACTTTAAAGAGATCATTAAAGCTTCCTGAGCACCAAAATAATCACCAGCATTAGCCTGTATAGTTGCCATTTGATTATAGGATATGGCTATTTCTAAACTATCCTTAGAATTCCCAGTCACCTTATTAAAATAATAATAAGCCGAATCACTGTCTTTATTCAGAAAGGAATTAGCTTTATCATAACTGGCATCCGTGACAAATTTCCTGGAATGTTGTTTTTTATTACAAGCGAGAATGCTAAAAATAAAAAATGGGAAAAGAAGTATTTTTTTCAATGATGAGAGGTTTTTTCTCAAATATAAAAAAATTAAGGCAGTAAAAACTGCCTTAATTTGTGAGCTATGGATGCCCCGGAGGAATGTGTGAACCTTCCCCGCCGGTATCCACATCTCCCGGACTTGATGCCATCGTTATATTATGGTCGTTATTAGTAGTTGTATTCTGAGTCGTTGTATTTCCAGGGCATGCCAATCCCAATAAAAAGGCAAATATTAATTCTAACATCTGATTTAAAAATTTAAAAGTGAAATACTCTGTAGTTCCCTGCGAAACCGATCGCAGGGAGAGCTACAACTGAAATAAGAAGCGCTTCTTAAATTTTTGGGAAGTGTGAGAATTAATTGCGGGAGCTCATAACTGCTTCCCAAACCGGATATTAACTCCCGCTCTTTCATCTCGTTGCGAAATCAATTTTTTACATTTACTTCGTTAGCTACCGAAGCTTTAATTAATTTCTGAGACAAATGTACAGGAGGCCAATCACCTAATTATCAGGTAATTCCGATGATTCCGGTCATTCTGATGGAATTCCGGAAATGCTTATGGGATTCCGGAAATTCCGGTTAATTTTATTTAATATTTTTGGAAAATGTTTGACGACTATAAAGAGAAAGTAATTCTTGCCTATCAAAAGAAAAGGAATGAGGATTCCATTTCAATTAGATTATTACAACTGTCCCCTGCAAAACTGAGAGACGAATGTTTTAATGTTTACAGGGAAAGACGTTTATCAAAGGATGAAAAGATTTTAAAGGAGTTTTTTGAGCTGAAAGATGATGCAGCTGATTTTGCTAAAATCATTAAGAACTTTGAAATTGATAAATTCAAACCTTTAATAAACTTCTTAAATAGAAAGACTAACCACACAGACATCAAGAATATCGATCTTTTGGCCTGGTTGATAGACTTTGAGCCAAGGCCTTTTAGATTTGAGCATAATTATAAAGATGCTATTGAGGAAGTTCCTGCAGCAGGAGGTTTTAAGGAGGTTGAGAAAGCAAAGGATATTGAGTTTACAGACGTTTTGCCTGACACGAAGAGCCCGGATAAGGAGAATCCGGTTAAGGAGAGTCAAAGTAAGGAGAATACGGACAAGGATAGCTCGGACAGTGAGAATACTAGTCAGAAAGAACCAGACACACAGCAAGAATCAGAGGAAGAGATAACAGATAATTATCCTGAACCACCACCGCCTTATCAGATACAAACTTTCTTTGGAAAAATTAATGGGCTAAAAATATTATTCTTGTTGCTCAAATTCAAGAAAGCTATTCCTTATCTTATCATTATAGCGGTAACCAGTGCTATTTATCTTTTTTTAAATATTAGAAGTCAGGAATGTATGTATTGGACAGGTGACCATTATGAATCTATTTCCTGTAATCAAAAGCTTGACGGATCACCTGTATTCGCTTTAGACACTATAAAAGTGGCACATTTAAAAAAAATCACCAATCCGGATACGCTTACGCAAAAATCTTTAGGCAGAGTTTGGTATGCGAAAATCGACGGTGGCGTAGAATTTTATACCTCAGACGGTTATCATCCGTTATATAATGATCTGAAATTAAGACCAATTACAACTTATATACTCAAAAAATACGTTTACCGGGATTAACCTGCACACTAATTTAGTCCGCTGGAATTAAAGAGCCACCCCCTTCAGGCAGCTCTCTTAATCAATACATTAGTAATATGAATAGCTTTTAATAGTATAGCTATGGTTTTAAAACCACTTTCACACAGTCCTCCTTCTTCTCGTCGAAGATTTTGTAACCATGAGCCACTTCACTAAGCGGCAATGTATGTGTGATAATGTCATCCAATACGACCTTCTCCTCTTTCACCAGTTCTATAAGTTTATCGATATGGTTAAGGACAGGTGCTTGCCCCTGTTTAATAGTCAAGCCTTTATCAAAAATCCGGAATAACGGAAAATTATCATATGGACTTCCATACACTCCAAGAATAGACACAGTTCCGCTTCTGCGCACTGCTTCAAAACACATTTCGAGAACTTTTATACTTCCTTTTTCAAAATTTACAGTTGCTTTTACCTTATCCATAAAAGTACGTTCAGGTTCAAAACCCACTGCATCTATACAGACATCGGCACCTCTGCCCTGGGTCATTTCGCGGATAGCTGCTACAACATCAACCTTATGCGGATTTAAAATGTCTACGTTATTAACCGCTTTTGCTTTCTCCAGGCGATAATCTAAAGGATCGATAGCAATTACCCGGCTGGCACCATGTAGCCACGCCGCTTTCTGTGCCATTAAACCAACAGGGCCAGATCCGAAAATGGCAACTACCTCTCCACCTTTAAGCTGTGCCCAATCTACTCCTGACCATCCGGTGGGAAAAATGTCAGTCAGAAAAAGAGCTTGTTCATCTGTAATATTATCCGGGATAACTCTTGGGCTCACATCACCATAAGGGACACGAACATATTCCGCCTGGCCACCAGAGTAACCACCATACAAATCTGTATAACCAAATAATGCCGCTCCTTTTTGGTCCATCATATCCCCGTTAGGCCCATAATGCTTGTAATTGGAATTTTCACAACTTGGCGATGCACCATGATTACAGAAAAAACAATGTCCGCAGGCAATCGGAAAGGGAACAATTACCCGGTCACCCTTTTTCAAATTCTTTACTTCAGCCCCTACTTCCTCAACAATACCCATAAACTCATGTCCCATGACCATATCGGTAGTTTGAGGAACAGCCCCGCTCAGGATATGAAGATCAGATCCGCAAATTGCCGTAGAAGTAACTTTTAAAATAATATCCGTGGCAAGTTCAATCCGCGGATCGGCTACAGTTGTATAACTGATATCACCTGGTTTGTGAAATACTGCTGCTTTCATAAGAATAATTTTAGTTTTCGAATAGGAAGGCAACACGTTGCAGCGACGATTGTTTAGAGATTTTAAATTTTGCTAAACCATAAACAAATTTGTGTGTTATAGAAAAAACAAAAAAACCAATATCATGAAAAAAATAATTTATTCTCTTTCAATAGCTGCGGCTGCGTTGGCATTTCAGAGTTGTAATAATGGCACTAAAGATGCCAAGCAAACTGCTGACAGCCTGAATAAAACAAAGGATACAACCTCAAATGTGATGGCTACAGGCGGTATAGCCGTAGAACCATCGGATGCTGAATTTGCCACAAAAGCTGCCGTTGGCGGAATGGCAGAAGTAGAATTGGGTAAAATGGCTTTGACTAAAGCGACAAATGCCCAACTTAAAGAATTTGCTAAAATGATGGTCAGCGATCATGGCAAGGCCAATGAAGAATTGATGATGATCGCTAAACAGAAAAACATCACATTACCCGCTGCTGTAGATGAAGATCACCAGAAAAAAATGGCTGATCTGGATAAAAAATCTGGGAAAGACTTCGATAAAGCTTATGCTGAAGCCATGGTAGACGGACATAAATCAACACTTAAATTGATGCAGGACGAAGCAAAAGACGGTAAAGATGCCGACATTAAGGCATTTGCTGCTAAAACTGCACCAATTGTTCAGACCCACCTCGACATGATCAATAAGATTCATGACAGCATGAAATAAACAAAACAGGGGTACTATCAAGGTAGTACCCCTGTTTTACACCCTATAATTTAGCTAAAAGCCGATTGATCCTGAACATATGATGATAATCATCATATGTTATTAAATCGTGGTCAGTTTGAAAATTATTAGCTATAATATCAAACGCAGGCTGGTCTTTGAAGGTGTTTTTAAGGTTAGCTAAGGATAGCAAATTAACCTCACCATCTGCTCCATCACTAAAATAATAGCGAATTATTGGTTTGAAGCCATTTTGTTTATTACCCGGCTGCTTGATTTCATAAATAACCAGGCTGCCGCTTTCCAGTATTTTATAGGGAGAACTATAGCTCTTATAAAACCTGTAATCATTACCATCCTGAGCTCTGTAGCCATAAATACTATCTTTTGAGAATTCATGACGCTGCCCATTATGATTTAACGTAAGTGTTTTACCACCGAAAAAATCATTTACACGAAGTTTGTTATTGGTTGACTGGTCGCCAGCAAGATGCAATTGTTTCTCTTTATAATCAGCAGCAGTAAGATAAATTCCACTTTCAGGATCAGTCTTCACCGTATTTAAGTTTGTTGCCTGTGCAAATGTATTTGAGAAAAATAAGGCAGGGACGAGCATTGATAATTTTAAGTATTTCATTTTTTGAGTCTTTATATGAATTGAAAAACCAGGATAAACTGATTATTTACAGGATAAATAATCAGGGTTTAAACAACAAAGCAGTTGTTTAAATAGCATATAGCTGGTCGGCTCAAATCCTATAAGTACAGTTAAACATATAAATGGGAACACCACCATGTAAAAGAGGTGCATTTGTTGAACTGGCGATCGGTATACGTTCAACACCATCAAAGGAAGGTGCAGGATGATAATTTCTAAAAGCTGATAGAAACAGGTTATTAAAGTGCTTCACCTGGTTGTCAGACTGACTTGAAAGCAGATGAATATCCTTTACCTCTAAGCTGCTCAATTGGATTTCACAGCATTGCTCCTTGTCCATATCCTTACTGCACTTTTCATTGACATCCTGTTGAATAGTGAAGGATATAGACCTTAGCTGTCCACAGCAATAAAACTGTTTTACACCAAGCCCAAAACTGGCAGTAGTATATAAAAGTAAGAGTAATATGGACAATGCTTTTTTCATTAGATACGGTTTGATGATACCCTCTTGTTAACCCCTCCTGTTTGTTAGTGCAACTTTGATACCAAGTGCAACCAATGTGAGGCCACAAAATTTATTAATATAACCGGAAATCGTATGATTGTGTTTGAGCCTGGCAAAAAAAGCAGAAGCGAAAAATGCCAATATCAGGCACCAGGTTGTACCAGTAGTGATGAAAGTTAAGCCAAGAGTGAGAAAAGGCCATACTGTATTTTTCAACCCCGGATCAATAAATTGAGGTAAAAAAGCGATAAAAAATAAGGCTACTTTAGGATTCAGGACATTGGTAATAATTCCATCCCTGTAAATTTTCACATAATTAGCTGATGAACTGGAGGTATTGATAGCTGTGTTCAGCTGAGATTTGCCAAACAGCATTTGCAACCCAATATAAATTATATAAGCAGCACCCGCATATTTAATCAAATTAAAAAGCAATATCGACTCAGAAATAATAATGGAAAGTCCGAATGCGGCTAAAAGTGTATGGATTAAAGTACCAGTCCCAATTCCCAGCGCAGATACAATACCCGCTTTTCTTCCCTGGGCAATACTCCGCGAAAGAATAAATATAGTATCATTTCCCGGAGTGATATTCAACAATATTGCAGTCAGTAAAAAAGTTTCAAAATGAAGGATGCCAGTCATAATTCTATAGTGGATTAATTTTCAAATACGCTCCGTCCTTAGCTACCAGCCCCTTCTCTACGCCAGCATCAATGCTATTTAATAATTCCTTACGCAGATCTTCAGTAACCCTGTTAAACCCAAATAACCTGGCAATCAATGGTACAGCCACATCAGGCTGTATAGCTATTGAATCTTCCACTACTTTTAGAATAGCCAGATCCATTTCTTCTGGTGAGATCAGCGCAATTTTTCTAGACCCTGAAGGAAGTTTGCTCCTATCGCGTATAACTGGCGTAACCAGACCAACAGGCCACAAGAAATCTTCTTTTCTCGAAATAATAGCAGAAGTAACCGCATAATTTACAGCAGCATTAATTGTATATCTCATACGGGAGCCAATTTTGGTTGCACCAGCTGCATCTGCAAGTCTTCTGGCTACCTCTTCAAAATGTACAGGTCCTTCGGTGCTCACTACTTCATTAATCCATCCTGCCAATTTGCCAAACGGAATCAAATGCAGCTCTTCAAACTTAATTTCTCCCGGCAATACAGCTAAAGTATATAGAGGGATTTCGACTGTAGTGTCTACTTTGGCTTCACGAACCAGTGTTTTAATTTCCTCTTCCAGCTCCTGCTCCACCAAATCATCTAAAGAAAGTTGCTCCTTAGCTTTTTCAATGGCAGCAACAAGTCGCTCTAATTCTCTTTCAGGATTTCTATACCACTCTGTACTCCAGACCTTAAAAATCTTCCAGCCTATATTTTCCAGCACTTGTTTACGAAGTCTATCACGATCCCTGGCAGACTTTGCCCGGCTGTAAGATTCTCCATCACATTCAATACCCATTAAATAACGGCCTGGATTAGCTGTATCTACCACAGCAAGATCAATGAAAAAGCCTTCAGAACCTATCTTTTTACGCACGGTATAACCCAGCTTTATCAAATGATCATAAATATGATCTTCAAAAGGGCGGACTACAGGGATCAGCAAATCTTGTGGCCTATCAAAAATACCATGCTGTGCGAAATACAAAAAGCTCTTTAAAGCTCTGATTCCAAACTTAGTCGTTGCAGTTGGATTGATGTCGTCGGCTGTAATATTAGTAAATATCTCACACCTGTACTTTGCACGGGTAATCAATACATTTAATCTTCTTTCTCCGCCTTCATTATTGAGCGGGCCAAAACTCATCGGAACTTTGCCATCCTCAGTGCGGCCATATCCGATACTGATAAAAATAACATCCCGCTCGTCTCCCTGCACATTTTCCAGGTTTTTGACGAAAAATGGTTCATGACTATGGCTCCTGAAAAAGCTTTCAGTTTCTGGATTCTGTCGCCTTTTAATCTCTATTGCATTTTGAATAGATTGCATCTGGGACGTACTGAAAGCAATAACACCAAGGCTTTGTTTGGGATTTTTCAACGCATGCTGCATCACTGCGTTAGCGACAGCCTCAGATTCTATTGGGTTGGTGCGGGTTTTTCCCCGGTCATATACTGCATCTGGCAAATGATGAAAAGCCAGTCCCATGCTATGTTTAGATCCCGGACTTGGAAAAATCACTAATTTGTTCTCATAAAATTCATGATTAGAGAGACTGATTAATGATTCATGCCTGCTCCGGTAATGCCAGCGCAGCATCCGTTGTGGAGCTCCCTGTCCATCACACATTCCCAGGATGCTTTGTATATCTGCAGTAACATTTTCTTCATCCTCAGTTTCCATATTCATTTTATCGAAGAAACTCGTTGGTGGCAGCTGTTTGGTATCCCCAACAACAACCAATTGTTTGCCCCTGAGTAAAGCACCCAACGCCTCAACAGGTCTGACCTGGCTTGCCTCATCAAAAATCACCAGATCAAAATCAATACTTCCCGGAGATAAGAAATTAGCAATAGACATCGGACTCATCATAAAAACAGGCTTAATAGTCTGTATGGCCAGTCCGGCCTCTAACATCAGTTTTCTGATCGGCATATGGCGTGCACGTTTATTAAACTCACCGCGCAGCACATTCCATTGCCCTCCGCCCTCTTGCTGAGGTACTGCTTCAAAATGTTTCAATGCCACTCTCGCCCGGTTATACTGAAGGTTCAGCAAATCTGTTCTATTGAATTTATTGATAATTTCCTCATGAGAAGTACGTTCAAATCCACGTAATGCTGGCTTTTCAGTCATTATCGTTCTGATCAGATATTCATACCAGGTTTTCTGCAAAGCAATTTTCAAGTAATCCGCAGCGCCATCCCAATTTAGTGAAGCCTGAATTAAGTTATCAAACCCATTATTTTGTACTGCCCCGGAAAGATTATTCCACTGCACAGCTTGCTGAATTTCGCCAATCCTCAGCTTCCATTCATTTAGTTTTGAAAGCTGATCTTTAAATAACAATTCACTGAATGATTCTGCTGAATCAATCAGTTTTTCATCCAGATCCAGTTTTTTGAAAACCGCAGCAATACCCCCCTGATAGTTAATCAGAAGTCCTTTCAGTTTAGCCAGATGTTCCTTAACTACAACAGGATTTTCATTTCTGCTCAGAAAATCCAAAATCAATATTGGATAATTGCCAGTTGAGATCTGACGATGCAGCCCGGCCATAAAGACCGATACGCCTTTTAAAGATTCCCAATTTGTTTTCAGCTTCCGCCACCTGCTTCCAAATAAACGAGCGGCAAGTTCTGAACTTTCATCCAGTGCATTACTTAAGCGTTTAGCAGTAATAATATCATCAATGTATTTTATTCGATCATTCAGCGCATCAGGTAAAGCAATTTTTGTAAAAGATGCCAGCTGTTTGATACTTCTTTTATAATCACCTAAAAGAAACTTATACCATTTATGGCCATGAGCAATCAGATTCTGGCGCAGCTCCAATACTTGCTGATCCCAGGCTTCCGGATAAAATATGTTTTCATAAGCCCCATGTAAAGCAGAAAGATCAGCGCCCGTTTGAAAAAGTTCTTCAATATCTTCCTGATTCAGTAACCATGCCTGATCCTTCACCGCAATGTCTCTCAGATCCGGACTATTACTTAAAAAAGTCAGCAGCGCTACTAATTTTTCTGCGTCCGCAACAGACGGCGGCAATGCTGTTCCGATAAAAGATGAAGCGCCCAGGAGCTCTGCCTGTAAACTTTCAGTGCTCACAATCACCTGCGCAATAATTTCAGCAGCCACCTCGTTTTCATGCGGCAGGAATAATGTTAACCTGGTTCCATAGAAAAGTAATTTCGAAGGTTCCCCAATGTCCTTTAACCGGGCTTCTATTAAATCTGCATCGACAGCTGCCCGGCGCATCCTGTCTGCGTCCCACGATTCAATATTTAAGATCGGTATTGCAGGAAGTTTGAGCGTACCGAACTTAGCTGATATTTCTAACAGATAACCTATTACCTTGTGTGCAGAAAGGCCGCTTTGCGCAATTAAATCATTGACAGAGTTGCAATAGTTATTCAATATATCCTGGTAAGTATCCAGTTGCAAAATTTCATCCTGCAAATGGGTCAATGTTGGTTTACCTAAATCCAGTACCCGCTTTAATTCTTCATGTAAATCTCTTTTGTTTGCTTTATGACTATGCAGTTCTAAACAGGCTTCCCCCAGATTAATCGAATCCAATCTGCGTTTCACGACTTCAAGAGCAGCCATTTTCTCAGCCACAAAAAGAACCTTTTTACCATGGCCAATTGCATTGGCAATAATATTGGTAATTGTTTGAGACTTACCCGTACCGGGAGGCCCTTGTATCACCATATTTCGACCTTCATGTACAGCAAGCATGGCCAGAACCTGGGAACTGTCTGCATCTACTACATGAAATAATTCATGCGCTTTGGTTTCGTTGTCTAAATGATGTGCTTCAGTAGCTGTTGGTTTTGGTTCGTTGAATCCTCCGCCAAATAAAGACATCAGGATCGGATGATCAAATGGTTTATTATCATCCGGCCATTTACTACTATCCAGATCATGATAAATCATAAATTTTCCAAAGGAAAAGAAACCTAGCTCAATCGTGTTAGCATCCAGTTTCCAAAATTCCTGATGACTTATTCTTTTTTGTATATCTTCAAAATAAGCATTAATATCAAGGTCATCCAAATCAGGCAGTTCTGGAATAGTTATATTAAAATCAGCCATCATTTTAGCCTGAAGCGAAAGATTAGCACCAACCTCACCACCCGTAAAACGCAATCTGAATCTTTCATTTGCGCTGGACCGCTCCAGAGATACGGGAATTAACACTAAAGGAGCTAACCGGATATCTGAAGTATTACCCTTTTCGTACCAGTTTAACATTCCCAAAGCCAGGTACAGGATGTTTATACCTTGTTCTTCTATACTGGTTCTGGAGAAATAATAAGTGTTCAGAATTTTTGTCTGCAGCTTTTGCTCATTTTCATTAGTCTGCAAACGGGTATCATGCTGTGCATCCTGTAACTCTTCTTCACTAAGCGCCGGGAGTTCTGGCAATTCATCTTCCTCACCATCTTCATCACTATCTTCTTTCCCTGGCCTGCCTAAAAAGGTCATGGCTTTGCCCTGTTTCACCAGAATATTATAAATCGATGTTGACTTTTCCTGGATAATGCGAAGTCCTCTTGCTTTTGGTGTCTTATAATTCAAAAGCGTATTTCGCATACCAAGATCAAGTAATTCTTTTCTCGAGGCTTCTAGCTTAGGTAATATATTTTCCTGCATAATCTGATTAACCGTCAATTTCATCCTGCTGTTTTTTTGGCAGGTTGTTAAATATCAATTCATAAGAATGATCTATGATCTCATGCAATTGCTTTAAAGTGAGACGGCCATTCATATAAACGGTATTCCAGTGCTTTTTGTTCATGTGATAGCCTGGTATGATTTCTTCATATTGTTCACGCAGCGTAACTGCACGCTCAGGGTCGCATTTAGCATTGAAACGATTTCCTTCGCTAAGACCAACAAGCAAAAATATTTTCTCACCGACTTTAAAGACCAGCGTCTCTTCTCCAAAAGGAAGCCCTTCCGTTGATCCTGGTTTTGACAGACAATAATCCCTTAATTCTTCTATGTTCATATCTAACCCAAAGATGCTAATTCTATAGAACTATTTTACTTTTGTCAACAGCATTTTAGCCGCAAGAACATGGTAATATGAAATAAAAATCCGCAAATCACCCTTGAATTGAAGTTATTCCTGCTTTTTTTCCTTGCGTATTTTTCAAACAAACATCAATTCCAATTTTAATCTATTCTGAAAAACTAGTGGCTTTTCTCCCGTTGAATCTCAAAAAACTGAAATAAATTATTAGCAGTATGAAATATCTGTTGAACTATTTAATTCTGTACGATTTCATTTTGCTAAATCATTTTTAAAGACTGTCTGCCAGAGAACAATACATCTGAATCTTATTTGTATTAAATCCAGATAAAAGTATATTTGCCGGAAACCAACCTACATGAAGTTTAAACTTTTACCTGTTTTCTATACGCTTTTACTCTTCCTTTTTCCCTTACTAACCCTGG
Organism: Pedobacter cryoconitis; assembly: GCF_003259615.1. Lineage (GTDB taxonomy): Bacteria > Bacteroidota > Bacteroidia > Sphingobacteriales > Sphingobacteriaceae > Pedobacter > Pedobacter cryoconitis. Next base: position 167,388 of record NZ_QLLR01000005.1, on the reverse strand, counting down.
CGCAAAGCGGATCAGCTACATTGACCGGAAGCGTAACCGATAGCTTGTATCAAAAGATAAGTTATGCGACTATACAAATCAAAAAACTCAATATAAAAACATCATCTGATAAAACAGGCCGGTTTCAGCTTAAAGGAATTCCTGCCGGCAATTATACGCTTCGCATTTCAATGACAGGGTTTGAAACCAGCGAAACACGGCTTGTAGTGAAGGCCAGTGATACACTGAAAATAGCATATATACTGAAGGATAAAAATTCGGACTTAAATGAGGTGATTGTTTCCGCAAGCCGGAAAGCAGAATCCCTGGCGCAAACACCTTCGTCTGTAACGATATTAACCGCCAAAGACATCAATACACAATCAGTAATCAGCCCGAACCTGGCAAATATACTCGCTTACAGTGTACCCGGACTGGGCGCATCCACGAATCAGACCGGGAATTCTGGTCAGACCCTGCGTGGAAGAGGTGTATTGGTATTAATTGACGGTGTGCCGCAATCTACTCCTTTACGTGCAGGCGGACGTGACATCCGCAGTATAGATCCATCGGTAATTGAAAGAGTTGAGGTGATCAAAGGCGCAACTGCTATTTATGGAAATGGCGCTGAGGGTGGCTTAATCAATTATATTACCAAAAAACCTGCTTCAGGCAAAGTATTAGGTGGTTATTCGCAGATTGGCTTAACAGGAAATACCAAAGGAGACAGTACATTGGGCTACCGGGTGGTACAGCAATTTTATGGTAAAAGTGGTAAACTGGACTATATAGTAAGTGGTACTTATGAAAAAACCGGGGTATTCAGGGATGCTAAAAATCAGGTAATTTCTCCGGATTATGGTTTAGGAGAAACGAAGACTTATAATGGATTTGTTAAAGTAGGTTATGATTTCTCTGCGAAACAAAGGTTAGAATTAATGTACAACTATTTCAGTTCCAGACAACACTCGGACTATGTTTTGAAAAATGGAATTTACGGGCAAACACCAGCAATCGGGGTTCACGGCACCCGTCAGGGAGAAGATGAAGGAACCCGCTATAACCACAACGCAAATCTTCAATACAGCAACAAACAAGTATTTGGTCAGACCGATTTGCAGGCCAATGTATATTTACAGGACTTTTACACCATTTATTCCAATGTAGCTTCTTTTTATGAAGGTGGCCAGTCGGCTATAAAATCTGTTAAAAAAGGCGCTCGGGTAAACTTAAATACACCGCTTCCGGTTTCGGAAAATTTATTGATGCAGCTGAATTACGGGGTTGACCTGATGAATGATAAAACTTCACAAAATCTGACTGATGGCCGTGTTTGGGTACCAGATATGAATATGGTCAATATTGCCCCCTACCTGCAAACTACCGCCAATATTTTTAAAGATTTAACTATTAAAGGTGGTTTGAGAGTGGAGAACATTAACATTAAAGTAGACGATTTCAATACACTTGCTACGGGCGCGAACAATGCCGGAAGTATTGCTGTTAAAGGTGGTACACTTAATTATAATGCGCTGGTATTTAATATAGGTGCAAGGTATTCAGCAAGCAGATTGTTCAACCCTTTTATAAGTTATGCGCAATCTTTCTCAGTATTCGAACTGGGCAGAGTATTACGTGCAGCTCAAAGTAATACCCTTTCACAATTACAGACCAAACCTATTATTGTAAATAACTATGAGGCCGGTTTCAGCAGTGCGCTCGGACCAGTAAATATTAGTGCAGCATACTATATCAGTACTTCCAAACTGGGAGCAAATTTATTAGAAGTTAACGGCGTTTATATTTCTCAAAGAATTCCTGAGCGTGTTTGGGGTTATGAATTTCAGGCCGACTATGCAGTAACTGATAAACTATCTGTAGGCGGAAACTATGCGTATGTAGAAGGAAAAGGTGATGTAGATGATGACGGAAAGTTTGATGGTGCACAGGATGTATATTTAAATACCACCCGCATCCCTCCTTCTAAATCTACACTTTACCTGAAATATTCTGGTATTAAAAATCTATCAATTGATGTAAACTGGATGAGGGTCGGAAACAGAGATCGCTTTAAGCCGAATGCAGCTACAGGTAAATACCTAATTGGAGAAGGCCCTGTAAAAGCTTACAACCTGTTTAATTTAGCCACAGTTTACCAAGCTTCAAAAGCTTTAAAGCTGAGCCTGGGATTGGAAAACTTATTCAATAAAGCTTATTATCCAAGTATTTCTCAGTTTTACGGAAACAATTCTGTTTATACCAGGGGAAATGGCCGTCGTTTTAATCTTGCAGCAGGTTACTCTTTCTAATGAAGATTAATAATTCTAATGAAGATCAATAAAAAATTAAAGAAGGCAGCTGGGCTGATCCATTTATGGTTGGGGCTTTTTACAGGAATTGTCGTGGTAATTATCGGTATAACCGGTTGTCTGTATGTTTTTGAGCAGGAGATCAGAGATTACCTGGAAAAAGATTATGCTTTTGTTCCTGTTGTCCAGCAACCACAGGCCAGTTTAGCTCATCTTTTAAAGGAATTTGAAAAGATTGCTCCGGGTCAGAAAATTACTGGCATTGAGATCAACAATACCGCGCCTAATGCAACGATTAGTTTGACAACTGGTAAACATCAGGTTTATTACCTGAACCCCTACAATGGAAGCCTGGTGAAGAAAACCAAGCTTGATTTTCTCGTTACTGTTCAAGATATTCATACCTCTTTACTTTTAGGAGATACCGGTAAATTTATCATCCGCTGGTCTGTAGTGATTTTTGTGCTCATGCTGATTTCTGGTCTTATTTTATGGTTTCCCGGCCAGATCAGGTTGATTAAACAGGCCGTAACTATTAAATGGGGAGCCTCTTTTAAAAGGGTCAATTACGATTTACACAACGTACTGGGCTTCTATGCTTCTGGAATTTTGCTCGTAAGTGCGCTGTCCGGACTTTATTTTGGTTTTAAGGAAGTAAAGACAGCAGTAAGTTTTTTAAGCGGGTCAAAATTGGCCGAAGGAATAAAAGCCTCACCTGTCCAGCCTGTAATTTCTGAAACTATTCCTGAGCGTTATGAGCGGATATACAGACACGCAATCGTTCAATATCCAGGCGCTAAACTGACCAATTTATCTATCCGTAAAGATGGCAAGCTCAGGTTAAGGTTAAACTACCCATCAGACTGGGCAAGAAAACGAAATACCTTTTTCTATGATATAAAGAATGGACGATTGATCAGCTCCAAACTCTACCAGGATTTTAACCGGGCTGATTGGATTGAAGCAGGTAATTACGACCTGCATACCGGCCGGATTTTTGGTCTGTTCGGTAAGGTTGCAGCCACAATAGTGAGCCTGATTGCAGCGAGTTTACCGATTACGGGTTTCATCATTTGGTTGAAAAGGGGAAAGAAAAAGAAGAAAATAAAAAAACAGGGCACTTAAACGCTTGCTTTTTGATTATATTTTTAATCCTTGTAAAAAAGCCAGTTTAAGCGCAAACGCGTCTGCAAATTCTGAGTGCATCAGATCGACAGCCTTCCCTGTTGCCAGTTGCTGGTAAAGATTCAATAATAAATGTTTACCGGGTGCATCAATAAGATAGTGATCAAAAAACTGCTGAGCCTATTCTTTTTCTGCAAAACACAACATAAAAGCCAATGGAGTTAATGTTTTATCCATGTAGCGGTTAAACTTCGTTCCATTATTGATCAAAAAACGGATCACTCCATTTATATCTTCAAAGTGGTTAAAAATAGGAATGACATAATTTTTTATAGTATTGATTACCTCTGGAACTGTTTTTCCCTGAGCAGGTCCTGAAACATTCCATGATTTCCAATCCTGAAAATGTGAAATATAACCTAATTGATTACTATAGATAATATCATTGCTGTAAACGTCATTGGTTTGTGCTTTCAGCCATTTTTTTAAGCGTTTAGCGGTGATCAGCACATGCGGCAACAGGTTAACATGACCGCTGCTGTTTAAAGCACTGGACTGGAAACTAATTTCAAAAGTAAATTCTTTGTTGCTACTGATCTTTTTTAGCGTAGCCCCTTTCTGGCTGGCTTTAAATCCGAATTCTGTCAAACCCTCGTTAATCTGGTTACATGCGGCTAAAAAAACTTCTCTGGAACTCATATACTATGTTATTTGCGATTTAAGATCAGGTGATTTGCGATTCATGATCAAATGTCTAAGTTAGGATTATTCTTCATTTGCTGAAGCTGAAAAACCCTGCCATGTATTGAATGTCTCCTTATCAGATAAGTTTAACAGATTCCACATTAATCAAAACATTATTTTTTTTAAGGTGTTAAAATTAGAGTGTACGCTATAAAAAACACGCTATTATTCGCTCATGACTAATCAATACCCAAAAGATCTTTACAAAATTATCACTTCAGTTATCTTATATACATTCGGCTTAGTTGTGCTGTTATGGTTTCTATACCAGATCATGAGCATATTTATAATCTTTATATTTGCAATTGTTCTGGGATTGATCATTAATCAGCCTGTTAGCAAACTGGAAAAGAAAGGAATGAAACGATGGCTGGCATCACTCATCGTGCTTGGGATTATTTTCATAGTCTCTACACTATTAGGCTTCTTAGTCGTGCCGCATATCAGCGAACAGATTGACACCCTGGTAGGTGATCTGCCCGGGTATTTTAATAGTATTTCTAATCATGTTACACATATCCTTAGAAAGTATCCTGAGTTGAATAAAGAGCTTCAGGGTGATGGAATGTCAATTTCTGAGGCTGTACCTTCGTTAGGAAAAACAGTGATCGGCCTCAGCAGTATATCATTTAGTGTACTTGGCGGTATATTTATGTTCATTGTCTTTTTGTCAATGATTATCTTTTTTGTCGGGAATCCAAGACCAATTATCAATATGTACCTGTCGGTTTTCGAACCGGAAAAACGTGGTAAAGCGGAAAGAGCACTGCAGCATACTTCAATAATGCTGGGCGGATGGATGAAATCCAATCTTATCGGCGGTGTAGTTCAGGCCATACTGGTTTATATATTTCTAACGATCATGAATGTTCCTGGTGCACTGGTATGGGCTGCGTTAGCTTTCTTCTCAGAATTGATTCCCAAAATCGGCTTTTATATCATGGCCATTCCTCCTACCCTTGTTGCGTTATCCATAAGCCCTGCCACGGCATTTTGGTGCCTGATATTTTTCTTATTATTGAATGAACTGATTTCTGACTTTGTGATGCCTAAACTAAGGTCTTCCACGATGAATATACACCCGGTATCCTTACTTTTTCTCCTGCTGGCGATGACCACGGCTTTTGGATTGATGGGTGCATTACTTGCTGCGCCAATGGCAGCGATTATTAAAGCTTATTATGAAGAGTTCTATTTACAGAGATTTCCTGATGATCCGGATATGGAACAAAGAATTGATAATATCCTTTATCAGCAATAAAAATAGAACGAATCAATTGAATAGATTTGTAAATGCAAAATGATAACTTCCAGCCTATTTTTGACTTCCTCCGGTTATACAGAGCTATTAGTGAGTCCGATCAAACTCTTATTAATCTGCAGCTGCAATTTCGTAAAGTTAAAGAAGGGGAAGTTTTATTACAGCAAGGTAAACTGGCCAGAGAATTATTCTTTGTTTGTAAAGGCATCCTTAAAATCGTTTCTTTCAGTGACAAGGGAAATCCAGTGACCCAGTTTTTTCTGAAAGAGCACCGGTTCTGCACGATCCTGAATAGCCTCAATGATAGTGTTCCCGCTAACGAAAGTATTATAGCAGCCTGTGATGCAGAACTAATTGTATTGTCTAAAGACAAATTACTACATCTATACGATGCTATCCCCTATTTTAAAGATTTAACCACTACTATTTTCCAGCAAAGCCTGCTGGAAAAAATAAAAGTCCGTAATTCTTATATGGGTGAAGACGCGACAACCAGGTATCAGAAATTTATTTTACAGCAGCCGGATATTGCCTTAAGGGTTCCGCTAAGTGATGTGGCCTCTTATTTAGGCATTACACAACAATCTTTGAGCAGAATCCGGAAGAATATCCGGTAAGGTACTGCTTTTTACCATTTGGTAAATCCCCTCAGCAACACCAGGGCTACCTTTGCTACCATTAAAATATAGCCTTAAAAAAATGGAACAAATAGCAACAAGCAAAGAAGCTTTACAGGGACAAAAAATTGTTATTATAGGTGGAAGTGCAGGAATTGGTCTGGCCACTGCAAAATCGGCTGCTGCAAAAAATGCGGCAGTGATCATTATCTCCAGTAATCAGCAAAGGATCAATAAAGCATTGGAAGAATTGCCTGAAACAGCAACTGGTTATGCAATTGATGTTACCAATGAAACGCAGGTAAAAAATATCTTTGAACAAATAGGTGCTTTCGACCACCTCATCTATACCGCTGGTGAAAATCTGCAGCTTGGCGATTTGAAGGACACTTCATTAGCTGGTGCACATCAATTCTTCGAGGTCAGGTATTGGGGAGCATTTTCAGCAGTAAAATATGCTTCACCTTATGTTAAAGGATCGATAGTATTGACAAGCGGCATCGCCAGTAATCGTCCGGGTAAAGGCTGGTCACTCGGTGCAAGTATCTGTTCGGCAATGGAAGGTTTTGCAAGAGCGATGGCCGTAGAACTCGCGCCAGTCAGGGTGAACATTGTTTCCCCAGGTGTGGTAAAAACAGAACTATGGGCTGGTATGTCTTTAGTGGAGCAGCAGGAAATGTTCAACCAGATTGGAAGTTCATTACCTGTTAAAAGAGTAGGTAATCCTGATGATCTTGCTAAAACTTATCTCTATTTAATAGAACAGGAGTATGCGACAGGCCAGACAATCATTGTGGATGGCGGTGCGTCATTAGTCTAAAATACAATAGATAAATGCAAAAAGGCCTGGCAAACTCTCTTTTGAGTTTTACCAGGCCTTTTGTAGTGAACAGCTTGTAATTATTTAGGAACTACAGGTGCAGGGATAGTTTTAAAAAATGCAGACTGAGTTATTTTAGAAACCAGGTCACCAGTTGCTGAATAAGCAGATGCCCTTACGGAATATGTCTTGTCAAATGCAAGGTTCAGTTTGCTTAAGCTAAGCAATATAGAACCGCTGTAAACCTGAACATTCGGATAGTTGCTATCTTGCAAGCTGTAACTTATCGAATGATTTACAACCTTAGCTGTTGAACTCGCATCATTACCAGACCAGGAAGGAAACGTTACCGTATTCACAACGGTAGTTCCATCCAATACTTCTAGTATAAATTTCCCTACAGGAACTTTTGCCGTTGCACCAAAGTTCAATTGCAGAACTGTAGTTAGGGTAAAAGGACTGCTTTGCTGGTATCCTAAGCTACTCAATTGCAGATTAGGTAACTTTGGCTCAATACCTGCTATGTCTGCCTTTTTAGTGCAGGAAAACATAGTCAGTGCCAATAGTGAAGTTAAAGCGATACTTATATATTTTTTCATTAGTATATATTTATTTTTATGGGTTATGATCAAATAATTGAAGTCTGATTAAAAAATGTATTTAGCACCTAGCAGCAAACTCCATGTTGTACTTGAAGTTGCATTTTGATAAGGCTGATTTACTAATTTTCCATCAAACTGACGAAGGTTATAAGTCGGCGCTCCACTAGCATCAACACCAGTATAAGTAAGTGGACTATTCGTAGTATTGAATTTTTTGATACCCCAGTTTCTATTTAATAAGTTAGGCAAGTTGATCACTACCGCACTTAACTGTAAAGTATGTTTTGTATTTCCGGTATTGATATAGAAATCCTGAAGGATGTTTGCATCAATACGGTTATACCAAGGAGAGAAAGCTGCATTTCTATCTGCATATTCACCTCTGTGTTTACTTAAATAAGGAGAGTTATTAATGAACTGCTCTAAAGCAGCAGCTTGTTGCTGAGGAGTGTAAGTATAACCTATACCATTAACAGTTTGAGTATAAGAAGTAAAGTTTACATCTGAACCTCTTTTTGGAATGTACATCAAATCTGAAGATCCGTTACCATCACCATTTAAATCTCCGTTAACCACATAACTGAATGGGCTGCTTCCCGCCTGACCTTCGTAGAAAAGACCAATTGTAGTTGCACCATGTTTCAGGTAGTTAAATTTATAAGAGGCACTGGCAACGATACGGTGAGGAACATAGTTACCTGAGTTTCTCAATTCAATATCATTACTTGTTCCTACGTTAGAAGTCGCAGCCCAAACCTGTGCTGCCGTAGAACCTGCCGTAGAAAACGCTTCTTTTGACTTCGTATAAGTATACGCTATCGATGCGTTAAACCCATTGAAGAAGTTTTTAGTTAACTGTGCACTTAAAGCAGAAGAGTAACCTTCATTGGTGTTTTCCAGAACGACAACCGTTCCAATGTTAGGATAAATAGATCTGTCAGCTGCCACAACAGCATTATTAGCACCTGTCCCTACATAACGTACTCTTGAAAAATCACCGTCATTAAATACACCAGTTGGTGTTTTAAGGTTCGCATTTCTCATTCTGGTTGCATTAATATCTTTGGTATAAATAGCTTCAAAAGTAGCTGCGAAACCATTACCCAGATTTTTTTCAATCGCTAAATCAGCTCTGAATACCTGAGGGAATTTATAGTTTTTATCAATAACTACAGTAGAGTTTTGTATTGATGTTCCAGCAGTTTGCGGGAATAAGCTTGCGTACTCAGAAGGATCAGCTTTTAAAGTAATGTTCTTTAACTGATCTGCTGTTGCAACACCACCAAAATTATACATGGCACTGTTACTTGGGCTATTGGTTAAGAATACATAAGGGATACGGCCTGTAAAGATACCCATACCTCCACGAATCACCAACGATTTGTCTTCCAGTAAACTTGCTCTGAAACCAACTCTTGGAGAAAGTAAGATACTTGATTTTGGAAATTTACCAGTGTTGTAATTAGTCATCTTTCCATTTGCATCAGGTAATTGTAAAGCTGTAATCTGAGGATTTTCCACTGGGTCCTGCATATACATACCTTTATCAGCACGTAAGCCGAAAGTTACTTTGAAGTTATCATTTACATTATACTCATCCTGAGCATATAAACTGATAGTACCTACTTTAAGATCCGCAGAGAATACCTGGTCAACACCAGGAATCAAAGATTGATTGTAGGTAAATTGAATTGGAGCTCTGTTATTTAAGAAGTCACCTAATGAATTGTAGATATAAGAACCAGCAGCACCAGGCATGAATGAGTTACCAATTTTTTGGAATTCATAGTTTACACCAGCAGTTAAAGTATGTTTACCTGCGTAATAAGTGATGTTATCATATACACTAACTGTATTGTCAATAATCTCATTGTATTTAGTGTTCGGATCTGAACCTGCTGAAATATAGTTATCACCAGCACCATTAAAAATATCAATAGTTGGGAAAGTACCACCTTTAGAAGTACGGGGATTATCATATTTCTTGAAAGTAAGTAACAATTGATTAGATAATTTCGGGCTGATTGTACTGTTTAACTCTGCAGTACCTGTACTTACTTTGTTCAGGAAACCGTAGTTAGAGTTCTCAAAGCCCATAGACTTCAGACTGAAACGACCATTTGGCAAACCACCGTTACCACGGGTCTGAGGCAGGCCATTAGCACCTGTGAAAGTATAAGCACCACTGTTAGGTGTACCAGTAGAGTTGATAATCTGATCAGCAGTAGCGTGTAAATAACTGTATTTAACGCTTAATTTGTTTTTATCGTTGATATTCCAGTCTAATTTCAATAAGACCTTAGTGTTCTTATTCTGGAAGGCAGGGAAGTTATCATAAGCTCCGGTTTCATAACCGTAGTTTTCTTTCAGGTATTTCGAAACAGCTTCTAAATCTGCAACTGGTGTAGCCGATTTATTACCTGCTGTACCTGTTGGAGAGAAACTCACCCCTGGATTACTGGATACTTCTCTTTCAAAGTTAGTGAAGAAGAATAATTTGTTTTTGATAATCGGACCACCTAAAGTAAATCCGTAAGTTTTAGTACTTGATTTTGCAACCGCAGCACTAATATCGTTGTCACCTATTTTTGTTCCGTTAAAAGATTGATCTTTATAGTAAGTATATCCGGAACCGTGGAAAGTGTTTGTTCCGCTTTTCGTGGTTGCATATACACCTGCTCCTGTAAAACCAGACTGTTTTACGTCAAAAGGTGCAATGTTAATCGAAAGCTCATCATAAGCTTCAATAGAGATTGGCTGAGCTCCCCCACCTGGCAGTAAATCCTGAGAAGTACCGAAAGTGTTATTTAAGTTTGCACCATCTACAGTGATACTGTTTGTACGGCTATCGCGACCTGCAAAGCTATTTCCGCTTGATTGAGGTGTTAAACGTGTGAAATCAGTAATACTTCTTGAAAAAGATGGTAAAGTTGAAAGTTGTTTGGAATTAATGTTTGTACTTGCGCCTGATTTTGCAGTGCTAATACGTTTTGAACCTCTGATAGATACAGCTTCTAACTGAACACCACCGTCAGATAAAACGGCTTTAAGTGTAAATGGCTGACCTAATTGAAGCATAATATCAGTAGTTGTGCTTTTATTGAAGCCAATGTAGCTCACCTCAATAGTGTAAGGTCCACCAGTACGCATACCTGGAATATTAAACAAACCGTCTTTATTAGAGACTGCTGTATAAGATGTTCCCGATGGTAAGTGAACTGCTTTAATCGATGCACCTGGAAGCGGCCCTTGTTTGGCATCTTTAACGCTTCCCGATACACTACTTGAAGTTACCTGTGCAAAGGCAGCCACTGTAGTCAAAAGGGAGAATAAAAAAATGAGTAAAGATTTTCTCATACTTGTTGTTTTTTGTTAGAAGTAAAATTTATTGTTTTGTTTAGATATTTCGAGGCGCAAAAATAGATTATCCTGCCAATTCCAAGATTAAATTAATGTTAAGAAATAACGATTTAGTATCTAATCGACAAAATATGACTAAACCGTGTCATATGTCCGAAACTGAGTCAGAAAGTGAGATTTTAAGGTTTTAGCCACATTAAAATGTTAATACCATGATAATCAATAGTTAACAATTTATTGCAAAAAAAAAGCTGCAGGAAACCGTCCCGGCTTCCTGCAGCTAAAGCAGTAGAATTTACTGACTAAGCCTTAGGCCAGTCGTTGGTATGCTCAGCATTACCAATTTTAAGTTTGCGTGCAGATACTACAAAGCTCAAAGTCATTGGAGTATTGTCATTTACAGCAATCCCTTCATTGTACTGGATGATGTAACCATCTTCGAAATGCAATTCTTTCATTTTTGCATCTTCTTCACCCTTTTTAAATACAATTGTTCCTGCCTGAGGCTTATACTGGTTATTCACCATAGATTCAATCACTGAAGTATCTTCAGTAGATTCAATTTCTAAATGGATAGTACCACCATAAACTCCTGATGACGGACGTCCCTTTGCGTCCACATCTCTGTTTAATGAATAGCTGCATTGCAGCACATCGAATTCTTTAGACCCTAGAGTCAACCTGGTTTTAAATGCCATGATAATTTTTTTTTAAATGTTAAACTTCCTGAATTTGAATTACGCTTTTGGCCAATCATTAACATGCTCGGCATTCCCTGCTTTTAGTTTACGTGCAGAGATCTGGAACTTCAAGGTCATCGGATTATCTCCGGTGATGTTGATTCCTTCGGTATATTTCACAATATACCCGTCTTCAAAATGAACTTCCTTCATCTTGGCATCTTCCTCTGATTTTTTGATCAGCAGCGTGCCGGCTAAAGGTTTGTACTGGTTGTTTACCATTGCTTCGATAACAGAGGTGTCTTCGGTAGATTCGAGCTCAATGTCGATTGTACCACCATACACTCCGGAAGAGGGTCTTCCTTTTGCATCTACATCACGGTTTAGAGAATAGGCACAGTGAAGCACATCGTACTCCTTGCCCGAAAAGTTTAATCTTGCTTTGAAAGCCATAACTTTTTGTTTTAGGGTTGTAAATATTAACTATCCGGATCACGTCAAAAATTCTGCCATTAACAACTACTAATCAAGCGCATACAACTGTGAGCAATTAAAAAATGTGTTTTTGAGGCTATTAAGGCTTAAACTCAAAAGAAAAAACATTATAAATTCTTACCGACCTCATTATCAGTACTATAAAACAACCTCAATGTCACCATAAACGTCTGTTTTAGCAAACGTTCCCTTTTATAGACAAGTTGTATATAATCAAATACGCAAGTGTATCTATTCGAATACAGCTTTTTCTTTTATCGTAACCAAGTTTTTACAAAAGAAAGCTAAACGATGAAAAAAGTGTATTTAATACACTACTTGCCCTTTACCTAATTAAATATCAATAAGTTGACAGTAGTTTATAGTTTCACTCTTACTTATCATTACACTATATTAGATTAGCTAAATCGACAAACCAAAGATCAACCTACTAACCAAATATGAAAACAAAGCACCTGTTAACCCTCGCGGGTTTATTATTAGTCAGCTTGCCTTCAACCCTGCAGGCACAAAATCAGCAATGGCAGAACCTCTTTAATGGAAAAGATCTCAAAGGCTGGAAACAACTTAACGGAAAGGCCAAATATGAAGTAGTGAATGGCGAGATCGTAGGAACGACAGTCTCCAACACCCCAAATTCCTTTCTGGCCACCACAAAAAATTATAGTGACTTTATTCTCGAACTGGAACTGAAAGTAGATAATTCTATGAATTCTGGTGTACAAATCAGGAGCGAAAGCACTGCTGATTATCAAAATGGAAGAGTCCACGGTTACCAGGTAGAAGTTGACCCATCCGACCGTAAGTTTTCAGGAGGTATTTACGATGAAGCAAGAAGAGGCTGGTTATATCCACTGGACATTAACCCTAAAGGACAACAAGCCTTTAAAAATGACCAGTGGAACAAATACCGCATCGAATGTATTGGAAACTCTATCCGTACCTGGATTAACGGCGTTCCCACTGCCAATGTAGTAGACGCGCTTACTCCTGCCGGCTTTATCGCACTGCAAGTACATGCGATTAATAAAGATGACCAGCCAGGCAAACAAATCCACTGGCGTAATATCCGCATACAGACCGGGCAGCTGAAACCATCCAAAGCCGATGATATTTATGTGGTTAACCTGGTTCCCAATACCGTTTCTTCACAGGAAAAAGCAGCAGGCTATAGTTTGCTGTGGGATGGAAAAACGACCAAAGGCTGGCGGGGCGCTTATAAAAAGACTTTCCCTGAAAGTGGCTGGCTCATTAAAGACGGAGAATTAAGCGTTCAGAAATCCAACGGAGCAGAAGCTACCAATGGCGGTGATATTGTAACCGAAAAAGAATACGGTGCCTTTGAACTGAAATTCGATTTTAAGTTAACTGAAGGTGCAAATAGCGGTGTTAAATATTTTGTAACCCTTACCGAAGGAAATAAAGGCTCTGCAATCGGCCCAGAATATCAAATACTGGATGATGAAAGACATCCGGATGCTAAACTCGGAAAAAACGGAAACAGGACACTGGGTTCTTTATATGATCTGATCACCAGTAAAAAAATTCCTAATGCACAGCGGAAAATCGGAGAATGGAACAGCGGGCTCATCAGAGTTTATCCAGATAATAAAATACAATATTGGTTAAATGGTTATAAGATCCTGGAATATGTGAGAGGATCGGCAGAGTTCCTTGCTTTGGTAGCCGATAGCAAGTATAAAGACTGGAAAAATTTTGGGATGGCTCCAAAAGGTCATATCCTGTTACAGGATCACGGTGATCAGGTATTTTTTAGAAGTATTAAATTAAAACAACTTTAAATCCCGCCAGCTATGTTAGCATCAAGAAGAAAATTTATCAAGCAAACTGCAATTGCTGCCGCGGGAACCTATATGGGAACTATGGGCTTATCTGCTAAAAGTTACGGAAATATTATAGGTGCGAATGACCGGGTGAGAGTTGGTGTGGTCGGTTTTTCAGACCGCTTTGCCACTTCACTTTTCCCCAGCTTCCTCAACCATTACAAAGAATTGAATTTTGATATTGTTGCCGTATCTGATCTCTGGAATTACCGCAGAGGATTGGGCGAAAACTTTTTAAAAACCAAATTGGGACATGAAATTACAGCCTGTCGCAATAACGATGAATTGTATCAATTGAAAGATCTGGATGCTGTGATTGTAAGTACAGCAGATTTTCAACACGCTGTTCATGCCATAGAAGCGATCAATGCCAAATGTGATGTTTATTGTGAAAAGCCTTTTGCAGAAACCATGTCCGATGCCCGCGCAGCTTTAAAAGCAGTTAAAGGTTCTCAGCAGATTCTTCAAATCGGTTCGCAGCGCAGAAGTGGTGATAATTATATAGCTGCCGAACAATTTATTAAATCCGGTAAGTTCGGCGATATTACGATGGTAGAACTGAGCTGGAATGTAAACCAGCCCGGACGCTGGCGCAGACCAGATTTAGTGGCTAAATTAAAACAGGAGGATACAGACTGGAAACGCTTTTTAATCAACCGTCCATTTGAAGAATGGGACCCGCGTATCTACCTGGAATATCGTTTGTTCTGGCCCTATTCTTCAGGGATGCCCGGACAATGGATGTCACATCAGATTGACACGGTACACTGGTTTACAGGTTTAAAACATCCGCGTAGCGTTGTGGCCAATGGAGGGATATATCAATGGAAAGACGGACGGCGGAACTGGGATACCACCACAGCAGTATTTGATTACGGCCAACAAAATAATCCGGAGAATGGCTTTCAGGTGGTCTTTACCTCCAGGATGCACAACGGTGATGAAAACCCGGCAGAAATCTATTACTCCAACGGTGGCGAATTGAATCTGAATACAAATATGGTTTCTGCTAAAGGCGGCCTTAAAGCTGATGCCGCAAGTGCGATGCACATGCAGCCAAACCTGCTGCCTGAACTGAAACTAACCAATGTGACTGAAAAAGTAGCAGCTTCCGCAAATACAGGGGGTGATAAGTTAACTTCTGCCCATATGCGGAACTGGATGGAATGTATCAGATCCCGTAAACAGACTCATGCTCCTGTAGAAGTGGGTTATTACCACTCTATTGCTAATATTATGACCAATGCAGCTGTTAGAACCGGCAAGAAAGCTGTTTTCGATGAAGCTACACAGGAAGTGATGGTAGATGGGAAAGTTTTTAAATATTAGAATGATTTCAAGACCCCATTAAACTCAGTAATTACCTTGGTATACAGTCCTGCAGGCTGCCAGATAAAATAATAAGTTAGTAACCCGGATACAGACCCGATTAATGCGCCAACCATTACATCGGGCAAAAAGTGATGTGCCAGATAAATTCTCGAATAGCCTGCAAATAAAGCCAGTAACAAACATAAAATACTAACTCGTTTATTTTTAAAATATAAGGCAATCACTATAGACATGGCAAATGCAGAAGCAGAATGACCGGAAGGAAATGAGCCAGAGTGCATTTGCTGTACTCCGGTAATGAAATAAGAATATTTGAAACCGATCTGCTCAAAATAAAGAGGTGGTCTGGGCTCGTTGATCAACTTCTTTAAAAGCTGAACAATAATTCCAGAACTTAAAAATGCCAGTAATAATGCCAATGCGAACTTCTTTCTCTTTAGAAAAAACAACAGGACAATCGTGAATATGCACATTGCCCCATTACCCATAAAAGTATAATAAGAAAAAAACGCATCCAGAAACTGGCAATGATAGAAATTAAGAAAGTTGAAACTGGTTAATTTAGAAGTTAAAACACATGAAGTCAAACCGATGACCAATATAGAAAGTAGCAGGGCAAAAAATAAAGGGCAGTATTTTAAAGCTTTCCATATCATGCACTGTAGACGCAGCGACTACATCAAACCCCTATCAACTCATTTAACTTTAAATATATTTTAGCACTCCTGGCTATAAACTGCTACTTATTCAGCTAAAATTAAAGGAAAGTTCATTATGTTTGTCTAGATTTAACAAAATAAATCTAGACAAACATAATGAACTACTCTATTTCTGACCTTGAACAATTATCGGGCGTACAAGTCCATACCATCAGGATCTGGGAACGGAGGTATAATGCGCTGGACCCTATGCGTTCAGCAGGAAATACGCGCATGTACAATGATGATCACCTCAAAAGACTGCTGAATATTGTCAGCATCAGTCAGACCGGTCTGAAAATATCGCAAGTGTGCGCCCTCTCTGAAAAGGAGATGAATGATTTCCTCAAAAAAGAAATAGATCAGACGATTTCAAATGATGCACATTTTGAATACTATACCGCTCAGCTTTTAAAATACGGCCTGGTTTATAACGAATCAGAATTTGATCAGCTGATCAATCAATGTATCCTGGAAAATGGGATGATCACGACCTATAAGCAGGTAATTTATCCTCTTTTGGTGAGATTAGGATTGATGTGGAGAAAAGACGACATCTGCCCGGCACAAGAACATTTTTTATCCAATATCATCAGGCAAAAACTCTATGCTGCCATTAATGATCTCCCTGCGGTTACCCAGGTAAAATCATCCTGGCTCCTTTTTTTGCCGGAAACTGATGGTCACGATATTGGTCTGTTGTTTGCCAATTACATTCTTAAACAAGCCGGGCAAAAAGTTATCTACCTCGGTAGCAGAGTTCCATTAGAATCTGTGAAAGATGCGATGCAAAACAAGCAAATCAAACATCTGCTATTATTTATGGTACGCAGTCAGCCACCAGAAACAGCAAATGATTATATTAGTGAATTAAGCACCACTTATCCTGAGGCCAGAATCCATCTGGCAGGCAATGGCAAACTGATCAGTGAGCTAAAACTGGATAAAAACGTAAATTGGTTTCAGTCTATCAATGAATTTGAACAAACTATCAAAAGCGCCTCTAATGCCAATTAAAACAGCGAGCCCAATACCAAAAATAGCAGTGATAGGTGCCGGATTTGCAGGCATCAGTGCAGCAGCCTATCTCGCCAAAAATGGCTATGAAGTTGATGTATATGAGAAAAACAGTACCGTTGGCGGCCGGGCGAGACAAATGGAAACCGAAAATGGTTATGTTTTTGACATGGGGCCAAGCTGGTACTGGATGCCAGATGTCTTTGAAAAATTCTTTAACGATTTTGGGTACCAAGCCAAAGATTTTTACGAACTGGAGCTTTTAGATCCCGGATTTTCAGTCGTATACGGACAAAATGATGTTCTGGATATTCCGGCAAACTTCAGCGCCTTGTGTGACACCTTTGAAACTATTGAACCAGGAAGTGCTTTAAAGCTTCAGCAATTTTTGGAAGAAGCAGCTTATAAATATAAAACAGGCATTGAAAAGCTGGTTTATAAACCGGGGCTGTCCTTATTGGAATTCGCAGATATGGATCTGATTAAAGGGGTCTTTAAATTACAAGTATTCACCTCTTTCAGCAATCACGTTAAAAAATATTTTAAGCACCCGAAGCTCATTGCTCTGATGGAATTTCCGGTTTTATTTTTGGGTGCAACACCAGAAGATACCCCTGCATTATACAGTTTGATGAACTATGCAGGCCTGAAACTGGGAACATGGTATCCTAAAGGCGGATTTGGAAAAGTAATAGAGGCGATGAAAACTGTCGCAGAAAAGAATGGCGTAAAATTTCATTTAGATGAACCTGTTTCTGCCTTAAAAATCGAGGGGAAACACATTCTGAACCTGAGTACTCCCAAACAAATAAAAGCATATGACGGCTATATTGCTGCCGCTGATTATCATCACGTAGAAGAAAAGCTGCTTGGCGAAAATTACAGGAATTATCAGGAGAAATATTGGGACCAACGTGTGCTTGCTCCCTCCTGCCTGATTTTTTACCTGGGCGTAACTCGGAAAACAGAACGTTTAGGCCATCATACCTTATTCTTTGATGAAGACCTGAAACAACATGCCATTGAAATTTACAAAGAACCGCAATGGCCTTCTAAACCCTTATTTTATGTCTGCTGTCCATCCAGAACCGACCATACAGTGGCACCTGAAGGACATGAAAACCTGTTTGTACTGATGCCTCTGGCAACGAATATGGAAGATACAGCAACTCTGAGGGAACAATATTTTGAGCTGATCATGAACCGCCTGGAAACCTATACCGGCGTTGAAATCCGTAAGCACCTGGATTATAAAACCAGTTATTGTGTAGCAGATTTTAAGCTGGATTATAACGCATATAAAGGTAATGCTTATGGTCTGGCCAATACGCTGATGCAAACCGCCAACTTAAAGCCTTCTTTAAAAAACAAAAAGCTGGAAAACCTGTTCTATGCAGGCCAGCTTACTGTACCAGGCCCAGGCGTTCCTCCATCCATTATTTCAGGCCATGTAGCTGCCAGTCAACTGATAAAATACTTTAATAAAAACTATGAAAGAGATATTTGATCGGTTATCTGCAGAGTGCAGTAAGATCACAACCAAACGTTACAGTACCAGCTTTTCCTTGGGCATCTATTTCTTAGGAAAGAAATTGCGGAACCCAATTTATTCAATTTATGGATTCGTACGCCTTGCAGACGAAATTGTAGATAGCTTTCATGATTTTGACAAACCCTTTCTGCTTGCAAAATTCAGACAGGACTGCTATGAGGCTATCGAACATAAGATCAGTCTGAATCCGATATTAAACTCTTTTCAGCAGGTCGTTAATGAATATGCCATTGATAAAGAACTGATTGAATTGTTTTTAAAAAGCATGGCTATGGACCTTGACAAAACAAAATACACGCCAGAGCTTTATGATCAGTACATCCTGGGTTCAGCAGAAGTTGTGGGTTTAATGTGTCTGAATGTTTTTACAGAAGGTGATAAAGTACAATATGAAAAGCTTAAAGGTTCAGCAATGAAATTAGGATCAGCATTTCAGAAGGTGAACTTTCTAAGAGATATTAATGCAGATTATTTTAACCTGAGCCGTACCTATTTCCCAAATATCGATCTTTCTGTTTTCTCAAACCACGAAAAACAAATTATTGAAAAGGAAATAGAAGAAGAATTCAAGCAGGCACTTGCTGGGATTAAACAACTTCCAGCTTCTTCCAAAAATGGAGTTTACCTGGCTTATATCTATTATAAAGAATTGTTTAATAAGATTAAGGGCGCAACAGCTGAAAAAGTAATGTCCGAAAGAATCCGGATTTCGAACAGCCATAAATTTGGGTTAATGTGTGATTCCATCATTCGCTATAAAATGAATGCGCTATGAAAACCTTAACCCTTTTGATTCTGCTGATGTCTATAAACCCACCCTATCCGGATATTACAGAATTGCGGGCATTATATTATCAGTCAGCAACAGATAAAGCAGCAGCAGGTAAACTGCTGGAACTGCTCTCTAAAGTAGATGCGCAGTCCAGTGAGCTTTTGATCTGTTATAAAGGGGTTGCCGAAATGATGCAGGCTAAATATACGATCAGCCCTATTTCAAAATACAGGAGATTTAAAAAGGGTAAAGAATTCATTGAAAGTGCAGTTGCCATTGACTCCGGAAATATGGAAATCCGGTTTTTAAGATTTACCATTCAAACTAACCTTCCTGCTTTTCTTGGTTACAATGACCACATTACAGCAGACAAAAAGATATTAATAAAGAATCTGGATCAGTTACAGGACAAGCCACTCAAACAGTTGGTAATTAACTATTTGTTTGCTTCCAAAAACCTGACTGAAAAAGAACGTAACAGCTTAACAAAATGAAAGATCACGTAATACTTGTAGATCAGGCCGATGTAATGACAGGAGCAATGGAGAAAATGGAAGCCCATGAACGCGGAGAACTTCACCGTGCATTTTCGATATTTATTTTCAATCAAAAAGGCGAATTCCTGTTACAGCAACGGGCATTAGATAAATACCATTCTGGTGGTCTATGGAGTAATACTTGCTGTAGTCATCCCTATCCTGGCGAGGAAACCGCTATTGGGGCCAAAAGAAGATTGCAGGAAGAAATGGGTATGGATTGTGTATTGGATTTTGGATTTAGTTTTATCTATCAGGCCGATTTAGAAGATGGTCTTTCAGAAAACGAATTTGATCATGTCTATTTTGGCAGTAGTGACCAAACTCCGGTCCTCAATCCTGAGGAAGTTGCGGCTTTCAAATATGTGACTCTTGAAGCCTTGGAAACAGCGCTAAAAACGAATCCGGAGGAATATACTATCTGGTTAAAAATTTGCTTTGAACGTGTTAAAAAGTATCATCATCAACTATTCAATTTATGAGTAACTGGCTAATTAATACCCTGATTGTAGCAGCAACTTTCATTGGGATGGAAGGCGTTGCGTGGTTTACGCACAAATATATCATGCACGGATTGTTCTGGAATTTACACAGTGATCATCATCACAAAGATCATGAAGGCTTTTTAGAAAGAAATGACTTTTTCTTTTTGATTTTTGCCATTCCAGGAATTATCTGCCTGGGTTTAGGCTCTTTTTACGGGAATACTATTGCCCTTTATATAGGTATAGGAATTACCTTGTATGGTGCGGCCTACTTTTTTATCCATGATATTTTCATACACCAGCGGTTTAAAATATTCAGGAAATCAGAACACTGGTATTTTAAAGCTATTAGAAGGGCGCACAAAATGCACCATAAACATATCAATAAAGAACATGGAGAGTGTTTCGGAATGTTATGGGTTCCCTTTAAATATTTCTTCGAAAACAATAAAAAAACAGAAGTATGAAGTACACGTATCTCCTGATTGATTTTTTCACGATTAGTGTTCCTTTCATTTATTCTTTCCATCCAAAATTAAATTTCTACAAAACCTGGAAAGCTTTTTTTCCTGCGGTAGTGCTCACCGGAATTATTTTCCTGCTTTGGGATGTATATTTCACCAGTCTTGGTGTCTGGGGTTTTAATCCCGATTACCTTATTGGTTTAAAAGTAGCTAATATGCCTTTAGAAGAAATTCTATTCTTCTTTTGTATCCCTTATGCCTGCGTATTTACCTTTCATTGTCTGGATCTTTTTATTAAAAAACCGATCCCGCTCCGCGTTGAAAAGATCCTGACCCCGGTACTTATCCTGATTTGTATACTGTTGTCGATTAGCTACCGCAGTCATATTTATCCGGCAGCAACATTTTTATTACTGGCTGCCGTACTTGTCTGGAGCAGATACGTGCTGAAGATTGGCTGGCTGCCCAAATTTTATATCATTTACACGATACTGCTGTTTCCTTTTTTAATCGTCAATGGTTTACTGACCGGAACCGGCCTTGATGCACCTATAGTCTGGTATGATAGTAACCAGATTATTGGTTTCAGAATATTAACCATCCCTGTAGAAGATGTCTTTTATGGAATGGCACTGATCTTGGTAAATCTGCTACTTTATAAGCACCTGCTTAGCCGCCGCTTTTTTTCTAAAGCAGCTTAACTGTAATTCTTATTGAAAACAGGAAAATGACCTGTATTTCAGCTATGTACTGTAGGGATACTGGTATAGTACTATATCACAACTGCCCAACAAACTGTGTTGTACAAAAATTAGCTGACCCAACAAATCAAGCTGAAGATATAGCAACAATTGCTGAAACAATTCAGCTATCCGGGAGTCTTACAGAAAACAGCCACACATGAATACTTTCAAAAAATCTGCAATCAACATCCTTGTCATCAGCCTGCTGATCCTGTTGACCCAAAAATCTAATGCACAAACCAGTAAAACCGCGCAACTGGACTCGCTGTTACATCAGGCAAACCATCTGGGGTTATTTAATGGCAATGTACTGATTGCAGAAAATTACCAGGTAATTTATAAAGACGCTATTGGTTTTACAGATGCTGCCGGAAAAACCAGTTTAACCGAACACTATCGTTTTCATATTGGCTCTATTGCTAAAGAATTTAATGCGGTTGGTATCATGATCCTGAAAGAACAGGGAAAATTGGCGCTGGAAGACCCTGTTTCTAAATATCTCCCTGAGCTGCCTGCATGGGCTTCCAAGATCCATATCCTCAATTTATTGCAATATACGAGCGGTATCCCCGATGTAAAATGGAAACTGGTGAAAAGTAATGCAGATAATATGGAAGAGCTGAGGAAAACAACACAGCTTGATTTCGAACCCGGCAGCCAGTATGCTTATAACAACAACAATATATTTCTGCAAAGAAGGATCATTGAAAAGATTACAGGTTTATCATTTACAGCATTTACGGCGGAATATTTATTAAAACCGGCTGGAATGAGCACTGCTATTGTAGATCCTTTAGCTGCCGATAAACTCATAGCCAGAGCTTATAACAATGACCATGCAGAAGATGAGCTGACGTACCCCATTAATGGCTGGGTAGCAGTAACGCTTGATGACTTTTACAAATGGGCCAATGCCATTACAAACTTTAAACTCATCAGCCCGGCCTCCACTAAACAGATCCTGGAAGCAGCAGGCCCTAATCAACAAGCTGGTTTAGGCGGCGGTATGATGGACGGTAACCGGATAATCAGCCATCAACACGATGGCACTGCCAGAAATTACCAGGCCTTACTAGTCAGCACCGTGGCAAAAGGCAGAACGGTTATCCTGATGACAAACAACCAGCAGAACAATTTATATGCGTTTAACGCCTCTATTCAAGCAATTTTAGACGGAACTCCGTATACCAGGATCAAAAAGTCTGTATCCGTCGGATTTGCTGCCCAGCTAGAAAAGATGAATGGTCCGGAGGTCATTACATTTTATGAAAAAATGAAAAAAGAGCACAATGATGAATATAGTTTTGATGCAGAAGCCACACTGAATGAGATAGGTTACAACTTTTTACGCCAAAACAAATTTACCGATGCCATCCTTGTCTTTGAACATAATACACAACTTTTTCCTGAATCAGGTAATGTATTCGACAGTTTAGCAGAAGCGTACTATAAACAAGGAGACAAAGTGAAGGCATTATTGAATTATAAAAAATCATTCGCCTTAAATCCTGACAATGAAGACGCAAAAAAGATTATTTCAATTCTTGGTAAAAACATGTAAATCCTTTTAAATCATAAAAAATTTCATGTAGATGTAACTTATTCTCCCTTATCGCATCTTATTTACAAATCAACGAAACATGAAATCAATTTTACTAACCTCTTTCCTTCTCTTATCTTACCTCTTTCCTACTACCTTACTTGCCCAGCAAACTGTTAAAATCAATGGTACAGTAATGGATGGTAAACAAACATTACCTGCTGCAACTGTCTTATTGTATACCGCGAAAGATTCATCTTTGGTGACCACTGCCATGACTGACCAGGATGGAAAATTCAATTTCACAGCAGCGCCAAGCAAATATTATATCGTTTCCTCTTCTATAGGTTATAACAAGGTTAAGTCAGCCCCTTTTCAGTTAAGCGGGCCTGCTGCTTTACAAATCCCGGCCATTACACTGAAAGAGAATACAAAGAACCTGAGCGAAGTCAGCATTGTAGCAGCAAAACCGGTTTTGGAACGCAGAGCAGACAAACTGATTTTTAATGTAGATGCCACACCGTCCGCCGCTGGCTTAACAGCGCTCGAAGTATTGAAAAAAGCTCCGGGAATTAGCGTAGATCATAATGAAAACATTTCGCTTTCCGGAAAAAGTAATGTGCTGGTTACTATCGATGGTAAACAAACTTACCTGAGTTCCACTGAAGTTGTAAACCTGCTGAAATCAATGCAGAGCAACCAAATAGAGACTATTGAAATTATTAATAACCCGGGTTCCAAATATGATGCAAACAGTACTGGCGGAATTATTAACATCAAAACCAAAAAAAGCCAGACCGAAGGCTTTAATGGAAACCTGGCATTAGGTGCTGGATTTAATAAATACCTGCTTCCTAATGGTTCATTAAACCTCAATTATCGCAAAAAATACTTTAATGTATTCGGTTCTTACGGTTATTACAAGAATAAATCTCTTCAAAGACTTAATATTGACCGGATAACCCCGGGTACAGATCCACTGTCTTTTACCCAGAGAAACAAAGATACCTCTGCTTATTCTTCACAAAACTTTAAAATAGGGACCGACTTCTTTTTATCTCCAAAACATACCATTGGATTTTTGGTTAAAGGAAATATCAGTGATTATAATCAGCAGAGTTTAAGTATTGTAAATATTGGAAAATCATTTGCTGCAACAGATTCGATCCTGAAAACGCCAAGTTATAATTCATCAAACCGTAAAAACTTTTCTTATAATATCAACTATAAAGGCGTATTGGATACTGCAGGTCAGGAAATAACGGTAGATGCAGATTATTCTACCTTTGATGGAACTAATGATGCAAACTACACTAACCGTTTTTACCAGCCAAATGGCAGTTTCTTTAAAGATGGTCAGATTTACAGAAACTTTGCCCCTTCTAACATTGACATCAAGGCTATAAAAGCAGATTATACCCTACCCATCAATAAAATATTCAAGTTGGAAGCTGGTGCTAAAATGGCCAGTGTAAAAAGTGATAACAACTATGTTTATGAGAATGACATTCAGGGAAACTGGATTTTTGATAACACAAAAAGTAACAGATTCTTATATGATGAAAAGGTGAGCGCGGCTTATGCAACGTTATATGTTAACCTGGGAAAAACATCTTTGTCAGGAGGGTTACGTGCAGAGAATACCAATTCTACAGGGAACTCAATCACCACAAACCTGGTTACTAAAAGAAAATATACAGATTTATTTCCTTCGCTGTCTTTAAGCCGGAATATTGATGCAGATAATACTTTAAATTTCTCTTATTCCAGAAAAATAAACAGGCCGAATTACCAGAACTTAAACCCTTTTGTATTCTTCCTGGATCAGTATACTTATAACCAGGGAAATCCGAATTTAAAGCCCGAGTACTCTAATAACCTGGAAGCCAGCTACCTTTTCAAACAGAAATATAGCCTTGCTTTAAATTACAGCCGCACTTCGGATGTAATTACACAAGTATTATTGCAAAATGAGGTGAAGAAATCGATGTACCAGACTATCCTGAACCTTGCTTCAGAAGAAGTAGTTTCTTTAACCTTCGCCTTCCCGGTAAAAATTAACAAATGGTGGAATATGAATAACAATGTACTGGGGTACTTCAAGCAGATTAAAGCACCTGACTTAAACGGAGCAGACTTAAACTCTAAACAATTCAGTGGTAATTTCTATGCACAAAACAATTTCACCCTGACCAAACTCATCAGTGCAGATGCTGCATTAAGATTCAGTACACCGCAAATTGAAGGTGCTTTTAAAGTTAAAAGTATGTACAATGCAGATGCGGGAATACGTTATAGCTTTCCCAATAAAACAGGGAACCTGAAATTAGGGGTCAGTGACATCTTCCATTCACAAAAAGCAAGGATATTCAGTACATTACCAGGAAACATATATAACCTGGAGCAATATGGTAATACGACGAGTGTCAGGTTAACATTTACTTATCGCTTCGGAAAGATGACTGTAAAATCTGCAAGAAGCAGATCAACTGGTCTTGATGAGGAACAAAAAAGACTTGGCGGAAAATAAATAGAATCTTCAGAAATATAAAAATCACGATGGTTTGCCCCTAAAGGGCAAACCATTTTTTATTGGCCTATATTTAATCTGCGTGATAGTTGTTTATTCACTTATAATATTAAATTTGTTATAGAACCATTTATACTTTCAATTAAGTATAAATATTTACAACTCAAATCTACCCTGATTGACAACCTATGCTAACCATGAAATCATTCTCACCTTTTATCTGCCTTTTTTTACTCTGCCTCTTTTCAAATAGTTCCTACGCGCAGTATACAGCTAAAATTAGTGGAAAAGTAAGAGATAACCAGCAAACGCTTCCAGCTGCAACCGTACTTTTGTATACTTTCGCAGATTCTTTGCTGGTCACTACGGCAATGACTGATCAGGATGGTAATTTTAGTTTTCAGGCCGCGCCAGACAAATATTATATTACCTGTTCTACGGTGGGCTATCACCAGGTAAAAACTGCAGCTTTTCAATTGACCGGTAACGCTGCATTTCAGGTGCCCACTATAACTTTAAAAGAGAATGCTAAAAAACTCGGTGAAGTTAAAATTACAGCTTCTAAACCAATATTGGAACGTAAGGCAGACAAAATCATTTTAAATGTAGACGCGATCCCATCCGCGGCAGGTTTAAATGCTTTGGAATTATTAATTAAAGCCCCTGGAGTAAGTGTAGACCAGAATGAAAATATCTCCCTTGCAGGCAAGAGCAATGTGCTAATTACTATTGACGGCAAACAAACCTATTTAGCTGCTTCTGATGTTGCTGACCTGCTTAAATCAATGCAGAGTAATGAAATAGAAAGCCTGGAAATGATAAATAATCCTGGTTCAGCCTACGACGCGAACAGTGCCGGGGGTATTATTAATATCAAAACAAAGAAAGGTTTAGCAGAAGGATTTAATGGAAATACAGCACTCAGTGCAGGATTTAATAAATACCTGCTTACTACAAATTCAGTTAACCTGAATTACCGGAAGAAAAAATACAATGTATTTGGCACCTATAGTTATAACAGGGTTGAACAAGAGAGGAACACTAATATCAAACGAATAACCCCAGGTGCAAATCCGTTATCATTTGATCAAAAAAACATGGATCACCCGGTGGTCAATGTTCAGAATTTTAAGATTGGAACAGATTATTTTCTGGCAAAGAATCATACGATTGGTTTTTTGGTTAAAGGAGCTATTGTCCATATCGTACAAAACAGCTTAAGCCATGTCGATATAGGCCGCTCTTATCAGCAAACAGACTCTGTTTTAATAACTCCGAGTGACGCATTGGTGAAACGTAAAAATTTTTCCTACAACCTGAATTATAAGGGAGTACTGGATACCAAAGGACAGGAAATCAGCATAGATGCAGATTATTCCACTTTAGATGCGAGGACGCAGTTCAATTCCACGAATTTATTTTATTTACCTGATGGTACTTTTCTCAAGAACGGCCAGGTTTACAGGAATAATGCGCCATCTGCTATTGGTATTAAGGCAATCAAAGCAGATTATGTGCTTCCGGTTAACAAAATATTCAAATTTAATGCCGGTGCTAAATTCTCTGGCGTAAAGAGTGATAACAATTACATTTATGAGAATAACATTAAAGGAGACTGGATATTTGATAAAACCAAGAGTAACCAGTTTATTTATGAGGAGAAAATAAGTGCGGCCTATACAACACTGAATATTACGCTTGGCAAAACTTCCATACAGGGCGGATTGCGTGTGGAGCATACCGCATCTTCAGGTAATTCGGTCACTACAAATCAAATAGCAGAAAAAGAATATACCAACCTGTTCCCTTCGCTTTTACTGACTCAGAATTTTGATGCAGATAACAGCTTAAACCTCTCCTATACCAGAAAAATAAACAGGCCAGGTTATCAGAACTTAAATCCTTTTATATTTTATATTGACCAGTATACTTATAACCAGGGAAACCCAAACCTGAAGCCTGAGTATTCAACTAATTTAGAAGCCAGTTATCTTTATAAAAAGAAATACAGTCTTGCTTTAGCTTATAGCCATACAACGGATGTAATTACCAACGCGATTTTGCAGAATGAGGATAAAAAATCAGTGTATCAGACATTTTTAAATTTATCTTCCAATAACCTGTTTTCCCTGGTATTTAATTTCCCGCTCACTATCAGTTCCTGGTGGAATATGAATAATAATGTTTCGGCGTATTACTATACTATCAATGCACCTGAATTAAAAGGGGCAAATATGAATACCAAACAAGTCAGTGCAAAAATTTATGCGCAAAATAACTTTACGTTGAGCAGGCTCTTTAGTGCTGATGCTGCAGTACTGTATAATACACCTGAATCTGAGGCTTCCTTTAAGCGCAGATCAATGTTCAAAGCAGATGCCGGATTACGTTACAATTTTCCAAATAAGCTAGGTAACCTGAAGTTAGGTGTAAATGATATTTTCCATACACAACAAAGCCGGATATACAGTAATTTAACAGGAAATACTTATGATTATTATCAATCTTTAAACTCAACCAGTGTAAGGCTGACCTTTACCTATCGATTTGGAAAGATGACGGTTAAATCTGAAAGAACAAGATCAACGGGAGTAGATGAGGAACAGAAAAGGCTTGGCGGATAGTTTTTTTAAATTATTATTCCTGCGGTAGTGTAAGAGTATATCTGATCATTTCTTTTTTACTCAGTACACTGCTGGAAATCAGTGTAGCCACGACCTGATCATCTACCCTGATTTCCATCTTCACTGATCCGGCATATTGAGCAATAATACCTAAAGATAATACTGCTGATCTTTTGATATTTCTTTTGAATTTTCTGGAAAAGGGCAAGGTCCTTTTGTCTGAAACAGTGACTACACCAGCTTCATCGGTAAAAATAATATCTCCGTTTGTAATGATATTTTTATAAGGGCTTATCCGGTATTCGATGGTTACTTCTTTTTGCGCATAAACTGGCTGCCTTACCGTTTCTTTCTTACAGGAAAACATAAAAATGGGCAGGCAAAAGAATAAAGTGATTTTAAAGGTGTATTTATTCAGGATGAAAAAATTCATGTTGCTATGTTGTGTTGAAGACGATATGACTTAAACGCAATATTTTACAATACCCCCATGAGCCATGAATTTACTTCATTAAACTTTTTATTCCTGTAATCGCTATTTGCAAACCCACACAGAAGATCAGGAATGCAGAAATACGGTTAAAGATAGCTTCTGCATTGGAGCCCAGATACCGGATAATATTTTTTGTATTCAAATAGAAAATATAAATCAGGATACACATGATCACAATAGCTGATAAAATAGCTGCTGTGTTCATAAAATAATTAAGCCGGTTTGATGATTCGCTGTGCGCGCTCAATGTAAATAATACAGAAATAGTGCCCGCCCCGGTAGTTACCGGAAAAGTAATCGGGTAAAACAGCTGACCTTCAATATTACTATATCCTGATAAGTCAGCTTCTGTCCCCGCTGTTGGGTTTGCTTGTTTTTTATCGGAAGAAAGGTTCTCCCATCCCATTTTACAAATCATAATCCCTCCTGCCAATTGCACAACAGGAATAGAAATACCAAATATTTCCAGTATCCACTGCCCTGCAAATAAAGACACCGTACAAATTGAAAAGGCATAAAAGGTAATTTTTCCGACTGCCTTTCTTTTTTCGGCTTTGCTGAGTCCGGTAAAAAAAGGGCTGATAATGAAAGATGAGCCGATTGGATTAACGACCGGGAACAAAGCAATGATACCAATAAAAAGCAGGTGAAAAAATGAATGATATAAAAGAGGCATTATATTTAATTAGGTGGACTATCAATTTATAGTATGGAATATCAGCATTTTTCCTGACAGTTACCAAATTCAAAAAATCAAATTAGCGTAAACAATATATTATTTGCATTGATTATCAACACTATAGCACATACTCCTAAATAATTTTTGATTACTGATTATATTTTATAGATTTGGTGAACCAATAATTGGTAAACCAAATATATCCTTATGAAATCATTTATAGAAACCATCAGGTCTATCGAACTTGAAACTCCTGTAGATAAAATAATCGGACAGCTTAAACAGCTGATTACCTCTGGTCAACTGCAACCTGGTGACCGTTTACCTGCCGAAAGAATACTTGCTGAGAAGTTCGGTGTAGGGCGCAGTTATGTACGTGAAGCCATTCTGAAGTTAGAATTCTATGGGTTGTTAAAGACAAATCCACAAAGCGGAACTTATGTAGCAGGCCTGAGTATTAAGGTACTGGACAGTATCATCACCGATATTATCAAATTCAATAAAGAAGATTTTAATGCGCTGCTGGAAGCCAGGTATTACCTGGAACTGGATGCGGTCAAATTGGCTGCGGAAAGAAGAACAGCAAAAGACCTGGCAAGTTTAAAGGAAGCACTCCTGGATTATGAAGCTAAAGTTAATGCGAATCTGAATGCGGTAGAGGAAGACATGATTTTCCATATCGGGATCGCAAAAGCCTCTAAAAATTCTGTTATTGAGTCTATGATCCTGATTTTAATTCCCGATCTGATCAAAAGTATTGTAGAGAATAAAATCTGCGGAGACAACAGGGGGAAACTAGCCATTGAAGAACACCGGACCATCTTAAAAGCAATTGAAGATCAAGATATTGATGCCGCAGAAAACGCAGTCGCAGCACATTTAAATGATATGTTCCAGCTAAGTAAAGCTGGCTTTGCCGCACAAAAAATCATACAAGACAAAGTTTAAAACTACGCTCAGAAAAATGGCATAAGCCTTAAAATTTATTATTCATAATGATATGACGAACTACTTGAAAAAGTTGGTAATGGGATTGATTTGCCTGATTTTCGGACTCTCTGCTCATGCGCAGCAGCATCCTTCCATCATGCTGACCAAAGGGAATATAGAGGCGCTGAGGAAAGGAACTTTAACTTATCCCTTGCTTAAAAAGTCTTACAAGAAGATAAAATCAGATGCCGATAAAGCTATTAAAGAGCCTGTTAACGTACCTGTACCTAAAGATGCTGGTGGCGGGGCGACCCATGAACAGCATAAAAAGAATTACCTCAATATCCTGAATTGCGGAATTGCTTATCAAATGTCCGGAGACAAAAAATACGCATCTTATGTAGAGGAAATATTATTAAAATATGCTGCTGAATATCAGAAATGGCCGCTTCACCCGAAGAGGAAAGAAGGTCATCAGGGCGGTAGGATCTTCTGGCAAAGCCTGAATGATTTTGTCTGGCAAGTTTACACTATACAAGGTTATGATTTGGTTTATGACGCGATTGCACCTGCAAAACGTGAGGAGATAGAAAAAGGTTTGTTTATTCCTGAACTTAAGTTTTTCACCGAAGATTGTGCGGAAACCTTTAATAAAATTCATAACCATGCCACCTGGGCTGTAGCAGCTGTAGGAATGACTGGTTATGTGATTCATAAACCTGAGTATGTAGAAATGGCTCTGAAAGGGACAGCTAAGGATGGTAAGGCAGGTTATCTTGCACAAATTGACCAGTTGTTTTCGCCTGATGGTTATTATACGGAGGGCCCTTATTATCAACGTTATGCGCTGCTTCCTTTTTTGATATTTGCAAAAACGATTAACAACTATCAGCCGGCGCTTAAAATCTTTCAATACCGCAATCAGCTCCTGGCTAAAGCCATTGAAACCTCCTTACAGCTCACTTATACGGACGGTACATTCTTTCCTTTTAACGATGCGGTAAAAGGGAAAACTTATGAATCTGCCGAGCTTGTTTATGGTGTTGATATTGCTTATGCAGATATTAAGCCGCAGCCAGAATTACTGGATGTGGTCAATAAACAAGGACAGGTGATTATTTCTGATGCCGGGTTAAAAATTGCTGCTGATGTTGCCGCAGGAAAAACTAAACCCTTTGTTTACAAGACGATGTTAATTACAGATGGTGCAACTGGTAAAGATGGCGGCATTGGAATCTTAAGAGCGGGAACAAATGAGGATCAGCAGGCTGTATTGATCAAAGCCACTTCGCAGGGAATGGGCCACGGGCATTTTGACAGGCTGAATTTATTGTACGATGATAACAATGCCGAGGTATTTCCTGATTATGGTTCAGCGCGTTTCATCAATATAGAATCTAAAAAAGGTGGTGATTATCTGCCTGAGAATAAATCGTGGGCTAAACAAACGGTTGCACACAATACGCTGACAGTAGATGAAACTTCCAATTTTAAAGCGAATGCAGACCGCGCACAGCAAACTGCTGCTGAAATTCTTTATTTCAAAGACGGCCAGCAGCTGAAGGTAATCAGTGCGGCAGAAAACAACGCGTATCCGGGTGTTAAGATGACCAGAACCACTGCTTTGCTTAAAGTAGAAGAACTTCAAAAGTCTTTGATCATTGATATTTTCAGAGTTGATGCCGATAAGGTTCATCAGTATGACCTCCCCTTTTGGTACAAAGGACACCTGACAGATTCTTCTGTACAGATTAAGTCTTTCACGGATCAGCTTAAAGCTTTGGGCACGCAATATGGTTATCAGCACATTTGGTTAAATGCGGAGCAACCTGTTGCTGGACAGACAGGTTACCTGACAGTGCTCAACAATAAACGTTTTTATACGGTTAGTTTCGCCGCACAATCACCTGTAAACCTGAAATTGCTAACGCTTGGCGCGAATGATCCGGATCAGAATTTATTGGAGAGTAAAGCTTTTATGCTTTCTTCAAAAGGCAGTAAAACACAAACGTTTTTTACAGTGATTGAAACACATGGCAGCACAAATACGGTAGATGAAACCACGTCTGGCGCTTCGGGTAATGTAAGTGATTTGAAAATCATCACTGCCGGACCGGAACAGATTTCAGTTTCCTTTAAAGTGAAAGGGAAATTATATCAATACCAGATCAACTTTAAAAACAAAGAAAACTTTATCAAACTAAACTAATCAATATGTTACAGAGCAATTTATTTCAAATAGAAGAAGAAACGCCTTGGCAGGACCTGGGAAACGGAGTTAAAAGACAGGTTTTTGGTTACAATGATCAAATCATGCTGGTTAAGGCAAAATTTGAGGCAGAAGCAGTCGGGCAATTACATCAGCATCACCATTCACAGGTAACTTATGTGGATAGCGGGATCTTTGAAATGAGTATTGGCGAAGAGAAAAAGATCCTTAAAAAAGGTGACGGATTTTATGCCCCTCCACATAAAATGCACGGCTGCGTTTGCCTGGAAGAAGGTGTATTGATAGATGTATTCTCTCCGCACCGCGAAGATTTTTTATAGGCTTTAATAAGGTGTAACATGAAAAGAATTATACTGATTGCCGGGCTGTTATGGACAACTCATTCTGCAGTGGCACAAGACACAACACAAATTAAAAAGGTGAGTTATCCTGCCGGGTTCAGCGAACAGCTGAATGTGGTTTATACCCGCGTAGGTGACTGGGACGGGAAACTGGATTTATACCTGCCGCCTGCCCAGGGATCGCCTTCCCCGCTGGTCATTAATATTCATGGCGGGGGCTGGAATAAAGGGACGAAAGAATCTCAAAGTGGTTTTAGTGCCTTTTTCAAAAAGGGATATGCAGTGGCCAATATTGAATACCGTCTCACTGCTAAAGCGACTGCTCCGGCAGCCGTAGAAGACACCAGGTGTGCGCTGATTTATTTAATCAGCCATGCGAAGCAACTGCATATTGATGTGAATAAAATCGTCATTATGGGTGCTTCCTCTGGTGGTCATCTTGCATTGATGAGCGGGCTGCTTGAAAATGAGCATTTGTTTGATGGCAATTGTAAAGGCACTGAAAATATCAAGGTCGCGGCGATCATCGATAAATATGGAATTACTGATGTGTGGGACTGGGGTTATGGAAAGTTAAAGACCAGTAAATCTGCGACCAGCTGGTTAGGAGCTAAAGCATTGGATCAGGAATTTGCCAAATCTGTTTCTCCCCTGTTCCAGGTTAAAAAGACAAGTCCGCCGGTATTTATCGTGCATGGTGATGCCGACCCGATTGTCCCTTATGAACAGTCGGTAGCTTTAAAAGCGAAACTGGATGAACTGGGCGTGAAGAATGAATTCATCACTGTAAAGGGTGGCTTGCACGGTAAGTTCCAACCTGCAGACAATTCAATGGTCAATGCAAAGATCATGGAATTTCTGAAAGGCCTCGGCTTATAATAATCCCTGCCTTTGGGCAGATTAATCAACGAAAACCAAATATAACCTCATGAAGATAAAAGGACTAAGGTGGTACATTATCGCATTGATTTCCCTGGCAACAGTGATCAATTACATCGACAGAAGTGCCATCAATATTATGTGGCCTTATATTTACAAAGAATTCGGCATTGCAGCAGCAGACAATAAAAATGCACTTGCCCTGATCACCACATTCTTCATGATTGCCTATGCGCTGGGGCAGACTTTTACCGGGAAATTAATGGATGCGGTAGGCACCAGACTTGGTATGACCATTTCCATTATTGGCTGGAGTGTTTCGATCGCTTTACATTCATTCGCCAGGTCGTTATTTTCCTTCAATATCTTTCGTTTTATGCTTGGGTTTTCAGAAGCGGGAAACTGGCCGGGTGCCACAAAAAGTAATGCAGAATGGTTTCCGGTCAAAGAAAGGGCTATTGCACAGGGCATTTTTGGTGCGGGCGCTTCATTAGGCTCGGTTATATCGGCTCCGGCGATTGCTTTTTTGTATATCGTATTCGGCTGGAAAATGACTTTTGTATTCATTGCCGGATTGGGATTGATCTGGGTAATTCCATGGTTGATTATCAATAAGGCTACTCCGGATAAACACCCATGGCTTACTGAAAAGGAAAGAAACTACATTCTGGACGTAGATACTGAAGCCCAAACACAAGCAGATGAAGCTCCGGTACTCAGCTGGAAGGAGTTGTTAAAGTTTAGAAATACGTGGGGTATTATTATGGCCAGGTTCTTTATAGACCCGGTATGGTGGTTGTTTGTAACCTGGCTGCCAACATTTTTGAAAGAGCAATTCCTCTTTGACATTAAACAGATTGGCGCTTTCACCTGGCTCCCCTATTTATTTGCGGCAATCGGCAGTCTGCTTGGCGGGTACCATTCTTCCTGGCAAGTGAAAAAGGGTGTAAATGCAGTAAAAGCAAGAAAGAATTCGGTGGCTGTGGGCTGTCTGTTCATGCTGCTGTCTTTAGTAGCCATTGTCTATAAGCTGGATGACCTGAAAGCAGAGCCGGGTTTAGCGATGGTACTGATAGGTTTAACCCTGTTCGGTTTTCAGTTCCTGATCGGCAACCTGCAAACTTTGCCAAGTGATTATTTCAATGGTAAAAATGTAGGGACGGTAGCAGGAATGGGTGGTACAGCCGCAGTATTAGGCACACTTTTAACCACCTGGTTAGTTCCTGTAATGACAAAAACAAGTTATGTATCTTTTTTCGTACTGGCCGCAGTGCTGGTTCCGATAACCTGGGTCTGTATTAAATATATTACCTCAAAAAGAATCATTCATTCATAAACAAATCATATGAGATTAAAAAACAAAGTAGCCGTAGTTACCGGTGGTTCAAGAGACATTGGCAGAGCAGTTTCCTGCCAGCTTGCCCGTGAAGGTGCGAAAGTAGTCATCAATTATTTCGATAACCTGGCTAATGCAGAAGAAACATTAAAACTGATTCAATCGGAAGGTGGAGAAGGAATTATTGTGAAAGGTGATGTAACTAAATCTGCGGAGGTTACCGCGTTAATTGAGGAAACCAGAAAAGCTTTTGGAGAAGAAATCCATATCCTGGTTAACGTAGCTGGCGGAATGGTAGCGAGAAAACCTACGCTGGAGCTGGACGAGGATTTTTGGGATGCAGTAATGGACTTAAATTTAAAAAGTGTTTACCTGGTCAGTAAAGCGACTATTCCTTTTATGGGATCAGGCGCATCGATTATCAACCTGTCTTCTTTGGCAGGCCGGGATGGCGGTGGTCCTGGCGCGAGTGCTTATGCGACGGCTAAAGGTGGGGTAATGACCTATACCCGTTCCCTGGCTAAAGAACTGGGCCCGAAAAACATCCGGGTAAATGCAGTTTTACCAGGAATGATAGCGACTGCCTTTCACGATACTTTCACTAAACCCGAAGTACGGACTAATGTAGCTAACTCTACTTTATTGAAAAGAGAGGGAAAGGCAACTGAAGTGGCAGATCTGGTCGTTTATTTAGCGTCTGATCAATCCAGTTATGTAACGGGTA
This sequence comes from Pedobacter cryoconitis, assembly GCF_003259615.1. GTDB lineage: Bacteria > Bacteroidota > Bacteroidia > Sphingobacteriales > Sphingobacteriaceae > Pedobacter > Pedobacter cryoconitis. Next base: position 131,647 of record NZ_QLLR01000005.1, on the reverse strand, counting down.
CCAATATTGATATTAATGGTGGTCTGAATTTCTCCTGATTCACCAATCTGCAGGAGGCTACGGCCTCCTGTATTTAAAAAAACCTGGCAGCTGACCTGAGCAAAACAAGCTGTTTCCTGCGGTAAAGGAGATTTTACGGAGCAGGTACAACCTATAACCAAATATAAATTATTATGAAGTCAAAAGTTTACTTTAACAGTTTACTAGTCATGATATTGTTGTGTTTTTTATTCTTAAAACCGGCCTATTCTCAGACAAAAGTATCCATTCAGGGTACTGTGAAGGATCAGAAAGGGGAAGCTCTGCCAGGCGCCTCGGTTATCCTGAAAGACACTAAAAAAGGTGTGGTCACCGATACTAAGGGAGAGTTTAAAATCAAAGCCGAACCGGGCAAATTATTATTGATCAATTACCTGGGCTATGAACCACAAGCCTTTGCGGTTAAACAAGCTGAAACAATTACGATCACTTTAAGGGAAATTCCCAATACGATGAATGAAGTAGTAGTGATCGGTTACGGTACACAAAAGAAATCTTCCGTTACTGGTGCAGTCAGCAAGTTGAAAAATGAAAATCTGGATGAGATCCCAACTGCACGTTTAGACAATGCGCTGATTGGAAAAATTGCAGGGGTCACTATACAAAACGTCAGCTCTGAAGCGGGTGCTGCCCCTACGGTACGCGTGCGTGGGTTTAGTTCCATTAGTGCAGGTTCACAGCCACTGGTCGTGGTAGACGGTTACCCTGTACCAGATGGGTTATCATTTGTTGATCCTCAGGATGTAGAAAGTATTGAAGTGCTGAAAGATGCGGCTTCTGGTGCTATTTATGGTTCCAGAGCGGCTAACGGGGTGATCTTAATCACAACAAAAAGCGGAGGTTCTGATAAGCCGAGATATACTTTCAAGAGTTATTATGGTTTTAAAAAGCCATATAAACTTAATCCGATCATGAGTATTACAGATTACACCAAGATGCTTTATGCTGAGGCGGCTTTGCGTGCAGATGACCCAACAGTTCCGGCCAATATGAAAAACCTGATCACAGACCCGGAAAGAGCAGCTTATGTAATTGAGAATGAGATCAGTGGTGGCCCTACCGACTGGCAGCAGGAAGCTTTGCAAAATGCAGCTATTTCCAATATTCAAATGAGCATTTCCGGTGGTAAAAAAGATTTGAAATATTATGTATCAGCGAGCGGTCAGAAAGATGAAGCGGTATTAAAGTATAGTGACAACAGCAAGTTCAATCTGAAAACTAAACTGGATGGTACACTGAGTAAAAAAGTTAGTTTCAGTATTAACTTTAACCCTTCTTATGTGAAGACCCAGCGGCCTTCCGTAAATTTCACGGATTATTTCCGTTTCGGTTCTTTCCTGCCAGTTACTCATAATGATTTTACCGCAGCTTATGTTCATCAGAATGCAGCCTGGGCGAGTGTGTTACCCGGCGATTTTGTACAAGCCAGACACTTCAATGGCTTACAATATTCCGGAACAATGCCTGATGGCAGTAACTGGACCAGCGCGGGCCCTGTAGAACCTTTCGCTACAAGTAATAATACGCCGCTATCAATTGCAGCGCGGGAAACGCGCGATCAGCAGACTTACCGGATGCTGGGCGGTGGTGACATCAGCATTAAATTCCTGCCGAACCTGATCTTCAAAAGTTCTGTCGGCGGTTATTATTCGCAGCAGGAAAATACAACCCTCACCCGATCAAACGCCAGAAAAGACGGGGATGTAAATGAAGCTACGCTTTACACTAAAAGTTATATGGACCTGTTGCTGGAAAATACCCTGAATTATAATGTGACAAAGGGCAACCACAGCTTTACAGGTTTATTAGGTTTTACCACTCAGCAAACCAAGATCAAAGAAACCAATATGGTGGGAAGAAATTTCCCTACAGAGACTTTCGAAACTTTAAATCAGGCTGGTCAGATTGATCAGGCTTTAACGAATACCCTGAAAGACCAGATCGGACTGGTTTCCTACCTGGGACGTATAACTTATGATTATAAAAACAAATATTTACTAGCCGCCAGTTTCAGGGTGGATGGTAGTTCTTATTTTGCAAGAGGACAAAAACAAGGTACGTTTCCTGCTATTTCTGCAGGCTGGGGAATTGGAAAAGAAGATTTCATGAAAAATCTTAGCTGGATCAGCAACATGAAACTCCGGGCAAGTTATGGGGCAACCGGAAATAACAAGATCCAGAGTTTTGCTTTTCAGAATCTGTTATATCCGGGGAATTATTCTTTCGGAAGCGGTACAGGTTCTGTAAATCTTGGTTTATCGCCAAATTCAGATGTACTGGCTAACCCTAACATTACCTGGGAACGTACTTTTGAATTCAATTCAGGTTTAGACCTTGGCTTTATGAAAGACCGTTTTGGTCTGACCATTGAATATTATAACTCTAATACTGATAAGTTGTTGTACAAAAGATCTACGCAATCATTCAGCGGCTCTTTTGAATACTTTGATAACTCTGGTAAGGTTAAAAACCAGGGTATTGAAGTTGAATTCAATTCAGTAAATATCAAAACTGATCATTTTCAGTGGTCTACTGCGCTAAACTTTTCAGCTAACAGAAATCGTTTACTGGAATTGGGCGGAGAGCCATTTCAATATAATTACGGTGAACGGAACGAAGTCTATGCAGCTATTGTCGGACAGCCGGCTATTCAGTTCTTTGGTTATAAAACCGATGGCATCTGGACTTCTCAGGCGCAAATTGATGAAGCTAAAGCCGCAGGACAGACTTCTACCCTATCCAAATATTATGCACCGGGCGGTTTAAAGTTTGTCGATGTGAATGGTGACGGTAAAATTGATGTGAATGACCGGACAACTATTGGAAGTCCCTTCCCGGATTTTACCTGGGGAATCAACAATTCATTTAAGTATAAGGGTTTTGATTTGAATATCATGATCCAGGGAGTACAGGGCGGCAAGATCATCAACGGGGATGCCAACTACAATGAATCCAGAAGATACAATGAGAAGTTCAATCAGAACAGGTGGATTAGTGCAGCACACCCTGGTGATGGAAAAACGCCATATTATACCAATGGTGAAAACTGGCTCCTCACAGATTATGTGATTGAAAGCGGCTCTTATGCGGCTTTAAGGAACGTAATTCTGGGGTATACAATCCCTGGTAAAATTATTAAGAAACTGGGCGTAAGGAGTGTCAGGGTATATAGCTCTGCTGATAATTTATTCTACTTGACGGGAAGTTCTTACCGGGGTATAAACCCGGAAGCAAGGACGACTTCCTCGCAATATTCTTCTCCTTTAGTAGATGGCTATCAGCGTGGTGCTTTTCCAATTTCACGCACTTTCACTTTTGGTATAGATGTTAATTTTTAATTTAAAAAGACATAAGATGAGAAATCTCCACTATATAACCGCAGGTCTGGTACTGTGTTTAAGCATCGTATCCTGCAAAAAAGTCATCGACATCGACCCTATTTCCAATGTCGGCGTTGATAGTTTTTATAAAACATATGATCAAACAAAAACAGCTTTAACAGGAAGTTATAATGGGATGCAAAAACCATTGGAATTTGAGTGGATGCTGACAGATTTACGAACGGACAATTCTAAGCAAGGGGTAGCAAACAGTTCAGCAGCTATCAATTTTGAATTCAATGACCTGGATATGTTCACTTTGAATTCTTCTCATGATAAAGTTTATCAATACTGGCTGGTAACTTATAAAAACATCAGGTCGATCAATTATGTATTGAAAAGCTTAGGGGTTGTTTATACGGCAGGAAAAACTACTGTCGGTGAAGGAACGGCAAAAATGACTCCGGAACAGCGGAATCAGCTGGCAGGTGAAGCTTTATTTTTACGTGCTTACCATTATTTTAACCTGGTGAGGTTGTATGGAGGTGTATTTCTGGTGACTGATCCGGTAGACCCTGAGCAATCAAAACAAATCAACAGAGTCCCGCTTGCAGAATGCTATCAAATGATAGAAGCAGATCTTGTAGCGGCAAAAAACTTATTATCTCAAACGGCCTTTACTCCTTCTACCAGCGCGGACGCAGGCCGAGCGAATACCTGGGCTGCCAGAGCATTATTAGCGAAAGTTTATCTGACCTTACACCGGGGGGCTGAAGCACTGCCTTTACTGGACGAAGTAATCAATACCAGCGGGTACGGACTGCTGCCTTCTTTTGCAGATGTATTCTCTATTAATAATGAAATGAATAAAGAGATCCTGTTTGCAGTTAGATTTAAAGCTGGCGGATTGGGACTGGGTAACCTGATGGCCAATAATTTCGCCCCGACTTCAAGTGGTAGTGCAGTGGTCAATGGTGATGGAAGCGGTTATAATTTTCCGACAAATGATCTGGATGTAACTTATAAAACCCCTGTTTCGGGAGCCATTGACAGCCGTAAGGCAGTAACTATGGCTAAATATTCAGCTAAGCTTTATGTGAAAAAGTTCACCTCGCCTGTTTTAGTAAAGTTTGATGCAGAAAACGATTTTCCGGTACTCCGATATACTGATGTGTTATTGATGAAAGCGGAAGCTTTAGGTTTTGGAAACACGAGCCTGGAGTTAATTAATCAAGTCAGGTCAAGAGCTGGCGCAACGGATTATACTTCCGGAGATTTTAAAACTGGTTTCTATAAATATCCTGCTGATTCGGCAAATCCGAATGCAATTACCAATGAAGCTCAATTTCTGGCTGCTTTATTAAATGAAAGAAGGTTAGAATTTGCTTTTGAGAACCAGCGTTTCTTTGATCTGGTAAGGACTGATCAGGCAATTGCAGTAATTAAAAATCACTTTGCTATAGAGTTTGATTCGCATTATAAGAGTTACAGACCAGCATTTACGTTAGCTGAATTGCAAGCTAACCTGACACCGGAAAAGTTATTGCTTCCGATCCCACAGCGCGAGCTGGATGCGAACGATCAGCTTAAAATCACTCAAAACCCTGGTTATTAATATATATTAATGATGAAGAACTTTTATTTAATAGCGATCATAGTAGCAGGTTTTATCTTGCTGAACAGCTGCAAAAAGGATAAAACTGCTGCCAATACACCAGATGTACTGACCGCAAAAGATTTCACTTTTAATACGGCAACCGGACAGACTGGCCCCGATACGGCGCTGAACGGAAAATTGAATTCTACAATTGGTATCAGGCTGATTTATTTTTACCTGATGCGAAGCGACAAAACAGATTCTTTGATTTACCGTGATACCCCTGCACAGGAGAACAGGAACCTTTATCATTTCTCTATCCCTACAAAAAGCTTCTCTGCTGCGAAACTGACGAAGGTTACAGGAGTCAGGGTTATGGTTAAACATATTGACAATTCTTCTTTTGAGGGATTGATTAAAATGACTGCTTTCACCCCAACTATGCCTGCACTTTCGGATATTCCGGCAAGTGTACTTCCTGATGAAACAGGTAAAACTTTAATTAAAGGAAAAGCAAGTTCTGAAAATGGATTAAAGCTGATTGAGTTCTATGATGATTACAGAGGCGTTTTTGAAAAAATAGATCAGATCGAACTGACTAAAAATGAAAAAACTTATGAATTGAGTTATCAATATACCTACCGCAAGAATGCAGGTAAAATCAAAATAATAATTACGGATAATTTCGGATTAAAAGCTGAGAGTTTGATTAACATTCCTATCAAATCATATGTTCTGTATAAAGATTTGACAATGATGGCACACGGAACGGCATCAGCACCGTCAGTTAGCAGCTTTTTTAACGGAGAAGCAGGTAGTTTACTGGGTAGCTGTAACGTTAGCGGTCAGGAACAAAAGGTAGATTTTGTCACTTACTGTACTACTGCAATGGTATTTAGTTTATATAGTCCGGCGAGTGCAACAACAATTACCAAGAATTACAAGTGTAATACACAGGTTTGGGAGCCTGATCCTGCTAGTCTTAAAGCGACGAAGTTCAGGGTACTTATTCCGGGAGCTGCAGACGCTGACAGAGTTTATGCAGCTTATCATGCAAATACTATTACTGCACTGGATGATCAGTTCTTTGCAGGAATTACAGCTCCGGGAAGCAGTACCGCTAAGTTTGATGCAGCCAGTGCTAACCAGTCGGCGAATGTTTTCAATGTAACGACTGCTTATCTGATTTGGATTCGTGTACCGAAACCTGATGGAACTTTTACCAACCAGTTGTTAAGTGCAAAGGCTGTGGTTATTGGGAACCCGGTTGCTGTTTCAACACTTAAGTTTGACATATTCGTATCTAAATAGCTTATGAAAAATCTAATCTTATCTTTATTAATTGTTTGCAGTTTAAAGGGTTACACAAGTTCTATTTTAGTTAACAATACTATCCTGGTTAACAACCCTCAGGAATTAAAGGCGGCTGTTTCAAAAGCCAGACCGGGCGATGTTATCTTATTAAAAGATAAAGAATGGTCAAATGCAGCTTTGCAACTCAGCGGGAAAGGTACAGCCGCACAGCCAGTAATAATCAGGCCAGAAACACCCGGAGGAGTCATTTTAACCGGACAATCTTATTTGCAATTAAGTGGTGAATATTTGGTGGTTAAAGATTTACATTTCAAAAATGGGTATACACCTAAAAGAGAAGTTGTCGCTTTCAGAACCAGCGAAGCGCTGCTGGGCAATCATTGCAGAGTGACGGGTATCGTGATTGAAAATTATAGTCAGCCGGAAAAGTTCAGATCTGATACCTGGGTTACATTTTATGGAAAGAATAACCGGGTAGATCATTCTACTTTTGTTAATAAGTTAAACCTTGGTCCGGTGATCATTGCAGAGCTTAATGATGAACGCAGTCAGCAAAATGATCATTTAATTGACAGTAATTACTTCAAAGGCAGGTCGCCATTAGGTTCGAATGGAGGTGAAACTATCAGAATTGGGGTATCACGCTATTCCTTAAAGGCTTCAAGAACTACGATAGCGCACAATTTCTTTGAGCGTTGTAATGGAGAGGTAGAAATCGTATCCATCAAATCTGGTGAGAACCGGGTATGTTTTAATACTTTTTTTGAGTGTGAAGGTGGATTGGTATTGAGACACGGATCGGATAATGTAGTAGAAGGCAATTTCTTTATGGGGAATAACAAACCGTTTACTGGCGGAGTAAGAGTAATTAATCCGCGTCAGAAGGTATTTAATAATGTCTTCTACCAGTTACAGGGAACCAATTTCAGGGCTCCCCTTTCTGTGCTGAATGGCGTTCCGAATTCTCAGATCAACCGATACTACCAGGTAAAAGACGCATGGATTGAACAAAATACTTTTGTGGATTGTTCAAATATTCTGTTTGGTGCTGGTAAAGATGCAGAAAGAACGTTAGCACCGGAAAATGTACAATTTAAAAAGAACCTGATTGCTTCATCAAGACAAGAGATCTATACAGACGCAAATAATGATCAGGGAATTATCTTTTCTGAGAATGGGGTTGTTAATTATGCTAAAAGTGTCTCCGCTGATGTAAATCCGGGGAAATTACCTGATGGTTTCCTTAAGATAAAAGCAGACACCTATAAAATTAACGACATAACCCTACCCTATAGCAAGTTATACGGTGCTGACTTAAAAAACTTAAAGGTGATCACGCCAGACAAAACTGGTGCTGCCTGGTACCATCCTGAAACAAAAAAAGCATGGAGAAAACCAAAAAGCACTTTATTGAAAGCTTCCCAGAGTTCGCTACTGGCCACAACCCTTAAGGAAGCATTGGCAGGCGATACTATTGTATTGACGGAAGCTGGTTTATATCCTTTGAAAGAAGAATTGATCATCGATAAAACACTGGTTTTAATGGCCACAAAAGGTTTAAAGAACAGACCCGTTTTTGTAAACGCGTCCTTTAAATCACTGCCAGCCTTTATCACTTTAGAGAATGGCAGTAAGCTGACCGTAAAAGGCATCGCTTTTAAAGGTAATTATGAAAGTTTTGCCAATGCGGATGCAGGAATAAGGTCTACGGATAAGCCGATGAACAAACCCTATAAATTGATCATAGATGACTGTGAGTTTTACGCATTCAACGAAAGCTCAAACAGTGGCTTTTCAGGTTCAAAGAGCACGCTGGCGGATAGCCTGATCGTCAAAAACTCTATCTTTCACCACCTTTCAGGTACCGGAATTGACCTTTCGGCCGAAAAAGATGATAAAGGAATCTATAATGCAGAATATACATTGATCACTAATTGTGTCTTCACAAATGTTATGGGTACGGCAATTAATATTTATCGGGGCGGGAATGATGAAAGTACTTTAGGCCCGTTCGTAAACATTGACCATTGCACATTTAATGAGGTGGAGAACAGAGAACAAGGATCAGCAGTAAAACTTATTGGCGCACAGCAGGTTTCCATCCTCAATAGTAACTTCTCTTATTCCGGACAGGGAGGCAGAGCAATCTTCTTTCAGGAGTACAGGTGGGATAATATTATTGTAGACCACTGCAATTTCTACGAATCAGGAAAAGTTGAATCTTTTTATCAACGGGTATTAGGAAGTCATATCTATCATTTGAAACCTGAATATACCGATCTGGGAAAACTAAATCTTGCCTGGACTGGCAACGCCCCTGCTTCGGCAGACCGACTGAAGATCGGCGTTTATTCAAAATAGTCTAAAATAACAATAAAAAAAGCCACTCATGTTAAAAAAAGTCCTGTGTTTTGGAGAGTTATTGTTAAGAATTTGTCCTGACCCTTCAGGCAATTGGCTAAACTCAAATGATGTACCTGCTTTTATAGGTGGTGCAGAACTTAATGTAGCCACTGCACTCGCCTTATGGAATATTCCTTCAGCCTATCTGACAGCACTACCCGAAAATGAAATGAGTGATCAGATCAGGTCTTACCTGGAAGAAAAACGAATAGACACAAGTCGCTTTCGTTATGAAGGTGAAAGGATCGGGCTTTATTATCTCGCCATGGGTACTGATATGAAAAATGCAAAGGTTATTTATGACCGCAAACATTCTTCTTTTGCCGGGCTAAAGAAAAACACTATCGACTGGGAACAGGTTTTTGAGGGAATTGGCTGGTTCCATTTCTCTGCAATCTGTCCGGCTATCAATGAAGAAATTGCCGGGGTCTGTAAAGAGGCATTACACATGGCTGAAAAGATTGGTATCAGTATTTCCCTTGACCTGAATTACCGCGAAAAACTCTGGAAATACGGAAAACCTCCTGTCGCAATAATGAAAGACCTTGCTATCCATTGCCGCTTGATTATGGGCAATATCTGGGCAGCAGAATTAATGCTTGGCATACCAAAAGCGGACGATTTTGTACTCAGACATAAAGAATTCTGTTTGCAGCAGGCAGAGAAAACCTCTTTGGCTATACAACAGCAGTTCCCTGCATGTGAAGCCGTCGCCAATACTTTCAGATTTGACAAAGGCGAAGGGATTCAGTACTACACCACGCTGTATACCGCAAACAACTTATATACCTCGCAAGAATATAATGCGAAAAAAGTTATCAATAAAGTAGGCAGTGGTGACTGTTATATGGCAGGTTTGATTTATGGTTTTCATCAAAACTATGCTGCGCAGGAAATTGTCGAATTTGCAACCGCTGCCGCTTATTATAAATTATTTACCCCCGGTGATTCAACTGCTATGAATGTGGATCAGATCACCACACGTTTAAATCAGCTCCTCTGAAACAACTTATTAAATTCCTATGAAACAACTTATTATTGATACCCTTTTAGCGGGTAAATTACTTCCTTTATTTTACGAAGATAGTGCCGAAACAAGTATTGACATCCTTAGGACGCTATACAGAGCAGGGATTAGAATTGTAGAATATACGAACCGTGGTGAACATGCGCTTCACAATTTCAAACAATTAAAAGCTTTGCAGGTTACAGAAATGCCCGGTTTATATTTAGGGATAGGCACAATCAAATCTGCCAAAGAGGCTGCTGATTTCATTACTATAGGAGCAGATTTCATTGTTTCTCCGATTGTGAATCCAGCAGTTGCAGGGCTATGTGATGAGCACAATATATTATGGATACCGGGCTGTATGACCCCAACAGAAATTTATACCGCGCAACAGTGTAACGCAGCAGTGATTAAATTATTCCCGGCAAATATTCTCGGCCCGGCTTTTATTTCCTCTATCAGGGAGCTATTCAGAGGTCAGCTATTCATCCCTACCGGAGGCGTGGAAATAGCAGAAGAAAACCTGGAAGAATGGTTCCAGGCCGGTGTATGTGCAGTAGGTATGGGCTCTAAACTGATTACAAAGGAGATTGTACTCAACAGAAACTACCATGAATTATATCTGCAAGCCAAAAGAGCATTACGTTTGATAGAAACTGTAAATCTACAGTCTTTGAAAGTCTAGATCCTGAAAATCATAACTAAAATCAATACTTGGAGAAATCCCTCTCATTTTAATGCTTTGTGCTTTCCCTTCTTCATCAAGACTGAAGATTGCGAAAGCATCTGCATTCAGATCCGGGTATTCCCATTTGATTGCAAAAGAACTAGCGTTATAAAAGGACATCGGACCAGATAACTTTGGAGAACGATAAGATTTAAACCAAAGTTGTTTGCCTTTGAGAAAAACTTCTGCCTTACCGAACCACTTATCATTATAAATTCCAACATAACTTGCTGGATCAATCTTTTTTTGACTGGAAGAAGCAACCTTCTTCCACACATCAGCTGTGACTCCATCCTCGTGCATTTGATTACTTTCTACCTCATCGTAAATTTTATCTATCCAATGGTTATCATCCAATCCCATATAACTGTCTTCTATGGTTTTACTGACTGCAGCGAATAACGAATTTCCGCCATCTGTATTAGTTAATACTACGATCCCAAGGTTCAGGTCCGGGTATAAACTTACCGATGAAAGCATACCAGGCAACCCTCCGGTATGAGAGACATTAAAATTACCCTTGATGTCATTCAAGAACCAGCCCAGACCATAACCTCCAAAATGGGTATTGTAACGCTTATCTTCATAAAATCCCGTTGCCGTATGAATAGTCCACATTTGCTTCTGGCTGGTTTCCGAAAAAAGCTGCTGATCCAATTGCGCACCATACTTTCCCTTATTCAGCTGTACTAACATCCATTTACAAAGATCAGCTGCATTTGCATAAATACCACCCGGAGCTCCATTAATCTGATCCCCGAAATTCTCTATTTGTTTGAGCTTTCCAAAATTAGCTGCATGTGGCATAGCCAGATTACTTTTATCCTTCATCAATGCTAGCGAAGCGTAACTATGCTCCATACCCAAAGGCTTAATGATACGGCTCTGAACAAATTTTTCCCAGCTCATTCCGCTAACTTTGGCAATGACCTCTCCCGCTACATAATATAAAAGGTTATCGTAATCAAATTTCGTTCTGAAGGCAGAATTAGGTTTGAAATATTGAAAGCCTGACAGTACATCTTTGATGGTGAAGTCAGATCCATTAGGGATAAACATCAGATCGCCTGCCCCCAGACCTAAACCACTCCGGTGCGTCAGTAAATCTTCAATAGTAAAATTTTCTGTCACGTAATCATTGTACATTTTAAAGTCAGGCAACAGCTCTTTAACTTTTGTATGCCAGTACAGCTTCCTTTCTTCTACTAAAATCGAAAGTGCTGCTGTAGTAAATGCTTTGGTATTAGAGGCGATAGCAAATTGGGTATTTTCGTCTACTTTATCTTTGGTGAGGATAGATTTAACGCCATAACCTTTAGTATATATAACCTGACCATCCTTTACAATTCCGATCGAGACACCTGTGATATTGAACTTTTTCATGGAAGTTTCTACCAGAGAATCCACCTTTGCGGCTGGGACCTGTGCTTTGGTTAGCTGACCATATACTACGGATGAAAAGAAAAGGAGGGCTATTTTAAGACTGGGATTGTTCATTAGATAAATTAGTTTTTGAGCTTTACGACAAAAGCCATCAGGAATGTAATTACATTCCTGATGGCTTTTAAATATACGATATAAATTCTCTTTTTATTTAGCCGCTGCTTTCATTTTTTGCAGTTTCTCTTCAGTATGCGGAGAATATTTAATATCTGAATCTTGTGTAAATTCTTTTTCAAGTATACCTTTATAATGTGAAAAGGCCCTGAAACCAGCTTCTCCATGATAATTACCCAGACCACTGGAGCCTACACCTCCAAATGGAAGATTTCCATTAGAAATGTGCATAATAGCTTCATTGATACAGCCTCCGCCAAAAGAGATTTCACCCATCACCTTTTTCTGAATATTTTCATCCTTCGTAAATACATAAAGCGCCAAAGGTTTCGGTCTGTCTTTGATCTCTTTGATCACAGTATCCAGCTCATTAAAGGTTAAAACAGCCATGATTGGACCGAAGATCTCGTCTTTCATCACCTTGTCTTCCCAGGTTACCCCACGTAAAACGGTAGGTTCAATAAAGCGTTCATCTACGTTAAAATTACCACCAGCATAAACCTTGTCTGCGTTAATCAATCCCGATACCCGCTCTGCATTACGCGTATTAATGATTTTCACGAAATTGCCATTCTCCACTTTGTAATCGGACTTTTCAATCTCCTTAGCGACTTTTTGCAAGAACTCCTCTTCAATACTTTCATGCACATAAACGTAGTCAGGTGCAATACAAGTCTGGCCGGAATTCAAATATTTTGCCCAAACCAATCTTTTAACGGTAACCTCAAGATCGCTGTCTGGCATGATAATCACCGGGCTTTTACCACCCAGTTCAAGAACAACAGGAGTCAGGTTTTTAGCCGCAGCCTGGTAAACAATCTTACCTACAGGCACACTTCCGGTGAAAAATATAATGTCGAATTTCTGATCAAGTAAGGCAGTTGTTTCAGCAATCCCCCCTTCTACTACATGGAAATATTGCTCCTCAAAATTCTCATTGATCAGTTTAGCCATAATGGCACTGCAATTCGCAGTTAATTCACTAGGCTTCAGGATCACGGTACACCCCGCAGCAATCGCAGCTACAGCCGGTGCCAGGGAAAGCTGATAAGGATAATTCCATGGGCCAATCACCAGGCTCACTCCTAATGGTTCTGGAATCTGGTAACTTTTAGCAGGTGCATTCCTGGCATCGGTAGCCACAGGTTTAATGGACGACCATTGTTCAAGATCCCGGATAGCAATTTTGATTTCTTCATAGACTGTAGCAAATTCCGTTTGAAAAGTTTCAAAAGTAGATTTACCATAGTCTTTATAAATAGCCTCTTCCAGTAAGGCTTCATTGCCCACCAGCAATTGATATAATTTGTTTAATTGTTCGATTCTGAAGCTTACAGCTTTTGTAGTATTGGTATTAAAGTACGCTAATTGTTTCTTTACTAATTTTTCCATTGGGCATTTATTTTATAGACAAACGTATTTTTATGCCATCCTGTTCTGGAATTAGTAGAAATTTACAATAATTGTATAAAAAAATGGCCGTACCCTCTTTAAAAAGTACGGCCATTTCGAATAAAACGTGATTAGTTTTGGACAGTTGTTGTATTACCGCCTCTTCCTTTAGCATTGAAAGCCCGGAGTTTTACCGTTCCTTTTTCCTTGATTGGCCCACTGTATAATTTATCTTTAGCTGAGGGTTCTTTCCCATTGGTGGTATAGTAAATATTAAAACCAGGGAACTCTGTATTACCAGCGATCTCTCCATCAGTGACTTTTACACCTACTGGCGGGATACGGTAGTTCCAGCCGCCCTCATCTAATTTCGGAAATTCAATCAAACCTACCCTGGTTTTGAAGTCAGTATAACTATCCTCATAAGCAGCCTCAGATTTGACAGCATCCTTTTCTAAAGCCCATGCCGGATCTGCTGCCCAGGCTCTTTCTGCAAAACCAACTAATCTTGGTAACAGCATGAATTCAAGTAATTCTGTGTTTCTGATTTTTTCTGTCCATAAGGCAGCTTTTAAACCCAGGATATTAGATTTACCATAATCAGTTAAACGGTCCTTTCCAACAAATACAGATTTGGAAACCGGTTCACCTTTATTATTCTCTTTTGCATTTTTGTAATAGTCATAAGGGATAAAAGAAAATAGTTTTTCCATATTCACAAAACCAGCCCAGTAATGACCTGGCTCAGTTAGTGAACGGTTATAAGCCATATCCAGGTAGAAATTGCTGGAACAGGTAAGCACGACTTTATAACCGCCATTGGCTAAGCGGTAAGGTAAATCTTCTGTCCCGCCACCAATCACATTGTTCCAGACATCAAGCTGTACAGGGTCATTGGCAAATAAAGGATTTGGAACCATCAGTTTTTTTCCATCCAGATAGGTCTTCATCATGCCAAATTCTTCCCAGCCAGAAAGTACAATCCCTTTAGGCTTAAGCATATCCTGAAGTTTTGAAACATAATAGCTCCATAAATCGTCTGTAGATTTCATTTTTGCCTGTTTCACTAATTCAAGACACAATGGTGATTTTTCCCAGACACCCTGAGGAACCTCATCGCCACCAAAATGGATTGTTTTTAAAGGAACATTTGCTTCACGGTACATATCTTGTAAGGATTCAGTAACCTTATTCAGAAATGTATATAAAGAAGGTAAGGCAACACAGACAATGTTATCATTCCAATATTGAGCAGAACTGTAAACAGATTTATCATTTATATCACGCAGCAAGTATTGCTCAGCTTCAGCGCGCATTCCTTTAGCCATAAATCTGCTGTAGCGTGCATCCATTGCTTTGATCGCTGCCCTGGCATGACCCGGCGTTTCTATTTCAGGAATTACTTCTATATGTCTTTTTGCAGCATATTTTAAGATCTCTACGAAATCAGCAGTACTGTAAAATGCTTTATTTAAAGTTTCACTAGTATCCGGACCAGAGCTATAAGTAGGTTGAAGGGACTTTTCATTCGTGAGTGAGTGACCTCTTTTAGCCCCTATTTCTGTTAATTCCGGAAGCCCTGGAATAGCAATTCTCCATGCTTCATCATCAGTGATGTGAAAATGAAACACATTCAGTTTATAAAGCGCCATTAAATCAAGGATACGCAATACTTCTTCCTTTGGATGGAAGTTACGTGCCACATCCAGCATTAGCCCTCTGTATTTGAAACGGGGCGCATCTTTAATGGACACATTGCTGACCAGCACATTTTTTGCACCTTTAGCCGGACTGTTAGCCAAAAGCAAAGATTTTAAGGATTGTAAACCATAAAAGATACCAGTTGCATTACCTGCTGACACGGTGATCGCCTGTGTGGTAATTTCCAGCTGATACTCATCATCAGGTAAATTGGTTTTAACAAGTTGAATGTTTTTCTCTTTTGCATTGCCGGTAGTCACTGCAGGTCTGAGCTTAAACAGGTTAAACAACTCGTTTGACAGGTAATCAGCTTCTTTTTTAAAGGCTGGATCACTGCTGATTGCAGTTGCTGCATTTACAGAAAAGTTCCCGGAATGTGCTTCATAAAATACAGGCGTAGGAAGAAGTTTAATTAAAGTACTTTTATCTTTTGGTGTAAATTTGCTGTTTCTGTTATAGGTGTCTAAGGGAGAAACGACATTTTTGATATACTTTTCAACGGGTTCTACGTCATAATGATCAATCTTAATACCTTTATCCGGCTGATTGTCCCATACGATGTACAAACCTCCCGGTGCATCAGCAAAATTGACAATTTCATCAAGAGCAACAATATCAAGGACTACAGAGTCACCTTTATTGATGGCTTTAAAACCTTTACCCGGCCTGATGCGAAAGAGATCACCATTAACCTGCTCAATGATCAGCTGATCAGAAGTTTTTACCTCTATTTCCTTCATAGAGTTAAAGTAAAGGTTCCAGTTAGTAGCGGGAAAGGGCTGTCCTGATTTGTTGATAAAGGTCAGCAGGGAAAGTGATTGTTTGTTACCGTTCTGATGTTCTTTAAAGGTCCACTTGACGTGAAGATCTTTTACAGGGTAAGTAGTTGTGCCCCCTTTTTGTGCCATAGCTACGAAAGGAAGGAGGAAAGCAATTAGTAAACATTTTTTTAATCTCATTTGATATTTAATTTGGGGAACTAAAAACGAACAACAGCACGCAAAATCCTTTACCGTGTGCCATTGTCATCTTCGAAAGAGGTTATTTGTGAAACATTTAATTATTTCTTTATAAATTTATTATTTTATTGCTAATAAACTAATACTCTGCTTAAGTTTATATGATTGACAGCTAAAAATTAACAGCTTCTAAGATCTCATTGCATTCCTTCCTAAATATTTTATAAATTGCATCGATTAATAAAAACAACAACATCAATGAAAACATATATTTTGACTCTGGGTATGGTTATGGGAATGGTTTTTTTCGCTAAAGCGCAGAAGGCACCACCTACTCCATCAGAAATGACCGCTAAAAGTATAGAGGCCATGGACAAAAAGATTAAAATGAACCCAACTCAAAAAAATATAATCTACAATTATATGCTTGATTTGTTCAAAGCACAGGCTGACCTGACCAAAAAACAACAAACAGGCATGTATACTGAAGATGATATTTCTAAATTCTACAGAACGCAGAATGAAACCACTAAAAATGTAAGAAACATTTTAAAAGGTGAACAGCAGACTCAATATGATCAGTATATGGAGGAAATGCTGCGTGGTGGTAATAAGAAAAAGAAAAAAGGAAAACATGAAGAAGAGGAAGTAGTTACTGGTATAGACGGCTTAAAACTTCCTGCCGGCACTAATGTTGGTAATCCTTAAGGGTAACCATTTCCAATTGATAAAAAATGCTGCTTGTTGAATAAACAAGCAGCATTTTTTATTTAACGCCAGCTTATAAGGTTTTGACATCCTTTACACAGCGAAAACCGATGTGGTTAGAAGCAGACCGGTAATCTCCTTTTCCCCTCGTTCCTACCATATACCGCGTACAATATTGTTCTGTACATAAGAATGAGCCTCCACGCTGTACTTTCTTTTTAGCCTGAGGTTCGTCGGGATCATAAGAAACAGCGGGGCCTGAAGGATTTTCTGTCGCTATTTGATCAGACAGAGAAGCATAATAATCAGGACGGTACCAATCATTACACCACTCCCATACATTTCCTGCCATATCATATAAACCATAACCATTGGATGGAAAACTTTTTACAGGCGCTATACCCGCATAGCCATCTGCAGCGGTATCTTTATTGGGGAACTCTCCTTCAAATATATTAGCCATCCATTTACCTCCGGGTTTCAGCTCGTTTCCCCAGGCATAAAGTTCACCGGAAAGACCTCCTCTTGCAGCAAATTCCCATTCAGCCTCTGTAGGGAGTCTTTTACCTGCCCATTTAGCATAAGCAGCAGCATCTTCCCAACATACTTGTACAACCGGATAATTGGCTTTCCCTTTTAGATTACTGTTTCTACCTTCGGGATGTTTCCAGTCTGCTCCTTTCAGATAGGACCACCATTGCAAATAGTTGTTTAATGAAACGGCCTCTTTTGGTGGTGTAAATACCAGTGAGCCAGCTACCAGATTTTCAGGTGCCACATCAGGAAATTCTTCTTTCTCCGGTTTTTTCTCAGCTACAGTAATATAACCTGTTGCTTTCACAAATTCTGCAAATTGCTGGTTAGTGACTGGTGCAGTATCCATATAAAAAGCATTGACAACCACGCGGTGCACTGGCCTTGCATCATTCATCACTTCATGACCTCCTGCTTCCATTCCAACAGGGTTTACCCCTCCCATACTGAATTCTCCACCATTAATAAACTTCATTCCGGGTTGCACACTGATTCCTGAAACTGCTTTATGGAAAACCGTTTTTCGAAATTCCTTTCCACCACCTTGCATAAACAGTAAACTATCCGATCGCTTAAATCCTGTTGGCCTGCACATTGCTGCTCCGTTTTCAGGGAAAGATTTCATTTGAACCAAGGCTACTTTTTTCACCTGCATACCTTGTTCTTGTGTTGCTTTAGGATCACTTTTATTTTTACAGGAGAGTAAACATAAAAGTGCAGCTAAAGGAAAAAAACTATAGTTAGCGCTCATCTTCCTGCATCTGTTAAAGTTGTTTTCCAATTATTCTTCCTCATAGTTAATTATTAATGATCAAAGGGTATTCATAAAAAACCGTCTCAAATCATAATTAGAGACGGTTTTTTGAATTAAATATTAAATCTAATGAAAATAAACCTGTTTAGCCGATTTTAATCCGCCAACTACGGCAACTAACGTATCGACCTCAGCACAAGTATTGTAAAATGCTAAGGAAGGCCTGACTGTAGCTTCCAGTCCAAATCTTCTTAAAATAGGCTGTGCACAGTGGTGACCAGAACGAACAGCAATACCTTCACGGCTTAATGCTTCACCAACTTCGGCAGTGGTAAAGCCATCGAGTACAAACGACAGTACGCTGGTTTTATCCGGCGCAGTTCCAACCGGCCTCAGTCCTGGTATTTGTGCCAGTTTATGACTGGCATATTCCAGCAGGTAATGTTCATATTGGTAAATATTATCAATACCAATTTTCTGTACATAATCAATAGCTGCGCCTAAGCCTACAGCATCAGCTATATTTCCTGTTCCTGCTTCAAAACGTGCAGGAGCCTGGTGAAATTGAGTATGTTCAAAAGTGACATCCTGAATCATATTACCTCCACCCTGATAGGGCTGAGTGCTATTCAATAAGTCTTCTTTACCATATAAAATTCCAATACCTGTAGGGCCAAAAACTTTATGTCCGGAGAATACGAACCAGTCTGCATCCAGTGCCTGAACATCTGTACGGATATGAGAAACTGACTGCGCTCCGTCTGCCAGTACTTTTGCTCCGGCTGCATGTGCCATAGCAACAATCTGTTTCGCAGGAGTTATCGTCCCTAAAGCATTGGAAACTAAAGTAAAGGAAACCAATTTCGTCCTTGGATTAAGGAGTTTTGCATATTCATCCAGCAATACCTGCCCGTCATCATCCACCGGGATAACCCGTATTTTCAATCCTTTCTTTTTAGCGAGTAATTGCCAAGGAACAATATTCGCATGGTGTTCCAGATGTGTCAGAATAATTTCATCACCTTGCTGCAAATATTCGTCCCCCCAGCTATTGGCAACCAGGTTAATTGCTTCGGTGGTTCCGCGTACAAATACAATCTCATTTGGAGAACGTGCATTGATAAAACGCTGTACTTTTTGCCTGGCTCCTTCATAAGCATCCGTAGAACGGGCAGCGAGTTCATGTGCAGCACGGTGTATATTAGAGTTCTCATGAGCATAGAAATAGTTCAGCCGGTCAATAACCTGCCGTGGTTTTTGAGTCGTAGCCGCGTTATCGAGCCAGATTAACGGTTTACCATTAACCTGTTCAGAAAGAATAGGAAAATCATTCCTGACAAGATTTACATTAAATGCGGGCTGAGATTTCCCGGTGACTACGCCATTTCCATAACGTCCGCTATTCTGGGTATCTGCTGAGGTGACAAATTGAATTCCCGAAGAAAAATAATAAGAGCTCTCGCTTAAAATTCCCGAAGGATTAAAGGGTAACTGAGCCGAAGGACTGTAGGAACTCACCGATGACAATGCCTTCTGCAATTCTTTTTCATAAGGCTGATCTGCTTCAAATGGTAAAAGAGAGCTATGCTGGAACGGATTATTAGTCTGTTGAGCCGTATTAAAGTTGCCAGAGGGCCCTCCGCTCCCGGCGGTAGATCTTGGAACATGTCCAAGTCCTAATCCATTGGAATCCGGCAGACTTGTTTGCGGATCAGTAAGGTCAATTGCATTGCCCTGGTAAATAGCCGAGGGCGAATGGGTAAATGTGTTTTCCTGAATCTGATTATTGCTATGCGGAAGAAGCTCTGCTGAAGGTACATCTCCTGCATTGTAGTTTCCCGGTAATGCAGAAAAATACGCATTCGCCAGCTTTTCTAAAGCATGCACATCTGGTAATCCTTGCGGATCATTAATTGCATTACTCATAGCTTAATATTTGTATTCGTGATATTTATTGATTTCCACTTCTTCCAGTACCGCGATCGCATCATCTACTAAAACAGCTAATGAGCAATATAAAGAAACCAGGTAAGAGGCAATCGCTTTTTCATTGATTCCCATAAAACGAACGGATAACCCTGGTGATTGTTCACCCGGAAGGTCTGGCTGGTAAAGTCCAACGACTCCCTGACGGCTCTCCCCTGTACGGATCAGCAGAATCTTAGTCTTATTGTTTTCAATGGGTACTTTATCGGAAGGAATTAGCGGAATCCCTCTCCAGGTAATAAATTGGGAGCCAAATAAAGACACCGTCGGTGGTGGAACGCCTCTGCGGGTACATTCACGGCCAAATGCAGCAATAGCAAGCGGATGAAGCAGAAAAAAGCCTGGTTCTTTCCAAACTTTGGTAATCAGCTCATCCAGATCATCAGGAGTTGGTGCGCCACTACGGGTAACTATTCGCTGCGAAGGAACAATGCTATGCAACAGACCGTATTCTTTGTTATTGATCAGCTCACTTTCCTGTCTTTCTTTGATGGCTTCAATGGTCAGTCTTAGCTGCTCGCTGATCTGATTATAAGGTTTGCTGTACAAATCGGAAACCCTTGTATGTACATCAAGGACTGTATTTACAGCACTTAAAAGATATTCACGCGGTTGTTCTACATAATCAACAAAGGTATTGGGTAATACACGTTCGTCTCTGTTAGAGCAGTCCACATCTACAGATTCTCCTTCTTTCACTTTATTGACTCTGTAAATACCTGATTCTACAGGATTCCAGCTTAACAGGTGTGGTAACCATCTTGGTGTAATCCAGGGTGCCTGGGGTACAGTACGTGTTGCGATCGCTAGTGGCCGCGCTGCAACATCATTTAATGCGGTTTGTTGTGTGTTTTTAACTTGTCCTGCCATGTTTTATATAATTAACGGTTTTAGATTTTTCATTTCAAAGGGCTATTGTTTGTTTTTGAAGTAGAAACAGACAATCAGCAAAAACAGATTCCAGAAAGGAAAAGAGCGTTAGCAGGATGAATAGATACATCCCGTTACCAAATATAAAAACATAATCTACTAAACTAGTATACTATTTAAATAAAGATGAAATAACTCAATTGGCTTTGAGTTTTTCTGCAAGTTCTTTAAGCGAATTCGTTGGTTTAATAAAATTATAATCCCCCCAATAGTCATCGTTATAGCTCGTAACGTAATTTTTAAAAACATACCCCTTGGACATCACGTGCTCATAATTACCTTGTGGCGATAAATTAATTTTTGAAATAAACAATTCTGCACGTACAGCTAGTTTACCTTCCAAGTGTTTGTATTTCGCTTTTAAATGATGTACAGAAGAAATTTTATAGAAGTAAGGATACCAATAGTTATTAATTTTAACATACTGCTCACTGAATTCTTCGTTAAGCTTTCGGAAACTATAGCCTAATAAGCTAAATATAGGTTTTGCGATGAATGAAATATCAGCCTTTGCATAAGCGATCCCTTTGGGGCTTAAAGCGACATCAATAGCGACGATCGCATAACTGCTCTTCAAAATCGTCAGCTTACCTTTATATAAGGCCTCTTTAAGGTCATCTTGCTGGTCAAAGTTAATTAAATAGGCTTCTTCACCGTTTACAGCTATAGAACCTGCCAGTTCAAATTTATATTTCTTAAAATAGTTTTTGCCTAAAATACGTGCTGGATTTTTTGCAATATCATTCGAAATGATGTCATAGGGAGCTCCATCTATTGCCATATTAAATGGGTTATTAATTTCCTTCTCCCCTAATTTTTTAAGGTTCCGCTCTTTATTGATTACAATCTTATCTTTTGTGTTATTCTGGTTATAACCTCCGTTGAGAATATTTAAAGAGGCTTCTGCAAAAGAAAGATAGTTTGTATCAACTTTTCCGACTTCCCTGTAAAACCCTTTCATTTCAAATGGACGGGTATCATAATTTTCAGGAATGTTTTTGATAGCCTGACGAATGATGGATTCGGCACTAACTGGCCTGATCACTATTTCTTTTAAACTGACGACCGAAGGCATTAATTGTATTTTCATACTTTGATGTAATCCTGATAAGGGAAGTTTAAGATTTTTATATCCCATATAAGAGATCGTCAATGAATCCTTTTTCATCGCTCCAGCAGGGTACTTCAATAAAAATTCACCGTCTGCATTTGTCATCGTCGCTATCTGTGTGCCGATCTTCAGACTAACATAGGGTAAACTTGTCTTATGCTCATCAACTACAATACCTCCGGCTTCCCGCAGATTTTGCGCAAAAATCGTTTCTATACTAAAAAAAACAAGTGCTATAGTTAGAATTACTTTATTCATTGGGGGGATAAGTTATACTGTTACTTCAAATATGATCTTTTCAGGTCGTTAAATTCTGTTAACCTTTGTTAAACAGTGTTAAATAAGTTTTCTTTCAAACAAAAACACATAGTTTAGAAATACAAATAATTGATAAAAATCACAATTAACGCGTATCATGAAGAAAATAATTACCCTGATGTTCCTTTGTTTTTTAAGAATCACCCTGGTTAATGGACAAACAACAGGAGAAAAGGGTCAGATCGCTGGTCATGTAGCTGACGAAAAGCACCTGCCAGTAATGTACGGCGCAGTCAGTTTGCTCAGTGCAGCAGACTCCATACAAGTTAAATCAGCAATCACAACGGAAAAGGGAGAGTTTAAGTTTCTGAATCTGCTGCCAGGTACTTATTTTATTACTGTGGAATGGGTGGGTTATGAGAAAAAGCTCAATGGGCCTTTTACGATTAGTGCTGAACAGCAATTGTTAAATGTCCCGCAGATTGTAATTTTACCGGATACAAAACAACTTCATACAGTTAACATTATTGGTCAGAAGCCTTTAATAGAGCGGAAAAGTAATGTTTTAATCATGAACGTAGCGAACAGTACTTTAGCTGCTGGCAGTACCGCGCTCGAAATACTTTCCAAAGCACCGGGGCTTTCTATAGATAATGAGGGAAATATTAGCTTGAGAGGCAAACCGGGTGTCAATGTGATGATTGATGGCAAGCTTACCTATTTATCCACGACGCAGCTTACCAATTTACTCCGCACCACTGATGGAAATGCTATTCAGACTATTGAGTTAATGACTAATCCTTCGGCAAAATATGATGCTGCAGGTACTGGCGGGATGATTAATATCAAATTGAAAAAGAATACGAACTATGGTACAAATGGTACGCTGACTGCAGGTGGTGGTTACGGTAGTTACTATAAGTCTAATGCTGGTGTTACTTTAAATCACCGGAGTAAAAATATAAACCTGTTTGGTAATTATAATTTTACTGGCAATAAGGAGTATGAAGACATGAATATTAACCGCAGCACTTCTGCTTTTGATGAAAAGACCTATTTTGACCAGCAGGGCCGCGATCTCTATCTCCGGAAAAATAACAGTTATAAAGCTGGTATTGATTATTACCTGGGGGATAAAAATATAATCGGATTTGCGATGAGCGGTTATAGCAATCATATGAATGCCGACAATAATATCAATACTTTAATTGGCAGCCGTCCCGGCGTAATTGATTCTACGGTGACCGCCGCAAATCTTGGGAAAATTAAATACACCAGTCAAACTTATAATCTTAATTATAAAGCTGTACTGGATACTTCCGGGCAGGAATTAAACGCCGATCTGGATTATTCACGTTTTAATAACGATAATAGTGTTACCTACACTAATAATTTTTATAACGCAGCTGGTGTAATTGCCAAAGCCCCGCTTATTTTTAGAAATATAACCCCTACCCGGGTAAAAATACTGGCAGCTAAAGTAGATTATGTGTATCCTTTTAACCCTAAAATGAAATTGGAGACAGGTGTAAAAGGCAGTTACGTGACTACTGACAATGATTTCCAGTCTGAGGATTTTACAGGTAATAATTGGGTTAACGACCCTGCACAAAGCAACAGGTTTACTTATAAAGAGCAGGTCAGCGCCGCTTATGCGAATTTTCACCGGGAGTTTAAGTCGACCACAATTCAGCTCGGTTTACGTGCCGAACTAACGTACTCGGAAGGAAACTCGGTTACGCTTCAAAATGTAGTTAAAAGGAATTACCTTGATTTGTTCCCAAACTTATCTATTCAGCAGAGTTTATCAAAAGATCATGAAATTGGTTTTTCTTACAGCAGCAGAATCAACAGACCTGATTATCAATCCTTAAATCCATTTATATATTTTTCTGATTTGTATACTTTTTCCAAGGGCAATCCTCAGCTGAAGCCGGAATATGCAAATTCATTTGAGCTTTCTTATGGGTATAAAAAAACGACTAACGTTACTTTCGGGTACATCCATACGAAGGATGTAATGACGACTACGCTTTTAACAGATACGGTAAAAAAAACATTGCTCATTTACGAGCAAAATCTTGCCGCCAGAAGTACAGTGAGTATGAATATTAACAGACCTGTAGCGATTACAGGCTGGTGGAATACAAACAATGACGCTACGCTTTATTACAGCCGCTTTAGTTCTCCTGATTTGTCAGGTGCTCCTTTTAAGAATGGAAAGCTAACGTTCATGATGAATACGACCCAGACTTTTACGCTGAATCCGACAATGAATGCTGAGTTATCAGCAAATTATCAATCTGCACAGGTTTTTGGGACTTATATAGCCAGGCCTGTTTATGGTGTGGATCTGGGGATCAGTAAATCATTTGCCGACAAAAAAGCGACTATAAAATTAGCAGCAAGTGATCTGTTTAATACAAGAAAGATAGTAGTTAAAAGTGCTATTCCTTTGCAGGATTATAACCTTTCTCAAAAACAGGAGAGCAGAATATTCAGGTTAACGTTTTCTTATAATTTTGGAAGCAGCGGTGTGAAGGCGGTGAGGGAAAGATCAAACAGCTCTGAAGGTGAGCAAAACAGAGTGAAATCTGGTAATTAACAACAGCAGCCTGTTAAAATATTAAACGGCCTGCTAATATTAAATTAGCAGGCCGTCTTTTGGGTTTAGCCTAAACAATTAGGGCTGTTGATTATATTTTGCATTTTCATACTTTTCCAATTGTTTTTTCAACTTGATGACTTCTTGCTTTAGCTGACGGTTTTCCAGATAAAAATAAATTGCGAAGCCAAGGAATATTTTTCCAAGGATAAAAACGCCAACGAATAGCCACCTCCATATCTTATGCACACGCATATGACTTGATGAAGCGTCTACCTCAATAAACTGACCGCTTTTACGATGTTCCCCTCCTTTACGGTTTGGCGGTCTTTTTATTGGTATTGCATCATAATCAGGCAATTCTGCCAGTTCATCAAGGTGCTTCTCAATTTTCAACCAGAGATCCGGAGGAGGAGGAATAGACATTTGCTGAGCCATATGTTCCATATCCATTTCCAGATATTGTAAGGCTTCCTGAACTTCCGGATGCTTTGCCTTCAGGAGTAGCAGTTCCTGGGTTTCCGCTTCTGAAGTGGAACCTAATACATAAGCTTCAAGTATTCCGCTCTCGATGTATTCGTTAATTTTCACAACTTTTCCTCATTATAGCGAAAGCCTCTTTTAAAGTCTTCCTGATTGATTCCTCTGTTTTATTTAACTCTTTTGAAATCGCTTCAACCGATTTTCCGTAATAATAAACGTTATAGAATATATGGTGCTGCTCTTCTGTGAAGTGATCAGTATATTGATGCTGAGATTCAGGATTGACCAGGCCCTGGAGCTCCAGATCTTTAAGATCGCTGGCTATCCTGCCGGAATCGGTCAACTGGTTCAATTTATTTTGCGCAAGCCTTTTCAGCTGGCACCAATTATTGGTATCGTCCCAGTCTATCTCATTAAAATGTTGTGCAATGTCACAAAATACTTTCACCAGGTAATCCTCCGCTAGTTTTTGGTTCTTTACAATTTCAAAAATATAGCCTAGCAGCGTACTTGCGTGCTTATCATAGAGACTGCGTATACTTGCTTGTCTATTGGCTACTCGTATTAATGATTCAGTTTCTTGCATGATTATATTTTTGATGTAAGGCATTTGTCCTTATGACTTACTCAAAATCTAATTGTCTTTTGTCTTGTATAAATCTAATTTAAGCAAAAACTATTTGGATCAAAGAAATTTATCTCTTTAAAATAGAATTAAATTTAAAATATATTTTTAGCAGGTAGCTAACAGGCTCAAAAACACATTAAATGGCCATTTTTAAAATTTGAAGGGTAAATTTCTTTCTTAATGCAGGAATGGCTGATTTTCTGATTGGATTTGACATTATAGGCAATATTCAGAAAGCAATGATTAGCAAGGTGCTACGGCCATGTTACCACTTTTTTAGCATTGTAATACAGGAGGATAAAGCATTGTTTTTGTAGAACAGCAAAATTTATGCTTTAAGAGTTTATTAAGAGTGATTTTTATATTTTTTATTGGGAAGACTCAATCAGTTCTATTTTTAATTTTAAAACTTACAGGCATAAAATAATTATGAACGAACGTGTCTTTTAATGCCAGGATAGGTGTAGTTGATTACAAAGAGTATAACTGATTTTTCAAAGGTTAATCTTCTGATATTATTAAATGCTTTTAGCAAAAGAAATAAATTTAACTTTATAATTATCTATCCTCATAAAGTTAAATTTATGAATTAGTCTTTACCATAAACATATTTCTTAGCCCCTATAGGCGATTCTGGTTGCGCTACCGGTGACAATTGAAGACTAGCAATATACTTCCGTATATTAGTAGAAAGTAATTGTGGATTTGACCCTCCATTGAATTCATAAATAGCACATATTTTACTACCATTTATACAAGCTGGTTTAACAATTGCTAAATTATAACTGGAAACTAAAAATGGATCACCAACACCATTATAAGCATACCATGCTCTTGCCATAACAAACGATTCTTTTATCCATCAAAAAGAAATCAAAAAACTTTAATCCCCCACCTACTCTCTTTAAGGTTTTCGGTTTTCCCTTAACTGTCCTTCACATTTAAATCATATACTAATTTACGAAGATATTCCCCTCTTTTTTAGGGTCATAAATCCCTATCTCCTACCTGTCGAAATCACGCCCTGAACTGCTCTTTACTATAGCTCTCCGGAATACTTTTAGAGCTATAAGGAATATCTTTAGAGTCCATAGGAGTACTCCCCATTTTTTATAAAAAAAATAGCCTCCTGCAAGTTACCACCTGAAAAATTTAAATGCTTTTAGCAAAAAAGAAACACAATTAATACCCAAATTATTTTACATAATTAAGTGAAGTATTTAACTTTGATTCATACACTTACAACTAAAAAAGGCTAAATTAATGTTACTAAAACATGTCACTTACAGCTCTTGGAATGATGCACAATTAGTCGCATCAATGACTGCAGGCGATAAGGCTGCTTTCGATGAAATTTATGAGAGGTATTGGAAGAAACTCTACAATGAGAGCTTCAAAAGATTAAGAAATATGGAACAGGTTGAAGAGCTCGTTCAATCAGTTTTCGTAGACCTATGGTCGAAGAAAGAAAGGAAAAGTATTATAAATATTTATGCCTACCTGATCACGGCCGTTCGCTACCAGGTTTATATGCTGTATAAAAAAGGTCAGACGCTCCCACAGTTTGAAGAACCCTTAGAGCATATGGCCCTCTCCGGCTCCGAAGCAGACTCTTTACTCAATGAAAAAGAAATCAGAAACTATATAGCTGTTTGGTTAGCTATGCAGCCTGAAAAGCGCGGAGAAATATTCAGAATGAAATTCATGGAAGAAATGACCACAAGGGAAATCAGTGAAAAGCTTGGCATCAGCCAGAAAACTGTACAAAATCAGGTTTTAACAAGTCATGCCAGCCTAAAACAATTCTTAGAAAGGTTAATGGTCATGATGTCTATCCTGTAATTTCACGAACATCATGTAATTATTTCACGAACACTATTTTATTTTTTTTAAATCATTATTCAGATTTTCATCTTAGCGCTATCCTTAACACACAAAATATTACTACTTTCGGCCTTCATCAACAGGGATAACAGACGCATAGCGTATGATTAATGACTTTTTAAAGAATTTCGGAGTATTGACAACTGCTGAGATCAATGATCTTCAACAGCTCGGTACAATCAGGAACCTCCAGAAAGGGGATTTCTTTATTACTGAAGGCAAGTCATGCAAAGAAGTCGCCTTTATTAAAAGCGGAATATTACGCTCCTTTTTCACCCCTGAATCGGGAGAAGAAATCACTTACTGCATCACTTTCCCCAACACCTTAATGACCGCCTATTCGTCATTTATCACAGCACTTCCTACACTGGAAAACATACAAGCTGTAGCCCCCTGTGAATTATTAATTATACAAAAGGCCGATATTGATCAACTATCGGGTTCCAGTTTAAACTGGGTCACATTCTTCAAAATAATTGCAGAACAGCAATATATAGAGTTGGAAAAACGCTTATTCCTCTTCCAAAAAGAGAAAGCAAAAAAGAGGTATATGGATCTGCTGGAAAATCAGCCAGCCTATATTCAGCAAATCCCCTTACAATACCTCGCCTCCTATCTTGGGATTACACCGAGACATTTGAGCCGCTTAAGAAAAGAGATTGTTTTTTAGACAAATGTCCGGTAGTTAGGATAAACAGCCCGATACCTTTGCCCTGATTATAAAAACACAGGACAAAATGAAGAAGAACATTCTGATCATCAACGGACATCCCAATAAAAAAAGTCTCAATTACGCTTTATCAAATGCCTATCAACAAGGGGCAGTAAAATCTGGTGCACAGGTAGAAGTGATCCATATCGGTGAATTGAATTTCAATCCTAACCTGCAATATGGCTATATGAAAAGGATGGAATTAGAACCAGACCTGCTGGACAGCCTGGAAAAGATAAAAAAAGCAGATCACCTGGTCTGGGTCCATCCGGTTTGGTGGGGAGGTCTGCCTGCAATAATGAAAGGCTTTATCGACCGTTTATTTTTGCCCGGTATCGCTTATCAATATAGGGAAAACTCCGTTTGGTGGGATAAATTACTCATCGGAAAAACTGCCCGGATTATTACGACCATAGACCAGCCAGCCTGGTATTACCGGATGTTTTATGGAAATTCAAGCGTAAATCAATTAAAGAAAAGCACGCTGGAATTTTGTGGGATCCAACCAGTGAAGGTCACTTATATTGGAATCGTAAAAACCGCAGCAGAAAAACAAAGAGCAGAATGGATCGCTAAAGCCTATCAATTAGGTGAAAAACATAAATAATCACCTTTTTTTGAATTATTAAAACGTTATTTTAATTGGACACTTCATTCCAGAAAAGCAGTCAGAATTATAGGGCATCACAATCCGGATTAGCATCAAAGGAGACGCTGAAGAAGAATACCCGGCCATTAAGAAAATTATAGACATCCTGCAAAAACAAAAGATCAATAAGTTTAGCTTACTGACCAGTCAGGAATAAATATTATTTGATATTTTGAATATTTCCGTTTGATTTTTATAAATTACATCATGAAGTCAATTGAAAGTGTTCAGGAGTTCTATACCCGTGTACCTTCAGCAAATCCATTAGGTTTAACTCTGGATAATGCAGGAGCCGGTCATTTTAACGTGTTTTCCAGAGCAAATTGTTCGCCAATAACTCCCTACAGCAGAAGGGATTTTTATAAAGTATCTTTAATTATTGGTACAGGTAAAATACATTATGCTGATAAGTGGATCTATATAGACAGGCCAGCCCTGCTCTTTTCCAATCCGATCATTCCATATTCGTGGGAAGCAGAATCAACCTTACAAGAAGGCTGGTTCTGCCTTTTTACGGAAGCTTTTATACAAACAGGAGAATATAAAGAGTCTTTACAAGATTCGCCTTTGTTTAGTATTGGCAGCAATCCTGTATTTTTCATTGATGAAATCCAGCAAAAGGAAATATCAGAGCTGTTTATCAAGATGACCAAAGAAATCACCTCAGATTATTTACACAGATATGGTTTACTGCGAAATTACCTGCATCTGATTATCCATGAGGCCATGAAAATGAATCCAACAGAGAGTTTCGAGAAACACATTAATGCATCTTCAAGGATTACATCACTGTTTATGGAGCTTCTGGAAAGACAATTCCCCATTGACACCCACCATCTGTCTCTGAAATTAAAAACTGCAAATGATTATGCAAGGAGCCTTTCTATTCATGTGAATCACCTGAACCGTTCCGTAAAAGAGCATACAGGAAAAACAACAACGGATCATATTGCGGCAAGAATAACCAGGGAAGCGAGGGCCTTGCTTCAGCATACAGACTGGAATATTTCAGAAATTGCCTATGGTCTTGGATTTGAATACCCAGCTTACTTTACTAATTTCTTTAAAAAGAATACTGGTATTTCTCCGATCGAGGTCCGGCAAACTACATTCTCCCCGACATAAGCTTATAGTTTGATTATTATAACCATCTGTTTGAATACTATAACTCAGCACCTGCGCTGCAGGTTAACTTTGTACTATCAAATCTGATCATTATGAAATATAGAAATTTAGGAACAACTAAAGAAAAGCTATCGGCCGTAGGACTTGGCTGTATGGGAATGAGTTTTGCATACGGTCCGGGTGATGATACTGAAAGTATTGCTACTTTACATAAAGCCCTTGATCTTGGGGTAAACTTCTGGGATACTGCAGATGTATATGGCAATGGAATAAATGAGGAACTGATTTCCAAAGTATTAACCACAAACAGAGATAAGATATTTATTGCCACCAAATTCGGATTTCGCTTTCAGGATGATATTGCTGGTCCCAGCAATACCAATGGAACTTATTTTGATGGTTCACCAGCATGGATGAAAATTGCGGTAGAAAAAAGTCTGAAAAGATTAAAAATAGATACTATAGATTTATACTATGTACACCGTGTTGATCCTAATATCCCGATTGAAGAAACTGTGGGCGCAATGGCCGAACTCGTAAAAGAAGGAAAGGTACGTTACCTGGGCCTGAGTGAGGCTTCTCCGGCTTCTATCCGTAAAGCACATGCAGTGCATCCTATAGCAGCTTTACAAAGTGAATATTCCTTACTGACCAGGGATGTGGAAAGTGAAATACTAAGTACGGTCAGAGAATTGGGTATCTCGCTGATCCCTTATTCGCCACTGGCGAGAGGCCTGGTGACTAACACATTAGATATAAATTCGCTATCAGACAATGACTTCAGGAAATCATTACCACGTTATCAGCAAGCTAACCTGGATAACAATGCCAAACTGATTAGCGGGTTCGCTGCAATAGCACAGGATAAAAACTGTACTCCGGCACAACTTGCACTTGCGTGGGTACTGGCACAGGGCGAAGATATTATTCCTATTCCTGGCACTAAAAAAAGAAAGTATTTAGAGGAAAATGCAGGCTCCGTTGATATTGAATTATCAGCAACTGATTTAAAGACTATCGACGAGCTTATCACACGTTTTCCGGTGAGTGGTGACCGCTATAATGAAGGGGCAATGAAAATGGTGAACAATTAATTTTTGCCTGGTTGTATTATATGTGATATTTTCTTCCGATAATGGGTTGAAATTCTTTTTACCACTATCATATGAATAAACCACAGACACTAATTTATGGATTAAGCGTATGTTTATTTGCTGCAATCCCCTTTGCAGCAAATTCACAGACAAAAATATCCCCCGACAAAACATGGGTGCTTCAATCGAATAAATACACAGAAGAACTCATCAACCTGGACAAAAAATATACACCTGAATATGGCTCTTCCCAGGGTTTATCGGCATATGATACACTGATCGTTGTGCCTACCCTTGCCAATGAACTGGCAGAAAGAAAAGAGGGAGAACTACTGGCTGCAAAATATAAAGCCGCTTTAAAGACAGAAAACAACCTTCCGGTTAAACAGGATTTGAATATACTGATCTCACACTTAACAATGGGATTCAAGAATCAGGATTTTGAAACTCAAAGAAAGATACCTTTTTTAAATGCTGCCAGCACTATTTATGAAGGCTTGCAAATTCTACTGGATGACCAGACACCTGAGCCAAGACGTGCAGCTGCAATTATCCGTTTACAGAAATATGCGGGTCTTGCACCCGGCTATCAGCCATTAACTTCCATCCTGAAAGAACGTGTTTTACACCAGATGAAGGGTAAGGACATGATTTATCCTGCAAGGCAGCAAATGGAAATTACCCTGTCACGCAATGCCAGTATTATAGAGGGTATCGCAGAATTATTTAAGAAATACAAGCTTACAGGATGGGAAAAACCATATGCTGTACTTAAAAAACAAGTTGCGGAATACGATCTGTGGACACGTCAGCAAATACTGCCTAAAGCCAGGAAAGATTTCAGGCTGACCGGTCAGGAATATGCTTTACAACTCGAAGAGTACGGCGTTGATATTGCGCCTGATCAATTGGCAAAAATTGCACATCAGGCTTTTCTGGAAATTCAGCAGGAAATGAAACCTATTGCCGCGCAGGTAGCTAAACAAAGAAACTGGCCTTCTTCAGACTATCGCGATGTAATCCGTAATCTTAAAAAAGAACAAATATTAGGTGATTCTATCATTCCTGTTTATGAAAGGCATCTGAAAGATATAGAAACTATCATCCGTGAACATCAGTTGATAACTTTACCTTCACGCCCTGCTATTATTCGCCTGGCAAGCACTGCTGAAACAGCACGTTCACCTGCCCCTCATATGGTTCCTCCGCCATTTTTGAATAATACGGGTCAGCGTGGTGTATTTGTGTTGCCATTGAATATGCCCCCTGCACCAGGCGAAAAAGTGAGTGATAAATATGATGATTTCACCTTTGAAGCCGCTTCCTGGACATTGATTGCACATGAAGCGCGCCCGGGTCATGAGTTACAATTTGACAAAATGGTAGAAGAAGGAGTTTCTCAGGCGCGTAGTTTATACGCTTTTAATTCTACCAATGCTGAAGGATGGGGCTTATATGCGGAATATATGATCAGACCTTATATGCCTCTTGAAGGTCAGCTGGTTTCTTTGGACTATAGATTATTGAGAGCTGCCCGCGCTTTCCTGGACCCGGAAGTGCAATCGGGGAAAATCACTCCGCAAGACGTTAAAAAGGTATTGATGGAAGATGTTGTACAATCATCTGCAATGGCGCAACAAGAGGTAGAGCGTTATACCATTAAAGCTCCCGGGCAGGCAAACAGTTATTTTTATGGTTTCACAAAAATGATTGCTTTAAGAAAAGATACGGAAGATGCTTTGGGAACAAAGTTCAATGCACTTCGTTTTCATGATTTCATTTTGTCACAAGGTTTACTTCCTCCTGCATTGATCAGAGAGGCCGTATTAACGGATTTTATACCTGCAGAAAAAAAGCTTTAATAAAATACAATGGGATGTTAAGTTTAATATCCCATTGTATTTTTAGCTAATTTTACGGCCTGCTACCAAATTGATCTTTTATGAAGTTGATTTTTACCGTGCTGTTTCTTTACCTGTCTACGCTTGCAGTTGCGCAATCTGCACACTATCCGGATAAGCCATCAACGCATGGCATGATGCTGATGGGGAGTGAAGTGATCTATGCCTCTCACCTTCCTATGTTTCATAATCCGCATGATTATCAAATCATATTGATCCTTGAGTTATCAAAAGATGATCATGCAAAGTATATTCAGGACAAAAGGAATCATCCTGAGGAGCTGATCTATACTATTGAACCTGAAACTTTCGTGCTTCCGGAAATGATTAACCATACCAAAACATTCAAAGCCAATATCTATCGCGGTCATTTTGAAAGAGGTGGAAAAAAGTTCCTGGAAAATATCACCGTCAACATCGGCCAGCTTATTTATTATAAACAGTTTGATAAAAAATGTGTCAGACCTGCAAATCTCCAGTATTTGCTTTTTGGCAATGCACAAGAACAGTTTTTAGTTCACAGAATTAGCGCCAAACCAGATTTTGACGAGAATATAGCCGTAAA
Organism: Pedobacter cryoconitis; assembly: GCF_003259615.1. Lineage (GTDB taxonomy): Bacteria > Bacteroidota > Bacteroidia > Sphingobacteriales > Sphingobacteriaceae > Pedobacter > Pedobacter cryoconitis. Next base: position 97,702 of record NZ_QLLR01000005.1, on the reverse strand, counting down.
AGTTCATGATAAAAAGAGTTTAAGGGCTATAACTGATAATCTTTATATTACCATAGAATTTCCAGAAAAGGATTTACGCAAACCATTTTCCTGGTTAACGCCTATTGGAACCAGAAAGCAGACAAAGGAGCCTTTTAAATTTTCAAAACACCAGGTTTTATACCTGGAATATGGTGATCTAAACTAGCACTATATTTTCACCAACCTGATATTTTAAACTTTTATCAGGCTGTCATGATTTGCTCTTAGATATAGCATAGCTTCTTTAACAGCCTGAACCGGACTTTTAGGGTTAAAGCCGAGTTCCGATTTTGCTTTTGAAATGTCAAAATCCTGTTGTAAGCCGGAGAACATAGCAATATCTTTTGTGGTTAACAAAGGAGCTTTCCCGGTTATTTTACTCCCGATTTCCATCAACCAGGCAGCCAGATACAAAACAAGCTTAGGTACCTGAACAGGGAGTTTGATTTGCAATTCCGGAAAAAGTTCTTGTGCAATCTCAGTGGTTTGCTTGATGGAAACACATTTTTCATTGGCCAGAATATATCGTTCCCCGCTCCTGCCTTTAATAGCCGCCAGGTAACAGCCTTCAGCAACATCTTTTACATCGACCCAGTTCAGGGAAATTTTGGTTTCTATTGGGATTTCTTTAGTCAAAATCAGCTTGATGATTTGATAAGAAACGCTCAGGTCCCCAAATGCGGTACTCCCGATCATGGCAGAAGGTAATACTGCAACCAGCTCTATGTCATACTGCTTTGCCAATTCAAAAGCCAGTTTCTCTCCGTCATTTTTAGAGTTATAATACCAATCTCTGCGATCTGGATTTTGCCCGTTATCTTCTTTTGCCGGTAACTGCTTATAGTTCAGGGCTGCGATAGAACTTACATAAACTATTCTCTTCACTCCTGCTTCAGCTGCTGCTTCAATCAGATTTCTGGTTCCCTGAAGGTTAACTTCATAAATTTCTTTAATGGGGTCTTTTGCCCATAGTTTAAAGGCTGCTCCAACAGCATAAACAACTTTTACGCCCTGCATAGCCAAGACTAATGAAGATTTATCTACAATATCTGCTTGTACCATTTCACAATCCAGCTCGGCAAAAGCACTGTTATTTTTAAGGTTTCTGACCGACCCTCTTACTGGAATTCCTTTATTAAGGAGTAATCTCACCAGGTTATTCCCAAGATGTCCGTTTGCCCCGGTAACTAATGCTAAATTTTGATGTATCATATTCTTATCTGTTAAGAATACAAATCTGTGCATTGACCGGGCGGCTTACACTTGACTTTTGTTAGTTAATCAATTATTAGAGATTTTTTTACGAATACGGCTCAGGCTTTCGGGTTTCATTCCCAAAAAAGAGGCAATATAGCGCAAAGGGACATGATGAATAATTGCAGGATAATTAGTTATCAATTTTTGATACCGCTGCTCTGCTGTTAAACTGGCTAATTCACGGGCGCGGGTTTCATTATAAGCCAGTGCCATCTGGAAAACCAGGATGCTGTAATCTTTAAAAGCCAAACTTTGAGCACAAATAATATCCAGGTCAGCTTTAGTAATCCTTAATAATTCACAATCAGTAATACATTCAGCATTCTCAGCAGACCTGGTACCCTTATTGAAATGTGTGTAAGAAGTAATAAAACCGGGAGGGCAATTTAAATGTGTAGTGAGCTGATCTCCTTCTTCGTTGTAATGAAACAGCCTGACAAAACCTGAAACGACATAATAAATATACTTTGGGACCTCGTTTTCTTCCTCAATAATAGTATTCTTTGCAAATTGTACAGGTTCAAAATACTTCTTGCACATTGCAGTATCTGCAGCAGTTAATTTGACATGGGTAGCTGCATTATCTAGCAAATGCTGATACATTTCATCTGGAAACATCTGATTTATATAGAGGGTTATGAAATGATAAAGGTCAGGATTTTTATTTAATTAGTTTTTCTATTAATTTAGCATGATTTCAAACGCTCCGCAGCTCAGGTTAAACTTGGCTGCAAGAAAAAAACACCATGATGAAAGGACCTGATAAAGACGAGAAATACCCGATAAGCCACTATAACAGACTCTGTTTTTTGAAAAACATCATCACCAGTCCTAATATTATCGTCGGCGATTACACTTATTATGATGATTTTAAGGATGTTTATAATTTCGAAAGGAATGTAAAGTATCATTTTGATTTCATCGGTGATAAATTGATCATTGGTAAATTCTGCATGATCGCTTCGGGTGTGACTTTTATCATGAATGGGGCTAACCATAAAATGGACGGGATTACCGCTTATCCATTTAATATTTTTGGCAATGGCTGGGAAAAAGTCACCCCTAAAATGGAGGAGCTGCCTTTTAAGGGAGATACTATTGTTGGAAATGATGTTTGGATCGGCTCAAATGCGACCATTATGCCCGGGGTAAATATTGGGGATGGCGCAATTATAGCTACCAATACCACAGTTACCAAAGATGTACCTCCTTATACTGTTGTAGGCGGCAATCCTGGCAAAGAAATCAGAAAGCGTTTTTCTGATGAAAAGATTGAAGAGCTTTTAGAGCTTAAATGGTGGGACTGGAAAATCGAAAGAATTACGGAAAACCTTCATGAATTAACGGGCCCAAAATCTCGGTTTCTGTAAAACGATTCATTACAGGGGAACTAAATAAATGGTAATTTTCATTTACTGAACACCCTTCAGGAACAACCATCTGTCATTACGTGGTTGCAATTGGTCAAATTGTTTCTTAAAGGCTAATGGCATTCCCTTTTTTTGTTGAAAATATATAAATATGAAAACTCAATTCAACAAAAGAAGTCTATTGCTTATTCCTATGGTTGCACTTGCTTTAATGCTGATCGGGCTCATATGAACTAATCCGGCCTGTGCGTTTAGTAGTTCTGCAGGAAACAGTTTTGTTTCGTAGTCCCGGTTTTCCAGCTGTGCATAAGACCCTGCTACGTTTACGGCCCACATTTTTGGCCTGCCTGAGGAATCTATTTTAACGGAAAGAGGAATGCTGAACCCTAACTGCATTCGTTTAAAATTACTGGTTGAACCAGTTTTAACACTGTCTGGTCTTATGTAATTTGAGAAAGGAACATAATCTGCCTTAATTGTACCGGAGATCCCGGTTTGGGCACCGGCCTTCAAGTTTAGGCCCAATCCAACAATGACCAGGCAATACTGTAAAATTTTCATATTTCTTTTTTAGCTGTGATTTGATTTATAAATCTTCACGAAGAACGTATGCTATAAACTTTTAAGGGAAACTAATTGACGACCTGCGCTACCGTTTTGACAAAAGGTAGCTTTAGCAGGAGACAGCTGATCGCTCAGGAGGAAAAAGACTGAAACCAGTTCTTTTTAAAGGCAGATGGGTTTTGTCCCACGATTTTATTAAATAGCTTATTAAAATAGGATAAGCTTTCAAAACCTACTGCATAACAGGTTTCGGTTACATTTTTATCTTGCATTAGCAGATTCTTGGCCAGATCAACCCGGTATTGATTGACAAAGTCCGTAAAAGTCATGTTGGTTTGCTTTTTAAAGTACCTGCAAAATGCAGCAGTGGTCAGGTTCACTTTTGAAGCAACGACGTTAACATCGGGCTTTTGATTATAATTCGTATCAATGTATTCATAAATGGCCCCCATCCGGATCTTATCTTTTAAAAAGAAAGATAGACTCATCTGTTCATCATTTAATATTTCTATTTCTTTAGCATGCGCTAAGAGCTGAAAGATTTCAACTAAGCCGATCAATTGCTGAAAGGGATTCAGTGCGGACAGTTCTTTTAATTTTTGGACTGCAATGGTTTTAGTTTCCCCATGAAAGGCAATACCCAGGGCTGCTTTCTTAAATAACAGATCAATTGCCGAAAATTCTGGCGAAATACCAATAGCCGATCCCAGAAAATCAGTTCTGAGCTGCACGACAATTTGATGGTAATCGTTTCTCAGCCTGTAATCAAAGTTAAGGTGCGGAAGGTTTTTTCCAATAAAAACCAGATCACTTTGTGTATAGCCTGAGATATGAGATCCGACATGACGGATACCAGCATCAGCTTCTACATAAACGAGTTCATATTCAGCGTGGAAATGCCAGAAAAATGTATTTCTTAGTCTGGGAGAAAAGTATTTGAAAGACTTCCCCAGCTCAAAGTTTATTTTCTCCAGCTGTATTTTATTCATCGGATATTATTCATTTTACTTAAAAAACGCTCTACTACTATCTTTTGATGATTAAACATAGCAATTAAATCAATACAGAGCAAATAGTGATCATTACAAAGAAGAACTAACTGTTCCGGTCCGGTTACTTTTGAGGTAACAAATCAGAGATCAAATGGAAAATCAAACTAAGAATACAATGGCGCATAAAGATATACCGGGCAACCCTTCTACTGCAAAATCGAGTGGAATCCGCTTGAACGATCGCAGTCAGGATAAAACATTACGCCTGCTTACTGAACAAGACTGGGCTTTCTGGATCACAAATGGATATGTAGTGATTAAAAATGCGGTCCCTAAAGATCAGGTGAAAAAGACTGCCGATTATCTGTGGGAATATGAAGGAAAAGATCCCAATGCGATGGACAGCTGGTATAAAAAACCTAATGCACAAATGCAGATGTCAGAATTAAACAATACGGGGATGGTAGAAATTTATAACCACCAGCTTTTATGGGATAACAGGATGTACCCAAAGGTTCACCAGGCTTTTGCAGACATCTGGGGAACGGAGAAATTATGGGTGACTATTGACAGGGCAAATCTGAATTTCCCATTGCGTCCTGGTTTTGAGTACAAAGGGTTTATTCATTGGGATTATGACCCGGAAACAAAACCTCAAAATGTACAGGGTGTATTAGCTTTAGCCGATCAGACAGATGAAAATATGGGCGGTTTTCAATGTGTTCCTGAATTATTCCGCACTTATGATACATGGAAATTAACGCAGCCAGCAGACCGTGATCATTATAAACCTGATACGACAGGATTTAAATTAGAAAAGATTAAACTGGAAGCAGGAGACTTACTCATTTTCAACAGTTCACAACCTCATGGAATCAGAGCTAATACAAGTACAGATCAAGTACGGGTTGCTCAATACATTTCAATGATGCCGGCCCAGGAAGAGAATGAACAACTTAAGCAGTGGAGAATTGGCAGCTGGAAAAACAGGGAAGCAATGCAAGGTTATGCTTTTCCGGGAGATCCATTGGAACGCGAAAAGAAAAATCCGGTTGCAGAACTTACCCCTTTAGGTGAAAAGTTATTGGGTTTAAAAAAATGGTAGCTTCCCGGTAGCGGTAAAAATTGTAAAATTTGTCAACATTATTTCCCGAAAATTAATACAATATGCCTATTTCTGGTTAATTTGCGCTTATAATTTGACCTATATAATGATTGACAACGTAAAAATAATAAACACAGAAGTTCTTTCTGATAACTGGTATACGCTTAAAAAGATAACTTATCAATATTCATTGAAAGATGGTACGGTACAAACTCAGGACAGAGAAGCTTATGATCGTGGAAATGGCGCAGCGATTCTTTTGTATAATAAAGAACAGCAAACTGTTATCCTGACCAGGCAATTCAGGCTGCCGACTTATATCAATGGAAATGAGTCGGGCTTGCTGATTGAAGCTTGTGCCGGACTATTGGATAAAGATAATGCTGAGGATTGTATCAAAAGAGAAACAGAGGAAGAAACGGGTTATAAGATTACCGAAGTCCGTAAAATATTTGAAGCGTATATGTCGCCAGGTTCAGTGACAGAAATTTTATATTTCTTTATTGCAGCTTATACCAAAGATATGAAAATACATGAAGGCGGCGGATTAGCGCATGAGCAGGAAAACATAGAAGTTTTAGAACTTTCCATTGATCAGGCAATGGCAATGGTGGCTGATGGAGAGATTAAGGATGGCAAAACGATTATGTTGCTGCAATATGTAAAACTTCACCAGATCATATAGAAAACACTTAGCTAAAAACGCACCATCAAGGCACCAGAGACATTTTTTTTCTCAATAGCACAGAAGCGCTATATTAACCAGGTAAATTCAGCAGGAGGCCGCAAAAGCCTCCTCTGCTTTAAAATAGATTAATCCAGAGATTTAACTGCATTGATGATGATGATGTCGCGCTCCACCTCCATACCGGCAGCATTGCTCCTGACCATTTCTTTGTGAAGATGTACTTCTTTGATCTCAAAACCACTACTGATCAATAGTTCTTCAGCCTCTTCTCTGCTGTATAAGCGAAAGTCATATATTGTAAAGGGCAGTTTCTCCATAAATTCCCGCGGAGCAAAAGTCAAGCTAAACAGTCCGCCTGGCTTAAGTACTCTTCGTATTTCAGTGGCATAAGCTTTTGGATCTTTCCAGAAATACAGTGTATTTATTGTAAATACTTTCGTAAAAAAGCCTGCTGCAAAGTTTAGCTGCATTCCATCTGACAATGAAAAATCAGCTCTGCCTGATGATACAGCAGCTGCATTGAGTTTCATAGCTTCACTGATCATTAATGTGGAAATATCAACTCCATAATAGAGTAAATGTTTGGTAGCTGCTAAGAGCGAAACAACATGTGATCCATTTCCCGGCCCTATTTCCATCAATACATCATTAGATTTCGGAGCAAGCGCTTCAACGGTAAGCGCAATCATATGCCCATTATTGACAGCCATCATTTCAGCGGTCTTTATGCCCTTCTCCCCACTCGGACATCCTAATTGACCAGCTATTTCTTTAAAATCGGGTTTATTAAGATGATCGGACATAAATAGAGATTTGCTGTTTTCTGTTACTAAATGCGGAGGGTTGTACCTGTATTACCCGTACTCTTTTGTACGGGTAACCAGGGTTTAATAAATATTACTGAACAGTATGAATTTTGCTGCTTTGGTAGGACAAAGATATACTATTTAGAATGATTCTATGCTAATTAAATCTTTGTTACATTTCAATGACAATCTTTCAGGCGTTAATTAAGCTGATTACCTGGCTCAGGTACTTTTCATCCACCTCGTCAAATTGAGCTAATTCAGCACTATCAACGTCCAATACACCAAATACAACACCGTCTTTAAGGATAGGTAATACAATTTCGGACCTCGAAGCTGAGCTGCAGGCAATATGCCCCGGAAATTTATCTACATCTTCCACAATGAATGTTTTCGCTTCCTGCCATGATCTGCCACACACACCCTTACCAGGTTTAATTCTTGTACAAGCTACAGGTCCTTGAAACGGGCCTAAAACCAGCTCCTCTCCTTTAACCAGGTAAAATCCAATCCATAGCCACCCAAACTGTTCTTTTAATGCCGCGCTGATGTTCGCAAGGTTAGCAATCAGATCATCTTCCCCGGTGATCAGGGCTTGAATTTGCGGAATCAATGATTGGTATTGTTCTTCTTTACTTTCTGTTTTTATAATCAGGAGATCTTCTGCCATTATTCAGGTATGTTTATAATTTCTTTTATTGTTTAACTGTGTTTTATCAAGCACTAAAATTAAACAATCACCTGCATACCGATGTAAGGGATTGGTAATATTCTCAGCGCTGCTTTAAAATTTACCTGAATTATTTGTTAGTGTTTCTTTTTAGCTGCAACTTCGTCAGATTTAATACACTAATTTAATTCTTCTTATGAGAGTAATTGCCGAACTGCCCCATCCTGAATGTAAGATCACCTTGTTCAATATGAACCAAAAGTATATTGTAAAATTTGAACAGGGAACCTTTGAACAGAGCTATAAATTATCTGAGCTTGACCTGACCGGAGGTGGAGCAAATGAAATATTTCAACTGCTTGATGAGACATTTATTGCCACAGTAGTAGCACGTTTTAAGACCATGCGCTCTGATTTTTCAGCCGCTTACAAAAGACAGGAGTATTAGTTAACATTACACCCATAACTACCTGTACTACAGAACACACAAATAGTATTCAGAATATTATTCTGTTTTTTAAACGTTTTTAGGACTCTTTTTACTCAAGTCAACTCAGTTTAGAAAACAATAGCTTTATCATATTAATCTTAAATATAAGAATATCAATACACTAAAATAATCAACAATATTATATTCTGTACCTAAAAACCACAAAATATAATATTGTTCCCACCAAAAATGCTTGATTTCATGAATAGACCAAGCTAAGAAAAAAGCTTTAAAAGAGGCAATAAATTAACGGGGATATTATTGATTTACAGCCGGGATAATACCCGCACTGAACTTAGGCAAACTGAAACGAAGCACCACACAGCCCTCCTCTTTACTTGCCTTAAGCAGACCATTATTCTTCTCTACAAAGTCACGGCACAATTGCAGCCCGAGTCCGACTCCACGTTCATTAGACGTACCGTAAGAAGGCTCTGAATCTGAACCTTCAGCCAATTGAGTTATATCAAGCACACCAGCTACCGGGTTGCTGACATCAATGTAAATGAAGTTTTGATTACCCCAGATTTTCAAACGGATATGCCCGCTCAGCGGCGTGAATTTAATTGCATTGTCAATGAGGTTACGCATCACCAGGCTGATCTGATTTAAATCAGCATAAACATCTTCTTCATCGGTAATAACAAGCGCCGTAGTCATATTCTTCTTTTTAATAAGCGGTTGATAAACCAGCATCAGGTCATTCGTTAAAACCCGCATACTAAAACGTGATGGAGCCGTACTGATACCCTTTAACTGGCTTTGTGCCCAATACAGAAGGTTATTCAGGGTATTGTGAATATGATCAAAGCTTTTACGGCTGTCATTCAGCAGCATCTTTACTTCTTCCAACGACAACAGATCCAGATCATTCAGCGCATATAAACTAATCAAACTATTAAAAGGGCTTCGAAGATCGTGTGCTATAATTGAAAAAAGCCTGCTTTTATCTGCATTGGCTTCTTCGAGGGACTTAACCATCTTCCGTAATGATTTTGTCCTTGATTCTACTATTTTTTCTAATCGCTCGTTCTGTGTACTGATCAGGTATAGATTTTCTTCCTGAATCCTCATCTTTTCAGATTGGATGACTAGTTTCGCAGTCGTGAGATCTTTCAGCCGGTCACCCATTGCAAGAGACAATAAAAGCAATTCAAAGATAAATCCCAATGGAGCAAACCTAAATGATACTTCACTATAAGTAAAGACATTAGACAAGCTCAGTACAACCCATACTGAAGTTAAACAAACGAACGCCCAGGCAATTACATAATACAAAGCCGGTTTATATCCCCTGTAATAAACGACTACACCCAACAACCAGATCACCAGAGAAGAAGTTGCTGTCAGCATCTGCACCAATATCGAACAATAGGACTTATAACCGAGCAAACACAGAATCATCGTAAAAATCCAACAACCTATCAGCAGCCGGATCAATTGTTTGGACTGTGGCAATAAAATCTTTAAATTCAAAAAACTCCGGGAAAATGCAATGCCGGCAACACTCCCAAGCCCAAGAAACAAATATGGATAGGTGTTCACGAATATCCTGAAGTCATATCCTAAATAATAACTGTAACCTCTGAAGTAACAAACCATATAAATGAACAGCGAAAGAATATAAACGCTATAATAAAAATAGGCTTTGTCCTTGGAACGGATAAATACAAACAGGTTAAAAAAGAACAGCGCAGTGAGAATTCCGATATAGATGGACTCTACACGCTCAGTTGAATTCAGCCCCTCTACCAGTCGTTCTGAGACAGACATTTTCAATGGGACCAGAAGAATGTTGTCAGTTTTTAATTTCAGATAAACATCCTGTGGTACAGCGTCATGATCGTAATCAGGTAAAGTAAAAATATAATTATTAGCAGCTATTAACTCCGGATTCTCAGGAGCAAGACTACCCGTGTGAACCCTGGTAAATGAACCTGAATTATTATGGCTATAAAAATCTATAGATTCTATACTGGATACATCAAGTACAAGATATGCTTTATGCCGGGTTTGGTTCCTGTAAGAAACTTTTATCCAGAAGGTAGCTGAAGAATTTCCGAAATTAAGAATATCAGCGCTTGATCTTAAGAACTCACCTCTTTTACCCTTCTCTGCAACCTGATCTATAGTTAAACGGCCATCAGTGTCAATAAAATAACTTATAGACTTACCAAGGCTTAAATAAGGCAAATTCCTGTTAATAGTAATTACCTGGCTATAAGCAGCAGCGGATATAAAAAAAAGAAATAAAAAGAGTGAAGAGCGCATTAATTATTCTATCCTGCAAATATAAGGTAAATAGATTTAAACAGGAATAGAATTTTAGCACTGCATAAGCAACAATCAGTAGTTAACCGATTAAAGCTGGCTTAAATAAAGAACTATACAAATCATTGAAAATCAATAAAATATACAACTATAAAAATATAAAGCAAAAAAAAGCCCGACTCTGCCATCAGGAACCAACTATCGTGTATAGAAATAGCGGGCATTGAAGCAGAGTTGGGCTTATCCTGTTTTTTTAGAAAACCGGATCTGTATCCATTTGAAAATCTTCGTCTCTCAGATAAAGAATTTCTGTACTTTTTTCGTAGTTAGTGGATTTCTTTGAGAAGAAGTCATGCTGCGTAGTTTCACCATTTAATCCATTTAAAACTATAGAGTTAACTGCTTTTATCTCAAACAACTCTTCAAATCCAAGATTCATCATTGCTTTATTTGCATTGTAACGCACGTATTCTTTTACGTCTGCAGTCAAGCCAACTTCAGTGTATAATTCATCGGTATATTTCAACTCATTTTCATACAATTCCATTAAGAGGTCAACCAGCTCTGCCTTACTTTTCTCAGGATTTGGTAATTTCTTATATACATCCTGAGCAAGCAAACCGACAAACACACCATGGATGGATTCATCAGCAACAATCTTTTTGATAATATCGGCACTTGCTACCATCTGTCCTTGTCCGGCAAGCCATAGCGGCATAAAAAACCCGCTGTAGAACAAGAATGATTCTAATAATACCGATGCTGCAAGTCCCATAAACAATACTTCATTGCTCACTTTTGCTGCGTCCAGGTTCCGGTAATATTTATCAATCGTAGCTGCTTTAAATTGAAGGAGCTTATTATTCTCAACCCAATCAAACAATTCGTTAATTTCTGCGGTGCTGTTAACGGTAGTAAAAATGGTAGAGTATGATTTCGCATGAATAGCTTCCATCATACACATGAAAGATAACACCGCTTTATTCTGTAAACCATCGATATGATCAAGTAGTTTCGGCATCCCGGTATGACTCTGAATAGTGTCGAGCAGGGTTAATCCGCCTAATGCCTTTTTATAAGCTTCCTGGATTTCAGGACTTAAAGATTTCCAGCTATCTATATCTTTGGAAGGGATATACTCTGTATCTATCCAGAACTGGCGCAGGTTCTGCTCCCAGAACATGCCGGCATAATCATTTTCCGGTGTATTCCAGTTTACTGCTTTATATTGACTCATTGATGTCTGATTTAAATCTTATAAATTAATTAAAAACCTGATTATACGGAACAAGAAACACATTCGTCAATCGAAGCCTTACGGGTACGGGTATAATACAAGGATTTCAAGCCCATTTTATGTGCATAGATATAATACTTTGCAATATCACGTGTACTATCTTTGGTATTGGTATGCAGAATAGTTGAAATCCCCTGGTCCACATGCTTTTGAATAACCGAAATTAACCGCAGTACATTCTTCTGATCCATATCATAAGCTGATTTGTAGAAGAAATAGTTATCATTATCAAGATAAGGCATAGGATAATAAGTAGTACTGTCACCATACTCTCTAACCTCAATTACGTCCACTACAGGCATTACTGATGCGGTAGCATTCATAATGTATGAAGTAGATTGATTAGGGGCTATAGCAAGCCTGTAAGCGTGATACAGGCCATGCTGCTTCACCTGGTTCATTAAATCAGTCCAGTCTGCAGCCGAAGGAATAGTCATCCCCTGGAATAAAGTTGCAATTTTAGCATTTAAAGGAACAATATCCTGAGCAACATAAGAAGCGAAGTAGTTCCCGTTTGCATATTCTGAAGCTTCAAACCCTACAAAAGTCTCATTTTTCTCTTTCGCGATCTCCATTGAGCTCTGAATAGAGTAAAAATTAACCATCATAAAGAAGACATTACAGAAATCAAGTGCTTCTTTACTTTCATACATAATGAAATTTTTAGCCAGGAACCCATGTAAGTTCATTGCGCCTAAACCAACACTATGTAATTCTTTATTCGCTTTCTGTACAGAAGGCACCATAGCGATATTGGTCAGGTCTGAAACTACTGTCAATGATCTCATAGCCGTTTTAACAGCTTCTTTGATCCTTTTGTTGTCCATGACCGTTGCAATATTCAAAGAACCCAGGTTACAGGAAATACCGTAGCGGATTTTATCTTCTTTACCGTAAATCTCAATATCTGAAACTTCAGAGATCTGCATAATTTCAGTACACAGGTTAGAGAATTTAACGTTTCCAAGCTCTTTCAGGGCATGTCCCCTGTTTGCATTCCCTTTAAAGAACAGGTAAGGATAACCACTTTCTTTTTGAGTTTGCGCAATTTTCACCATCAGGTGACGTGCATTGATTTTTTTCTTTTTAACCAGGGGATTGGTTACGAGTTCTTCGTACATTTCATCCATATCCATTTCATCCAGGTATTTACCGTATTGTTTTAATACAGTATGCGGATGGAACAGGTAACAGGCTTCATCTTTTTCAGCCAGTTCCATGAATTTATCAGGAACAACCACACCGATAGATAGTGATTTAATCCTTACTTTCTCATCTACATTGATCTTTTTACAATCCAGGAATTCTTCAATATCAGTATGAAAAACATTCAGATATACCGCTCCTGCTCCCGGACGCTGCCCTAATTGGTTGGCATAAGAGAAAGTATCTTCCAATATTTTCATAATCGGAAGCACTCCGCCTGCACGGCCTTCAACATCTTTAATAGACTCACCTCTGGCACGGATCTTCGACAAATTGAAAGATACACCGCCACCAATTGAAGATAATTTCATGGCAGAATCTATCGCATAACCGATACCATTCAGGTTATCACCTATTTCATCCAGAAAACAGGAAACCAGTTCACCGGAGCGTTTTTTGCCTGAGTTCAGGAATGTTGGTGTTGCTGGCTGATATTCCTGATTAATCAGCATTTCTGCATAGGATTTAGCTTCAGCAACGTCTCCCCTTGCTAAAAACAAGGATACCGCAACAACGCGGTCTTCATAGCGTTCCAGGAATTTCTCCCCGCTGTCGTCCCTTAAGGCATAACTCTGAAAGAATTTAAATGCACTCATGAAAGACTGGAACCTGAATTTCTTGGCATAGACAAGGTCATAAACCTCTTCCATTTGTTCAAAAGTATACCATTGATAAAAATCAACGTAATATTCCTGCTCTATCAGGTAATCTATTTTCTCTTTTAAAGTGTAAAAAAAGACTGTGTTCTTGTTTACATAATCCAAAAAATAGGAACGAACTGCTTCTTTATCTTTATGAAGGCTGAACTCGTCATCATTTTTAATCATGATCTCATTATTTAATAAGATCCACTTTTTCGTTACCATATCATTAGCCCTCTATTTTTTCTATAAATTTTTGGATATCTGCCATTGTTCCTGAAAGCTCAAATTGCATCAGGATGGGTAATTTAAACTGATCCGAGATCCTGGTAGCTGCCATCGCGTAATTTGGTCCCCAGTTTTTGTTTCCGCTGGAAGAGACAGATTTTATCATACTGCTGTTTTCATCCAGAAAACGTAACGTAGAAACCGGAACTTCTCCGAATCCTGTAGTATACGTAATCAGGTGTCCTTCATGTAGTGGCCGCAAGGCCTCATCTATCTTTTGAATGGTCCAGTCACGGTGTAACTTCAAACGGTTCACAAATCGCTCCACATTACCGGTTTTACTGTCATAATAAATCCAGGTCATCAGCTGCGTGTTTGATTGAAGTTTAAACTGCTACCAGCACAGACAATTCATCTGGCTTAAAACCTATAACGCGGGACAGTTCCTGTTCCTGTTCTAATAAAATTACTGTTGGTACTGAACGTACACGGAACTGCATTGCCAGTTCTGGATCGTTAAAAGGATTGATAGTTTCATAGATAACACCTTTTCTATCAAGATATTCTGAAACCATATTGCATGGACTGCAATCTTCTTTTTCGAATTTGATTATTCTTTTTGTGCTCATTTTGAAGGTTTTTATGTAAATCAGCCCTCTTGCCGACCTATTTTAGCGGAGCTCAAAAATGCAAAATTCTGCTTGGACAGATTCTAAATGTTATCAACACTGGTGGAAAAGAGAGCAATAATTATGACTGATTATTTACTGAAAAACCAATTAAATTAGTTAAACTTTGTAAACATTTTTCGCAATGCACTAGCAGGAAGAGTATTGCGATTTATTTGACGAAAAATAATTCATTCTGATGAATCAAAAGCAGGTGTTGAAAGTTATCAATTCCATGAACCATTTCTGGAAAGACGTGTTAGTTTCCTGCGTAAATCTAATTTGATATGCAGCTGTTCCTGGCTAATCAGTATACCGTTCTCAGGTAAATCAACGTCTTCAGCTTTGATGTCTTTATAGTGAATATTTTTAGCTTCTATGTGTGTCCCTTTACTTTCAATTGCCAGCACCGCTCCTTGTGTCCACAATACCGGATTTGGAGAAAAACTAAAGCCTAACTCATCTGTGTACCACAGGGTAACTTCTTCAGTGATTTCTTTTTCAACCCCTATTATCTGATGTTTAACGGTTGTTTTGGCAATCACCTGGTGACAGGTAAACCCCAGGATCTGTTTGACTTCATCGGTTTTAATATATTCAATTACAGGCACTACCTGGCCGGTCCCAAACTTCATTTCCGGCAGTAAGCCCATTTTATCTTCCATCAAAAACAGCGTATCATTCAAAGCAAATGCCTGAATCAATTTATGGTCCTGGAAATTGTAATAATAATCTCTGCTGAAACCGCCTCCGAAAACGCCCAGACCATTATAACGTCCTCCTTTTTGTGAGCCATCTTTCTGTTTATAACTGGCGTGCAGCTGATCAAATTTCAATTCAAAATTGTTCACTGAGCTTTTGGGCATTCGCGCAGCCGCCTCACTACTGAGTTTTATACCGTTGGCAGCTGTCAGTATTGCGGGGTCGAAAGTACTTTCAAATAGTATTGTTCCTGATTTTTCAGGCTGTGCATCCACCCGGATTGAAAACGCAATCAGGCTGAAGATCACAATAAATAGTTGTTTCATATCTAGCCTGCTTCTGCAAAAACAGTGCTAATTATAAATTTTAAATGTTAAAAAAAGTTAAAGCTGAAACGATGTACTAAATTGCTGTAAAGTTTATTTTAAGCTGCAAATCTGGCGGTTTGCAGCTTAAAATAAACTAGTATTCAAGCCATCCATTCGCCAGAACGTCTGCAAGATGCATCGTTTTGATAGCTAGTTTGTTTTTATCGATATAACCCTGCAAGTGCATCAGGCATGATAAATCAGTAGAAATAATATAATCTGCATCCTGATCAAGGGCGTTATTCACTTTCTGTTCTGCCATAGCAGAAGAAATAGCATCAAATTTAACCGCAAAAGTGCCACCAAAGCCACAGCACATGTCGGTATCTTTCATTTCCATCATTTCCAGTCCGTGAACTTTTTCAAGCAGTAAACGAGGCTCTTCTTTGATTTTACATTCTCTCAAACCGCTGCATGAATCATGATAAACAGCTTTACCTTCCAGCTCTGCACCGAAATAGTCTTTTTTAAGCACATTAATCAGGAAATCTGAAAGTTCAAAAATATTTCCCTGCAGTGTCCTGCATTTATTATGGACATTAGAATTGGTAAAAAGATCATTAAATCCATTTTTCACCATCCCTACACAAGAAGCAGAAGGCGCTACAATATAATTAGCACCTGAAAAGTCGTTCAAAAACTTTGTACCGGTTTCTTTTGCCTCTTCCCAATAACCAGCATTATAAGCTGGTTGTCCGCAGCAGGTTTGTCCGGGATTGTAACTCACCTCACAACCTGCTTTTTCTAAAAGTTTAACAGTACTAAAAGCTGTTTCAGGATATAACTGATCGACAAAACAGGGGATAAATAATTCTACTTTCATTAACAAATATTAGGATCGTACGGTGTACTAATTTACTTTTTCCAGCTTGGCAACGCCAGATTTATTTTCATCTACTTTTTTAGGATTTCCTTTATAATAGATCGTCGTAGCGCCCGAGGTTTTCGCTTTAAGCTCATTCAGCACATTGATATTCAGCTTACCTACTCCTTCAACATCAAGGTTGTAAATACCTGTAATAAAATCAAATGCGTTCATTTGTATGACACCTTTACTCTTTACCTGGTGTACGCCTGCCTGACCGATCAGGTTGATATGTGCTTCACCATCTGAAGTCGTAGTCAGCTTACCTGCATTCAATTCCAGGTTGATTGTTGTGGCACCCGATGATTTAACATCCAGATCATCTACATTGATCCGGGAAGAAGTATAAACATGACTGGCACCTTTTACTTCAAGTGTTTTAAGCTCTCCTATTCCGGCGCTTACAATAATAGAATCCTTTCCGCAGTATTTCTTCGGATCAAGTTCAATAACCAATCCATTTTTGTTAACCTCAGCTTTAATCAGCCCGATGACATTAGAATCTGCCTGTATATTAACTTTAAAACTACTGTCCTGACGCATCAGTAATTTAACAGGTCCGCTGACTACAATTTCATTGTAAGGTTTCACTGTAAATTCTTTACTGGAATGCAGACCTGAATCTTCTACGCATTTAGTTTTACAAGCTGTAAAAAGCAACGGTAGCGCTAAGCTAAATAGGAATAATTTCTTCATCATAATTTTTCAAGGTTTGTCAAAGGTAATAGTTTTTGCCGTCTGTTTTAATTTTACCTGCATCCAATAGCTCGCGAATGCGGTTTAGCTTGTCCTGATCGGTACCCGTCTTAGTCTGATTAATCAGTGTATCGAGGGTCTGAGCTTCAGTCTGAACCAGCGTTGCAATTTCAAAATCGATCTTATCTTCCAGTTCTGCAAGGTCTTCGTTCCTTTTCTGCGCTAAACAAACATCACATACGCCGCACTGGTCGGCATTTGGTTCATCAAAATAAGATAATAACTGGATACTTCTGCAAATAAATGTATCTGCATAAGCCAATACTGCACTAATTTGTTCAGCTTGTATCTTTTTTCTCAATTCTATATACTTCACATCAGTATCCAGATGCAATAAGTCTACTCTTGCTAAAATAAACTGCATTTGAGGCTGATCTGTTTGCGGAAGATAGGAGATTAAGCCCTGATCCTGCAGATTATTGAGCTGCCGCACCACACTGTTAAAAGAAACTTTCAGTTTCGTTGCAATATCACTTTCACTAATATTAGCATAATGGTCAAACATTCCGCCATAAGATCTCAATATCGTTTTAATCAAGGGATCATAGCCGGAATTCTCAATTTGAAAACGGTACACATCTTCGTTACCTGCGGTAAATAACACACGGGAAGGCAAAAATATATTTTCCGACAGCGTGATATATCCGTCATGTTCCAAAAACTTTAAAGCCCCCATAGTCTTAATTACGCCCAGTTTAAAGCGCTTGCAGAAATCTGCCAGGTCGAAACTGAAGTTGATCCCCGCTCCTGCTCCATAAGCGAGTTGAAAATAGGTTCCCAGGTAATGATAGGTTTTCTTGATTTCTTCTACGGACGGGAAATTATCAGTGTATTTTGCTTTTAAGGCCAGCTGATCTGAAGTGTTAGCCAATAAGACTGCAAAAGCTCTTTGACCGTCTCTGCCGCCACGCCCTGCTTCCTGGTAATAAGCTTCCAGGCTTTCAGGGAGATCAAGATGGACTACAAAACGAACATCAGGCTTGTCTATTCCCATTCCAAAGGCATTGGTTGCCACCATGACCCTGATCTTATTTTGTTTCCAGGCTTCTTGCTTTTTGGAACGCTCGTCTTTTTCTATTCCTGCATGATAAAAATCAGCAGCAATATGGTTTCTCTTTAAAAATAGTGCGATCTCTGAGGTTTCGCGCCTGTTCCGTACATAAACCAGGCCGCTGCCCTTCACATTCGTCACAATGTCAATCAGCTTTTTGTGTTTATCTTCCAGCCCAAAGACTACATAACTCAGGTTTTTACGCGCAAAGCTCTGTACAAAAACCTGTGGTTCCCTGAGCGCCAGTTTTTCTACAATATCTCCCCTTACAAAAGCTGTTGCAGTTGC
Source organism: Pedobacter cryoconitis (assembly GCF_003259615.1). Lineage (GTDB taxonomy): Bacteria > Bacteroidota > Bacteroidia > Sphingobacteriales > Sphingobacteriaceae > Pedobacter > Pedobacter cryoconitis. The sequence goes on along the minus strand of NZ_QLLR01000005.1, from coordinate 79,398 downwards.
TGTTAATGCGATAAAAGGGACTTCCGGATGAATTTCTCTTAAGGCGGTGATCTGCATATAAGATGGCCTGAAATCATAGCCCCACTGCGATATACAATGGGCTTCATCTATCGCAATCAGGTTAACATTCATATAAGAGATCCTGGTTCTTACCAGATCGGATAACAAACGCTCTGGTGACAAGTAAAGGAACTTAATAGGGCCATAGATACAGTTATCCAGCAAAATGTCTATTTCTCTTTTGCCCATTCCTGCATAAATGGCTACTGCGTTAATCCCTTTTGCCTTCAGGTTTTCTACCTGATCTTTCATCAGCGCGATGAGCGGGGAAACGACAATACAAATCCCCTCTTTGACCAGTGCAGGGACCTGGAAACATAAAGACTTCCCGCCTCCTGTAGGTAACAGCGCCATTACATCCTTCCCTTCCAATACAGCCTGGATAATATCCTGCTGTAAGGGCCTGAATGAATTAAATCCCCAATATTGTTTTAATACTTCTGTTTCGTTCATAAAAAATGCACTATATCCCTTGTGCAATCACAAAGCCACAAGCCCATGCCCATTGAAAATTATATCCGCCAAGCCAGCCTGTAACATCTACACATTCCCCGCCAAAATATAGTCCCGGCATTTTTTTACATTCCAGCGTTTTAGAAGACAACTCGCCGGTATCAATTCCACCGCGCATTACTTCTGCTTTGTCATAGCCTTTATCGCCCGCTGGCTTCACTTTAAACAGGTGGATCGTTTGGTGGATTAACTCTAGTTCAGTTTTCGTCAAAGCGGCCACTTGTTTATCAACTGGCAGATATTTATGCAGGGCATCGGTAAATTTCTTCGCATAATACCTGTTCAGTAAGGTAGACAATAATGTCTTTCCATTGTATTTCCTTTCTTCTTCAAGCAGTGCGGTAATATCCTCGTGAGGTAACAGATTGATATTGATACTTTCACCTGGTTGCCAGTAAGAGGAGATCTGCAGCACTGCCGGACCGCTCAATCCCCAGTGGGTAAACAAAATATTCTCCTCAAAAGAGATTTTATCATTGCTGACTTCACAGAAAACTGAATTTCCTGAAAGCTGTGCATACCAGTCTTCTTCTTTTCCGGTAATGGTTAGCGGAACTAAGGCTGGCGCAGTATCAACAATTTTTAATCCATTTTTACGGGCAAAACGCAATGCAAAATCTGTTGCCCCCATCTTTGGAATTGGTAATCCGCCTGTAGCAATGACCAGTTTCGGCGTATTTAAAGTATATGTTTTGCCAGCTTGCTGATAAGTGACCGTATAAGAACCGTCATTTTGTATAATATCAGTTACCTCTGTATTGCATTTTATCTCTTGTCCGAAGTCTGAACATAGCATTGTAAATACGTCTACAATATCTTTTGCGTTCTTATCGTCGGGAAATAATTGTCCTAATGTTTTTTCCTTACCATTAACTCCATAGGTTTCAAAAAAACTAATCGTATCCGCAACCGTCCATTGTGTGAAGGCCGATTTACTGAAGTGTTTATTCCCCGAAATGAATTGTTCATCGGTAGCGAACATATTGGTATAGTTGCATCTACCACCTCCGGAGATCAATATTTTGGCTCCTGCCTTACTTCCTTTTTCCAGTATAATTACCTTCTTACCCAGGTATCCGGCTTGGACAGCACACATCAATCCGCATGCGCCCGCCCCAATTATTATAGCATCAGCCTCCATCAAATCCGTTTATATTGTTATTTTTGTGCAAAATAAAGTCTGTGTAAATTTATATCCTGAAATTGTTCACAGCTTATTTTTTAGTGAAACAAAGTTAAATACAATTCTGGTGGCTTTTCTACCTGAATAGAATTTGACCAATAAATTTTAAACAGACGTAAAAGCATATATTTTCATATAGACATGGCAAAACAAATAAGTGAGTTAAAATTAGGGATTCTGGGTGGTGGACAATTAGGCCGAATGTTAATTCAGGAGGCTATTAATTACAATCTGACTACGCTGGTTTTAGACCCTGATCATGAAGCTCCCTGCAAGCATCTGGCAAATTACTTTGAGTGTGGATCGATTACTGATTTTGATACAGTATACAAATTCGGCAAAAAAGCAGATGTAATTACTATTGAAATTGAAAAAGTAAATATCGAGGCTTTAGAGCAGCTGGAAAAAGAAGGCAAAATGGTATTTCCACAAGCCAGGGTTATCCGCTTAATTCAGGATAAAGGTATTCAGAAGCAGTTTTTCAAAGAAAATGATATTCCTACAGCTCCTTTTCAGCTGGCGAATACTAAAGAGGATTTGCTGAATTCAAGTTTTCCATTCCCATATATGCTTAAACAGCGTAAAGATGGTTATGATGGAAAAGGTGTAATGCGGATTAATAACATAGCAGATCTGGACAATGCGTTTGACAGCCCTTGCTTAATTGAGGAGCTTGTTGATTTTGAAAAAGAAATCGCAGTGATTGTATCCAGAAATTCTAATGGTGAGGTGAAGACCTTCCCAATGGTAGAAATGGAATTCAATGCGGAAGCAAACCTTGTAGAGTTTTTGATCTCGCCTTCTACTTATCCTGAGCATGTGCAGGAAAGAGCAGAAACAATCGCTAAAAATATTGCTGCTGCTTTAAATATCACAGGTTTACTGGCTGTAGAAATGTTTATTACCAGGGATGGGCAGATCTTAGTTAACGAATTAGCACCAAGACCCCATAATAGTGGTCACCATACGATAGAGGGTAATTACGTCTCGCAGTTTGACCAGCATTTACGTTCGGTATTTAATTTGCCTTTAGGCGATACACGTGCGATCAACAATGCGGTTATGTTAAATGTATTGGGTGAAAAAGGGCACGATGGTGTTGCAAAATACCAGGGTCTGGAAAAGATAATGGCTATCGATGGTGTTTATGTACACCTTTACGGTAAAAAATATACAAAGCCTTTCCGCAAAATGGGCCACATCACTATTGTGGATCAAAACCGGGAAGCTGCTATTGAAAAGGCAAATTTAATCAAAGAAACACTAAAAGTAATATCTTAATGAGCGCACAAGTAGGCATAATTATGGGCAGCAAGTCTGATTTAAACATCATGAACGATGCTGCTGATATTTTAAAGGAATTTGGAGTAGAGTTTGAAATGACGGTTGTTTCGGCACACCGTACACCAGACAGAATGTTCAGCTATGCTAAGGAAGCTGCTTCAAGAGGGATTAAAGTTATTATTGCTGGTGCTGGTGGTGCTGCGCATTTACCGGGCATGGTAGCTTCTATCACGGTATTGCCTGTGATTGGGGTTCCTGTAAAGAGCTCTAATAGTATTGATGGCTGGGATTCGATTTTATCTATTTTACAAATGCCAAATGGGATTCCTGTAGCCACAGTAGCATTGAATGCGGCAAAAAATGCAGGTTTGCTTGCGGTACAGATCTTATCTACTGCAGATAATTCACTGGCTGTGAAAATGCAGGGATACAAGGATGAACTGAGAAAAAAAGTTGAAGAATCTGCTGCAGAGTTAGAGGCTTAAGTTATACAAAAAATGCCCTGCTGTAATTAGCAGGGCATTTTTTTATGTCTTTATTTTTGTATTTAGTTCAGGTTAGGGTTTTTAGGGAAATTGCTGATATGTGCATATTTAGGCCCTAAATGAATGATCACCTCTTTCCAAAGCTGTTCTTCGTCGGCAGAGAATATCATATCAGCGTCGTACTGATCAGAAACAATCCAGGTATTTTCTTCCATTTCTGCTTTGAGCTGAGGCCCCTCCCAGCCTGAATAGCCGACAAAAACTTTCACATCATCTTTAGTGAGTTCTCCTTTACGCATCAGCGCTCTGAAGCTTTCAAAATTCCCTCCCCAGAAGATCCCTTTGGCTATTTCTTCGCCACCTGAGATCTTTTCAGGACAACGGTGGATAAAATGAATCGTATCTGTAGCTACCGGGCCACCATAGCACACCGGAAAGGCAGGGCCGCCGATGTCCTCAATTAAATCACCTAACAGCAACAGACTTGGCTGGTTAATTACAAAACCAAGTGTTCCCAGTTCACTGTGTTCAGTGAGAAAGACCACTGACCGGGTGAAATTAGGATCATTTAAAAACGGTTCGGAAACAAGCAGTTTACCGGCTGAGGGTGTTAATCGACTTATCATTTCGGAAAATTACTTATAATTTTAAAAAAACTAAAGACTATTTTTGTCAAATGGAGTTGACCAAAGAAAATATTCAAAACCTAAGACAAGATTATCGCGCTGCTGAACTTTCAGAGGCCGATATAGAGAAAAATCCGATTGCGCAATTCGCAAAATGGTTCAAAGACGCGTTAGACGCTAAATTGTATGAGCCTAATGTAATGACTTTGGCTACAGCCGACTTATCAGGCAAACCTTCTTCCAGAATTCTCCTTTTAAAGGGATTTGATGAGGATGGTTTTGTCTTTTTTACGAATTATAACAGTAAAAAAGGTAAAGATCTTCAGGAAAATCCACAGGCTGCCTTGCAGTTTTTCTGGCCGGAACTGGAAAGACAAGTCAGAATTGAAGGAACTGTAACCAGGGTAGCAGCAGAGGTTTCTACAGCTTATTTTCACTCCCGTCCAAAGGGCAGCCAGATCGGAGCAAGTGCTTCACCACAGAGCACAGTGATTACAGACAGGGAAATTCTGGAAGAACGCGTCAAAGAATTGACAGCTGCATATCAGGAAACAGAAGTTCCGCGTCCCGAACACTGGGGAGGTTATGTATTAAAACCTGCGCACCTGGAGTTCTGGCAAGGCCGTCCAAGCCGTTTGCATGACAGGATTACTTATACCAGCGTCAATGGCGTATGGACAATTAACAGACTAGCACCTTAACTATAAAAAATGACTAAAATAGCAGTGATCGGATCTGGTACTATGGGAAATGGTATCGCGCATACTTTTGCACAATTTGGCTACCAGGTAAACCTGGTTGACATTAACCAGGAAGCATTAAACAAAGGATTAGATACAGTTAGCAAAAACCTTGACAGACAAGTTACTAAAGGAACAATAACTGAAGAAGATAAAGCGAAAACATTAGCCAATATAAACACTTTTACAGATTTAAAAACGGGTGTTGCCGAGGCTGATCTTATTGTTGAGGCCGCTACTGAAAACCTGGATCTTAAGCTAAAGATCTTCAGAGATCTGGATGCTTATGCCAAACCAGCGGCTATATTAGCCAGCAATACCTCTTCTATTTCAATTACCCACATTGCCTCAGTAACAACCAGGGGTGAAAAGGTTATTGGAATGCACTTTATGAATCCTGTACCTGTGATGAAATTGGTAGAAGTAATTCGAGGTTATGCAACTTCTGATGAAACTACTTCCCTGGTAATGAATTTATCAGAGAAATTAGGTAAAGTCCCTGTTGAGGTAAATGACTATCCTGGATTTGTAGCAAACCGTATTTTAATGCCGATGATCAATGAAGCAATTTACACTTTGTTTGAAGGTGTTGCAGGTGTTTCAGAGATCGATACCGTCATGAAATTAGGTATGGCACATCCAATGGGCCCGCTACAACTTGCAGACTTCATCGGACTTGATGTTTGCCTGGCAATTATGAATGTACTGCATAAAGGATTTGGCAATGCTAAATATGCGCCATGTCCGCTTTTAGTGAATATGGTAATGGCAGGCAAAAAAGGAGTAAAATCCGGAGAAGGATTTTATGATTACAGCGCAGGCGTCAAAGAGGCGAAACCGGCAGCTAAGTTTTTATCTTAACTTTACCACATGAACGAAAACCTTGATCCCTCTTCAGAAAGCTTGTCTCCCATTGAAAGGGACATAGAGAAAGTCTTGCGTCCCCAGGCTTTTGAAGATTTTACCGGTCAGGAAAAAATCATGGAGAACCTGAAGATCTTCGTTAAAGCAGCCAAACTGCGGGGCGAACCTTTAGACCATGTATTACTTCACGGCCCTCCGGGATTGGGAAAAACCACGCTTTCTTATATCATCGCCAATGAAATGGGCGTTGGTATTAAGGTGACTTCTGGCCCGGTGCTGGACAAGCCCGGTGACCTGGCAGGACTTTTAACAAACCTGGAAACCGGAGACATCCTTTTTATTGACGAAATACACCGTTTAAGCCCACTGGTAGAAGAATATCTGTATTCTGCTATGGAAGACTTTAAAATTGATATTATGCTGGAAAGCGGGCCTAATGCCCGTTCTGTTCAGATTACACTGAATCCATTTACACTGGTTGGCGCAACTACCCGTTCGGGTTTGTTAACAGCTCCATTAAGGGCCAGGTTCGGTATTAATTCCAGACTGGCTTATTATGACGCTAAATTACTGACCACCATTGTACTGCGTTCTTCAGAAATCCTTAAAACACCAATTACAGAAGAAGGTGCTTATGAAATTGCACGACGCAGCCGTGGTACACCAAGGATTGCAAATGCTTTGTTAAGAAGAACAAGGGACTTTGCACAGATCAAAGGAAACGGCACAATTGATACAACTATAGCCAAATATGCACTAACAGCTTTAAATGTGGATGAACATGGCCTGGATGAAATGGACAACAAGATTCTGCTCACCATCATCGATAAATTTAAAGGTGGCCCGGTTGGTTTAAAAACCATTGCAACTGCTGTTGGTGAAGATGAAGGAACAATAGAAGAAGTATATGAACCTTTCCTGATTCAGGAAGGTTATATGATGCGTACTTCCCGCGGAAGAGAAGTTACAGAAGCGGCTTACAAACACCTTAAAAGACAATATCAGGCACAGTCTGGCAAGTTATTTTAAGAAATATATTTTTGAGGCATCATTTATGTGTAGCAACAGACATATTAAATACCTTTCATGCCAGTTATTGTTTACAAAAGTTTTGATGACTATTTATAAGCAATAACTGGCTATAATAAAATAACGCACATGAATATTGAAACAAGAAAACTGACCCTGGAGGACTATGACGACCTTAAGGAGTCAATGTTACAGGCATATGATACCCTTGGTGGCCAAATCTGGAGTAAACAAACCATCGCCAAATTACTTAAACTATTTCCTGAAGGTCAGCTTTGTATCGCTGTAGATGATAAAGTGGTTGCCTGTTCACTGGCATTGATTGTAAATTACGATGAGTATGGTGATAAACATACATATGAGATGATTACTGGTGGTTATACTTTTTCTACACATGATCCTAATGGAGATACATTATATGGTATCGAAATCTTTGTTTCTCCTGAATACAGAGGCCTGAGATTAGGCCGCAGGCTGTATGAGGCAAGAAAAGAGCTTTGTGAAAGTCTTAATTTAAAAAGTATCATTGCTGGTGGCCGTATACCAGGTTACCATGAGCATGCCGATACTTTAAGTCCGAGACAGTATATAGATAAGGTTAAGGCCAAAGAAATCTATGATCCTACGCTTACTTTCCAGATCTCCAATGATTTTCACGTCAGAAAAGTATTAAAGAATTATCTTCCGGGTGACCATGAGTCCAAAGAATTCGCCACATTGATTGAATGGAATAATATCTATTATCAAGGTGTGGATGCTTCAGCACGTTCCGCTAAAACAATCAGAATCGGGTTAGTACAGTGGCAAATGAGGCTTTTCCCGGATATGGATGCCTTTTACGAACAGGTGGAGTTTTTTGTAGACGCTGTTAGTGGTTACAAGTCTGATTTTATCATGTTCCCTGAACTTTTTAACACACCATTACTACAACCTTATAATCATTTACCGGAAATGGAAGCTATGCGCAAGCTGGCAGAGCTTACTCCGGAAATCGTAGAGAAAATCCAGAGTTATGCGGTTTCTTACAATGTGAATGTTATTTCGGGCAGTATGCCGATTTTAGAGAACAATAAATTGTACAATGCCACTTATCTGTGCCACAGAAGCGGTAAAACCGAGGAATATAGAAAGATTCACATCACGCCAAACGAACTAAAATATTATGGTATGGTTGGGGGCGATAAAATACAGGTATTCGATACAGATTGTGGTAAAATCGGTATCCTGATCTGTTATGATGTCGAATTCCCGGAGTTAAGCAGAATTTATGCTGACCAGGGCATGCAAATCCTGTTTGTTCCTTTCCTGACTGATACACAAAATGGTTATACCAGGGTGAGAAGATGTGCGCAGGCCAGGGCCATAGAAAATGAATGTTATGTAGCTATCGCGGGTTGCGTAGGTAATCTTCCGAAAGTGAATAATATGGATATACAGTTTGCGCAGTCTGCAGTATTTACACCATCAGATTTTGCCTTTCCTACCAATGCGGTAAAGGCAGAAACTACGCCAAACACCGAAATGATGCTTGTTGTAGACGTAGACCTGCATTTACTTGATGAATTGCACCATTTTGGTACTGTTAAAATATTAAAAGACCGCCGTACTGATCTTTACGAAGTTAAACTACTTAAATAGTAAACAAGCTTCGGATACAGGCCTGTTATTTCCGTAAAAACAACCAATAAATGAGCAGGATCAGTATAATAATGGGCACTCCCCATTTAATTACTGGTCCTGCTCCTTTGTCATTATCTTCGTTTACGGCCTGTGGCGATGGTCCAGGGTCATCCTGATGTTTTGGATAATCAGTCTCTATTTCTCTGGGATTGTTTTCTGGGTTCTCTTTAAAATCAGATTCTGTGTTTTCCATAATTGACAGTGTTAAGTTAATTTCAGATAATTAGTTTAGTCTATGTACAACAAAGAAAAGACTCAAAAGTTTCCTCCAAAGGGACATGCTGTATTCCAAAGCATCCCTCCAACGTAAAACTTATCTTAAACGGACGTGAATTTTACCCTCCTCAGGTTGTGCCCGGCCGGTAGCCAGTGCATCTGCAATATAATCAAGTACAGTACCAGGAATAAAAGCAGGGTGATCTCCACCTACAGGTAAATAAACAGCACACAGCACAGTACCATTTTTAAAACTTGGTTTTACACTTGTTTTTCTGTAACTCGATATTAAAGTCACATCCCCCCCTAAATAAGCATACCAGGAATTAGCCATAATCAATAATACTTTTATTCATCAAAAAGCACCAAAAACTTTAATTAATACCTACTCTTTTAAGGATTTTCAGCTTTCTCCTTTATATTTTTTATTGCACCAACTTATGGCTAAAAAAGCTCATTTCATAGGGTCATATGACTCAAAAACAGCTTCCGGATGCTTAATAGCGTAGCAGATTGGTTTTTTTATAGATTATAGAAGTGTACCTTTGCAGAGAGAAATGTATAACAACCCAGCAAAATACAGCCAGCTTATCAAGGATGAAGCCCTTAGACTAGGCTTTATGCAGTGCGGTATTGCTAAAGCAGGCTTTCTGGAAGAAGAAGCACCGAGATTGGAAAAATGGCTTACAGATAATCGTCACGGACAGATGAGCTATATGGAAAATCACTTCGACAAGAGGTTGAATCCGACACTGCTGGTGGATGATGCAAAATCTGTAATCTCTCTGACGCTGAATTACTTTCCTGAAGAAAGGCAAACAGACCCGGATGCGCCGAAGATCTCTAAGTATGCCTATGGCGCGGACTATCATACGGTGATTAAAGACAAGTTATTCTTATTGCTCAGCTTTATTGAAGAAAACATAGGCGAGGTAAGCGGAAGAGCTTTTGTGGATTCTGCACCGGTACTGGACAGAGCCTGGGCAAAACGTGCGGGTATTGGCTGGATTGGTAAAAACAGCAATATTATCAGTAAGAAAAGTGGTTCATTCTTCTTTTTAGCAGAACTGATTATTGATCTCGACCTGGTTTATGATGAACCCTTTGCAACTGATCACTGTGGTACCTGTACCAAATGTATAGATGCTTGCCCGACAGACGCGATCTTATCCCCTTTTATCATCGACGCAACCAAATGTATCTCTTACCTCACTATTGAACTCAGAGAAGAAATCCCTAAAAGCTTTGATGATAAAATGGAAAACTGGATGTTTGGCTGTGACATTTGTCAGGATGTTTGCCCCTGGAACAGATTTTCAGTTCCTCATACGGAACCAAAGTTCAAACCTAATGAGAATTTGCTGAACATGAAAAGAGAAGATTGGCTGGATATTACCGAAGATGTGTTTAAACAGATCTTTAAGAATTCGGCAGTAAAGCGGACTAAGTTTAAAGGCTTAACCCGCAATATTGATTTCATCAGGCAGATTCCTGATGAAAGCTAAGGATTGTTGAGCTCAAAAGAGCTTATTTAACAAACAGTATGTTATTGTAATCGTTCTTATCCGGTACATAAGTACTTCCAAGCACGGCTTTCTTTATTTTTTTACTGGTTTTGAAAGGAAGTGAAATATTCAGTTCAGGTTTCTCCCAGACACCGATATTCCAATGTGCTTTTTCCGTAGAACCGTCATCATAAGTTAAAGTCAAATCAACAGGTAGTGGTTTAAGACTTTTGTTTTCTATCTTGAAAACATAACCATCAGCTGTTTTGTCAGCTCCGGTAATACCCAAATCAATATCTCCTTCTCCAAAGAACCATCTGTTCCAGAACCAGTCCATATTTTTACCAGATCCTTCGTTCATACTGTAAAAGAAATCAAATGGCATTGGATGTTTACCGTTCCATTGTTCAATATAATTGTGCAATGCTTTGGTAAACAACTCATCACCCAGATAATCCTTTACAAACAGGTAACCTAAAGCAGGTTTAGGATAAGAATTGGTAAAAGAACCCGAACCAACCAGATCCGGAGTAAGGGTCATGATTGGCGTGTCATCTTTTTTACCAGAATTAAATGCTGTTGGCTGTATTCCATACTCATCAACCATAGTAGAGTCAATCATCGGCGAAATTAACCACTCCCCTATAGTTGCCCAACCTTCGTCCATCCAGCCATATTTTGTTTCATTTGTTCCCATGTAAAAAGGGAACATCGTATGAAAAATCTCATGGATAGTCAGTGTAATTGAGTTTTCGCGTTTTTCAACAGGATTATCATTTACCATCATTGGATATTCCATCTGGTCAAGTCCATCAAAAATAGTCTCATGTGCATATGGATATGGCCATTTCGGGAAGTCATAACTCATGGCATGTACAGATTTACGTGCAAAATCTATCACTTCATAATAATCTTTATGAATAGGATTAAATGCCGCATCTACCCGCGTTCTTCTATTGGTTTTCGGATCAACGACTAAACTGGTTGACTTCCACAAATAATGGTTACTGGTCGCAAAAACGAAGTCGGTTACATTTTTAGCTTCAAATTTCCAGGTATTAAAATCCTGGTTTTTAGTAATAGTCTGTGTCGCAAGGTCATTCTCATTGATTACATTAACCACACTGTCTACCTGCTCCGCTAAAGCCAGCTTATCAGCAATTTTCTTCTGGAAAACACTTTTAGCATTCATCAGATCTCCTGTTGCCCAGATGACGTAGTTTTTAGGCACTGTTACTGCGGCTTTAAACGTACAGAAGTCATTGTAAAACTCAGCGTCTCCGAGATAAGGATACTTGTTCCAACCATCTACATCATCATAAACAGTAATACGGGGGAAGAAATAAGCTACAAAATAAGAACCTTCATCGACCATACCAGTTCTGTTATGAGATCCTCTGTTTAAAGTATATTGATAAGCAATTTTAACTTTTATACTTTTTCCAGGGGCCAATCCAGCAATAGCAGTACGCATATTTGTTCCATCGATCTGAAGTGCATCAGCCGAAACTGTTTTATCATTAATTGATAAGGAGCCAATTTTCACACCTTCACCCAAATCTCTGTCCGCAACCTTACTTGCACGCGGGCTGCCATCTTTGTATAAGTTTGGATATAATTTAAACCAGATCTCCTTTAAGGTATCAGGACTTTGATTCTTATAAATTACATCAACAGTACCTTTCAGCAATCCTGACACAGGATCGAAATCTACTTTCAAATCGTAATCTGCTGTATTCTGCCAGTATTTTAATCCTGGTTTCCCATTCACAGCCCTTGTTCCTTTGTTGTAAGCTTGCTGAATATCTGCAGGAACCGGCAAACCCTGTTGCGCAAAAACGCTCAGACCTATCATACTGAAGAGACTGAGCATTGTTATTTTTTTCATTAGTATATATTTATTTTTAACGGTTATGAAGCTATCATGATTTTATATCATCTCGTTGTGTGGTTTGAAAAATCATCATGGTTTCATTAGTATATATTTATTTTTCCCTTTTATAAAAAACCTGCATATTCATCATATGCAGGTTTTTGCTGGCTTATTTACCGAATTTCATTTTTAATTGTTCCAGCATGTCAGGAGTAACATTTACCGCTGGTTTTTCCTTTTTAGGTTGTGGAGCCGCTGGTTGTCCTGCTGCCTGTTGTGGCCTTGGTTGTGCCGCCGCAGGTTTAGGTTTTGCAGGAACGGCTGATTCTGCTGGTCTTGGCGTTGCCGGCATTTTTGCTGCTCTGCTCAATTCCTTTTTCTTGTTCCAGCGTGTCCAGATCTCTTCCAGTTTCTTTTTAGTGTATAAAGGAAAATCTCCCTGTTTCATCCAGGCATAATAACTTGGCTCAGTATCAAATACCTGCTCTACAGTTTTGTTTTTATGCTTTCCGAAGTTAAACACCTCTTCTCCATTCTCATTGAAGACCATTCTGCCTGCAAAATCAACAGGCTTGTTCATGTTTGTAAAAGCATGAAGCGCGTCTACATCATTTTTGACCGGCTGAGAGATGTTACCTTGTTTATCTTCAAAATCTACATTCTCATAACGGTCAAGCTGTGCAAGCAAAACATGATAAGTAGCTTTAATATCTGCCTCTGCAGAGTGTGCATTGATAATATCCTGATCACAATAGAATTTATAAGCCGCACGCAAAGTACGTTGTTCCATCTGGTGAAACACATTTTGTACATCTACAAACCTTCTTCCGGTCATATCAAAGTCTACACCTGCACGTAAGAATTCTTCCAGTAATACAGGAATATCAAAACGGTTAGAGTTGTAACCTGCAAGATCCGCATCACCAATAAATTCAGCAATTTCTGCTGCTACTTCATTAAATTTAGGTGCATCAGCAATATCCTTATCGTAAATTCCATGAATCAGAGAAGATTGCAAAGGGATTGGCATATCCGGATGGACACGTAATGTTTTTACCAGCTCAGATCCATCTGGCATAGCTTTTAAAATTGCAATTTCAACGATACGATCAGAACCAACGTTAATTCCTGTGGTTTCCAAATCAAAAAAAGCAAGAGGACGGATTAGATTTAATTTCATCTATTTAATATGTTTTTTTTTGTCAGATGGAGCCTTTGATCATTAAAATAATTATTGTCCTTCGGGGTCTGATAATTATTTTAGTGATGTCGGGTTCATTAGTGTTTTTTAATTTTTCAATGGTCAGATGGTGTAGTCAATGATACGGTTTAAATTCCTGGCAGGGAAAGATAATTTTTAAATAAGAAAAATAATACCCAAACCTATACCAATTATCATAATAAGATACATTAATATCTCAGTAGTAGCGAATTTCTTATACTTATTCCAAAATGATATTTCGTAACCCTTGTCTTCCATCTATTATATATTGTGTCTTTTTAGTCTTTTACAGGTCCCGCTTTGACCAGCACACGCTGGTAAGCAGGAAGGCTTAAGTCATCTACAATCACACCACGTGTAGTAGAAGCATGAACAAAGAACCCGTGATTAAGATAAACGCCAACATGGTCTATTCCATTGCCCCCGAAAGAGAAAAAGATCAGATCCCCCTCTTTGAGCTGTGAAACATTTTTCTCTTTAATCACGCCGGCCTGGTCTTTAGATCGTCTGGGTAAGTTTAATCCATAAATCTCCTTATTCAAAAGTAAGGCAAATCCCGAACAATCTATTCCTCTTTTATCTAACCCACCAAGTCTGTATCTCACGCCTGTCCAATCCGTGATGAAACGGTACAAGTCTTTACTCTTCACATTCGCCATGGCTTCAGCAGCTTTGGCACCTCTGCTTTCTTTATAAACTGTTGATCTTCTGCTTCCACAGGAAGAAAGAAAAGCCATTGCGGCCAACAGTATGATCAGGTGAGAGGCGCGGATACTGCGTAAAGTCATAAGCCTTATTTTTATTGTTTAATTAATCGCTGAATCTCATCCAGTTTCAGTAAAGCCTCTACAGGAGTCAGTACATTCACATCCAGATTGTTCAGCATATCTCTTATTTGTACCAGAACCGGATCATCAACAGCAAACATATGCAGCTGGTAAGCCTGGTTTTGGACCTTTTTGAAACTATCTTTGATACTCTGTCCTTCAGTCCTGTCAATTTCCAGCTTTTTAAGGATCTCATTGGCCCTGTTAATCAGTTTAGGAGGCATACCCGCTATTTTAGCCACATGGATACCAAAACTATGCTCACTTCCGCCAGGAATCAGCTTACGCAAAAAGATGATCTTGTTACCAACTTCTTTTATAGACACATTGAAATTCCGGATCCGGTTCATCGTTCCGGCCAGCTCGTTCAATTCATGATAATGTGTAGCAAATAATGTTTTAGGCCTTGCCGAAGGATGCGTGTGTAAAAACTCTGCAATCGCCCAGGCAATAGAAATACCATCATAAGTACTTGTACCTCTTCCAATTTCATCCAGTAAGATTAGACTTCTGTCAGAAATATTATTCAAAATACTGGCAGTTTCATTCATTTCTACCATGAATGTACTCTCTCCTGAAGAAAGATTATCAGAAGCACCTACCCTGGTAAAGATTTTATCAACCAGACCAATATGAGCAGCTTTAGCAGGAACAAAACAGCCCATCTGTGCCATTAATACAATGATACCAGTTTGTCTTAAAATCGCAGACTTACCCGACATATTGGGCCCTGTAATGATAATAATCTGCTGCGTATCATTATCCAGGTAAACATCATTGGTAATATACTCTTCCCCTACCGGTAAGCGTTTCTCAATCACCGGGTGTCTTCCACCTTTGATATCGAGTACTTTGGAAACATTCATTTCCGGCTTAACGTAATGATTTTTGATTGCTAACTGCGCAAAACATAACAAAACGTCAAGTTGTGCAACCAGGAAAGCATTCAGCTGAATTGGCCTGATATAAGCAGCAACCTGCTGCATCAATGCTTCATAAAGCCTTACTTCGATCTGTTGTACTTTATCTTCCGCACCTAAAATCTGCTCTTCGTATTCCTTAAGCTCCGGAGTAATATATCTTTCTGCATTCACGAGCGTCTGTTTGCGACTCCATTCTGCAGGTACTTTATCTTTATGCGTATGTGTTACTTCCAGATAATAACCAAAAACGTTATTAAATGATATTTTCAGGGAAGGAATACCAGTTTTCGCGGCTTCGCGTTTCTGAATTTCTACCAGGAAGTCTTTTCCACCCGAGGAAATCTGACGGAGCCTGTCCAGCTCTTCATCAATTCCATCAGCAATTACATTTCCTTTGATTAACAAAGCGGGAGGATCTTCCTGAAGTTCTCTTTGTAGTTTTTCCCGGATACTCACACAAGGGTCCAGCTGCTCAGCAAGCTGAATCAGGTATGGATTATCTGAAGTTAAAGCCGTATCCTTTATTTCTTCAATATGGTACAGAGCCTTTTTAAGCTGGCTCAGCTCTCTTGGGCCGCATTTCTGCAAACCAACTTTAGAGATCAGCCTTTCCAGGTCACCAATCAATTTAATATGGGTTAAGAATTCTTCAATCAGACCTTCATGTGCCACCATAAATTCTACGGTACCCAGACGCTCCTGAATTGGTTTGATTTCCTTTAACGGCATCACAATCCATTTGTGAAGCATTCTCGCTCCCATTGGCGTAGAAGTCTGGTCCAGCACATTAAAAAGCGTCATTGCATTTTCGTTGGCAGAACTCACCAGTTCAAGATTACGGACTGTAAAACGGTCCAGCCACATATAATTATCTTCTTCCAGGCGGGAAATAGCGGTAATGTGCTTTAAATTCCGGTGCTCAGTTTCATTCAGGTAATGCAATACAATACCCGCAGCAATAATACCAGTCTGAATTTTATCTACACCAAACCCCTTTAATGAACTAACCTCAAAATGTTTGTTTAAAGTTTCATTGGCATAATCAGTGGTAAAAGCCCAGTCATCCATTGGGAAAGTATAAAACTTATCACCGAACAATTCAAAGAATTCCTGACGTTTACTTTTTTGAAAAATAACCTCAGTCGGCTTAAAGCCTTGTAAAAGTTTATCTATATACTCTGCGTTACCTTGCGCAACATGGAACTCACCCGTGGAAATATCCAGAAATGAGACACCAATCATTGCTTTATCAAAGTATACCGCGCCTAAATAGTTATTGGATTTCTGGCTAAGAATATTATCATTATAAGCCACTCCGGGGGTCACCAGTTCAGTAACTCCGCGTTTTACAATAGTCTTGGTTGTTTTAGGATCTTCCAGCTGATCACAAATCGCCACCCGCTGACCTGCGCGGACCAATTTAGAGAGGTAAGTATCCAGCGAATGATGAGGAAAACCAGCAAGCTCTATATAAGCAGCAGTTCCGTTTGCCCTTCGTGTTAAAACAATTCCCAGTATCTGGGAAGTTTTAATGGCATCCTCGCCAAATGTCTCATAAAAATCCCCAACCCTAAACAATAATAATGCACCAGGATACTTTGCCTTGATCGCACTGTGCTGTTGCATTAATGGTGTTTCTTTCGTCTTATCTTTAGCCAAAATATATGTTACGTTACAAAAATGTAAATATACTATCTAAGGATTAGCTTTAGGTTTTTTTTTGAAAAATAAGGAGGAAGAATCACCATTAATATGACCTACAACTGTTCTATATAAGATAAAAACAGTGATAATGCTTCTCTTTTCTTGTCTGTCAGTTCAAAATCCAGCTTATTCATCAGGTAATCATCCAGATCAAAAACAGGGTTTTCAGGCAGTGTTTTCAGTAACTCTTTTCTGGCAGCAAGGCCTTGCTTTAAAGCCGTATTAAACTCATTTATAAAGTCTTCAGGAATAGCTTTATTTGCTACCCATGCAGCATATACAAATGGAAGCCCGGTGAAATTCATCCACTCCTCTCCCATATCATAAGCAAAAGCGTAATCGTCTTTTTTACCAAAGGTACGGTCACCAATTAAAACGATCGCATCAGTTTGTGCATTAACATCTGTTGTATAACTTACTTCCTGCTTAAAATGGAATTTCAGTAATACCTTCGCCAGGTTATTTGAAGTTCTGGAATGACTATCCAAACGCAAAGTCCGGATTTCATTCACCGGAACATTACTGAATATAAATACAGAATTTACAGCACCTACAGACCCGATACAATAATCAGAGATAATATTTGCATTCGGTACCTGCGGAATTGCTGCCACAGGAATTAAACCCACATCAACGGTACCATCAATTAATTTGGCGGCACAATCTGAAGGAATATCTAAACTTAAATCTATTTGGTTTAATACATCGGAATGATTGATTCCGTAAATAAAAGGCTTGGTATTGGTATAGGCAACAGCAGAAATTCTGATCTTATTCAATGTTATGCGTTTAAATGGTCGGTATTGTTCTGGGTTAAAACCGTGAAGGTATCACCCGTTAAATCAAGTCTGTAAAGACCTGTGTTCTGATGCGGAAAGTCGTACATTTCGGAAAGCGGTTTGTTCGTTAACAAACACATTAACAAGCGCAGAGAACGCCCGTGCATACAAACCAGGATTAACTTTTCATCGGTTCTGGATTTGATAACTTCCACAATCTCTTTTAATCTTATCGCTACGTCTGCCGGGCTTTCGCCTCCGGTAAAATGCGCATCATAATCTCCTGCCTGCCACTTTTCAGTGATGTCTTTGAAAGCTCCGATAACCAGTTCACTGGTATGCTGTCCCTCGAATTCACCCCAGGCCAGCTCATCCAGTTCCGTATGTTTTTCCCAGGGAAGACCCGCATCAATAAACTGCTGGACAGTTTGCTGAGTACGTTTAAGCGCCGAAGTATAAACCTTATCAAAAGGGATGTCTTTATATAACTCATAAAATGCAGCCCCCTGAGCCCTTCCGGTAGCATTTAAATTGCTATCTATCCCTCTTCCCTGTATAATTCCTTGTTTATTCAAATCCGTCTCACCATGACGGATGATATATATTTCCTTATCCATTAATTAATAACCGGGAGCTTATAATACTGAGGCTTAACATCTTCCTCAAAAACAAAATCTGTATAATCTGTCACTACATTATAAAAGGTATCTCTTTCTATAGGCTGGCGGTGTACCTGTTTAATCAGGTTAGCCAATTCACGTGTACTCATTCCAGGAGTCTGCTCTTCAGCACCTGCCATCGAATAAATCTTTGTGGTGTCATCCAGTGTACCATCAATATCGTCCACCCCAAAGTTTAAAGATAACTGGGCAGTCTGACGGCTGATCATTGCCCAATAAGCTTTGATATGATCAAAGTTATCAAGGTAAATACGTGCGATCGCATAGTTTCTTAAATCTTCCACTACAGAAACCTCAGGAACATGTTCCATCTGGTTATTCTGATTTCTGAACTTAAGGGGAATAAAGGCCTGGAAACCGCCTGTTTTATCCTGTAACTGACGCAAACGCTCCATATGGTCAACACGGTGCTTAAATTCTTCAATATGACCATATAACATAGTCGCGTTAGTTTTTAAACCCAGTTTATGCGCCTGCTCATGAATATCAAGCCATTGTTCAGCTGTACATTTATCATTTGCAATCTTTTCCCTGACTTCAGGATGAAAGATTTCTGCCCCACCACCTGGCATTGAATCCAGTCCGGCTTCTTTGAAATATTTTAAGCCATCATAATGACTCAGTTTCGCCTTTTTAAATATATAATAACACTCAACTGGTGTCAATGCTTTAATATGCAGTGAAGGACGGTGTGCTTTGACGCTTCTAAAGAAGTCCGCATAGAATTCCAGATTCTGCTTTGGCACTACCCCGCCTGTAACATGTACTTCAGTCACTGGCTCATTGTCATATTTCTTCAGAATATCCATCATCCCGTCCACACTCATTTCCCAGCCGTCTTCTTTATTCTTAATCAAACGGGAATAAGAACAGAAATTGCAGGTATATATACAAACATTAGTAGGTTCGATATGAAAATTCCGGTTGAAGTAAGTCTTGTCCCCATGCTTTTGTTCCCTGATATAATTTGCTAAAACGCCTAAAAAACCCAGTTCAGCATGTTCATATAAGTAAACACCTTCATCGAAAGTGATCCTTTCTTTTTGCTGGACTTTTAATGCTATCCCTCTCAGTTCCTGAGATAAATCGGCATTGTCCAGTATAAAAGTAAGCTTTGCAGTCGTATCCATCTTTGATTGATTTATAGGTCAAAAGTAAGATAAAATCGACATAACACGGCGTAACAATACCTTTAAGCTGTCAGCTTTATGTAAAAGCTAGAAGTAACCGCATAAAAAAAGCTGCCTCTTTTAAAAAAAAGGCAGCTCAAAAGGTGTGAGGTTTGATAGAAAATCTATTTCATTGCTTTTGTAAAGTTCAGGATGATATAGGCTGGATTTTTTCCATAATCTACAGGTGATTTCAGAACCAGGCGATCTCCTGTTGCTTCCGAAAGGATTAATCTATAACCTTCTGTTACATTTTTCGCTTTATCACCTTCATATAATTTCTTAAACTGGAAAGTTTGGTCTGCGGTACTTACTGACCAGAAAATACTTTGTGTTTTTGTTGGGCAATCAGCAGTTCCAGGAAGTAAATAAGTTCCGTTTCCGCTGTTTGTTAATTTCCAAGTACTGCCAATGAAACATTTGTACGAAGCTTCATTAAAAAGAGATTTTACGTTCATTGCAGGAACACCATCAAAAGTGACATCATTCAGTACCCAGGTTCCAGATACATTTCCTCTTTTTAAATTAGCGCCAGCAGTTGCACCTTTAGGTGAACAGCCTTGTAAAACCATTAATGAACTACATAAAATGGCGGCTATAACTAATAATCTTTTCATATCTTGTATTTTCGAAAACAGCTTACATAAATCCTGCCAAAAAAACCCGAAAACCTAAATTCTATGCAGACTGAAACCATTGCCATACACGCCGGAAATTTAACTCGCAGTACCACAGGGGATGTAACCCCTCCTATTAGCCTTTCCACTACATTTTTCAGAGACGAGCAAGGCGGATACCCCGGCGGACATATGTACAGCCGTGTCAGCAATCCTAACCGATCTGCACTGGAAAAGGTAATGACCGATCTGGAAAAAGGTGCAGATGCGTGTGCCTTTTCTTCTGGGAATACAGCTGGAATGACCCTTTTTCAGGCCTTACCTCCCGGCAGCCATATTATCGCACCCGATGATATGTACTGGGGATTTAAAAAACAATTGCAATCTATTTTTGCCGGTATTCTGACCATAGATTTTATTGACCTGACAACCACAGCTACCCTGGAAAGTTATATTAAAAGCAACACTGTCATGATATGGGTAGAAACTCCTTCCAACCCCTTATTAAAAATCACGGATTTAGCTGCTATTGCAGCAATAGCTAAAAAACACCAGCTCATTTTTGCCTGCGACAGTACATTTGCCTCTCCGTGTTTCCAGAATCCAATTTTATTAGGCGCAGACATCGTGATGCACTCTTCTACTAAATATATCGGAGGCCATAGTGATGTATTAGGAGGCATCCTGATCACAGCTGCTAAAAATGAATTCTGGGATAAAATCAGGAATATTCAACAAATCGGAGGCGCAGTACCCTCTCCTTTTGATTGTTTTTTACTATTAAGAAGTATCAAAACACTACCTTATAGAATGCGCGGACATGCAGAAAATGGTATGGCGCTTGCAAAATACCTTGCTGCACATCCAAAAATTGAAGCCGTATATTATCCAGGTCTGCCTTCTCATCCTCAGCATGAAATTGCAAAAAAACAAATGAGCAGTTTTGGAGGCATGTTATCTATATTAGTTAAGGGCGACGCTGAAAATGCAAAAAAAGTAGTTAATAAGGTGAAATTATTTGCTCAGGCGACAAGCCTTGGCGGCGTAGAAAGCCTGATTGAGCACCGTGCTTCTGTAGAAGGCCCGGAAACAAAAACGCCACAGAATTTAATTCGGATCTCTGTCGGCCTGGAACATGCTGATGATCTGATTGCTGATCTGGAGCAGGCATTGATCTGATAAAGCCTGTAAAACAGTTCAGAAAATTCATTTTAAATCACTTAAAAACAGCATATTAATTATTTTTCAGAATATTATTTTGGAAGTATACACAAATACGCTACATTTGTAACTATATAGTGAAAGCTATTCAAGTCAACCCGTAATCTGGGTTTGATTTATAAAGAAGTGGCGAGAGACAGGCTCCGTGACCCACTGGCAACCCTCCCAAATGGAGAAGGTGCCAATTCCTGACCAGTTTGCATAGTGCTTTCTGGAAAGATAAATTAAGACAAAATGAAAACTAACCACCAACTATCGCAATCAGGCGACTCTGCTTCTTACACAATCCAGTATCTGCAAACTATTGCATGTATGTGTTGTTGCATCGGCTAAAAACAATCTTCCACGTAAAATTAGTATTAGTTCAACCGGAAGGCCTCTTTTCAGAGGTATGCAATCCCTTATACGGATTTTGCAATCTTATCAAATCCCGTATCTGTCTATAAAAATCCATTTTATCATTCTAAATCAGCGAAATCATGTCAGCAAATTATAGATTCGAAACATTACAACTTCATGCAGGTCAGGAAATTGACCCAACAACAGGTTCAAGAGCGGTTCCTATTTATCAAACTACTTCTTATGGATTTAAAAGTGCCGAACACGGTGCAAATCTATTTGCACTAAAAGAATTCGGTAATATTTATACCCGCTTAATGAACCCTACAACAGACGTTTTTGAGAAACGTGTAGCTGCCCTGGAAGGTGGTGTTGCAGGGCTGGCAGTTGCCTCAGGGCAGGCCGCTCAATTTATTGCCTTAAACAATATCCTGGAAGCCGGCGATAACTTTGTTTCTTCTCCTCACCTTTATGGAGGCAGCTATAATCAGTTTAAAGTTGCTTTTAAACGTTTAGGTATAGAAGTAAGATTTGCTGAAACTGACGACACACAAGATTTTGAAGCTAAAATTGATCACAACACCAAAGCAATTTACCTGGAAAGTATTGGCAATCCATCATTCAGTATTCCTGATTTTGAAAAGCTTTCCCTGATTGCCCAGAAATATGACCTTCCTTTAATCGTAGACAATACATTCGGCGCAGCAGGTTATTTATTCAAACCTCTGGAACATGGTGCACATATCGTAGTTCAGTCCGCTACCAAATGGATTGGCGGACATGGAACAAGCATTGGTGGTGTAATTATAGACGGCGGAACCTATAACTGGGGAAATGGTAAATTCAAGCAATTCACCTCCCCTTCTGAAGGCTATCACGGACTGGTCTTTAATGATGTATTCGGAATTGGAAGCGACTTTGGAAATATCCAGTTTATCATTCGTGCAAGAGTAGAAGGCTTAAGAGATTTTGGCCCTGCAATTTCACCATTCAACTCTTTCCTTTTAATCCAGGGACTGGAAACTTTATCATTACGTGTTCAAAGACATGTAGACAATACGCTGGCCCTGGCAACATGGCTGGAAAACCATGAAGCTGTCAATAAAGTTTTTTATCCGGGATTAGAGAGCAGCCCTTATCATCAAAACGCAAAGAAATATCTGAAGAACGGATTTGGCGCGGTATTATCTTTCGAACTGCATGGCGGTAAAGAACAAGCCGTACAGTTTGTAAATGAACTGCAGCTCGTTAGTCACCTGGCCAACGTAGGTGATGCAAAAACACTGATCATTCAACCTTCAGCAACTACACATCAGCAATTAAGCGACGCAGAACAAGCGGCAGCAGGGATTACACCTCAATTGCTAAGAGTATCTGTGGGAATTGAACATATCGATGACATCAAAGCCGACTTCGAACAAGCTTTTGAAAAGTTGTCATCGGGAAAATCGCTTTAAGCTTAAAAACCAGATAGAATATAAAAATGTCATCAACACACCTATATACTTGCCCGAAGCAATTTAAACTGGAGAACGGAAAGAAATTGCGCGGGATACAAATTAGCTATCAGACTTTTGGAAAGCTAAATGCCAGCAAAGACAATGTGATCTGGGCATGTCACGCGTTAACTGCCAATGCAGATGTACTGGATTGGTGGAAAGGCCTTTTTGGAGAGAAGAACCTATTTAATCCAGAAGAGCATTTTATCATTTGTGCAACTGTTATTGGTTCACATTATGGAAGTACAAACCCACTGAGCATTAACCCGGTAACGGGAAACCCTTATTATTTATCATTTCCTGAGTTTACCATCAGGGATTTGGTTCATGGGCATCAGCTGCTTGCCGGACATTTGGGAATTCAAAAGATACGCGTATTGATCGGTGGCTCTTTAGGTGGCCAGCAGGCCAGTGAATGGGCAATTATGGAGAGTAACAAAATAGAGAACCTGATTCTTGTGGCGACCAATGCTTATCATTCTCCATGGGGAATCGCTTTCAATGAGAGTCAGCGCCTGGCGATCAGTACCGACCGTACTTTTTATGCACAACAGCCTAACGGCGGAATGAAAGGTTTAAAGGCAGCCAGAAGCATCGCCCTGCTTTCTTACCGGACTTATGAGGCCTATAATGCGACACAACTGGAAAGTGTCAATGACAAAACAGATGGCTTCCGGGCTTCTTCTTACCAGAATTACCAGGGAGAGAAACTTTGCAAAAGATATAACGCCTATAGCTATTGGTACTTAAGCAAAGCGATGGATAGCCACAATGTTGGCAGAGGAAGAAAAAGCGTTGTTGATGCGTTAAAAGCTATCAAGTCCAACACTTTGGTGATCGGAATTGAAAATGACTTCCTCTTTCCTTTAGTGGAGCAGGAGTTTTTAGCCAAACATATTCCGGGCGCAGAATTTCATAGCATCAATTCGGCCTATGGACATGACGGCTTCTTAATTGAAACAGACATACTAACTAATATCATCGGCAATTTCCTCAAAGAAAGTGTCAATAAAAAAATTGTTAAACTGCATAAAACAGCATAAATGAGTAAGAAACTTAAAATTGGGATATTCGGTTTTGGAGTTGTGGGACAGGGACTACATGACATCATCCGTGGCCAGGATTTAAACCTGGAAATTATTAAAATAGCCATCAAAAATCCGGATAAGAAACGTAGTCTGGATGCCGGACTATTCACTACTGATCACGATGAGATTTTAAACAATCCGGAGATTAACACGATTGTAGAACTAATAGATGACGCAGACGCAGCGTTTGCCATTGCAAAAAAAGCATTGACCAGTGGAAAACATGTAGTCTCTGCCAATAAAAAAATGATTGCGAACCACCTGGAGGAATTAGTAGAACTACAGGCAAAATACGGAGCTTCTTTACTTTATGAAGGCGCAGTATGTGGTAGTATCCCAATTATCAGAAATCTGGAAGAATATTATGACAATGAATTACTGCATGGCATAAGCGGAATTTTCAATGGCTCTTCGAACTATATTCTATCTAAAATATTCAATGAGAATATGCCTTATGATGTCGCTTTGAAACAGGCTCAGGATCTTGGTTTTGCAGAAACTGATCCGATTATGGATGTTGGCGGCTATGATCCTAAGTTTAAGCTGGCGATTGCAACTGCTCATGCTTATGGCTTATTTATTGATCCGGATAAGATTCTGAATGTTGGTATCCAGAATTTATCAGAACAGGATATTCAATATGCAAGAGAAAAGAATTACAAAATTAAACTGGTGCCTACCGCCCGTAAAATCAGTACTAAACAAGTGGTAACTTATGTCCTGCCTAAATTTGTCAAATCTGATGACTTCCTGTTTAACGTAGAAAATGAGTACAATGGAGTTACTGTACAGGCTGCTTTTGCAGACAAGCAATTCTTTTTTGGAAAAGGTGCAGGCGGACATCCAACTGGCGCGGCAGTTTTATCTGACATCGCAGCGTTGAGATACGGGTACAGATATGAGTACAAAAAGTTTCATCAGCAAAACGGACTGATCCATACAGACAATGTGAATATCGAAGTTTACCTGAGATATACACATGAATATACGGTTGAAAAACTGAAGATTGAAAACATTGTAGAACGGTTTTCAAGGAATGACTTTAAGTATGTGATTGGTAGTGTAAGCTTGAAATCACTACTCGCGAATAAGGAATTACTGGTGCAGAAAGATGTTTTTATAGCACATACAGGAAGGTTTACCTACACAGATAAACAAATCGAGGTGATTGCCGGAGAAGAGGCTCTTGTTCACTAAATCCGCCTGGGAACTCTCTGGTGTTAATCAACAAAAAAGCCTTTCAGTTAATTCTGAAAGGCTTTTTTGTTGATGGTTTACCTGTTAGAACGAGGTAAATGAGGCGTAATGATCGTTGGTATAGTAGCGGCTACCGTCGTTACCCAGGATAATTCTTTCTGTTCCCCTGTTTTGTCCGTTCACTTTTGGGTTTACATCATATTCTTTGTATGCTACTCCTTGTGGCAACAAGCCCTCTCGGTTCTGGAATACTGTCCCTCCTACATATCCCTGAGGTGCTTTTCCATTTTTCGCCACATAATCAGCAACTGTATAAGCTTTTTGTGGAACTGTTACTGCAGCTTTTTTAGTATCACCAGCAACACTAACTGTTGTTGCCTGCAGCGTTTTTACTAAAGCTAAAGAAGAATTGCTGTCTTTCGTAAAAGAGGAGAACAGCAAACCAAAGGTTAGCAGCGCGAATAAAATTTTAAAGTTTTTCATAGTTCTTTTTTTAATGTTTATTTATGAATAGATAAACTAAAGATCAGTGATTTAAGTTAAAATTTTATGAGTTCAGCAAAACTTAATGAAATGTTCACAGTAATCAAACTTATCCGTAATAACATAAATAAGCTACATCCTGATCACAGATCACCTCAAATGAAGTACCTGCAGCAACATCGAATTCTTCTTGCGCACTGTAGACCTGATAAGTATCAGTTAACTTTACTTTCATACTACCTTTTATCACGATCATCTTTTCTGGCGAAGAAGCCGAAAAAACATAGGTTCCTTTCTTCATCACGCCCAGCGTAGCTTTACCTTTTTCGGTTTCCAGACCAAGGCTCTGAACTTTGCCTTCAAAATATACATTATGGGATACTGTTTCAGTTACAACAGCTGCATTAATCGGATCACTCATGGTTTTATGGTTTTTTAGGTTAGTCAAATATATTCACTTTCGCCGCAACACCAAATGTAATTCACGACAAAGGGGTATCCGGTTAACCGGATACCCCTTTAATTATTTCCACTTCCCGGAATTAGATCTCTCTGTTAATATCCCAGTTCTCCAGGTAATCTGCTACGCGGCGAACAAAAGTACCACCAAGCGCACCATTAACCACTCTGTGATCATAAGACAACGAAAGGAACATAATATGGCGGATTGCAATTACATCACCATATTCAGTCTCTAATACTGCTGGTTTCTTTTTAATCGCTCCAACTGCAAGAATAGCTACCTGAGGTTGATTGATAATAGGTGTTCCCATTACATTTCCGAATGAACCTACGTTAGTCAATGTAAAAGTACCACCCTGTGTTTCATCAGGTTTCAGTTTAGAAGCCCTTGCACGGTTTGCCAGATCATTTACTGATTTAGTCAGGCCAACAAGGTTCAGCTGATCTGCATTCTTAATCACAGGAACAATCAGGTTGCCACTAGGTAAAGCAGCTGCCATACCAATATTTATATCTTTTTTCTTGATGATCTTGGTTCCGTTAACAGAAACATTGATCATTGGGAAATCTTTAATTGCTTTCGTTACCGCTTCAATGAAGATTGGTGTAAAGGTGATCTTTTCGTTCTCTCTTTTCTCGAAGTTTTTCTTCACTCTGTCTCTCCACAGTACCATGTTCGTCACATCAGCCTCTACGAATGAAGTTACGTGTGCAGAAGTCTGCTTACTCATCACCATGTGGTCCGCAATGAGTTTACCCATGCGATCCATTTCAATGATTTCATCAGCACCACTCATACTCACTACCGGCTGCGCATTATTAGATTTTGCAACAGGTGCTGGTGCAGCAGTATTATTAACCGGCGTTTCTTTAACGGCAGCAGGCTGGTTTTGTGCACGGTTAGCTAATACAGCTCCTGTACTCTTACGTCCATTCTGAATATAGTTTAACAGATCATCCTTAGTTAAACGGCCATCAGCACCACTACCAGCGATGTCATCAAGTTCAGTCACACTGATCTGCTCCTGAGCAGCTATGCTCTTCACTAAAGGAGAATAAAAACGATCCGTATCGCTGCTATGCTGCGCAGCACTTACCGGTGTATCATTCAACTGTTCTGTTCCCGGAATCGTAGCCGCTGGCTCAGCTGCAGGGGTCTGTTCAGCCACCACTGGCTTCTCTTCCTTTTCAGCAGTTTTACTTTCAGCAGCATCCGTCTCGATTATTGCTATTACAGCACCAACCTGAACAACATCATCTTCTTTATATAATTGTTGGATTAATTTTCCAGCCACTGGTGACGGAACTTCTGAATCCACTTTATCTGTTGCGATTTCTAACAGGGTATCATCCAAACTGATCATATCACCAGGTTGTTTTAACCACTTGATGACGGTTGCTTCTGCAACACTTTCTCCCATTTTAGGTAATAATAATTCGTATTGTGCCATTTAGTTTACAGTAAATTTGGTATTTCCTATCGGATGCAAAAGTAAGGCTTTTTTGCAGTTAATTGTTATCTTCTTTCAGCAGATTCAAAATCATTGTTAATGCAGCGATAGCTGAACGCTCAATATTCTGTGCTCTTTTGCTTCCAAAAGTGAATAACTTAGCCACTACCCCATTCTTGTTTGCTACTGCTATCCAGACAGTTCCAACTGGTTTGTCTGCAGTTCCGCCATCAGGTCCGGCGATACCACTTACTGCTACACTATAGTCCGTATTAAAATGAGTAATTGCACCAGCAGCCATTTCTTTTACAGTTTGTTCACTAACCGCACCATATTTTGCCAGTGTATCTGCCTTTACCCCTAACACAGATTGCTTTAATTCATAAGAATAAACTACTGCGCCACCTGCATAAACCGATGAACAACCCGGATGCTGCGTAATTAACTGCGCAATATATCCGCCTGTACAACTCTCCGCAGTAGAAAGGGTCAATCCCTTTTTGTCCATTATATCAAGAATAGCTTTCTCAATAGCAATATCATCTTCAGCAACTATATAAGGCTTGATCTTCGCAATAATCCGCTGCGCATAAACTTCAACTTCCTGCTTCAATTGAGCTTCATCAGTACCAGAAGTACTTAACCTCAATCTCACCTGTCCAAGTTTTGGCAAATAAGCAAGTTTAATAGATGGAGGCAAACTATCTTCAATTTCTTCAATCTGCTGTGCCAGGAAAGACTCTCCCAAATTTGCCGTCAGGATTGTTTTATGATAAATGAAAGGCAGTTCAAAAGCTGCTTTAAGTCTTGGCAGGATTTCTTCATCCATCAAATACATCATTTCAAAAGGTACTCCCGGCATAGAAACAAAGATGGTTCCCTCACGCTCAAACCACATACACGGTGCTGTCCCGTTTTTATTCGGGATCACCGTACAACCATCAGGTACATCCGCTTGTTTGATATTCGATTCGATCATCGGACGGTTAAAGCGTCTGAAGATCTCTTCCACCTGCGCCAATACACCAGCATCACGGCGCATCCCCATATTAAAGTATTTCGCCAGTGTATATTTGGTAATATCGTCCTTGGTCGGGCCCAGTCCACCGGTAATTAAAATGATCCTGGCTCTTTGCTCTGCCTGACCCAGGGCTTCTATGATATGTTCAGCATCATCAGACACCGAGGTTATTTGCTTCACTTTAATGCCCGCAGCATTCAGTTGTTTGGCCATCCATGCAGAATTCGTATCCACAATCTGGCCGATTAATATTTCATCGCCAATCGTAATAATCTCAGCTAACATAAAAATTCGTTAAAAACGTGTATAATAAGCTTGTTGTTTGCTCAGCTTCAAATCCTGTAAAATTGAAGCCTTTACCTTAATTGTCAGATTATAACTTCTGTAGGGACCAATAGGAATCCAGTTGATACTCATATCCCAGCAATGTAAATCCCTGTATATCGCAAATGATGTTGGTGACAAACCAGCACTTTTAAAATCATATCCAGAGGTAAACTGTACTTTCCACTTAGGGGTAACGTTAAAATCCCCGTTAAAGTTTAGCGTATTAGTTGCTGTAGGCAATAAACCTGTAGCTTGTCTGGAATAATCAAAGCGATAAGAGAAGGTAAAGTTCCATGGAATTTTAAAATCGACAAAAGCATTAGGATCTTTACTGACTTCGGCCAGTTGTGCAGCCTGCTCAGGTGTCATTCCATTTTGCTGAACTTTTTTAGTAGTCTTATCCAGACTTTCATTACGCTTGCGGAAAGCCTCTGCATTTAAGCTATAGCCAAACGAAACACTGAATCTTGTTAATCTTGGAACAGTATATCTGTCAATCAGTTTTTTAGTGACTATACCATTCAGCGTTGAATCTCCTACCGCATAAGGGTTAAATGATCCGTCATAAGTTATCCCGAATTTATCTGTGAACTGTGAACGGCCGCTAAAGCTCAGCTCAGAAAGTTTGAAAGCAGGTGCCAGGAAGTTATAAGACCCATTAAATCCTAAACCCTGAATAATCGGAACTTTTCTCATTCCCGTACCTGTGGTATCCTTTCTTGATAATACTTTCGCCTCTAAAGTATTATCCAATCCAAAACTTATACTGGCATTTCTTCCTTCTCCGGGCCCACCGTACAATGTACCTTCATGAATAGAATACCGTTTATTTCTTCCATAAAAGGTATCATAAACAGGTGTACCATCCTGATATAGTAAAGTCTTGTAATTCCCTTTCGAAGGATCAGAAAAATCCGGGCGGTAACTAAAGTTTGCATTCGGTGTCATCACTAAACGCAAAGCCTTTAAATTACCCATTTTCTTAAATTGCAGTGTATTATAGATCTTGGTAGATAAGCCCATGTTGATGCTGTATTCACCCGAACGATTAAATCCCTGAACCGTATCTCTGACAATCTGATCCTGTTGTACTACTCCATTTAATAAAGTTCCGCGAATTGCAGTTTGGCGGATAGACTGGAACTGCCACTTCTCTAAGTAAGTTCCACCTGCCGAAAAGTTGAAGAATTTAAATGCCGTAAAATTAATACTTACCGGCACAGTATGACTGAATCCGTTTTTCAATCTGTCCAGTGCTTTTTTGGTGAAAAGCAAACTATCAGAAGTAGAAATAGAGTTGGAAGCGACCATAGAGTAACCCACAGTAATCTTGTTATACCATTTCTGTTCCCCTACGCCCTTTTGCTTAAAAAGCGGAAAAGTCTGTACCCCTAATGCAATATCCGGTAAAGTAACATCTACCGTTTTAGATCTCGTATTCTGGTTATGTCTTGCTGCTGCAGAGAAAGTAACTTTCCCATCAGCGAATGTTCTGCCGTAACTTATACTGGAAGATAGTGCATTTTCAGTAATCTGTCTGAAATCGTAACTGGTTCCGCCGGCAGTATTTAAATTATAACCACTGGTCTTGATATTCACACTCGCCCCAAAGTTTGTTCCCGGATGTGCATTTGCATTTTGTGAGTGTACCCATTGAATACTATAATCTTTTTTCGGGTCATATTCTGGCGTACCTTCCAAACCATAACGGTTACTGTTATAATCTACTTTGATACTTCCATTATATTTATAACGCTTCACATAATTTGAAGTTACCGACACCCCATAAGAACCCCTGGTATAGATGGTTCCCAGCATTTTTGCGTCCCAGTAATCATTCAGGTTCAGATAATATCCCCCGTCCCTTAAAAAGAACCCCCTGGTATAATCATCACCAATGTTCGGCATGATAATTCCTGAACTCCTTTTATTAGGTTTTGGAAAAAAGGCAAACGGTAAACCTAAAGGCAGTGGTATATCTTCAATTTTAAG
The DNA here is from genome assembly GCF_003259615.1 of Pedobacter cryoconitis. Classification (GTDB taxonomy): domain Bacteria; phylum Bacteroidota; class Bacteroidia; order Sphingobacteriales; family Sphingobacteriaceae; genus Pedobacter; species Pedobacter cryoconitis. The sequence continues at coordinate 48,339 of NZ_QLLR01000005.1, read as the reverse complement.
ATATACAGGCCCTGTAATAATTTGTTTATCGGTCACAATACCCTTTGTAATATAGATACCAAAGTGAGGATGCGGCAAATTACACGTACTATAGGTCATTCCTTTCACGTGAATTTCATTGTCAGGCTGTCTTTTGCTCTGTCCGCCGGAGAAAAAACCACCCTCCTGTTCAGTGAAGGTATTAAAAACAGTTCCCTTTCCGGATTTAGTATTGTAGAAAAGTGAATCCGCAATAGAAGACCCTTGTTTTTCCATCTTAAAGATAGGTTTACCTAAATATTTACCTCTGGAATCTTTTCTTCCGCTTGCAAAAACAGTATTGGTCTTAGAATTATAAGTGATATAATCTGCATCAAGTTCGAAGGATTGATAAATAACCCTTGCTTTTCCATATAAATAGATGATGCTGTTGTCCTTGCTATACTTTGTCGAATCTACCGCCGAATACTCTATTTTAGATTCCCCTTCTTTGACAACGCCACTTTTGGCACCATTGCCTTTGGCACCACCGATTTTAACTTTGGAAGTATCTTTTTTTGCCGTATCCTGTTGCATTCCTAAAGGAAGTTTGGCAGTTGCAGCAGGTTTAATTTTATTTATGTCTTTTTTGGTAGTGTCCTGCTGTTGCAATATCTGCCGCGTAGAAAAACTTTCAAAAGCAAAAGCAGAGTGACCAGCTAATACCAGTAAAGCGATAGAATTCAGTAAGAGGATAGTTCGTAAAAATTTCAAATTCTTGTGTGAATGTAATAAGTGCAACTGTAGTTAAAGTCTGTCTAAATTTATAGATTAAAATTGTTTAATGTCCATTTTTGGTACAAACAGCTCAACTGTCACAAAGAAAGCCATTACCTTCCCGAAACATTTAACGCTCTTGCAGCCAAAAATTGTGCTTAAACAAATTAATAGCTATGTTTAAAACAGCCTTTTAACCCAAAACGTCCAAAATTAGCGAAAAATATAGCATTGCCGGGGGCAAATGCTATTTTGCTTAAAAATATTTCCTAACACCCCTCTAAACGCTGGATTACCAATAAATTGAAGGCGATAAATATTTAAAATCAGCACTATAAATCCCGGTGTACAGTTAAAGAATAAGATAGATCATCAGCGGTATTGCAAAACAATTTCAAACACATGGCATCAATTCTGTAGTAAAAATTATATTATACTATCTTTGTGCGCAAATAAGCTACAATTAACGGATAATAATACCTGTTTAAGTTTATAATTAAACAGATCTGAAGCCATTAAACAAAAAGATTAAATGAGATTGAAAAAGAATATATTCTTATGCGCTATTTTTTTATTGATCGGTTCCAAGGCTGCCTTATCTCAGGGATATAAAGTAAAGACCATTGTGATTGATGCTGGTCACGGAGGAGATAAACCAGGTGCGGCAGGAAGTTATTCATTAGAAAAAAACGTAACACTGCAGGTTGCCTTGAAATTAGGCCGGAAGTTTGAAGAAGATATGCCAGGAGTAAAAATCGTTTATACCAGGAAAACCGATGTTGACATTTCTTTATACCGCAGACCAGAAATTGCAACAGCGGCAAAAGCAGACTTGTTTATTTCTATTCACTGTAATTCGATGCCCGACCGCCGGGTTGTGACAGGATATACGACCAGAAGGGGAAAAAGAACGCCTAAATACGGGTACGTAAAAAACAAGGTTACCAGTGGTACTGAAACTTTTGTAGCTGGTAGTCACCGCTTAAATGAGCAAGATGGTGCATTGCGTGAAAACGCCGATATTAGTCTGGAAAAGGATTATAAAAAAAATTATAATGGTTATGATCCAAAGGATCCTGAAACATTTATTATACTATCTTTGTTTAAAAACATATACAGGGATAAAAGTCTGAAGTTAGCACGATTAATGCAGACGAATTATACCCGCGACAATAAAAGATTTAACAGAGGTGTTAAAGAGCAGGGAATTTTAATCTTACAAAGATGCGGCATGCCAGCCGTACTAACGGAGATTGGGTTCATTTCGAATCCAGCTGAGGAGGATTATATAAACTCTGCAAACGGACAGTCTGAAATTGTGAATGCAATCTTCAAAGCTGTAAAGACCTACAAACAAGAAACAGAAGTAAATTAAGTAAAAATACTATAAGTGAAAATAACTAACGAAACCAAAGTAGGCATATTAGCAGCCTTTTCTATCGCCTCATTAATTATCGGATATAACTTCCTTAAGGGTAACTCATTATTTTCGAGCGAAACATTATTATATGCCAGGTACTCTCGTGTTGATGGTTTGGCTATATCAAAACCGGTATTAATTAATGGTTTCCAGATTGGACGTGTAGATAAGCTTGTTTTACAACCTAACGGAACAATTCTGGCTACGCTAAAGATCAAAGGCAAGTATGATATTCCAAAATCAACCATTGCAAGATTGGAAAGTACAGATTTATTGGGAAGCAAAGCGATTGTTATGGCTTTGGGTTCAGGTAATGATTTCGCTCAGGATGGTGACACCTTAAACTCTAACGTAGAGAAGAACCTGATGGAGACAGTTCAGCCGGTACAGAAGAAAGCAGAATTGATTATCGGTAAAATGGATTCTATCCTGACCAGTGTAAATTCAATTTTGAATCCTGATTTCCAGAAAAACGTGAACAAGAGTTTCAACAGTATTGCTGGTACACTGGCTTCTTTAGAGAATACTTCTAAGAAAGTTGATGGATTGGTAGGAACTGAGAGTAAAAGAATCGCTGCTATTTTAGCAAATGCAGAGTCAATTTCAGGGAACCTTAAAAATAACAACGAAAAGATTAACGCGATACTAAACAATATCAATAAGATCACTGATCAGGTTGCAGCAGCAAACTTCAAGCAGACCATTGACAATGCAAATAAAGCTGTAGCAGACCTTCAGGGGATTGTAAGCAAGGTTAATGATGGCAAAGGAACTTTAGGTTTATTGGTTAATGATACTAAAATGTATGATAACCTGAATAATGCTTCTAAGAACCTGGATAATCTGATTATCGATCTGAAAGCTAATCCTAAACGTTACGTACACTTCTCGGTATTCGGAGGAGGTGGTTCGAAAAAGGATAAGTAAGAAAATAAGAAATAAAAAAAAGGGAATAGTACTTTGCTGCCGGCGTTCATGAAGAATGAACAAGGTAAGCAAAGTACTATTCCCTTTTTTTTATTTTACCACAAATATTTTACCACGGACTAACACCTGTTTCAGGCGCATTGTCATCACTGAAGAACTGGCCTGTTGGGCCATCCGCTCCGATCGTCGCTGCTTTTACCACTCTGGCAGCAGCATCCTCTACTGTTCCTGGGCCACTATGGTGATTAAAATCTGTCGCAGTATAACCCGGATCAACCGCATTGATCTTAAAGGACGTAAAACGCTGATCATAAGCCAATACAATTGTATAAGCATTGAGGGCAGCTTTAGAAGCTACATAACTAGCTGGTTTAACACTATAATATTTCCACTCAGGATCATTATGCAGCGCCATTGAACCTAAACCTGAGGTGACATTCACTATTCTTGGTTCCTCAGACTCCTTCAGCAAATCTATAAATGCCTGTGTCACTTCTATCACACCAAAAAAGTTGGTTTCAAATACTTCCCTAAACACCGTAATATCAGTTTCCAGCGGAGTTTGCGGCATAGCACCGCCAATACCCGCATTATTAACCAATACATCCAGAACTTTGATTTTTTGGCCTAACGCCTCACGCGCCGCCTGTATTGACGTGATTTGATTTACATCAATCTCTATAGCCTCTACCTGACTTAAGCCCTCAGCACGCAGCTGGCTAACTGCCTGCTCACCCTTTTCAATATCCCTGCTTCCCAGGTATACATAATACCCTTGCGCTAATAATTGTCTTGCCGTTTCAAAGCCTATGCTTTTATTTGCTCCCGTTATCAATACTGTTTTCATAATCGATTTTATTATATAACAAATTTATAACGCCTGTGACCTGTGAATGTAGCACATCTATCAGTATTCATGGTACATTTTACGGGTAGCAGACCGATACTCAGCAGGCGTGACACTACACTCCCTCTTAAAGAAACGATTGAAATAAGAAGCATCCGAAAAACCCAGATCAAAGGCAATTTCCTTCAGCGAACTGTTCGTATGAAAAAGCAACCTCCGGGCTTCCAACGCCTGCCGCTCATGTATATGTTTAATCGCTGGTTTCCCACTCTGACTTTTAACAACCTCACTCAAATGCCCCGCAGAAATATTCAGCAAAGAAGCATACTCACTCACCTCGCGCAGCTCCCGGAAGCGCTCATTGATCTTCAGCTGAAAACTCTTCAATAATAACTTATCTAAAGAAACACCATTATCCTTAAACTGCTCCACATACAAGCGGCTCAAATAAGTAATCAATACTGTCATATAAGCAGCCAGCATACTTTGCTGCCACTCACCAGGGATCAGATACTCCCCATTAATCTTGCCCAGCATATCCTCCACAAAAACAATATCAGCTTCCGTAAGCAAAAGCTCATGTCCATTCTGAGGATTTTGAATCAACGGTAACAAACTTAAAGCAATATTTCCCTGAAGAGACAGAAACTCAGCCGTAAAAGCAATACCCGTGCTCCACAACTGCTGAAAACCATCCTTTACGATAATTTGATTCGGTCCCGTAAAATAAATAGTATTATCCCTAAGCGCATAAGGAACCATATCTACCCACAAACTACTGCCACCCCTTCTCATGAACACCAGCAGATAATGATCCTTTCGGTGCGGTATTAAAAAATCCTCATGATCAGGTAAAGTCCCATTAAAATTATACATCCTAAAATGTCTGTTATTCCCTACCCCGTCTGGCTTCAAAGAATAAACCGGTAACTGTTGATTATAGCTAAGCATACGTTGACAAAAACTAATGATTTTATGAATACGCAGACTACGAATTCAGACTTAAAACTTACTAATGACCCATGCAGCCACCACCCATAAAATACTAACCAAAACAACAAATATCAAGAACAAAATAACCAGCGCCAGTACAATTGTACCCTTTCCACTCCCCCGATGCTTACCCTGCTCATAATATTCCTCCATCAAGCGCATATTCCGTGTATTCGACTTAAAGAAAAAATCCCACACCTGTCCAACCCCTGGAATTGCCCCAATCATCGTATCCAATAAAATATTGATACACATCAGCACAACAATCTTACTCGTGAGCCCCTTACTGGCCATAGCCAGTACCAAACCACCCGAAACAGCAAAACCAACAATATCACCAGCAAAAGGGATCAAATTCAGCAACGGATCCAGCCCAAACCTGTACTTTGTCCCCGGAATCCTGAACTGCTCATCCATCAAAAAAGAAAGTCTTGAAACCCACCGTAAAATAGGAACATTTGGAACCGAAGAATTTTTATAAGCAGAATCATATCCCATAATACCGTAACCAAATATCAGTCAGATTGTTTTCCTCATCTATCCTTCCTTACCCAGCTCCTACCTGTCTTCCATTAAGTCTCTTCTATTTTGTCTTTCTTCTATTAAAGTTTCTTCTATTTTCTCCACCAAACAAGTTTCTCCTATTTTCTCCACCAAACAAGTTTCTCCTATTTTCT
>NZ_QLLR01000005.1:0-42455 GCF_003259615.1 Pedobacter cryoconitis | reverse complement strand
TTTTCTGCACCAAACAAGTTTCTTTTATTTTCTGCATCATGCCCAAATGAAATGAACCTTTACTGATTTTCATGGTAAAAAAAAAGGAAGGTGTAGTATGTCCTGACAATGATTCATTCTTCATGAATTCCGTCAGGACATGCTACCCTTCCTTTTTTTTCCTCCAGAAACCAGCTAAACGGTGAATGTAACCCCTTCTAAAGCTAAAGATGTATTTTCAAAAACCCCCTGTGCCTCCTCTAACAACGGCAATAACGCCTTATACCTCGAAGAAAAATGTCCGATAATCAACTGACCAGCGCCAACCTCCTTCGCCACCAAACCCGCCTGTAAAGCCGTCGTATGATGCGTCACATTCGCCCTTTCCAGCAAATCGTCCATAAACGTTGCCTCATGATACAACATCGTACACCCCCGGATACTCTCCAGATAACTCCCATCCGCCATCGTATCCGAACAATAACAATAACTTTTCGGCGTATCAGAATCAATCGTATAATCAGCATTCAAAATCACCTCACCACCAGGCAAAGTCAAATCCAAACCCTTCTTCAACAACTGATAATAATCCGGAGAAATATTTGCAGCCTCCAGCTTATCCACTAACACCTTACGTAACCTCTTTTTCTCCGTAAACTTGAACCCCGTACACGGAATCCTGTGATTCAGCACAATTGTCTCTACCGTCAAATCCTGGTTCTGAAAAATCACTCTCGGTACATCCGCTACAATCGGACAAAACTCAATATCGAACCTTAAATTCGTTTCAGAATACCTGAACTGAATCTCCAGGATCTCCATTAAAGCTGCCGGAGCAAAAATCTGGAAAGGCTTAATACGACCATTCAAATTCATTGTCGAAAGCAAACCAATCAAACCAAAATAATGATCACCATGAAGATGACTGATAAAAGCGACATCAATCTTGCTCGCCTTAAAACCAAACCTGATTAACTGCTGCTGAGTACCCTCACCACAATCAATCAAATAAAACTTATCCTTACAATTTAAAAGCTGTGCTGACGGATTTCTATTAAAAACAGGAGTAGCAGAACTACTTCCTAAAATGGTAACCTCAAACTTCATTAATTTTCCTGATCAAAGCTCCCTAGTAATTCCTTCTCTATCTCTTCCATGAAGATCAAATCTTCCGCCTCATCCAGGTTGCCCACGATGTTTAATGACTGGTCAATAGACGACATTTCCAATAACCTGGCAATACACTCCGTTACCCCCGTTACCAGGAATAACCCATTTGCCTTTTTGCAAAGCCTGTTTCCGACTAAAAGACAGCTCAGATCCTGTGAATCATCACAATCACTGACCATCGATAAGTCCAGGACGATATTACAATAGCCCTCAGCATTCAACAAAATGAATTCGGATTTTAATCCCGGCGTATTCTCAGCAGTCAGACTACTTTCATCCAACCTGATTGCCACATACTTTTCGTGTTTATCTACTGAAAATTTCATAATATCCCCCTTTTTTAAGATAACAAATTAAGCATTTAATTCGACAACAGACTTCCTAAAACATTCTGCTCAATTCTGTTCAGAATATCATCCTGCTCATTCTTTACAAAACGATCACCAGTAATCTGCTCATACAACTCAATATAACGCTCTGAAATAGAAGCAATGATCTCAGGAGTCATGACCGGAATTTCCTGTCCATCCTTACCCTGAAAACCATTTTCAATTAACCACTTGCGTACAAACTCCTTAGAAAGCTGTTTCTGTGGCGTATTTTCCGCCTGACGCTCCTCATAACCCTCCGCATAAAAATAACGCGAAGAATCCGGCGTATGAATCTCATCAATCAGGTAAATTTCCTCCCCAACCTTACCAAACTCATATTTAGTATCTACCAGGATCAAACCACGCTCTGCAGCCATTTCAGTTCCTCTTTTATACAAAGCATAAGTATAATTCTCCAACTGATCATAATCAATAATAGAAACAATCCCCTTTGCTAAAATATCCGCTCTGGAAATATCCTCATCATGCCCAACAGACGCTTTAGTTGTTGGCGTAATGATAGGCTGAGGCAATTTATCATTCTCCTTTAAACCATCCGGAAGCGCTACACCGCACACACTTCTTTTACCCGCACTATACTCTCTCCACGCATGACCGGCAAGATAACCCCTGATCACCATTTCTACCTTAAAAGGCTCACAAATGCGACCAATCGTCACCATTTCATCCGGTACAGCGATCACCCAATTCTGAACAATATCCGCTGTTGCCTTTAAAAATTTAGCGCCGATCTGATTTAACACCTGACCCTTGAAAGGAATAGCCTCAGGTAAAACCACATCAAATGCAGAAATCCTGTCAGTCACTACCATGGCCATCAAACGATGATCAATAGTATATACATCACGCACCTTACCCTTGTAAAAACTACTCTGTTTAGGAAAATTAAAATTTGTTTCTTTTATTGCTTTCATGTTGTTGATGGATCACATCAATTATTGTTTATAAATTACTGTATATCTCCGTACGCCTTCAAAATCCTTTTCACCAGCTTATGCCTTACCACATCCTCCCCCGTCAGGTAAATGATTTCAATACCCGGAATATCATCCAGAATACGCAAAGCATTATGTAACCCTGACATTTGTTTCTTAGGCAAATCGATCTGCGTTACATCACCAGTTACGATAAATTTCGCAGAAGGCCCCATACGCGTTAAGAACATTTTCAACTGTAAATCCGTTGAATTCTGTGCCTCGTCCAAAATTACGAAACAATTATCCAAAGTACGGCCGCGCATAAACGCAAGCGGTGCAATTTCAATCGTTCTGTTCTCTAAATACAACTTCAGCTTTTCTGCCGGGATCATATCATCAAGCGCATCATACAGCGGGCGAAGATAAGGATCTACTTTTTCTTTTAAATCACCAGGTAAAAAGCCTAAGCTCTCTCCAGCCTCTACAGCCGGCCTGGTCAGGATAATTCTTTTAATCTCTTTATTTTTCAATGCTCTTACAGCAAGCGCTACCGCCGTGTACGTTTTTCCCGTCCCCGCAGGGCCGATAGCAAAAAGCACATCGTTTTTCACGATACTGTCAACCATTCTGCGCTGATTAGCCGTTCGGGCTTTGATCATCATACCGCTATTCCCGAATACAATGACTTCTCCACCGCCACCACCATTCACTTTTTCCGGTGCAGCATCCGCACCGTAAGCCTCAGCGTTATATTTAAACGCTAAAATTGATTCAATATCACCCGGGCTTAAAGAGCCATATTGCTCCAGGTGACCAATCAATTTACCAAACTTTTTTTCAAAGAGTTTTTGCTCACCTTCATCACCTAACACCTTAACCTCGTTGCCTCTGGCAACAACTTTCAGTTTAGGAAATGCGTGTTTGATCAACTCATAATGCTCGTTGTTCGCACCCCAGAATTGTACCGGATCTACTGTTTCTAATGTTAGTTTTAGTTCGTTCAAAATATTGTTTTTTAGATAGGAGTGTATATTTTGATATAAAAGTTGAATATTTGTAGCGCTTTACCGCATACGCAAGAATAAGAATAAATATTCAATTTTTAATGGCCATTATCACTTTAACAACAGATTTAGGATCCAAAGATTTTTATCAGGCTGCCCTCAAAGGCAGTATCCTGACGATCTTGCCTACAGCTACTATTGTTGATATTACCCATGAAGTCCCATCCTTCAATATCTCTTACGCAGCCTTTGTTTTAAAGAATGTTTACCACTATTTTCCTAAAGGTACTGTGCATCTGATAGGTATAGATTCTGTGTTCAGTGAAAATACAAAATATATCGGGTTAAAATATCACGATCATTATTTTGTCGGTGCTGATAACGGGATTTTTTCTCTGCTATTTGACGGGAAGCCCGATGAAGTTGTAGAACTGAATATTATGCAGGATTTGAAATACCTGCACTTCCCCCTCGTTGATATTTTTGTCAAAGCAGCCATTCACCTTGCCAAAGGCGGAAAGCTGAAAGACATTGGCTTACCAACAGCAAATATTGAAGAAAAAATGCTGCTGAACCCGGTCATCGAACAAGATATGATCAGAGGAAGTGTCATTTATATCGATACCTTCTGCAATGTGATTACCAATATCACTAAAGAATTATTTACCAAGATCCAGCGCAACAGGGACTTCACCTTATTTTTCCGAAAGAGTGAAACCATAACCCAGCTCAGCTGGCACTACAATGAAGTTTCAGAAGGTGAGAAATTATGCCTTTTCGGGATCAGTAACCATTTGGAAATCGCCATTAACAAAGGCAAAGCAAGCGGACTGCTCGGTTTACACCTGGGAGACATCGTCCGTATCCAGTTTCATCCTTAGGCCAGGTTAAAATCCAGCTGAATCAGCAGAAATCCCTTTTATAAATCAGTATAAGGCACAGATTTTGCTTTATACACCAAAATAACACATTATGATCAGACCTCTCCTCCTCCTTTTCTGTTTAAGCATTACTATTAACGCCGTAGCCGCACAAAGTGACACCTCTGCATACCAAGTGCAGCGTTTAAAAATAAATGCCTTACTTGCAGAGCGAAGTGCCAAATTCGGACAATACGATTTAAGCCTCAGTGCAAGGACCGGTATTTTCGGTTTGCAGACTAAAAACGACCTGAAGAATTCCAATGAAATTTTGCGCGGTATTATCCTGAATGACAACAATATATTCAGGGAACTTAAAGTTTTAATGAACTATAAGGACCAGGAAGTACAACAAGTACAAAGTAATGCCGGCAATACCGCAAAACGCATTGAAAGTTATATGCTGGCCATTAAAAAATTACAAGACCAGAACGAAGAGCTGAAGTCAAAAACAACAACTATCGCCGCAGAAAAAAATACAGAAACCTATTCCATTATCTTTTTAATCCTGATTATCATTACCGGGGGCATCTACTTTTATAGCAAACTCCGTAAAAAAGCTTAAATGCAATAATTAGTGAGCATACCAACCAGGAACTTAGGCTCTATCCACGTAGACTTTGGAGGCATAGTCTTATTCGCATCCGCTACATTGATAATCTGTTCTACAGAAACTGCAAACAAGGTAAATACCACTGCATAAAGGCTGTTATCTACCATTTTTTGCAGGTCCGCTAAAGGTGTAATCCCCCCTTCAAAAGTCACCCTGGCATTTGTACGCGGATCATCAATCCCTAATATCGGGCCTAACAGCTGATTCTGCAAAATACTGACATCCAGTAACTCTACGGGATCATTCGCATCATAAGCAGCAGACTTTGGAGATAAAATATACCACTGTTTATCCAGGTACATTCCAATCCTGTGTAACTGATCCGGATCAACAGGTTCATCAGATTTTTCAAGCGTAAAAGCATGTTCCAGTCCGGATAGAAAACCTGCAGGCGTTAATCCATTTAAATCTCTGACCAGCCTGTTGAACTGTAATACCCTGATTTCGTCCGTATTCATAAATACCGTAGAGAAATAATCCATCTTTGACATCGCTGCCGCACGATGATGACCATCAGCAATATATACAGCATCTATTTTTGCGATCTCACTGGTAATTAAATCAATAGCCTCCTGGTCATCAATCAGCCACACTTTATGTCCGGTAAGATCAGTAAATGTAAAATCAATTACCGGAAGCTCCTGAATATACTTTGCAATCACCTCATCAATAGCCTTTACCGGATGATAAGTAATCAGGACCGGGTTCGCGTCCAGCCCGGTATGGTGCAGATAATCAGCCAGCTGTTTCTCCCTCCGTTCTACCGTCAGCTCATGCTTTTTAATACTTCCATCCAGATAACTCTGCACATCACTTAAAGTCCATAAACCTTTCTGCGTAAACCCATTACAGGTAACCTGATAAATATAATAACAAGGACGGTTAACCGGGACCAGTACCTTACCATTCAAGAAAGAATCGAAGTTTTCAGCAATCTTACGGAAGATCAGTTCCTGGTTCGTATCACGCAGATAAGCATGATCCAAAGCCGGACTGATTAAATGAAGAAAGCTGTAATTGTTTTCCGAGGCGATTAATCTGGCCTCACCTGTACTGTAATACTCAAGGGGCCGTGTGACCACAGAAGACTGCAAATGTGCAGCAGGGATAAGCGCTGAAAAAGGCTTTACTAAAGGCATGAAACAGGTGTTATTTGGTTTGGGGCGAATATAATCAAATCCCCAAACCATTTAACTTATTTTCCTCTTTTAATAATTATTTTTTAAAATGTGCGATAATCAATGAAGCTAACTCTTCACCAATACGCTCCTGTGCTTCGTTTGTTGCAGCACCAATATGCGGTGTTAACGAAATCTTAGCATGTTTTAAAATAGCATCCAAAGGAGTAGGCTCATTGTCAAACACATCTAAACCTGCAAAAGCAACTTTAGCGCTGTCTAACGCATTGATCAGCGCCTGCTCATCAATTGTACCACCTCTTGAACAGTTCACTACACCAACTCCTGGTTTCATTAAATCGAACTCAGCAGCACCTAATATAGGACGGTCAGCAAAAGGCGTATGTAAAGTGATGAAATCACTGTTTTTAATCACTTCTTCCAGACTTACTGTTTTAACAGGAATATCAAGGCTTAAATCACCCTGAAACTTCAACGTTAACTTACCATCAAAAGGATAAAGATCGTAAGCCAGTACATTCATACCCAAGCCTAAAGCTAAAGTAGCTGTCTCTCTTCCGATTCTGCCAAAACCAATGATCCCTAAAGTTTTACCTCTAAGCTCAGTACCTTTCGCGTAATCCTTTTTCAGTTTATTGAAACCCGTAGCACCCTCAACAGGCATTTTACGGTTAGCATCCTGTAAAAAACGAATACCAGTAAATAAATGTGCAAAAACCAGTTCTGCAACAGACAAAGAGGAAGCAGCAGGCGTATTCACTACCGCACGACCTTGTTCACGTGCATAATCAACATCAATATTGTCCATCCCTACTCCACCTCTGCCAATTAACTTCAAATTCGGGCAAGCATCAATTACGTCTTTACGAACTTTCGTTGCGCTTCTTACCGTAATTGCATCATAATTCTGAAGGGCTTCAATCAGTTTATCCTGAGCAACAGTTTCTGTATCTACAATAAAACCGGCTTCTTCTAATAATCGTTTTCCGATAGGATCGATCCCATCGTTTGCAAGTATCTTAATCATTAAATTTTATTTTTGGTGTTTCTCTGCAAAAACCTGCATCAATTCCACTAGTCTGTGTACACTTGTTATTGGTAACGCATTGTAAATAGAAGCTCTGAACCCACCTACACTTCTATGTCCTTTAAGACCTTCAATATCATTCTCTTCTACGAATTTCAGGAATGGTTTCTCCAGTTCAGGATTTTCCATCACGAAACAGATATTCATTCTTGAACGATCTTCTACTACAGCAGTCCCTTTAAATAACGGATTTCTGTCAATCTCCATATATAAAGCATTCGCTTTCGCAATATTTTCTTTTTCAATCTCAGCAACACCACCCTTAGATTTTAACCATCTTAAGTTTAACATCGCTACATAGATCGCGAAAACAGGAGGCGTATTGTACATAGAACCACCTTCTATATGTACTTTATAATCTAACATAGAAGGGATTTTATTGGTTGTTTTACCTAAAATCTCATCCTTAACAATGACTAAAACTGAACCAGCCGGGCCAATATTTTTTTGTGAACCAGCATAGATCAAATCGTATTGTGAAACGTCGATCACCCTGCTCATAATGTCTGAAGACATATCGCACACAACCGGTACCTTAGTTTCAGGCAAGCTGAACATTTCAGTTCCATAAATCGTGTTATTCGAAGTACAGTGGAAATATGCACTGTCCTCAGGAATTGAATATCCCTTAGGCACATAGTTAAAGTTAGCGTCTTTCGATGAAGCCACGATATTCGCAGTACCAAAGTTTTTCACTTCTTTAATAGCTTTGTTAGCCCATACACCAGTCTCCAGGTAACTTGCTGTCTGTCCTTCACTTAACAGGTTCATAGGAACCATTGCAAACTGCAAACTTGCACCACCTTGTAAGAATAAAACGGAGTATCCTTCCGGTACATTTAACAACTCTTTAACCAACTTAACAGCTTCAGCTAATACGGCCTCGAACTCTGGTGTACGGTGGGAAATCTCTAAAATCGATAACCCATCCTTAAAATCTAAAACGGCTTGTGATGCCTGTCTAAACACTTCCTGAGGTAAAATACAGGGGCCTGCTCCAAAATTATGTCTCATTTTATATGCTAATTAATTATTGTAAATGTAATTGTTTTATCCAAATAATATTTGGTTTTTTGAAATAACTACTGAACGAATGGATTTTATATACTGCGCAGAGAGGACGCTGATTCACGCTTCATGGCGGTGATCATTTCCAAAGGGGATTCAGCACTGAAAATAGCATTTCCAGCAACAAAAGCATCCGCACCAGCAGCCAGTAAATCGCCCAGATTATGGATACCCACGCCACCGTCTACTTCAATCAGTAATCCCGGATTTACCGTAGCAGCCATGGCTTTCAGCCTTCTGATTTTCAATAGTGTATTTGGAATAAACTGTTGCCCGCCAAAACCAGGATTTACCGACATGATCAATACCATATCCAGTACCGGAAGTATATCAATCAGCAATTCTACAGGCGTATGCGGGTTAAGCGCCACGCAAGCCTTTGCTCCTGTTTTATGGATCGCCTGAACCGTTCTGTTCAGATGGACGCAAGCCTCATAATGTACCGTAATACTATTAGCCCCTGCTGCTGCAAACTGTTCAATGTACAGATCAGGGTTAACGATCATTAAATGGACATCCAAAGGTTTCTTTGCATGTTTTTTCAAGGCTTCCATTACTGGAAAACCGAAAGAAATGTTCGGTACAAATACGCCATCCATAATATCTACGTGAAACCAATCTGCATCGCTGGAATTGATCATTTCTATGTCGCGTTGTAAATTGGCAAAATCAGCAGAAAGTACAGAGGGGGCAATCAGGTGTTTCATGTGGTCAAATTGTAATGCTATTGAGAAAGTAAATATAAAAAAATAACCCGTTGATAGCACAAAATCATGGAGATAAAAGGCACAATCGACGAAAAATGTAATTGCGAAAACATACCTTTAATTACGAAACCGCACACTAACTGTTCGTTTTCGGGCAGTTTGAAATTCATAAGGATTAAAAATCAGCGTTTATACTATCAAAAACCAATTCAAAGGGGAATGGCATACGTTTAGCTTTTGGCACAAAAGAATATAACCTCAATTACATGTTTAAACTTGACCTTAAAATAGCTTTACGCAGCCTTTGGAAAAATAAAGGGTATACCTTAATTAATGTAGGAGGCCTGGCAATCGGGCTGGCCAGCTGCATGATCTTACTCCTTTATGTAGCCTATGAATGGAGTTACGACAGACAATTTACCAATTTTGACAAAACCTATGTCGTTTATAATAATGTTAAAACCAATACAAAAACCTTTAGCTGGGCGTGGACACCAAATGCAATGGCCGATGAAGTCAGGAGTAAAATTCCAGGAGTAGCTTATGTTTCCCATTCCTCCTACCCACAGGAACAAGTAATCAGTAATGAAGAAAAGAGTTTCAAAAAGAAAGCCGTTTATGCAGACCCGTCATTTCTGAAAATATTTGATTACAAAATTATTAAAGGAAGTTCAAATGGGGTTTTAACCAATATTAATTCAGTTATATTAACTGAAACCATGGCCAGAAACCTTTTCGGCAATGAAGATCCTATCAATAAAATGGTAAAACTACAGAATACTGAGGTTTTAAAGGTTGAAGCTGTCATCGAAGATGTCCCTAAAAACAGCAGTATTCAGCTGGACTATCTGATGCCATGGGCACTGTTTATTAAACAAAACCCATGGGCTAAAAAAACAAACTGGGGAAACAACATGTGTTTAACCGTAGTCCAATTACAGCAGAGTAAACTTTTTGATCAGGCAAATAATCAAATCAGAGACATCTATCTGCGTAATATAAAAGATGCGACCAGCAAGGCATTACTTCACCCCTTGGCCAAATGGCACTTATACGATAATTTTGAAAACGGAAAATCAGTTGGAGGCAAAATAGATCAGCTCAGGATATTCCTTATTCTGGCCTTTTGTATACTTTTAATTGCCTGCGTCAACTTCATGAACCTGTCAACCGCCAGATCCGAAAAAAGGGCTAAAGAAGTTGGGGTCAGAAAAGCAATCGGCTCCTCAAGAGGTGCTTTAATAGGCCAGTTTATGATAGAATCTATTTTACTTTCTTTCATGGCAATGCTGGTAGCCTTTACCTTAATGGAAATCAGCCTGCCTTACTTCAACTCCTTATTAGGAATTGAATTGGTCATCAACTATGAAAACTGGATATTTTGGGCAGTGCTCGCCGGCCTGACTACCTTCACAGGATTTATTGCCGGAAGTTACCCTGCATTCTACCTCTCCTCTTTTGAACCCATTAAAGTATTAAAGGGATTTAGTACTGCCGGCAGTTCTTCACTATCCGTAAGAAAAGTTTTAGTTGTCTTTCAATTTGTATTTGCAGCTTGTCTGATCATTTGTACCGTCGTTATTTATCAGCAGCTCAATTTCATTAAAAACAAACCTGTGGGCTATAATAAAGCTGGTTTAGTACAGATACCCATACAAGGAAACCTTGCAGGCAAAGAGAAACTGGCGCTGTTAAAAGAACGGCTGATCAAAACAGGGGCTGTTACTCAAGTAACTTTTTTTAGCACGAGTTTAAATATGAGCGGTAATAATACCTTTAGCGTTGAATGGCAAGGCAAAAATCCCAAAGAGGACGTTTTATTCAATAACCGTTCAGCAGGCGAAGACTTTGCCAAAACCATGGGTTCTGGAATGGTGGCCGGAAGAGAATTTTCCTCCAGATTTACAGCCGATTCTACAAATATTGTGATCAATGAAGCCGCAGTAAAAGTAATGGGGTTCAAAAATCCAATCGGCAAAACTATCAAAGTTATGGGCAACCCCTATACAATCATAGGTGTTATGAAAGACTTTGTGATGGAATCACCTTATAAAACCGCTGCACCTATGTATATAACCAATAATGTGGAGAATGTAGCGTATATTATTGCCAGCCTGAATCCTGCACAGAATATCAGTACCTCATCTGCACAAATTGATGACGTTATTAAAGCATTAAATCCAAACTTCCCGGTAGACAGAACTTTTGCAAATGATAATTTTGAGCAGAAATTCCAGGATGAACGGTTACTGGGGATTTTATCCAACTGGTTTGGTGGTTTTGCCATCTTTATCTCCTGCCTGGGCTTACTCGGACTTGCCCTGTTTATGGCAGAGCAAAGGAAAAAGGAAATCAGTGTACGCAAAGTCCTCGGTGCAAGCACACTGAATATTTTAACCCTGCTCAATAAAGACTTTATTAAACTGGTGGCGATCGCTAACCTGGTTGCATTTCCCCTTGCCTATATTATCATCACTAAATGGTTATCAGCCTTTGAATTTAATGTAGGGATAACGCTTCTGCCCTTTGCTATAGCCACAGGTTTATCCCTGATTATTGCTATTCTAACTGTCAGTGTACAATCTGTTAAAGTAGCTAAAGCTGCTCCGATAGATTCCTTAAAACACGAATAACAAAGTCGTTAGACGTAAAAAAACCCTCACGATATAATCATGAGGGTTTTTTAATTTATATACTAGTGATAAAACTAAGCTGGCTTAGTCTCTACACCTTCTGGTTTCTGTGGACGGGGCAATAAAGCTTTTCTGGAAAGTTTCATTTTACCTTGTTTATCGATGTCCAATAATTTAACCTGGATTTTGTCACCTTCTTTAAGGACACCATCCATAGTTTCTAAACGTTCCCAGGCAATCTCAGAAATGTGAAGTAAACCATCTTTACCTGGCATAATCTCAACGAAAGCACCAAATGGCATGATAGATTTTACTTTACCATCATAAGTAGCACCTATGTCTGGTTTAGCAGCGATTGCGTTAATACGTTTAACAGCAGCATCAATAGCAGCTTTATTATCCGCGAAGATTTCAACGATACCTTTGTTACCAACCTCTTCAATAGAGATAGATGCGCCAGTTTCACGTTGCATTTCCTGAATAATTTTACCGCCTGGGCCAATTACAGCACCTATGAATTCCTTGTCAATACTTAAAGAAACGATACGGGGAGCGTGATCCTTGTAATCTTCACGTGGAGCAGAGATAGTTTTAGCCATCTCATTTAAGATATGTAAACGAGCCTCATTAGCTTGTTTCAGGGCAGCAGTTAAAACTTCCCATTTCAAACCATTGATTTTTAAGTCCATTTGACAAGCAACGATACCTTTTTCAGTACCAGTAACCTTGAAGTCCATATCACCTAAATGATCTTCATCACCAAGGATGTCTGTAAGGATAGCATATTTACCAGTTTTCTCATCAGTAATTAATCCCATTGCAATACCCGAAACCGGAGCTTTGATTTTAATACCTGCATCCATTAATGCTAATGTACCAGCACAAACAGTAGCCATTGAAGAAGAACCATTAGATTCAAGAATATCAGAAACTATACGGATTGTGTATGGGTTTTCTTCTAATCCTGGTAATACTTTTCTTAATGAACGCATAGCCAAATGACCATGACCAATTTCACGACGGCCAGCACCTCTGTTCGGGCGAACTTCACCTGTAGAGAAACCTGGGAAATTGTAGTGCAATAAGAATTTGTTGTATCCATTAACGAAAGCACCATCAATCATTTGCTCATCATCTTTAGAACCTAAAGTAACTGTAGTTAATGATTGAGTTTCGCCACGCGTAAATACTGCCGAACCGTGAGCAGAAGGCAAGTAACTTACTTCACTCCAGATAGGGCGTACAGTACGTACATCACGTCCATCTAAACGCATACCTTCGTCTAAAACAAGGTTACGGATAGCATCGTATTGTACATCATGGAAATATTTTTTAGCTAAGAAAGCAGTAACTGCATCAACCTCTTCACCAAGCGTTGCTACGAAAGCTGCTGAAATCTCAGCAAATTTCTCCGTACGCTCACCTTTAGAAGTCTGGCTTTTAGCCACAGCATAAACCTGATCATAAGTAGCAGCATAAACCTGCTCTTTTAATTCCGGGTTACTGTCTTCATGTGAATACTCACGTTTTTTAGTTTTACCTACTGCTTCAGCTAATTCTTTTTGAACTTTAACCTGAATAACGATCGCTTTGTGTGCGAATTCGATAGCTTCAACCATTTCTTCTTCAGAAATTTCATCAGCTTCACCTTCAACCATGACGATGTCATTTTCAGTACCAGCTACTAAGAATTCTAAAGTAGCACGTTCTAAATCACTAACATATGGATTGATCACTAAAGAGCCATCAATTTTAGCAACACGAACTTCAGAGATTGGTCCGTTAAAAGGAATATCAGAAACAGCGATGGCAGCTGAAGCAGCTAAACCAGCCAATGAATCTGGCATTATATTTTTATCAGAAGAAATCAATGTGATCATTACCTGAGTATCAGAGTGATAATCTTCAGGGAACATCGGACGTAAAGCACGGTCAACCAAACGGGAGATTAAAACCTCATAGTCTGATAATCTTGCCTCACGACGTAAGAAACCACCTGGAATACGACCAGCAGCCGCATATTTTTCCTGGTAATCTACAGATAAAGGTAAAAAGTCAACACCAGCTTTAGCAACTACTGAAGAAACTACAGTCGCCAATAACATTGTGTCACCCATTCTTACCACAACGGATCCATCAGCCTGTTTAGCTAATTTTCCTGTTTCAATTTCGATGGTTCTTCCATCTCCAAGATCGAACGATTTTTTTATTACATTCATTTACAAATTGTTGCGGTGTGTTTTCCTCTTTCGACACACCAGATTTATATATTATATTTTTATATTTCAATTAAAAAAGCCATCCCTAAGAATGGCTTTCCTTGATATTTTAACGCTTATTTGCTATCTCTTGTCGAACCTAATGGTTTGATAATGTCTCTCAGCCCTAAAGCTTTGATAATAGCACGGTAACGATTGATATCTTTTTTAAACAGGTAAGCCAAAATACCACGGCGTTTACCTACTAATTTTTGAAGAGACAATTGAGTAGAAAAATCCTTACGGTTTTTCTTTAAGTGTCCTGTTAAGTGCGCGATACGGTAAGTGAATAACGCTACTTGTCCTTCAGCAGATCCTGTGTTAGTTTCTACTTCGCCGTGAGTTTTGAAAATGTCGGCTTTTACTTCTTTACTTAAATACATTGCTTGAATTATACTAAAGTGTATATTGATTAATTAATTACGCGCAAAGATAGTGTAAGTTTTCAGGATAAACACGCATCCTGATAAAATATTTCAATAACAAGCCTTCAAACTTTACTTTTGCAAGATGGAAAAGACTGAATATAGTGTATTTGAGACAGAACTCAGCGTAAGACCCGATGATATAGACATGTTTAACCATGTACACAACAGTAAATACTTCGACTACGTATTGGCTGCCCGTTACGATCAGATGGAGAAATTCTATAAGATGCCGATGGAAGACTTCCTGAAAAGCGGTTTCGGCTGGGTAGTCAGAACTGCCCACGTAGATTATAAAAGACCACTGATTTTAGGCGATGTCCTTAAAATAAGAACAGGCATTTTGACCATCAATGACAAAGGCTGCCGCGTACAATTTGAAATAGAAAACGTGCGCACAAGAAAAATAGCTTCAGACGGATGGTTTGATTACGTATTAATTGATACCACTACAGGCAAAGGCTGCAAAGTAAGCGAAGACATGATACAAGCCTATTCCGTGTAAGAAAGCCCGTTTCGTGTAAAATAATAACTTAAATTACATAATTTATTTATATTGAACAGCCTATTATTACATAGGATAATAATTACATGACAACACAACAAAACAGCCCGGCCAGCCAGGCCAGTAAAATCTTTGACTTACTCAAACAAGCAGTTCAGGGAAAAGAATTAGACTTTACCCAGGGCAGTATGCGCAGAGCTGTTTTGCTGCTCGCGATCCCGATGATGCTCGAAATGATCATGGAATCCGTCTTCGCACTGGTTGATCTTTATTTTGTAGGGCATCTTCACAATAGCAGTGAAGCGATACAAACTGTCGGTTTAACAGAATCTGTGCTGGCGATCATCTATTCCCTTGCCGTTGGAATGAGCATGGCCGCTACCGCTGTCGTGGCCAGAAGAATTGGAGAAAAAGATCCTGTTGCCGCTGCAAAAGCTGGTATGCAGGCTATTCTGGTAGCTGTTGCATTCAACCTGGCACTCAGTATAGCCGGCTTTATTTATGCCCGTGAGATTCTGATGCTGATGGGCGCTTCGGCAAATACAGCGACCGCAGGGACCCCTTTTATTCAGATTATGATGTGTGGCAGTACAATTATTGTCCTGCTCTTTCTGATTAATGGAATTTTCAGAGGTGCCGGTAATGCAGCTATTGCCATGAAAAGCTTATGGGTAGCCAACGTGGCCAATATCATTTTATGCCCGATACTGATTAACGGCTTTGGCCCTATTCCCGCTTTCGGGTTAACCGGAGCTGCTATTGCTACAACCATAGGCAGAGGACTGGGTGTCTGTTACCAGGTATATCAATTGATCAAAGGAAACGGTCAGTTAAAAATAAAACTGGCTTATTTTATTCCGCAATCAAAACAAATTGTCGCGCTGCTAAAAATTGCAGTTCCCGCTATCTTTCAATTCGTTATTGCTTCCTGCAGCTGGATTTTCCTGGCGCAACTTGTGGCTACCACAGGCGGAGATCATGGTTCAGCAGGTTATCAAACCGCATTAAGGCTAATGATGTTCTTTATGCTGCCTGCCTGGGGCTTAAGTGGCGCAGCAGCAACTTTGGTTGGGCAAAACCTGGGCGCAAAAAACCTGAAACGGGCTGAAGACTCCGTATGGCAAACCACTAAATATATCCTGATTTATATGGGCATAGCTATGGTGCTCTGCCTTTTGGCCGGACATTATTTCATTTCCTTCTTTACAGATGACGTGCTTATTCAGCAAATAGCTGCCCGGGGACTGAATATGATGAGCGCAGGGTTCTTGTTTTACGGCGTAGGAATGGTGATGACCAGTACCTTTAATGGTGCAGGGGACACTACTACTCCCACCCTGATCAACTTCTTCGGCTTCTGGCTATTCCAGATTCCCCTTGCATTTATATTGTCCAAACATTTCAATATGGGGCCCGATGGTGTATTTATAGCAATTCCGGTTGCAGAAACAGGAATTGCCATTGCAGGTTACCTCTTGTTTAAAAAAGGCAGCTGGAAAACTAAGCAGGTCTAATTTCCTGCTTATTCCCTGCCATTCAACTCCTTGATAATATTCCGGTAAAACCGCTGTAATAACGAACTCTCTTCGGTAATAATTTCTGCATTGCCCAGCATACCGTTTTTGAGTGCTATTTTATGCCTGCTATCTTTATTCTCAAAAGTCTTAAAACCAACCTTCGCAATAAATACACTGTCTTTAAATGCCACATCAGAAATATAATTTATATTCCCCCTGATCATGCCAAACTGCTCATAAGGATAACTGTGCATCTTGATCAAAGTACGCTGTCCGATGCGGATTTTTCCCATATTATTCTGTGGGATCTGTATTTCACCGAAAAAGTCAGTATTCCCGGGATTGATCACAAATAACTCCTGATTGACCACAACACTCTGATTCTGCTGAATCACTCCCGCATAACCAAGCGTCCCGGAAACCGGAGCCAGCACTACATACTGATTGATCCATACCTCTGTCTCACTGATTACACTGTTAATTGCCTGCAAGAATTTAGCCCGCTGTTCAGAAATTGTATTCTCCAGATCTAATATCTCCTTTTCCTTGGTTGCATAAGCTACCGTATTATTCAATAAAGCCGTTTCAGTTTGCTGCAAAGGATACTTCCCCGATAAATATTTATTTTCCTGCTCCTGAAACTCATTTTTTGAAATGACATTTTTAGCCATTAATTTTTGATAAGAAAGATACTGCTGCTCGATATTCGCATATTCCTTTTGCTGCACCTTCTGCTGAGTTACAATCTGGCTTTTAAGCGCTTTAATAGACTCGAGATCCCTCTCCAGGTAAATATGTTTTTCCTGGTAATAACCACCCTTCTGCGTAGAAAGGTATTGTACATATTCCTGGTAAAAATTCTGATAAGCCGCCTGTAGCTCTCCAAGGTTACTATTTGGCGACAGCAATGCCAAACTCAATGGCTTGGCACTCAGCACCATTTCACGCAGTAATTTCAATTGCGCCGAAAGCTTAAGCACATCCCGGTGCGAACCCGTACTCTCCAGAAAAGCCAGTGGTGCCCCTAATTCTACTTTTTTGTTTTCAGGCAGCAGCAGCTCCATCAACTTACCCGCCCGTTTCGCATAAACAGGCTTAGGTGCATTTAAAGAATTGATTTTCAAACTTGTACTAACCACATCCGGATACCGGATAAAAGCAGCAAGCAGAATTATACTTAAGATAACAAAAAAGACGACTGTAATACCCCGGCGAAGCAACCATGAAGGTACTGCCGTGATAATTTCATTCACCTCTTCACTATGATTCTGCTGATATATAGATTCCTCTGGCATTTTTATGAAGCGTAATTTTATCGTTAATTTCCAAGTTCAAGCTGATTTTTGACCAGCTGATAATATTCACCTTTCAGCGCTGTGAGTTCCGCATGCGTTCCCTCTTCGAGAATACAGCCCTTATCCAGCACCACTATATTGTCTGCATTTTTCACCGTACTTAAGCGATGCGCTACAACTACTACCGTACGGCCTTTAAAAAAGCTTTCCAAATTGTCCATGATCACAGACTCGTTTCTCGCGTCAAGGGCATTGGTTGCTTCGTCAAAAAACAGATAACGCGGGTCCTTATAAACTGCCCTGGCAATTAAAATACGTTGCTTCTGCCCCTGGCTGATTCCATTTCCTTCAGAACCTATTTTGGTATTTAACCCTAAAGGCAGGCTTTGGATAAAATCAGTGATATTAGCCACCTTTAATGCCTGCTGAAGCTTAGCATGATCAGGGTACTGATCACCAACAGCAATATTACGTGCAATAGAATCCGAGAAGATAAATCCATCCTGAGTGACTGCGCCACACTGACCACGCCAGAAACTAAAGCCCATCTGGCTGAGGTGTGTATGTCCTACATAGATGTCTCCACGCTGAATTTCATAAAAGCGGAGCAACAATTTAAGAATCGTAGTTTTCCCACTACCGCTCATCCCTACAATAGCCGTGGTTTTACCCATTGGGATAGTCAAACTAATTGCAGATAAAACCGGCTCATTACCAGCACCCGGATAAGTAAAATCCACGTTCTTCAGACTAATACTATGGTCTTCGGGTAAATCCAGCACAAAGGTCTGGCCAGCAGGCTCCTCATCTTCCAGTTCGCGGATCTCATTTAACCTTTCCAGGGAAATTTTAGCATCCTGCAACTGCTGCAGGAAAGTGATCATCTGTTCAATAGGGCTGTTCAGCTGTCCGATGATATATTGAATAGCCATCATTGCCCCAAGCGTCAGCTGTCCCTCTATCACGAGTTTAGCTACCAGAAAAGTGATCAGAATATTTTTTCCTTCGTTAATAAAGAATGCGCCTACCTGCTGATACTGACCAAGCGCAAGACTTTTTACATTAAAACGGAATAATCTCGACTGTATCCGCTCCCACTCCCAGCGCTTATCCTGCTCACAATTGTTAAGCTTTATTTCCTGCATTCCATTGATCAGCTGTACCACCGTACTTTGATTTTTAGAAGAAATATCAAAACGCTTAAAATCCAGTTCACGTCTTTTCTTTAAAAAGACCGTAACCCAGCCCGTATACAAGACCGTACTGATTGCAAAAACAGCAAAAATGCTTAAATTATAATAGGCCAGCACAATGGAAAACACAACCAGGTTGAACATAGAAAAGATAATACTCAATGTAGGGCCGGTCAGAAAAGTCTCAATCCGCTTCTGATCGTCCATGCGCTGCAAAATATCACCAGTCATCTTGGTATCAAAGAAAGACATCGGCAACTTCATCAGTTTGATCAGGAAATCAGTTAAGATAGAAATATTAATCCTGGTACTGATATGCAGTAAGATCCATGCCCGTATAAAATCTACACTCATGCGCCCTATAAAAAGCATGATCTGTGCAATCAGAATAATATAGATGAAATTAAGGTTCCGGGTATTGATCCCCACATCTACAACCGACTGCGTTAAAAACGGAAGGATAATCTGGAGTACACTTCCCACCAGCAGACCAGCAAAAAGCTGTACAATTAACTGCTTATAACGGTAAAAATATTTCAGCAGATAACGGATGTCCATTCCATCTTTCTTGTCTTCCTCGACCGTATAAAAATCCGGAGTAGGAGATAAAATTAAGGCGACCCCTTCAATAGCATCTTTATTAAATGAACTAAGCCAATGCGAGGAAAATTCCTTCTGCTCATACCGGATCAATCCTTTTGCCGGATCAGCGATCATAAACCGGTCTTTTTTAATCTGATAAAGTACTACAAAATGATCCTGATCCCAATGCAAAATCGCAGGCAGCTCTATTTGCTTCAATACCTCTAAAGTTAAGCGGGCACCAGTAGAACGAAAACCTATTTTTTCTGCAGCATTACTGATACCTAACAACGAAACACCTTCACGGTTAATTCCTGAAACCGCACGCAGACGCTGCAAACTAATATTTTTACCGAAATATTTAGCGATCATCCGAAGGCAGGTAGGCCCGCAATCCATCTGATCAAACTGCTTATAGAAAGTAAATTTTTTCAATATTTTATTACCTAACACTATACAATAATCACCACAATAAGTTAATTTAAATAAAACAGAAATTAAAAATCAACTGTTTATTACCTAAACTATAACACATTTTTTAAATATGCGAAATTCTTGCCATATGAAGCAAATATCTTTACAAGATAGTTTCAATAACTGTAAAAAGACCTGAAGAAACAGATAGTATCAGAAGAGATAAAACGATAGTCAGAAAGACCGGAGGAGGTAAAATCGAAATGATTTCTAACTGGTATTTAAAATTAACAGTCCCTGCTTAGGCAACAGGAACTGTTTATATATTGAAATAAAAAACTGCCGGAAAACTAAGCAGGTTTAATGACATTTTTTGGTTCATCACCACTGCCAGGAACATAACCCAACCCAGGGGTTAACCAATGTAAAAGCATTACCCTTGAATAGCGGTAATTAAACGGAGAACAGACAAATACTGTCAATAGCAAAATACCTACATAATACCATAGGTTATCATAAACAAGTGCTAAACCCAAAACATAAGTAGCTACACTTGCACTAATCATTTCTGCTACATTCATTGCATAACTAATAAACATTGACACATAGAAATATCCAGGCTCTCTTTCGAAACGAAGATTACAATGCGGGCAAAACTCATTAGTGATCTGTCCTTTGAACGAAAAAGAATACATTTTACCAGTAAATATGTCACCCTGTCTACAACGAGGGCATTTACAGTGGATGACGGCTTCTAACTTTGTAATAGGGACCATAACGTTAATTTTATTCGTAATAATTAATTAGACAAATCTAATCATTATAAAACATCCATTTTATGATCTACATCATATCCTGTCTTAACAATCTTCCCGCGGATAAGTTTGAGCTCTCCGCTGGCAGCCAGTTTTTTTATCGTTCTGATCACAGTTTCCACTCTTAAACCACTCATATCGGCCAATGTTTGCCTTGTAATGTTCAATGCAGCGCCATCCTCCAAATCCTGAGACAAATAATTGATCAACGTAAACAAGCGATGTTCTGCCTGTTCATTGGCCAGTTCCTCCAGCATCATAGATTTGTAAAATAACCTTTTACTCATGGTCATGATCAGCTCCATACTAAAATCGCTGTTTTCTGCGATCATTTTCAGGAAAGCCGGTTTATCCAGCTGGATTACTTCGGTGTCCTTTGATGCGATTGTGTAAGCAAGATATGGACGGTCCAATAACAATGCAGGTTCCCCAAAAAGCTGCTTTGGTTTAAAAACGCCCTGAATAAATTCCCGTCCATCCTGATTAACCGTCGCCATCCGGACCTCCCCGCTTTTAATGAAGTAGGCATATTTCGGATGCTGTCCCGGTTCATAAATCACCTCCCCTTTTTTATATAAAGTAGTTTTGAAATGATTGGCCGTTAAATACTGCGTATACATTTTAACCAATAGTCTCTTTAATCAGTTTCGTATAAAAATCATTCAGCTTCATCCCATATGCAGCTACCTGCTGAGGAATAAAGCTCGTTACCGTTTGCCCTGGAATCGTATTGATCTCAATAAAGTAGAAATCACCCTCATCACCCACTAAAATAAAGTCAATTCTCACTACTCCCCTGCAATTCAATTTCGCATAAATCGCTGTTGCAATTTCCTCTACTCTTTTTTTAGTCTCCTGGCGAATTGGAGCCGGCGTAGTTTCCACAGCTACTCCTGGCGTGTACTTCGCCTCAAAATCAAAAAACTCTTTAGCCGTTTCTACTTCAGTAGCCGGCAGGACGGTTATTTTACCATCTAACTTCACCACACCTACCGTAAACTCGCGCCCTTCAATAAACTCTTCAATCAATATCTGATCATCCTCTTTAAAAGCCTTGTCAATAGCCGTTTGCAGGTCATACTGATTTTTAACTTTACTCATTCCGATACTGCTGCCACCATTGTTTGGTTTCACAAAATAAGGCAGGGTCAGTGAACTTTTAACATCCGCTAAATTATAAGGTGTATTTTTAAAGATCTGTACAGACTTGGCCACGAATAAATTCGGAATATCCTGTACAATAGATTTAGTATACCCTTTATTCATGGTCACTGCCGAAGTCAGCGCATCACACGTGGTATAAGGTAAATTCAACATATCAAAGTATCCCTGCAACTTACCATCCTCACCCGGAGCACCATGGATCGCGATAAACACGCCGTCAAAAGTGATTTTTCTTCCATTGTAAAGCACTGAAAAATCATTGCGGTCTACCTCTATTCTGACCGAATCTACCGGTTCATAAAACCAGCCCTGCTGCGTCAGCATAATTTTGTAAACATCAAACTTATCCGGATCGAGATTATGGGATATAGTTGCGGCGCTTTTTACAGAAATTACCCTTTCTCCTGTTGTACCTCCAGTTATTAATGCTATTACTTTCTTCATAAAATATATTTCTTTAATAGCCGTTATGAAGCCTTTATGCTTTCAGATTTCATTCCGGATATTCCTGATTAATCAAATTAAACGATAAGATATGGGTCAAAAATATTAAAATACTTTATTCAGATCTCATTTAAATTCCGATAAAATATATTTTTAGTCTAAATTTGAGCCAAATAACAGGCACACAAAATAAATAAATGGCAAAATTCATCTCCTACTTACAAACTAAATCATTCAGAAACAACCTTATCGCTGCCATTGCCACTGTGGCAATACTCTTGTTCATCGCTTTCTTTAGTCTGCGTTATTATACCAAACATGGCCAGGGATTAAACGTACCAGCTGTAAAAGGCATGGCTTTTAACCAGGCTGTATCAAAATTAGAAGCTTTAGGTCTGCGTTACGAAGTAGACTCAGTATATATTATGGACTTACCTCCAGGAACTGTAATTGATCAGGACCCGGAAGCGAATACATTTGTAAAAGACAACAGAACAATTTACCTGACTATTAATACCGCGCAAGCTCCGAATGTTAAATTTCCGGACGTTCAATTTAAATCTTTCATCGAAGCACAAGCAATTATTGCAAGCTTTGGCTTAAAAGTTGGTGACACCGTTTATAAAGCAGACGTGAGCAAAGATGTCGTATTAGAAGTTTCCTTCGGTGGCTCAAGTATCAAACCAGGTGATGTTATCCCTAAAGGCTCTAAAATAGATTTATTATTAGGAGACGGCAGAGGAAACGAAGACGTAGAAATCCCTGCACTTTTAGGTTTCACCAAAGATGAAGCAGCCTTCTCACTGAGAGGATCAAACCTTAAACTTGGAACAATAACTTACGAAGGAAATATCACGGACACCGCAAATGCCGTTATTACCGCACAAGACCCGGCACTTTCAGATACACTTGGAAAAGTTAAAATCGGAACCCCGGTAAACATTACTCTATCTAACAAGAAATAAGCGCATAAATCAGAATTTCAAATTCTATGACTACTGAAACGACCAAAGAAATTAAAAAGAGCACTAAATTTATATGGGCTGCCATCTTAATCCTGCTTGCTGTAGGTGCATTTTATGGCCTGAAAATGTATAAAGTCTACTTTGCCCCTAACATATCGGGTAAAGAACAATATTTGTATATCAAAACCGGTTCTACGATAGATGACCTGTATAAAGAAATCAAAACTAAGGATTTACTGCTTGACGTTGGAAGCTTCAGCCAGGCCGCAGCTAAAATGGATCTGGTACAACGCTTAAAACCAGGACGCTATAAATTAGCTAAAGGAATGAATAACCGTAGTTTGATCAACCTGATCAAAGCAGGTAACCAGGAGCCGGTAAAACTGAAATTCCATAACATCAGGAAAAAGGAAGAATTTGCGGCTTATCTTTCTAAAAGCCTGGAAGCAGATTCAACAACCTTCCTGAAGGTACTGGATTCAGCAGCGCTGGTAGAAAAATACGGTTTTACGGTAGACAACAGTTATACAATGTTTATTCCGAATACGTATGAAATGTACTGGAATACGACTCCTTTAGAATTCTTCGACAGAATGCAAAAGGAATACACTAAATTCTGGACAGCAGAACGCAAGCAAAAAGCTGCCGCATTAAACCTTACACCTCAGCAAGTGACTATCCTTGCTTCTATTGTTGACGGAGAAGCTTTATACGACAAAGAAATGTCATCTATTGCCGGCTTATACCTTAACCGCTTAAACAAAGGGATTTTATTACAAGCTGACCCTACTGTAATTTTTGCCAATGGCGACTTTACAGTAAAAAGAGTAACAGGCCCGTTGTTACGCGTAGAATCAAAATATAACACTTATAAATATGCAGGTTTGCCTCCGGGCCCGATTATGATGCCAAGTATCAATGCGATCGACGCTGTTTTAAACCACGAACATAACAACTATATTTATATGTGCGCTAAAGCTGATTTCTCAGGATACCACGCTTTCGCAGAAACCAAAGCACAACACGAAGTTAACGCCAAAGCATACAGAGCAGCCTTAGACAAACGTAATATTTTCAAATAGGCCATGTATACGCACAGCACAAAGATCAGGGTAAGATATAGCGAAACCGATCAGATGGGATATGTTTACAATGGAAACTATGCCCAATACTATGAAGTTGGAAGAGTAGAAATGCTGCGCAGCCTGGGGATGACCTACGGCAAAATGGAAGAAACAGGGATCATGCTCCCACTGCTGGAACTTAAATGTAAATTTATTAAGCCAGCACTGTATGATCAGGAGATTACAATCAAAACTTATATGAAGGAGCTTCCGGGTGTCCGCATGTTATTTGATTACGAATTATTTAACGAAAAAGAAGAATTGATCAATATCGGGGCTACTACTTTAGTATTCTTTGATATGGTCAAAAAGAAACCGTGCCCCCCTCCGGATTACTTTCTGGAGCGGATTGCACAATACTATGAATAAATGAATTGGGTACACAGACAACTTTTAAGGATTAGGCTATATTCTTTGTTTATAGACTGGACAAAAGTATATGTACTGCCTGGTTTTAGCCCTATCCCACTTTACACAGTGGCTTCATTTTTTTTTAGGGAACTAGGCAAAGACTCTTTAGTGAACAAAGCATCATCACTGGCTTATACTTTTATGCTGGCGATTTTCCCTGGAATTATCTTCCTGTTTACACTGATCCCTTTTATCCCTAAGCGAATAGGCTTTCAGGATCAGTTAATGGTTTTATTACAACTTATCCTTCCGGCACAGGCCTATAAAGCCTTTGAAGCTACCCTATCTGAGATCATTAAGATACAAAACGGGAAATTACTATCCTTCGGTATTATACTGTCCGTGTTTTTTGCCACCAATGGGATGCACAGCCTGATGAACGCCTTTAACAAGTCGTCACTTGTCGTGGAAACCAGAACATGGCTTAAACAGCGGCTTATAGCTTTAGTATTGACCTTCGTTCTTGCCGTATCTCTCATTATTACTATTGGCGCGATGACTGTTGGAGAAATTGCACTGAACTATATCAATAAAGGACTGCACATCAAAGGACACTTTATCGTTTATATCATTGACATATCCAGATGGGCACTGCTTGGGATTCTTTATTTCGTGACCATATCTATCCTTTACCGGTACGGCCCAGCTAACACTAAGAAATGGAGATTCTTCAGTCCCGGTTCCTGGCTTGCTACTATCCTTGCCTTTTTAACCATTTGGGGATTCTCATTTTACATCAACCACTTTGGATCATACAATAAAGTATACGGCTCTATCGGTACACTAATTGTAATTATGATCTGGTTATACCTCAACTCTCTGATACTTTTGATCGGATTTGAGCTGAATGCCAGTATGGATCTGACAAAACGCAGTGTCAGAATCATCAAACAACCCTTTAATTTGTTCAAAAAAGGCAGTTAAAAGCTCATTAAATATTTTTTTCTACCTCAGCATTAACCAGTTATCAATTTATTGTTAAAAAATCAACACCATTGTTTGCAAAATCAAGCCGTATTTGTACTTTTGTCGCGGAGAGTTGGCAGAGTGGTCGATTGCGGCAGTCTTGAAAACTGTTGACTTGTCAAAGGGTCCGCGGGTTCGAATCCCCCACTCTCCGCCAAACAAAAATGCTGCCCATTTCGGGTGGCATTTTTTGTTTTAAAGCAAGTTCTGCGCGCCTTCGCGCAAGGCTTGGTTAAAAACAAAAAAGGTCATTGAGCGTAGCGAAAAGCATTTTTGGTTGAAGCCTCCCCCAAAAGGGATCAGCGAGAGTAACGAGCTAATCCACATTGGAGGATAAGCCTTAAGGATGACTCATAGATAATCCAAGCCTGCAAGTCATATGATAGCAAGCTTTTGCATTTAGTGTTATCCAAAATATTCACCGTTTCCCATCCTGTAGGTGAGCGATTCGGTGAGTAGTTTTGGAAATTAAAATGACTCACCGAATTTCGTATATATATTTGATATACAACCCGTTCAAAGACTGAACATCTTGATTTCCAGTAACTGCAAAGCTAAATTTGTAAACCCCTAATGTGCAACATTATGAAAACTAATTTCAGCTTATTCTTCTACATGAAGAAGCCAAAAAACTACGTAAAAGGCTCTGCCCGGATCAAGCGGAATTCTTGGGGGGAAGAAAATCCCTGGGGATCTGAATAGCCAGGTCACCTTGATCACTGTGAACTTTTTTCTTCGTGTGATTTACCGAGATCATCCAAGTAGTGAATGTTATACACATTTAATTGCTGTTATTATACACTTCAAACAAGGAGGCGCTACGACGGGATCAATTATTTTATTTTCCTAAAAAAGACTCAAGTTCTGCTACAATTCGTTTAGATTGTGTATGATGTAGATAATGAGAACCAGGCAATAAGATTAGTTTTCCCTTATCCACGCTGTTGGCTTGCGCTTGATGCATTTCTGTCCAGCCTTTGACAGCTGAGTTTTCGTCTGCAAATAATAAAACCGGTAAATCCTTCGGGAAAGATAATTTTTGCGCATCTTTAAAACTATTACTTAATGAAGTTGCTTCTCTGTGCAAAGTATTGTTTCCGGTTACTTTCATCGTAATCATGTGTTCTTGTTCAAAACGGTGTATTTCTGATTCTTCTTTAGGTTTTTCATTTCCAAAAAACTTTAAAAATGCACGCATTACACCTACTTTGGCTAAAAAATCCATAGGTGCCGAATTATAACCCGGCCAAGGTTGTGTTGGCACACTGGTATCAATACCTACAAATGCGATTGCTTTACCTGGATAATTGTTAATGTATGCTAAGCTATAAAGCCCAGCAATGGAATGCCCCATTAATATAAAACGATTAAGATTTAATTGTTTCACAACTTCATGGATTTCTTCCGACATATTATTCAAACTGCGTTCACGATTTGTTTCACTACTCAATCCATAACCAAAAGGTTCAATCGTGATCACTGTATACTTTTTGTCTAATTCTCTGATTAATGGTTCAAAATCTAATCTTGGGCTTGCCGTTCCAAATCCGGTGAGTAACACAATCGTGTCTGGATCATGGCCATCTATTGTAATATTCATTGTACCGTCAAAAATTTTTATTTTTTGACCATAATCTTCAATTTTATCAGCTTCGATGCTTGAATTGACTTGATGAATCAGGAATGTCGTGATGAGTAGGATAGCGATTATGGCTACAATTCCTATGATTGTTTTTAAAAATATTTTTGATATTCTCATTATGAGCGAAGGACGGTTTTTATCCATTTTTTTAATTTCGGTATTATTTTGCAAGATTACAGCTTGAATATTTAATCACTTGGGCATTTCGGAATGTTGATGCCAGTGTTTTCGGTCAACCTATGCCAATTATAAGATCATACAAATTTATAAAAATACTGCGATTATTCCTGCTCTTAGTTCTTGCGCTTTCATTGCTACCACTGAATAAAAATTTCTGTAAATTTGTATTCAGTTAATACTGTGCTTACGACAGATCTCGGCGATAAAATTCTCTGCACGTAGCGCTTCCATCACGATCAAAATTTCTATTCTGCAGTGAGGATTCTTCGGGTACTGCGACGTACATCCTTGATAAAATTTTCGGGGATTGTTTTTTTGGGTCTTCCCATAATGATTAAAGTTAATTTTTTTTAGGAAAACACTCTATTAGGATCAGCGAGAGCAGCGAGCTAATCCACATTGGAGGATATAATTTAGTAAGATCTAGTGTCTTTAACATCAATTCAAATAGTCTTTTCGCGGAACGTGGCCCCATGTTACGTCCCAATTTTCCGAAATATACATATCAACTATCAGTTGCAGGTTTTGTGCTCATTTCTTTAATAACTCTCTCTCTATGCAGCATCCCCCTTAATTGATAGATTTTAAATAGCCGGACAGGTCTCTTGTTAGCGTAGACATAGTTTATTATCAAACAAGTACTATTAATCTATACATTTACATATACCCAGGCTTTTTTTCCTGATTCTAGTATAACCTCTACCCTCTTATAATCGTCAACTTCATACTCGTCTGTTCGTTTAAGCTCATCGGCTGAAATTTCAAAAACCATCCCATCCACTGTATCGGTAACAATACCTGTATGTTTAACCATAGGGTGGTGTGCAGCCCCACTTAAGGCTACTACCGCTGCGTCAGTAATTTCAATCATTGACAGTGCATATCCAGTTAGCTTATCCAATTTTCCTTCCAGCGTTCTGCCGTAGTTTTTTATTTGTACACTTTCGTTCTGTAGGGTTCCGTAGGAAAATAATTTTTCAGTATTCATGTAATGCCGTATTTGTTTTTACTCAAGTCTTTAACTGGGATATATCTTCTCAAAACAGAATACAAAAGATCCAAATTGAGAGGTTTACAAAAATAGTTATCGAATGTCGATTGATTACTAAAATTTTCTTTATTTTTTTCTGATTTAAAATTTTGTAATACTAATTCATTACAAGCATTCTGGGAATAAACGATCAGAATAATCGCCGTAATAATTCTTCAATTCTTAGTTCCCCTTCGATAGTCTGCGCTCCGTTTTGCATGGCGAGACTCATAATGCCACCCGCTTTGGCAGCAAACGCCAACTTAGCCCAGCCATCATCCTTAGTTTTAAAACCTGACCTAAAACGCTCAGGAGGCAATACAGCTTTCATGGTATACATTACGCCTTCAGGTAAAGAAGCAATATTTTCTGCCAGCCGGGAAACGAATTTATCTATTTCTGAATCTTTTATTGCACGGTTTATCCAGCCATAACGTTCGGCAGTTTCTGCGTCAAAAAGGTCCGAACCCAAAATAATTTCGAGTACACGCCTGCGAGGCATTTTAGATGATAGATACTGTGTGGCACCACCTCCGGGAATTATACCCATGAGTGCTTCGCACTGGGAAATTTTCCCCTTTTCTAGAGCTGCAAAACTCATATCTGCAGCTGCAACGAATTCAGCGCCCCCGCCCCTTGCAATGCCTTTTAGCTTCACGATAGTAATCTGTGGCTGATTCCTGAGCACTTCTCCCAAATTCTGGAAAATGTTCAACCCTTCAGCCGCCTCATTTGCCAATTCATCCAAAATATCCTTCTCATTAAGGATATTAATATCTACGTGTGCAATAAAAAAGTCAGCGTTTTTGCTATCAAATACAATTACTTTGATCAGAAAATCCTCAGAAAGATCTTTAAGTAATAGTTGCAATTCCTTCATCATCTTCCCGCTTAAAGCATTTACCGGTGCATTGTCTAAAGAGACAGTGGCTACACTGTTTGATACGTTTATGTGTAATGTGGTATAGCTTTTACCTTTAAATTCTATATTTCCAATCTGTGCCATAATGAAATTAATGTTTAATTTTACTTCAAATATAGAGCGGTAAATCATCACTATCCGGAATGCTATAATGCATAATAGCACATACAATGGAAGAAAACAAAATCATCAAACCTTATCTGTGCACTTTTAAGGATAAGGAAGATATTGTTCATTCCACCGAGCGTATTATGAAATATGCCTCTGATATGTTTTCCAAGCATGCTACTTTTACGAAAATTCTCTGATGCCTTTTTGGTTTCCACTGATTGTTTCATTGTGCCAGGCACAGGTCTTTTTGAAACAACCTGTACCCCATCTATCACTTTAAAAATGAAATCGCCCAGGATTCCCTTTAAAAATCTACCGTCGAAAATTGCCATACATATTTGCTTTTTTATTAATGTAAAGGATTTGTGCTAAAGAGTATCATCCTAAGCAGGCAATGTCCATAATTGTCCGCGGCTGTCTGCAATTGTCCGTAGTTGTCCATGTTCTGGTCAAAGGAAAAATTATAAGGTTCTTCAGTCTTCAACTAGTCATGCTTTGGTTGTGCCTGAGTGGTGGTCGATGTAAGACCAAGCTTTAAACAGCCTTTAACCATAGGTACTCCAAGTCTTTTCAACTAGTTGTTTTTACTTGGACTTGCCATGCTCTCACGTTACTTTAGCATTGCTCTTACCCTAACGAGTACTCAGGCAGTACTCAGGCAGTACCCGGATGTTACAGGTCAAAACCATTAGTTTGATCAGGATGACTTATATCAAGTGAGAGGGTTTGAAAACTGGCTTTCCTAAAGTTGTCGACTTCAATAATTTTAAAATTAATGTTCTTCGATTGCTC
Source organism: Pedobacter cryoconitis (assembly GCF_003259615.1). Lineage (GTDB taxonomy): Bacteria > Bacteroidota > Bacteroidia > Sphingobacteriales > Sphingobacteriaceae > Pedobacter > Pedobacter cryoconitis. The sequence goes on along the minus strand of NZ_QLLR01000005.1, from coordinate 12,071 downwards.
GCGTTTTTCGCATTTTAAATTTTAAGGTTTTTTGGGATCAGGCCGACATTTGAATTCTCGTCTCCTAAACCAGTTCGAAAAAAGGGAGGGTTACAGGTTACAAGAGAATATTTGAAATTGTCGAACAATAAGATGTTTCAGAAGGAAATTGATTTATTATCAAAAGGATTGAATGACTTTAAAAAACAGATGTTGATGGTATACGTACAGAAATATCTAAAGTAAAAATATAGACTACGTAGTTCTCATAGAGAATAGCGATCCTATTTTGAAATACGCACTATATGATCTGTTCCGGAAAATTGATGGAGCATTTTGCTCAAACTAATTGTCTGAAATAAGGCTCTTTTTTCCATTCGTCAAGAAAATAAACTGTTTGGTCATATTTATTATTAGTTTTTTAAGTGTAGAATTACTTTTGAGCTACATAAATAATTCACTATGCGTAGATATGATCTGGATAACCTAAGGGTTATCGCTTTTGGTTTGCTAATTTTTTATCATGTAGGAATGGTGTTTGTACCGTGGCCAAACCATATAAAAGACATTAAAACTTATGAAGGGCTTGTTTTTCCGATGCTTTTCTTAAATCAATGGCGGCTTTCTATCCTATTCATAATTTCCGGTATGGGAACATATTTCGCGATGTCTCGAAGAAGTGCAGGCCAGTTGGCCAAAGAAAGACTGAAGAGATTGCTTATCCCCCTGCTTTTCGGAATGACATTTATTGTACCTCCTCAAGTTTATTACGAATGGCTCGACAAAGGGATTTTTGAAGGGAATTATCTGGAATTTTATTTAGATAAATCATTTTGGAGGCCATATCCTGAAGGAGGAGCCATTTCCTGGAATCATCTATGGTTTATACTTTATCTACTTATATTTTCTTTGATCCTGATTCCTGGTTTTCAATATTTGCGAAAAAATCCTGAAGCATTGCTAGTTAGAAAACTACGGTCTTTGATAAGAAATACCTTTGGGCTTTATATATTCATTATACCATTTTTTATTTATGAACAATATCTTGCTCCGATTTTTCCATCCTCCCATGCGCTAATCGGAGATTGGTATAACCTTATTAATTACGGAACTTTTTTTATTTTTGGTTTCCTGATTATCTCACACAAGGAATTATTTTGGCCAACGGTAATGAATAATAGAAATCTTTACCTGTTATTTGGTTTGATATCATTTCCTTTACTGATGATTTTATGGTTTGCAACTGGGGATTTCCAGGGAAAGTCCTATCTTTCTTCTTTCTTCAAAGTATTTAATCTCTGGTCCTGGATTCTGACGATATTCGGATATGGATCAGCATATCTCAATAAGCCAGGTACATTTCTCAAATATGCCAATGAGTCAGTATATCCACTTTATATTTTGCACCAGACGGTCATTGTGGTTCTATGCTATTATTTGAAGCATACAGGATGGGGTTTTGCTTTAAAATTTTCATTAATGGTTTTCGGTACATTCGGATTCAGTTTGCTTATCTATGAACTCGGGATCAGGCGTTGCAAATGGATCAGGCCTCTATTTGGATTGAAGACTTAAATTGTTCAAATTTTGTAATTTCACATATCTTTAAATACCGCTATAATAAATGAAAGATTCGCTGCACCGGGTATATCCCTTTTTTCTCGGGCTTATATTGTTCAATACTTTGCGTGCGGTCACAGACCTTACCAAACATGAGGTTTTCTGGTCAGGCAGTATAATATTACATTTAATTGGCATTAGTTTTACAATCTCACTGTGTTATTTTTATGATTTCCTATGGCGTAGACAACTCGACAATTCTACATTCCCGGAAAGAGATCAATCAATAACAAAAGAATATTTGCAGATACTTTTACAATTATCCGGCATCAATATACTCCTTTTAATGGGACAATATGTAGGAATATTCCATATGGGGAGCGGTTGGATTGATTATATGCTGATCAACCTATGTTTTATACCATTTCTGATGATCTACTATACGCTGATAAGAAATGAAAAGGTAAGCAGAAATTACAAAGACAAAATATTGATGCTGGAAAAACTAAAAGCTGATAAATCCGAGTCAGAGCTCAAATTCTTAAAATCACAGTACCATCCTCATTTTTTATTCAACGCTTTGAACACTATTTATTTCCAGATCGATGAAAATAATGTTGAGGCTAAGCGGAGCATAGAAACTTTATCCGATCTTCTGCGGTATCAACTTTATGATATAGAAAAGGAAGTGACCTTTGAGCAAGAGATCAACTATCTGCGGGCATACATAGCTTTTCAAAAAATAAGAATGAGTAGAAGACTTTGTTTGAATGCGTATTTTGATCCTCAATTGAAAGAACAGAAAATACATCCTCTGCTCTTTCAACCGATCATAGAAAATGCATTTAAGTATGTCGGTGGAGAATATAAAATAAAAATCGAGCTTAAATTGGATGATAAAAAGATCAGGTTGTATGTTGAAAATACAATATCTCCAATGTGGCAAAAAGAAAAATGCGATAAGCCGGGAATTGGTCTGGATAACTTATTGAAACGTCTCGATCTTTTATACCCTGGTAAGTATAACTTTTACACCGAACAAATAAGCAGCCTATTCTTTGTCAGATTAATAATAAATACAGATTGAGATGGAAATAAAATGTATTGTCACAGACGATGAACCTTTAGCAAGAAAGGGATTAAAAGGCTATATTGAAAAAATAGGATTTCTATCTTTAGTTGGTGAGTGTGAGGATGCCTTACAACTCAGTGCCGAACTGAAAAATCAGCCTGTCGATCTTATTTTTTTGGATATTGAGATGCCGGAAATGACAGGATTAGAATTATTGAATACCATGAAAAATTCTCCAAAGGTTATAATCGTCTCAGCTTATGAGCAATATGCACTTAAAGGCTATGAATTCAATGTAGTTGATTACCTACTGAAACCAGTATCCTTTGAGAGGTTCTTTAAATCTGTCAATAAGGTTTATGAGATTTTTCAAAGAGAGCAAAAATTAGATAACAGGGAATATCTTTTTGTGAAAAGCGGGAAACAATTAAAAAAAATACAAATCATAGATCTACTTTTCATAGAAAGTATGGAGAACTATGTGATCATTTATACATCAAATTCTAAAGAAATCGTGAGCACCACTCTTAAAAAAATGCTAGAAAGACTACCAGAGGATGTTTTCCTACAGGTTCATCGTTGCTATATTGTAAATATAAACCATATCAATGCTATGGATGGAAATATTCTTAAAGTTGATTCCCATCAAATACCGGTAGCGAGAAGTTTTAGAGATACCCTTATTAATCGTATTGTTTAAATTATAACATAAAGTGGAGTAGTATACTGCTTTATTAAGTGATCTTAACAAGAATTTATTTTGAGGTACTGATGAGTAAAGGCTACGTCAATTATAAAATTCAGCTTGCTTAAAACGGTTTATTTAAGCTGATGGAATTTAGATTTAAGGAGAAGATGGTGAAAGCAATGGTAAATCTAATCAATATGAATAACTAAGAACCAAAAAAGCCTCCAAATTTTCATCGAAGGCTTTTGAGCCGTACCCCTACGTACTTAGATCAAACCAATGTTATTGGCAAGCGATTTTTACTCATTTGCTTTCTGCCGCCTTTAATTAAACGAATGTCTGAACTCTAAAGGCGAAAAATTTGTCTTTGTCTTGAAAAGCTTGCTAAACGATTGTGAATGTTCAAAGCCCAATTCATAAGCAATTTCCGAAACGGAAAGATTTGTAGTTGATAATCTTTCTTTAGCTTTTTCTATGATTGCGTTCTGAATGTATTGTTGTGTGTTTAGCCCTGTCAATGAACTCAACATGTCACTCAAATAGCGTTGCGATAGTTTTAATTCTGTACTGATATATTTCACTGATGGCAAGCCGTTCTTCAGCCTGTTTTCTTCTTCAAAATAGCTGTTTAAAAGTTCATCCAAAGAAGTTATCATGTCGTGATTGATTGCTTTCCTGGTGATGAATTGCCTGTTGTAAAAGCGATTGCTATAATTCAATAACAATTCTATTTGTGACACCAACACATCCTGGCTGAAATTGTCAATATTGTTTTCTAACTCATTGGCTATAGTAGCAAATAAATTGGCTATGATTTCTTTTTCTTTTGCCGATAGAAATAAGGCCTCTGAAACATCGTAAGAGAAAAAGCCGTATTGATTTATTGTTTTTCCTAGTGGATAATTCCGGATAAAGTCGGGATGAAAATACAAAGCGATACCTTCATAGCTTTCTATGTCTTCCGGTGGAAAAATAATTTGTTTTGGCTTCAAAAATGCTAACCCGCCCTCTTCAAAATCGTAATATCCCTGTCCGTATTTTATGTGTCCTGTGAATGTAGGCTTAAAGGAAAGCTTGTAAAAATCAAGACTTACTTTTTGCCCTTTTGGAAACATTTCAATCGAAACATTATTATAATTAACCAATGCAATCAGTGGGTGCAATGGCGCAGGAAATCCCAATACTCGCACCAATTGTGATATACTTTTAATGTGATTGATGTTAGCTTGTTGTTGCATTTTTCGTTTACGAATTTAATCAATTTTGTTTTGACGGACGAATAACAATATCGCCAATTTCAACATTATTAGGTTGACTTATTGCATAAATTACAGCATTGGCAATGGCTACAGGATCTATGGCAATTTGTTCCATTCCTCTTTGAATAGCTGTTTTCATTTCTTCGTTTTTTATATTGTCAGCAAAATCTGTTTTCACAAATCCGGGCGAAATGCCTGTAATGCGTATGTTTCCGTCTGACTCCTGACGAAACGCTTCTGCAATAGTTCGAATGGCATTTTTAGTTCCTGCATAAACGCCCTGCATTGGGACAATCTTTATTCCTGAAGTTGAAATAATATTGACGATATGTCCCGATTGTTGTTGTTTGAAAATCGGAATTGCAGCCGCCATGCCATACAAAACGCCTTTGAGGTTAATGTCAATCATTTCTTCCCAATCATCAATATCCAACTCGTCAATACGGCTTAATTGACTGACACCTGCGTTGTTTACAATAACATCTAATGCTCCGTATCTCTCAACTGCTGTATTTACAAACCGGACTAAATCGACTTTATTCTTTACATCAATTTTAGCATAGGTGGCTTCACCACCTGTGCTTTTAATTTCTTCAACAATTTGTTGTAATTGGCCTGTTCGCCTTGCACCCAAAACAACCTTTGCACCGTTTTTTGCTAATTCTATTGCAATGGCTTTGCCCATTCCACTACTTGCACCTGTAATAGCAACTACTTTTCCTTTAATATTTTGCATTGATGTCAGCTTTTTATTTGTCTATTTGTTTTTCTAAAAATTCAGGATAGCGGTCGCCTACAAGTGTAATTCCATTTACCGTTGTATCAATTTTCGCAAGTTCACCGGCTGTTAATACAATATTTATACTGCCAATGTTTTCCTCTAAACGATGCAATTTTGTAGTCCCGGGGATTGGTGCTATCCAGGGCTTTTGAGCTAACAGCCAAGCTAATGCTAATTGGCTGGTTGTAATATTTTTTTGTCGAGCAATTTCTGAAAGCGCATCTACTAAAGCCAGGTTGATCTTTATGTTTTCTTCGCTGAAACGGGGAATAATATTTCTTCGGTCAATATCCTCTAATTTTTTGTTTATTATACCTGTGAGGAAGCCTTTGCCCAAAGGACTGAATGGAACGAAACCAATTCCCAGCTCTTCTAAAACAGGTATGATTTCATCTTCTGGCTCACGCCAAAACAATGAGTATTCGCTTTGTAATGCTGATACAGGTTGAATTGAATGTGCTTTTCGGATAGTTTTAGCGCTTGCTTCCGATAAACCGAAATATTTCACTTTACCTTCTTGTATCAGGTCTTTTACTGTTCCTGCAACATCTTCTATCGGAACATCAGGGTCAACTCTGTGCTGATAAAGCAAATCAATGTAATCTGTTTTTAATCTTTTCAGAGATGCTTCGGTTACTGCTCTTATAGTTTCAGGTCTGCTGTCTAAACCTACTGCTGGTCTGGCATCTTTACAACCAAATTTTGTGGCTATTATTACATCTTTTCTATAAGGCTGTAATGCCTCGCCAACAATTTCTTCATTGGTGTAAGGCCCGTAGGCTTCTGCGGTATCAAAAAATGTAATACCTCTTTCAACTGCATTGCATAGTAGTGTGATGGCATCTTTTTCATCAAGACCTTTGCCATCCAGAAAGTTTAAACCCATACAGCCAAAGCCTAATGCGGAAACTTCTAATCCGCTATTTCCTAATTTTCTCTTTTGCATAATTCTTTATTTAATTATTTCTAATAACTGACTTAAATTTCTAGTACAAAATTCTTGATTGCCGCGCTATAAAAAGTAGTTGGATTGGTAATTGTTGTAGTCAGATTTTCAAACGTTTTTTTAAACACTATAAATTAGTGCAACTGAATAATAACAAATTTGAATAACTAAAAAAGCAGCAAAAATAGGTTGAAAGTTTTATTTTTGAAGATTCCCCTTAAGAACTCTAAAGATGCATAATTTTCAAGCGCTGTTCGATTACGTTCAAAAACTTTCCGGCGAAATGCTTTCAGCTGATGATAAGCAAGTATTTATCGCACATTTCAAACCCAAAAAAATCCGGAAGCGACAATACTTTTTACAGGAAGGGGATGTATGCAAATATACTGGATTCATTGTAAAAGGGGCTGCCAAGACGTTTACGGTAGATGAAAAAGGTCATGAGCATATATTAAAATTAAGTGTTGAAAACTGGTGGTTAGCCGATTTTGAAAGTTTTTACAAATTGACACCAAGCCGTTTTAACATAGAGGCGCTGGAGGATATGGAGATCTTACAAATAACCCATGGCCTGGTAGAGGAATTCATAAAGCCCATTCCTGCCTTTTCAGCGATGCAAAACGTGCTTAGTCAAAATAATACCATAGCTGCCCAGAAAAGAATGCAATCTTCCATCAGTCAAACTGGCGAAGAGCGATTTCAAGAACTTGTTAACGATTACCCGCACTTTATACAGCGTTTTCCGCAAAATTTAATAGCTTCCTACCTGGGTTTAACACCGGAAACCTTGAGCCGGATCAGGAAGAACTCCTCAAAATAGATTGATCTTTATCAAGCGTATTTAATGACTTATATCAAGATGCAGGTCTTCGTACAGGTGCATCTTTGGATTAACATTAAATAGTAAAGATCATGAGTAAATTAAAAAACAAAGTAGCCGTAATTACAGGCGGCAATAGCGGTATTGGATTTGGTATTGCCGAAGCATTTAAAAGTGAAGGAGCTGCCGGAGCTATTGTTGGCAGAAATCATCAAACTTTGGAAAATTCAGCTGCTCAGCTAGGCAATGATTTTATAGCCATCAATGCAGATGTAACTAACCTTGCCGATTTAGAAAGAGTATTTAAAGATACAGCCAAAAAATTCGGCAAAATAGATATACTGGTAGCCAATGCAGGTGCAGGAACAACCGGAACTGTAGCAGATGTGAGCGAAGCTGATTACGATAAGACCATGGACCTTAACTTGAAAAGCGTTTACTTCACTGTACAAAAAGCGCTGCCTTATATGAATGATGGAGGGTCTGTAATTCTTATCGGGTCAAATGCCGCACATCGGGCATATCCATCGTTTGGGCTTTACGGCGCTGCAAAAGCTGCCGTGATCTTTTTGGCAAAAAGCTTTTCAAACGACTTGCTGGAAAGAAAGATCAGGGTAAATGTAATCACTCCAGGTACTACAGACACTCCTGCATTTGATAAGTTCGTTCCTGCAGAACAAATCGAAGCTGTGAAAACACAGTTTGCAGGTGTAATGCCGATAGGCAGGATCGGGCAGCCGTCAGATATTGGTAAAACAGCAGTTTTCCTTGCTTCTGAAGATTCTTCTTTCTTGCTTGGCTCCGAACTTCTTGTTGATGGTGGCATGACCTACTTAGCTAAATAATTTCCTATTCACTGGTACGGGTTTGAGCTCGTGCCAGTGAATACCCAATGGGAATCTGTAATCACAAAAAAACTACTCTATTTCAAATTGATATTTTTTCTCTTAATACTTTGGTCAAATGGCTTTATATAAAATACTTTAAAGTAATCGCTCAATTACGTTAGCAGTATTAATCTTAAATAAGTAAAAACCAAGGCCGCGCTTTTTACTGCTCCACCTAATGCCTGCAATGAAAATAATTAAAGAACGCTCCTTTTTACTGGATTACCTCTGAGAATAAGGAAAAAGTCTCTTTTTCTGTCTTAGGCCGCCTGATTAGTAATCGAATGATCTATAACGTTTTTTATTTTAGTGAGGGCAATTGTCATAATTTATAAATGATACAAAGCCGCCATAAATAGCCCATATTTACACTTTTATAATTAATTAAGATATGTCTGGTTTTCAAGTTGATTTAACTAATTGTGGTATTGAGCCTATTCATATACCAGGACAAATACAGTCGCATGGTTTTATGATTGTCATTGATGATAACATGATCATTCAATTTCACAGTGATAATATCAATAAGTTTATTTCTCAGGCTTTTGATTTACTAATAGGTAAATCCATTAGTTATATAGAGAATCTATTAGACCACGATCATCAACCAGATTTCATCAGACAGCTGATTTCTACCGGGAAAACCAATAAAGGGTTTCAAAGGATTAATCCAGTTCCAATAACAATTTCCAGAATCCAATATTATTTAATCATTTCTTTAAGTGACGAAAAATATATTTTGGAATTCGAATTATCGGCATCCAGTTTCCAATTGGATGTACAAGGTTTAATGGGGAGTACCATTGCTGAAATTCTTACCTACAACAGGATGGAAGAATTATTGAAAAATACCGCTGTTCAAGTAAAACAGGTTATAGATTTTGACAGGGTAATGATCTATCGTTTCGCACAAGACGGTCATGGTGAAGTTGTAGCAGAAGCTAAGAACCCGGTTTTATCTCCCTGGCTCGGTTTACACTATCCAGCTTCTGATATACCCCGACAAGCCCGCGAACTATATAAATTGAACTTAACCAGATTAATAGCTGATGTAGAATCACAACCAGTCAGAATTAATAAAGCAAAAAATAATCCAGAAGACCTGGACCTGACCTATAGTCAATTAAGAGCGGTATCCCCTATCCATATTCAATACTTAAAAAACATGGGTGTAGCATCCAGCTTCAGTATTTCCCTGAAATTTAAAGATGAGTTATGGGGCTTAATTGCATGTCATAATTATACTCCCCGTTTCATTGATTTTAAATCCAGAGAGTATGCCAAGCTCATCGGTCAGATCACCTCGTCCGCACTCGAATTCAGACAGAATGAAGAAACGCTGAGAAAAGAAAATGAATTCAACCACAGTCTGGAAAAGATTATTAAACAGTTGATGGAAACCGAAAGCATAGAAAAAGCGCTGGCTTCAGAAGATACAACGATATTAGATATACTCAAGTGTAGTGGTGCTATGCTTGTACACAATAAAAAGATATATAAATTGGGGAATACCCCCAACGATAAACAATTACTGGATTTAATGTTGTGGATAAATGAACAGGTTAAAGACACATTATATCAGACCGATAACCTCTCTAAAGTCTATCCCGAAGCATCCGCATATAAAGATAGCGCGAGCGGAATATTAATTTCAGTACTCTCTAAAGAATTGGGAGATTACTTAATCTGGTTCAGGGCCGAACAAGTTCAGAACTTGAAATGGGCAGGTAATCCAAATAAATCAGTTACGCCCGATGCTAATGAATTACTTAACATTTCTCCCCGAAATTCATTTGCGGTCTGGAATGAAACTATAACTGGTATTGCCGAAGCCTGGTCTATAGAAGACATCAAGTCTATTATCAAATTGAAAGAGGAAGTGAACTATGGGCTAAACCACAAAGCCGGAACTGCGCGTATTCTGAATGAAAGACTTAAGTTAGCCTACCAGGAGTTAGAAAGTTTTAGTTACACCATTTCACATGATTTGAAGAACCCCATTGCATCAATTAAAAGTTATGCCCAACTCCTTATCAGGGATCAGAATATTTTGGAACGTGGTCAGCAAATGCTGCAAAGAATAGCTGATCGGGCAGATCAGATGAATTTAATGATAAATGCTGTACTTGATTATTCACGTATTGGCCGTACAGCAATGCGCTTTCACCCTATTAAAACAGAAAACTTAATCACTGATATTGTTAACGATCTTGATTTAATTTATGGTAACAAAAAACTAAAAGTTGTTATGGGTCAGATTCCAGATGTAAAAGGTGATCCTATTATGGTATTACAGGTTTTTTCTAACCTGATTAGCAATGCCGTGAAATACTCACAACATTCCACTGCCCCGGAAGTGCATATTTCTGGCGAATTGGTTGGAAATAAAGTTCATTATAGCATCACAGACAACGGTATTGGAATAGCTCAAAATGATTTACTGAGCATATTTGAGCTATTTAACAGAATGGATAATGTCAAAGATATAGAGGGATCAGGTGTTGGTTTGGCAATTGTGAAACGGATCATGGAAAAACACAAAGGCACAATCATTGCTGAAAGTGAGTTAGGAGTTGGCTCAACCTTTCGCTTAGTATTTGAGCATGATCAAGTCTAGTACTTTATTGCCATACCTACTTCCAGCTTAGCGCTAATTAAACGCAACCCTACTTACCAGTAATCACCTTCCTGTGCGCTATCCCCCATGCTGACAGGTTATTAATAATAGTCTTTAACGTCATCCCATATTCCGATAACTGATATTGAACAGATATTGGCTGCGTATCTAATACGGTTCGCTTCACCAGTTTATTGATCTCCAATTCCTTTAATTCTTTACTCAGCATTTTGTTTGATATTCCTTGTACATCATTCAAAATGTCTGAAAATCTTCTTTTGTTGTAATAGCAAATGGAGGAAATGATGGAGATTTTCCATTTCCCATACAACACGTCCATCGCATCGTGGACGGCCATGATCTCTTTTTTGTGCCCTAATTGGCATTCATTTTCTGTCATAAGTTACTTTGTTACTCAAAGGTTACTGTTACTTTTCGTTACAAAGTAACCTAAATAAACTTACCTATTCTAACTTTGCACTATAAATATTTAAAAATTTAATCATGGACTTTAAAAATAAAAACGTTGTTATTACAGGTGGAACTACCGGAATAGGGCTTGCAACAGCAAAAGCATTTATTAACGCAGGTGCAAATGTTTGGATTACGGGCAGAAATGCCGGTAATCTGCAAAAAGCAACAGAAGAAATAAACAACCCGAAATTGTTTACTGTAGTATCGGACACTTCAAAACTTGAAGAAATTTCAATCCTGGAAAAAGCAGTTGCAGAAAGTGGAAATAAATTAGATGTCCTTTTCCTGAATGCGGGAATTGCAACATTTGAGCCCATAGAAAAAGTAACTGAGGCAAACTTTGACGCACAATTCAACACCAATGTCAAAGGCCATTTCTTCACATTGCAAAAATTACTTCCTCACCTGGCAGACGGAGCAGCAGTAGTATTCACTTCTTCATCAGTTGCCTCAGCTGCAAATTTGGGAGCCAGCGTATATTCTGCAACTAAAGGAGCTTTAAATAAAATTGCCCAGATTGCAGCAAATGAACTGGCGGGAAGAAAAATTCGTGTAAACATTGTTAGCCCGGGGCCTATTTTAACTCCTGGTTTAGATAATGCCTTACCCCCAGAAGCAAAAGAATCTTTAGCCAGCGCTACAGCTCTGCAACGGATTGGTGATCCTGATGAGATTGCAAAAACAGTGTTATTCCTGGCTTCTGATGCCGCAAGTTTTATTACAGGAACAGAGATCACTGTGGATGGTGGTTACCATAACTACGCATTAAAATAAGCCATAATAACAGTATTCAAAACCTAAATAAAAGGCAGACAAAGATGTTTTTGTCTGCCTTTTAAACTTTTTTTTAGAAAATTTAGTTTGGTAATCCGTTTTCGCTAAGAACAATAAACTGGAATTGCAACATTAAAGTTGACATTTAGTTAAGCGGCAATATTTTGTTTATTTAAGTTTTTCCCAAATTCTTCTGGGGACAAGTACCCCAGTG
>NZ_QLLR01000004.1 GCF_003259615.1 Pedobacter cryoconitis | reverse complement strand
GTGGAGTTCAGTACGCTTGCAATGAGTTCAGTTGTTTACTGGAAAAAAATCCATTCATCATCAGGAGCATGAGTAGGAAAGGAAATTGCTGGGATAATGCAGTCGCTGAGAGCTTCTTTAAGACACTTAAAGCGGAGTGTGTATATCAGCATAAGTTCACTGACAAAGAGCAGGCAGCACTTATCGTATTTGAATATATCGAGACTTGGTACAACCGTAAAAGACTACATTCTGCACTGGGGTACTTGTCCCCAGAAGAATTTGGGAAAAACTTAAATAAACAAAATATTGCCGCTTAACTAAATGTCAACTTTAATGTTGCAATTCCAGAGATCCTTTTGCTTAATATCAGTTTTCAGATAACCACCTTTATATAAGGTCCAGGAAGAAGCCAGGCCATAAGCACCTGAAGAATTAATAGCACTCGTTGTACCATTGGTATTCAGGTTATAATGGTTAAAAGATTGCGACGCTGAACCAGAAAGATTAGGTAGCAGTGCAGATTTTGACTGTAGTTCGTCTTGTTTGGCGCTTTCTGTAGATAGTCTTAATGTCTTTAACTGTATATTGTTTTCCTTTGCATATTGAAGGCAGGTAGCCAGATCCCATATCACTGGAATATCTTTAGTTGCCGTATCCTGAGCGAAACCCTGAAAGCAGGAGAAGCCAAGAAACAAAAAGAGCATGCTCTTTAGGGTTAATTGTGACATATGATGAGATTAAAAATCCGGTTTAACAGATCTAATTAACGTTAATTAACAAGGCGAAAAAAGTATAATCGACTGTTGGTTAAAACATACCGACAAAGAACGAAAGCTGAACGATGGAAAGATTTGCACCTATTACTATAGGTTGATTATCTTGCCCTAATAAATATAATTAAATTTTTGAATAGATGAATGCAGTAAAAAGCCGTTCCTATATTACCGTTCTTCTCCATCTTTTACTATGGATGCTATTTGCTTTTATCCTTCTTTTTTATATGCCATTAACATGGAGCATTACGGTGCCTCCTCAGTTCTGGATCAAGCAGAGCTTTGAGCTGGCCTTGCTCATTATTATCTTTTATGTCAACAGTTATATTTTTGTTCCGCAATTATTGATGAAGAATAAGTCTTTTCTCTTTTTGCTGATTATAGTTGTATTGGCCGCGCTGAGCAGTTTCCTGGTAAAATCTCTGGATGATGCCCTGAATTTACCCTTTCTGATTAACCAGGCATTTATGAAAATAGGGATTCCCAAGCTTCCTAAAGCAGGGAACAAGATGGATATTTTCCTGATCATGATGACTTTTTTAGTGATCGGGATCAGTACCAGTGTAACCCTGATCCAAAAATGGCAAGCCAATAAACAATTGCAGGAAGCACTGGAAAAAGACCGTATCGGATCGGAATTATCCTTTCTAAAAGCACAAATTAACCCTCACTTCTTTTTCAATACCCTCAATAATATCTATGCGCTAACCCATGTGGATGTAGAGAAATCCCGTAATGCCCTGCATAAATTATCAAGGATGATGCGTTATCTTTTGTATGATACCCAGGCAGGCAGTACCCCACTCAGTAAAGAAGTCTCTTTTATTGTCGATTATATTGAGCTCATGAAGCTTCGTTTGAATGATACCACTAAAGTAACTTTTGAAGGCCCGCTGATTAACAACGACATTCAGATCGCGCCGATGTTATTTTTACCTTATATTGAAAATGCGTTTAAACATGGTGTAAGCTCCACTTCCTCTTCGGTTATCGCTATTGAGCTGAGTATGGAAGAGGAAATTCTTGAAATGAAAGTACGGAACTCTGTTTTTAATGAAAACGCAGAGATTGCAGATAATTATGGAGGCATCGGGCTTACGAATACGAAAAGACGACTGGATTTATTATACCCGGGAAAGCACACTTTTTCGGCCGGTAAGACTGAAGATACCAATGAATTTATTGTTCACTTAACTTTGATACTTGATGATACTGAACTGTATAGCGGTAGACGATGAACCCTTAGCTCTGGGGCTGGTTTGTAGTTTTATTGAACAAACTCCTTTTTTACGCCTCGCAGGTAGCTTCTCCAGCGGAGTAACTGCGCTGACTATGATTCATGAACAGGAAATAGACCTGATCTTTCTGGATATTCAGATGCCTGATCTGACCGGCATTCAGCTGGCCCGTATTCTGGACAGGCAGCCTGGCAGTAATGGTCCGAGAGTAATATTCACTACAGCTTTTAACAACTTTGCACTCGAAGGCTATAAAGTCGATGCGCTGGATTATCTGCTGAAGCCATTTAATTATGAAGAATTCCTGATTGCTGCCAATAAAGGAAGGGCCTATGCGGAACTGGTGAAGCCTGCCCAGCAGTCAGTTGCCCAAACAGAACAGGAAGAAGAATATATTTTTTTAAAAGTTGAATACCACCTGGTTAGAGTAGCCATTAAAGACATCCTGTATATAGAAGGGCTTAAAGACTATGTGAAGGTTTACCTGGAAAACGCAGACAAGGCAATACTGACTTTAACCAGTCTTAAAGTTTTAGAACAAAAGCTCTCTCCTAAAATATTTATGCGGGTTCACCGCTCTTATATCGTGTCATTGGAAAAGGTGAACTCTGTGACCAAGAATAGTCTGAACATCGGCGCATTGAGTATCACTGTAGGTGAACAGTATAAAGACGCATTCAATACTTACTTAAGCAGGTGGATGTAATCCCTATAATTAACTTAAAGTTTCTAATTCTCTAAATTAGAAATCAATTCAACTTACCGGCTTTTTTATGAAAAAAGGAGTGGCCTCATTCCTTTTTCCGGTTTAATTCTGTTTTTATTCTGGAAATATAATTTAAAATTAATTAACTGATAGTCAAGTTGTTGGGCTGATTTTTTGCGTCATGCTGTGATGACTTTACTTATTGTACAATAAAATTCAGATATGGATTGGTAGCTTAGCTCCCAAATTGATAAATTTTTGCAGAAGTGCCCTTAACTATGGGGTTAAAATGCAAATATTCAGTGCTTAACGATTGTTCCTGTAAATATATTTCCAGTAATGAAAAAACATCTAAAGTATAACAAAAACGGTCTCTCTCTCCTAGTTTTCATACCACCTGAGTGTATGGATTATCAGAAGATTCCTGATTCGCAATTTTAATAATTTAACTGCTAACCTATAATTGGAAATGAATAAACGGTGTACTCTTGCTGAAGAGTAGGTCTGTTTATCCTCGTTTCCCCTTTTTGCTATAAAAATATAATCTACTATTTTAAATTCAATACGCTCATGAATAAAAAAGTTAAGCATTTTGCCGTGCTTATCGGATTGCTCTCTGCATTCGGTGCTAAAGCGCAAGTTGGAATTGGAACTAACGTTCCTGATGCAAGTGCCCAGCTTGAAATACTTTCTACTTCAAAAGGTCTTCTTATCCCAAGGATGTCGCTTTTACAACGTAACGATATCAATAATCCTGCCAATGGTTTGCTAATCTATCAGACTAACAGCTCATCAGGCTTTTATTTTTACAATAACGGACAGTGGCAGAGGCTGGTAAATAACTCAGAGTTAACTTCAGGAGGTAATGGAGCTAGTGGAAATAGTATCTTAAATGGAAATGTTGTGCCTTCTTCAGCTATAGGTTCAAACGGGGATTTTTATTTGAATACCAGCAATAATACTTTATATGGTCCTAAAGGATCAGGAAACTGGCCATCAAACGGGACAGTATTGGTCGGTCCAAAAGGAGATCCGGGTATTCAGGGTGCTCCCGGAATTGCAGGTGCACCGGGAGCTCAGGGAATTCAAGGTATACAGGGTATTCCCGGTGTCCCGGGGAATTCTTTGCCCGGAATAGGGAAAACAGTCACGTCGGGAGGGACGATAACGATTGGAAACGGTCAGGAAGCCGTGCTGAAAGACCTTACCCTTGACCTGGCAGACAATGCTGTTACCTCAGCTAAAATTGCAGACGGAACCATTGGCAATATTGATCTGGATAAAACCAATATCCCATTGAGTGGATTTGGAGTGCCAATTAAAAATGTGTCCTTAGGAGGATACAGACTTACAAATCTGGCCACACCGACAAAAGATCAGGATGCGGTAACTAAAAAATATGTAGATGACAAGCTGGTTACAGGACCGGTTAACCCTGGTGGGCAAATACCAGCGTTAAGCTATGATGGAGCAAGTAACTTATCTATAAAAGGCGGAAATACAGTAAGTCTTGAAAACCTGAATCAGTCTTTAAGCTTAGTTGGGACGGTATTATCTATATCGGGCCCAAGAAACAGCCAGGTAGATCTTTACTCTTTATTAAGCGATGGAAGTAGTGGCGGGCCAGTTGTCCATGATGCCTCTCTTACAGGGTTGGGAAACTTAAGCAAGCCATTGGGGCTATCCAATACAGGAGTTATTCCTGGTGAATACAAATCGGCAAATGTTACTATAGATGCAAAAGGCCGCATCACTTACGCAACCTCTGGTTCTGGCGGTAATATAGGGCAGGGTACTGTTACCTCTGTTTCGGTAACCCCGGCAAATGGATTTACCGGCTCAGTTGCAGATCCTTCAACGACCCCTAACATTACACTGGGAACTTCAGTAGAAGGTATTTTAAAAGGAAAAGCTGGAGCAATTACTGCCGCAGCCACAACAGGTACAGGCGCTATTGTTTTAAGTGACTCCCCAACCTTAGTGACTCCAAACATTGGAAATGCAACTGGCAATATCGACGGTACCGCACGTAATGTATCCGGTATTATTGCAATCACCAACGGCGGTACAGGTGCAAATAATGCACCCGATGCCAAAGCAAATTTAGGTCTGGGAAATGTGGACAATACTTCTGACCTCAATAAACCAGTTAGTGATGCCGTTAAAAATGAACTGAATAAAAAGATAGACAGCAATGCGCCGATAACTGCTGCTACTAAAACTAAAATAACTTACGATGCCAAAGGTTTGGTAACTAAAGGAGAAGATGCAACCACTGCTGATATTGCAGAAACAACGGATAAAAAATACGTGACCGATGCGCAACTTACCCTGATTAATAACATAACTAATGTTGGTAGCCAGACTGCACTTACTGTTCCTGTTACCCCAAAAGGCGCACTGGTTTCAACCAACGTACAAGCTGCATTAGAGGAATTACAAGGTAAGATTACCACTTCTACAGGCGGTGGAATGACAGGCGTTAAACATGACGCAACCCTAACCGGAGACGGAAATACAACAGACTTAAGTTTAGCTGACAAAGCGGTTACGCTGGCTAAAATGGCTGATGCGCTGCCAAATTCACTGATAGGAAATAGTACTGCAATAGCAGGTAAACCAGAATACATTACTGCTGGTAATGGGATTGCCATCAATGGTGGGACATTAGCAGTGAACATTCCTGAGGCGACGACAACCAAATCAGGGTTACTGACTCCGGCAGATAAAGCAAAACTGGATGGCTTAGGTAATGGCAATTATTCCTTACCAGCGGCTTCTGCAACTACCTTAGGAGGTATTAAAATTGGTGCAAACCTTAGTATTGATGCAGATGGCGTATTGTCTGCAAGTGGTTCAGGAAATATCACTGATGCCACCACAATAGCGAAAGGTAAAATTCAGTTAGCTGGCGATTTAACCGGAACAGCAGATCTGCCTCTTGTGGCAAATGATGCTATCACGACTTCAAAAATAAAAGACGGAAACGTAACAGATGCTAAAATAGCTACGATCAGTGGGAATAAAGTAACTGGAAACATCCCTGGAAATGCGGCGAATGTTACAGGAATTGTAGGTGTAGTTAACGGCGGTACAGGAGCAAACAGTCCTGATGGTGCTAAAAAGAACCTCGATCTGGATAAAGTAGAGAACACTAAAGATGCAGATAAGCCAATAAGTACAGCCACCGGATTAGCCCTGGGATTAAAAGAAGATAAAACAAACAAAAGTTCGGACATTAATGCAGATGCGCTTTCGGACATTAAATATCCAAGCGTGCTGGCTACTAAAAACTATGTGGATGCCAAAGTAAACGCTGCGGTTATCGGAGCCGGTGGTGTACCAGATGCAACCGCAAACATTCTGGGTAAAGTGCAATTAGCAGGTGATTTGAGTGGCGTAGCTTCCGCACCTACTATAGCAAATGATGCGATTACAACTGCAAAAATAAAAGATGGAAATGTAACCGACGCTAAAATAGCGACGATCAGTGGAAGTAAAGTGACTGGAAATATTCCTGGAAATGCTGCAAATGTTACAGGCGTAGTCGCAATCGCTAATGGCGGTACAGGAGCAAACGATGTGAGTACTGCAAAGAAAAACCTGGGACTGGAAAATGTTGACAATACTAAAGACGCAGATAAACCTATCAGTAACGCAACTAAAGCGGTACTCGATGGTAAAATCAATCTGGTAGAAAAAGCTGCCAGTAATGGAGTTGCAACTTTAGACGGAACAGGTAAAATCCCAACAAGTCAGATTCCCGCTATGGCCTTTTCATCGGTTGATGTTGTGGGCGACCAGGCGAGCATGCTGAATTTAACAGGAGCAGTAGTTGGAAGTACCGTAATCAGAACAGATCAGAGTAAAAGTTATGTGTTAAGAACTTTACCTTCTTCGGCGCTCGGTAACTGGGTAGAAATTCTGACCCCTTCAGCGTCTCCTGTACAATCTGTAAATGGAAAAATCGGAGCAGTAACTATTACTAAAACAGATGTAGCCTTAGGGAACGTTGACAATACGAAAGATATAGATAAACCTGTAAGTACAGCAACTTCGGATGCGTTACTTTTAAAAGAAGATAAAGTCAATAAAAGTGGTGACGTACTTGCAGACGCTTTATCTACAGTCAAATATCCAACTGTAAAAGCGATTAAAGATTACGTAGATAATAAAGTGACCGGAGGCGGTACTCCTGATGCAACTACTGCAGTAAAAGGTATTGTGAAATTAGCTAATGATTTAGCCGGTACAGCCGATTTACCCGTTGTAAAAGCTGTTGGCGGTTCAACTGCTGCGAACATCAATACCGCAACTATTGCTGCATTGGCTGCGACCAGTGCAAATACACCCAATACGATTGTTAAAAGAGATAACAACGGCAGTTTTATAGCCGGGACTATTACAGGAACACTGGATGGTAATGCGAAAACTGCTACTACCGCTATTTCAGCTGGAAAGCTTGTTCCGGGAAGCACCATTAACGGCGTTGCTTTTGACGGTTCAGCGAACATTGTGCTGCCCGTCACTGCAGATGCAACTAAACAAGATAAAAATGCAAATCTTACCGCAGTTTCCGGATTAACCACGACAGGTATTGTGGTTAGAACTGGTACAGGTTCGGCAACCACCCGCGCCATTCAAACAGGTGGAGGGTTGGCCATAACTAATGCAGACGGTGTTGCAGGAGATCCTACAATCTCATTACCTGCAACCGGGGTTAATCCTGCAACTTATACTTCTGCAAATATCAGTGTTGATGCACAGGGCAGGATCATCAGTGCTTCTAATGGTTCAGGAGGTGGTAGTGCTTACGTCCTACCTGCTGCAACTACTGCTGCTTTAGGAGGGGTTAAAGTTGGCGCAGGACTTAGCGTTGACGGAACAGGAAATATTTCTACCAAAACAGACCTGGGTTATACTGCTGATCCCGCTAAAGGTACGGTAACCAGCACTACAGGTGTTGCCGCTGTTATCCCGGCAGGATCAATTACAAATGCAAGTCTGATGATCCCTGCAGATAAAAATAAGCTGGATAAAATAGATGACATCGTAACCGCTACAGATGCAAATAAAGTATTAACAGTAAGCGCAGACGGAAAAAGAGCAAAATGGGTTACTCAGGCAGCTGGTGGTGGCAGTGCTACTGACCTGACTTATACTGCAGCACCCCTGCAAGGAACCATTACCCCGACTATACCAGGAAAAGCTGCTATCATTCCAGCCGCAACTGCAGTGGCAGCAGGTTTAATGCCAAATACAGACAAGATTAAACTCGATAAAATAGATGACATCGTAACTGCTACAGATGCGAAAAAAGTATTGACCGTGAGTGACGATGGTACAAAGGCGAAATGGGTAACTCCTGCGCCTGCAACCGGAGGAGGTGGAAGTAAAGTGATGGTTTATCATCCGGGAGGAAATGCTGGTAACAAGGTTTTCGTTCGTGCCACAGGATTAGGGGTAACTTTTGACAGAACAGCAGAAAAAATCACGATTGTGATTCCCGATGGAGTCACCCTGGAATACATGAAGATCTCTATCGTTCCACAAGACTTAGGGCCAAGAGGGACGAAACTTTACTTTAAAATACTTGATAAATCGACCACGAATATTATCAATACAGGGATAGAAAATGTTGTTGCCCCGATGATCCAGGTAGCTGATGTAACTGTGATTAACCCTATTGTGAATCCGGTCAATTCCATGTCTACCACAAGTTGGGCCTATACGATTGAAAATTATGCAAACGGACAATTAGAGTTTAATATGGACGGGTTTGCCAGTGCCCACTATGGTACAAACGGTGTTTACATAATGCTTAGATTTTAATTATGAAGCGTAGATTTCTCTTTTTTTGCATGAGTTTGTTGTTTACTTCTATGCTGGGCCACGCTCAGATGATTAAACAATTTAATGGCCATATCCTGATTTCTAAGGTCGAATATAAAAATCAGGGGGAATTTACCATCAAGGGAAATTTTAGTGACCCGGGCTTTAATTATACTGCGAATGATGTGAATGCAGGAGACGTGATTATTGATGTCATGGGTTCTTCTTATAAAATTCAGTCCCTTGTTTTGAACGGGGCTGAAATTACGGCGGAAACTAAAGCCCTGGAAAGTGCGAATCCGCAATTAGGAGAAGGGATTATTTATCGTCCTACCGGAAAAGGATTTCCTTTAATCACACAAGAAACCCCGGGAGCGATTCTTGTTAGTGCCATTAATACCGCAACGATCTCTATTGACAATAAAATCCCAAACTATGACTCCGGCACAAGTTTGCCGCAATCCAGCAATAAGATTGGCGATGTAATTATTTTATCTACAGATTCCAAAATTTACAAACTGACTGCTTCCGGATGGGGGCAGGTTTCCGAAAGTGGGATTCCGATGGACTATTCCTCTCCGGTATCCACAGCGCCGCCCGGTCAGAAAGGCGATTTAATTAAATCCTACTGGGACAATAAGTTTTATTACTTTGACGGCAGCAGCTGGCTTCCACCCAGTGAAAATTCCAATCTGCCCGGCCTTTCCAGATTTGGTGACGTTTACTTTGATACCAGTCAAAATAAACTCTTCATGTTCAGCAACGGAAAATGGTTAAATATCAGCGGATCTTCTACCCCTGGTGGTCCCGGTACAGAATTCCCCAGTAATACCAAACCCGGAGATCTCTACTTTAATACCGACAATAATACCCTGTATGTGCAGGATAATGCAAAAAAATGGGTAGAAGTTTCCTCTAACGGCTCTACACCCTCAGGCACTGTTAATCCAGATCCATCCGCAGAATATGTAAGAGAAGGAAATCTGTTCTACAATACCTCAGATCATAAAATCTATGTATATAACGGTACTGCGTGGTTACCAATTGATCTTTCCCTGCGTAGCGGACAAATCTTCATGGGAAACAGTTCTAACCTGGCAAGCGGCGTAAAGGTTTCTGGTGATGCCACCCTGAGTGCAGCCGGAAGACTGATTATCGAGAAGCTTGCCGTAACCGAAGAGAAACTTGATAAAGCAAATATTCCTTTAAGTGGTTTTGCAAACCCTGCAGACGATGTTTCCTTTGGTGATGGTGCCTCAAACTTCAAGATTATTAACCTTAAAGCTCCGACCGCACCCGCCGATGCAACAACCAAAGGTTATGTAGACGCACTATTCACTACACCAAGTCTTTTATCCTTACCCTTAAATAATCTTTTTGTAGGTAACATTTCCAATAAAGCTACCGCAACAGCAAAGAATATGATCCCAATCAGTGGTTTTGATAAAGCCATAGCGAATGTAGCTATGGGATCTGGTGTTGCAGGAGCTAACTTTAAAATTATTAACCTGGCTGATCCATCTTTAGCACAGGATGCAGCGACAAAAAATTACGTAGATAACCGTGTCATTGACCCGGGAAAACTGAGTCTTCCTAAAGGGAATATGTTTGTCGGAAATGACATTAGCACAGCAACAGCTGTAGCTAAAAATACGATTCCGTTAAGTGGCTTTGGTACTGCTGCTGCGGATATTGTACTGGGTGATTTTAAAATTACCAGCCTGTCTGATCCCGCAGCCGATCAGGATGCGGCAACTAAAAGTTACGTAGATAAAAAGAACATAGGTCCCGCGAATATCCTGTTAACAAAAGGAAACTTTTTCGTAGGAGATTTAACAGGAAAAGCAGCAGATGTATTAAAAAATACTATCCCTTTAAGTGGATTTGCAGCAGCGACCGCTGATATATCTATCGGTGGATTTGCCTTAAATAACCTGGCGGCTCCATTAGCAGATAATGATGCTTCCACGAAGAAATATGTAGATGATCTTTTCAAAACACCAGCTGCCCGCCTGGCACTGCCAACAGGGAATTTCTTTGTCGGTAATGCAACAGGAAATGCAGAAGCTACTGCAAAAAAGGTAATTCCTGTCAGTGGCTTTGCCAAAGCAACAGACAATATTTACATGGGGGATGCAACCACACAATTCGGGATCAGCTTCCTGAAAGACCCGATGTTTGATCAGGATGCAGCCACTAAAAAATATGTGGACGAGAAGATCGCTGCCCCTGGATCTTTAGTTTTAGAAGACGACCATATTTTTGTGGGTGATGCTTCCAATAAAGCAATCGCAGTAAATAAAAACGCAATTCCATTGAGTGACTTTGGAAATGCACTAAAAGATCTTTCGATAGGGAATGGAACAGCTAATTTTAAAATCACTAACCTGGCAGATCCAACAGCAGATCAGGATGCGGTAACCAAGAAATATGTAGACTCAAAAACCACTAAAACGCCAGTAGGGCCAACAGCACCCGGTACAGCAGTTGCAGGTGATACTTACTATAACTCTGCAGATAACCGCTTATACGTTTATAGCGGGAAAGACTGGGTACCTGTAGATAATAAACTAAACAGTACAGAGCTTTATGTTGGGGACGCTAAAGGTAACGCAGTTTCCACGCCTAAAACCGCAGTTCCGATCAGTGGATTCGGGGATGCGTTAGCTGATGTTTCTTTAGGAAATGCAACCGGCAATTTCAAGATTACCAATATGGCTGAGCCTACCGCAGATAAAGATGCGGTTACTAAAAAATATGTAGATACCAAAGCATCCAGAACGCAAATAGGCTCAACGCCACCCGCAACACCAATGGCAGGTGATCTTTTCTACAATATTGTTGAAAAACGTTTATACGTGTTCACTGGTAAAGACTGGGCAGCCGTTGAATACAAATTAGAAGACGGACAATTGTTTGTCGGTAATGCAGAAGGTAAACCAGTTTCCACGCCTAAAACCGCAGTTCCATTAAGCGGATTTGGTGTTCCTGCTGCCGATATATCTTTTGGTAACTTCAAGCTGACTAACCTTGCTGATCCGGCAACTGATCAGGAAGCAGCCACCAAGAAATATGTAGACTCAAAAACCACTAAAACACCAGTAGGACCAACAGCTCCCGGTACAGCAGTTGCAGGTGATTCTTACTATAACACTGCAGATAACCGCTTATATGTTTACAATGGTAAAGACTGGGTACCGGTTGACAATAAACTGGCCGATCAAAACCTTTATGTAGGTAATGCTTCAGGTATTGCCGTATCTACTCCTAAAAATGTAATTCCATTGAGCGGATTCGGTTCAGCACAAGCAGATGTATCTATGGGTAATTTCAAATTAACCAACCTGGTTAATCCGACCGCAAATCAGGATGCAGCAACTAAAAATTATGTAGATGCAGGCTTACTCTCCGCAGGTGCTAATGCTAAAGATAACCTGGGTAATCACAAAGCCACTGAAAGTATCAAGCTTTCTGTTTATGCCATCAGCAATGATGGTGTTGATGGAAAAGGACTGACTTTCGATACACAAGGTAATGCCAGTTTCGGACAAGACGTAACGGTTAACGGAAATTTTTATACTCCATCAGATAGCAGATTAAAAACCAATATTGAAACCTTAGGCAATGTACTTCAGAAAATCGATCAGCTCAGAGGCGTAAAATTTAAGTACAAAGACCAGCATAAATATGCTTCCGGAGCTAAAATTGGGGTCATTGCACAAGAACTTCAAAAAATATATCCCGAAATGGTGACCACAGGTAAAGACGGCTTTCTGAAAGTTGACTATACCCAGCTCACCGGTATGCTGATTCAAGCTGTAAAAGAACAACAAAAGCAAATAGATGAACTGCAAATCCGGATGAACAATCAGCAGGAGCAGATCAACAGTATTCTGAAAAAAATACAATAACAGGAATTAGGCATCAGTCAGGAAACAAAGAGAAACACAGATTTTGAATAAACTACTACAACATATTGTTAAGCTTATATATTTCTTCTTGCTCGTTGGAATTTCAAACGTTTCAGCACAGGGCTATTTCAGGGTAATTGGAGGAATTCCTCATTTACCGGTTTTGGCACCTTCGGCTGTACCGGCTCCGGCAATGGGAATGCTGATCTATAGTAGTATTGACAAACAACCCTTAATCTATAACGGCTCAACCTGGGAAACATTCTGTAGCAGCAACCTCAATACCACGACTGTAAAAGACTACCTGGAAGTCAAAACTGGTATACCCTATTTATCCGCACTGACTGCAGAACCCGCAGGTACAAACGCAACCGGAGGCGTGTATTTTTCGAAGATCGAGAATACGATGAAAGTCTATGATGGTATTACCTGGTGGTCTGTTGCCAAACTCTACGGCAAAGGTGATTTTACGCAAAACACAGGCTTCTCTACCAACAGCGGAATGAAGATCTCTAAACTTCCTGTGCTCAGCAGTAACCCTGCACCCCTTGGTCTTTCTCCCGGAGCTATTTACATTAATTCACAGTCTAAAGCTATTCGTTACTATACCGGAAGCGTATGGAATGACATTAGCTGTCTTCCGGTAATTTCTACCCTGATCCCTGCCAAAATCACTAATATTTCTGCACTCAGCGGTACTAATATTATCAATAACGGCGGCTCCGCAATTACCACTTACGGAATCTGCTGGGATACTTCCGCTAACCCGGAAATCACGCTGAGCAGTAAAACAGAGAATCCAGTATTTGGAAATGATACCGGGATTTTTCCAGGAGTGATGTCCGGGCTCAAAGCCAATACCGTTTACCATGTGAGAGCTTATGCGATCAACAGTGCAGGTCTTGTCTATGGGGAGGACTTAACATTCACTTCAGCGCTGGCTTCCCTGCCAGATATTATCACTTTAGACATTGACAACTTCTCACCAGTGATGGCCAATAGTGGTGGTGACATCAGAAGCGATGGTGGTGCCCCGGTTACTAAAAGAGGGATTATCTGGAGTAAAACAGCAGACCCGGCAAATGATCCCAATGCTATCACTACCCTCGACGGTTCTGGTGTAGGTATCTTTCCAAGCCGTTTAATTGACCTGTTAAGAAACACGACCTATTACGTGATGGCTTATGCCGTGAATGTGATTGGAACCGCTTATGGTAACCTGTTACAATTTACTACCCCGCGTGCAACAGCGCCAGTATTAAGTTCGCCGAATATTAAAATTACAGACATTACCGATAAGTCCGCAGTCAGTGAAGTGACCATTATTAATAATGGGGGTGAACTGGTTACCGAACGTGGCATGAGCTGGAGTACAGATCGTGTGAACATAATTTATGGCCCATCCACTACGGTGAACGCAACAGACATCGGAACCTTTATCTGTAACCTGAATAATTTGCAGGAAGGCACACTTTATTACGTTCGCGCTTATGCTAAAAACAGTGTAGGCATTAGCTATAGCAGTGAATCCAGCTTTGTAACGAGTTCTGTACCTACAATCAGTACCATTAAACCCTTTAACTATGATATGGCCAGCCATATCGACGGGTCGCCGGAAAGTTATAACGGAACCAATGCCATGACGGGCGGCGATATTACCAGTAACGGCGTATCGGCCATCACTAAACGTGGTGTGGTCTGGAGCACAAGCCCGCAGCCTACGATTGCTTTAGCTACTAAAACTGCACAAAATATTTCCGGTGACGGCAAAGGTCTTTATAATAATTATCTGAACGCACTTACCCCGGGAACCAAATATTATGTACGCGCTTATGCCACTAATAGTAAGGGGACAGGTTATGGAGAGGAGCTGAGTTTTACAACCCCGCAATTAGCCACCTTAATTACAAATCCCGCTATTCTGATTAAAAGTACAACCCTCAGCAGTGGTGGAAATATTACCGATGATGGCCGTATGCCAGTGCTTAGCAGAGGCCTGGTATGGAGTACGGAAGAAAACCCGGATCTGGACGGAACTTTTACAAAAGACGGTAAGGGAAGCGGCATCTTTGTCAGCGACTTAAAAGACCTGATGGGCAGTACCAAATATTATTTGCGTGCCTATGCAACCAATTATGTAGGCACGAGTTATGGAGCAGCTCAAATCGTAACTACCGCTCCACCAGAAAAACCAAATGTGATCACTTCATCAGTGGAAGGCGGCGACGGAACTACCGCAAAAGGAGGGGGGACTATTAAGGATAACGGAGGCGCAGAAGTAACCAGTCATGGAGTAATCTGGAGCCTGATCTCAGGATTTACGCCCGATCTTTCTGTAGGAAATAAAACCAGTCAAACTGAAAAGCTCAACAAATTTACCAGTACGCTAGACCAGCTTTTACCCAACAAAACTTATTACGTCAGGGCTTATGCTGTGAACAGTGCAGGGGCAGGTTATGGCGAAGAAGTCAGCTTTAAAACATTTACCCTGGCTTCACTGATTACTACCCCGGCCACTAACCTGACCAGTATAACCGCAACCAGCGGAGGAGATATTTTTAGTGATGGCGGCGACAAAGTTACCAAAAGCGGAATTGTATGGAATACCACTGGAAACCCAACTATTGACCTGACTACGAGAACCCAGAATGGCATAGGTATCGGAACTTTTATCGACCCTATTAAAGACTTAATGGGAAGTACCACCTATTACGTAAAAGCCTATGCTATAAATAAAGCAGGCGTTTCTTATGGTAATGAGATCAGCTTCACGACAACCCCTCCGGTTTCGCCCATATTGACCACTATAGAAGTAACAGACATTACCGGAAGCACCGCAGTAAGCGGCGGACACGTCATCAGTAACGGAGGATCCTTGCTTTCCGGGGCAGGAGTAGTCTGGAATACGCTTTCCGGCTTTCAGCCAGATACAGCAACCACTCAAAAAACAGTACAGAATGTTAAAGGTGATTTTGTAAGTATATTGACAGGGTTAACTCCCGGTACTACTTATTATGCCCGTGCATACGCAGCAAATTCTGCTGGCCTGACCTTTGGTAACCAGGTGGTTTTAAGAACAGCTACCCTGGCTACCTTAACTACCCTGAAACCTATCGCACAAACTATTACCAGTACCTCTGCAACCAGTGGGGGCACGATCCTGGGTAACGGCGGATCTTATATCCAGAGCAACGGAATTTGCTGGAGCACTAACCCTGAACCTACCATCGCCGACCAGTTTGTAGTAGCCGGTTCCGGCTCTGGTAGTTTTACCGCAGACCTTAAAGACCTGATGGGTTCTACGACCTATTATGTACGTGCTTTTGCCACTAATTTTGCAGGTACAGCTTATGGAAACCAGGAAACCCTGGAAACAAAACCTGCTGTAAAAGCCACGCTGACTACCAGGGCAATTACTGGAATTTCAGGTACTGCAGCAATCAGCGGCGGAAATATTAGTAGTGAAGGTGGTGCCCTGGTTACAACCAGGGGGATTATCTGGAGTTTGAATCCAGACTTCGATCCTGCTGCTGAACTCACGAACAGAACCGCAGAAACAGGTTATGGAAAAGGGCTTTTTACGAGCAACCTGACCAATCTTTCCATCGGTAAAACTTATTACGTTTGTGCTTATGCAGTCAGTAAAGCGGGTACTGCCTATGGAAATATCCTGAGTTTTGTCACGACCAGAAAAGCAACAATTGTAACGACTTTACCCTCGCTCATTACCCATACTGCTGCCGTTACCGGAGGTACTATTTCTGATTCCGGAGGTTCTCCGGTTACTGGCCGCGGAGTATTCTGGAGTACGGTTGAAAACTTTGAACCCGATGAGCGCTCACTGGATAAAACTGAAGACAGGGCAGGTACAGGGAATTTTGATAGCTTCCTGAAAGACCTGAAGCCTTCTACGCAATATTATATCCGGGCTTATGCCTTAACCAATACTGGAATGTCTTATGGACAGCAGGTTAGTTTAACCACAAACCCAGCTACAGTTCCGGTATTAAGCACTACAGCGGCAAACCAGCTCACGGTAACCACCGCTTCAAGCGGAGGGAATATTACTGACGAAGGCGGCATGCCATCTACTACCCGTGGGGTAATCTGGAGTACTCAGGCCGATTTTATCC
This sequence comes from Pedobacter cryoconitis, assembly GCF_003259615.1. GTDB lineage: Bacteria > Bacteroidota > Bacteroidia > Sphingobacteriales > Sphingobacteriaceae > Pedobacter > Pedobacter cryoconitis. Next base: position 273,643 of record NZ_QLLR01000004.1, on the reverse strand, counting down.
CTGAATCCATCCTGCTGGACCGCACTACACAAACAGGATCAGGTAAAGGTATTTATACAAGTAATATAACTAATCTGACCCCGGGTATCCAATACTATGTACGCGCCTATGCCCGTAATGGCGTAGGTTACGGTTATGGAAACCTGGAAAGCTTTGTGACCAAACCATCCATTGCAGCAACAGTGACCACCAGTGCAGTTAGCCAGATTACCGGAACAACTGCCGTTGGTGGTGGAAATATAATCAGCAACGGAAATACCACGCTGAAAACTATGGGAATTGTATGGAGTGTTTATCCTGACTTCAATCCGGATACGATCTCTAAGAATAAAATTACCATGGCTGGTCAGGATAAAGGCGTTTTCGCGGTTAGTATGACTAACCTTAAACCGGGAATAACTTATTATGTCCGGGCTTATGCAATTAATAGTGCAGAAACTTCTTACGGAGACGTGACCAGTTTCACCACAATTGGATTGCCGGTTATTGTGACGAATTCACCAGGATTAATCACGAATACCACAGGTTTAATGGGCGGTACAGTTACCAGTGCCAGCGGAGGTATAATCAGCAGCCGGGGAGTTTACTGGAGTACTGTAGAAAACTTTGAACCGAATCCTTTATCACCGGATAAAACCATTAATGGAGGAGGTACAGGTAGCTTTGACAGTCAGTTGAAAGACCTGATGGCCGATACCAGGTATTATGTAAAAGCCTATGCAACCAACGTTGCAGGTACCGACTACGGGCAACAGGTTGGCTTTACAACTTATCCTCCGGGACTGCCTTTATTAACTACTGTTAACCCTGTGCTGATTACCGGGACAACGGTTTACTGTGGTGGAAATATTACCGAAGAAGGTGGCGTTCCTACCACCATAAGAGGGGTAGTGTGGAGTACCACACCTAACTTTAACCCAGAGACAGAAACGGTGCACAGAACGCTGGAAGGTGGTGCAGGAAAAGGAATCTTTAACAGCCAGGTTACCGGCTTGCAACCAGGTGCCAAATACTATATCCGCGCTTATGCCACTAACAGAGTGGGCGTAGGTTATGGAAACGAATTGAGCTTTACCACACAAAATTATGCCACCTTAACCACCACAGAGATCTCTGAAAATGCCAAAGGATCTGCAATGAGCGGCGGGGTGATCAGCAGTGATGGCGGTTCAAAAGTAACTGTCCAGGGCTTATGCTGGAGTACCAGTCCAAACCCCACTTCAGAACTCCTGTCTAAAACAATTGACAAAGGGACAGGCACGTTTATCAGTCAGCTGAAAAACCTTGCTCCTTCCACTTTATACTATGTCAGAGCTTATGCCACCAATGGTTTAGGTACAGCTTACGGGAATGAAATTAGTTTTGTTTCAGCAGCAGTCCCTCCAACTTTAACTACTACAGATCCTGTGATCACCAGCGGAACAACAGCAAGCAGTGGCGGTATTATCACTTCAGCTGGTGGAGCGGCAATTACCAGTAAAGGTATTGTATGGAGCAGCAAGATAGATTTTGATCCTAAACTAGAAACGGTCAACAGAACAAATGATGGTTCTGGTCAAAATACCTTTATCAGTGAACTGAAAGACTTAGTAAGAAGTACAGCTTATTATGTGCGTGCTTATGCAGAAAACAGTGCCGGGATCACTTACGGTAACCAGTTAACAGTAACCATATTCCCGACTTCGCCAATTCTGTTAACCACTAAGGTGACTGAAATAACAGGTACAACAGCGACCAGTGGTGGAAAAATTACCAGTGATGGTGGTGCTACAGTCACTAAACGTGGTATCTGCTGGAGTACGCAGCAAAACCCGACCAACACCTTATTGACAAAAACAGTGGATGCACTGGGAGGTGATGGAGACTTTACCGGTAAAATGACAGGGCTGTTGCCGAATACAATTTACTATGTGAGAGCTTATGCCGTGAATGGAATCGGAGTGGCTTATGGTTTGGAAGAATCATTTATTACACTGGCTCCTCCAACGCTGACAGCGACCTCACCGATAAACAATATCCGTGCTACTATAGCTACCAGCGGTGGAGAAATTACCGATGACGGAAGAACGCCGATCTTAAGCAGAGGAATTGTGTGGGACAGATACAGTGATCCGACAATTTCACTGGCTACAAAAACCTTAGATAACTTGACCAAAGGTATAGGCACATTTACGGCAGATTTATCTGGTTTAACACCGAATACAACTTATTATGTGAGAGCTTATGCGACCAATCTGGTTGGCATCACTTACGGAAGTCAGACGCAGTTTAAAACCAATACAGTGAGCTTGCCAACACTAACCACTACCAGTATAGCTTCGATAGACGGCTATTCAGCGAAAGGTATAGCAGAAATTACCGATGACGGAGGAATGCCGGTCGTCACCCGTGGATTTGTATGGGGCACCACTACTTTACCAACAGTTGCTTCCACAGGAAAAATTGTGAACGGTATTGGAGGTACAGGCATATTTGACAATGTTTTTGGTGGAATGATTCCCGGAACAACTTATTATGTACGTGCATTTGCCACCAATAGTGAGGGTACTGCTTATGGAAATGAAATTATACTGGCCTCTGCAGCGGTTGTTCCTAACCTGAGCGCGGTAACGATTTCTAATATTCAGCTGAATAGTGTTGCGGCCTTAGCGAGCTTATCATTTAATGGCGGATCTGCGATCACTGATCTTGGTTTTATCTGGAATACAGAAGATGTTATTCCGGCAGCTGCGGTTGGAAATAACTTAAGTATTGGTGCGGTCGGAACCTCCATTTCAGGAATGCCCGCCAATTTATTACCCGCTACTAAATATTATATCTGGGCATACGGTAAGAATGCGATCGGAACAGGGTACAGCGTGAAATCAACTACATTCAGCACCAGGGATTTTGCTAAAGTAACGACTACCCCGGCCTCTGCAATTACCAAAAATTCCTTTACTTCAGGCGGTACTATCCTTGGTGATGGCGGATCTGACATTACTCAAAAAGGTGTAGTCTGGAGTGAAAAGAACAACCCAACTATAGCTGATCTGACTAAAACTAACCAGGGAGCTGGAATAGCAAACTATGGAAGTACTGTCAGTGGATTGAATTTCGGGACCCTTTATTATTTCAGAGCCTACGTAACTAATGCTATAGGGACAAGTTATGGTAACCTGGACAGTTTAACCACTATTAATATCCCAACAGTTACCACTACAGCAGCCACCAATATTTTAAGTACAACAGTAACTGCAGGCGGAGAAGTAACTAAGGACGGCGGAGCAGCGGTGACTGCCAGAGGGCTTGTGCTGGCCTTAACACCTGAGCCTACCCTGGCATCCTCGCTAAAGACGGCTGACGGTGCTGGAATGGGTGTTTTTACCAGTAATCCAAAATCATTAGCCATAGCTACTAAATATTATTACAGAGCTTATGCCACCAATAGCGTAGGTACCGCTTACGGTAAGCAGGATAGTGTGACTACTGCTGCGGTTCTTCCGGTGGTTGAACAGGTGAAACTATCTGAAATTACAGAGAATACAGCAAAAGGAACATCGGCTGTTACCTCCGATGGTGGTGCCCCGGTAACAGCGAGCGGACTCGTTTGGAATACAACCGGAACCCCTACCTTAGAAGACCATGTAATTGTCAGTAAAGATATAAACACAATAATCGGTGTGCTGGAAGGATTAGAAGAAGGACCGGCTTATTACGTCAGGGCCTATGCCACCAATAATGTTGGCACAGCCTATAGTGCAGTTGCAGTAAACTTTAAAATCTGTAAACCGCTTACGGTGATACACAAAGCGGGAATCAGCGGTGCGCCGACAGATAAAAAGATCACCTATGAAACCGTAGGTTCCAATATTTCAGGAGACTATAAATGCTGGATCACCAGAAACTTAGGTGCAGACCAGCAGGCCACAGCAGTTAATGATGCTACAGAGGCTTCTTCAGGCTGGTACTTCCAGTTTAACCGTTTACAAGGCTACCAATATGATGGAACAACACGTACCCCAAGTCAGATTGTAGCACCATGGGTATCTTCAAATAGTGAGCCGACGGGCTGGCTGGCTGCAAATGATCCATGTACGCAATTGCTGGGCAATGGCTGGCGGATTCCAACCATTTCAGAATGGACAGCTGTTATTGGCGCTCCGCAAAACTGGAAAACTAATGCTGATGCCTATAATTCTATTTTAAAACTGCATAATGCCGGAGATCTTACCACCATTGGTGGTCTGAGCGTCAGAGGAGCGAACAGCAACTATTGGAGCAGTACGGTTTATGGTAATATTACCCAGGCCTATTTTTATTACAATACCAGGATTAACTATAATGATAAAGGAGTAGCATTACCAGTTCGCTGTTTACAAGATGGAGGCATGACCAGCGTTCCTTCTTTAAGTAACGTAGAGATTCCCTCAGCTACTATAACTGCTAATACCGCCGAAGCTTTGGCAGCAGTTATCAATTCTGGCAGCAGTCCGGTAACCAGCAGAGGGCTGGTCTGGAATACGACTGGAAATCCTGGAATGGGAGATCAGGTAATTTCTGCCGGAACTGGTTTAGGAGAAATGGCAGGTACGCTAAGAGGACTGGATGAAAAAGCAGTTTACTATGTGCGTGCCTTTGCGACTAATAGTGTTGGTACTGCATTTAGTCCGGCGGTAGCCACTTTTAAAGTTTGTTTACCAATTACGATTATTCATACTGCCGGATTAAATGGAGCGCCGGTAGATAAAACAGTAACGTATAAAACAATCAGTTCAACTGTTTCTGGTGAAGCCAGATGCTGGATCACTCAGAATCTTGGTGCAGATCAGCAAGCTAAGTCAGCGACCGACGGAACAGAAGCAAGTGCCGGCTGGTACTTCCAGTTCAACAGAACGCAGGGTTATAAACATGACGGAACTGTCCGCACACCAAATGATCCTTTAACACCGTGGGTTGGAAACATAGATGAAGCTGGGCAGTGGTTAGCTGCTAATGATCCATGTTTCAGGATGATGGGTGGTGGCTGGAGAATGCCTACCGGTACAGAATGGAAGAACGCAATTGCTACTCAATATTGGAGATCAAGTGCCGATACCTATAACTCTGTTTTAAAAATTCATGCTGCGGGTGCTATTGTGACTGATGCCTTAGGTGCCAGAGGAACTGATTCCCGTTATTGGAGCAGTTCGGCAGTATCTTCCGGAGCTGGAAATATATTGGCTAACGGTACTGCCAGTGTCGCGAATAAAGGTACAGCCTTGCCTGTTCGTTGTCTTCGTAATGAGGTCATCGCTACTTTGCCTTCAGTGAGTAATGTGATCCTGCCATTGGCAGACATGACTGAAACTACAGCAAATGGATCTGCTACCATTAACCCGGACGGGAATGCAGCTGTAACCTCCCGCGGTTTTGTATGGAATACCACAGGTAACCCGACGCTTTCAGATCAGGTGGTGCCAATGGGAACCGGAACAGGAAAAATCAGCGGATTAATTTCTGGGTTGGAGAATGGCCCTACTTATTATGTGAAAGCATTTGCAACCAATAGCGTAGGTACAGCCTACAGTGAAACTACAACCAGCTTTAAAATCTGTATGCCATTTACAGTAATTCACAGAGCAGGACTGAATGGATCTGCTGTAGATAAAACCATCATTTATGGTTCGGTAAGTACTAAAATATCAGGTACCGATAAATGCTGGATCACCAGGAACCTGGGGGCAGACCAGCAGGCTACAGCAGTTAACGATGCAACAACAGCTTCTTCAGGCTGGTACTGGCAGTTTAACCGCTTGCAAGGTTATCAGCATGATGGAACCACCCGTACCCCAGGTGCGGTAATGGCACCGTGGGTTACCTCAATTAGTGAATCTTCAAGCTGGCTGGCTGTCAATGATCCATGTACACAAATGCTGGGCAATGGCTGGCGGATACCAACCAGTACAGAATGGTTGTCAATAAGTGCTACTCCTCAAAACTGGAAAACCAATACTGATGTCTATAATTCTTTCTTAAAATTGCATAATGCCGGAGATCTGGCTAATAATGGCGCATTAAACATCAGAGGAGCGAATAGTAACTACTGGAGCAGTACAGGTTATGGGAATATCAGCCAGGGATATTTCTATAACAATACCAGGATAAATTACAATGATAAAGCCGTAGGCCTGCCGCTTCGCTGTCTGCAGGATGAGGTTGTAAAACGTCTTCCTTCGGTGACTAGTGTGGTAGTACCGGCAGAAAGCATAACGATTGCCGCCGCTGTAGCCAATGCCACGGTGACCAATAGCGGTGGAGCTACAATAACCAGCAGAGGTTTAGTCTGGAATACGACCGGAAACCCGGGTATGAGTGATCAGGTGATTGTTTTAGGTACTGGTATTGGAGATATAACCAGTAGTTTGAAAGACCTGAACGAAAAATCTGTTTATTATGTGCGTGCCTTTGCAACCAATAGTGTAGGTACAAGCTTAAGTGCAACGGTGACGAGCTTTAAAGTTTGTTTACCTTTTACCATTACGCATACCGCCGGACTGAACGGAGTACCAGTAGATAAGACGGTAACTTATAAAACAGTAAGCACAGCCTATTCCGGAGAAGCACGCTGCTGGATAGCGCAGAATCTTGGCGCAGACCAGCAAGCGGCCGCAGTGAACGATGGCGCAGAAGAATCAGCAGGCTGGTACTTCCAGTATAACCGTTTACAAGGTTACAAACATGACGGGACTACCCGTACCCCGAATGATCCTTTGGTGCCCTGGATAACCAGTATTATAGAAGCTCCGCAATGGTTAGCTGCCAATGATCCATGTGTAAGAATGCTGGGCGGTGGCTGGAGATTACCAACAGCTGCAGAATGGACAAAAGCTATTGCCCCTCCTCAATACTGGAGGTCGAATGATGATATATATGCTTCTTTATTGAAGCTGCATACAGCAGGTTACCTGGTTAACACCGCAGGATTAACTTCCAAAGGTACTGATGCCCGTTACTGGAGCAGCACTTCAGCTGCAAACGGAACTGCGACTGCTTTTTACGGCTGGAGACTGCTGGAGTCTGATAAAGCTTCTGCACTGCCTGTTCGTTGTCTTCGGAACGAGGTGGCTTCTACCATTCCTTCGGTGAGTAATGTGGTCCTGCCATTGTCAGAAGTAACAGCTACTACGGCTAAGGCATCAGCTATCATTAACCCTGACGGACGTGAAACCGTAACTGCCCGCGGTTTTGTCTGGAACACGACTGGTAACCCAACACTTGCAGATCAGGTGGTGCCAATGGGAAATGGTATAGGCACAATCAGCGGATTAATTTCTGGTTTGGAGAATGGCCCTACCTATTATGTGAAAGCATTTGCAACCAATAGCGTAGGTACAGCCTATAGTGAAATTGCAACCAGCTTTAAAGTATGTATGCCATTTACGGTAATTCACAAAGCAGGAATAAAAGGATCTGCTGTAGATAAAACCGTGACTTATGGTTTGGTAAGTACTAAAATATCGGGTGTCGATAAATGCTGGATTACCCAGAATCTGGGCGCAGACCAGCAGGCTACAGATTTAAAAGATGCAACCGAAGCCTCTTCAGGCTGGTACTGGCAGTTTAACCGTTTACAAGGTTATCAGCACGACGGAACAACACGTAAACCTGCAAGCGTCTGGCTTAGCTCAATTAGTGAATCTTCGGGCTGGGTTGTTGCAAATGACCCATGTACACAATTGCTGGGCATGGGCTGGCGGGTTCCAACCAGTACGGAATGGATCTCAGCTATTGCCACTCCGCAAAACTGGAAAGTTGCGGCTGATGCGTATGCTTCTGTATTGAAACTCCATGCTGCCGGAGATCTGGCTGCCACTGGCGCATTAAATATCAGAGGCGTTAACAGCAACTACTGGAGCAGTACAGGTTACGGGAATATCAGCCAGGGCTATTACTTCAATAATGTAAGAGTAACCTATAATGATAAAGCAGTTGGCTTACCGCTGCGCTGTTTAAAAGATTAAATAACAAGAAATAAATAATAAATATAGAAATGATCAAGAACCAATTTAAAAACGCAGTGCGGCCTTTATCCATTGCATTTTTATGCCTGCTTGGAGTCCATGCAAAAGGACAGGATGTGAGTCTGAAAATACATTTATCAGGCGTGTCCAAAAGTAAAATTACTTTACAATCTATCTCAGGGTCTTCTCTGAAAACCATAGCTGAAAAACCGGTCGTTAAAAACGGCGAAATAGCAGTGCTGCAAATTCCTAAAGCAGAACTGCCTGCTGAATTTGTTTTGCGTTTCGACTACCAGGAAAAAGAAACCAGTAACCCTTATCCGGCAGAAAGACATATTTTCATTAACCAGCAAAACCTGGAATTATGGGCGCGTCCTAAAGCATTGAATCATCCGGACAGCACTTATTTTCAAAAGGAAGAAATAGAGAATACTTTATTCGTCACTTTTTCAAAAGACAATGAAAAGAAAAGAGCACAGTTAGGCTTGCTGCAAAATTTCCTGATGAATTATGACCAGCCGGATTCTAAGTTTTTTACGCTTGGTACTCAGGAATATGAACAAAGAAGATTAACCTATAACAGCTGGATAAAGTCACAGATTGAACAGCATAAAGCTACTTTCATCAGCAGTAGTTTTCCTTTTCAGTATGTGTCTCCGATTTTATGGAAAGGAACAGAAACTGACCGCATGAACAGTGTCATTGAACACTACTTTGACGGAATGGATTTCAAAAATCCGCTGGTGCTGAAAACAGCAGATCTTAAAGACTGGATGGATAAATACGTGAACATCTATGGCGCAATGTCTACGACAGTTCAGCTTCGTGATTCTTTATTTACACTGGCAGGAAAAAGAGCAATTGAAAAAGTGCGTACTGGCCACCCTTTGGTTTACGGCTGGATGGTTGACTATTTCTACACCGGTTTTGAAAGTTTCAATATGACCGCCGGGATTAAAATGCTGGAGCCTTACCTGAATGATCCTTTATGTTTAACAGCTAAAAGAAAAGCAATTGAACAGCGATTAAAAGGAATGGAAACATTGGTTAACGGCTCTGTTGCCCCCGATTTTAGCTGGACACTGAGTTCTGGTAAATCGGTGCAGTTTCATGCTTATAAAACTGAAGCTAAGTACAAATTAGTGTTGTTCTGGTCGGCAGAATGCCAGCATTGTAAAGACCTGCTGGATAAATTACATCCCTGGTATCAGCAAGCGGCAAACAGAGAGCTGATGGATGTATTTGCGATTAGCCTGGATGAAACAGAAACGGAGATCCCGGCCTGGGAAAAAGCAAAAGTTAACCTGCCGGCTTTTAAACATAAAAGAGCAGCACAGGGAATCAGAAGCCCTGAAGCCAGCGCTTATTTTGTATTGTCTACGCCAACCCTGGTTTTGGTAGATGCGAAAACCAATAAAATTGTTGCCCAGCCTGAAACTGTAGAGCAGTTGCAGGCAGCTATGAAATAAGTAATCAAAAGATCAGATGAAAAAGATAATTGTATCAATTGCCATGGGGCTGCTGCTGTTTGGCAGCCAGCGCTTAAAAGCTCAATTAAGTGTAGGTGCTGACGGCTTGTTTATTCAGGGTGGAACCGTATTCAGTACTGATGGATTAACTCTGGTACCGACCAATGACTGGGGATTGAATAACCTGAAAGTTATTCAAAGTCCTGCGGTTGTGATCTGGCCACGATATAATAGTATTCAGCGGATGTACAGATTTAGTAAACCCATCAACTTTGAAGGAGAAGTTGCATTGAGTTTCCTGGATATAGAACTCAATGGAAACGAAGCAAGAGACCTGGTGCTGGCACATGCTAAAGTAACCAGTACGAACTATAAAGATTATACGCTGGTTAAAGAAAGTGTCTCTTCTGAAAAGGAACGGTATGTGGGACAGTTGTTTACTAAACCCATTATTTTCTCAGATCTGAATGCCGTGAGTATGGTTTCTACCAGTGCCGTACTGTATAAAGATATTGAAGCCAATAATATGATTACGCCTAACGGGGATGGGGTCAATGATGTATGGATTGTGAAAAATATACTGCAGTATCCAAATAATGAGCTGAAGATCTTTGACCGCGAAGGACGGGTCGTCTTTTCGAAAATCGGGTATGACAATACCTGGGACGGACAGTTTAACGGAAATCCGTTACCCGAAGATACTTATTACTATATCCTTTACATCGATTCAGGAAAAGCACAAAAGAGCGGCTTTATTACACTAGTGAAAGAATAATATTTAATATAAAATAAAGAATGATAAAATTTTTACCTCAACAATTGGTGTGTACAGCCTTATTGACGATCAGCTTGTTTACTGGTCTGCAAAAAGTTTCCGCACAAATAAGGCCTTTGGGAACTCAATACTACGAAAATCAATATATCAGTAACCCAGCCTTTGCCGGGATGGACGATGGCATGAATATCAATATGAGCTACCGGAATCAATGGAGGGCAATACCAGGCTCCCCGGTTACCATGGCGGTGAGTGGTGATTACCGGGTAGTCGATAAAGTAGGGATTGGTTTCAATGTATACAATGATAAAGCCGGACTGATCGGGCGCACCCGTGTGATGGGAACTTATGCTTATCACTTACCACTGAACCTGGAAAATAATGCACTGCATTTTGGGATTTCCCTGGGTATGATGAAAGAACGTCTGGATGAAAATAGTATCATTGCTACACCCGATGATCTGGCAGCGGCAAGGTATAATCAACGCAAAAGTTATGTGGATGGAGACTTTGGAATAGCTTATACTACGGAAAGGCTGACTTTACAGGGCGCTTTACCGAATCTTAAAAAGTTCTTTAAAAAGGATGAAGCCAATACGGTTCTCGGATCAACTTACCTGGTTGCAATGTCTTATAAAATAGGAACGACATTGGATGTGGTTTCTTTGGAACCTAAGATCAGTTTCAGAGGAGCGAAGGATATTGATAATATCTGGGATATTGGGACCAACCTGAAATTGCAGAATAACCTGATTTCTTTCCTGGGAATGTACCATAGTGACAAGAGTTCTACTTTTGGTGTGGGCCTGAACTATGAGAACTTTTTTATCCAGGGGTTTTATACCAGTCAGCTTGCCGGAGAGCGTCAGCGTACGGGGGGAGACTTTGAGATTAATCTAAAAATTAACCTGCTTAAAGACCAGCGGAGATAGTTATACAGCTTTGGTGGGAATGACAATCGTAAAGGTTGTTCCCACACCAGCTTCACTTTTTACCGTAATATTCCCTCCCATTTCAATGGTCTGCTTTTTGACCAGGTATAAGCCGATCCCGTGGCTGTCCTGTTCGGTATGAAAAGTCTTGAACAAACCAAAAATCTCACTGCCGTATTTATTTAAATCGATTCCCTTTCCGTTGTCTGTAATGATCAGCTGTACGCTGTTTTCTTTTTGACGGGTCTTCAGGGAAATCTTGTTCTGACGCAGGGGGTCCCGGTATTTAATGGCATTGGTAATCAGATTTTGCAGGATACTTTGCATATATATTTTAGCAAACGCGACTTCGGCAACTTCATCGAAGTCTGCTTCGATAACCGTTCCTGAATGTTCAATCTGCATCTTATGATTGGATTGTACTTCTTCCAATAGCTTGGCAAATACAACTATTTCTTTGAGCAACAATCCGTTTTTTTGCTGCTTCAGTAAAATAATAAGGTCATCCAGTTTGTGAAACAACCCGGTGGAGACATTCTTTAACATTTTAAATACGGGGTCATTTACTTTATCCTGATCTTGTTCTTCCAGCATCCTGATCAACGCCTGGATATTGTTTAACGGCCCCCTCAGATCATGTGAAATGATGTGTGTAAAATGTTCCAGTTCGGAATTCCTTGAAGAAAAGGTTTCACTTAAATTCCGCAGTTCCTGCTGATGGGTGAGGAGCCTTGAATTCTGTTGTTCCAGCGCATCAAATAGGTCGGTAATCTTTTTCTGGCGTTTCTTTAGCTTGAAGTTCATAATCGCCATTACCACGATGACGATCGTACTGAAAAATAACAGGCTGATCTTGGTCCGGGTCAGTGTTTCGGAAACCTTCTGATCTTCAGTTTGTATATTGTCATAAAAATCTTTTAATAGGTTATTACAGATTTCCCTGATTTTATTCATCTGATTTTCACCCACATCAGAGTTAATCTCTTCCAGTACTTGTGCGTCTTTATGTTCGTTTTTCAGCTGTATTGTTCTTTCGAGCTCTGTACGTTTTTCTGCAATGGCTTTGTTGAGCATCATCACATCCTTGATATTCTCCGCTTTAAAGTTTTTGGTGATGTGATGGGTTAATCTTTTTTGATTGTCAGAAACAACCTCAATTGCCCGGGTATAAGGCATGATATATTTCTTCCTGCCGGTCAGGATATAACCCCGTTCCCCGATCTCGGCATCTTTCATATTACCCAGAATGCGGCGCGTGAGCAGCATGGCCTTCTCATTCTGCTCTCTTTTTCTAAGCCTGTCTTTATTTTGACGGATCAGGTGAAAGAAAAATATACCATTAATCAATATCGCCGTAAAAATGATCAGGATTAAGAGTTGTACTGTTCGTCTGCTGTAAATGTGCTGGAGTTGATGCCGTGTGTTAAGCTTCATAGGTATTTCGACTTTATGGGTAATCAACAGAGCGCTGGTTATTTGCCGGATAATTGCTGGACAACGCCTTCCAGTTTTTCTTTTAACAACTGAGAGGAGAAAGGCTTGGTGAGGTAATCATCCAGGTAAGTAAAACTAAAGGACTGCTGAATATCTACATCGCTAGAGGCAGTCAGTGCAATAATTTTAATTTTAGACATGTTCACGTCTGGTAATTCTCTGATGTGTCTGGAGGCTTCGAACCCGTCCATAACAGGCATATGAATATCCATCAGCACCACATCAAAGCCCCCGGTTTTTACCATATCCAGGGCTTCTTTACCGTCTTTGGATAGCGAATAATTACAATTCCACTGGTCAAGAATCTTTTTGAGCAGCATAATATTGATAATGTTATCTTCTGCAATCAGGATGTTCAGGTTACTGATCGTAGAAATGGCCGGGCTCACCAGTTGTTCAGTTTCGATTGGGGCTACCGCTGCTGCAAGCTCATACCTAATCTCAAAAGAAAAGACTGAACCGACATTTTCTTCACTTTCCAGGATCAGTTTGCTCAAATGCAGGCCAATCAGCCTTTTGACGATAGCAAGCCCCAGACCTGTTCCTCCATAACGTTTAGTAATGTTGTTATTCGCCTGTAAAAAAGGTTCAAAGATAATTTCCTGTTTGTTCTTTGGAATACCAATGCCCGAATCTTTAATGGCAAAATGTAGCAGGACATGTTTGGCTGTCCGGTTTTTGGTCGCGACCAGGATTTCTATTTGTCCGCCGTTATCTGTGAATTTCAGGGCATTGGAAATCAGGTTATTTAAAATCTGGGCAAGCCTGGTCTGGTCACCAATAATATGGAGCGGAACATTTTCGAAATCTAAATTCAACCGGATGTCAATGTTCTTCTGTTCTGCCTTTGGACGGAAAGAAGCGAGTATATTCTGCAGCAGCAAGCTCAGGTTAAAAGGAGATTTATTCAGCGTAATCTGGTCTTCATTCATTTTACTGAAGTCCAGGGTATCGTTGATCAGCGCCAACAGGTTCTCTGCTGAGAAACGCAGTACGGCAAGATTTTCTTCCTGATCTTTCCTTGGGTTTTCTACACTTAAAATGTTAATCAGCCCGATTACCGCATGTAAAGGGGTGCGTAATTCGTGAGACATAGAGGAGAGAAAATCTGCTCTTAACTTAGTCGCTTCCTGTGCTTCTTTAAGTGCTGATTGTAATTGTGTATTCAATTCTCTTTCCTTAGAGTTACTTTTAAAAAACGATTTAAAGAATTCATAGTGCATAGTGATCAGGATGCCGAAATTGACAATCAGCGCCAACATAAATGAACTGTTATTCAATTGCAGCGGGGTGACGGTCATTTTTCCATTCTGACCACTGGTTAATAGCAGGTGGGCGATAACAGGGATTACACTGCCCAGTGAATAGACGATGCCCCAGTTTTTCCCCAGGATGTAAAAGCTGGCAGAAATAATGATCAGGATGATTTGTAAACTGACCAGGTTAATACCAAAAGTATACATCAGCAGGTTTGTCCAGATCACGCTGCAAAGTGATAAGAGGAAAAGATGGCCTGCCAGCTGCCAGTTTTTTTTCTCCAGCATCAGGTAAAGTCCGCCAGACATGGCGCTGATCGAAACCACTAACCTTGCTGTGGTTTTATAATCTCCTCTGATCAGGGACTTTGTGCAAATGACTGTTAATAAGGCTATCATCAGGATTAATCCAAAGGTTAAAATTCTGATTCTGGATTGCATTAAAGGAATTTGCTTATCTCTTAATAAGGTCGCATACTTTTCTCTAAGCCGGATAATAATATTCATATGGCTGATCTTGGAGTCAATATTACAAAAAAAAGGGTTCCGTTTTTAAGAACGAAGATTTTTAATAATGTTTACCTTTGCAGTTAAATGCTAAACCGTCTGATCGCAATCCTTGTATTAGTCACACTGATAGGTGCAAACCTGTCCAGGTTTATTGTTTACGCTGGTTTTGAGGCTAATCAGCAGTTTATTGCCGCAAATCTTTGTGAAAATAAATCACGCCCATGGATGCACTGCAATGGCCATTGTTATCTGATGAATAAGTTAAGACAGACGCAAGAGAAGGAAAAAAAGCAAGAACGTGCGGAACAGAAAAGCCGCTACCATGAAGTTTTACCTGGTGAAACGCTGAAAATAGCGTTCAAATTCCCTGTTTTTAAGCTTATTTATCCAGAATGTATTCCTCAAAACACGGTGCAGCGTTCATTTGCCATATTCCACCCACCCCGAAACGTATAATATTATCTTCTAATGTAAATGCTGCTGTTTGTACCAAACGGTAAGCTGGGTTATGCCCTGTCCATTAACTTATTAATTGCTGGATGCTGTTTAATATTCGTCTGAATTTAAACGGGGTCCTTAATCCTCGGTAACTGTTGAAAATAGTTGCTGAGCCGGGCTATGCTTTAAGGCATGCCCCGGATACTTTAATTTAAAATTTTTATGAAATCTATATATAAATACGCGGTAGTAATTTTCTATTTGCTGACTGTAATTTCGGCTTGTTCTAAAAAGAATGATGCACAACCTGTTTCGGCTAATAAAGCGACTTTAAGTCTGCAATTTGACAACATAGTGGGTGACCGCAACCTGCAGCTCCAAACTGGTACCTATAAAAATGCTTCCGGAGAGCAGTTCTCTATACAGCTGCTGCAATATTTTATCAGCAATATCAAGGTCAAAACTAAAGATGGCCAGGAATTTATCGTCCCCCAGGAAGAAAGTTATTTCCTGGTGAAGGAAAGTGACGGGGCTTCACAGTTCTGCAAGGTTAAAGTTCCTGAAGGAGATTATCAGACCCTGACCTTTACTTTGGGGGTGGATAGTTTAAGAAATACAATGGATATTACTAAACGGACTGGTGTACTGGATCCAACCGGGGGAATGGACAATGGCATGTACTGGGGATGGAACAGCGGGTACATTTTCTTTAAAATGGAAGGAACTTCTGAACAAGCTCCGGTTGATCCGACTGGTGTGCGTAAATTCAGGTTTCATATTGGTGGTTTCGGTGGTTATTCGGCACCAACTTTCAATAACATCAAAACGGTTACGGTAGATCTTTCTGCCGCGGGAATAGCCCGTGTAAGGGGGGGCAGGGAAAGTAATGTTCATTTCCTGGTGGATGTGATGAAAATGTTCAACGGTAAAACCAATATCAGCATCGCGGCTAATCCACAGGTCATGTTCAGTAATTATAGTGTGAATGTGGCGAATAACTTCAGCAGCATGTTTTACCATGACCATACAGAGAATTAAGGGCATGAAGAAATTGTATCTTTTGCTGCTGGCTTTCAGCCTGTTTATTTATGCGTGCAAAAAGGAAAGCAATATCCAGAACGCGGTCAGTACATTCCTGGGTTTTCAGAAGCCTGCAAACTTTCCCCAGCCAGTTTATAAGCTGGAAAACAATAAGTTCACGGAAGCTGGTTTTTTACTGGGCAGGGCTTTGTTTTATGAGCCCCGGTTATCCAGAGATAATACCATTTCCTGTGGTTCCTGCCATATTCAATCGTCGGGGTTTACACAACACGGGCATGATGTGAGCCATGGAATTGACGACCGTTTAGGCAGCCGGAATTCTCCCCCGATTATGAACCTGGCCTGGAATAAAACTTTCATGTGGGATGGCGGAATTTTCGATCTGGATCTGCAGCCCATCAGCCCGATTACCAACCCGGTAGAAATGGACGAAAAGATCGAAAATGTATTGCTGAAGTTAAAGCAGATGCCAAAGTACGTCACCATGTTTAACCGGGCTTTTGGGACGGATGAGATTACCAATGCACGGATGATGAAAGCGTTATCGCAGTTTATGGTTTTATGTGTCAGTGCAAATTCGAAATACGATCAAGTGATGCGTAAAGAGCAAGGACAGGTTTTTACGCCTGATGAGCAGGCCGGCTATACAATTTTTAAGGAAAGGTGTGGTAGTTGTCATCGTGAGCCTTTGTTCACTGATGGGACTTTCCGGAATAATGGGCTGGCTATCGGGCCTAACAACGACCAGGGACGTTCGATGGCGACACTTCATCCTGAAGATGAATATAAGTTTAAAGTGCCCAGTCTGAGAAACCTGGGTTATACGTCTCCTTATATGCACGATGGCAGGTTCCTGACCTTGAATGGGGTGCTTACACATTATGCACAGGAGGTACAGGCGACCCCGAATCTTGATCCTTTAATGCAGCAGAATGGCAGACTGGGGATCGCTTTAATTGCAGACGATAAACTCAAATTACTTACTTTTTTAAAAACGCTGGATGACAAGGATTTCGTAACCCGGAAAGATCTGGCAGAACAATAATATTCCTTATGAAAAAATATATTTTATTACTTTTTATCAGCCTTTGTAGCTTCAGCACTTTTGCCTGTGATATTTGTGGTTGCGGTGTAGGCAGTTATTACCTGGGGCTTTTACCTGAATTCAATAAACGGTTTATTGGTTTGCGTTATCAGCATAAAACGTTGCGAACCCACCTGGGGCCGGGAGGTAAAACAAGCTATTTGACTACGAATGAAACCTACCAGTCGGCAGAGCTTTGGGGCGGCTGGAACCTGGGCAGTAAATTCCGTGTGCTTTATTTTGTTCCTTATAATTTCAATGAACGGAATAGTGTGGAAACCAAAGGGCAGAAAAGTGGACTGGGCGATATTGCGCTGATGGGCTATTATAATCTTTTCAGCAGCAGAAATACCATAAATGATAAACTACTTGTGCAATCGTTATGGCTTGGCGCAGGGGTAAAAGTTCCCAGTGGTAAATATGAACCCCGTGACAGGGATGTACTGACCGAGTCTCCGAATAATTTTCAGTTAGGCACAGCGAGCACAGATTTTACGCTGAATGCAACTTATGATGTCCGGCTGATGGATTTCGGGGTAAATGTAAATACCAATTACAAAATCAATACTGCCAACAAATATGACTATCGTTACGGGAATAAGTTCACTACCAATGCACTGGCTTATTATAAAATCAGGGTCGCGAAAATGCTGACCCTTGCGCCAAATGCAGGTGTACTTTATGAAACTTCAGCGAAGGATACAGAAAGCAAGAAGTTTGCGGTAGATGTGTCTGGTGGTTATTCTCTGGCTATTTTAACGGGTTTGGAGGCTAACCTCAAAAGGATGTCTTTTGGTCTGAACTATCAGGCTATAGCCGCTCAGGACCTGGCAGCAGGAAGTGTGCGCGCGGGAAACCGGCTGATGGTACATACTTCGGTTGCTTTTTAAGAAAGGCAGAATTTTTATTGGTTGATTATGGCACAGCCCCGGTTTTCGGGGCTGTGTTGTTTATGGAACAGTTTATTTTGATATGCTTTGATTTTGATTTTTATTAACTAATGGTGTGATTTCTTAATACAGACATATTCTGAGGCTAATATAAGGGCATTTAAATTTGCCGAAAAAATAAGTTCAAATCACATGATGAAAAATTTACTCTGCACAGTACTCTTGCTGTTATTTTGTTGTTTTTATAAAAACGAATTAGCAGCGCAAACGACTCAGGCATCTATTTCCGGCATTATAACCGATGACCTTAAAAAAACTATTCCTGGTGCATCCGTGCAAGTCCGGAATGAGTCTACAGGTTTTACAACCAGAACAACAACCAACGCCAAAGGGGAATATACTTTTAAAGAACTCCCTCTTGGAACACCTTATACAGTTACCGCTACTTATATTGGTTTTGGTGAACAAAAGAAAACAGGTTACTCTCTGAATCAGGGGGATGCTTTAAGAATTGATATTTTAATGCAGGATGCTGTAAATAATCTTTCTGTAGTAGAGATTGTTGGTTCGGGAATGAAAAACAAGACGGAAACCTTGGGGGCAGCAACGACGATTTCGGCCAGAGATATTACCAGGCTTCCGGTAAACGGGCGTAATTTTGCTTCCCTGACTGATCTTTCTCCATTAAGTAAAGGCACAAACATTTCCGGTCAGCTGGGTTCATCTACAGGTTTCACGATTGATGGGATGACGGCTAAGAATCCAACTTCGGCAGGTTCCACAACCAGCAGAAGTGGTGCGCCTTATTCGATTTCGATAGAAGCGGTGCGTGAATTCAAGGTCGTAACTAACCAGTATGATGTAACCCAGGGAAGAAGTGGTGGTGGTGCAATCAGCGCAGTAACCAAATCAGGAACGAATACCTTAAGTGGTAGTGCATTTACTTACGGACGTGCAGACTGGTTGTCGAGCCCTTATGATATTAATGGCAATAAACGTAAATCTGATTTTTCTACTTATCAATATGGTTTCTCTTTGAGTGGCCCGATTATTAAAGATAAGTTACACTTCTTTATGGTTTGGGATCATGAAAAGGATTCCCGCCCCTTACAAATTGCCAATATCCTGTCTCCGGCAGATGAAACAAGGTTGAAAATTAACCAGCCTACACTGGACCGTTTCGTTGATATTTCACGCAGGTTATATGGAGTAGCAAATACACCTCAGTTTGGTTCTTTCAATAAAAAACGCGGATCTGATGCTGCTTTTGCACGTATTGACTGGCAGATCAATGAGAAAAACCTGTTAACGGTTCGTGATAATTATACGAACAGCAGAAATCCGCAGGGGTTAGAAGATAATACTGCTATCAATTTATATGAATCTTATGGTAATGATAAGAACGTTGATAATAGTTTCCTGGCTTCCCTGCGTACGTCGATCAGTCCGAGATTGACCAATGAATTAAAGGCACAGCATTTATATACTTACCAGTTAAGTGGTCCTGGTGATCAGTTGCCTTCAGCAAATATTCCACGTGCAGTGGTAGAAGGTGTCACTTCTTCAATCGGTGCGGGCTCCCTGTCAACTGATATTCAGCTAGGTGGTCACCGTTTTGCCCAGGAAGGTTTTACAAATAATGTATTCCAATTAGTTGATAACCTTTATTACAATACTGATAAGGTCAAATATACTTTTGGAGTTGACTTCATGTATACCAACGCACATTCAACTTATGGAAGTGAATTGAACGGACGTTTCTATTTTAGAGAAGATGCCAAAACAGGAACTTCTGCATTGGATAATTTTGAATCGAGAACTCCTTACCGTTATACCAGGGAAGTGCCTTTATTGGCTGATCCGAGTGTAAAACAAGGGATTTATAATTCTGCAATTTATGGTCAGATGCAAACGAAACTTGCTTTAGGACTGGATATGGTTGCAGGTTTACGTCTGGATTACAGCAGCTATCCTAAAGGAAAGTTTAATCAGCTGGTATTTGATGAACTGGGTTTAAGAACTGATAATTCACTTTCTACACTTCAAATTCAGCCACGTGTGCAGTTTAACTGGGACATCAATGATAAGCATCAGGATTTTGTTCGTTTTGGTGCAGGTATTTTCGCTTCAGACATTAACAACTATGCAACGATCAATAATATGGTGTTTGATGGGAATCACCTGGCCTCGATCGATGTAAGGGGGGCAAGTGTACCAAGCCCAGATTTCCCTGGTTACCGCGCAAACCCTGGCAGTGCACCTGGACAAGAT
The DNA here is from genome assembly GCF_003259615.1 of Pedobacter cryoconitis. Classification (GTDB taxonomy): domain Bacteria; phylum Bacteroidota; class Bacteroidia; order Sphingobacteriales; family Sphingobacteriaceae; genus Pedobacter; species Pedobacter cryoconitis. The sequence continues at coordinate 253,501 of NZ_QLLR01000004.1, read as the reverse complement.
TTGTTTGGCCTGCCAGGTGTGAATAAATTAACCACGATCAATGCGAATGCAAATGATGCGCAGGTTCCTGTAGTTTACAAGGCGAATGTATCTTATAGCCGCTTTATTACTGACCGTTTAAAAGTGGGTATTACTGGTTATATGACTTTAGGAAGGCACAATTATATGTATGTAGACCGCAATATGGTTGCTGATCCTTATTTCCGTTTATCAAATGAGGATAACCGGGGTGTTTATGTACCAGCAGGAACCATTCAGAATAGTTCTCCGGATTGGCAACAAGGCCGTATCAGTGACAAGTTAGGCCGTGTTTTGGAATTAAACAGTAAAGGTAAAGTGAACCAGTTTGCAGTAGTGCTTGATGGTAGTTACCAGTACTTTAAGGATGGTGCAATTTCATTCAGCTATACTTGGAATGATGCCAGAGATAATACTTCTTATAATGGTAACGTAGCAAATAGCGCTACTTTATCTTTACCGGTCAAAGATGATCCGCGTGATTTAAGTAAAATGACGGCCTCTGATAACCAGTTCCGCCACAAAATTGTAGTGTATGGAACTTTACCGACCTTTCATGGAATTGGTATTGGTCTTCGTTATTCTGGTATTGGTGGAACACGTTATACGCTATTATCGGGTGGTAACACCAATGGTGACTTTGTAGGAAGTAATGATCTGGCTTTTATTTTTGACAGAAACAATCCTGCAGTTGCCCAGAATGTCCGTGCTGGTTTGCAGGCTGTTTTAGATAATCCGAATGCAAGTCAGAGTGTGAAAGATTATATCCTGAAATACTCCGGACAAATGGCAGAAAGAAATGGCGGGGTCAATAGCTTTTACGGAATCTTTGATTTAAGGATAACCAAGAAGTTTAAATTATATAAAACACATACTTTAGAGTTATCAGGTGATATTTTCAACGTAGCCAACTTATTGAATAAGAAATGGGGCGTGAATGAATCGCTGGGTACCCAGGCTTTGTATTCGCTTGGTATTCCTAAAACGGCAACTACACCTGCTGTAGATGGATTTGATAAAACAACTAATAATTTTGTTTACAGAGTGAATGGTGCTGGTGTGGTTAAGCCTTCAGGTAATCCTTATCAATGTCAGATTGGACTTCGTTACAGTTTTTAATTATCGCTATATGAAATATTTGTTTTTAATCGTTGGTTGTTTTGGTTTATCTACTGCAATTGCCCAGCAAAAAATTGATGTACAAGGCCATCGTGGCGGAAGAGGAATTATGCCGGAAAACTCTATAGCGGCCATGCTGCATGCGGTAGATCTTGGAGTAAGGACATTAGAATTGGATTGTGTAATCTCAGAGGACCAGCAGGTTGTTGTCTCTCATGATTTATATATGTCTGCCGATTTTATGCTAAAGCCTGATGGTACAGCAATAACCAAGGCAGAGGAAAAATCCCTTTTGTTATATAAAATGCCTTATGCGATGATCAAGAGCTATGACGGCGGAACAAAGGTGAATGCTGCTTTTCCAAAACAACAGAAGTTAAAAACGGTGAAGCCGTTGTTAGCGGTATTAATTGATAGTGTGGAGGCTTATGTAAAGGCTCATCATTTGAAACCGGTTGCTTATAATATTGAAATCAAGAGTTCGGCTGAAGGTGATGTTACAGCGCATCCGGTTCCTGAAGTATTCGCCAGATTAGTGATGGACATACTGAAGGCTAAGGGAATCACTAAAAAAGTCACGATACAATCATTTGATACCAGGCCACTGGCCGTATTACACAAGCAGTATCCTAAACAGAAGCTTTCTTACCTGGTTGCAAACAAAGACAGCTTTAAAGTTAACCTGGGCAAGCTTGGCTTTACGCCTGATACCATAAGTCCATATTATCTAATGATAGATGAGGAATTTGTAAAAGATGCGCATACACTAGGTATGAAGGTTTTACCGTGGACTGTAAATGATGAGTTGTCTTTGAAAAAGATGGCAGCGCTTAATGTAGATGGTATTATCTCTGATTATCCGGATTTAGCTGTTTCGCTGTTCGGAAGTTACCAGAAATAAATTAAATATTCTTCTGAAATGGCCATGCTGTTTCCTTGCTTAATCTCCTGAACAGGGGAGTGGCCTGGAAAACAGCATGGCTTTTTTGTAGCTTAAGGTTTTATTTTGGCACGGGACTGACCTGGTTCTGAGTGACTCCTTTGTGAATCCATGTCAGGTCTGCTTAAAGCTCGTAGTGAGTCCACGTATTTATAGGGGAAAAGGTGGACTCACTGTGACTCATGGTGGACTCATAGAGAAGTCAATACGAACGCAAACCGGCCGGAATAAAAACTTTCTTTATCTGGTTAATAGGGATAGTATGAGAATAAACAATTGGATTTTCGAAAAATAAGGCAGCAGAAATTGTTGCTGATATAGGGTCAACAGGGAGAATTCGGTTATAATTTCCGGTAGATTCCAGAGTTAGCTAAAAGGCAAATAGCTAAGCTTCTCTTCTTAAATCAGAAGGGAAGCTTTTTTTATTTGCCGCTTTACGTTAAGCGACACAAAGTGGGGATTTATTCTGTGTATGGGGAAAATAATTCCCTTATTGAGCATTTATTTCCCCTTACACGCTGTATGGGGAGTTGGTTAGAAACTAGTTTATCGTGTTGCTTTAAAGTGATGCTGACTTTTGAGTCCTGATGATCTCATACAGTTGAATGATTTTTTTCTGTTGATCGTTGTAACGTTCACTCAGTTCATCTAATTGTTTTTTTACATCCGGGTACTGTTCGTCCTGGGAGTCTTTCTCTCCTATACGCAGCATGTCTATTATTGAAACTCCGTATATATCAGCTATTTGCTGAACTTTGTAGAAAGAAACATCAGTTATTCCAGTCTCTATTTTAGAGTAGGCTGTAACAGATATGCCCAATTGGTCGGCTACGATTTTCTGGCTAATGCAATGCGTGTTGCGAATTGCTCTAAGCTTTTTTCCAATATTTTGAATCATATGTTATAGAGTTTAACGGGGATAAGAAATTGGTGTTTATCAAAAAATAATTTTTGTTACATGAAATGTTGCAAAATAAAGGCCAACGGAAATGCCGTGCCATGCCAAAGTGGTTAAGAATTAGATGGATTGAGCTAAATGTGTGGCCAGAGCTTGGATTGGACGAATTATGGACGATTTGTATTGTTTTTGTGACTAAGTGCCCGGAAAAAGTAATAACTGACTAAAGGAGTAAAAGGGTTAGTGGTTTTAGCCTGATCAACTTTGTTTTAATCCTTAAGATAATAAAGTGAGGCTGCGGCGTAAATTTCCAGGATTTTTTATATCCGGACATTTGGGCTATCTTTGAATTAATGAATCCTTTTAAATGGTTAAACAGAATGTCGGATAATCAACTCGCTTTACAAATGCGTATTGCATTGGCTATGTTTTGCCGTTTTCTTTTTATCCAGTATCGATTGGGTGATTCATTTCTTAAAAGCAGCAAGGACTTTATTTAGCAGGCCCCAGCCTTTTTCAAGGTGTGGGGTTCAGGATCTAAACCTGATTTAAATTGTTTTTCATCTTTATATAATTGTGATGAAGCTATCCTATGCAACTAAATTTTATTCATTTCGGTTTGTGTTCTGCTGAAAATAATAGGTGTAATTTTTTTTAGCGGTTATGTAGCTATATTTTATATACAATTCGTTGAATTATTTGAAAAATAAGATGGTTTCATCATTTTTTATTCTTTCAGGAGTGCATGAAGGCTTTAGCTTGCTTTGGTATGGCTTCCACTGGAATAGAATGCAGCATTGAACATTATGAATCATTCCTTGAAAATGAGTTGTAAAGACTTTGAGGAGAATGCCTCAGCTGAGTATAGCAGGCTGAGGCTAATTGTCTTTTTATTTTTTTATAACCTCATGATTATCACATATGAATACTACCGCAATAAAGATAGACACCAGGCCAATTGTTTTGTCCAGGGGCATTTTTGATTTGTTAAAAAGTCACCTCAGAAGAAGAAAGCTGAGTAAATACAATGAAGATAAACTGGAGCTTGAACTTCGCTACGCCAGGCAGGTGCTGCATCGGGAGCTGCCGCAAGACGTGGTCACTGTAAATACTTGTGTAAAGGTGAGAGAGCTGGTTTCGGGCAATGAATTTACTTATCATCTTGTCGCTCCCGAGCTGGCGAAAAGGAAAAACAATACTTTATCAATTTTATCACCTATTGGCGTTGCCATGCTGGGTTATCCACAAGGTGCAGAGTTACAATGGGAAATGCCGGAAGGGGTAAAAGTTTTCCGGATTGAGGAGGTGTTAAGGAAATAGTGAATTTTTAATAGCTTAAATTTTTTAGGGCAGTATGGTAATTTACCGTACTGCTCTTTTTTTGCTCTATTAATAATTACAAGTGCTTGGTCTGTTTGATGACTGAGGGGAATAATCCGGGATGTCGGGCAAAAAAATTATTTATGAATGTATATGATTTAGTTAAATAGTTAATTTAAAATGATAGTAATTAAATTGGCCAAATTGGTCGAGTTATTGTATACAGATGATTTAATTTTGAAGTGTATTTTATTATATACTTTAGACTAAAATAGCCCTTACATCTATGATTAAAACATACCTCGTCCTTTTCCTTTTAATACTTTCTGCATCGGCTTATTCACAATCGAATGGTGAATATATGTACAGTGTTGGTGTAAGAGGCTATAGCTATATGCAGATGCCCAAAATTATGAATCAGACTGCCGGAAATAGCTATTTGAATAGTTCTTTTAATAGTTTTATTGTTAAATTTAATGATAACTTATTCAGCTACAGGCTAAATGGAAGTTATATGAGCAGAAATGAGAATTTCTCTAATAATTGCGAAAGTTGTGAAGTTTTAAGTGGAAAAATGAAGGATTACTCTTTTAAGGTCGGTTTTGAAAAGAACTTTACTTATACTAAGTTTCAGCCTTACTTTGCACTTGATTTGGGATACAGGTCAAATAAGTTTGATGGTACTTCAACCAATATAAACCCTATTTTAAATTCTCCGTCCGATCTTGCGATGGCAGTGCCTCAGAATCAAATCATCGCTACAAAAGAGGGATTTACAATTACACCTGTTCTGGGAATAAAAATCAACCCTATTAAACAAATTTCTATATTTGTGGAAACGAACCTGGAGTTCTATTATTCTTATGAGCGTCAAGAGTCTGTACCGCAGGATGCAGCAAACGTGCGCTCATTGAATAGATTCCATAAAACAGAATATTTATTGAATCCAGTATCAGTAGGTATTCAATTTCATATCGGGAATAAAAATTAATGAAAAAAAATATTATCGTAATTGGCGGGAGCGGACAACTTGGGCAGTGCCTGAATGAAGTTGTTTCAGGGAAAGAACAAGCGTTTAACTATTTCTTTCTTTCGAAAGCAGAGCTGGATTTTGTGAATGCAGCGGATGTTGCCCGTGTTTTTGAACAGTATAAGCCTGTATACTGTATAAATTGCGCTGCTTATACGGCTGTTGATCAGGCAGAAGAGGATTTAGATCGTGCTTTCGAAATTAATGAGTTTGCAGTGAAAAGACTTGCTGAAATTTGTTTGACGCATCAAACCACTTTAATACATATCTCTACAGATTTTGTTTTCGATGGAAATTCTGGTATTCCTTTGAAAGAGGAAATGCACACGAGTCCTGTTAATGTTTATGGTTTGTCTAAGTTAAAGGGCGAACAGGAGATACAGGAAATCATGGACTCCTATTATATTATCAGAACAAGCTGGTTATATTCTGAAAAGGCTGGTAATTTCGTAAAAACGATGCTAAAACTGGCACAGAGTAGAGATGAGCTTAATGTCATTTGCGATCAGGTAGGTACACCTACTTATGCAATGGATCTGGCCAGGGTCATCATTCATATCATTGAAAATGAAAAGACAAATTACGGCCTTTATCATTATAGTAATGAGGGTGTTGCCTCGTGGTATGATTTTGCAAAGGCTGTTTTTGAGTTTGCAGAGGTAGATATGACTGTTTTACCTGTTCTGTCTTCTGCTTTTGTAACCAGAGCAAAACGCCCGCATTATTCTGTGATGGACAAGACTAAAATTAAAGCCATAATAGGCCTTGAAATACCTTATTGGAGGGATAGTTTAAATTTCTGTATACAAAACTTATAGGCCGTTTCTATTGTGATATATTTCTCAGTAATCAAATAATTCATTTATCTTTGGCCTCTACATAAAAAAAAATTAACCGAATGAAAGTTGCTCTAATTACCGGTGTTACAGGCCAGGATGGTGCCTATCTTGCAGAATTCCTTTTGAAGAAAGGGTATTTTGTGCATGGGCTAAAAAGACGTTCTTCTTTGTTCAATACGGATAGAATTGATCATTTATATCAGGATCAGCATGAGCTTGGGGTTAATTTTAAATTGCATTTTGGTGATCTTACAGATTCTACAAACCTGATTCGTATTATTCAGGAGACGCAGCCGGATGAAATCTACAATCTGGCGGCAATGAGCCATGTACAAGTAAGTTTCGAAATGCCGGAATACACTGCTAATGCTGATGGTCTTGGAACTTTAAGATTATTAGAGGCTATCCGTATTCTGGGATTGGAAAAAAAGACAAGAATTTATCAAGCTTCTACGTCTGAATTATATGGTTTGGTACAAGCGGTACCTCAAAGTGAAAGTACTCCATTTTATCCCAGGTCACCTTACGCGGTTGCCAAAATTTATGGTTATTGGATAACTGTAAATTATAGAGAGGCTTATGGTATGTTTGCTTGTAATGGAATTTTGTTTAATCACGAAAGTCCGCTCAGGGGGGAAACCTTTGTGACCCGTAAAATTACGAGAGCTGCAAGTAAGATTGCGCTGGGTTTACAAAAATGCTTGTATTTAGGTAATCTTTCTGCACAAAGGGATTGGGGACATGCTAAAGATTATATCGAAGCCATGTGGTTAATTCTTCAGCAGGATAAGGCAGAAGATTTTGTAATTGCTACAGGGGTTACAACGACTGTTCGTGATTTTGTTAAAATGAGCTTCGCAGAATTAGGCATCGAAATAGAATTCAGTGGTAAAGATGAATATGAGAAAGGTGTAATTATAGATATTGATCAGGATCTTGTCCTGTCTTTAGGTTTAAATGATCTCTATTTAAAACCAGGAACTACAGTAGTTTGTGTTGATCCGAAGTATTTCAGGCCAACAGAGGTTGATTTGTTATTAGGAGATCCTACCAAATCTAAAACTCAGTTAGGCTGGGAACCAAAGTATGATTTGCCAATGTTGGTTAAAGAAATGGTTCACGCTGATTTACAATTAATGAAAAAAGACGAATTTTTGAAAGAGGGTGGTTTTAATACGCTGAATCACTTCGAATAGATATAAAATATATTATACAGGTTACCCTTATGAATGTTAAAAAAATTACAGCTGCATTAGTCTTTTTATTGTGTATTGCTTTTGGCCAGGGTGTTTTTGCTCAAACTAATTATTCTGATGTGAAAGTCGATGAACTATCAGACACGCAAATACGACAATTGATGCAACGGGCAGAGTCTGTTGGCTACAACGATGCTCAGTTAGAACAGATGGCTGCTGCACAGGGTATGAAATCCGAAGAAACAGCCAAATTAAGATTGAGGGTTGAGAAAATTAGAAAATCAGGTAATACTGAAAATAAGCCAAGCAGTCAAACTTCTGCTGATGATGTTTCTTCAAGGACATATGATGGTGCGGATTCAACAAGAAATAAAAAACGTAATCTTTCTACGCAGGCAAAAACAGAATTAAAAGATGCTTTTGGAAATCTGATTCCAAAGATTTTTGGAGCAGAACTTTTCAAAAATGATGATATCAGGTTTGAACCTAATTTGAGGATGGCCACTCCTAAAAGCTATATTATTGGTCCTGATGATCAGCTCTTAATTGATCTTTCAGGTGATAATGAAGCAAATTATAAACTTCAGGTTAGCCCAGACGGAACTATTCGTCTGCAATATGTAGGGTTAGTTTCTGTTGGCGGACTTTCAATCGAACAGGCAACAGCTAAAATTCGGGCTGCAATGTCGGGAACTTATCCAAGTCTAAAAAGTGGCAGAACTAATGTTGCAATTAATCTGGGTAATATAAGAAGTATTAAAATTACTCTTTTGGGAGAGGTTGTAAAACCAGGATCCTATACTTTATCTTCTTTATCAACAGTTTTTAACGCTTTAAACGCATCTGGTGGACCCAATGAAAACGGATCTTTTAGAAAAATACAAGTCATTCGTAATAACAAAATAGTATCTACTATTGATGTTTATAATTTCCTGTTGAAGGGAATTCAAACAGGAAACATTCGTCTGCAGGATCAGGATGTGATTAATATCCCTGTATATCAAACCAGAGTAGAAATGTCTGGTGAAGTGAAAAGACCTGCCCTTTATGAAGTACTGAATACGGAGTCATTGGAAGATGTAATCAGTTTTGCAGGAGGATTTTCTAACAAGGCTTATACTGCTAAGATTAAGGTTTTACAGAACACAAATAAGGAGAGACGAATTATTGATGTAAATGCAAATGATTTTAGTAAGTATAACCCATTAAATGGTGATAAATATGTTGTAGAAACTATTTTAGATCGTTTTGCTAACAGAGTTGAAATAGCGGGCGCTGTATTCCGTCCAGGACAGTATGAGTTGGATAATGGCTTAACTTTAAAACAGTTAATACAAAAGGCGGATGGACTAAAGGAGGACGCCTTTTTGAATAGGGGATATATTTCCAGATTAAATACGGATAATAGTCTTGCATTATTATCTTTTGATGTTGATAAAGTTCTCAAAAGTATAGATCCGGATATTTCATTGAGGAGAGAAGATAAAATTACTATCTCTTCTATATTTGATTTAAGAGAAGAATATAAAGTAGATATTAAAGGTGAAGTAAGGAAACCAGGCGTATTTGATTATGCTGATGGCATGACGTTAGAGTCATTGATACAAATGGCTGGTGGATTTAAAGAAGGTGCTACACCAAATCGTATAGAAATTGCGAGAAGAATTAAAAATAGTGATGCAAACTCCATCTCAGCTAAAACTGCTGAGATCTTAAATGTGAGTATCTCTGGAGACTTGAAATTGCAGGATACTACTTTTGTGCTGCAGCCATTTGATATTGTATCGATCAGAAGTTCTGAAGGTTACCAAACACAGCAACAGGTTAAAGTTGAAGGCGAAGTACTTTATCCGGGCATTTACACTATCACAAGAAAAGATGAGCGTATTTCGGATCTGATTAAAAGGGCTGGAGGTTTAACAGTTCTTTCCTTTGCTGAAGGCGCTTCGTTGAAAAGACCAGGTCCTGATAAAAAAGAAGAAGAGGGTCAGAGGGATAAAAATGGAAGGCTTATCAGTGGAAAACTTGCTGGTTCTTCTAATAAAAATGTTATTGATAAACAGGAAGAAGAATTACAAAAACTGGCGAATCTGAAAAGATTACAGGGAGCGGGTGTTCAGGATACTGCGCAGCTAATTCAGGAAGTTAAAATATTAGGAAGTGACCTTGTAGGAATTGATCTTCAGAAAATAATAAAAACTCCAGGTTCAAAGTTTGACCTGCTGGTTGAAGATGGCGATGTAATTAGAGTACCTAAACAATTGCAGACTGTTAAAGTAACCGGGGAAGTTTTAAGGCCAACAAATATCGTTTATAGCCCAAATAAAAGTATGAAGCAGTATATTAATGGAGCTGGAGGCTTTACATATAACGCAAACAAGAAAAGTGCATATATTCAATATGCGAATGGTTCTGTGGATGCTGGAAGCAAATTCTTGTTCTTTAATAATTATCCGAGGGTTAAGCCAGGGGCAGAGATTTTTGTTCCTAAGCGCGCACCGAGGGAAAAATTTGGCATAGCAGGAATAGCGACTGTTTCAGCTGCGCTTTCTAGTATAATTACTGCATTAGTGCTAATTTTACGTAATTGATTAAGGTTTAAGCTGGAAGTTGTTATTAAATGATTGAGCGATAAGCTTGGAAAAGCATAGTATGGAAGAGAAAATTATTACACACAGTAAGGAATCTGAGGATATTTCATTAGCTGAAATTATCAGCGTGTTTATTGAGTTACGAAAGTACTTGTTATCTAAATGGATTATAATTGTTTCTATAAGCCTTTTGGGTGGGATTTTGGGATTCACATACTCCTACTTAAAGAAACCTATTTATACAGCAACAACGAGTTTTGTTTTAGAAGACGGTGATAAAGGAGGTGGGATGGGACAATATGCTGGACTTGCTTCTATGGTCGGGATTGACGTTGGCGGGGGAAGTAGTGGTATATTCCAAGGGGATAATATATTAGGATTGTATAAGTCCAGAACAATGATCGAGAAAACATTACTGACTGAAGTAGATAGCAATGGCAGGAAACAATTGCTAATCGATTATTATATTACTTTCAATGGACTCAAGGAGCAATGGAATGAAATCCCAGAATTAAAAGAACTTCGGTTTAGTGCCTTAAATTTAGATAGTAGTATGTTGCATCGAGACCGGTTAAAAGATAGTATTTTAGGTGTTATAGTCTCCGATATCAGTAAAAATTATCTGAAAGTTGATAAACCAGATAAAAAATTAAGCCTTATTATAACCGAGGTTAAAGCGCCCGATGAATTTTTCGCAAAGGTTTTTAATGACCAGATTGTAAAAAAAGTAAATGATTTTTATGTACAGACGAAAACAAAAAAGTCACTGGAAAATGTATTTATACTTCAGCAGAAAGTGGACTCTGTTCGTAGCGCAATGAATGGTTCAATATATGCAGCTGCAGCCATTAATGATGCTACCCCTAATTTGAATCCGACGAGGCAGTTACAGCGCGTTGCCCCTGTGCAGCGATCTCAATTCTCTGTTGAAACTAATAAAGCTATATTGAGCGAATTGGTGAAAAACTTAGAATTGTCAAAGATCTCATTAAGAAAGGAAGTACCTTTAATACAGGTAATAGATCAACCTATATTTCCTTTACAGAAGGAAAAATTTGGAAAGCTTAAAGGAATAATATTGGGAAGTCTACTGTTCGGATTTTTAACGGTATTTTTTTTATCTGTTAAAAGATTTTTGCAGAATGTAATTGATAAATAAATATCTGTGGGTTTCAGGAAATTATTCTTAACGACTTAAGAAGTGATAAATACCTATCTCAACAACATCATTAATAGAAAAAAGATATAATAATATGTTAAATAATAAATCAATACTCATAACAGGAGGAACCGGATCATTAGGAAAGGCACTTACCAAAAGAATTTTAGCCGAATGGCCAGATATAAAAAGATTGGTGATTTTTTCAAGAGATGAGCAAAAGCAATTTGAAATGGCTCAGGAATATCCTGAAAATAAATATCCTCAGGTTAGATTCTTTATAGGTGATGTTAGGGATCAGGATCGTTTGAAAAGAGCTTTTAGGGGTATCGATTATATAATTCATGCAGCTGCTATGAAGCATGTCCCAATTGCGGAGTATAATCCGATGGAATGTGTGAAAACTAATATTAACGGAGCTGAAAATATCATTAATGCTGCTTTGGATTCTGAAGTTCAGCATGTTGTTGCACTGTCAACAGATAAAGCGGCAGCACCCATTAATTTATATGGAGCAACAAAGCTCGCTTCAGATAAACTTTTTGTAGCTGCTAATAATATTAAAGGAAACAATCCGATAAAATTTTCGGTTGTTAGATACGGAAATGTAATGGGGTCTAATGGATCTGTAATTCCTTTTTTTATGAAAAGAAAAAAAGAGGGTGTTTTGCCAATTACAGTCGAAAATATGACTCGTTTTAACATTTCACTGGATGGTGGTGTTGATATGGTATTGCATGCTTTAGAGACAGCATGGGGTGGAGAGATATTTGTTCCTAAAATACCATCATACAAAATACTAGATATTGCCAAGGCAATTGGACCTGAATGTGAACATAAAGTTATCGGAATCAGACCTGGAGAGAAAATCCATGAAGAAATGATTACTGAATCTGATTCCTTCTACACATATGACTTAGGGAAATATTATGTCATTGTTCCTCAGACCACAAACTGGGATATAGAAGATTTTATTAAAACATTTAATGCAAGTAAAGTAGTAGAGGGGTTCAAATATAATTCTGGTGAAAACACTGAGTGGGAAACCGTAGAGAGCTTGAGAACCTTAATAAAGGAACACGTTGATCCTAATTTTGTAGTTTAGTTATGGAAAAAATTATTCCTTATGGTCGCCAGAATATTACTGAAGATGATATTCTGGCTGTTATCGAAACGTTAAAGTCTGATTTTTTAACTCAGGGACCTAAAGTTCTTGAATTTGAAAAAAACTTTGCAAGTTATATTGGGTGTAAATATGCTGTAGCTGTATCTAATGGCACCGCAGCATTACATTTATGTGCATTAGCGATAGGGATTTCTGAAGGAGATAAAGTTATTACCACTCCAATTACTTTTTCAGCTTCAGCTAACTGTATCCGTTACTGCGGAGGAGAAGTTGTTTTTTCTGATATTGATCCAAATACTCTTTTAATAGATATTCCAAAAGTAAGATTGCTTCTTGAAAAGTCACCAAGAGGGACTTTTAAGGGTATAATTCCTGTGGACTTTGCTGGAAGGCCTGTTAATCTAGAGGTACTTAGAAAGCTGGCAGATGAGTTTGGTTTGTGGATAATAGAAGATGCTTGTCATGCACCAGGTGCTTATTTTGTTGATGAAAAAAGAAATATTCAAAACTGTGGTAATGGAAAATATGCTGATTTAGCAATATTTTCATTTCATCCTGTTAAGCATATCGCAACAGCAGAAGGAGGGATGATAACCACTAATAATAAAGAACTATATGATGCATTATTGATATACCGTACTCACGGTATCACTAACCAGAGTGCTCTTTTCCAAAATTCAATGGAATTTGCTAATGGTGGAGATAAATCTGCTCATAAATATCCCAATTGGTACATGGAGTTGCAGGAATTGGGATATAATTACAGACTTACCGATATGCAGGCAGCTTTGGGAATAACTCAGTTGCAAAAAGCTGATGTTGGGTTAATTAGAAGAAAAGAAATCGCCTTAAATTATGATATAGCATTTGATGGGCATAAAAATGTGGTTTCTAAGGCAAATGAGTTAAAAAAGGATGAATCATTTTCTCATGCTTATCATTTGTACATCATTCTTGTTAAAGATAGGTTGGGGCTATATAATTATCTTAGAGAAAAGAATATTTACGCGCAAATTCATTATATACCTCTGCATCTGATGCCTTATTATAGACAGTTTGGTTGGAAAGAGGGAGATATGGAGGATGCTGAAGAGTATTATAAACAATGTCTTAGTCTTCCTATGTATCCAACATTAAACGATGAAGAACAGCAATATGTAATTAATAGTATTAATGAGTTTTTCGAAAAATAGAGTCATTTTTAGGGCTGATGGAAATGGACAGATCGGTCTTGGGCATATTATGCGATGTATAGCATTATCAGAAATGTTAAAGGAGGATTTTATTTTTGCCTTTGCAGTAACATTGCCGGATGCATCTCTTAAAATCATTATTGAAACTTTTGGAGAATTAATAGTGTTAACCTCATCTTGCAAAACTGAGGAATTATCAGAATTGGATCAATTTCTTAGTGATAGTGATATTTTTGTGGCTGATGGTTATCATTTTGATCTTGATTATCAAAAACATATAAAAAGCATCGTATATAAAATGGTTATGATTGATGATCTTGCGGATGCTGATTTTTGTGCTGATCTAGTTATTAATCATGGAAATGACGCAGTAATAGATAAATATAAGAGAGAGACGCATGTTAAAATTCTTACTGGATTTAAATACTTAATAGTCCGTCTGGATTTTTTAAATGCTGCTAAAAAGATAAAAAATATAAGTCAAATTAAAACTGCTTTTATTTGTATGGGGGGGGCAGATCCATATAATACTACTATGAAAGTTCTAAAAGGCTGTATACAATCTGGTTTATTTAAAGATATAATTGTAATTATTGGTGCTGCTTATTCATATCTTGAGGATTTAAATATGCTCATTGAATCGTATCAGAATGGTACTAATATAAAATTACTTCAAAATATTAATTCCAAAGAGATGATTAAATACATATCTATTTCTGACTTGTGTATTTGCCCTTCAAGTTCAATTTCACTAGAAGTATGCTGCGTCACATCTGGATTATTAACTGGAATGACTGCTGAGAATCAAAGTGGGATTCACGACCAACTAATTAAAGATAATTGCTGTATTTCACTAGGGAATTTTAATACTATTGAGGTAGGAGAAATTGCGGCTGTGATTAATAGAATGTCAAAGGTTAATATAATTAGTGAAATTATGAAGAATCAGCGTTTAGTTATTGATGGTAAATCAAATGAAAGAATATTGAACCAATTTAAATTGCTTTCAAGATGTTAACACATAGATTCGCAACTGAACAGGATGTAGACCTCTTTTTTAAATGGGCAAATGATTCAGTAACTAGAGAAAATTCTTACCAACAACTCCAAATTTCATATAATGATCATGTGAATTGGTTTAAACAAGGGATTTCGAATATTCATTGTTCTTTTTACCTATTTAAAAATGAAGAAGATATACCGATTGGTCAGGTTCGAATTGATATCACTGATAGCCAGACCGCATTAATTAGTATTTCAGTAGATGTCGAACATCGTAAAAAAGGATATGCAGCTAAAATAATCAGAATTGCTTCAGATGACTTTTTACTTAAGAATAAAGGATATACAATCATTGCATACATATTTAAAATCAATCAATCTTCTTACCACAGCTTTTTAAAAGCAGGATTTTTTAATTTAAGAGAAGAAACTATAAAAACTATTCCTAGTTATATTCTTTATAAAGCTTAATTATGAAAGACAATATAAAAATTGAAAATATCACTATTGGTAATGAACATAAGCCTTTCATTATCGCTGAGATGAGTGGTAACCATAATCAATCTCTAGATAAGGCACTTTCTATTATTGATGCCGCCGCAGCGACTGGAGCGCATGCGATTAAATTGCAAACATATACTGCAGATACTTTAACTATTAACGTCTCTCATGATGAATTTAGGATAGAAGATCCTAATTCTTTATGGAAAGATAGAAATCTATATGAGCTTTATCAGGAGGCTTATACTCCTTGGGAATGGCATAAAGCTTTATTCGATCGGGCTAAGGAAAAAGGAATGATTTGTTTTAGCACCCCATTTGATGATTCTTCAGTAGATTTTCTTGAAGAATTAAATGTACCGGTGTATAAGATTGCTTCTTTTGAAAATAATCATCTTCCGTTATTAAAAAAAGTAGCTAAAACTGGTAAGCCTGTTATCATGTCAACGGGTATCTCAACATTAGCAGATATAGAAATTGCAGTTCGTACGTTAAGAAAAAATGGATGTAAAGAACTTGTATTGTTAAAATGTACAAGTACATATCCTGCGACACCCGAAAATACGAACCTTTTAACTATTCCACATATGTCTGAGCTTTTTGATTGCCACGTAGGCTTATCAGATCATACTTTAGGTATAGGTGTTTCTGTGGCCTCTGTTGCTTTTGGTGCAAGGGTTATTGAAAAGCATTTTACAATAAACAGATCTGAAGGTGGAGTAGATTCTGCATTTTCATTAGAACCTTCTGAATTTAAAATGTTAGTTGAGGAGTCTGAAAGAGCATTTTTATCTATTGGAAAAGTCAATTATGGTATAATGGAAGCGGAAAAGAAAAGTTTAATGTTTAAACGCTCTATTTACATTGTACAGGATATGCAGGAAGGCGATGTGATAAATGAAACCAATATTCGAATTATCAGACCAGGCTTGGGTATTGCTCCTAAATATTTTGAAACTATGATTGGAAAAAAAATAAACAGAGCAGTTAAACGTGGTACAGCACTCACTTTTGATTTATTATAACATTTATTAAATTATTGCATGGGGCTTAGAGAAATCTTTAAAATTGAGTGGCAAATTAATACACATATAAAGGTATCGCGTTTTTTTTATTATAAAATGCCTATTGGAGGAAGGTTTATTAGTAGCACTATGGATCGTCTTTTGCTTATAATTTATGGAGTCGAGCTTATGTCTTTTTCTATTAATGTAAATAAACTCTCTATTACGCATCCAAGTGGAATATTGCTTGGAGGAAACGGAGTTTTTTCAAAAGGTAGAGTGGTAATTATGTCGGGTGTAAAATTTGGTGGACGTTCTCCTAATGATGAACTCTATTTAAAAAAGCATAAAGAGCAGAAAGTATTTGAATTAGGCGATAATGTTGTTATCGGTACAAGTTCAATTATATTAGGCCCTGTTACAATTTGTGATAATGTAATGATTGGATCAATGTCTTTGGTTAACAAATCGATAAGCGAACCTGGTGTATACGTTGGAATTCCTGCGAAAAAGATATCTGAACAGATTAGTTATGACTGGGTTTCTCATTTATAAATCGTTAATATTATTAAATCCCTAATATGATAAAAGAAATAAAGTATAGAATCAATTATTTAAGAGCACATTTAGTTGTTCTTCGTAAGTTTAAAATGCTATTCAATATTAATGGGCGGTCTTTTGTCAAGCCTGAGCCAGCATTGTTAGAAAGTACAGGAGTGATAAATAGAGAGGGTTTTTGTGCTGGACCTTCGATATCTTCAAGTGTATTAGAGGAAATAAAAGCAATTTATGAAAGTAGAATAGTAGGCGTCATTCCTAAGCCAACTGGTGCCCCATTTACAAATCTTATACTTGACGAGGATATTACTATAGATAATCCGGTTATTAAACTTGCATTTTCTAAGGATATACTAGATCCTGCAATGGATTATTTTGGAGGAAAACTTTTATTTGAAAGCTTGCAGGTACTTTATAGCTATCCAACTGATGGTAAGTTAAGGGAAAGTCAATACTGGCACAAAGATTTTGGTGATAGTAAATCTTTCCATGCAATTATGTATCTGAATGATGTGGAAAAATTAAGTCAGGGACCATTTGTATTTGTAAGTAAGAAGGACTCCGAAAAGATGAAACGATCGGTCATAATCAGACGAATAAATGATGAAATTTTTTCAAAAGAGCTTGGTACTGGAAAGATTGAGTATTTTTATGGGAAAGCTGGCGAATCTGTCTTTGTGGATCCGGCGATATGTTATCATTATGGTAGTAGATGTAAAGTGGGGAGATTGGCTTTGTTTTTCACTTTTAATACATCGACACCATATATAATAATGCCTGGTCTAATCCAAAAAAACAGTGCTAAATTCCTCGAAATCGGAAAAAAATTGCGGCCTGATATACCTGTTAAGAAGTTGTCGGACTTATTAGGTATTAATAGATGATCTTATGAATAAATGTATTGCAATTATTACAGCACGCGGAGGGAGTAAGCGTATTCCCCGAAAAAATGTAAAAGATTTTCTTGGATATCCAATAATTAAATATTCAATAGATGCTGCTTTGATAGCGGGCTGTTTCGATGAAATAATGGTATCTACAGATGATGAAGATATAGCCTCGATAGCGCTTAGTCTTGGAGCTACGGTGCCTTTTATGAGATCTAAGGAGAATTCCAATGATTTTGCTACTACTGCAAATGTTATCTCTGAAGTCTTGAATGAATATAAGAGTCTTGGTCATAATTTTAATTATTGTTGCTGTATTTATCCAACGGCCCCTTTCGTAACATCAGAAAAATTGAAGACTGCTTATAATAAGCTTTTGGAAAGCGGTGCTGACTCTGTTGTCCCAGTTGTAAGTTTTGGTTTTCCTATATTGAGATCTTTTAAAATTGATAACGATTTATTAAAAATGAACTGGCCTGAATATATGAATTCCAGATCTCAGGATTTAGAGCCTGCTTATCATGACTGCGGCCAGTTTTATTTTGTGAAAACCGAAGATTTTATGAGACATAAAAAACTTTTCACTGATCGGACGGTGCCTTTTGAAATGCCAGAATCTGAAGTTCAGGATATTGATACTGAGGAAGATTGGAAGGTCGCAGAAATCAAATATACTTTTCTTTTACAAAGGATAAACATTAAGAATGTATAAGGTTTTAGTTATTGGCTGTGGGAATATTGGATCTCAATATGATATGTATAATAGCGAAATACAAACTCACGTTAAAGCTTGGAGCTTAAAGTCAGAAGTAGATTTGTTTGTATATGATTTGAATGCTCAGCTTGCAGTGCAGGTTGCTAGCCAGTATCAATGTGAGATCGTACCAATAATTGATATTAGTACTTTAGCAAAATTTGATTTTGTAAGTATTTGTACTCCTACTAATACACATTTTGAGTTAATAGAAAAAGCAATTGCTGCTAATGTTAAAATCATTATTTGTGAAAAACCTATTTCGAATGATCTTATTGATTTAGAGCAAATTAAGAAGATTTATAGTAAGGGGCAGTCAAAAATTATTGTTAATTATATTCGCAGGTTTTTACCTGCATATGGGGAATTGAAAGAATTAATACAGTCAATCATAATTAATGAATCAGTGACAAACGTTAGTGTAAGGTATCAAAGAGGATTTGTTAATAATTGTAGTCATGCTTTTGATATTTTAGAATATTTGTTTGATTCATCAATAAATTTAACAGATATACAAGTGCACAATAAAGTCTTTGATCATTTCAAAGATGATGCTACTTTATCACTTCAAGCGAACTGGAATGATATTAATTTTAATATATTGGGTTTGAGTAATATCTCATTCGCTCACTTCGAAGTTGATGTTTATTCTAAGCATTATAAAATTAGTATTAAAAATTCTGGAAATGTAATTGAAGTATTCAATTCTCAGGAAAAAGGAAATGTTTTACAGCCTCTTATAATACAATCAGATCTTAGAAAAGAAAATTGTTTAAAAGATTATATGAAGTTTGTAACAGATTATGCTATGCATCTAATTAATAGAGTTGCAAGTGGGGATAATTTCCTCAATTCTGTCGAACTCAATCAAAAAATGTTAAATTATAAAAATAATTAATATGGCAAAGCTAGCTATAAATGGTGGAGATATTACGAGAACAACTCTTTTCCCTGCGTATAATACTATAGGACAAGAAGAAAAGGATGCTGTAATGAAAGTATTGGAAACGGGGAATCTTTCTCAGTTTTTAGGAGCTTATCATAATGATTTTTTGGGTGGACCAAATGTAAGGGAGTTTGAAAGCAAGTGGGCAAAAGCTTTAGGAGTTAAACATGCAGTCTCTGTAAACTCTAATACATCCGGATTATTTACTGCCATGGGGGCAATTGGGATTCAACCTGGAGATGAAGTAATAGTTTCCCCTTACTCGATGTCAGCCAGTGCTATAGCTCCATTACTTTATGGCGGTATACCTGTTTTTGCAGATATTGATCCCGTTACTTTTTGTATGGCACCTGAAAGTATCGAGTCAAGAATTACATCTCGTACAAAAGCAATACTGGTAGTACATATTTTTGGGCATCCGGCTAATATGGATCTCATTATGGCTATTGCTAAAAAACATAATCTAATTGTTATTGAAGATTGTGCTCAGGCACCAATGGCAAAATATAAAGGCAAATACGTTGGAACAATTGGTGATTTGGGAATATTTAGTTTAAATTATCACAAACATATTCATACTGGAGAGGGAGGGGTTATAACATCTAATAATGATGATTTAATTGACCGTTGCCAAATGATTCGTAATCATGCGGAAAATGTTGTAGGTCCTAAAGGAATTGAAGATTTGACAAATATGATCGGATTTAATTTTAGAATGACAGAAATTGAATGTGCAATTGGCATTCAGCAACTAGCAAAACTTCCAGATTTATTAGCTGAAAGATTGGAAAACGTTGCATTTTTAAATGAACATTTGTCCAAATTCAGCGCGCTTGAATTACAACCTCATCCAGAAAAGGGGTCTGTGCATACTTATTATGTACATCCAATAAAATTCAATAAAGAAATAGCGGGTATTGATCGTGATACATTCGTAAATGCATTAAAGGCAGAACTACCTTCAGCCATTCTTCGTGAAACAGCACCTCTAATTGGTATGGGCTATGTTAAACCACTTTATTTGCAGCCGATTTATCAGCAAAGAGCAGGATGGGCTTTTAATCATCCAGCTGCAGATCAAAAATCAATTAATTATACTCCCGGATTATGCCCCATAGCAGAGAAAATGCATTTTGAAGTACTGTTTACTCATGAATTTATGCGGCCAGGTATGAGTACTGAAGATTTACTGGATGTGGTTTCTGCATTTCAAAAAATATTTGACAATATAGATGAATTGAAAAGTGTTGAAACCAGAGCCTAAAGGAAAGATTCTTTTTGTTTTTAGTGATCCAGGGGGCGCAAAACCTTGTCTGTCTTTAATGGCGGGCCATGATGAGGCTAATGTTTTGGCCGTATCAGACAGAGAGCATCATTTCTATAAGAATTTTAAAAACCAAGTAATAATTGTTAATGGCCAGCTAAATTTAATTGTGGATGAATTTAATCCTGATTTGATATTTACTGGAACATCTTATACTTCAAATATAGAACAGCGGTTTGTCTCAATTGCAAAACAAAAAGGAATTACATGCTGGTCTTTTGTGGATCATTGGACTTCTATTTCTGAACGGTTTAGAAACTCTGAAGGGTCATTAAATTTACCAGACAAAGTTTTGGTTTTGGATGAGAGAGCAAGAGATATTGCGATTAACGAAGGGATTAGTATTGATAAACTTTTAATAATTGGGAATCCGTATCACAGTTGGTTAGCTAACTGGAATTCGTCTCTTTCACGTAAGGATTATTTTGAGAAAATTGGTGTTCACAATGAATCGAAAAAAATTATATTATTTGCTCCCGATCCACTTTCTAATGTGGATGGTAAGATGATTTATGGTTTTGACGAATATTCTGCCTCAGAGAAAATAGTTAAATTAGTAGAAGAAGCGCCAAAGGATCTTGTAAAAGATTGGTTAATTTTGGTGAAAATGCACCCGAATCAAAAAACAGCTTCGTTGATGAAAATTTTTTCAGGGAATGAGAATTTTAAACTATTGCCAACTGATTTGGATGTTAATGAATCAATATATTTTTCTATAGCAGTAATTGGCTTTTTTTCTTCACTTTTGCGAGAAGCAGATATTATGGGGAAACCTATAATTAGATTTTTGGAAGCGTGTCTTACTAATGATCCATTTGAGGGATTGAATATTGGATCAATCGCAAATGAAGATAACTTAATTTATAAAATTTCAAATATCCTTTCAAAATAATGAATAAAGACGTTTTTATAGAAGGTGATCGTATTTTCCTAAGAGCTTTAAAAGAACAAGATGTGGAAGGTAATTATTCACTCTGGTTAAATGACCCTGAAATTACATATTTCAATTCGCATGGTCGATTTCCAATGACAGCTGATAAGCTTCTTAAATATGTTTCGCATATAAATTCTTCTCAAACAGATTTTGTGTTAGCTGTCATTGACAAGCAAACGTCTATGCATATTGGTAATATTAGCCTTCAAAATGTTAGTTGGATTGATAGAAATGCAGAAATTGCTTTTTTACTCGGAGACAAAACATTCTGGGGTAAAGGGATAATGGAGGAAGCAGCCATATTGATTTTAAAGCATGGGTTTAGAATATTAAATTTGCATCGTATCTATTGTGGTACTTCTGCAGAAAATTTGGGTATGCAAAAATTGGCAAAAAAAATAGGAATGATACAAGAAGGATTAAGAAGGGATGCTATTTTTAAGCAAGGAAAATACATTGATATAATGGAATTTGGGATTTTATCAAATGAGATATGAAGTATTGTGAAAAATGTTTGCAAGTAGATACCCGTCCCGGCACCAAATTTGATAATAAGGGTGTTTGTCCAGCGTGCAATTATTTTGAGACATTAAAAGATGTTGATTGGGGCGAAAGACGAAAAGAATTAGATGGGATAGTAGCTTTTGGTAAAGCAAATGCTCATTCTGGCTATGATTGTATCATCGGAGTTAGCGGGGGGAAAGATAGTACACGTCAGGCTTTTTTTGTAAAGGACGTATTGAAAATGAATCCCTTACTGGTTAGCTTAAGCTACCCCCCTGAACAAATAACTCAAAGGGGTGTTGATAATGTGGCTAATATGATTTCACATGGATTTGACTGTATTACAATAAATCCAGGACCTGAAGTTTGGAAAAAGTTAATGCGAAAAGGCTTTTTTGAATATACAAATTGGGCTAAATCGACAGAACTGGCATTATTCAGTAGTGTGCCAAGATTAGCTATAGCTTATCAGATCCCATTGATATGGTGGGGCGAGAATTCAGCTCTACAGTTGGGAGATTTAAATGTAATGGGGAAAAGCGGAAGTGATGGAAATAATCTTCGGAAGATGAATACACTTGGGGGAGGAGATATAACCTGGTTATTAAATGAAGAAATAAAGAAACAAGATATTCTTCAATATAATTATCCATCTGAGAAGGAAATGGAAGATGCTAATTTACGTATCACATTTCTTGGGTATTTTTGGAAAGATTGGTCTTTAGTAGATAATGGAAATTTTGCTGCCCTGCGTGGGTTAGATATACGTAACGAACCTCCTAGTGCAATTGGAGATCCCTTAGGCATAACTTCTTTAGATGAAGATTGGGTGGGAATGAATCAGATGATCAAATATTTAAAATTTGGATTTGGTCGTATTAGTGATTATGTAAACGAAGATATCCGTTTAGGCAGAATAACTCGCCAAGAAGCTATTGAGCTAACAAAAAAATATGATGGGGCATGTGGGCCCAAATATATTAAGAGTTTTTGCGACTATATCGGAATAACAGAAACTGATTTTTGGGAAAAGGTAGACAGATCAGTTAACAAGGATTTATTTGAACGGGATGCCATGGGTAATTGGGCTCCTAAATTTGAAGTGGGAATAGGTTTATGAGTTTAAAACATAATATTGTAATTGTAGATTATGGGGTTGGAAACACATATTCTGTTTCTAATGCCATTAAATCTTTGGGATATAATAAACTCATTATTTCAGATGATGAGAAGGTAATAAATAATGCTGATATATTGATTTTACCAGGAGTGGGTGCATTTGAAGAATCCATCAATAATCTTAGGGATAGAAATCTTGACAAGATATTAAATGAACAGGTTTTAGTACTTAAAAAACCAATTCTGGGAATTTGTGTAGGTATGCAATTAATGGCAACACTTTCTGAAGAAAATGGCATACATATGGGGTTGAATTGGATTGAAGGTACTGTTAAAAGGTTAGAATTAAGTCAGGAATTTGCTGTTCCTCATGTTGGATGGAATAATATAAGTGTAAAGCAAACGGAGCCTTTATTCATTAGAACCCCTGTTGATGCAAACTTTTATTTTGATCATAGTTATTATTTTGATTGTGAGGATAAATATGTAAGTGCTTATTGCGATTACGATATAGCTGTAACGGCTGCAGTGCAAAAAAGCAATATTTTTGGTGTGCAGTTTCATCCAGAAAAGAGCCAAACCAACGGTTTGAAATTATTTAGAGGATTTTTTAACTCAATATAATAAAAAAATGCTGAAGAAAAGAATTGCTGCTAGTTTAGTTGTTAAGGACGGGATAGTCGTTCAGAGTATTGGTTTTAAGAAATATCTGCCGGTCGGTAAACCTGATATTGCTATCGATTTTTTGAATCAATGGGGTATTGATGAGATTATACTTACTGATATTAGTACTAGTAAAAATCATTGTGATCCAGATTTCGAGATGGTAAAGAAAGCTGCAAAAAAATGTTACGTACCATTGACAGTAGGTGGAGGTATTAAGAAAATCGAGCATATTAGACAATTGATGCATTGTGGTGCTGATAAAATCTCATTGAATCAGTCAGCTTTATTTGATGACAAAATAATTTCTGAAGCTGCACATGTGTTTGGTGATCAGTGTGTCGTTGTTTCAATAGATGGAATATATACTGTTAAAGGATATAAAGTCTATGATTATTATAATCAAAAAATATTAGATATTTCCCCAGGTGAGTTAGCAAAACGTGTCCAAGGTTTAGGTGCAGGAGAAATACTTATAAATTCAGTTGATAGAGATGGTTCATATTTTGGGTACGATATTGATCTTATCAATTCTATTTGTGATAATGTAAGCGTTCCAGTTATTTGCTGCGGTGGTGCTAGGAATGCCAATGATTTCATTGATGTGTTTAAGAAAACAAATGTATCTGCAGCAAGTGCCGCCAATTTCTTTCATTTTACGGAACATGCGGTAAATATTACTAAATCAATCATTAAAAAAGACATTGAAGTAAGATTAGAAACTTTTGCAGATTACAATGACTCGTCTTATAGTAAGGATTTACGCTTAAATAAAAAAACTGATGAAGTGCTCGAAAATATGTTATTTGTTAGAATAGAAAAGGAAGTTATATGAAGTATTGTTTACGTTGCCTATATCCAGAAAATCACCCTCTTAATATTGTCTTTGATGAAAAAGGGATTTGCAGCGGCTGCAATGTGCATGAAGAAAAAGATGTTCTTGATTGGAATGCCCGCGCTGAGGGTTTAGAAGATATTCTAAAAGAGTATAAAAATAAATCCCAAAATAATTATGATTGTATTATTCCAGTAAGTGGTGCAAGGGATTCTTTCTTTATTGTACACATGATAAAAAATGTATATGGTATGAATCCGCTGTTGGTAACTTATAATAAGCAATACAATACGGATATAGGTATTCGTAATTTGGCTAAATTGAGAATGCAGTTTGACTGTGATATCATGACTTTAACAGTAAATCCTGAAACTGTCAAAAAAATAACGAGAGCAAGTTTACGCAAGATAGGAAGTATATACTGGCACTGTTTGGCAGGGCAAACTGTTTATCCTGTACAAGTTGCTGTGAAATTTAAGATTCCTCTGATTATATGGGGAGCTCATCAGGGGATTGATCAGGTAGGTATGTTCTCGCATCTTGACGAAGTAGAGATGACCAGAAAATATCGTAAAGAGCATGATTTGATGGGATTTGAGGCGGAGGATCTCATTGATGAATTTGATAGTATTTCTGAGCAAGATATTATTCAATATAGGTATCCGGATGATAAGGAAATTGAACGTATAGGCGTAAGGGGAATTTACTTGAATAATTTTATCAGATGGGACAGTAGATCACAACATGAAGAAATGATTCATTTGTATAATTATGAATCCCATGAGCAAACACGAACTTTTGATACATATAATGATGTTGACTGCTTTAATTATTCAGATGTCCATGATTATATTAAGTTTATTAAGCACGGATACGGAAAAGTTTCTGATCATGCTTCCAGAGAAATCCGTTTGAGACGAATGACGAGAGAAGAAGGGATTGAACTTGTTAAACAGTATACTAATAAGGAACCACTTCACTTGCATAAGTTTCTGAATTGGATTGGTATCAGCGAAAACAGCTTCAATTATCTGATTGACCAACATCGGAATAAAAAAATGTGGAAAAGGAATAACGAGTGGGAATGGATATTAAATCCAGAGTATCTATTTTCTGATGCCTATGTTGAAGATAGCTGTAGGCTTGAACAAATCAATAAGTTTACAGATTTTCTAATCACACCCGTTGAGAAATCGACTGATTCCACAAATAAGTATATTTTAATAGGTAAAGGAGTTGCCTAGAAATTTAGCTTTTAACTTCTAGACACTATGTAATAATATGAGAGATTTTAATAAAAAACCTATAGTACTTTTTTTTTCAAGAGAATACCAGTCTCAGTTCTTTCCAACTTTAGTCTCTGATAAGTATGATTCTATTCATGTTACCTTAAGTATAAAGGAAAAAAGGAATGTTGAAAGTCGTGGTGGTATAGTTGTTGGGTGTCTGGAAGAAATGTATGGAGATCTGGCAGAAGCTAATATTGTATTTCCTTACCTAGATCATTCAATGGGATCTGATAGATACATTGTAGGACATTCGCATATGGAAAGGCTTGCTATACTTAAAAAGTGTGTTACTTTTTGGAGAGACATTTATAATACTTATCAGCCGCATTATGTGATAAATGAGGTTGTGGCTTTAGAAATTTCTGAAATAATGTATATAGAGGCAAGAGTCAGAAATATACGGTATTTAGCTTTTGGCGCTTTTCCTGTTAAAAAGTCATTTTATTGGCATGATAATCCTTTTCACAGTTCAATGCCTGAAAAAATTCAATCCATGATTCCATCAGAACAAGATTTGATTGATGCACAAGCTTATATGGATAAGGTGAATTCTGGACCAATTGATAATCCATTTATAAAGGAATATAAATTGGGAAAAGATTTTTCAAGACTTAAGGAATTATTTAAGCATCTACTTTACAGCATTTATATTCGTCTAAAAATAGGTAATAAAGTTATCAGACAAGTTTGTTATGGAAATGCGATTGGTTACTATATAACAGAAATAAAACATTATTTCAATTACATTTTGAAAGATAGTTCATATGATGATATGAATGATTTGAATAAAGATGATAAGTGTATATTTTATCCGATGCATTTTGAACCGGAAGCAACTCTTTTTTATATGTCTACATATTATGACAATCAGTTAGCTTTAGTTGAGAATTTATTGAAGTGTTTATCAGAGGATCAATTTTTATTGGTCAAAGAACATCCAGCACAAGCAGGATTTTTAACCCAAAAAATTTGGCTGAAACTTAAGAATAGATTTCCAAACGCGAAATTTATAAAAGCAGAAGTCTCATCAAAAGAGATTATTGTCAGGTCAGATGTAGTTATTACCTTGGTTAGTACTGCTGGTTTTGAAGCAATGATTCTTGATAAGCCAGTCATTGTTTTAGGTAAAATCTATTTTGATGCTTTTGATGGTGTTAATCACTGCGAAACCTTTGAAGAAATATATGATTTACTTAGAGGAAAGAAGGAATTCAAGCAAAGAAAGTCGATTCATATATATTTAGCGAAGTTGATTGCTATGCAAAATGTTGGAAATCCATGGCCCCACGATGGTTTATATAGTGCCAAAAATATTGCTGATATTAGAATGGCCATAGAAAGAGGTATGGATTAATGAAAGGATATTTTCAACGTTATGGATACATTGCTGTTATACTGTTAAATTCGGCCGTTACATTTATAAAGAGTTATCTGTTTATGGATCTCTTAAGTAAAGAACAATTGGGATATATAGCATTATTTCAGTCAATAATAATGTTAATCAGTTTTCTTCAACTTGGTGTAATTTATGGTGGCTATAGACTTATTTCATTCTCTATTGAGAGACAAAGAAGGGCTAACGATGCGGTTATCTCTTATCTATTATTGTTATTTATAGGAGTTTGTAGCGTTCTACTTTTAATAAGTTGTTTTACATCTATTAATTGGTTTTGGATAGGAGGAGTAATTATAGGTTTGGTAACGTTGTGGAATAATTGGATTTCTAATATGCATATAGCTTTAGGTAGGACTAATAAATTAAGTATTCTTCTTTTATCTAGCCTTTTACTCTCGTTTATTGCCATTCCTGTATTAAATAAGTACCCATTGTATGGCGCGATAACACTTATAGGTCTACAACCAGTTTTCTTTGTGGTCCTATCGTATATTTTTAATAAAGATTTTGCGGCTTCGTTTAGATGGAAAAATCTAACTTACTTGAGGTTAACTATCAAATTAGGTTTTATACCATTTCTAACAGGTATACTACATTATATTAATCTTCAAGTTGAGCGATGGGTTATTAGTTATGACCTTGGAGTTAAAGCTTTGGGTGAATATTATCTGGTATTTGTATATGTTGGATTATTCGCTATTGTACCAGGAGCTTTAGGAACTCTGAATTTCCCTAAATTTATGAAAGCTTTGAGCAATACGAAAAACGATAATTTTAGTTTAATAGAAACATTTAAAGTTTATTATATTGAAGTAATTTGCTACTTGATTCTAATGAGCCTGGGAACAATATATATTATGCCATGGATTATTAATCTTCTTCTTCCGTCGCATAATAACGGAGTACATTATGTTCATATAGTATTTATTGGTCTGATTCTTTTTACATTAATTGATCCTATAAGTTTTTTAATAAATGCAAAATTGCACTACAAAGCTTTGATCTGTATATATATTGGTAGCGTACTGATTTCCTTATCAGCATATGCATTTCTATATATTAATAAAATGGGGTCACTTGTGAACTATTCGTACGTTAATGTTTTATTTTATTCTTCTATTACGATTGGTTATCTTTTTTACTTTTTTACCATAGGTAGAAAATCTTTATATAAATCATAGGCTTATAATGAATTTTAAAAAAAATAAAATAAATACAAAATGGTAGGAAGGATCAATTCAATGATTTTGCTATTCCTATTGTTGAGTTGTGGATCCATTTATCTCTTCCTTTTTAGAGGTGAATTTATTTTGCTTGGTCTGTTATTTTTTGTAATACTTTCTTTTTATGCTAAGCCAGTATATAATCGTGAATTATTAAAGAAATTCTTTATTTCAACTTCTATTGTTTCTTCTATTCTAGTTTTTAACTGGATTGTTACTGGGTTTAGCCTTTCTATTGTTGAATATCCTAAGTATCTTATTAGAGTTCTGATTGTAAATTTTGCATTGTTTGTTTTATATAATAATAATAAATATTTTTCTTATAAAAACCTTGAATGGATATTTAAGCTTGTTGTGGTACATGCGCTGCTAAATTTTATATTTGGCTTTTTCTTTCGTTCATTATTTATTTCTGTGGGTTCCCAAGAGGGATATCAAGCTTCATCATTACTATATATTTTTTTTTATATGGCTAATATAAATATTGCTGGATTCGATATTTATAGAAATCAATCTTTTTTTTGGGAGCCGGGCGTTTTAAGCTGTATTCTAAATCTTTATCTGTTTATTCTTCTATTAGTTAGAGAAAACGTTCAAAAGAGTTCCTTATTAATATTTTTAGTGTGTTTTTTGATTATAACTACTTTTTCGACAACTGGATTGGGATTAATGGTAATTCTTTTTTGTGTTTATTTTTTTAAGGATAAAATATCTCTAAAGAAAATTACTGTATTGATCCTCGCTAGTTTACTATTGGTTCCTATTCTTATTATGAACATAAGGGAAAAAATGACTGGAGGAGGTGAGGTGTCTTACATAGTTAGATATTATGATTCATTTATTGCATTAGATATTATTAGAAGTCATCCGATATTTGGAATAGGATTGTCCTCTGAAAAATATAATGCAGAACAGATAAAATATCCACGCTTCTCTCAAAGTGAGTTGGAAGAGGGAAAACCAAGTACAAATTCTATCTTAGGTGTTTTCACTGCTTTTGGCATTCCATTAGGACTGCTTATTTTATATGGTTTATACAAGCAAATATTAATACCTAAATGGCGTAAATTTCTTTTTTTAGTATTTGTTATCTTTCTCGCTTCTGAACCATTAATTTTGAGCGCTTTTTTTATTATGTTTATTTGTTCTCTATTTTATTATCAGGAAAATAAAGGTATAGGATACGTTTCGCAAGAAAGCTTAAATTTAAATTCTTAATATATGATTGTTAGGTTTATTGATTTTTTTAAAAATGTTTTTTACTATAAATGGATATTCAGAAGTATAAAATCAAGGTCTGTTCTGAGAAGCATTTTGAAAATTGAAGGAGCAAAAAATATTGATATTGGTAATCATGTTATAATTGGATATAAAGGATGGCTAGCCGCTGTACCTCATACCGGAAGTATGATCTGTGAATTAATAATTGGTGATGGCTGTCGCATTGGTAACTTTAATCATATTTATGCTACAAAAAGTATTATTATCGAAAAATATGTATTAACGGCTGATAAAGTATATATATCAGATAATTTACATGGTTATGAAAATATTAACATTCCAATTCTACAGCAAGTAATTCAGCAAAAGAATACGGTAATAATTGGTGAAGGCGCTTGGCTTGGTGAAAACGTTTGTATTTTAGGTGCAAGTGTAGGAAAAAACTCCGTCATTGGTGCTAATTCAGTAGTTACTAGAAATATACCTGATTATTGTGTGGCAGTTGGTAGTCCGGCTAAAATAATTAAGCGTTTTTGTTTTAATTCTAATAAATGGAAAAGTACAGATCAGGAAGGTAATATTAGAACTGATTAAATAATTTTTTTTTAAAAATGTTAATAAAATAATACATGAGTGTTAGTATTAAAGGGAAAAATGTGCTTTTTATTGGTCAGGTATTTTATGATTACCATACAAAAATTTTAAATGAGATGGAAAGGCAAGGCGCTAATGTAACCTTCATTCCGAATAAATTTCATGGAGATGGAGAAATATCAAATTTTGATTTTATCGGACTTTTCAGAAGAAGATTAATGCCTTTTAGTAAGAAGAGACATGCTAAATATATCCTGAACAGTATAAAGTGTCGGCAATTTGATTATCTTTTTTGTATAGGTGGATTTACAATAACCCCCCATCTTATTTCAAGTATTAAGGGACTTAATCCTAATATTAAAACAATAATATATTTTTGGGATTCATTTAAGACTTGGGACTATTCAAAATTACTTAGCTTATTTGACTCGGTATATTCTTTTGATCCAAAAGATTCTGCTGAATTCGATAAAGTTGGCTATTTACCTCTATTTTATACAAGTGAGTATAAGGCAGATGCGTCTATTCAAAAAGATATAGATCTTCTATATATAGGTTCAATATCTTTTATATCAAAGAATAGATTTGTGATCCTGAGTAAAATCAAAGAATACTCAGAAATAAATAATCTTAAATCCTTTATTTGGCTCTATAATGCTGAGTCTTCTAAAGGTCTTTTAGGAAAAATTCAATCTTTCATTAAGAATAGTATTATTGCTGATTATAGAGAGTATATCAAACTTCTGAAATATAGTGGCTCCCCCTTTTTAAAATCGGACGTATTAAAACGTGATGAGATTATTGGTCTAATGAAACGATCTAAATGTGTCATAGATATCCCTATTCCTAATCAGTTAGGTTTGACAATTAGGACAATTGAAACTCTTGCGTTAAATAATAAACTATTGACGACTAATAATCAAATAATTCTGGAACCTTTTAATAATGTACAATGTATTAGAGTGATAGATGAAGATACACCAGACTTTGATTTAGAATTTGTTAAGAATGACGTGAAATGCAAAATCGATATTTCCCATTTAGAGCTTAAAAATTGGGTATTAAGTGTATTTAATTAATTACATTTTTAATTTACTATAACTAATGATTAATATTTCGGTTTGTATGGCTACTTATAATGGAGAGAAATTCATCTTCGACCAGCTTAGCTCAATTTTACAACAACTTGGAAATGAGGATGAAGTAATCGTTTCTGATGATTTATCAAAAGATAGAACCATTGAAATTGTCAAATCTTTTAATGATAAAAGGATAAAAATTTTTTTAAATAGTAAGAACTTGGGATTTTCAAAGAATTTTGAAAATGCACTTAGTAAAGCTAGAGGAGGTATCATATTTATCGCTGATCAGGATGATGTTTGGAATCCGGATAAGGTAATTAAAATGCAAAGGGCATTAGAATATGCCGATATGGTTGTAAGTGATGCTGAGATAGTGGATACTAACTTAAAACACTTATATCCCTCACATTTTGTTTTAAATGGGACAAGGAGAGGTTTTCTAAATGCTTTTCTGAGAAATAGATATGTAGGAGCATGTATGGCGTTTAAACGTGAGCTTTTAGATAAAGCGCTCCCTTTACCTGCTAATAATAAACTTTGTGCTTATGATTGCTGGTTTGCGGTTATAGGAGAATATTTCTTTAAAGTAGTTTTAATCAATGAACCACTAATAAAGTACAGACGACATGGTGGAAATGCTTCTTCTGGCGGCGGGGTGAGTCCAAATAGCTTTATTAAGAAAATTAAAATGCGTATGTATATGTTACAGCAGCTATTAAAAAGGAAAATAAATATAACTTTGAATAATTGATCTCGTCTATATACTAACATTATACATACGAAATGCATAGTTAATAAATTTCCTACTTTCTTATGTAAGAAAGATCGAATCAGGAGATAAGCTTTTACAAAAAAAACATAATAGATAATATGAAAAATATATTGATTACCGGCGGAGCAGGATTTATAGGAAGTAATTTAGCATTGAAATTAATTACTAAAGGATATGTCGTTACTGTTTTAGATAATCTTTCTACCCAGATTCATGGTGATAATCCCCAAGAAACGTCACCTCTTTATAGGAGTATAATTGGTAAAGTCAACTTTATAAATGGATCGGTTACATCTAAACGGAACTGGGAAAAAGCTTTGATTGGACAAGATGTAATTGTACACTTAGCTGCAGAAACTGGTACTGGTCAATCGATGTATGAAATACAAAAGTATGTTGATGTGAATATAAATGGGACAGCTATCATGTTAGATATATTGGCCAATAACCCTAATCAGGTAAAAAAAATTATTATAGCGTCTTCAAGGTCAATATATGGCGAAGGAAAATATAAAAGTATAGAGAAGGGGATTGTTTATCCAAAACATCGTACTGAGGCCAGCATGAATAATGGCGATTTTAGCGTGACATATTTTGGATGTGATTCTCCATTAGAATTAATGGCAACAGATGAAGAATCTAAAATTCATCCTTCATCTGTTTATGGAATTACTAAACAAAATCAGGAACAGATGATAATGACAGTCTGTCCCACATTAGGGATCTTTCCTGTGGCATTTCGTTATCAAAATGTATATGGCCCTGGCCAGTCTTTGAAAAATCCTTACACAGGAATTTTATCAATCTTTTCTACTCAAATTAAAAACGGTAATGGTATAAATATTTTTGAGGATGGTAAAGAAACAAGAGACTTTGTATTTATTGATGATGTTGTTGATGCAACAATTTTGGGGATTGAAAGAGAAGAAGCCAATGGCGAAGTATTTAATGTTGGAACTGGAATAGCTATAGATGTAATAACAGTCGCGACTACATTAGTAGAAAATTATGGAGTAGAAGTTCCAATTACTATTACAGGGAACTATCGTTTAGGTGATATCAGGCATAATTTTGCAGACATGACGAAAATTGCAGAAAAATTAAATTTTAAACCAAAGTATTCTTTTTCTCAAGGTATTAAGAAATTTACTGATTGGGTGAATAAGCAGGATGTAGAGAATGATAATTACGCTAAATCAATTGAAGAAATGAAGAGTAGGGGTTTGTTAAAATGATCATTACAGAAAAATTAAGGGGGAAAAAGATATTGTTGTTGTCTGTTCAGACCTTTAATTATGAAAAAATTATTGCGGATAAACTAAGAGTATTGGGCGCTAATGTTGATTATTATGATGAGAGGCCTTCTAATTCTTTATTTGCAAAGGGAATTATAAGGTTAAAGAGATCATTTTATCAAAAAAGAATTGATAAGTATTATAGACGAATCTTGAAAGATGCTATAACAATTAATTATAATTATTTATTTGTAATTAGAGGGGAGGTTGTACCTGAGTTTTTTTTACAGGAGTTTAGGAATGATCATCCTGACTGTATCTTTTTGTTTTATACATGGGATTCCTTCGCGAATCATACTCATCCAATTAGTATTCAGAAGTATTTTGATAAAAGATTTACTTTTGATAGTAATGATGCTAAAAAATATGATCTTTTTTTCAGACCTCTGTTTTTTATGGATGAATATAAAGAATTGAGTAAAGAGCGTCGAGTAAAGGCCATCTATGATGTGTTGTTTTTAGGTACTGCTCATTCTGATAGATACAAAATAGGAAATGAAATTATGGAGTGGTGTATTTCCAATCATTTAACTGGTTTGGCTTATTATTATATGCAAGGGCGATTGGTATTTTTGTATAAAAAGTTTTTTGATAAAACTTTTCAAAGGTTTGATATAAAAAAAATAAGTTTTAAAAGTTTGGATGCGAAAGATATTATTGAATTATATCGTCAATCTTCTGTTATTTTAGATATAAACCATCCTGGACAAAATGGGTTAACTATGAGGACGTTTGAGGCTTTGGGCGCTGGAAAGAAATTGATTACAACAAATAGTAAAATCGCCGAATTTCCTTTTTATGACCCTAATAATATTATGATAATTAATAGAGAGAATCCTATTTTAAATAAAGATTTTTTTAATATTCCATTTGTTGAGATTAGCGATGAATTGTTACACAAAATGTCTATAATTGGCTGGTTTGAATCAATATTTATAGAATCTGAGCCAAATTATTGGCTTCAGGGTTTTAAATAAAATTATTACTAAATGATAGCTGAAAATATTTTAATTACCGGCGGAAGTGGGTTTGTTGGACAAAATCTAATAACTTATTTAAAGAAACATGATATTCTGAATTTAACAATTACTAATCGTGATGAGCTAAATAAAATAATTGATAATAGGTTAGAGGATATTAATACGGTAATACATCTGGCTGGAAAGGCACACGACTTAATAAAAAATTCTAATCCAGAAGAATATTATCGGATTAATTTTGAACTTACTAAAAGCCTATATGATGTTTTTCTGGCTTCAGAGTCTAGTAAATTTATCTTTATCAGTTCTGTAAAAGCGGCTACAGATGAAGTTGATGGTGTTCTAGATGAAAGTTCTTTACCGGATCCCAAAACTGACTATGGCAAGTCTAAATTGATGGCTGAAGAATATATTCAGAATCAAGTTCTGCCTGCGGGAAAATCCTATTTTATAATGCGGCCTTGTATGATACATGGCCCCGGAAATAAGGGGAATTTAAATTTATTATATCGGGTAGTGGAAAAGAACATTCCCTATCCTTTGGGTGGCTTTATCAATAAACGTTCTTTTCTTAGTGTAGAAAATCTATGTTTTGTTATTAAAGAACTGATCTCAAGAAATGATATACCTTCAGGAGTTTATCACATTGCTGATGACGAAGCTATATCTACTAATGAGTTAGTAGATATAATTTCTTATTCTATGAATAAAACGGCGAAAATATGGAAGATTTCACCACCTTTAATTAGATTTTTAGCAAGGGTAGGTACTGTATTACATTTGCCATTAACTACTGAACGTTTAAACAAATTGACTGAAAGTTATATGGTAAGTAATGAGAAGTTGATTAAAGTACTTAATAAATCTATGCCTCTTTCTGTAAGAGAAGGATTAAAACAAACAGTATTACATTTTAAAGATCCGAATAAATATTTATGACTATAACTTTATCTTTAGCTATTTTCTCTATACTATTCATTCTTGAATTGATTTATTTTGGAATTGCCAACAAATTCAATATTATTGATCAGCCTAATCATCGAAGTTCTCACATTAATATCACTTTAAGGGGAGGTGGAATTATTTTTGCTATTAGCCTGTTTTTATATCCTTTTTATTTTGGCTTTGAATATAAATATTTCCTTCTAGGTCTTGTAATAATCTCACTCATTAGTTTTGTTGACGATATTAAGCCAGTAAGTAATAAGTTAAGGGTGTTGTTTCATCTCGTCGGTGTAGCATTAATGTTTAGTCAGTTGGATCTTTTTAATCTTCCAGTATATTGGATTATTTTGACTTTGATTCTAGTTATAGGAAGTATTAATGCAATTAATTTTATGGATGGAATTAATGGAATTACCGGATCGTATGCGTTAATTACTCTTTTTACATTGCTCTATGTTAATTCGTATATGATGGAGTTTGTTAATTCAAATCTATTAATTACATCTATTATTTCTGTTGTAGTATTCAACTTTTTCAATTTCAGGAAAAAAGCAAAATGCTTTGCTGGTGATGTTGGTAGTGTCAGTATTGCATTTATTATTCTTTTCTTTTTGCTTCAATTGATTATTAAAACGGAAAATTTCAGTTATTTATTATTTCTCCTGTTATATGGATTAGATGCGGTTACAACGATATTTTTTAGACTAGTCCGTAAAGAAAATATTTTTGATGCTCATAGGAGCCATTTTTATCAGTATTTGGCAAATGAAAGAAAAATACCCCATTTAGCTGTTTCTATCTTATATGCAATAATACAGGTGGTTATTAATACGATAATTATATTTTTTATGCCTAATTCTATTTTATTAATCGTTCTTTTCTTGCTCTTTAGCACATTAACTTTTCTAGCATTGCGTTTTTTTCTAGAAGGGTCTAAGCGATTATTAGGCATTAGTATCTTTTAATCTCTCTGCTATTAAGAATTATCCCGAATAACATATCTTTACTGAATGAACTTTATCAAATTTAAATTTACCTGTTGCATTTTTCTGACCTTCATCGTTGTTAAAGTTAACGCCCAATCGGAGTTATTTCCGCTTGGCCATGATCTCAATAATAAATTAGGGAAAGAAATCTACTTCAATGACTCTAAACGTAGTCATTCTGCTTTATTACCATATATCGCAAGTGATATAGATACTTTAGGGAAAGATAGCTTATTAAAAAGCACAATGCCTATTGAGAAAGACTGGCAAAGTAAAAATTGGCTTTTCAGGAAAATTTTTCAGGAACATTTAGTAGAGGTGAATGATAAAGATTATTCTTTTTATCTTGATTTTATTCCTGATTTGCAGATTGGTAAACAAAGTAGTAAAACAATATGGCTAAATACAAGAGGGATTGAATTAGGTGGGAAAATAGGTAAGAAATTTGCTTTCACGAGTCATTTTTATGAAAACCAAGGGAAATTTGCACAATACCTGACTGATTATATTACAACGAATAAAGTAGTTCCCGGGCAAGGACATGCTAAAACATATGGAGTTGGTGGATTTGATTATGCTTATTCGGGAGGAACTTTATCCTATACTCCGTCAAAATATGTTAATTTCCAACTAGGCTACGGTAAAAATTTTATTGGAGATGGCTATAGATCTTTGTTATTATCAGATAATGCCTTTAATTATCCTTTCTTTAAGGTTACAGGAACATTAGGGAATGTTCGTTATATGGCTATGTGGGCACAATTCATTGATATGTATGATACTCCATTTGATGATGAGACTCCTTACCCTAAAAAATACGGTCTATTCCATTATTTAAGCTGGAATGTAACTAAAAGACTTAGTTTGGGTCTATTTGAAAATATAATGTGGAGACCGAGAGGTTTTGATTTCAGCTATGTGAACCCGGTAATGTTTATGCGTCCAACAGAATATGCAAATGGATCACCTGATAAAGCTCTTATTGGTTTTAATGCAAGTTATAAAATAGCTGATCGTTATGTGGCTTATGGTCAGCTAATGATTAATGAGTTTACTTTTAAGGAGGTATTTGCAAATACAGGGTATTGGGCAAATAAGCAAGGTGGACAATTAGGTATTAAAGGCTTTGATGCTTTTAAGGTTAAAAACTTATTCCTTCAGATTGAGACAAACAGAGTAAGACCATATTCCTACTCGGCTACTGATCATTATAAAAATTATGGGCACTATAATCAGTCATTGGCACACCCTTATGGTGCAAATTTTGCAGAATATGTGGGAATTGCAAATTACAGATACAAGAGATTTGATATAAGAACTCAATTAAGCTATGCAACTTATGGTTTGGATATCAATGAGCTTAACTATGGAAAAGACATTTATAAGGGATATAATACCCGTGTTGATAATTATGGCGTAAACATCGGTCATGGGCTGAAAACAAGTCTGCTCTTTGCAGATGCTAAACTTGGTTATTTGCTTAATCCAAAGAACAATCTTCGTTTGGAATTTGGTGCCACTTACAGAAAAGAGAGTAACAATGAATTTAATGATAAACAGAGATTTTTTACTATCGGTTTAAGGTCTTCATTCAGAAATATTTATACAGATTTTTAGATTTTATATACACTCGTTTAATTAATGTTCATTATTTAGGTCATATATTAGAATTGCTATTCAATATTTCTTGAAATTAAAATTATCTTTTTAAGAGTGTTTTTGTTAAAATGGAAAATTTAAGAACGTCTGAGGCTATATCTTTTGCTTTTTTTAAGACTAATTAATGAAATAATGATAAATCTATTCTGTTATTTTAATAAATGAAAAGAGTTAATTTGAACTTGGTATGATTTTTTGATTAAATTTGTGGATTATTAAAATATAGAATCTTGTTCAGTCAGATAAACATAGTACCGAGATGGATAATATTTACGCTTGATTTAACGATATGTTTTATATCGTTGACACTGGCTTATCTAATCAAAAGAAATTTTGATCTGTCTACATTAGATTACGTAGAGTTCAGTAGAAATGTATTGGTGACCACTGTGATCAGTACACTGGTTTTCTTAAAGGTCAAGACCTTTTCCGGAATTATCCGTTATACAAGTGCTCAAGATACTTTTCGTATCCTTTATGCTGTAATTGTAATTAACAGCACATTTTTTCTTGTTAACATGGCATTCGTTGCCACCGGTAATCCTGCGATAATCCCAAATAGTATTCTTATTATCAATGGCTTATCAAGCTTCCTGCTATTAATCACCTACCGTGTCCTGATTAAATATTTCTTTATTTATATCAAAAACCTAAAACTTGATAAGATCAGGGTTATGATCTATGGAGCAGGTGAAGCAGGTGTTGCCACTAAACGTACCTTTGACCATGACCCTCATGTCAATAAAAATATCATCGCATTTGTAGATGACGATCAGCGTAAAATGGGTAAAACCATTGACGGGATCAAAATTCTTGATGCTAAAGATCTGGTCAATCTGATTGTTGAACATCAGCTGGACGAAATCATCTTCGCTTCATACACGATTCCTAAAGAGCGTAAAAACCAGATCGTAGACGTTTGTCTTGAAAATGGGATTAAAGTCTTGAACATTCCGCCGCCGAATGTATGGACAGATGGAAAGTTACAACCCACTCAAATCAAAAAACTTAATATCGAAGACCTGTTAGATCGTAAATCTATTCATATTGATATTGAAGGGATTGGTCATCAGCTTAAGAACAAGCGTATCTTAATAACTGGTGCTGCCGGTTCCATTGGAAGTGAAATTGTCCGTCAGCTGACAAAATTTGAAGTAGGGTTAATCATTTTATGTGATCAGTCTGAAACCGCGCTCCACGAACTCTACCTGGAATTAACTGAAACAGCAAAGAATCAGAACTTCCATGCTTTTATTGGTGACGTACGTGACGAAAAACGTATGGAACACTTATTCAGTACTTTTAAGCCTCACTACGTTTATCATGCCGGTGCCTATAAACATGTGCCGCTAATGGAAGATAACCCTTGTGAAGCCATTAAAACCAATGTACTGGGCACAAAAACGATTGCTGATAAGGCTGTAAAATACGGCGTTCAGAAGTTCGTAATGATTTCTACAGATAAAGCAGTGAACCCTACAAACGTAATGGGAGCATCTAAAAGGATTGCCGAAATCTATGTACAATCACTGAATAACTCTCTGCACCATAAAGATCATATTTTCAGTAACGGATTAAGTTATATCAATGAATTGGATATTAAACCGATTACTAAATTTATTACGACCCGTTTCGGAAATGTTTTAGGTTCTAACGGATCTGTAATTCCAAGATTTAAACAGCAAATTGAAAAAGGAGGGCCCGTTACGGTTACCCATCCGGAAATTACCCGTTATTTTATGACCATCCCTGAAGCTTGCCGTCTGGTACTTGAAGCAGGCTGTATGGGAGACGGAGGCGAAATCTTCATCTTTGATATGGGGAAATCTGTAAAAATTGTTGATCTGGCTAAAAAGATGATCCAATTGGCAGGGCTTGTACCTAATCAGGACATTCAGATTGAATATTCAGGACTAAGACCAGGAGAGAAACTATTTGAAGAGTTATTGAATGATAATGAAAATACGATGCCTACACACCATGAGAAGATCATGATTGGTAAAGTAAGAGAATACGCATTTGATGAAATACAGCTTCAGATCTATGCTTTGATAGAACATGCTAAAAGATGTGATGACCTTCAGGTTGTTACCCTGATGAAAGAGCTGGTCAAAGAATACAAGAGCAAAAACTCAATCTTCGAAGACCTGGATGTAAAATCTTAAATTCTATCCATTTAATAACACATCTTATCTTTTAATCCAGAGCTTTAAAGCTTCTCCGGTAATATGCTGTATTCTTTTATAAGAAGAAGGGACGTACTCATTGCTGCAATGAAAAGTTGCTACTCTTGTTCCTGAAGGCTTTTCTTCCAGTAAATTATAAAACTGAGAAAGGTATTCATTATAGATCGCTTCAGAACAATCAATCAGGTTATCAATAGGCTTATAATGGAATAAGTTTTCGCTGAAAGAATTATAAAAGTAAATATGATCGTAATCATCCATGTTCAGCTCATTAAAATTAGCGTGGATGAAATTTACGTTAGTAGTCTTTGTTGCATTTTGGGCAATAATTGCCTCGTCTACTAACGCTTTCCTCTGCTCAACACCATGAAAAATGTGGGCTGGAAAAATTTGAGCAGCCACAATGCAAAATTTACCTACCCCGCTTCCAATATCCAGAATATTTTTTCCTTCCCCGCCAGTAAGGTGAGTAGCAGCCTTTACAGCAACTTCAATAGGAGTCCAGTGGATAGAAGATAGCTGCTGCGCTCTCAATGAGTACAAACTATCGAATGCCGCATCGCTTGAAAAATTGTCAATCATAGTTATTTTTCGCCTCAAACAAAGGTACATTGTAATTTTATCAATGCGATTAAGCCCTGAATAAAAAGATGGAGTAACTTTTGCTATTTTATAATGAACTATAAAAAATTCTATGAATACAACAAAACCTTCTCTTGTTATTCTGGCTGCTGGTATGGCCAGCAGATACGGCGGTAATAAGCAAACCGAATCTTTTGGTCCTTCGGGAGAAACAATAATGGAATATTCCATTTATGACGCAATAAAAGCGGGATTTGGAAAGGTCATCTTTATTATAAGAGAGGAATTCTCAGCTGCATTTAAAGAGGTTATTGAACCTAAATTAAGTGGAAAGATTGCCACAGATTATGTCTATCAGTCTCTGGAAAGTTTTAACGGTGGCAGAAACATTCCTGCAGACAGAACAAAACCTTTTGGAACCTCACATGCTTTATTATGCTGCAAAGACGTATTGGATGGTCCGTTCGCAGTAATTAATGCGGATGATTTTTACGGCTTTGATGCTTTTAAGCAAGCTTATAACTTTCTAACTACTGCTATCGCGGTGAATAAATATGCTTGTATAGGATATGAGCTGAAAAATACATTAAGTGATAACGGATCAGTTACGCGCGGAGAGATTAATGTAAATGCACAGCAAGAGATCGTCAGCATTACTGAACGTAAAGAAATCTTTAAAAAAGAAGGTAAAGCATTTACCAAAACAGGTGATTCAGTTCAGGAACTTCCGCTGGATACTAAGGTAAGTATGAATTTCTTTTGCTTCACACCAGATTTTGTGAACTGGTCTGAACAGGAATATTATAAATTTCTGGATAACTCCAAAGCCGATCTAAAAGCAGAATTCCTTATACCTGAGGTTGCAGATCTTTTGATTAAATCCGGGGAAGGTGTTGTGAAGATGATTCCTACACAGGCGAAATGGTTTGGTGTAACTTTTAAAGAGGATGCGCCGGTAGTCAAAGCTGCCTTACAAAAGCTCGCGGACGAAGGTGTTTATCCTGCTAATCTCTGGGGATAAAGAGCTATGTTTTCAATCAAAGAACATTGGTGGAGGATGCAGCGGCTCATTGAGCAGGCCGTGCTCAGGAATTCAGACCCCTCAGAAGAGGAGCATGTCTTTTGGCGGAAACGACTTTTTAGAAATGTGATCAGCTATGGTTTTGTTATTAGTATAGTCGCATTCGTCTCCTCAGTTACCTTTGGTTTTTTTGCAGGCAATACTATCGTACAATGGTTTAACGTTGTTTTTGTATTTGCTTTATTATCTATCATTTTCAATAAGAAAATCATGATTCACACCAGGAAAATATTAGCATTATTTCTTCTATATGTGCTGGCAATCATTTATATAGCAGTTCTGGGCTCAGAAGGCCCGGGAGTACTTTATTTGATTATCATTACTATCTTTTCTGCTATGATTTTCCCCCGTCCTGCGGCTTACTGGCTCGTAGGACTGAATGTCCTGATCTGTGCAGGCTTTGGGGCGGTCATACAATATAAACTCTTTGAGAGCCCGCTGCTGCAAAGTTATGACTTACCATTGTGGGCATCTTACTCCGGTAACCTTATTTTTGTGAGTTTGATCAGTGTCATGTTAATCAGTAAAGTATTAAATGGCCTGGAACAGACTATCAAAAAAGAAGCAAACCTGATTTCCAGACTGGATGCCTCAGAGCGTTATTTCAGGAATACGTTTGAAGCCAACCCCGTTCCGATGTATGTTTTTGACATAGAGAATGGAAAGTTTCTGCACGCAAATGATGCAGCCTGTAATAAATACGGCTATACCAAAGAAGAATTCCTTCAGATGAATATTGTGGATATTCGTCCGCAATCAGAAAGCAGTAAACTGATGGATCTGACCAGTATGATTAATAACAGGGATTATTCCGGGATATTAATTCATATTAATAAGAATAAAGAAGTCTTTCCGGTAGAGATTGAGACGAATACGATCAGGTTTGAAGAGCGTGAAGCCCGTCTGGTCCTGGCAACAGATGTATCTGAACGGATTAATTACATTCAGAAAATCGAACGTCAAAATAAAGACCTGAAAGAAATTGCCTGGATTCAGAGTCATCTGGTCAGAGCTCCGCTGGCAAATATTATGAGCCTGACAGAATTCCTGATTAAATATCCAGGAGAGGATACCCAGCAGACTCTGAACTTCCTGAATGATTCTTCAAAAAAATTAAATATGGCTATAGAGTCTATTGTAGGACAAGCTGGTGGTTCTGGCTTAACAAGTTAGCAGTTTCTCCTTTGAAGGTAATCGTGAAAGTTGTTCCTTCATTTACTGCACTTTGAACTTCGATATTTCCACCAAGAGAGGTAATTTGTGACCTGGTAATAAACAGGCCTACCCCATTCCCGGTAATATGGCTATGAAAACGCTGATGAAGGCCGAAGAGCTTGTCTTTGTTCGCGTTCATATCAATACCCATTCCATTGTCTGAAAAGGTCAGTGTACAATTATGGTGCTCATCCCTGGTTAGCATCACCTTTATTTCAAGCTGCCTGCTATGCAGCCGATATTTAATCGCATTGGAAAGCAGGTTCATCAATATACTTTCCAGGTAACTTTTATTGAAATGTATATGCGCGCAATCAAAATTACTGGTCAGTATCACGCCAAGCTGTTTAATTTGTTCATTAAACGAATGACATACTTTTTCAAACACTTTCTGCACATTAACCTTTGTAATTTTTACACCCTGGTTGTCTTTCAGCGTTAAAATATGCGTAAGATCAAAAACAGTCTCACTTAACCTGTCTGTAGAACATTTAAACAGCTCAACAATTCCTTTATTATAATCATCAAGCAGATCGGTTTCCAGAATATTAATCAAACCTATTAAATTAGCCAGTGGCGTTCTCAGGTTATGAGAGATAATATAAACGAATTGATTAAGATCCTGATTTCTCTTCGTAAACTCCTGAATCAATAAGGCCTGTTCATTTTCATCATTTATCCGGTCCGTAATATCATTAAATCTGAACATTAGCGCCTGCATACTATCATCTAATAAATTAGTCATTACCCCCTCAATCCAGTGGTATTCACTTTGTTTGGTCCGGCTTCTGAATTTCAAATTGACGTTCGCCCCGGGTGAAGAAAGTACCAGCTGAAGTCTTTCCCTGGTCTGATTCAGTTCATCAGGATGTACAGTGTCTGTTAAGTTGAACCCCATGTACTCATCGTTACTAAAACCGAATAGTTGCTCAGCAGAGGTGGTAACATGAATAAAGTCACCGTTTTTTTTTGTAAAAAATATTAGTTCATTACATTTTTCAATGACCGTGAGAAAGTTTTTATTCTTTTCAGCGTACCCCATCATATGCTCAGCGTTGTGTCTTTCCTGCCACCTAAAGTTTTGTCTCATAACCATTTAAAACACTAAAATATTCAAACATCCTGACAATTTCTCAATTTATTTAAAGATAATGAACAAAATGAGCGAGCTTTATTCACATAATTATTAAATGGGTGAATAAAAAGAACGGCTGTTTAGTTTAGAGCAGGATTGAATGTGGAGAAAAAATTCTATCTTGGATAAATGATCACAAGGCTTTTTCTTTTTAATAAAAGAATCAATCTAATAACTAGCTTTGTATCGTCAAAATTGTTGACTGAAACCTGCATATGATTAATATCCCATCACTTAGGAATGAAGCTGACAGAATTGCTGCGCTTTATGTGTTGGAAATTTTGGATACTGGTGAAGAACAGGAGTTTGACAATGTCGTCAAACTTGCTGCTATTATTACACAGGCACCGGTTTCGGCTATCACTTTTGTTGATAAAAACCGGATATGGTATAAAGCAAAACTGGGTATAGACCTGACTGAAACTCCCAGAGACAATTCTA
Source organism: Pedobacter cryoconitis (assembly GCF_003259615.1). GTDB lineage: Bacteria > Bacteroidota > Bacteroidia > Sphingobacteriales > Sphingobacteriaceae > Pedobacter > Pedobacter cryoconitis. Next base: position 208,959 of record NZ_QLLR01000004.1, on the reverse strand, counting down.
TCAATGATATATTCCCGTTTTTGATTGCTATACCCATCGTTGTGAATAAGAATCTGGTCATCGGGCACTTAAGTGTGGCCGGTCCGAAACAACTCACCTTAAATCAGGAACAGCACAAAGGCCTTGCCCTGCTTGCACAACAGGCAGCCAGCTTGTTACAGCTTAAACTTCCGGTAATTAATAATAGTATTAAAGAATTTTATGAGAGTATTCTCAATAATATTCCGCAGGATATTGTGGTATTTGATGCAGACCACAAGTATCTTTTCGCTAATCCAATGGCGATTAAAAATGAAGAATACAGAAAGTTCATTATAGGAAAGGATGACTTTGAATATGCCGCTTACAGAAACCGTAACCCCGAAATTGCCAAAGCGCGCAGGGCACAGTTTCTGGAAGTCAAGAATACCGGGAAGGCGATAGGCTGGGAAGAAAGCCAGAAAGACCCGAATGGAAATAATATTACCTTCTTAAGAAGGATGTTCCCCATGCACGATGAAAAAGGGAACTTCATTATGGTCATTGGTTTTGGAATAGACATTACCGAACGTAAACTTCTGGAAGAGAAGCAAACGCTGATTATGGAACAGTTAGCTATACAGAATACACAACTGATAGATTTCTGTAATGTAGTTTCCCATAATTTACGCGGGCCGTTAATCAATATGGCTATGCTGGCAGAGTTTATACAAGAAGCCGAAGACGCTGAAGAACAAAAAATGCTGGTTTCAAAACTGGAACCTGTTATAGAAAGTCTGAAAAGTACATTTAATGAACTGGTTGAATCGATACAAATCAGGTTAGACAGAGATATTAAACTCGACAGGCTGAATTTTAGTACCTGTCTCCAGGAAGCACTCGATGGACTTTATGTAGAGATCCAGAAAGCAAAAGCAAAAATCAGGGTTGACTTTGAAGATGCGCCTGCAGTATTGTATCCGCATAAATATCTGGCGAGTATTTTTTATAACCTGATCAGTAATGCGATTAAATATCAGTCGCCCGAAAGACAACTATCTTTGAATCTCGCCTCTAAAATGAAAGAGGGGAATATTGTGCTGACCGTTCAGGATAATGGATTGGGTATAGACCTTGTGAAACATAAAGACAATATCTTTAAAATTGGAAAAGTATTTCACCGCCATCCTGACGCAAAAGGCCTTGGATTATTTATGACGAAAACTCAGGTGGAAGCCATGGGAGGTAAAATTTGGGTGGAGAGTTTTCCAGACCAGGGTTCTATTTTTTCAATAGAATTTGTAAATCAAAATATGAATTGGTAATGAAAAAAGTGTACCTCATCGATGATGATGATATTTTTGTATTCCTTACAAAAAAAACAATGCTGAAAGTCTCTGAAAATGTTGAAGTTGAAGTTTTTTCAGACGGACTGCAGGCGATTACGCATCTGAAAGAAATTCAGGATAAAAAAGAACTGCTGCCCGATGTTATCTTTCTGGATCTGAATATGCCAGTTATGGATGGGTGGGAATTCTTAGCAGAATATCAGGAATTATATCCCTCTTTTGTGAAGAGAAACGAACTCTATATTGTCTCCTCCTCCATCTCTCCGCATGAAATGGAAAGATCAAAAAACATAGAAGAAGTTTGTGAATTTATAATCAAGCCTTTAGTGAAAGAAAAGTTTCTGGAAATTCTAGAAAATTTATAGTTTTAGAGGATGTTTCAATCCCAATCTGTCAACCTGGATATTCTAAAGAAGAGAGCGTTTAACTTAAGATGGGCTACTGTGCCTGAGGGAGTTATTCCGCTTACTGCCGCAGATCCCGACTTTCCCAGTGCACCCGAAATTGCAGAGTCAATTATCAGGTTTACACAGGATAGATACCTTTCTTACGGCCCTGCTGCAGGATTACCTGAATTTAAAGAAAGCCTGGCTAATTATTATTCCGTTAAACGGAATATTCCGGCGAATCCTGGATTTATATTTCCAGTCGATAGTGCCGCCTTCGGTATTTACTTAACCTGTAAAGCATTCCTTTCCCCGGGTGATGAAGCCATTATCTTTGATCCCGTAGATTTCCTTTTCAGATATTCTACTGAAGCAGTTGGCGGAGTGGCTGTTCCATTTGCTATTCCTCCGGGATCTGATACCGTTGACTTCGCTCACCTTGAACGCCTGATCACGCCTAAAACCCGTATGATCTGTCTTTGTAACCCATTGAACCCGACGGGAAAGGTCTTTAAAAAAAGCGAATTACTTCAGTTAGGAGAGATCGCCTGTAAACATGGGCTGATTATTTTATCAGATGAAATATGGAGTGATATTGTTTACACCCCGAATATATATACAAGCATAGCTGCGCTTAATGAGCAGATCCGGAACCAGACTATAACCGTAACAGGTTTTAGTAAATCTTACGGCCTTGCAGGCCTGCGTATTGGTGCAGTGATGGCCTCCAACCAGGTGCATTATGATCGCTTATTTGAAGTTTCCCTGCACGGCTCTACCATTCATGGCGCGAATATACTTTCGCAGGTTGCAGCAACTACAGCACTTAATGACTGCGGATACTGGTTAGACGATTTCCTGGTACACCTTCAGAAAATGAGAGATCTGACTGTTCGCGAACTCAATTCGACGAATGGATTTAAATGTATCTCTCCCGAAGGATGTTATGTCGCATTTACCAACATTACAGGGACTGGAAAAAGCAGTAAAGAAATTCATCAGCTTTTACTTGACCAGGCCAAAGTTGCCGTAGTTCCCGGTGCCAAAGAATGGTTTGGAGAAGGTGCAGAAGGATTTATCAGGATGAGTTTTGCAACTTCAGAAGACATTCTCAACCAAGCATTATATAACATAAAAACTACGGTGAATAACTTATGAAAGTAGTCGTTTTAGGCGGAGGGATCGCTGGATTATGTATGGGAATTTACTTACATCAGCATGATATTGACGTGAGTGTCAATGAAAGACAAATTTTCTCTGCCGTAGGAGGACATGCCTTTCTGATGCACCATGACGGCATTACTGTACTCAATGAACTTGCAACTGAAAGTAATTGCCCGCTTCCGGGCAAACCTGTTCACACCTTCATACTCAGGGATGCTGACGGGCTGATCGTGAATGAAAAAATACTCGAAGACTGGCAATGCTTCAAACGCACAGACCTGCTGGCCTGCTTAAATCAATTGCTGCCCGCATCCAGGCTCAGGAACAACCGTGTATTTTCTCATTTTGTATATGAAGCAGACCAGGTTGTTGCTGCTGCATTTTCAAATGGAGAAGTCGAATACGGCGATGTTTTTATCGGTGCAGATGGCGCGAATTCTATCGTGCGGCAACAGTTATTCGGAGAGGTGAAATTTGAGCCCGGTAAAGTAAAAGAGGTAGTTGGTATTATCCAGCACGCAGAGCTGGCTGCTGCCCTACAAGGGAAATTTACTAAATTTCAGCAAAAAGACCAGGGACTATCCTTCGGCCTTATTCCAACCTCGGCAACAGAAATGGTTTGGTTTATGCAATATGACCCGCTGTTAGCTGACATTCCGGAAGGAATTAATCCGCGTGATTCCGATCAATATCACGAACTGCTGCATGAACTATGTTTGAACCTGTTGAAAGACTTTCCTGCAACAGTACAGCAGGTTTTAAAATGTAACGACTTTCGGACCAGTTATATCTGGAATACCAGGGATTTTGACCTGCTGCCAAGCTTTCATCATCAGAACGTAGTGCTGATCGGTGATGCCGCGCACGTTGCGCTTCCATTCACAAGTGCAGGTACAACCAATGCGATGCTGGATGCGAAAACATTATCCCACTGTTTACTCCATTACCCAAACTTAAGTACCGCATTCTCTGCTTATTATCAATTAAGAGCGGAAAGTATTAAAGAGCATGTAAACCTGGGCAGGGCCCTGAGAGACTCTTTTCTAAGTGCCGATGCTTCAGACGTTATTCCGCTCATTAGCAGTGCATTAAAGTAGATTCTGTTTTGTTTTATCCCCTCGTTAGTGAATGAACGGAATGAACACTTAAGCCGTTAAAGTATTTATTAACTTTATTTCATATCATTTCAAGTTATTTACGAAATGTGGCTAAGGAGGGGAAATTATGATTAAAGTTGGAATTATTGATACCAATCAGCAGAGCAGGAATATGATGCGTGTGATGTTAAACCATCAGCATCAGCATAATTTAAAAGTAACCCTTGACATTGGATCAATGGTGGAATGTAAAAAAGTCCAGCCCTCTCAGGAGCCCAATGTTACTCTGCTCGATATTGAAGTCAACGGAATTGATGTCATTCCTGATATTTACCGCAAATTTCCCAATACCAATGTTGTTGTTTACAGCAATATTCAAGATCATAACAGTGTGCTGGCCTGTGTAAAAGCAGGAGCGATGGGTTATCTGACTAAAGACACCTGTGTGGATGACGTAATTTCTACCATTGTGACTACTTACCGCGGAGGATCGGTTTTTAGTCCATCTATCTCCCGGAACGTAATTCAGCAAGTACAGTATACCATAGACTATCAATCTAAATTAAGTTATAGAGAACGCCAGATCGTAGAAGGCCTTCAGCATGGCCTGAGTTATAAATTGATAGGTTATAAATATGGAATCTCCTTAGATACTGTGCGTCAGTATATCAAAAGAACCTATAAGAAACTGAATATTAACAGTAAGGGTGAGCTGCTTGCTCAATTCAAATAAAAACTCAATTGGCGGTATTCCTTGTCCTGCAAGGCAGATATGCTTTTTATCATGAACGATGATGAATAAAATCGGCTATTTGAAAATAGTATGTTTGATGCTTTGCTGTCTGGCCGGATTTAATGTATCAGCTCAGGTAAAATACACTTTCACCCGGGATACGCTTGATATTAAAGGCGGGGAAACCTTCTCTAATTTATTAAAGGTTACAAATTTCGAAAAAGAAGCCGTAACTCTGCGGCAAGACCCAAAAGAAAAGCTGCTGACCAGAGGACTGATCTCTTTGCCGGACAGCGTGGCGCTGAAAGCAGGAGAGAGCAGGGTTTTTCCCTTGAAATATATTGCAGACCGGCAGACCATTAATAACAACAGCCAGCTCTTTACAGTTCACCTGATCGCTTCTAAAGGGCGCATTGAGGTACAGAAATCTGCCACGTTCCGCACTCAGCTTACTGATGTTGGCGGCCTTACGATCGGTACAGAAGAAGATGAAGTTTACCTCGGACAGCTCAATAACCAGGCGCAGGTTGTAGTACGCTGTGCAAATAACGGTTTTGTGCCCATTACCTTCAGACTGCTCCTTTCCGGTATTCCCGACGGACTGGAATTTACAGGGCAGACTATGAATCTTACCCTGCAGCCCGGTACGCAGCAACTGCTGCCCTTTCTGGCCAGGAATAAAATAAACACCCGTATTCCCGCAGATTTCACGGTGACTATTCAGGCAGTAGATGCCGGTAATCACCCATTGGCTGTTAAAATGATCCGGATTGTTAACGTGACCAATGCAAGAAGGCTGAGTATGGGCGGAGATCCATATACAGGTACCCTGTCTAATACTGTCGCATTACGTTATGCCAGTCTGAGCAGTAATTCCTCCTTTTATCAATTGCAAGCGAATGGTAAAGTTAAAACAGGAGATAACGCATCCCTGGAATATCGGCTAAATGCTGACCAGTACCACCAGCAAAATGCGAATGGAATTAATATTTATAACACCTATGCAGATTACCAGGCCAAAGGCTGGGGAGTTAAAGTGGGTAATATATATGAGAACATAGACTTTTCTTTGGGCGGCAGAGGTATAAAAGCGAGTCTGAAAATGAAAGATAACGGCGTGTTGTCCGTTTATGGTATTCAGAATAATTTCCTGCTGTATGACCAGCTCAATACTACAATTCCCGGGGCAAAAATTCTGGCAGTTGACTATAACCTCGCTACTCCAGACACTAAAGGTGACCGGCGGCTTACCTATATACATAGCCGTGACCCTTTTACCGGTATTGATGCCAATCAGCTGAGTATGAAAGCTGGTGTGAATATTGGCAAAGGGCAGCTCCTGGACTTTGAAGCAGGCTATTCACTGGAACAGCAGAATAAAACGAATGCTGCTGCTCAGCAAGGCGTTTCTGCAGGAATGAATTACGCGTTCAATACCACTGCTTATCAATTTGCCGGAAGCGGTTATTACAGCAGTCCGTATTTTACAGGATTAAGACGCGGCCTGTTGCTGACAGACCTGCGGCTGACCCGTAAATTTGAAAACGACAATAGCCTTGCAGCTCACTTTAGTATGCAGGTCAATAGTCCGAAGTATCAATACGAGTTCAATAATATCTTTAATACCGGGATTAATAAAAATGCGCTATACATTTATGAATTGGGATTTAATACCAGGGCTGGAAATTTCTTTATTGGTTTTGGGCCTTACTTCATTGATCAGCATTTGATTACCTCTGCCGTGACTGATCAGTTTGGCGCTAATGCAGACTGGAGATCTTCATCGATGCGTTTTAGTGCGAACATAGCTTATAGCGGGCGTGTACAAAGTTTTTCCATGACAGCCGATTACGGTTATACCTATGTGAATACCTCAGAAAGGCCGACAGCTCCCTTTCATTCCGTTAAAATTAATACCAGTTATAACCTGCCAGTTCTTGGGTTCAGCAGTTACATCCAATTAAACCCCTACTATATTTCCGATATTCTGTCTTCCACCGGAACTAATCAATACCAGTTATATTCTTTTGGCCCTAACGTACACTTTGAAGCCTTGCAAAATAACCTGACTTTCCGTTTAGGCGGGATGTATAACTATTACGGCTTTACCCATAGCAATAATTATTCTGTGAACAGCAATATCAGGTATCTGCTGAAAGGAAACTGGGCACTCACCAGTGATCTTCAATATACCATAACCAGGCAAAAGCAACCCATCCAGCTCTATAACCCGATTCCAAATACCGTGAATAACCTGGACAATCTATATTTCGAAAACAGACAACTGAGATTCGGTGTAGAAAAACAATTTGGCGCAAAGGGCAGCTCAGGCACCAAAAAACTGCTGTTAACTTATTATGAAGACCACAACAGCAACGGGCAGCGTGATCCTGGAGAAGCACCCGTGGCTGGTATATTAGTGAAAATCAATGGCGAAGCCGCGCTGACCAACAGTAAAGGGATCGTAGAATTCAGGGATATGAAAAAAGAAGCCTATACCATTTCTGTGACCAATACCAGGGGCTGGAGTTTGCAGGACCCTACCGTTGTATTTTTAGATAAAAGCAAGAAACTGGAAATTCCATTGGTAAAAACACAAGCCCTGAATGGCTGTCTGAAGCTGAAAGCAGAAAAATACGGTGATGGAGCACCAGTACTTGCAGGCATAAAAATCAGCGCCGCAGATCCAAACGGCCGTATTCATCAGACCTTAACAGATGACCAGGGAAATTTCTGTTTCTATCTGCCAAGAAATAAATACACCGTTTATATTGAGACTGCAGGGATGCCATTTTCCATTGAGAATGAAAAAGAAGAAGTTTCCCTTCAGGGAGCTCCCGTTGGCATGCTGACCTTTCTCTACCACGACCAGCGCCGGAAAGTTACCGTCAGCAGATTTTAACTAAGGCGCTACAATAGTATAGGTAACCGTTGTATTGTAACTTCCTGCAGTTTTATTCAGCAGATTAGAGGTTTGCGTAGAAGGAATGCGGTATTGTAAATTAAGCAGCCGGTCTACCGTAGGATTAGCAGAAGTAATGATTGGCTGAGGGCTTGCAGAGAGCACAACAGGCGTGACTCCAGTCTGACCCGTCATTCCTTCAATGGTAATTACCCCAACAGGTATTTGCACACCTCCAGAAGAGCTTAAAACGCTGCTGCTTGCCTTCACAGTTACATTATATGGAACAGTACTGCTCACTTTAACATGGCCTGGCTTGGTTGTGGTTACCCCTTGCTGATAGTTTGCAGTGCTGCTGACAGCGAGCGTTACACTGGGATCCTGAACAATCAATTCCATCAGGTTGCTTACATTGACCTGAACAGAGCTGTTCATCGTTTGTGAGGCTAAAGTAGCAGGAAAGGAAGATGCTGTTTTGGATACCGTGTAAACTACCGGTACCGTATAAGTTCCGGCTTGTACAAAATTGCTTTGCAAATTAGCTCCGCTGATGCTTAACGCAGAAGACAGGATGCTTTTATTCGTCACAATAACAGGGATTCCAGTCGCAGCAGTCAATAACTGATCACTCCCGGAAAGACTAATTGCTGAACCCGCGTAAGTGCCCGAAAGAACCCCGTTCATTAAATTTACATTATTTGCTGCCGGCAACTGATTATAAGGTTGCGTGGTTGTAAAAGTGAAGGTGCCGCTGCTTGCTCTGACACTAAATAAGGTAGGTACAGTTGTGAAATAATCATTGCCGGATACTGCACTGACCCCTGCTACACTTCTGAAAATGGCAAATGAGTTAACATTCAAGGCCGTTGTAGCCGGGATCAGCGTATTTAAGGTAATATAAGCAGGTACATTTAAGGTGAGTGTAGGTGTTGGCGGGGTGATGCTGCCGGTAAAAGTTAAGGTTGTCGCATAACTTCCGGCTGCCCAGGCCACATTCAAGGGGGAAACCGTGTAATCAATAAGCATAACACCACTCAGTAAACCAACTGCTACAAAATAAATGTTTTGTGATACACTGGAAAGTATAATCGGATTTGCCCCTGAAAGGAGATTTACACCCCCAATTGAAGTTACCTTCATATTGATCAGGTTTGGGGCGAGTGCAAGCGCAGGTAAGGTGCCGGGCGTTGGCGTTAAAGTTGTGCCGGCGGCATTGACATTTACTGCTGTCACTAAGCTTAAAAAAGCAGAGGAGCCACTATTTAAATTGACCACGTAGCTCGTTTGTCCTGAAATACTGGCTGCAGGCAGATTGATGATCAACTGCGCATTGACATTCCCGGCCGTTAAACAGCAAAAAATAACACTAAGGGCGGTATATAATCTCTTTTTCAGCAACTTTCAAATCATAAGAAGAACCAGCATCAAGCAAAGCAACAGCGAGGAATTTCCCCTTTAAATCTTTTGGTAAATCAACCATTACCCATTGCGTGGCATCAGGCAGCATGGCCAGCACTTCGGGTTTAATCTTTATTTCCTCACCCGTTTCTTTATTCGTTAATTCAAAACGGATGAACGCATCTTTATTCAGATTTCCTTTATTGTGTATTTTTAAAGCCAGCCTGCGGATTTTTGCTTTTCCATTGTCATAAATCCCGCGGTCATCAAAAGAGAGAAATTCAAGTTCTCCCGGATTTAGTCCTCTGGGGACATAATAAACCTGTATGCCGACCTCCATTAGAACATTAATACCAACCTTGGCCACATTTTTCTGCTGTGCCTCCTGTTCTTTTACCTGCGTAAAAAAGAGCATGCTCGTTGTTAACTTGTCCGCATTCGCAGGAATAGTCATGGATACATTGACCTGTTTATTTTCTCCCGGTTGTACGGCCACGTTATTTGATGAAAGTGTCAGCCAGCCGGCATTGGATAAAGGCAGTGTATTGCTATCGTAATAGATTTTTGTACCCAGTGAATCTCTGTTCCAATCCTGTATTCTGGTTACAAAAGATAATACACCTGCCGAAGTATTCCCAAAGGTGACTGTCTGGCTGACTGTTTCTCCCGGATTTCCGGTAAAGAAGATCCTGGCAGGTGAAATTGAAAAGCCCTGTCCCTTCACTGTGTCTGGCAGTGTCATGACAAGGCATAGAATGAATAAACCAGTAAGTATCCTCATCAAATAGATTAAGGTTGTGTAACCGTATAAACAACATTTGTAGCATAGGTCCCTGCTACCTTGCCAATTAAGCCAGCGGCGGTAGGAATCGTATAATTTACGTTATAAGTACCTGCAAGAGTTGGTGATGCTGTGGTGACCAGTGCCTGGTTAGTAGTTGTTAAAGCAGGTGTAGCATAAGTGGCTCCGGTAGTTGGTGTGCTTGGATCTATGCTTACCTGCACCACACTTAAAGATACCGGCGTTGCATTACCAGCGATTACATTAAACTCTGTTGCAGCTTTTACGGCAACGCTGTAAGGCTTGTTACTCACCACGGTGAAATGGTTTGTTTTGGCGACTGTTTTACTGCTGGCATAATCCGCAGCTGTTGAATAAGTAAAAACTACATCCGGGGTTGCACCCAGTGTGATGGAGAAGGCATCCGAAAGTACGATACTTAGCGGTACGTTACCAGTTACAGTCTGCGCATTGGCTTTTAGGTTGAAAAGAGTACCAATAGCTAATAATACGGCAATAATGAGTAAGATTTTTTTCATGTCGTACGCTTTAAGGTTGTGTAACTGTGTAAACAACATTAGTGGCATATGTTCCCGCCACCTTCCCAAGCAAACCTGCGGCTGTAGGAATAGAGTAATTTACGTTATAAGCAGTTGTAAGTGTCGCTGAGGCTGCAGTAACCAGTGCCTGGTTAGTTGTTGTTAAAGCTGGCGTAGCATAGGTAGCACCAGTAGTTGGTGTACTTGGATCTATGCTCACCTGTACCACACTTAAAGATACCGGTGTTGCATTGCCCGCAATTACATTAAACTCTGTCGCAGCTTTTACTGCAACACTGTATGGCTTGTTGCTTACCACTGTAAAATGGTTTGATTTTAAGACTGTTTTACTGCTTGCATAATCTGCAGCTGTTGCATAAGTGAAAACTACATTAGGAGTTGCACCTAGCGTGATAGAGAAGGCATCTGAGAGTACTATGCTTAGTGGTACGTTACCACTTACAGCCTGCGCATTGGCTTTTAGGTTGAAAATGCTGGTGAAGGCGAGTACTATAGCGGCAACAAGTAAGGTCTTTTTCATGTTCTATGGGATACGTTAACTACAAAACTAGTAGTAAAGACGTACTAAAACGCTAAAATAAAGACACATATTGATGTCACATATATGAGTGTTATTTGAAGGTTACAGTGAACTTACAGCCCTTGTCAAGCTCACTTTCAACCATAATTTTGCCGCCCATAGAGGTAATCTGGGTTTTGGTAATAAACAGTCCCACACCACTTCCGTTAACATGACTATGAAAACGTTGATTCAACCCAAAAACCTTGTCCCTATGCTGTTGAAGATCTATTCCGATGCCATTGTCAGAGAAAATCAAGCTCACTTTTCCATCCTCGTTAAGCCTGGTCGTGATGTCAATTCTGAGCGGTCTGCTATCTGCATGATACTTCATTGAATTTGACATTAAGTTCATCAATACACTTTCCAGGTAACTTTTGGGGAAAGGGACCATTTCACATTGGAAATCAGTGTGTATATAAATTCCCAGTTTGTGGATTTGTTTATTGAAATAATTACATACTTTTTTAAAGATACTGCAGATATTTACACTTTCAATATTCAGTTTTTTATCAGTTTTGATGCTCAGCATCTGCGTCAGATCATAGATAGTTTCATTCAGCTTAAAAGCGGAGTCCCTGAACATATCTACAATGGTCTTATTATATTCATCCAGCACATCGTAATCCAGGATGTCAATTAAGCCTATTAAATTCGATAAAGGTGCGCGCAGATTATGGGAAGTGATATAAGCGAATTGATTCAGATCCTGATTACGTGAAGTTAAATCCTCTATCAGCTGATCCCTTTCTTCTTCAATCTTATTTCTGGTGATGTATTCACGGAAATTAGTCGCCAACGCACTAATGTCAGAGTTTTTAATCATATTATCTTTAAGTTGATTTGACATGAGTATAAATTCATTGGAGATAACCCACATCAGGCAAACACCTTGCCATAGTGTGAGGAAAAAACTGATTTGGATACTCATTATTATTCCTTTCTGGAATAATAAATTCTTATTGTTTAGCTAATATGATTTTGGACGGTTTTTTCTGTATCGTGCTGAAATTTAATATTATGGATATATGTGTAATGCCTTTTTCAGGCTGGTTCTGCTAAAATTAATTTGGGGTGACCAGCTAAATTGTATTATTTAAAAGTTGTTGCGCAAGTACTGCATCCAGTGCTGAATTTGCTGCCAGACTTAAGATGTATTCGTCTCTTGAACCATCACCCAGAAACTGTGTATTGGTATTGCCCTGAATATCGGTTACGCTATTCAGCGGATTGTAAGGTGTAATTTTAATATCGCTTTCTGAGAAGCCTCTTTTGAGCAGTAATTTAAAAGCATTTTCTGCCTCAGCTTCTTCCTGATACACTCTTGTAATCACCTGAAAGGGGATATGTTCCGGATAGCTGCCATGTGCTTCTTTTGCAACTGCGCTGGCCTGGTCAGTATCTTTATGGCCATATATTTCAGAATCTGTGGATATGATTACATTTCCCTGGATATAATCAGGTAAAGCTGAAATTTGCTGTGAAGTAATGTTGGGGAGCATAACCTCTTGCGTGTGCCTGTGCAATTCTGCGGCACTGATAGGAATTAAAACTTCGCGTTCTTCAATATTCCATATATTTCCCGTGAGGTTCAGAATAAGGTAACGTGCCCGTGGCTGATCATCAATCAGCAGATCTCTGACAGTTCCGATAAATTGCCTGGCAGAATTTACAACTGTCCAGTTAGTCAGGCTCGGTTGTCCGGCTCTGACCGCATAAGTACTGGTATTTAATTCTGTTAAATTTTTAAGATGATGCTGACTTTCTTCTCGTTCCATAACTGCGTAATTTAAACTTGTTGTGACATAACAATCTTAAATTGTCATTGTTCTCCTAAATTACGGCTGTGTAAAATACAGAAACAAAGTTTTGAATTCAGGAGAGGGTGTTTATAACTGTCAATAACTTAGTTCGGCGTTAAGATATGTTATTTAATATTCCGTAATTACATATATACCTGTAATACAGTGTAATGTTGCTGTGGAATTTCTTTAAACAGGTATAATGGAAATGCTGGAACGTTGCAGGGTTATCCCCATTTACTGGAGTTATTCACATCGAAATGTGGATAACTCAGGCGTGAAAAAACCCACCCTTTTTCAAAGGCAGGTTTCTGTTCTTCATGATGTGTGTTGGTTATTGAACTACAACTCCGTCTTTGCCAATTTTAAGTGAAGCAGTTTCTTCTCCTTTTTTAGCATCAACCTGGTAGTATTCAGCTTTGCTTGCGTCTGTGATTTTGAACGCTGCAATCGGAGCCCAGTCTTTATATTTGTCTGATGACAATGTTGCTTTTACGGCATCAGGTAATTCTTCAATTTTAACCGGAGTTTTAGTGGTGCTGTCTTGTTGCATTACTATAGTAACTGGTGTTTTAATATCGTTTGCTTTAACGGTTGAGACACCTGCAAATGCTAAGATGGCTGCACCTAAGATTAAATTTTTCATATGTTATATTTTTAAATATGTTTTTTTTATACGATGATTCGTATTCAGGTAGGTTACATAATAATGCCAATAACGTTTTAGTGTATTAAAATGCTGTTAGTTAGTTAATTATGTTTTTGTGTTCGTTTATTTAGTGTAGAGAAATTCCACACTTTGATGCCAGGATAATCAATTGTTATATTATAATTTGCTAAAACGAATTAAATATAGTTTCAATGCTGCTTAACGCCGAAAAAAAACAGCAAGCTTCAGGCATCCCTTGCGGCGGACATTTGTCCCAAAAGAAGGAGAGTATATTTTATTTTACTTTAATTAAATCATTAATTGACTAGATTTACACCTTTATACTAGAATAATATGTGTGGAATAGTAGGATATATAGGTTATAGAGAAGCTTGGCCAATTGTGCTGAAAGGCTTAAAAAGGTTAGAATACCGTGGGTATGACAGTGCAGGTATTGCATTGATTAACCAAAGCGGATTAAAATTATATAAAAAAGCCGGAAAGGTTCAGGAGCTTGAAAATTTCAGTGAGGGAAAAGATAAAACCGGAACGATTGGAATGGGACATACCCGTTGGGCAACCCACGGTGAACCTTCAGACAGAAATTCACACCCGCACACTTCTAACGATGGCAAATTAACTATCATCCACAATGGGATTATAGAGAACTATGCGACCCTGAAAGAAGAGCTGTTATCAAGAGGTCACGTTTTCAACAGTGATACAGATACAGAGGTACTGATCCATTTAGTAGAGGAGATCTATAAAAAGGAAAACACAGACTTATTGGAAGCAGTACGTTTGGCATTACACCAGGTTAGCGGAGCTTATGCTATCGTGATCATGGACAATGACCAGCCAGATCAATTAATTGCAGCCAGAAAAGGTAGTCCGATGGTTATTGGGGTAGGCGCAGGAGAATACTTTATTGCTTCGGATGCTACACCGATCATTGAGTACACTAAAAACGTAATTTATCTGAATGATAATGAAATCGCATTTTTAAAACGTGATGAATTATTAATCAAAAGATTAGACAACGTTGTACAAACCCCCTATATCCAGGAACTGGAGCTTAAACTGGAAATGCTTGAAAAAGGTGGTTACGAACATTTCATGTTAAAAGAGATCTTTGAACAAGCAAGATCGATCAGAGACTGTATGAGAGGCCGTATTTATCCGAATGAGGGTAGAGTACAGTTAGGCGGGATTAAAGAGTATGCCGATAAACTAAAGAATATTGACCGTATTATTATTGTCGCTTGCGGAACTTCATGGCATGCGGGATTAGTAGGTGAATATTTAATTGAAGAATATGCACGTATACCTGTAGAAGTAGAATATGCTTCAGAATTCCGTTACAGAAATCCGATTATTACAGAAAAAGATGTGGTGATCGCGATCTCTCAATCCGGAGAAACGGCAGATACTATGGCGGCGATTGAAATGGCCAAAGAAAAAGGGGCAACTATTTTCGGTGTTTGTAACGTAGTAGGTTCATCGATCCCGCGTTTAACACATGCAGGAGTTTATACCCATGCAGGACCTGAAATCGGCGTAGCTTCTACTAAAGCATTTACAGCACAAGTAACCGTACTGACACTGATGGCCTTTTATATGGCACAGCAGAAAGGTACTTTAACGCAGGCTAAATTAGTGGAGCTGTTAACTGAACTGGACTGTATCCCTGAAAAGATCACTAAGGCTTTAGAGTCCAATGACCTGATTAAAGAGATTGCGCATAAATTTAAAGATTCAAGAAACTGCCTGTTTTTAGGTAGAGGAAGCGGTTTCCCTGTAGCCTTAGAAGGTGCATTGAAATTAAAAGAGATCTCTTATATCCATGCAGAAGGTTATCCTGCGGCAGAAATGAAGCACGGTCCTATTGCACTGATTGATGAGGAAATGCCAGTAGTGGTTATTGCGACCAAAAACTCTTCTTACGAGAAGGTAATCAGTAATATTCAGGAAGTAAAAGCAAGAAAAGGAATTGTATTGGCTATCGTTACCGAAGGTGATACTGAAGTTCGTAAAATGGCTGATTACTGCATTGAAATTCCTGATGCAAGTGAGGCATTCCTTCCATTATTAGCGACTATACCTTTACAGTTACTTTCTTATCACATTGCTTTGTTAAGAGGTTGCAACGTAGATCAGCCAAGAAATCTGGCTAAATCTGTGACTGTAGAATAAACAGCAAATAACAGGATATAAAAAAAGCTGCTCCGTTTTGGAGTAGCTTTTTTTATGCTATCTATTCCCGTTCAGGGAGTTTAGTTAAGAAGCAATTGTTGCAGTAGTTCTGCCAACCGTAATCTTTTTAACAGTTTCTATAATACCAGCTTTATCATAACCGCAGATCGCCCACAGTTCATTTTGTTCTCCATGGTCAACCACCTCGTCAGGAATACCCAAACGGATTACATTGGCCTGGTAGTTATGGTCAGCCATAAATTCCAGCACTGCAGAGCCCATTCCGCCTTGCAGGCAGCCGTCTTCTACAGTAATTATCTTTTTATAACGTGAAAAAACATCATGTAATAAAACCTCATCTATAGGTTTAACAAAACGCATATCATAATGTGCAGGGTGAATACCCTCCGTATTTAATTCTTTACAAGCCTCAACAGCGAAGTTACCGACGTTTCCGATCGTCAGGATAGCTACTTCTTCTCCATCACAGATTTTCCTTCCTTTTCCGACCTCAATGGCTTTGAAAGGACGTTTCCAGTCTGCCATCACCCCGTTTCCTCTCGGATAACGGATAGAAAAAGGGCCCATGTTTTCCAGTTGTGCCGTGTACATCAGGTTTCTGAGTTCTTCCTCATTCATGGGTGCAGCAACAGTCATGTTTGGAATACAGCGCATGTAAGCCAGGTCATAAGCACCATGGTGGGTTGCGCCATCACTACCGGCAAAACCTGCTCGGTCCAGACAGAAAACTACGTTTAAGTTCTGTATAGCTACATCATGAATCACCTGATCATAAGCACGCTGCATAAAACTTGAATAAATATTACAGAAAGGCAGCATACCTTGCGTGGCCAGTCCGGCAGAGAAAGTAACCGCATGCTGTTCAGCAATACCTACATCAAATGCACGGTCAGGCATAGCTTTCATCATGATATTCATTGATGATCCTGAAGGCATGGCAGGAGTAATTCCTACAATATTTTTATTAGCCTCAGCAAGCTCAACCAGGGTATGTCCGAAAACATCCTGATACTTTGGCGGCTGTGGTTTATCATTTACTGATTTTTTAATTTCACCGGTAATCTTATCAAAAAGACCCGGAGCATGCCATTTCGTTTGATCCTTTTCCGCTAATGCGAAGCCTTTTCCTTTAACCGTTACACAATGCAGAAGTTTAGGGCCGGGAATATCTTTAAGATCTCTCAAAACAGCGGCTAACTTTTTTACGTCATGACCATCAACAGGGCCGAAATACCTGAAATTTAAAGCTTCAAAAAGGTTGCTTTGATTCAATAAAGTGCCTTTGATACTCTTTTCTATCTTTTTAACGAATTTATGCGCATTAGGCCCAAGCTCAGAAAGTTTAATCAGTACGCTTGAAATATCATCCCTGAAACGGTTATAAGACTTGGAAGTCGTGATATTGGTCAGGTATTCTTTAAGTGCACCAACATTCGGATCAATAGACATACAGTTATCATTCAGAATAACCAGCAGGTTTGAATTTTCAATTCCGGCGTGGTTTAGTCCTTCAAAAGCAAGTCCGGCAGTCATTGCACCATCGCCAATTACGGCAACGTGCTGACGATCTTTCTCTCCTTTCAGCTGTGAAGCCACAGCCATACCCAATGCCGCAGAAATTGAAGTAGAAGAGTGACCTACACCCATCGTATCATATTCACTTTCGCTGATATTCGGGAAACCACTGATGCCGTTTAACAGGCGGTTGGTATGAAAAACAGATTTTCTTCCGGTTAAAATTTTATGGCCGTACGCCTGGTGGCCCACATCCCAGACTAATTTATCATAAGGAGTGTTCAAAACGTAATGTAAAGCTACAGTGAGCTCTACAACACCAAGACTAGAAGAAAAATGACCGCCATTTACACTGACAGTATCAATAATATACTGACGTAATTCCTGGCTGATTTGTTCCAGATCATCTTCTGTATACTGCTTTAAATCAGCAGGATAGTTTATGTTAGGTAATAATGGAGTGTTGAAGTTTTCCATGCAGGGTTTAATAGACAACAATATACAAAGTACGGGATTTTAGTTAAGATAACCGCAAAATAATAGTCATTTCAAAAACAAAACGAATACGTGTTCAGGCTTACAACAGTTGAAAAAACAAATATGTTCTGAGTAGGTGTTTAAAATCGTTTGCATGAAGTCGTATCCGTATGCTTTAGCGACGAAGCGGACACAAGATCATGATAGCTTCGTTACCGTTAAAAAACAATTGGATTCTCTGAAGCAGTTAAAAATTCATCTGCTCATTTGTTTATGTTTCTTTTTGGCTGCAACTGCGCCAGATTCATGTCAGGTAGGAAGGCTACCAGACATAAATCTGACTTGTTTCACCTAAAAATAAACTATAAACAATTTGAGCATCTAAATTTCAACAGCTTCTGGTGAAACCATCATGATCTTACAAATTTGATAACGAAGTGGATACAAGATCATGATAGCTTCGTCACCGTTAAAAAACAATTGGATTCTAACGAAAATGATTATTTTTACAAAAATATACTTTGATAAATGGAACGAGATACTTTAATTTTTGATTTGATTGACAGGGAATTAGACCGTCAGGAAAACGGCCTTGAGCTGATTGCTTCGGAGAATTTTGTAAGCAAACAGGTGATGGAAGCTGCGGGTTCAGTATTAACAAACAAATATGCTGAAGGCTTACCGGGCAAACGTTATTATGGCGGATGTCAGGTAGTTGATGAGATAGAGAATATTGCCATTGAACGTGCGAAAAAACTATTTGGTGCGGAATGGGTAAATGTTCAACCTCACTCTGGTGCACAGGCTAATGCAGCTGTGATGCTGGCTGTAATACAGCCAGGAGACAAAATCCTTGGATTTGATCTGTCTCATGGAGGACACTTAACTCACGGTTCTCCGGTAAATTTTTCAGGTAAATTATACAAGCCTTTCTTCTATGGTGTTAAAAAAGAAGACGGACTGATTGATTATGCAAAACTGGAAGAAGTAGCCTTAGCAGAACGTCCAAAATTAATTATCTGCGGTGCATCTGCTTATTCCAGAGAATGGGATTACGCTTTTATCCGTAGTGTAGCTGACAAAATCGGTGCACTTGTGCTTGCCGATATTTCTCACCCTGCAGGTCTGATTGCAAGAGGCTTATTAGCAAATCCGCTTCCTCATTGCCATATTGTGACTACAACTACACACAAAACATTACGCGGACCACGTGGCGGACTGATCATGATGGGTAAAGATTTTGAAAACCCATTTGGTATTAAAACGCCTAAAGGAGAAACCAGGATGATGTCATCTGTATTGGATATGGCGGTTTTTCCAGGTACTCAGGGCGGTCCGTTAGAACATATTATTGCAGCAAAAGCAATTGCATTTGGTGAAGCACTGAGCGATGAATACCTGGTTTATATTAAACAAGTACAAGCCAATGCGCAGGCTATGGCGAAAGCTTTTATGAGCAGAGGTTATGGTATAATTTCAGGCGGTACAGACAATCACTTAATGCTGATTGACTTACGCAACAAAAATATAACTGGAAAAGTTGCAGAAAATGCGCTTGAAAAAGCAGATATTACCGTGAACAAGAATATGGTGCCGTTTGACGATAAATCTCCTTTTGTAACTTCTGGTATCCGTGTAGGAACAGCTGCAATTAGCAGCAGAGGATTCAAAGAACAGGACATGGAGAAAATTGTTGATTTAATAGATCAGGTTTTAACTAATCCAGAGGATGATGCCCATTTGATTGAAGTGAGAAAACAAGTAACTGCATTAGTTGCTGGTTTTCCATTGTACAAGTAAAAATACGGGTTAATCAATTATGCCAATAAATACAGGAGTATTGTCACCTAGTGAAAAAGAGAGATTATGTGCCTTATACGCATATCATATCCTTGATACCCCTGTTGAAAAAAGCTTTGATAACCTAACGAAGCTTGCGACGCAAATATTTAATATACCCATTGCCTTGATTTCTCTGTTAGACAAAGAGAGGCAATGGGTTAAATCTTCCGTTGGCGTTGAGCTAAAGGAATTTCCCCGCAAACAGTCTTTTTGCGAATATACTATCCAGGGAAATACAGTTTTCGAAATCTGCGATACACTGAAAGACAGTCGCTTTACCGATTATCCGGTGGTCGTTTCCGAACCCTACATCAGGTATTATGCCGGCGCTCCATTAATTGATGATAATGGTTTTGTACTGGGCACACTCTGCGTATTTGATTTGGTTCCCCGTCAATTTACGGACAGTCAGAAAGAGATCCTGAAAGGAATTGCGCAGGAAGTCGTGGTGCACCTGGTGCTGAGGAAAAAAGATGAACAGATTCGTTCCAGTGTGACCCGCTGCCAGGAACTTCTGGATATTACAGGGGTTTCTCCCGAAATCCATTGTATTCTTGACTTCAGGGGTAAGGTCTTGTTTGTGAACGGAGCCGTTACCCGTTTATTAGGTTATACTGTGGCAGAAGCTATGGAACTTGGCCTTTTAGATGTTTGTTACCCGGAAGATATTCCCCGGGTGATGAAAAGTATAGCAGATGGGCTGGGGAATAATTACAAAGAACTTCATATTGACTTCAGAGTCATTGGCCGGGATGATGTTATCCGCTGGATCAGCTGGTCGCTGGTTTCCAAAAACAGGCGCTGGTATACCTATGGAAGAGACATTACCGACAATAAAAAGGTAGAAAGTGATTTGATGAAACTATCATTTGTGGCCAGCAAAGTAAATAATGCAGTGGTCATTAATGATGCAGATAATCATGTGACCTGGGTAAATGCAGCTTTTGAGAAAATTACCGGGTTTTGCCTGGAGGATGTCAAAGGAAAACGGCTCGGAGATCTGATCGTTGGCCCTAATACAGATCTGGAGCTGATTGATGAAGTCAGAAGACTGACCAAACAAAGGCAGTCTTTTACGATTGATATGCTGGCTTATCGAAAAGATAAAAAGGAAATCTGGCTTTCCGTTTACAATACAGTAGTCCTGGATGACAGGGGTAATGTAGAAATCGAAGTTGAGATTATCATTGATATTACTGATAAAAAAAGAGCGGAAGAAGAATTACAGGTGCTGTCCATGGTAGCCAGTAAAACGAATACGGGCGTGAATATCCAGGATAATGAAGGGATTACCACCTGGGTCAATCAATCTCTGGAAAAGCTGACCGGTTATAAGAAAGAAGAACTCTATGGACATCATTTAGGAAATATTCTTTCTCCTAATTTTTATGATCAGGAATTAATATCCACCTCGCGCGATAAAAGCAAAAACAACCAATCTTATACGATAGAGGTACTGGCAGAGAAGAAAAATGGCTCTACGGTCTGGCTTTCTGTGTCGAATACACCCATTATTAATAGTAAGGGCAAAGTAGAGCGGCAAATAGATCTGATCTCTGACATCACACAGCGTAAGCAGATTGAGAAAGAAATGATCGAAGCGAAAGAACAGGCCTTAAAGCTGAGTGAAGCAAAGGAAATGTTTCTTTCGGTGATGAGCCATGAAATCCGGACTCCTTTGAATGCCGTGATTGGCATGACGCATTTGTTACTGGACAATGACCCTAAGATCTCACAGATCGATGATTTAAATATTCTTAAATTTTCCGGGGAGAACTTATTGCATATCATTAACGACATCCTTGATTTCACAAAGATGGAAACCGGTAAGATGGAACTGGAAGTATTTCCATTCAATCTTAAAACGCTGGCAAATGATATTATCAATTCGCTGCAAGTTAATGTCAGGAAGAAGGGCAATCAGTTAAATCTTGTTTTTGATCCTGCTATTCCTTCCCTGATTTCAGGGGATAAAAACAGGCTTTACCAGATCTTGATGAACTTTTTAGGGAATGCCATTAAGTTTACGGAGAATGGACAGGTGCAGCTGATTCTGACCCTTGCCGGACAGAATGAAAAAGAGTCGATTATCAGGTTCGAGATTACAGATAATGGGATAGGTATACCTAAAGATAAGCAGAGTTATATTTTTGAGACTTTTACACAGGCTAAAACAGATATTTCCAGAAAATATGGAGGTACAGGACTGGGACTGGCGATTACGAAAAAGTTGCTGCAGATGTTCAATTCTGATATTATTGTAGACAGTACTGAGGGAGAGGGCACAACGTTTTCTTTTGAAATTGCCTTTAGTAAAACAGCCGAAATATCTGCCGCGCCGGGCAATAGTACGGAAATGAGTGTTTTTGTAGGTAAAAGGATATTGGTTGTCGATGATAATGAAATTAATATCTTAATTGCCAAGCGTATTCTGAGCAAATGGGGACTAGAAATTGAAGCTGCGGTGAATGGGTATGAAGCGATAGAGAAGATTATGACCGAGAGTTTTGATCTGATCTTTATGGATATTAAAATGCCGGGGATAGATGGTTTCGAAACTACAGGGATTATCAGGGATATTAGCGGGGCTTATTATAAACAGGTTCCTATCATTGCACTGACTGCTTCTACGCTTAAAAATGACCATTATAAATTTAATGAATGTGGCATGAATGGCCATGTATTAAAACCGTTTAATCCCGAAGAGATTAAACAACTGCTGTTTGGTTTCCTTTCGCGCGAAAAGGAATAGCAAAATTAGCTCCTTAACCGGCCTCCAAAAAAAGAGCCGGAACTCCATTTCTGAAATTCCGACTCCTAAATTAACGCTCTCGTATATATAAACGATTAAGCTGGCATATTGTTTTTGATAAATTGTTTTTTTTGAAAAAGACTGAAGATTGCTGAAAAGATAAAGGGCCGATATTTCTATGAAGAAAATATCGACCCTTACCATCTAAATTAACGCTCTCGAATATATAAACGAGCATAAAATATAAATGTTATGCTGAGTGCGTATTTTTTTATTTGGTGTAAGCAAGGGTGGCTATGGAGAGTTTATTTAACCCGTTATCCAGTAATAGCTTGCCGCAGGCTTCTAATGTGGCTCCGGTAGTAAGGAGGTCATCAACAAGCAAGATATGGAGATTGTTTAAATTAAAGGATTGTTGGAGTTCAAATGCGGCTTTTAAGTTTTCAAAACGTTCATACCTGCTTTTCTTTGTTTGTGTGGTGGTGTTGATTTTTCTTACAAGCAGGTAGGTATTGATGGGGCATTGTAAAATATGGGCTATTCCTTCTGCAATAGATAAACTTTGGTTATAGCCTCTGCTGCGTTGTTTTTTCTGATGAAGCGGGATGGGGACGATTAAATCGGGCCTTTGTTCTGATAGCAGCATTTTTTCGCCCATCATTTTACCTAACAGGAAGCCGATGTCTGTTTGGCCCTGGTATTTTAATTGATGGATCAGTTGCTGGACTTTGGTGCCTTTTTTAAAATATAAGAGGGCGTTGACCTGGTGGATGGGTAGTCTGCCCCAGAATAACCTGGCTGCAGGATTTTCAGGATATAAATGAAAATCTGTAAAGGGAAGGTCATGCAGGCATTTGATGCAGATCGTTTTTTCTCCATTAAATAGCGTGTTGCCACAGCCATTGCACTTCTTTGGAAAGAGCAGGTGGAAAAGGTCAGCAAAAATTTGTTGAATCAGGGACATCTGTGCAATGTACCCCTGATTTGCCGGGATTAGTTAACTTATACGGCTTCCTCTGGCTGGTTTTTTACCGCAAGCTGTCCGCAGGCAGCATCAATGTCTTTACCACGGCTGCGTCTGATATTGGTATTCACACCCTGACTTTTCAGATAGTTGGAGAAGGCATCAATTTTATCTCCTTCTGCATTGATAAAGTCTGCAAACTGAATTGGGTTGTACTCAATCAGGTTCACTTTACAGGGTACGTGTTTACAGAATTTAGCCAGATCTATAGCATCCTGAAGCTCGTCGTTAAAGTTATTGAAGACGATATATTCGTAGGTAACAGGGTTTTTTGTTTTAGCGAAGTAGTATTTTAAGGCTTCAGCGAGTACTTTTAAAGTGTTTTGCTCATTGATAGGCATAATTTCGTTTCTCTTCTTGTCATCTGCGGCGTGCAGGGATAAGGCAAGGTTAAATTTAGCGCCATCGTCTGCGAGTTTCCTGATCATTTTAGCGATACCTGCTGTAGAGACAGTAATTCTCTTATAAGACATGTTCAATCCATCGGGAGCTGTAATGCGCTCTATTGATTTCATGACATTTGCATAGTTTAAAAGAGGCTCTCCCATACCCATATACACGATATTGGTTAAGGGGGCATTGTAATTCTTTTTGGCCTGCTGATCAATCAGAACTACCTGGTCGTAGATTTCATCGGCATTCAGGTTACGTTTTCTGTCCATGTAGCCTGTTGCACAGAATTTACAGGATAAACTGCAGCCTACCTGGGAGCTTACACAGGCGGTCATGCGCTCTTCCATTGGAATCAGCACGCCTTCTACAATGTTTCCGTCGAATAAACGAAAGGTGTTTTTAATGGTTTGGTCGTTACTGAATTGGGTGTTATTGACCTCAACTGCATTGATAGTATAGTTCTCGTCCAGTTTTTTTCTCAGGTCTTTAGACAGGTTACTCATTTCTTCAAAAGAACGCGCAGATTTCTCCCATAGCCATTGGTAAACCTGTTTGGCACGGTAAGCGGGTTCTTTCATTTCAGTAAAGTGCTGCTGAAGCTGGATAAGACTCAGAGAACGTATATCAGTTTTAGTTGTTACTAGCATTTGATGCAAAGTTACCTAAAAATAATAAGCCTCCCAATTTTTCATTGGAACTTACTTGTTTTTAGTAAGTTATGAAATTTGCATGACCTTAATGATAATTAGGGTCATGCAAATTGAAGATATTTTATGATGTGCTAAGTTGTTGATGTTTAGCGTTTTGGACTTCTTGTTTTTGCTGGTGCTGATCCTGATCTTCCTTTTGTTGGTTTCACTGATCTTCTGCTTGGGCCATTGCTTTTGTTCCAGTCACTAGTCGCAGCTGGTGCTTTGAATGATGATGCCGGTTTTGCTCTGGAGCCTCTTGGTGGTTTTTCTTCTCTTTCACTTCTCTCTCCTCCGCGCTCGCTTCTTTCGCCTCTTGGGGTTGTTGGTCTTGGTTTTCCTTTGGATGGGCCTGCTGGTCTTGCTCTGAATGCTTTTGCGGGAGTTACGTTAGCTTCTTCTGGTGCAACAGTAGTTGTTTTTGCTTTTTTAACTACTCTTTTTGCAGCGGCATGTTCGACAGAGCTTGATTTTGCAATCATGTTATGGATTTCTGTCAGTTCTTCCGGAGTGAATTCTCTCCATTCTCCAACTGGAAGACCTTTAAGGTTGATATTCATAATACGAATACGCTCCAATTTGGTAACTTCAAATCCGAAGTGTTCACACATGCGTCTGATTTGTCTGTTCAGACCTTGAATTAAAGTGATTTTGAAGATGAAAGGACTTTCTTTAGTTACTTTACATTTTTTAGTCATTACCCCTAATACGGGTACGCCTTTTCCCATGTTAGTAATAAACTGGTCGGTTAATGGTTTATTAACGGTAACCAGGTATTCTTTTTCATGGTTGTTTCCGGCACGAAGGATTTTGTTAACCAGGTCTCCGTTATTGGTCATGAAGATCAATCCTTGGGAGTCTTTGTCCAGTCTTCCAATTGGGAAGACTCTCTCGCTATGGTTTACGTAATCAACAATATTGCTTTTTACGCCAGCTTCTGTAGTACTGGTTACACCTACGGGTTTGTTAAATGCAAGCAGAATAGAGTTGTCTACTTCTTTTGGTTCAATGGTTTGTCCGTTTACCGTAATCAGGTCACCGAAGTAAACCTGGTCGCCAACTTTGGCCTTTCTGCCATTAATAAACACATTTCCCTGTTCAATGTATCTGTCTGCTGCTCTGCGCGAGCACATGCCGCTTTCACTAATGTATTTATTTAATCGGGTGGTAGAATCGGACATAATAGTATTTCTTTTTACAAAGTAATCAATTTATACTCATATATGCTATGAAAATAATGGGATTTCAAAAAAACAGTTGCTATTTCTTGCTCGATTTCATTGAAGAATGAAACAGGCTGCGAAATTAGCAACTGTTTTTTTGAAATTTCACCAGGTCCCTCCATACATATAATATGGATAGCAAGGAGGAATATTTGATCGCTTTACAAATTTGATATACGCATTGCAGCTGGTTTGAGAGAGTTTGTATTCTTGGTTTCACTTGACAAAGTGTCTGTTACTGGTGTTAACTGGCAAAGTTTAAAAACCCAAAACATGGCCTCGCCCTCAAGAACAGGTGTTGAGAAGGGGTTGAATAGTGCCTTGGAATGACCTTGGGATGAGGTTGGAATGACGTTGGAATGACCTTGCAATGACCACAGTCATTCCAACCTCATTCCAATGTCATTTCAAGGACTTTCTAATACTTTACAGTACAGGGTGTTAACAGGTTGTTGTTTAGGTTCTTGTTTATTGTGTTTGGTTTTTAATGGCGATAAATTCTCTGGATTTTTTTAGCGTTTGGGCAGAATAACCGTACTTTGTAAATATGAGTTCTTATTTGTCGGCAACATGGGTTTATCCGGTTAGTACTGCACCTTTACGGAATGGAATAGTTGCTGTTAGTGATGATGGCACTGTTACAGATGTATGGACTGCAGAGCAGGGAGAAGCACTAAATATTAAGGGGATAAAATATTATGATGGGGTGTTGGTGCCGGGTTTGGTGAATACGCATTGTCATTTGGAGTTATCACACCTTGCCGGGAAAATAGCGGAACATACGGGATTACCGGGGTTTGTACAGCAGGTGATGCAGCAGAGAGCGGCTTCTGAGGCTGAAATTCAGAAGGCGATGGAACTCGCGGATTCGGAAATGTACAGGCTTGGTATTGTTGCAACAGGCGATATTTCCAACCAGATTTATTCCAGAGAGGTAAAACTTAAGAGCAAAATTTACTACCATACTTTTGTGGAGGCGATGGGTTTTAATCCGGTAAGAGCGGATGAGATTATTCAGAAGGCTATAGCGACAAGGGATGAGTTTTTGCCTTTGAGGGCCACGATTGTCCCTCATGCGCCTTATTCGGTTTCAGCAGAGTTGTTTGGAGAGATTAAAAAGGTTTCAGGTGATGCGCATGAGTCGGTTTCTATTCACAATCAGGAAACTTTGGATGAGAATTTGTTTTTTGAGTCGAAAGAGGGGCATTTTCTGAAGTTGTATGAATTCCTTGGGCTGGATATTGGCTTTTTTGAAGCGAAAGGAAAGACTTCTTTACAGAGTTATTTGCCGTTTTTATCGGGGGATGCGAAAACGCTGCTGGTTCACAATACTTTGACGAGCAGAGCAGATGTCGTGTTTGCGCAATTACAGCATCAGCACCTTTATTGGTGTTTGTGCCCGGGTGCGAATTTATATATTGAGAATAGGTTGCCGGATGTAGACTTGTTAAGGGAGGCCGGGGTAAGGATTACTTTAGGAACGGATAGTTTAGCGAGCAATCATCAGTTGAGCATTTTAGCGGAAATGAAGATTTTGCAAGCGCAAAAGGGAGTTCCCTTTGAGGAATTACTTTCCTGGGCAACGCTGAACGGGGCAGCTTTCCTGGGGGTTGAAGCGAAGTTCGGGAGTTTGGAAAAGGGAAAGAAACCGGGGCTAAATCTGATTAAGGGTTTGAAGGGAGAGCTGATTACGGCCGAAACTTCTATCGAAAGAATAATATAAGGAATAATTTAAGGAAAAGTATATGTCAAATCGTATTACCGCTTTGTTTAAAATTCAATACCCGATTATCCAGGCGGGCATGATCTGGTGCAGTGGCTGGAAGCTTGCTGCAGCGGTTTCAAATGCCGGTGGTTTAGGGATTATCGGGGCGGGTTCTATGTACCCTGAGGTTTTAAGGGAACATATCCGGAAAATTAAAAAGGCCACTGCTTTGCCTTTTGCAGTGAATGTGCCAATGATCTATCCGAATGTGGAAGAGATTATGCAGATTTTGGTTGCTGAGGGAGTAAAGATTGTTTTTACTTCAGCAGGTAACCCGGCGGCGTGGACTGATTTTTTGAAAGCGGCACAGATTACGGTAGTGCATGTGGTTTCCAACACAAAGTTCGCTTTAAAGGCTGAGGCTTGCGGAGTGGATGCGGTTGTTGCGGAAGGCTTTGAAGCGGGCGGACACAATGGAAGGGAGGAAACTACCACGATGTGTCTGATCCCGATGATTTCTGATGCAGTGCGTATTCCGGTTATTGCAGCGGGAGGGATTTCCTCAGGGCGCAGTATGCTGGCAGCTATGGCGCTGGGAGCTGAGGGCGTGCAAATAGGTTCTGCTTTTGCGGTTGCGCAGGAGTCTTCGGCACATGTTTCTTTTAAGGAGCGGGTAATCGGCGCTGTGGAAGGGGATACCAAATTAAGGTTGCAGAAGCTGGTTCCGGTCAGGTTACTGAAAAATCCTTTTGAGCTGAGTATTGCAACAGCGGAAGCGCAGGGAGCAGATGCCGAAACATTAAGGGGCTTGTTAGGACGCGCAAGATCAAAATTAGGTATGTTTGAGGGCAATTTAGAGGAAGGCGAATTAGAGATTGGCCAGGTTTCGGCATTACTGAAAGAGATCAGGCCTGCTGCGGATATTTTAAAGGAGATATGGCAGGGGTTTTTGAAAGAGAAAGATAGGGTTAGTAAGTTTTAAGGAAGTAATATAAACAGATGAAGCAAATTATAATCAGAATAACAGGAACAGTACAGGGGGTGGGGTTCAGATATACCACGAAAGTAGTCGCAGACCAGATGGGGGTCCGCGGGATCATCAAGAATGAGAAGGACGGAAGTTTGTACATTGAGGCGGAAGGAGACGATACTTTGCTGGATATTTTTGAGGAATGGTGCAATGAAGGGCCGGACCGTGCCAAGATAGAAAAGGTGGAGATCACACCGGGCGAACTGAAAAACTATCGTAATTTTGAGATCATTAAGAAATAAGTCCGCTTTATTATCCGTTAATCAGATCAGGTGTCAGTTTTAAAGAAGTTTTTAGGTCAGACGGCAGTTTATGGGGTAAGTACCATACTTTCCAGACTACTCAATTTTATATTAACCCCAATTTATGTCAAGGCTTATCTGCCCGGCACATTTGGTATTTTGACCAAACTTTTCAGCTACGCATCGCTGATCAATGCGGTGCTCGCTTTCGGAATGGAAAGTACCTATTTCAGGTACCTGAATAAGCATGAGGATAAAAAGGATGCGGTATACAACAATTCATTTATCTGTATAGCCTTTATTGCAGGGCTATTTTTGATTACAGGCTCCGTTTTTGCCGATTCAATCGCCTCCTGGATCAATAATGGAGAGCAGGCGCAGGCGCTGGATTATCAAAGATATGTGAAGTACTTTGTGGGGATCTTATTTGTAGATGCGATCTGCGTGATCCCTTTTGCCAAAATCAGGGCAGATAATAAAGCGTTCAGGTATAGCGTGATTAAATTCCTGAATATCGGGAGTTTTGTTGGTCTAAACCTGTTCTTTATCTTTGTGATCCCTCTGATTATTAAGCACAACTGGCCACTGGCATCGTGGTTTGAGAGCTGGTATCATTATCAGTGGGTGGGCTATGTTTTTATCTCCAACCTGGCTGCCAGTATCCTTACGTTTTTATTGCTGTTGCCTGAATTCCTTCAGATCAGATTTAAGTTTGATAAAGAAATGTTCCTGAAGATGATCTCTTACAGCTGGCCTATTTTAGTGGCCAACTTGTCTTTTATTATCAATGAGAACCTGGACAAGATTGTACTGAGTAAATTATTGCCAAAGGCTGTGGCAGACATCGATGTCGGGATTTATGGCGCGGTTTGTAAAATTGCAATTTTCTTAAGTATTTTTATTACAGCTTTCAGACTGGGAGCGGAACCGTTCTTTTTTAGTCATGCGAAACATGAAAATGCAAGGAAAACCTATGCAACGATTCTGCATTATTTTGTGATTGCACTTTCGTTGCTGTTCGTCGCCCTGGTCGCAAATATTGAGATCCTTAAATATTTCATCAAAGGGGACGCAGCACATACCGCTCAATACTGGTCAGGACTGCCAGCTGTGCCTTACTTGTTGTTTGGTTATGTCTGCCTGGGTATTTATATGAACCTTTCTATCTGGTACAGGTTGTCAGATCAGACGCGTTTTGGTTTGTACCTTTCAGTAGCAGGAGCAATTATTACAATCATATTTAACTTTATACTGATCCCAAGATATAGTTATATGGGGTCTGCCTGGGTTTCAATGCTGGCTTATTTTGTGATGATGGTGATGTCTTATATTCTGGGACAGAAATATTATCCGATCCCGTATAACCTGAAACGGATCTTGGTTTACCTGGTGAGCTCAGTGGTTATTGTGATTTTGTCTTTCTGGGTATTTCACAGGAATATCTATATTGGGAATGGATTGTTAGTGCTGTTCTTCGCAGGGATCTTCTATGTGGAAAAGGATGAGCTAAAGGTGCTTTTAGGCAAGAGATAAACAATTCACAAGGCTTGTAGCGGAAATAGATATTGAAAATAACAGAAGCCTGTTTAACAGGGTTTTACTACTAAATAAATAGAAAAAGATGAAGATTAATATTATCAACAAATCAGGATTGGCATTGCCTCAATATGAAACAGTTCATGCAGCAGGAATGGACATGAGAGCTTTTGTAACGGAAGAGATCGTAATCAAACCTATGCAGCGCACACTGGTACCTACAGGTTTGCATATCGAATTGCCTGTGGGCTATGAAGCGCAAATCCGCCCGCGCAGTGGTTTGGCTTATAAGCATGGGATCAGCATCGTTAATTCTCCGGGAACTATTGATGCAGATTACCGCGGAGAGATCAAAGTATTGCTGATCAATCTTTCTGATACTGATTTTGTAGTGAATAATGGAGACAGAATTGCCCAGATGGTAATCTCTAAACATGAAACTATCAGCTGGGAAAGTGCAGAAGAATTAAGTGATACTGCACGTGGTGAAGGTGGTTATGGACATACAGGTAAATAAACCTTAAATAAATGAACAGGATCGTTGTTTTATGCGGTATGCTATTCCTGACCCTATCGTCAGTTGCCCAGCGGCTGCCCGTTTCGGCCAGGGATAGTATACGCATTAAACAACTTTTTTTTGCGGGTTTGAGTGATAAGCTCAAAGAGAACTACGTAAGGAGCAATGAGAACTTTACGAAAATAACAGCTATCGATGCTGGTAGTGCCGCTGCCTGGTATGAGATCGCTTTGCTGAACTTCAGACAAAATAAAATGCCTGAAGCTGAAACAGCCATCACAACGGCAGTGAATATTGACAAGAATAATCCGTGGTACTGGAAGTTGATGGCCGAGCTTTATAAGAGTACCGGGAGTATGGACCGCCTGATCCCGGTTTTTGATCAGCTGATCCGGCTTGCTCCGGAACAGCAGAGCTACCAGTTTGACCGTGCCAATGCAATTGCTATCTCCGGGAGAAAGGAGGAGGCGCTGGCCGCTTATGCACTGGTAGAAAAGAAATTTGGCCCTTCAGAAGCGCTCACCAGAGCACGTCAGCGGATAATCGGCGGGCCGGCGGAGGTGGTTGCGCCTGCAAATGCAAATGCAACCGAGGCGATGGCAGCAGCTACGCTGTTCCTCTCTCAAAAGAAATTTATGGCAGCCTCCAGAGTATTAGAAAATATTGCCGGCACACATCAGGATGATCCGCTGTTCCTGGCGCTTTATGGAGACGTTTTATATGAAACAGGAAATTTGCCAGCTGCATTGGAGCATTATAAAAAGGCATTGAAATTGACGGACCAGTTGTATGGGGTTTGGGAAAAAGTACTCAATATTTCCATTCTGATGGGACAATATAAGCAGATGATCGGGGTTGGTGAAGCTGCGCTGGCGGTCTATCCCAACCAGGCTATTTTATATTATTACATGGCCTTCGCCCTGCACCGGGAGGATCAGAATAAAGAGGCACTGGAACATATTAAGTCTGCGATGGCACTGGATGGGGAAAATAAGGAGCTTCAGGCACTGATTTCCGCGTTGCAGGCAGAGATATTAATTGATCAGGGGAAAGTGTCGGCGGCAGATCAGGCTTTTGAGAAAGCAGTAAGCCTGGACCCGCAGAATTTTCTGATTATGAACAATTATGCGTACTACCTGGCGTTAAGGAATGAAAACCTGGATAAGGCAGAAGGATTGATCGCTGTTGCCGCCAATGCACTGCCAAGGGATGCTTCTGTGGCGGATACTTACGCGTTTATCTTACTGAAAAAGGGAAAATATGAGCTGGCCAAAACATGGATAGAGAAATCCCTTCAGCATAATGAAGCTGAAAATAGCGTGTATCTGGAGCATTATGGGGATATTTTATTCCATACCGGAACGCCGGACGAGGCATTGATACAATGGAAGAAATCCAGGGATGCAGGCAATGATTCGCCGCTGTTAAAACGAAAAATAAATGAGAAGAAGTACCTTACGAAATAGTCTGCTGGTTCTTTTGCTGTTAAGCACTGTACTGGCGTGTAAGACCAAAAAAGTTATTGTTAAAACTCCGGATACTGCCGTAGTGCCTGTGGCTAACCGCAAGAAGGCGGAAAACCTGGTGTTGCTGAAAGGAAAAGATATTCCTTTTAATACCTTAGCGATGAAAGGGAAAGTGAACCTGGATATGAATGGGAACGTCAACAATGTGAACATCACAATCAGGATTCAGAAGGATCAGAAAATATGGGCCAGCGTAACAGCCATTGCAGGAATTGAAGTTGCCAGGGCATTGATTACACCGGATAGCGTCCTTTTACGTAACAATTTACAGTCACTGGCGGTTAAAAAGCCTTTCAGCTATTTGAACAGTTTTACCAATAAACAGGTGACTTTCAAAATGCTGCAAGCTATACTGACGGGAAATACGATTGCCGAATTTACAAATGATCAGGCGGAACTGAATTCCAGCGGGGGCGTGTTTACTGCCAGCGGAACGCAGGGGGAACTGGCCTTCAGGGTCTTGTTTAATACGCTGCTGAAGACGGGTGAGCTGAATATGAACGAGGTGAGGGCAGCGAAAGCGCTGAAGGTTGTTTATTCGGATTATCAGCAGGTAACGGACGCTTTATTTCCTTCGGTGATTAAAATCAATTCTGTGTCAGGGGCTAAGAAAACCAATCTGGCTTTTGACTTTTCAAAAATAGAACGCAATGTTCAACTGGATTATCCGTTCACTCTTCCTAAAAGGTTTGAGATAATAAACTAATTTTTTTTATACTTTTGATGCAATGAAGCTACACAAATTACTTTTATTTCTTCTTTTTATCGCGTTTGCGCCGGCAGCCTTTGCCCAGAGCAGCTCTCAGTTAAAGCGGAAGAAGGAAGCCATCCAGCGTGAGATTGAACTTTTACAGAAAAACCTGAATAAGGCAGCTCAGGGTAAGAAGCTTACTTTAAGTGAGATACGTGCGTTAAGTACGAAAATTAGCTTGATGCAAAGTAAAATCACGGTTATCAACTCAGAAATAAAAAATCTGGACAATGAGATCCATGAGAATAAAAACACCGTACATTCATTGCAGGGTCAGCTGGCACAGCTTAAAAAAGAATATGCCGGAATGATCAGGTTTGCACAGCGCAATAGAAATTCATACGATAAGATGATGTTTATTTTTGCGGCACGTGATTTTAACCAGGCTTATAAAAGAATAAAATATTTACAGCAGTTTGGACAGTACCGTAAAAAACAAGCGGACTACATCCAGGGAACTGAAAAGAACCTGAACTATAAAATTGTAGTACTGGATAAAAGCTTAAAGGCAAAGAGCAGTTTATTAAAGGAACAGGAAAGTGAGCAGGGAAAGCTGGCTAAGAATAAAAATGAACAGGCTACTGTACTGAACCAGTTCAGCAAACAGGAAAAACAATTTGGCCGGGATATAGCCAAAAGAAAAAAACAACAGGCAGCAATTGACCGCGAGATCAGAAATGCGATCAACAGGGAAATTGCTTTAGCCAGAAAAAGAGCGGAAGAAGAGGCAAGGATTGCCGCAGCGAAAGCAAAAGCAGAAAGTAAACCTGCTCCGGCAGAGAAACCAAAACCAAAAAGTGGTAACTATCTGACGGCAACGCCGGAGGCAGCAAGGTTATCTGCAGGATTTGAAACCAACAGAGGACGTTTACCTTGGCCAGTGGCTTCAGGATCGATCACTGAAGGTTTTGGAAGACATACTGAAGGTCAGGCCGGGTATACCAATGACGGGGTAAATATTATGACCAGTGAGGGCGCTACGGTCCGTGCTGTATTTGGTGGAGAAGTGTTATTTGTAACGGTAATCCAGGGGATTTATGTAGTTGCTATACGTCATGGGGAGTATTTCACGATTTATCAGAATCTGAAATCACCAAGTGTATCCAAAGGAGAAAAAGTAGAAACCCGCCAGAGTATTGGTACGGTAGCGACAACTTCTGATGGGGCGGTACTGCATTTTGAAATTATGAGGGGACAGGCAAAACTGAATCCTGAGGCATGGATTGCAAAATAAATTAACGGGGCATTTTCATAGCGGATCGCTAGTGTATCAGTTTAATGACATTAGAAAGCCATTAGAACTGCAAGAAAATACAAAAGGTGCGCATGAAAAATGTTTATATTTGTTAGTCTAATAATTTAATTGATATGTATACTGGAGTAGTATTAGAATTTTTAAATATGGGTGGCAGCGAAATTATGCTGATCCTGGCCGTAGTACTGTTGTTATTCGGGGGTAAAAAATTACCGGAACTCGCAAGAGGATTAGGAAAAGGAATCAGGGATTTTAAAGATGCCTCAGAAGGAGTGAAACGCGAAATTCACCGCAATATCAACGCGATGGACATCGATGATGAAATCAAGGCAACAGATGCTGCTTACCCGGTAAGTGGAACAGCAGCGTATGATGCAAATAACGCTGTTCATGTTGATCCGTCAGCACCTACAGCAACAGTTGCTGAAACACCTGTAGCAGCGGAAGCGCACGTAGCACCTGTCGCAGAAGTACATGTTACGCCTGCAGCAACAGAAATACATGTAACACCTGCAGCAGCACACGTTACGCCTGTGGTGGAAACACATGTTACACCTGTAGCGGAAACGCCAGCGGCAGAAACACACGCATCAACAGCACCATCAGAAATAGAAAAAAACAAAATTTAACTCAATAACCATGTTAAACACAACAATATTAGCAGCACTGGGTACACCAGAGATCATTATTATTTTGGTAGTTGTTTTGCTGCTTTTTGGCGGTAAGAAAATTCCAGAACTAATGCGTGGACTTGGTAAAGGCGTTAAAGAATTCAAAGACGGTAAAGACGGCGCAGATAATGATCACGTTGATTCCAACAGCACCCATAAACCACAATAGGTTTAGTTGAATTTTTAATCCTTATTAGACCTGGTATAATTGAAGAAGTATAACTCTCTATCAGAGATACAAACGCTTATTGCACAAAAAAAGCTTGTTCTCCCTGATTTACTCGACTATTATTTTACGCAAATAGAAACACAGCAACACCTCAATGTATTCAATGAGGTGTTTGTCGATTCTGCGAAAAAGCAGGCAGTCAGCGTTCAGCAAAAAATAGACAAGGGTACTGCCGGTAAGCTGGCGGGCATGGTGATTGGTATCAAGGATAATATCCTGTATAAAGATCATATCACAACTGCCTCTTCAAAAATGCTCGAAGGATTTATTTCTCCTTATTCTTCTACGGTCGTTATACGGCTGCTTCAGGAAGATGCAATTATCATCGGCAGAACAAACTGTGATGAATTTGCCATGGGAGGTTCCAATGAAACATCTTATTACGGCACTGTACGAAATGCCGCAGATACAGAAAGAGTAGCTGGTGGTTCCTCGGGAGGTTCTGCTGTCGCTGTACAAGCCGATATGTGCCTGTCTGCGCTGGGTACCGATACAGGTGGTTCAGTCCGTCAGCCTGCCGCATTTTGTGGTTGCTATGGATTAAAACCAACCTATGGACGTATTTCAAGATATGGTGTCATTGCCTATGCCTCTTCTTTTGATCAGGTAGGGCCAATTACTTCCTCGGTCAGCGATGCGGCCTTACTTTTAGAAGTACTCGCTGGTGCTGATGAAAATGACAGTACAGTATCCCGCATACCTGTTCCGGATTACCTGGCTGCACTGGATGATACTTCTCCAAAGAAGATTGCCGTGCTCAAAGAAACCCTGGAAAGTGAAGCGCTTGATCCGGATATTAAAGCTGCAATTCTGCAAGCTATCGATCAGTTTAAAGCAGAAGGACATACCATTGAGTATGTATCTTTCGATTTGCTCGACTATCTGGTTCCTGCTTATTATGTATTAACAGCTGCAGAAGCTTCTTCTAACCTTTCCAGATATGACGGGGTACATTATGGATACCGTAATCTGCAGGCAGAGAATCTGAATAGCTTATACAAGAAATCCAGAGCTGAAGGTTTTGGGGAAGAAGTGAAAAGAAGGATTTTACTGGGTACTTTTGTACTGAGCTCGGGATATTATGATGCTTACTACCAGAAAGCACAGCAGGTAAGACGTTTGATCAGAGATAAAATTGAAGCCTTACTGGTTGATTTTGATGTGATCCTGACACCTGTTGCACCTACACCGCCATTTAAAATAGGTGAAAATATACAAGATCCGCTGGTGATGTATATGGCTGATATTTTTACCGTACTGGCTTCGCTGACAGGGGTTCCGGCAATAGCTATCCCTCTGGGCAATAATAAGCTAGGTTTACCGTTAAGTCTACAGTTAATGGGTAAACACTTTGAAGAAGGGGCGTTACTTTCCCTGTCCAAAAGTTTTACTTATTTAAGCTCCACCTAAATCATAAACCAAAAATTACAATTGCAGCATTGCAAGGACCGCCTATGAAAAGAAATGTACTTATCCTCTCATTTTGTGTATTTATCCTTGCAGCTTTTAACAGCAGCGCGCAGCAAAAGATCAACAAGCTGGATTCTATTTCTCCGATCAGCTTCCTTTCTACTACTTATACTGGTGATACCACCGCAGTACCCGAAGTTTTAGAAAACCCGCTATTTTACAATTACAATTTCACTTATAAAAAACGTCTGGACTCTATCCAAAAAGAGATCCCGTTGACATATAATGAATCCGTTCAGCGTTATATCGACATCTACAGCGCCAGAAAAGATATGATGGGCAAAATGCTGGGCCTTTCTGAATATTACTTCCCGATTTTTGAAAATGCACTGAAAGCTTATGATGTTCCTATGGAACTTAAGTTTTTGCCGATCATAGAATCTTCGATGAATTCACATGCGATTTCCAGAGTTGGTGCAACAGGTTTATGGCAGTTTATGTTTTCTACAGCCAAAGATTATGGACTGGGCATGGACAATTTCGTGGATGAACGTAAAGATCCTATCCAGGCGAGTTACGCTGCGGCAGCTTATTTCAAGGATGCGTACAAGAACTTAGGTGACTGGTTGCTGGCTATTGCGGCTTACAACTGCGGAACAGGAAATGTAAACAGGGCGATTGCGAAAGCACATTCAAGAGATTTCTGGGCAATCAGACCTTTTTTACCACAAGAAACACGCAATTATGTGCCTGCTTTTATTGCAGCAATCTATGTGATGAACTGCCCGGATAAACACCAGATTAAAGCGCAGAAATCACTGTTTGCCATTAAAACGGATACCATACAGGTGAACCGTTTTGTTTCTTTGCCAGAACTGGCGGAAGCATTGGCGATGGAAGAAAGCGATCTGTGTACTTTGAACCCTTCGTATAAAAAGAAAATAGTGAACGGGTCAGAGGATCAGCCCAAGAGAATTATTGTGCCCAAAGTAAGCCTTGCAAATTTTGCAGGTATTTATGAAGTACTGAACAACAATGTCGTAGAAACCAGTACGCGGGTTATCCTGGCCTCAAATGATGACCGGAGACTGCATAAAAAACATAAAGAAGCTGCTCAGAGCAGTGCCCAGGTCAGATACCACAAAGTTGGTGCAGGCCAGAATTTAATTGCAATTGCTAATCAATATAATGTTGAAGTGCAGGACCTGCGCGTATGGAATAAACTGAAAGGGAGTACTATCGTTCCCGGGCAGCGTTTAATAGTTGCGCAGAAATCAGCTCACACCCGTGAAACTGAAGCCAGATCAGGCAAAAAATATATCTCTTATAAAGCTAAGGGAAAATCCGGATCAAGAATAACAGACAGGCTGTAAAATCGGCTTTGTTCTTTTTGTTCATTCCTTGTTGAGGTATCTTTTTACTAAAATATTTCTCCATATTCGTTTTGTGCATTTTTTTTGAAAATCACTGTTAACCCTATTTAATTTTGCTTTTTGGCGGGTTTAAATGGCTTGTACGCAAGTTTTAAACCTGCGTTAAATTTATGTAGACCGATGTGTTTTTATTTTAGTGCGTATTAAAAGAATTGTAACTTTGAATCTTTTATCCAAAACAAACGTATGAGCAAAATTAACAGGAAGCAAGATGCATTAGATTACCATTCACAAGGCCGGCCGGGCAAGATAGAAGTCATTCCTACCAAACCGACCAATTCACAAAGAGACTTAGCATTGGCTTATTCCCCAGGGGTAGCCGAACCTTGTTTAAGAATTGCTGAAAATACTGAAGATGTTTATAAATACACTGCTAAAGGTAACCTGGTTGCAGTAATTAGTAATGGAACAGCTGTTCTGGGGCTTGGTAATATTGGCCCGGAAGCCTCTAAACCAGTGATGGAAGGTAAAGGTTTGCTGTTTAAAATATTCGCTGATATTGATGTTTTTGACCTGGAACTCGACACCACGAATGTGGACGATTTCGTCAAGATCGTTAAAGCGCTTGAACCTACTTTCGGGGGTGTTAACCTGGAAGATATTAAAGCACCAGAATGTTTTGAAATTGAACGCCGTCTTAAAGAGGTAATGAACATTCCGGTGATGCACGACGATCAGCATGGAACGGCAATTATTTCTGCTGCAGCATTATTGAACGCCTGCGAACTGCAAAAGAAAAAAATAGAGAAGATTAAAATTGTGGTTAACGGTGCGGGTGCAGCTGCTATATCCTGCAGCCGGCTGTATATTTCCTTAGGGGCCAAAAAAGAAAACCTGGTGATGTGTGACCGCTCGGGCGTGATCCGTAATACCAGGGAAAACCTCGATCCGACGAAAGCTGAATTTGCAACTGCAAGAAACCTTTCGACGCTTGCAGAAGCATTGAAAGATGCAGATGTATTTATTGGTTTGTCATCGGCCGACTGTGTCACAGCAGACATGTTAAAGTCAATGGCGCGCAATCCGATTGTGTTTGCGATGGCTAACCCTAATCCGGAAATTGCTTATGAACTGGCTATTGGTTCCCGCAAAGACTTAATTATGGCTACTGGCCGTTCTGATTATCCTAACCAGGTGAACAATGTATTGGGTTTCCCTTATATATTCAGAGGTGCATTAGACGTAAGGGCTACAGGGATCAACGAGCCAATGAAAATTGCAGCGGTACGTGCGATTGCTGAACTGGCTAAAAAATCTGTTCCTGAAGCCGTTAATATGGCTTATAACGAAAGAAATATAAAATTTGGTAAGGAGTATATCATTCCAAAACCAATGGACTCCCGTTTAATTACCAACGTTTCGATTGCGGTAGCAAAAGCAGCGATTGATTCTGGTATTGCCCGTAAAATCATTACAGACTGGGATGCTTATGCAGAAGAATTAAAACAAAGAATTGGCGGGGATGATGCAATCATGCGTGCCATCACCAATAAAGCTAAATCTGATCCTAAACGTGTTGTTTTTGCCGAGGCCGATAATTATAAGATTTTAAAGGCCGCACAAATTGTGAAGGATGAGAACATCGCTATTCCTATTTTACTGGGAAATAAAGAGGTGATTCAACAGATTATCGCAGAAACGGCACTGGATCTGGAAGGTGTATTGATTATCGATCCTCTTCAGGACCCTGAACGTATGGCGAGGTATTCAGAATCGCTTTATCAGAAAAGACAACGTAAAGGGGTTACGCTTTTTGAAGCCACTAAATTAATGCGGAACAGGAACTACTTTGGTTCCTCGATGGTAGAATTCGGAGAGGCTGATGCAATGATTTCCGGGTTGACAAGAAACTACGCTTCAACGATCAAACCGGCATTGCAGATTATCGGAACGGCACCCGGGGTAAACAGAGTTGCAGGGATGTATATGATGATGACCAAAAAAGGGCCTGTTTTCTTTGGCGACACCACTGTAAATGTTGATCCTACAGTACAGGAACTGGTTGATCTGACCTTATTATTGGAGCGCGCGGTAGCTAAATTTAATATACAACCAAGAATTGCTTTACTTTCTTATTCTAACTTTGGGTCGAATGATGGTGTCGTTCCTCAAAAAGTAAGACAGGCAGTAAAAATATTACACGATAAACATCCTGAGATTTTAGTAGATGGAGAAATGCAGGCTAATTTTGCAATTAGCAATTCTTTGTTAAAAGATAACTTTCCTTTTAGTAGATTAGCAGAAAGCCCGGCAAATACGCTGATTTTCCCAAACTTGGAGTCGGGAAATATTGCCTATAAACTGCTGCAGGAATTAGGAGAAACGGAAGCTGTAGGCCCGATATTATTAGGCTTAAAAAAACCAGTACATGTAGTACAGCTCGGAAGTTCAGTGCGTGAAATTGTGAATATGGTAACGATCGCAGTATTGGATGTACAGGGTAAACAAGCAGGCGAGAAGCCTAAAAAAACAGGATTATTAAAAAAAACGAGTAAAGTATAAAATATTATGTTTGATTATATTGATGGCAGACTGACTTTTAAATGTCCTGCTTATATTGTGGTAGAGGCGGGTGGTATAGGATACCACATCAATATATCATTGAATACTTATAGCAGTCTGGGCACTGCTGAGCGCTGTAAAATCTATGTATGGCTGCATGTGAAAGAAGATGCACATACCTTATATGGATTTATAGATGAAGGAGAACGCCGGTTATTTTTACACCTGATTTCAGTTTCTGGTATCGGGCCGAATACCGGGCGCATGATGCTCTCTTCTATTACACCAGCCGAAATTCAAACTGCTATAGTGAATGCTGATTTACCTTTGATACAACGTATCAAAGGTATTGGCGCGAAGGGTGCACAGCGCATAGTTTTAGAGCTGCAGGATAAATTGAAAAAAGAAGGTACCGGGTCGTTAATTGCCGCGCCTTTAAACCATACGGTCAGAGAAGAGGCATTATCAGCCTTAACGATGCTTGGATTTGCAAAAGCGCCAGCGGAGAAAGCAATAGATAACGCAATCAAAAATGGCGGACTGGATTTAACTGTTGAACAGATGATTAAAATAGCTTTAAAGAACTTATAATAAAAAAATACCTACAATAAATTTCGAGCCTTTGAGAAACACTTTTACTTTAATCATTTTATTGATTTTTTCCCTTTGGGGACAACAAGCTTTCTCGCAGATAAATCAGGAGGACCGTTATCAGGATACCACCAGAAACAACTTTGGGCTGAAAGAAAAACAACGTCTGGGTATCCGTCAGCCATTTAATTCATTTACGCCGCAACCAGATAATATCAAAAGAGAGGTAGAGTTTGATGCGGCCAATAAACGTTATATCATCAGGGAAAGAATAGGGGGGAGGTTTTTTGGTCCTCCTCAATTCCTGACTATAGAGGAATACCAGCGCCTGGTCAATTCTGAAATGAAAAGAGATAACTGGCGCACGATTTCCAATGCAGAAGCAGATGAAATCAGAAGAACAGGTGTTATTCCGAGCCTGACAGTCAACAACCCGGCATTTGAAAAGATATTTGGCGGCAATCAAATTAGTATCCAGCCACGGGGCGAAGCAGAGCTTACCTTTTTAGGACGGATAAACAAGAACGAAAACCCGCTGTTCAATGAACAGCAAAGGGTACAGAGCAATTTCG
Organism: Pedobacter cryoconitis; assembly: GCF_003259615.1. GTDB lineage: Bacteria > Bacteroidota > Bacteroidia > Sphingobacteriales > Sphingobacteriaceae > Pedobacter > Pedobacter cryoconitis. The sequence goes on along the minus strand of NZ_QLLR01000004.1, from coordinate 167,522 downwards.
ATTTCAACCAGCGGATTCAGATGGACCTGGTTGGTAATATCGGAACGAAATTGAAACTGAACATGAACTACAATACCGAAGCGCAGTTTGATTTTGAGAATCAGATCAAGCTGGATTATACGGGCGGGGAAGATGACATCATCAAGAAAATTGAAGCGGGTAACGTAAGTTTACCCTTAAGCACTTCGCTGATTACGGGTACACAGGCACTGTTCGGGATTAAGACCCAATTGCAATTCGGGAAACTGAATGTGACTACTGTGTTTACCCAGCAGAAATCACAGTCCAGAGAATTGCAGATCAGTAATGGGGCGCAGCACAATGATTTCCGGATAACCGGTGATAGTTATGAAGCCAACAAACATTATTTCCTGGCCAAATTCTTCAGGGATAATTACAATAAGGCGATGGCGAATGCACCTAATTTGTTATCGGGTGTAAATATCACGAAGGTGGAGGTCTGGATTACCAATAAAACTGGAAATACACAAGATTCAAGGGACATTTTAGGTTTGATGGATCTTGGAGAGAATCAGCCTTATAACGCCATGTTCACTGGTGGCCCCGCTTTTTCACAGGCACCGTCTGGCTTCGCGCTTCAGGGGATAAGACAATCCAACGATATGTTGACTAAATTACCTGCGGGTGCAAGGTTTACGAATTCGAATGATGTAATTTCTTACTTCCAGGCCAACAAAGGAACAGATAACTACGCCAAGCTGACTTATGCGCGTAAGCTTGCAGACCGGGAATATACTTTCCATTCTCAATTGGGGTATATCTCGTTAAACAATGCTTTGAATTCAGATGAAGTACTGGCGGTAGTTTTCCGCTATACTTACAATGGGGTAGAGTACCAGGTGGGTGAATTTTCTACTGATGTGCCTTTTGATCCGAATACGCCAAAAGTGTTATTCGCAAAATTACTGAAGAACGAGACGACCAAAACCAATCTTCCGACCTGGAACCTGATGATGAAAAACATCTATTCTATTGGGGGTTATCAGATCAGTCAGCAGAATTTTAAACTGGACATCTTCCGTTTGGATAATGATAGTGGTATTGAGAGACCGGTCATGTCTGAAGGGGTCAATACTACAAACAAGCTGTGGATTAACTTAACCGGTCTGGACAGGTTAAATCAGCAGAATGACCGTAAGCCGGATGGGGTATTTGACTTCCTGGCAGAAGATAAACCTTTTTCAAACCCGACTAACTCTGCCATGCCTCCTCCTATAGGTAATATTGGCGGAACCGCAGGAACTGGCGGGACAGGCAGCAACAACGGGCTTGGGGCATTTTCTACGAATATGAGTAAAGGTTATATTACGATTGATCCTTTAAACGGACGTATTATATTCCCGGTGGTTGAGCCTTTCGGTAGAGATCTGGCAATACAGTTTAACCCCGGAGAGCAGAACCTGATTGATAAATATACTTATACTGCTTTGTATGACTCTACGAAAGTAGTGGCGCAGCAACTTTTTACCAAACAAAACAGGTACATCATTAAAGGGGGCTATCAGTCTCAGGTGGCTTCAGAATTCAGTCTGAACTCCATCAACGTTCCGGAAGGATCTGTGAAAGTATTTTCCGGAACTATTCCTTTGCAGGAAGGTGTCGATTTTACAGTGGATTACCAGGGTGGAAGAGTAAGTATCATCAATACCGGGGTGTTACTTTCTGGTCAGGCGATCAGGATTACAACGGAAAACAATGAGTTATTCGGTTTACAGCAGCGTTCGCTGTTTGGGACCAGGCTGGATTATAAAGTGAATAACAAGCTGAATTTAGGGGCAACTTACATGAACCTTTCAGAGAAGCCGCTTACGCCAAAAGTTAATATCGGAGAAGAGCCGATCTCGAATACCATCTGGGGAATGGATTTGAATTACAGTACTTCTTCCCGGTTCCTGACTAAAATGGTGGATAAGCTGCCTTTCATTTCTACGAAAGCACCTTCAAAGTTCTCTTTCTCGGGAGAGTTTGCCCAGCTGGTTCCCGGACATCCAAGTGCCATCAATAGTTTAGGGGATAAAGGCGGTACAAGTTACCTGGATGATTTTGAGGCTTCACGTTCGGTGATTGATTTAAAAAGTGCAGTTGCCTGGCAGATTTCTGGTACGCCACAGCTTTTTCAGGAAGCGGCGTTAACCAATGATCTTGCTTATGGGTACAATAGAGCAAGACTTGCTTTCTATAATATTGATCCTACATTTTATAACAGAACGGCCTCGAATATTCCTGCAAACTTAAGGAACAACAAAACCGAGTTATCCAATCACTTCGTGAGGGAAATTATTGAGCAGGAAGTTTTTCCTTTCAAAGAAACGCCGACAGGACAAGCGGTTTCTTTGCCAACACTGAATGTGGCTTTTTATCCGACTAAACGCGGACCTTACAATTATACACCTACTGGTTTTAACAATAATGGTGATTTAATGAATCCTAAATCACGTTGGGGTGGAATGTTCAGGAAAATTGAAACCAATGATTTCCAGGCTTTAAATGTTGAATATATAGAACTGTGGGTGATGGACCCAAATATTTACAACACGAATTCCGGAGGTGGGGATTTATATTTTAACATTGGTAATATCTCTGAGGATATTCTGAAAGACGGCAGGAAGTCATTGGAGAATGGACTGCCTCCTGATGGAGATCCGACCAAGTTCGATGAAACGAACTGGGGCAGAGTGCCTAAGTTACAACCCGTAGTGCAGGCTTTTGATAATGATCCAGCTTCACGTAAAGCACAGGATGTAGGTTTAGACGGGTTAGGAGATAACGATGAGAAGACCAAATTTGCGCCTGTTTTGAGTCAGATCGTTCCCCGGTTAAGTCCGGCAGCAGCCAGCGAAATGCAGGGTGACCCGAGTTCGGATAACTATGCGTATTTCAGGGGTCCGCAGCTGGATCAGGAGAATGCAGGTATCCTGAAGCGTTATGAGAAATACAACGGAACAGATGGAAACTCAAAGACCTCTCAGCAATCGCTGGAAGATTTAGGAATTGACAATTCTGCGTCTACTTCTTTGCCAGATGGGGAAGATGTAAACAGGGATAACAACATGACCCAGTCGGATGAGTATTTCCAGTACAAAGTGTCGATGCGTAAAGGGGACCTGGAAGTTGGAAAGAACTACGTAACCGATGCGGTGACTTCACAGGTGAAATTGGCCAACGGACAAACACAACCGGTTACCTGGTATCAGATCCGTATTCCTTTGGCAGATTATCAGCAGAAAGTAGGGAATATCCAGGATTTTAAATCGATCCGTTTCTTCAGGATGTTCCTGACCAACTTTTCGGACACAACGATCTTAAGGTTCGCTAAAATTCAACTCGTTAGAGGGGAGTGGAGAAAATATAACGACCAGAATATCGGGACACAGTTAATCACTGACCCTGGATTAAACAATACGGTTACACCAGATAATTCAACAATTGAGGTGAGTACGGTAAATATTGAGGAGAATGGAAAACGTACCCCTATTCCTTATGTTGTGCCGCCGGGAATTCAAAGAGAGCTGGATTTCAATAACTACAGGACCAATACAAGACTAAACGAACAATCTCTTTCTTTTATTGTGCGGAACCTGCGTGATGGTTATGGCCGTGCAACTTTCAAGACTGCACTTAACGATTTCAGGTCTTACAAAAGGTTGGAAATGTTTGTCCATCTGGAGGCTTTAGGAAATACCGTAGTTAACAATGGCGACCTGAGTGCGTTTATCAGGATCGGATCAGATAACCAGGATAACTATTATGAGTATTCACAGCCTTTGGTGGTTACCCAGCCGAATACAAGCGATCCATATGCGATCTGGCCGGATGCCAATAAAATAGATATACAACTGTCGCTGTTCCAGGATATTAAACTGGCACGTAACCGGGCTACCATGGCTAATGGGGCAATCTGGGATATTACCAAACCTTTCTCTTATGTGATAGATGGTAAAACGGTAACTATTAAAGGGCAGCCTGATATGAGCCAGGTTAAGGTATACATGCTTGGGGTGAAAAATCCATTAAAGCTGGCTTCGAACCCTGGCGGGGATGACGGACTGGAAAAAAGCGGGCAGATCTGGTTTAATGAGCTGAGGTTAACTGAATTTGATGAACGTGGCGGATGGGCAGCGGCAGCAAGAATGAATGCGCAGCTGGCTGATTTTGCGGAAGTTAATGTTTCAGGAAGTAAGTCTACTATTGGTTTTGGTTCACTGGACAAAAGAGTGAGCGAAAGAAACAGGTCTGACAATACCTCTTTTGATATTTCATCGAGTATGGAATTGGGTAAGTTCTTTCCTAAGAAATCGGGGATCAAGATTCCAACTTACATCAGTTACTCTAAGCAGGTAAGTACGCCTCAGTATGATCCGAGGATGCCGGATATAGAGCTGAAGACTTCCTTAAAAGGAGCGTCTGCAGAAGAGCGGAAAACTATCCTGGAATATTCACAGGATTATACCACACGTAACAGTATTAACTTTACCAATGTCCACAAAGAGCGGACAAATATGAACAAAGCGCCTAAGCTTTGGGATGTAGAAAACTTTAGCGGAACCTACTCTTATACGAAGATCCTGCACCACGATTTTATCAATGAGAGTTCTATACAGAAAACCTATTTCGGTTCCCTTGCTTATAATTACTCGGGACAGTCAAAGAACTACAGACCATTTGATAAACTGATCAAGTCGAACTTGCTGACGATTTTAAAGGATATTAATATCAGTCCAATGCCAACAGCGATCAATTTCAGGGTTGATGTGAACCGTTATTATTCTGAGAACAGTTTGCGGAACAATGATCCGGGAAATTCAATACCTATTAATACAACTTTCAATAAAAACTTCCTGATCACGCGGGTATATGCGATTTCGTGGAACCTGACCAAATCACTTACCCTGGATTTTGATGCGACAAATTATTCCATCATTGATGAGCCGGAGGGTAGAATCAATGGGCTGAAACGCGATACGGTCTGGCAGAATTTGCTTAGGTTGGGACGTACTACAGACTATAGCCACAACATGAATATTACCTATGCGCTGCCGATCAATAAGATCCCGGGGCTGGACTGGATTAATGTGGCGACAAGATATGGTACGAATTTCACCTGGAACACGGAACCGCTTTCTACTTTGAGAGATCCGCTGATCAACCTGGGAAATACGATTCAGAATGCAAGGACTATCCAGATCAATCCGACTTTTAACTTCACGAGTTTATACAATAAGTTCGGTTTCTTAAAGCGGGCGAAAAATGCAGACGGGGGGCCTGGAATTCTGCTTGGGTTGTTAACGAGTATTAAAAATATCAATGCTGCTTATACGCAGACCAAGGGGATATTCCTGCCCGGCTATACACCGACAACAGATTACTTTGGAATTGACAAGTTTTCCGGAGCACCGGGATGGGGATTTGTATTCGGTAGTCAGCGTGACATCCGGGACATGGCGATGAGAAATAATTGGCTTACACACGATACGCTGCAGACTCAATTGTATATCAATACGATGAGAGAGGACTTAAGTATTACGAGTGTGATTGAGCCTTTCCGCGATTTCAGGATTACCCTGACCGCGAATAAAAACAGGACGATGAATTATTCAAGTAATTTCAGGTATGACAATACCAGCCAGGCTTTCCGTAACCTGAGCCCGTCTACAACTGGTGATTATAGTATTTCATTTATCTCTTTGGGAACTGCCTTTTCTGAGAATCCAGGCAGTACAGTTTCCAAGCTGTTCAATCAGTTTATGGCAAACAGGTCAGTTATTTCTGAGCGTTTAGGTGGGATCAATACGAATTCCCGTGGGATCTCGGGCGGCTTTGCTGATGGGTATGATAAAAACTCACAGGATGTGCTGATCTCTGCGTTCATGGCTGCCTACACTGGCAAGGATGCTTCTAAGGTAAGTTTGAACTCTCTCCCTAAGATACCTCTGCCAAACTGGCGCATCAATTATGGTGGGTTAACACGGTGGGACTTTTTGGGTGATTACTTCAAGTCGATTGATTTAAGACATTCCTATCGCTCGATATATAGTGTGAACGGATTTAATACACTGGCCCGTTACCAGGAAACTGATGGATACGTGAGCAGCAGGGATGACAACCAGAATTTCCTTCCTTTCTATCAGTATTCACAGGTAACCATTGCAGAACAATTTGCACCACTGATTGGAATTGATACCCGTTTGAAAAATAACCTGACTGCTAATTTTGAGATGGGCAGAACGCGGTTATTGGGTCTGAGTTTAGCGAATAGTCAGCTGGCACAGTTGTCGGAGAACAATATGGTCTTTGGTTTGGGGTATCGTACTACGAAGTTCAGGTTCCCTTTTGGCTTGTTCAAACAAATGAAAATGGATAACAATATGGACTTCAAGCTGGACATTTCTATCCGGGATAACAAGACTGTGATTTACAGGGCTGATGTGTCTGCGGCAGAAATTTCTTCGGGTGCTAAAAATATTACCTACAGACCAAGCGTTGACTATATATTGAACCAGCGTTTTAACATTAAGCTTTTCTATGATTCGAACATTACCAAGCCGTATACTTCGCAATCGTTCAATACTTCATTCAGCAATTTTGGATTTAGTTTGAGGATCACACTTAATTAGGGAAACTACGAGCATGTTTAAACTTCATCTGATAATTTGTTTATGCTTATTTTTAGCTGCAACTTCGTCCTATTCATTTCCGGTAGGAAGGCTACCAGAAATAAATAGGACTCGTTTCGCTTAAAAATAAGCTGTAAACAATTTTATCATCTAAATTTAAACAAGCTCTAACGTTTTGTATAAAGTATATATTAATTACCTTTGAGCAATCAAATCGAATAAAAAATGAATTTTCCATCAGAACTAAAGTACACTAAAGACCACGAATGGGTTAGAGTTGAAGGTAATGAAGCCTTTATTGGTATAACTGATTTCGCACAACGCGAGTTAGGTGACATCGTTTATATCGATGTGAATACTGTAGGTGAGGAAGTAGGTAAGGATGAGGTTTTCGGTAGCGTTGAAGCTGTTAAGACTGTATCTGACTTATTTATGCCGGTTACTGCTACTGTATTAGAAATTAATGCTGCATTAAACGATAGCCCGGAATTAGTGAATTCTGATCCTTATGGACAAGGCTGGATGGTTAAAGTAACTTTAAGTGATGCTGCCCAGGTAGCTGAATTATTGGATGCTGCTGCATACCAGGCTTTAGTGGGTGCTTAAAAATGAATAAATTCAAAGTATTCTTACATCAGCGCCTGGCCCTTTTATGGACGGTGTTTATCTTGATTCTTTGTACCATGAAAATGCCTGATTCCGTTGGTGAATCAGGCTTTTTCTTTACAGGGTTTGATAAGATGGTACATCTGGGTTTTTTCTTCGTCCTGACTATTTTACTGTTTTACGGTGAAACGAAAAGTCAGCGCAGACATAATTTCGGAATCTTAACTATCTTTAAGATCCTGATGCTCACCTTTGCTTTAGGTGGTTTTATTGAGCTGATCCAGTTTAAGTTTTTCACTTACCGTTCTGCGGAGTGGTGGGATCTTGGCAGTGATATGATTGGTGTATTTATGGCAATATTTGCATATGTGTTATTAAATAAATCTAACTATGAAAAGGAAAGCTAGTATTTTGTTTTTGTTGGCCATAGGACTGCTGAGCAGCTGCCGTATTTTTAAACCAGGTTGCCATTGCCCGAAAGTTAGCTATTCGGTTCCTGCGGCGCAGAAAAACAAGCTGAATTCTTAGGTATTCTACCTGTTATTAAAACATTTTATCAGCCCCTTAAGCTGAATAAACGGATGTATTTAAAATATTACCCGGTTTTTAATAAATAAAAACAAACCATTTACCTTTCTTAGAGTCAGACAAGGATATAATTGAAAATATCAAGCTTTTTCCATGACGACTTTTACTAAAAATCTCCTGCTGATTGTATTCCTCCTTTTCAGCTTTTCTTCGTATGCTCAATTAAAAAACGGCTCCGTTAGCGGAAAGGTCGTCAATGCGAAAGACCGTTTTCCTGTAGACTATGCTTCTGTAGCAGTCAAAAGCCTGAAAGATTCCAGTGTGGCTGGTGTGATCAATACAGAAACTGATGGTTCTTTTGTACTCAAAGGACTTGCTCCGGGGCCTTACAGACTTACGGTAGCTTATCTCGGTTTAAATAATGTGAATAAAGAGTTTACTGTTTCTGCTGCTTCACCTGTTGTCAATTTAGGGACACTGGCGATGGAGAATACGGGGCTGAATTTAAATACAGTAGTGATTAAAGGGGTAGTAACCCCGGTAGTGGTCAAAACTGATACGGTAGAGTATAGTGCGGGTGCTTATAAGGTAAGGGAGAATGCTGTTGTGGAGGATGTACTGAAGAAGTTGCCTGGTGTTGATGTAGCCAAGGATGGTTCTATCAAAGCACAGGGAGAGACTATTACGCGTGTTCGTGTGGATGGTAAAGATTTCTTTGGAAATGATCCTTTATTAGCGACCAAGAATTTGCCTGCTGATATGATTGATAAGATCCAGGTAATTGATTTGCTGTCGGATCAGGCCCAGTTTACGGGTGTGGATGATGGAAACAGGGAGAAAATTATTAACATCACGACCAAAAAGGATAAGAAGAATGGTTATTTCGGAAATTCAAGTGTTGGTTATGGTACGGATGATCGTTATGATGTGAACCTGAATGTGAATAAGTTTAATAAGGAGCAGCAGTTCTCTGTGATCGGCCAGTTCAACAATGTCAACAAGCAGAACTTTGGCGGCGGTGGCGGCCTGGGTAATGGTGGTGGCGGAGGAGGAGGCGGTGGCGGTGGTCGTTTTAGTGCGGCATCTGGTGCTCCGCCACAAGGGATCACGAATACGAATGCTTTCGGGATTAACTTTGCTGATGTTTATACGGACCAGACTAAGATTACTGCGAGTTATTTTTTCAATAAGACTTCTTTGTTTAATGAGCAGACCAGTTCAAGAGAGAATTTGTTAGGGGATAGCAGGACGCTGTTTAATCAGAATCTGACGAGCAATACGGATAGTAAAAATCACCGTTTTAACTTTTTAATAGATACGAAGATTGATTCAACCATGTCAATCCGTGTACAGCCTAGTGTTACTTATACAGAAACGGGATTGGCTCAGCATACTAATTATGTGAATACTTATGATAAGTATCAGACAGTGGGTACGCAGGGTTATAATACCAATTCTACGTCTCCGGTAATTGGTAACAATATTTTATTGAGGAAGAAGTTCGCTAAAAAGGGACGAACTTTATCTTTGAATATCAATACGAGTATCAATGATAATGACTCCAAAATATATAATGATATTAACAATGTAACTACGCAGAGTGATTCTGTAAGCAATTCAGTGATTAACCAGCTGAACAACCAGAATTCACATTCGATCACGAATACTTCAAGATTGGTTTATACGGAGCCGATTTCCAAAACACTGAACCTGGAGGTGAATTATCAGAATACTTATAGTTTTAACAATAGTGAGCGTTTCAATTATAACTTTAACCCGGTAACTTCTCAGTATGATATACCTGATCTGACTTACACGAATACTTATGAGAATAAGACGCTGACTAATGCGGTTGGGGCAAGTTTGAATAAGAATACAGAGAAGTTAAATTGGAATATAGGAGTGGGGGTACAGAATACGGACAGGAGAAATGAGAATCTGACTACTGGTAATATTATCAATCAGAATTTTTATAATATCGTGCCTACGGCGCAATTGCGTTATAAATTCAGCAAGAGCAAAAGGTTAGTGATCAGATACCGCGGAAATACGCAGCAGCCTTCAATTACTCAGATTCAGCCTATTCCTGACAATACGAATGCGCAGAGTATTCCAATTGGTAATCCAGGTTTGAAGCCTTCTTTCACGAATAACCTGACTGTGTTGTATAATAATTTCGACTTCGCAAAGTTTCGTTCGCTGTTTATCTTTGCGAACATCAGCCAGACTTTTAATGCTTTTGGAAATGATAGCAGATTGATTGATGCGCCTTCTGATCCTAATTTTGGTAAGCTTGCGGTTGTTCCTGTCAATGTGAATGGGGTTTATCAGGGGACTTTGGGTTCTTCTCTGGGCTTACCTATTATCAAGGAGAATAAGTTGAATTTGAATATAGATTTAGGGGGTACTTATGCAAGAGGGGTCAATTTCACGAATTCTCTGCAGAACATTACGAATGATCTTTCGATTACCAATAAATACAGGTTGGTTTCTTCTATGGATAAACTGGACCTGACTGCAAGTGTAGCGGGATCTGTTAACCGTGCTACTTATTCTGCTCAGCCTGCTGCAAATACTACTTATTATACGCTGAACCCGGCAATTGATGTGAGTTATATGTTTCCTGGAAATATTCGCCTTGCGGTGAATGTGGATTATTTCCAGAATACGGGTAGAGGGCAGGAGTACAATACTAATTTTACGATCATGAATGGGTATATCAGTAAGCAGTTTTTCAAAAACAGGGGAACGTTTAAGGTTGCTGTAAATGATGCGCTGAATCAGAATCAGGGAATTTCAAGAACTTCCAGCAATAACACAATTACCGATTTAAGGTATAATGTGCTGAAAAGATATTATATGTTCTCGTTTACTTATTCGTTAAGCAGAATGGGCGGGAAAACTATGCAGAATGATGTGCCAATGCCGGGTATGGGCGGGGGTAGTGGAAGAGGTTATGGTAGAAGAAGTGGGGGGGATATGTAATATTAAAAAAAACAAACATACTATGTTCGGCCGACATTGCCTTCGCCTGAAGGGGCTCGGAACGCATGTCCTCACATTAGTATATTTGTTTTTTTTTAATTCCAACCGGTTGGGGAACTTAATGGGGTATCCCCACGAATTGTATTTATTTTTGGAGAAATAAGGATTATTAATGACAGAACTCTTGTTAGTTACTATTTGATAGGCTTGAAGGGTTACTCCATGGATAGTATTGATTATACTGAGCTGACTTACTAAGTAATAAATCGCTTTGTATGATTATGCTTGATAATTAAGCAGGTAATTATTTTGCTAAAACAATTTATTGAATGAATAGACAATATTCTGCGTAAGAAGCTATTATTTAGACTGATTTAAAATAATTTTGAATACATGGTAAATTTCCACTTACTTTGCGCCGAAATTATAATCAATCTAAATAATATTATGCCAAAACAATTACTTTCATTATTTTTTATTTTATTTCTAAGTACAAGCCTATATGCACAGCATAATGGAAACATCAAGGGTAGAATTACTACTTCGGATGGAACAGTTGCTGATGGAGTAACTGTAAAGTTAAAAGGTACCACTTTCGGTGCAATTACTGAGGAGAATGGTTCTTACTCCATAAGAAAAGTGCCAGCGGGACAGTATACTATCATTGTTTCTGCTATTGGCCTTTATCCTAAAGAAAAACAAATTACAGTGACCAAAGAAACTGTAATAGCTGACTTCTCTCTGAATGAGAATAAGTCGCAGCTGAAAGATGTACAGATTTCTACCAATAAAAAATATAAGGTAGAAAAAGTATCTTCTTCTTTACGTTTACAAACAAAGCTATTAGAATTACCTCAAAACATTAAAGTGGTTACGAGTCAATTGATGGCAGACCAGATGGCTTTTGATGTTGTAGACGGTGTAACCAGAAACGTAAGTGGCGCGGTAAGGGTTGGGCACTGGGATGCGCAATACGCAAACATTTACATGCGTGGTTTCTCTATTCCAGGATTCCGTAACGGGATGAATTTAAAAACTCCATGGGGCCCGCTTGCAGATGATGCTGCTACAATTGACCGGATCGAATTCGTAAAAGGGCCTGCTGGCTTTATGATGGCGAACGGTGAACCGGGTGGTCTTTACAATATCGTTACTAAAAAACCTACGGGCACGAATCAAAGTTCTGTTAGTCTGAGTGCTGGTGGATATAATCTTGCACGTGCTGCGGTAGATCTGGATACCAAGCTTTCTGCTGATGGTAAATTGTTATTTCGTTTAAACGTAGCTGCGCAGACTAAAGGCAGTTTCAATAAGTTCAATTACAATGATAAGTATGTAATTGCACCGGTAATCAGCTATCAGATTGACAGCAATACTAAAGTTACTGCTGAATATACACACCAGCACGTAGAAGCATTAGCATTAGGTAACTACGGATTCTCTCCGAAAGGATTTGGTGATACTGATCCCAGCTTCTTTGTTGGCGATCCTTCATTAGACCCAAATAAGCTGAATGACCATAATCTTACCCTTTATCTCAACCATAAATTCAATAAGGACTGGACATTTAATGCACAAGCTGCCTATTTGAACTATTCCCTGGTGGGAAATTCGATATGGCCTTCTATGATTGCCGCTAATGGTGACATGAAAAGAGGACTGAATATCAGTGAAGAATTGGCTATCAATAAAAATATACAATTGAGTTTGCAAGGCCAGTTCAAAACAGGACAGATTGTACACAGAGTTTTAGGAGGCCTGGATATGGGTAACCTAAAAACCTGGGGTGACTTTTCAAGTACGTCACAACCAGATCTTCTACTGGCTAATAGTGCCACATTTAATATTTACAATCCTGTGTATGGCATACCAGCTGCTAACATCCCTGTATTTGACAGGTCAAGAAGCATCCAGGTAAGATCAGGCGCAAATACTTATGCAACCAACTCTACTTATACAGGAGTATACTTACAAGACGAATTACGTTTTCTGGATGAGAAACTACGTTTAACCTTGGCAGGTCGTTTTACCCATGCAGAAACTGTTGGTAAAACCAATGCGACACAAATGTCAGATAATGCAGTTACCCCAAGAGTAGGCTTAAGTTATTCTATCACCAAAGATTTCTCTGCTTATACCTTATACGACCAGAGCTTTATTCCACAATCACAAGCTTCGAGATCAGCAACCGGAGACGTTTTTAAACCCGTAACTGGTAATAACATTGAATTCGGATTGAAGAAAGACTGGTTCGGCGGAAAATGGAATTCTACATTCTCTATGTATAAAATTACAAAGAAAAATGTGTTAACTCCTGACCCTGCATACCCTCTTGGAGATCCAAATAACTTCATGGTACAATTAGGTGAAGTTCAATCTAAAGGTATCGAATTTGACTTGGTAGGTGAAGTTGCAGAAGGCTTAAACTTAACCCTGAACTATGCTTACACAGATCCAAAAGTAACCAGAGATGAGAACAAAGATCCGGCAAAAAATGCTACCGGAACTTACCTTGCCAATACAGCTAAACACATCACTAACGGATGGTTATCGTACCGTTACAGAAATGCAAACTCCATATTTAACGGAATTGGATTCTCCGGCGGTTACCAAATGCTATTAAACCGTTACGCAGGATCAGGAACTACTCAAACACCATTTGCAGATTATATCCGTTTCGACGCAGGTATATCCTACGTAAAGGGTAAATTCTCGATCACAGGTTTAGTAAGTAACTTATTGGACAAAAAACTGTTTACCCAAGGTTCTTATACTAAAGTAGCAAAAGAAACAGCAACCTCAGTTTCTTATTATACTTACATCTATGAAGTACCTAGAAATGGAAGAATCAGTGTTAAATACAACTTCTAATACTTATTGAATCAATACAATAAAATAATAAGCCTTAGGTGTCTTAAACAGGCACTTAAGGTTACTCACAAATTATATCTCTAAGGCGTTAACCAATAACAATCCTTAGCGCGCCAACCAGTAACAATTCTTAAAGTGCTAACCAATAACAATCCTCAGGCATCTACAAATAACTATTTTAAAGCTTCTCGTCTATAACACCTCTCCAGCGTGGATTGGATAAAAACAAAGGAAACTTAATGTAAAGGGCATGCGTTCCGAGCCTCTTCGGCGAAGGCAATGTCGCCCGAACATAAGTTTCCTTTGTTTTTATGTATTAATGGTGTCACAACGGGGGCTTTATTTGGATTTATTATTGATAAAGGCTACATTGCGGCCTAATTAAAGATATGAACCTTTCGCAGTTAAATCCAGGAGAACGTGGCACTATCGTAGCCTTTACAGATTTAGAAATGTCAGTAAAATTAATGGAAATGGGCTGTTTGCCTGGAGAAGTTGTGGAGGTTGAGCGTTTTGCACCACTAGGTGATCCAATGGCAATACGTGTTGCCGGATACCAATTATGTTTACGTAAAAACGAAGCTTCTGTTATTATAATCTCTTAGATCAATCTTGGCTACTACACTGAAAATTGCGTTAGTTGGTAATCCCAATACAGGAAAATCAACACTATTTAACTTACTCACCGGGTTAAACCAGAAGATAGGTAACTTCCCCGGTATTACCGTTGATAAGAAAACTGGTTTCTGCAAACTCTCCGCCAAACAACAGGCCGAAATAGTCGATTTACCAGGAACCTACAGCTTATACCCAAAAAGCAGGGACGAAAGTATAGTATTCCAGGTACTTGCAGACAAAAAAAACTCAAGCCACCCAGACCTTATTGTCTTAGTTGCCGATGCCACTAACCTGCGCAGGAACCTGCTCCTCTACTCACAAGTAGCAGACTTACGTATTCCAGTTGTACTCGCATTGAATATGACAGATATGGCCAATAAAGAAGGAATCAATATCAATATTGATGAACTCTCCAAACGCCTCGGCATCCAGGTTGTTGCCATCTCTGCCAGAAGTAAAACTGGCCTTGACGCATTAAAACAAGCTATTGCCAATACCACCACTATCCCGACACAAGTAAACGGAACAGACGTTAATGTATTCGCTGCGGCAGCCATTGATGAAGCTAAAGCCATTCTTGCGACCGATAATGACTACTTCGCCCTGCAAATTCTGCATCAGCATGAGCACCTTGAAATTTATACCGCTCAGCAACACGCAAATTTTGAGCAGATTAAAAAGGCACACCAATTCGAATCCTCCAAACTACAGGCAGCAGAAACTATTGCCCGTTACAGATATTTAAGTACCGTATTAACCGGCGTGATCGAAGACACCGGCGCATTAAAGAAATTTGCATTCAGCGATAAGATCGATTCGGTTTTAACCAACCGCTTCTGGGGATTCTTTATCTTCCTGTTTATCCTGTTCTTTATCTTTAACGCAATTTTCTCGTGGTCTGAATACCCGATGAGCCTGATCGAAGGTGCATTTGGCTGGATTGCGAAAAAAGGGCACCAATACCTTCCCGACGGCATGTTAACCAACCTTCTCTTAGACGGTGTGGTTGCCGGACTAGGTGGGATTATTGTGTTTATCCCTCAGATTGCTATCCTCTTTGCACTGATCTCCATTTTAGAGGATACCGGGTATATGGCCAGGGTGACCTTTATGATGGATAAGATCATGCGTAAATTCGGAATGAGCGGAAAATCAGTCGTACCGATGATCGGTAGTTTCGCCTGTGCCGTTCCTTCTATTATGAGCGCCCGGAACATTGAAAACTGGAAAGACAGGATCATTACTATCATGGTTTCCCCATTGGTCAGCTGCTCCGCAAGACTTCCGGTTTATACCCTATTGATTTCCCTGATTATTCCGGATACCAAACTATTCGGCTTTATCAGCATGCAGGCATTAGCCCTGATGGGCATGTACCTGATCAGCATCATTGCTGCGGTGACCGTAGCCTTCGTGATGAAATTCATGATTAAGGCCACAGAAAAGTCTTACTTTATTATGGAGCTGCCTGTTTACAGGATGCCAAGATGGAGTAACGTACTGTTCACCATGTATGAGAAATCTAAAACCTTCGTATTTGAAGCAGGTAAGGTGATTATTGCCATATCCATAGTTTTATGGGTGATGGCAACTTACGGCCCGTCAGAGAAATTCGAGCAGATAGAAACGAAATACGCTAAAATTGAAATGCAAAAAGACAGTGTGCAGATCAGTACACTGGAAAGAGATAAATCTGCTGAAAAGCTGGAAAATTCCTACGCAGGAATTCTGGGCAGAAGTATTGAGCCGGTTATCAAACCTTTAGGCTTTGACTGGAAGATTGGTATTGCACTGATTACCTCATTTGCCGCCCGTGAAGCCTTTGTAGGAACCATGGCTACGATTTACAGCGTTGACAACGGAGAAGAAAACACAGGTACGATACGGGACAAAATGAGAGAAGCGACCAATCCGGAAACCGGGCTGCCCATCTTTACCTTTGCCACGGGATTTTCTCTGATGCTGTTTTACGCCTTCGCCATGCAATGTATGAGTACTGTCGCAGTTGTTTACCGCGAGACGAAATCATGGAAATGGCCGCTGATTCAAACCGTATATATGACCGCTATGGCCTATGTAGCCAGTTTAATCGCCTATCAGTTTTTGAAGTAAATTCTTTATCTTAGAGCTGTGGAAAAAGTTGATGTTTTAGCACAGTATATGCCCCCCGAGGCGGCTCCCGTAATTGCTAAATGGATCGACTATTTTCAATGTGAATTTAAGATCTCCAAAAGCAGGGCTACCAAACTCGGTGATTACAGGCATCCTTTTAAAGAACTCGGACATAAGATCTCTGTCAACAATAACCTGAACCGTTATGCCTTTCTGGTAACTACAGTGCATGAATTTGCACACCTGTTAACCTGGAACGATCATAAAAATAAGGTGAAGCCACACGGCGGAGAATGGAAACACAACTTCAAAAGGATGATGACCCCTTTTCTGGAACAGCAGGTTTTTCCTGAAGATCTGCAAAAGGCAATCAGTACTTATTTGACTAACCCTTCCGCATCCAGCTGTACCGACTTAAGCCTGTCCAGGGCACTTAAAAAGTATGATGGCACATTGGATCATTCCAGATTAGAAGAACTCCCCCAGCACGCAGTATTCACTATTAAAGACGGCCGCAGGTTTAAAAAAGGAGAGAAGCTCCGGAAACGGTTCAGATGTGAATGCCTGGATAACGGCAATATCTATTTATTTAGTCCTTTAGCCGAAGTCGTTGTATCTGCCACAGGTACATAAATAGACGTATTATCCTCTATTTTCCATTTGAAATTTAATTGATCATCCTTAAATAACGAAGGGAAATTCAGTAAACTATCGATATAAGCATCTTTAGTTTTGACTAAAATGCTGGACTTATAAGTCGGCTGTCTCTTACTCTTAAGCATGATATAAAGCGCATCGGGATAAGTGGAAATATTATCAAACACCATTTCAAACTTATCTGTTCCGTTAATCGCATCATTGATTCCCTTGACATCCGAAGCGTAATTCTCCTCAGGAAACTTATTGTCCACGGCCTGTACAGCTAAATATGGTAAAGTGCGTAAAGCCTCAGCGGAGCTTGCTGTGCGGCTATCTATTTTAAAGATCACGTTGTTCCGCATATAAGTCCGCACGTCCTTAAACACGCTCCCTTCCTCATTCATAAGCTTAATCCGCTCTTTAACCAGGATCAGGCTGTCATTCTTGAAATAATAACTTTTTACATTATTGCTGATCGGCCCGTTTGAGGTATAAGTTCTATATAACATCCCATCGTTATGCGCACTGTACTTTTCTGCGTACACAGATAAATCACCCGATAAATAGATCAGGCTATATTCTTTCTTATAATCTTTCAGCGTCCGGTCAATTGCAGCACTATAGTTTAAGATGGATTTATCAGTCATATTTGTGGTACCTTCCTCAGGTAAACCAGCTTGCGGATGTGTTGACTTAAAATATTGACAACCCGGAAGCGTAAACAGTAATACTCCTAAACAAAGTAGATAAATGGTTTTCATAGCGCGCTCCGGTAAGTAATGGTCTTGTTATCAGCAGGCCATTATCGTGCCAAGGCCTTAGTAAGCCATCAATTTCTGAACAGTTTCATGCAGGCGGCTTTTAGCCAGAAACTGATCCTCTAACATTTTGCTCATCGGAATAGCAGTATCCAGACTTGCGCAGCGCATAACAGGCGCATCTAAAGCAGAGAAACAATGTTCCCCAATCCAGGCGGCAATTTCAGCACCAAAACCACTGCTTAAGGTATCCTCATGAAGGATAATTACCCGGCCTGTAACTTTTACGGCCGCCGCAACAGTTTCCTTGTCCCAGGGCTGTAAACTGCACAAATCAATCAGGTTCACTGATAATTCAGGATGATCATAAAGATAAGAAAGCGACCAGTGGACACCCAGACCATAAGTAATGATCGTGAACTGCTGTCCTTTTCTCAGCCAGTTGGCCTTGCCAATTTCAATGGTATAGTGACCAGCAGGAACCAGTCCGCTTAAACTTCTGTATAAAAGCTTATGTTCAAAATAAATCACAGGATTAGGATCTTCAATAGCTGCAAGCAATAAACCTTTAGCATCGTGAGGAAAAGCAGGATACACTATTTTAAGACCCGGAGTCTTGGTAAACCAGGCCTCGTTACTCTGAGAGTGAAAAGGGCCTGCACCAGTTCCCGCGCCCGTAGGCATCCGCACCACTACATCTGCTTTTTCTCCCCAGCGGTAATGTGTTTTCGCCAGGTTATTGATGATCTGGTTAAAGCCGCAGGTTACGAAATCAGCAAACTGCATTTCTACTACCGCTTTATAACCATTGATGGATAAACCAAGCCCGGCACCAACAATGGCAGATTCACAAATCGGTGTATTGCGGACCCTGGCCTTACCGAATTCTTCTACGAAACCTGCTGTAATTTTAAAAGCTCCCCCGTATTCAGCAATATCCTGTCCCATAATCACCAGGTTGGGATGTTGCTGCATACCGATTCTCAGACCATCGCTGATCGCATCCAGGTAACGGATTTCAGTAGAAGGTTCAGCAGGAGAGACTACCTGTTGTGTGTAAGGATAATACATATCCGTAAGTTCTGTGGCCGCAGAAGGCTCAGGGTCAGCATCTTTAAAAGCCTGCTCAATTTCCTGATCCAGTTCCGTTTTAAAACCTGCTTTAATTTCCTGAAGCAGTTCATCCGTTAAGATGCGCTGTTCAAAAAGATAGTGCTCGAAATTCTTAACCGGATCTTTCTCCGCCCACTGTTCAAACAAATGAGGCGGAACATATTTTGTACCCGAAGCTTCTTCATGGCCCCTCATTCTGAAAGTGAGGCATTCCAGTAAAACTGGCCGCGGATTGGCACGGATATTTTTTGTAATCTCAGTAATCGCATCAAAAACCTCCAGCACATTATTTCCATCAATCTGAATGCCTTCAATACCATAACCAATAGCCTTGTCTACGATGTCATTACAATTGAACTGCTCATTGATAGGGGTAGAGAGGCCGTAACCATTGTTCTCAACCAGAAAGATGACTGGTAAATTCCATACTGAAGCCACGTTGACCGCTTCATGAAAATCACCCTCACTGGTTGCGCCTTCTCCTGTAAAAACAAGGGTAGCCTGTTTTTTTCCGGCAATCAGATCGGCCAGGGCAATTCCGTCAGCCAAAGCCAGTTGCGGGCCAAGGTGAGAAATCATCCCAATAATTTTAAATTCCTGTGTGCCGAAGTGAAAAGACCGGTCCCTGCCTTTGGTAAAACCCGTCATTTTTCCCTGCCACTGCGCCATTAAATTACGCAGCGGAATGTCTCTGGAAGTAAAGACACCCAGGTTCCTGTGCATCGGCAGGATATATTCTTCCGCATTCATCGCTAAAGCAGCGCCCACTGCGATGGCTTCCTGACCTATGCCAGAAAACCATTTACCTATTTGTCCCTGTCTAAGCAGGATCAGCATTTTTTCTTCGACCATTCTGGGATAAAGCAGACGCTTATAAAGCGACAACAAAGTTTCATCGTCTTTTTCTTTCCGGTCGAATTGCATATAGGTTAGGTTTGCGGTTTATTTTTTGATTTTTCTTCCCACTGTCTGGCGAAGGATTTTGGGGCCACCTCCGGCATAGCACGGTACTTGCCCCACATTTTTTTGAAGATCAGCTTCATGAAAAAATTCTTGATCTTTCCGCCAAACAAGTCCATTTTTGTTCTTGTGGACATGCCCGAATTCCAGATCTTCCAGCCAATATCTTCAGTTTTTGTGTTTTGATGCTGTTCAACTGCGTCCCTTCTGTTCAGCAGCAGCATTTTATGAATATCAATCTTTACCGGGCAAACTTCAGAACATTTACCGCAAAGGCTTGACGCATAACTCAGGTGCTTGAAATCTTTCATCCCCTGTAAATGCGGCGTAATAATAGAGCCAATAGGGCCGCTGTAAGTCGTATTGTAAGTATGACCACCTATGTTTTTATAAACAGGGCAGGCATTCAGACAAGCGCCGCAGCGGATACAATATAAAGCCTGGCGCTGCTCTTTTTGTGCCAGCAGGTTTGTACGTCCGTTATCCAGTAGGATCACATACATTTCTTCCGGGCCGTCCGTTTCATGCGCCTGTCTTGGCCCGCTTAAAATAGAGTTGTAAACCGTTAAATTCTGACCTGTTCCATGACTGGACAATAAAGGCCAGAAAAGGTCAAGATCTGCCATCGAAGGAATGATTTTCTCAATTCCGACAATCGCAATATGTATTTTTGGGAAGGTGGTACTTAAACGCGCATTTCCTTCGTTTTCAGTTAGCGCAACGCTGCCTGTATCTGCAATCAGGAAATTTCCGCCCGTAATCCCTATATCTGCACTCAGATATTTCTCCCTTAAAAGTTCCCTTGCTTTTTGGGTTAGCTGTTCAGGGGTGAAGTCTATCGGAGTACCGAATTTCTCATGAAATAATTTCGCAATGTCCTCCTTGGTCAGGTGCATGGCAGGGGTTACAATATGGTAAGGTGCCTGCCCTAACAACTGCACGATAAACTCGCCCAGGTCGCTTTCTAAGGAAGAGATCCCGTTCTTTTCCAGGAAATCATTCAGATGAATTTCTTCAGTAGTCATGGATTTCGATTTAATAACCGATTTTCCACCACTTTTATGAATTATATTTAATATTTCTTTTTGTGCTTCTTCTGCGTCGTTTGCCCAGATTACTTTTCCGCCACGGCGCTGGAAATTGGCTTCAAATTCCGGTAAGAACTTGTCCAGGTTTTCCATCACTCTCCACTTGATGACATGCGCCTTCTTTTTTGAGTTTTCTAAATTCTCAAACTTCGTTAAACCCCTTGCAACCGCATCATTGTACTTTCCTATGTTGTGGTTGATTGTGTTACGATGATCTACATCAAATGCCTTCTCATCTGCCTTCACCAAAAACTCTTCCGCAATCTTCGTCATGTTCAAATATAAATAAATGTTTGAGAGCCTGTTTAAATTTAGGGGCTAAAATTAACAAGCTCTTAATAAAACGAAAAAACCTGCAGGTTATGCAGGTTTTTAAAATTATTTCTTTGGTGTACCGTCTTCATTCTTATCTACTGCAGGCCGGGTAGGGCGGTTTGCCAGGTCCCAGGCCGTATAATAGACTAATTGTGCACGCCGCGCCAGTAAGTCAAACTTGATCTTGCTCACTTCATCGCCCGGCTGATGGTAATCTTCATGCACCCCGTTAAAATAAAAGATGACCGGGATACCATGTTTAGCGAAATTATAATGATCAGAACGGTAATAAAACTGGTTTGGATCAGTTCTGTTATTGTATTTCATGTCCAGGTTCATTTTCAAGTATTGTTCATTTGCATTAATTCCGGCAGCATTCAGCTCAGAACTTAACATATCAGAACCAATGATATAGATATAATCTTCCTTGTTCTCATGTTCTTTGTCAACACGGCCAATCATATCAATATTTAAGTTGGTAATGGTATTCTCTAAAGGCAATACCGGGTGTTCAGAGTACCATTCAGACCCTAACAACCCTTTTTCTTCTCCAACTACGGTCATAAACAGGATACTTCTTTTAGGCCCTTTACCGGCTGCTTTAGCTTTAGTAAAAGCATCAGCAATCAATAATACACCTGTAGTTCCGGAACCATCATCATCCGCACCATTGTTCACTTTATCCGTGCCCGAAGTCGTTAAACCGATGTGATCATAGTGACCAGTGATCACCAGAATTTCCTTCTTTAACACAGGATCTGATCCTTCCAGAAAACCCAGAACGTTTTCAGCTCTTACTTTTACTTCTTCCTTTTTAGCACTGCCCGATAACTCAATTTTAATAACCTGTGAAGCCGGCTTGCCTGTCGCACTGATCTTTTGCTGTAAAGCTTCCACAGTAGTACCTGCCGCCTTTAAAAGTTCATTTGCAGTCGCTGTATTGATATTAATGGTAGGAAAATTTTTCATCTTTGCCATCCTTGCCGTATTCTCTTCACTTTTCAAAGTAAGCTGTCCTGAACCTGCAAACGTCAATTTTGTTTCTTCATTTAAGCTATCCAGTGAAGGATCTATTTGAATTACTGCCAATGCTTTATGGTTGGCCAGGTATTGAACCTTTTCTCTTTTCGCCGCCACTGCTTTTCTTCTTGCAGCACGGTCGGCCGGAGTAGCTTCTGTTTTTTGCGACGGATTGCCGGAAGCAAAGATCAGGATCACTTTACCAGTAACATCAATGTTCTTATAGTCATTGTAACCGTCAGTATCCAGGCCGTAACCAGCAAAAATAACCTCTTTCGTGTTGAAAGTAAAGCCTTCCAGCGATACATTCGACGCAGGAACAACGAAGTCCCGGTTGTATACTTTAGCCTGGCCGCCAATCGTAAAAGCAGGCTGACCCAGCTGATAAGTGACCATGTCTATCGGCTGAAAATAATCACCCTGAACAGGGCCCTTTAAGCCAATACTGTTGAAATAGTTTTTGATATAATCCGCTGCCATCCAGGCACCCTTTTTACCAGTTTCCCTGCCTTCGTATTCATCAGATGCAAGGACAGAAAGATGTTTGTAAGCATTTGCCTTATTGATGCTTGCACTAAACTTTACCGCTGTTTGGTTCGGAGCAGGGGTTTGACTTTGTGCACATGCACCTAAGCAAAGCAATAAAGCCGCGCTTATACTTAAAATGTGTTTGTTCATTATTTAATTTTATGCTGTTTTCTTATTTTTCCGGATGAATTACTTTAACCTTTAAAGGGTCTTAATATAGGAAATTAACTATCCCTTTTAGGGATACTCCGCCGATTTTTCAGGGAGTCACTATTATGTTACAGCATAGCCGGAAGCAGAATTGGCCCGTCATACTACAGCATGACGGGCCAATTGTTGAGGAAGCTAAGCCTTGCAGTTAGCAGGATATTTTAGCCACACGTGCAGCATGTCTGCCGCCTTCAAATGCTGTATTCAGAAAGGTCATGACCATTTCTTTAGCCAGTTCTTCTGAGACAAATCTTGCAGGGATACAAATGATATTCGCATCGTTATGCTGCCTCACTAAGGAAGCTATTTCATTTTCCCAGCAAATCGCAGCTCTGATCCCCTGGTGTTTGTTGGCAGCAATCGCAATTCCGTTGGCACTTCCGCAGATCAGGATCCCAAAAGGAAATTCCCCGCTTTCTACAGCCGAAGCTACAGGATGTGCAAAATCAGGATAGTCTACAGAGCCGGCGTTATAAGCCCCGAAATCCTGCACCTGGAAATCCTTTAGAAAGTCACGTAATAACTCTTTGTAAGCGAAACCAGCGTGGTCAGCACCAATGGCGATTTTTTGTTTTGCGGACATGTTTTTAAGCGTTGTTACCTTTAGTTGTACCGTAAAGTTCTTTGTTCTTTCTGCGTTCAATTTTTGCAGAAATGAATATACTCAACTCATATAAAATGAATAGCGGGAAAGCTACAACAAGCATCGTCATCATATCTGGAGTAGGGGTAACTACTGCCGCAATGATCAGGATGATTACAATTGCATATCTCCGGCTGGCCCGCATAAATGCAGGGGTCATGATACCGAATATAGAGAGGATATAAATGACAACAGGTAATTCAAATATAATACCTGTACCAATTGTTAAAGTAGAGACAGAGGATAAATACGAATCAATAGTGAACGTATTTTCGATCATCGGGCTCACTGAGAAATTCGTCAGGAAGTTAATTGATAATGGACAGATGATGTAGTAACCGAATAAAACACCTATCAGAAATAATACAGAGGCAAAGAAGACAAATCCCCTTGCAGCCTTCCTTTCTTTCTCATGAAGGGCAGGTTTGATGAATAACCAGAGTTCAAAAAGAATATACGGAATCCCAAAAACGATACCCGTCATGATACAGGAATTAATCTGTAACGTGAACTGGCCCGCCATTTCCGTGTTGATAATTTTACCCTTAATATCGGTAATACAAAAGTCTGATCCCAGTGAAGGGAAAACCTGTACCAGCTTACACATCATCCGGTAAGTCCAGAAATTGGCACTCTTAGGGCCCATTATAATCGTGTTAAACAGGAAATCGTAATACCAAAAGGCTAAACCAGTAAAAATTACGATCGCCAATAATGCCCTGAGCAAGTGTTTTCTTAATACATCAATATGGTCAAAGAAAGACATTTCAGACTCCAGATTCTTTCCTTTATTCTTAATGGCCCCTATAAGGTCCTGCGCTTTATTATCACTCATGTACGTTATTTGTAAAACAAAAATACCATTCTATTTTATTAGAATGGTATTTACGTTTTAAATATAATAATTAGATGTCTTTATTCGGATTTATTCAGAAAAAACAAATGTTTCCATGAACTTAGTGGTGAAATTTCCTGCTCTGAAGTTCGGATCTTTCATCAATTGCAAGTGGAAAGGAATGGTAGTTTTTACACCCTCAATTACAAACTCACTTAAAGCACGCTCCATGGTACTGATTGCTTCTTCACGTGTTTGTGCAACACAGATCAGTTTAGCGATCATCGAATCATAGTTAGAAGGAATCTGATAACCTGCATAAACATGCGTGTCAACCCTCACCCCATGTCCGCCCGGAGAATGGAAATTAGTGATTTTTCCAGGACAAGGTCTGAAGTTATTAAACGGATCTTCCGCATTGATCCTGCATTCAATAGCGTGCATGTTCGGAAGATAGTTTTTACCAGAAATAGGAACGCCAGAAGCTACCTTAATCTGTTCTTTAATTAAATCATAGTTGATGACTTCTTCTGTAACAGGATGCTCTACCTGGATACGTGTATTCATTTCCATGAAGTAGAAGTTACGGTGTTTGTCAACTAAGAATTCGATTGTTCCGGCACCTTCATAAGAGACAGCAGTAGCCCCTTTAATTGCAGCCTCACCCATACGTTCTCTCAATTCCGGAGTCATGAAAGGAGACGGAGCTTCTTCAACCAATTTCTGGTGACGACGCTGAATAGAACAGTCACGCTCAGATAAGTGACAAGCTTTACCATATTGATCACCAATAATCTGGATTTCAATGTGGCGTGGATCTTCGATATATTTTTCTAAATATAAACCATCATTTCCAAAAGCAGCACCAGATTCCTGTCTCGCACTGTCCCACGCATTTTCGAAGTCTTCATCTTTCCATACCACACGCATTCCACGGCCACCACCACCGGCAGTTGCTTTCAGAATTACAGGGTAACCGATTTCATTCGCTAAGACAATACCTTCTTTTACGCTTTCCAGCAAACCCTGAGAACCAGGGATAGTAGGTACACCCGCTTTTTTCATCGTTTCTTTAGCGGAAGCTTTATCTCCCATAGAATTGATCTGCTCAGGTGTAGCACCAATGAACTTAATTCCGTAGTCTCTGCAAACAGAAGAGAACTTAGCGTTCTCAGATAAAAAGCCGTAGCCTGGATGAATCGCATCTGCATTGGTTAATTCAGCAGCTGAGATAATATTAGGGATACTTAAGTAAGAATCTTTACTCGGAGGCGGGCCTATACAAACAGCTTCATCCGCGAAACGAACATGGAGACTTTCCCTGTCAGCAGTTGAATAAACTGCCACAGTTTTAATGCCCATTTCCTTACAGGTACGAATAATACGCAACGCAATTTCGCCCCTGTTGGCAATTAGTATTTTTTTAAACATATAATTGATAAGATGATAATTTGCCAGAAGCAAATATTACATAGGTTCTACTAAAAATAATGGTTGGTCGTATTCTACAGGTGATGAGTTATCAACCAATACTTTAACGATTCTTCCAGAAACTTCACTTTCAATTTCGTTGAATAATTTCATTGCCTCAATGATACAGATAACTTTACCCGGAGCGATTTCATCACCAACATTTGCGAATGAAGGTTTGTCAGGGCTCGACGAACGGTAGAAAGTTCCGATCATTGGAGATTTTACAGTAATATATTTAGAATCATCAGCTTCTGCAGCAGCAGATGCGTTGTTCGCTGTTACAGCAACAGGTTGTACCGCCGGAGCAGAAGGTAACACCTGAGGTGCTACTGCCTGAGCAGGAACTGTCGTCGTAATAACTGTTGGGGCCTGGTTAGTTTTGATAGTAATTTTGAAGTCCTTTTGTTCTATTGCAACTTCATTGACGCCCGAACGAGAAACAAATTTAATGAGTTCCTGAATTTGTTTGATATCCATTTTTAGGTATTTTGTTGAAAAGATATTGGTCTTTTAAAGACTCAAAGTTAATATTTTTATTTGTAATAAAATTTAGTAAGCCCACTTTATATATACTGATCCCCAGGTAAATCCACCCCCAAAAGCAGCAAGAATAATATTGTCTCCTTTTTTTAGTTTGTCTTCCCATTCCCACAAACAAAGCGGGATGGTTCCATTGGTGGTATTGCCGTAACGTTCTATATTGATCATTACTTTTTCAGCCCCTATGCCCATTCTTGAAGCCGTGGCATCAATAATTCTTTTATTCGCCTGGTGCGGGACTAACCATTTCACATCTTCAGCATTCAGCTGGTTACGTTCCATGATTTCTGCCGCTACATCTGCCATATTGGTTACTGCAAATTTAAAGACAGCTTTTCCTTCCTGGTAAACAAAATGTTCTCTCTGGTCAATCGTTTCGTGTGAAGCTGGTTTAACAGATCCACCCGCTTTCTGATGCAGGAATTGTCTTCCGGCACCGTCCGATTTTAAAACAGAATCAATGATCCCATTACCTTCATCATTAGGTTCCAATAATACAGCACCACAGCCATCACCAAAAATGATGCAGGTTGTTCTGTCCGTATAATCAATGATAGACGACATTTTGTCGCCGCCCACTACCAAAACCTTTTGATGTTTTCCAGACTGGATAAATTGCGAAGCAGTAGAAATCCCATAGATAAATCCAGAACAGGCAGCCTGTAAATCAAAACCCCATGCGTTTTTTGCGCCGATTTTATCAGCTAAAATATTTGCAGTGGCTGGGAAAGGCATGTCGGGAGTTGTGGTGCAAAAGATAATCAGGTCGATTTCTTCTGCAGTAATACCTCTTTTCTTTAAAAGTCCATTAACCGCGTGAACGGCCATGTCGGAGGTACCTAATCCTTCACCTTTTAATATTCTTCGCTCTTTTATACCCGTTCGTGAGGTTATCCATTCATCTGTTGTATCAACTATCGTCTCTAACTCTTTATTAGAAAGGATATAATCAGGAACATAACCTTGAACCGCAGTAATAGCAGCGTGAATTTTACTCATTTGTTGTCAGATTTTATTTAAATGCATCTTGTATTTTTCCAACCAGACCTGTAGTAATCATGTCTCTCGCTTGAAAGATCATGTTTTTTACAGCGGTAGGCGAGGAGATTCCATGACCTATGATCACAGGTGCATTTACTCCAAGAACCGGACTTCCACCGTAATTTTCATAATTAAACCTG
Organism: Pedobacter cryoconitis; assembly: GCF_003259615.1. GTDB lineage: Bacteria > Bacteroidota > Bacteroidia > Sphingobacteriales > Sphingobacteriaceae > Pedobacter > Pedobacter cryoconitis. The sequence continues at coordinate 139,864 of NZ_QLLR01000004.1, read as the reverse complement.
TCGAAGAACTCATCTTTAAGTCCTTTCTTGATAGTCATTATGTAAAACGATTCAGCCAATTTAAGCATAATGTTTCCGGTAAACCCGTCACATACAATTACATCTGCTTTTTCATTGAATAAATCACGTCCCTCAATATTTCCAATAAAATTAAAGAGGTTACATTCTTTCATCAGTGGAAAAGTGGCCAGACTCAGCATATTTCCTTTTTCATCTTCTTCGCCAATATTGATCAGGCCGACTTTAGGAGTGTTTATCTGCATCACATTTTCAGCATATAAACTACCCAGAACGCCGAATTGGAGCAGAGTATCAGGCTTACAGTCAGCATTCGCGCCAACGTCCAGCATTAAACCTCTTCCTCCGTCAAGTTTGGGTACGATCGTGCACAGACAAGGTCTGATAATGCCAGGAACAGTTTTTACACTAAAAACAGCACCAACCATCATCGCGCCAGAGTTACCTGCGCCGACAAATGCGTCGATTTCTCCTTTTTTTAACATAGAGAAACCCAGAGAAATACTTGAGTTTGGTTTTTGAGCAATTGCTCTTGTGGGATGTTCGCCCATACCAATTACCTCTTCGGTATGAACATATTCAAAGTGATCGGGATTGAACCCGCTGTCAGCGAGCAAAGGCTTAATTTGCTGAGTATCGCCGATTAGCACTAAATGCTCATTTGGCGCTAGTAATTCATGAGCAGCTATTGCTCCCAAAACGTTTGCTTTGGGAGCATAGTCTCCGCCCATTATATCGAGACCTATTTTCATAGTAAAAAATCAGTTTGTGAATAAAGCATTATTGCCTTTTTTTTCAAGCGCCTAAGTTAAACTTAATGAAGCTGAAAACACAAACAATTTCTCCGAAAAATTAACCTATAGAGGTGTTTTCAATAACCAGTTTACCGTTGTAGTACAAATTCCCGTCAACATTGTATGCATGGTGAGGAATGTGGATTGCACCTGTAGTTTGACAAGTAGATAAAGAAGGAGCTACCGCTTTATAGTGTGTTCTTCTTTTATCTCTTCTACTTTTAGAGATCTTGCGTTTTGGATGTGCCATTGCTGATTTATTTAATTATTATTTTAATTTTTTTAATGCTTCCCAACGCGGGTCAGCACTTGTTGTATTTTCTTCTTGTTGAGAAGGATTAGCCAGACTTTCCAGTCTTTCAATCATCTCTTTGTCGCATTTGGCACCATTGCCGTTCTGCTCACAAATTTTTATATAGGGTACTGATACTGTGATAAATTCATAAAGAATCTCTGCAATATCAATGCTACTTTCTTTTTTATTCAATACGATGATTTCTAAATCATCACTCTCCAGTTCATCTTCAGCGAATTTTACAATCTGCCTTTCTGAAATATCCAGAGGGGCATCAAATTCAGCTAAACATTTATCACAATCAAGCTTTATTGTTCCGGCAATGCGAATTTTCAAAATCAGCATTGTCTCCTGTTTATCCAATTCTACCGTAACTTTTAAATCCCCCTTTTTTACCAAAGAGTATTCAAATGCGTCAAAAAAGCTGTTATCAATCTCAAAATCAAATTGATGCTTGCCAATTTTTAAGCCAGTAAACGGGATCGAAAATTGTTTTAAAGGTTTCAATTGTAACAAAATTTTAGCCCGCAAATGTATGAATTAATTTGATACTTCTGAAATGTTTTAGAAATATTATTGTCGTTAATTTGCATCATCCTTCACATCTGCCGCAGTTTCTATAATTTTTCCGCCGCTTCTTAACTGGTTGCTTAACAGTTCGTCCTGTTCACGTCTGTGTTTTACAATGTGTGTCGCAGCAAAAAGTGCTTCTATAAAAGAAGACGGATCTGCCAGGTCTTTTCCGGCAATATCGAACCCTGTACCATGATCAGGAGAGGTACGTACATATTTCATTCCTGCAGTAAAGTTTACGCCAGTTCCGAAAGCGATGGTTTTGAAAGGGATTAAGCCCTGGTCATGATACATCGCCAGTACCGCATCGAATTGTTTATAAGCACCTTTGCCAAAAAATCCATCCGCAGGATAAGGGCCAAAGCAAATTACACCTGAATCAAACGCTTCCTGAATCGCAGGCATAATAATATCCTGTTCTTCACTGCCAAGCAAACCATTGTCACCAGCATGAGGATTTAACCCTAATACGGCAATTCTTGGTTTCTCAATCCAGAAATCTCTTTTCAGGCTCTTATTGATCAGCAAAAGTTTTTTAACAATACTTTCTTTCGTGATACTTTCTGCAACTTTAGAAACAGGAATATGACCTGTAACTACCCCTACGCGAACATCTTCACTCAATAAAAACATCAGTACATCAGGGCTGCCGGTACGTTCCTGCAGGTATTCTGTATGACCAGGGAATTTAAAATTCTCTGCTTGTATGGTATGTTTATTGATCGGGGCAGTGACTAAAGCGTCAATATTTCCTTTGATCAGGTCTTCTGTTGCTCTTTCTAAAGATAACAAGGCATATTTTCCACCAATTTCATTGGCTACACCGAGTTCGATCTTTACATCCTCTTCCCAGCAGTTGATCATATTTGCTTTTTTAGGATTAGCGGCTTCAGCGTCATTGATCACATTGAAACTGAAATCACCTAAACCCAGTGCTTTTCTATGGTAAGAGGCTACTTTTGTATGTCCATAAACGATAGGGGTGCAGTAATCCAGGATACTGTTATTGGCTAAAGTTTTCAGAATCACTTCTAAACCTATCCCGTTTACATCACCTATACTGATACCTATTTTGATTTTATTGCTCATGCTCAAATGAAAATTTGCGCAAAATACAGAAATTCATTAGAAAACGTGCTGTTTTTAAGGGCGATCTGTTTAGAATGGGTAATTATAGCTATTCGGGCTGTAGGCGCAGGTAATTATGGATGAGTAGTTGAATAAAGGCTGAATGGCAAGGTAACTGGCTATGTTGATTAGTTGTTTTTAGCTAACGCTTCATTGCTAATAATTAGGCTGAACTCGTAAACTTTAGTTATTTTGCACCTTTTAGAAGTTTCGGCTTCTTTCGATTAATAAATTATAACAGCAATCATATGAGTTTGGTAAGGGCGAAAAAACATTTAGGGCAACATTTTTTGACCGATAAAAAAATAGCAGCTAAAATTGTAGACGGTCTTGTCCATACCGATCAATACAGTCAGGTGCTTGAAGTAGGGCCGGGTATGGGTATCCTTTCGGACATTCTGCTGGAAAGAGAAGACCTGGAAACCTTTATGATCGATATTGATGTGGAATCTTATAATTTTTTAAAGGATAAGTACCCGCAAATGGGCGAAAGGTTAATTAACGGGGATTTTTTGAAAATGGACCTGAAAAAAGTATTTTCCGGTAAATACGCCATCATAGGTAATTTCCCGTATAATATTTCTTCACAGATCTTATTTAAGGTGCTTGAACATAGAGAAAATGTAGTGGAAATGGTAGGGATGTTCCAGAAAGAGGTAGCAGAACGTTGTGCTTCTAAAAGCGGGACTAAAGATTACGGGATTCTAAGTGTGCTGATCCAGGCTTATTATAATATTGATTATTTATTTTCTGTAAAACCAGGAACTTTTAATCCACCTCCTAAAGTAAACTCGGGTGTAATCCGTTTGAGCAGAAACGAGAGAGTGACTTTAGATTGCGATGAGAAATTATTCTGGATTGTGGTTAAAGCCGGATTTAATCAGCGTAGAAAAACGTTAAGAAATGCTTTGTCAGGCGTATTGCCTAAGGCTAAAATGGATGACAACATCTATTTTGAAAAAAGAGCAGAGCAATTGAGCGTAGAAGATTTTATTACCCTTACGCAGCTGGTTACTAAGCTGGCGTTATAATTATAAGACAGATGAACGGTAAAATTTTAATTGTTGATGATTTACATCCTGTATTCAAAAGCAGGGCAGAACAATTAGGTTATGAAGTAGACGATCGTCCTTTAATCACCAGGGCAGAAACGCTGGCGGTGATTTCAGAATATGACGGTATTGCAGTACGGACGAAGTTTAAGATAGACAGGGAGCTGATGGAAGCTGCACCGGGGCTTAAATTTGTAGCCAGAGCGGGGGCAGGGTTGGATAATATCGACGAGGCTTATGCGAAGGAGAAAAATATTAAGTTGCTGAATGCACCGGAAGGGAACAGGGATGCAGTAGGGGAGCATGCGATGGGGATGTTGCTTTCTCTGATCAATACGCACCGCAAGGCTGATCTGGAGATCAGAAACGGAATCTGGGATCGTGAAGGTAACCGTGGATGGGAGCTGAAAGGCAAAACTGTCGGGATTATCGGTTATGGTTTTATGGGGAGCAGTATGGCCAGGAAGCTTTCGGGTTTTGAGGTGAAGGTGCTTGCTTATGATAAGTATAAAACGGGCTTTTCTGATGCTTATGCGCAGGAATGCAGCATGGAAGAAATTGTTAAACATAGTGATGTGCTGAGTTTACATATTCCGCTGACTTCGGAAACCAGGCAAATGGTGGATGAGGAATATTTGTACCATTTCAAAAAGAACATATTTTTCATTAATACGGCCAGAGGTGAGATTGTGAATACGAAAGCGGTATTGGCAGCGATTAAATCTGGTAAGATATTAGGCGCAGGGCTGGATGTACTGGAAGTTGAAAAGTTCCCGGCATTGGCAGAACAAGACTGGTTTACTGAACTGAAGGAATCTGAGAAGGTTATCCTGACCCCACATGTTGGCGGATGGACTTTTGATTCGTACAGGAAAATTTCTGAGGTGCTTGCAGATAAACTGGAGCAGGTTTAAGAGTTTAAACAAAATTACAAAGCCTTTAGAGAAATTCTAAAGACTTTGTTTATACGCTCTCACCTATATAACAGTTGCCTTTATTTTTCTGCAATTTTCTTGAAATAAGGATTTTTTAAAGCCTTTTCCTCTAATAAATCGACAGGTCGCTTAAAAGCGTCTTCCAGAGAAAATTTCAGTTTGTAATAGTTACTGGCGTAATCATCAATTTTAGCCTTATCAAAACTCACGATCAGGTCAATATCACTGGATTCTTTAAACTGACCATTCAGCACTGAGCCAAATGCGTATAACTGGGTTATCAATAAAAATGAAATCGCTGTTAATAGGGTAAACAATTGTAGTTTGCCAGCTAAATAGTTTGATCATATTCTTTGATTAATAAATCTATCCATAAAAGACTATGTTCTAATTGCTGGTGGTTAACAATATCTTTTTACATCATATCTGAATTTAGTGACAAAGTGTAGCATTTTTCCCTCTATACCTTGCCACTAAAATAATCTTGCAACCGTAACTGTTGAAAGTAAAATTTAAGTATCAGAAAAATTTTTTCAAATAAGATGAGCCTTCTGCGTATTCAAATTTTTATTGATCCAAAGACATATTAACCAGATGATTAATGCTGGAACCAATAAGAGGCTGTAGACAGGATTTATAATTCCCATCAATGCGAAATAGGTCAATGGTGCAAAGATTAAAGCCTTAGTAAAATATGGCTTCTTAATTAAAATAGGCAACATGAATATGAAAATATGACTTATAATGGCTATTAGCCATAAAATAATAAGAAGATAATGTTTTGTTGAGGAAGTCAATTCTGATCTTGGAAACCCAATAAATTCAAAATCATAGATATGTCCCATTACTCCATTTATAGAGATTCCCATAAATAGACTACTTAAACTCATTAGGATTAGGAAAAAGATTAATTTTTTCATTAGATTTTTATATTAAATAAGTTGTTTATGGTAAATGAGAAGTTAATGATTCAATTTTTCACTAAATCCATATAATTAATTGCAAGGACCTTTACCGATAATAGAAGAACCAGTATCTTGAGTTGCGCCATTTTTACTTCGTAGTGCCTGACCAAATTCTCCGGGAGTACAAGTAAAAGGGTATGTACCTGATGTTGACAAACCTGCTCCTGCTGCATTCATCCAGCTTATAGCCGCATCACTACAATTGTACTCAATAAAACCTGGTCTGGGAGTAAGATTATATTGTGCATTGTTGAAATCACTTTCAACTTTACTTAATGCGGAGTTAAATTTGTCTAACGTCACATTGATTTTTAAACTTACGTCATAATCATGACCACTATCATCTTTTATAGCACCACTATCATAAGGAGAACCACCAGCAGGATAAAATCCTAACGTTTGTCTCACACTCGTACCGTCTGTATTGTTTTTCTCAAAACAAACAAAGGTATGTCCTACATCAAAAGTTTTTCCTCCGGGAGTCGTCCAATTTATTCCTGTAGGTAATCCATATGGATTATTAGTAGAGACACCTGGCTGGGGCATTGTTATTCTCGCCCAATTGGCTTGTCCTGCAACTGGCTGATCAACATAAATGGTCATTGTAAAACTCTTGGCCACTTTTCCGTCATTAAAACATTTAGTGTATTTTTTGATGTCACTAATTTTAGGTTTTCCATCATTTACGAGAATAGAGTTTGCAATGTCGCTATTAGATATTTGAGGTGATCCGTTACCGCCACTATTCCCTCCACCTGATGATGGGTTACCCACAGGAATTGACCCAGGAGGAGTATTAATTGCTGGATTAGTCGGTAAATAAGTCCATGCAGGAACAACAGGTGTTGAAACAATTGGTACTTCGTTTAAAGGGTGACCGTTTTGACCACCATCAAATGGAACCGGCTCATCGCCACCAGTAGGATTACAAGTTACCACATCATCCAAGCCTCCTCCCTCACATATTGGCTCTGCGTCTGGATGTTTAATTGCCACTGCTCCCTGTCCAGATCTATTAACGTTAAGTACTAAGTTCGATTGAACCTTTCCATCAAAATATTTCCATCCCGCTATAGCCTGATTATCTAATGTGTAAACCACAACTTTACCCGTAAAATCTGCATCATTGATATAAGATCGTTTATCTGCTAAAGGTTGATTTGCTCCCCTTTTATTAGTGAAGTAGGAAGTGTCAACAAAAATTTTGTATCCCACAGCCTGAATTTTCCCTAAGGAGTCTCTTTGAAATAAGACATCTCTTAACACCCAGGTTTTCTTTTGATACAACGTTTCGTTCAGACGAACCTTTAATATTTTATTTCCATTTTTGACATCGAGCATAACAGGATTATTCCAGTTACTGCCCAAGTTCAGATCAGGCTTGTTGTCCTTTAACCAGGACCTGGCATCCTGAACAGTTATCTCTGAAGTTGGTTGAGCTTCAACCGATACCGGGAGCTCTTTTTTACAAGCATTCAATGCTGTGCAAAGAAGCATAAACATTAAGAGGCGAAAAGTAAATGATTGTAATTTCATGGCATATCTTAGTTTTAATTACTTAGTAAAACTAAAATGTCATGCCTGATATATTTTTGACATTTATCAAAAAATCAGCTTTACTTTCTGATCCGGCTTAATGTTTCTTGTGATATACCTAAATAAGACGCTATATACCCGAGTGGTACTCTATTGATTAGAGTTGGGTGATGGGTTATCAATTGCTCATAACGTTGTTTTGCACTTAACATCCTGAGATTATTAGCTTGTATTTCATTGCGGATATAATAGTGCTCCGTAAGCTTACGGCCAATAAAATTGAACTCCATAAATCGCTCATACAATTGATCAACTTTTTCTCTTTGTAATTCGATAAGAATACAATCTTCTAATGTTTCTATATATTCAAAACTTGGTTGTCCGGTAAAAAAGCTAAAAACGGAAATTAGCAATTCATTCTCCACTAAAATCCAGGTGGTCGTTTCTTTCCCTTCTTTATCCAGGTAATATACCCGCGCCATTCCCTTCGCAACAAAATAAATCCTGTTGCTCCGGTTTCCTGCTTCAAGTAATATTGTTTTCTTTTTTACAGGAATGACTTCACTATTACTGATTATAGCTTCTTTAAATTCCCCGCTGATTAAGTGAATGGAATTGAACAACTGAAATAGACTGGCATAGTAGGTATCCGGACTCTCCATTATTTAATAATTTACTTCTAAACTTAGGTATTTTATAGGAACATAGTTCATGCTTTTATAGTAACTAAACTTTAACAATCACTTATTTCTCTGCTGATTACGCGTTGTTTATGCCTGCGAACAGAAATTAAAATTATCTTTATCAACAAACGCATCATTCATGGAGTTTCTTTACATCATCTTACTGGTTGTTATCATTATAATGATTGCCACCACTAAAAGCAGTCTGAACGATAGAGTCGGGCGGCTTGAATACCGGATTTTTGAATTTCAGGAGCTGTTAAAGCAAAGCAGACCCGGTTATGTTCCACCAGAAAATACAGCCGCAGAGCCAGAACCACAAGAAATGCGGCCGGTAGACTGGGGGACAACGCAATTTCAGGCACCAGCAATTCCATTTGTTCCGCCACCCTATAAAACTACGAAAGATCTTAACCCTGATCCTGTACGCGACTCCATCCCTGAGCCCGTTAAAGAAGAATCTACGGAAGCAATTGTTCCAGAAGAAACGACAAGACCAGAAGTTATTGACGATACACAGGTTAATGTTTTTGAACTTTTAGCCGAAGAAAATGCCCCTCAGTCAATTCAGCAAACTATTCACCGCGAACCTGCAGAACCGGAGCTTTCCTTCTTTGAAAAACACCCAGATCTGGAGAAATTCATTGGAGAGAATTTAATCAACAAAATCGGGATTGCCATACTGGTACTCGCTATCGGTTACTTTGTGAAATTTGCTATTGACAGCAACTGGATCGGTCCGGTAGGCCGCGTTGGTATTGGCGTACTTTGTGGAGGGATCTTAATCGGCATCGCCCACTGGCTCCGTAATTCTTACAAAGCATTCAGCTCTGTTTTAGTTGGCGGAGGGATCGCTGTTTTATACTTTACCATTACGCTCGCCTTTCACCAGTTTCAGCTGTTTAATCAAACCACATCCTTTATTATCCTGATTGGAATAACCTGTTTTGCCGTCGCCCTTTCGCTGCTCTACGATCGGCAGGAAGTGGCTGTTATTGCATTAGTGGGCGGTTTAACCAGTCCATTAATGGTGAGCACCGGGCACGCCAATTATCACGGTTTATTTATTTACCTGGTGATCCTGAATGCAGGGCTGCTGGTGATTGCTTACCGTAAATCGTGGCGTTTCCTCAATGTTTCAACCTTTGTACTCACCATACTCATGTTTTCAGCAAGTCTGTTCAGCATGCCAGTTGCAAGTTATGGGATTGGATTTTTATACGCCAGCATTTTATACCTGCTATTCTTTGGGATCAATGTAGCCTATAACGTCAGGGAAAATAAAACATTTATCGGCTCTGATTTTACCATCCTGTTGTGTAATACAGCATTATACTTTGGTGCAGGGCTATTCCTGCTCACAGGAATGCACCAGGAACAATTCAGAGGGCTTTTTGCAATAAGTTTAGCGGTAATCAACCTGCTATTATCTTACCTGCTGTTCAGGAATAAAAAAGTGGATACCAACGTACTTTACCTGCTGATTGGGATTACCCTCACCTTTATATCCGTTGCCGGGCCAATTCAATTGCATGGTCATTATATCACGTTATTCTGGGCAGCGGAAACCGTACTGCTTTACTGGCTTTATAAAAAATCACATATCTATTTAATGCAGCTGGCCTCACAAATCATCTGGGCATTAATGCTCTTAAGTCTGTTCATGGACTGGGCAACAATTTATGGGGATTCGAAAATATCAGTTCCTGTACTGATCAACAAAGGATTTATTACGACACTATTTGCTGCACTCAGTTCTTATCTGTTATACGCTCTTTATCAAAAACCAGAGGTTGAAGGAGAAACTCCTAAGGATGACATCCTAAATCCGGTATTTATTAAATATGCAGCTATAATACTGCTGTTTTTAAGCGGACTGCTGGAAGTTAACCATCAGTTCTCCAACCGGTTCCCGCAAACTTCTTTGAACAGTTTGTACGTAATTTTATATGTCTCCGTATTCCTTTATCTGTATCTGTTCTTAGCTAAAAAACTAGAAGCGCTCCGGTTAGACTGGAGGATAAGCACTGTCCTGATCAGCACCTGTATCGTAATCTATCTGTTTTTTATGGTCGGATTTTTCGATCTGCAGGAAGCTATCCTTGTGCAGCAGGAGATTGCGCCATTTCATTTTATAGCCCATTGGGTCTGCGCGGTATTTATCGGGCTGTTATTCTTTAAGCTGATTCAGATCGCCAGAACCTTACTGCCAGAAACGCTGAGGAAAATGGCAACCTGGGCTTTAGCAGGTTCAATTGTCCTGTTCTTAAGTCTGGAAGTCAGCTTAATCAGTAACAGGTTGTTTTATTCAGCTACCAATCCAATCAGCCATGTAGAGACGATTTATATCAAAACAGGTCTTCCTGTATTATGGGGATTATTATCATTTGCGATGATGTGGCTGGGGATGCGTTACAAGTACCTTACCCTCAGGATTATTTCATTAAGTCTGTTTGCACTTACTTTACTGAAGCTATTTATATTTGACATCAGCAATATCCCGCCTGCAGGTAAAATAGCAGCATTCTTCTTCCTGGGTGTAATACTGCTGATCATTTCATTTATGTACCAAAAGGTTAAAAAAATTATTGCCGCAGATGAACCCCATAAAGATGAATAAACAGTTTTTTTTAACATTAACCCTTTTACTGAGTGTTTCCTGTGTATTCGCACAGCAAACATTCAAGTACCAGGCGGTATTGCCAAAAGTAGAAGCGGATGGATTTTACAGGGTTGATTTAAGCCCTGAACTAATTGCTGGTGCCCAGGCAAATCTTGGTGATGTCCGGATACTGAATCAGAAGAAACAGTTTTCCCCTTATATTTTTGGAAATCAATTGGTTTTTAAAGATCAGCGGAGTTTCATCGCCTTTCCGAGGTTAAAAGCATTGGCGGAAATAGATACGGTGACCACCTTTATTGTGGAGAACGCGGCTCACCTGACCATTAACCAGTTGAGTTTACAGTTGCGCAATGCTTCTGTGAAAAGAAACGTGAACTTATCAGGGAGCGACGATCTTAAAAAATGGTATGCGATCAAAGAGAACATATCTTTAGAAGAAGCTGTTACTGATGAGCCGGGAAATGGGACTTATCGGCAGCAGCTGAATTTTCCTTCCAGTTCTTACCGGTATCTCCGGATACAGATTAACAATGAAAATAAAGAACCGGTAGCGATACTTCAGGCAGGTATTTACAGGCAGCAAAGTATCCCGCCTGTTTATGTTCAACTTAAAAAGCCTTTGATTCAGCAGCGGGATAGTGCACAGGTAAGCTATATAACGGTACGTTTTAATGTACCTTATCAATTGAATAAACTGCACCTGGAAATTGCCGGACAAAAGTATTATAAACGGAACATCAGGGTATATGCAGTACATCAAAAAGAGAAAACATTGGTTGCAGATACTTTTATTAGTACCCCGGCGATTCCTAATCTGTACTTGTCAGCTAAAACAAACCATTTAGAACTTGAAATTGTAAATGGCGACAATCCACCTTTAGTGTTGAATAAAGTTAATGGCTATCAGCTGAGTCAGAGTCTGATCAGTTACCTTGAAAAAGGACAGGACTATGCGATTTTATTCGGGGATGCAAAAGCAAATGCGCCAGATTATGATTTGAAGTTTTTTGGGGATAGTTTACAACAGGAGTTAAAACCGCTGAATTATCAGTTGATTTCTGCAAATCCTTTGTATCAAAAGATACCAGAGAAAAGTAAGGTGGTAAAAGCAGCTGGCATTCCGGGCTGGGTTATCTGGGCGGCAATCATTGTGGTGGCTGCTTTACTGGGTTTCCTGACATTCAGAATGACGCAGGAAGTAAGCAAAAGAGATAAAATATAAAAAGCCCTGCTACGCTGGTAGCAGGGCTTTATGCTAAGTAATTTATTTATTCCAGCTATTGTCTGATGGTTTAGCATCCATATAAATACCACCATCCAGCACCATGGAGGTCACTGGTTTGTCTGCAGTAAATTGAATATTAATCGCTTTCTGGTTGAATTTCCACACAGCCGGAGTTTCATGTATCACATGAGTTGTTCCGTCTGCATAGGTAACTTTAATATCAAAAGGTATTGCAAAACCACCATTGTTTTGAATAGAGATATTATAAGTCATTCCTTTGATCGTTACTTTATCAATCGCCAGATCAATATAGTTATTGCTGAAGAACCAATTGTTCCAGAACCAGTTTAAGTCTTGCTTGGAAACGTCATTGATCGTATTGAAAAAATCCCATGGAATAGGGTGTTTTCCATTCCAGCGATCCATATAAGCATGCAGGTATTTCTTGAACAATACATCCCCGAACATATCTTTTAAAGCCAGGTAAGCCAGCGAAGGCTTCACGTAAGCGTTATTGCCGTAACCTGAACCTGATACCTGGGTAGATAAAGTAATAATTGGCTGATCCTCTTCTGTAGAAGGGTCTTTAATCCATCTTTCTACTCTGAATTTCTTGTAATTCTGATCTGCTTTCTCTTTGCCAAGTTGCTGCTGACCGATCAGGTATTCTAAAGTCGTTGCCCAGCCTTCATCCATGTGTGCATAACGGGTTTCATTCGTGCCCATGTAAAAAGGGAAATAAGTATGCGCAATTTCATGGTTCAGTACAAACTGGCTGAATTCCATATCTGGTGTGCTGCTGTCATTCACCATCATCGGGAACTCCATATCCGCAAAACCCTGTACCGCTGTCATTTTTGAGAATGGGTAAGGAACACCCGGCCAGTTATTTGAAAACCAGTCTAAAGCCAGTTTAGTCCAGGTTGCGGCATGAGAAAAATCTTCCGCCTTGCTATCATAAGCAGATTGTACACTTGTTCTTCTGCCGGTTTTTTTGTCCACGACTACGCTTCCTGCATCCCACAAATAATGATTGCTCAGGGCAAAGGTTACATCGGTAATATGATCTGCAGAAAATTTCCATGAATTCCATTCGTTCTGTTTAGTCACTTCACCATTTGCCATTTCCTGCGCCTTCGCAATAGACACAACTTCTTCACTAGTATAAGACTTTTTAAGCTTCTCTGCGAATTTAGTTTGTAACACCTCGTTCGGGTTTTTTAAATCGCCCGTGGCCCATACTACGTAGTTTTTAGGCGCTTTCACCGTTAACAGGTAATCATTGAAATCATTATAGAATTCAGTTCTGTCGGTATGCGGAATTTTATCCCATCCATTGTAATCATCATAAACTGAAACTCTTGGGAAAGCATAGGCTACGAAAAAAGTAGTACTATCGATCTGGCCTTCTCTGCCGCTTACTTTTGACAAAGGATAACTCCAGTTGATTTTAAAAGTTGCCGTTTTGCCCGGGCCTAAAGCGCTTTTCAGTTTAATGTCTGAGGTCGTGCCCCAGTCTTTACTGTCCACGTTGTAACTCTGGCCATCCACCGTAAATAAACTGATGTCCAGTCCTGTGGTTAAATAGTCTTTGCTGACATAACCTGCTCTTGGGGCTTCTGGTTTGTGCATGTTATTAACAAACCTCATCGTTATTTTCTTCAGTGTATCCGGACTATGGTTCGTATAGGTAATGGTTTCCGTTCCTTTGACTAATTTGTCATTTGGCGTGACCGTGATCGTCATATCGTACTTCCCTTTATTCTGCCAGTAGTTTTTTCCAGGTTTGCCATCCAGCGCACGTGTGCCGTTAGCGAACGCTGCTTTGATATTCCGTGGCATGTACAGTTCCTGGGCCTGCGTAGTAACGGCTCCCAATAAAAATAGCGTAGCTATCTTGAAAATGTTTTTGTGCATCATATTTTTTTATAATTCGTTCAATACCTGTCTGAATTCAGTTACTCCCCTGTTTTAAGACCTGTTTGAATTTTATTTTCCAAATTTAAACAGGGTTGAGCCAGATAGCTGAATTCAGGCAGATTTTCAAAAGTAATCGTTTTCACCCTGTAAACAAGTTATTAGCTAAATATTAAAGGGGGCTTTAAGGCCTTTGCAAACAATTCAAATCAAAAGATTTGCTTTTGTAAGAATTGCCTGTTATCTTCGTTTTAATTGAAGCAAGACTATGTGGGCTTATTGCCAGTATAGTCTTGTTTGTATTTTAAAGGTTTTACAAATAATAAATTAAGCTATGACAGAGGTAACATACTACACTCAGGAAGGGTTGGATAAGCTAAAAGAAGAAGTACATTACTTAACGACTACAGGGAGACAATTGATCTCTAAAGCTATAGCTGAAGCAAGAGATAAAGGCGATCTATCTGAAAATGCGGAGTACGATGCTGCTAAGGAAGCACAAGGTCTGCATGAAGCAAAAATATCTAAATTAAAAACTACGCTTGCATCAGCAAGATTAATTGATGAATCGAAATTAGACCTGACTAAAGTGCTGGCTTTATCGATCGTTAAAATAAAGAACTTAAAAAACGGTGCAACAATGAGCTACCAGCTGGTTGCGGAAACTGAAGCTGATCTTAAAATCGGAAAGATCTCTGTGAAGTCTCCGATTGCACAAGGTTTATTAGGTAAATCGGTAGGGGACAAAACTGAGATTGAAGTTCCTGCAGGTAAAATCGAATTTGAAATATTAGAAATCACCAGATAATCATTTTATATGTCAAGTATATTTTCCAAGATCGTAGCCGGAGAAATTCCCGCACATGTAGTAGCCGAAACGACAGAATTTATGGCGTTTTTAGATGTTAGTCCTTTAACGATGGGGCATGTACTGGTAATCCCTAAAAAGGAAATTGATTATATATTTGATATGGACGAAGAAAGTTATTTCGGACTTACCTTATTTGCAAAGATTGTAGCGGTAGCGCTAAAGAAAGCTTTTCCATGTGTAAAAGTAGGAATGGCCGTTATTGGTCTGGAAGTACCTCATGTACATATCCATTTGATCCCTATGAACGCAGTGGGGGATATGAACTTTAGTAAAGCGAAGTTAAATCCTACGCAGGAAGAGCTGCAGGAAGCAGCTCAGAAAATTAAAGCACAGTTATAAAAAGATAAGAGCCAGTTTTAACTGGCTCTGTTGCTTATTTCAGCTTCTCATTATTTTTATGCCTGTCGGCATCCCTGATACTCTTTTTCACCAGGTTTTTCTCCATAGCTTCAGTCAGGTTAATACCAGTTTGGTTAGCCAGGCAGATCAGCACAAATAAGACATCGGCCATTTCATCGCCAAGGTCTACTGCTTCATCACTTTTCTTGAAAGATTGCTCGCCGTACTTGCGTGACATAATACGGGCTACTTCACCCACTTCTTCCATTAATATGGCCGTATTGGTCAATTCGTTGAAATAACGGATTCCGGTAGTATTGATCCATTGATCAACGGTATCCTGTGCTTCCTGTATCGTCATTTATTCTTTGTTTTTAGTATCAATTAATATCGTTACCGGCCCGTCATTAACCAAATTGATTTTCATGTCTGCCCCAAAAATCCCTGTTTGTATAGCTTTGCCCGATAAAGTGCTGAGTTGTTTAATCATGGCCTCATAGAGCGGAATAGCCTGATCTGATCTTGCAGCTCTGGTAAATCCGGGCCTGTTCCCTTTTTTAGTTGCTGCAAATAAGGTAAACTGACTGATCAGTAAAATATTTCCATCCAGGTCTGCAAGTGATTTATTCATCAGACCTTGTTCATCGCTAAAGATCCGGATATTGAATATTTTGGCAGCAAGCCATTCCAGGTCTTCCTGTCCGTCGGCTTCTTCAATACCTAATAAAACGAGCAATCCGTTTTCAATGGAACCGGTTATCGTTTCATTTACCTGGCAGCTGGCCTGTGTAACTCTTTGTATAACTGCTCTCATGAATGTTTAAGCCCTTGTTTCATTGCCATGGTACATACTCAGGTAACTTTCGTAACGGCTGCTTTCGATCTCTCCGGTTTTAACGGCATCTAAAACGGCGCAGCTAGGTTCGTTGATGTGACGGCAATTGTGAAATTTACATTTGTGCATCAGATCGCGCATTTCTCTGAAGTAATGGCTCAGTTCTTCTGGTTTAATATCATAGATTCCCAGTTCTCTGATGCCGGGGCTATCGATCAGGTATCCACCAAAAGGCAGGGTGTGCATTTCAGCAAAGGTCGTGGTATGCTGCCCTTTATCACTGGATTCAGAGATCTCGCCTGTTTTGATATGACGGTCTGGTAGCAGTACATTGATCAGACTTGATTTTCCTACGCCTGAGTGCCCTGAAAACAGGGTTGTTTTATCTTTTAATAAACTTTCTATCAAAGGCATATTAGTTCCTTCGGTCGCAGAAACTTCATAACATGGATAACCCAGATTTTCATAGATGTTTTTATATTCTGCCAATACTTCCAGCCCGTCTTCATTGTATAAGTCGAGTTTATTGAAGATTAATACCGAAGGAATGCTATAAGCTTCTGCGGTTACTAAAAAGCGGTCTATAAAACCCAGTGAAGTACGTGGAGAGGCGAGTGTAACCACCAGAAAGGCCTCATCTATATTGGCTGCTATAATCTGCGCCTGTTTTGATAAGTTAATTGATTTTCTGATGATATAGTTTTTCCGGGGATGAAGTTTATAAATAACTCCATTTTCAGAATTAGGCTCCATTTCGAAGTCTACCTGATCTCCAACTGCAACAGGATTGGTGGTCTGAATTCCTTTGATCCGGAATTTCCCTTTAATCCTGCATTGATAATCACGGTCATCTTCTCCATGAACCAAATACCAGCTCCCTGTTGATTTTATTACTAGTCCTTGCATAATTTACGCAGTAAAGGTAAGTAAAAAACAGGAGGGTGCTTTTTGACTGTGATGAATTAATTTTAGTCTTTTCTATTTATTTGCTGATAATTTTTTTTCATATTCTCTTGCTTATTAGGAAAATATAACTTTACTTTAGGGTATAGCAATACCGAAGCAATATTGTTATGGACATATGATAAATAATTCAACACTTACATCCATTATTATTACCACCACCGGGAAAGCCGGAGGCGGGTGTATATTGGTATAATAAGAATAATAAAAAACCATAAAAAAGCGCCTTCCTCTAAACCGGAAGGCGCTTTTTTTTTGAACCAGAACCTAAACCTGCCTGAGCTTATCCGCGGCTGAAATGTCCGGGAGTCCAGGTTAACCCAATACCTATAAAAAACAATAGATTAACAATTAAAACTATGAACATTCTAAAATTCGGCGGTACTTCAGTAGGGTCAGCATCAGGTATCCGAACCCTGATCGGCATCCTAAAAGAAAGGGAACAGGGTGATTATCCAGTAGTTGTACTTTCAGCAATGAGCGGGGTAACCAATCTGCTCCTGGCAATGGCAGAAAAAGCACAGGTGGCAGAAGAGTATGCCGCAGAGCTCAAAGAAATCGAAGAAAAACACTTCGAAGTCGTGAGAACCTTGCTTCCTGCAGCTGCACAAAATCCAGTATTTACACGGCTGAAGATTTACTTCAATGAGCTGGAAGACGTTTTGCAATCGGTTTATCATTTAAAGGAATTAAGCCCTCAGACCAAAGATTTAATCCTGAGTTTCGGGGAGCGCTGTTCTGCTTTTATGATTAGTCATATTGCTAAACAGGATTTTCCGAATGCGCAATGTGCAGACGGGGCCGAACTGATTAAAACTGATAGTAATTTTGGACAGGCAAAAGTAAATACGCCTTTAACTGAATTGCTGATCCAGGACTTTTATGAAGCGAATAGAGATAAACTATTATTTGTTACCGGATTTATAGCCAGCAATACCGAAGGAAGAACCACAACTTTGGGACGCGGCGGCAGTGATTTTACAGCTGCAATATGGGGTTCTGCCCTGAATGCAAAAGAGATTGAAATCTGGACTGATGTGGATGGGATGCTGACTGCTGATCCAAGGATCGTGGAAAAAGCATTTTCTTTACCAGAACTGAGTTATACAGAGGCAATGGAGCTTTCTTATTTTGGTGCAAAAGTGATTTATCCGCCAACGATGACCCCTGCTTTTTTAAAGAAAATACCGATTGTCATTAAGAATACTTTCAATACAAATTTTAAGGGCACTTATATCCGTCATGGGGTAAATACTTCAACTTTTCCAATCAAAGGGATTTCTTCTATTGATGAAATCAGTATCCTGAATTTGTCTGGCAGCGGAATGGTAGGGAAAGCGGGTTTCAGCGGCCGGTTATTCTCTCTTTTATCCAGAGAGCAGATCAACGTGGTTTTGATTACGCAATCTTCTTCTGAACATAGTATCACTTTTGCCGTGAAACCTGCGGATGCTTTAAGCGCGCTGGCCATCATCAGTAAAGAATTTGAACTGGAATTACAGGCTAAAAAACTGGAATATCCGGAAGTGGAGAATGGATTGGCTGTACTGGCTATAGTGGGGGAGAATATGAAACATACACCGGGTATGTCTGGTAAGCTGTTCCACGCTTTAGGTAGAAACGGGGTCAATGTGCGCGCGATTGCACAGGGATCTTCAGAATATAATATATCAGTTATTTTATCGAAAACAGATTTGTCAAAAGCTGTGAATGCGGTGCATGAGGCTTTCTTTGAAAACCTGAAGAAAACACTGCATGTATTTTGCCTGGGTACGGGAAATATTGGTAAAACTTTATTCCGCCAGTTATTGGTTCAAAGTCCGTTGCTTGCTCAGAACAATGACCTGGAAGTAAAGGTGATGGGCATCAGCAATTCACGCGAAATGTACCTGAGCAAAACCGCGCTGAACCTGGCGGATTGGGAAAATGAGCTGAGTAAAAATGCGGAAAAGGCAGATTTAGCTTCCTTCGTCAAACAGATGAAAGCGATGAATTTACCAAACTGTGTTTTTGTAGACAATACGGCAAGTGGCAACCCGGTTAATTTTTACCAGGAAATACTGGAGTCAAGTATTTCCCTGGTTACTTGTAATAAGATTGGGAATTCTGCCGAATATGAGCAATATGCTGCTTTTAAAACAGCTGCACGTACCTATGGGGTAGATTTTCATTATGAGACGAATGTGGGTGCGGGCCTTCCGATCATCCGGACACTGAAAGATCTGATGTTGAGCGGGGATAATATCTTTAGTATTGAAGCGATTCTTTCGGGTACTATTTCTTTCATCTTTAATAATTTTAAAGAGGACGTGCTTTTCCACGAAATCGTAAAAGAGGCACAGGATAAGGGGTATACTGAACCAGATCCGCGTGATGATTTAAATGGAAAGGATTTTATGCGTAAGATGCTGATTTTGGCCAGAGACGCGGGTTATCCATTGGAAGAAGCAGATGTGCAGTTGGAAAGTATGCTGCCTCCGGCTTGTATGGCTGCGGATAGTGTGGATGATTTTTATCAGGAACTTAAAAATAATGCGGCTTACTTTGAAGAGCTGAAAAGCAAAGCGGTGGCTGAAAACAAAGTATTGCGGTATATCGGAAAACTGGAAGAAGGAAAGGTGACGATTAACCTGCAAATGGTTGATGATAACCATCCTTTTTACATGCTTTCTGGCAGTGATAATATTATTTCTTTCACGACTGACCGGTACAAAGATCGTCCTTTAGTGATTAAAGGACCTGGTGCGGGTGCAGAAGTAACTGCTGCTGGTGTATTTGCGGACATCATAAATGTGGGCAAGAAATGAGAAATACAGTAAAAGTTTTCGCTCCGGCAACCGTAGCGAATGTAGTTTGCGGGTTTGATGTTTTAGGTTTTGCTGTGAATGCGCCGGGTGATGAGGTAGTGATGCGGGTTACAGATAAGCCGGGAGTAATTATCTCTAAAATTACAGGGGATGAGGGCAGATTGCCGCTTAACCCATCAAAAAATACAGTGAGTGCGAGTGTGCAGGATTACCTGAAACATATTGACCGTACAGATATTGGAATTGATATTGAGCTGCATAAAAAGATGCCTATCGGAAGTGGTTTAGGATCAAGTTCAGCAAGTACAGTAGCTGGGTTATTTGCGATCAATACTTTGTTTGACAATCAATTGAGTAATAAAGAACTGGTTCCTTTTGCGATGAAAGGCGAGGAACTGGCTTGTGGTTATGGGCATGCAGACAATGTAGCGCCTGCTTTGCTGGGTGGTTTTGTCCTGGTAAGAAGTTATGAGCCTTTAGATGTGATCAGCTTGCCTTTTCCGCAGGATATGTGCGCGGCAATTGTTTATCCGGAGGTAGATGTACCGACTAAGGATGCGCGGCAAATGATCCGTTCTAAAGTTTTATTGAAGGATGCGGTGAAGCAATGGGGAAATGTAGCGGGTTTGGTAACGGGGCTTTTTACAAATGATTATGATTTGATTGGCCGCAGTATGGTGGATGTATTGGTAGAGCCTACGCGGTCTATTTTAATCCCTGATTTCTATAAAATGAGAAGTATAGCGATGGAAATGGGTGCGGTCAGTTTCGGGATTTCCGGTTCGGGACCTTCTGTTTTCGCCCTGACCAAAGATCAGGATACGGCACATTTAATTACACAGGCATTGCAAAAACAATTAAAATCCATTCAGATTAACAGTCTTTCATTTGTATCATCGGTCAATAAAAAAGGCCCGGTTATACTTGATTAAAAAACGCGAACATGAAATTATACAGTACGAATAACCACGACCTGAAAATAGATTTCCAATCTGCTGTTTTCAATAGTATGCCACAGGATAAAGGTTTATATATGCCTGTGGAAATCCCTGCGCTGGACCAGGATTTTATTCAGCATCTTGACCGCTATACGCTGCGCGAGATTGCTTATAAGGTGAGTTCTGCTTTGTTGCAGGACGATATTCCAGCAAATGATTTAAAAGCAATCATTGACGATGCGATTAATTTTGAAGCTCCTTTGCATCCGCTGGATGAGGATACTTATGTGTTAGAGTTGTTTCATGGCCCTTCACTGGCTTTTAAGGATTTTGGGGCGAGGTTTATGAGCAGGGTAATGGCTTATTTTCTAAAAGATAATGAACAGTTACTGGATGTTTTGGTGGCGACTTCGGGGGATACGGGCGGAGCGGTAGCGCTTGGATTTTTAGGTGTACCAGATACCAGGGTGACGATTTTATATCCTAAGGGAAAAGTGAGTGAAATTCAGGAGTTGCAGTTGTGCAGCAATGGGCAAAATATCCGTGCAATAGAAATAGACGGGACTTTTGATGATTGTCAGCATTTGGTGAAACAAGCTTTTGCTGATGATGAGCTGAATAATAAAATGAGGCTTACTTCTGCGAATTCGATCAATATTGCCCGTTTAATTCCACAGACTTTTTATTATTTTAATGCGGTAGCCCAGCTCTTTAGAAAGGGCAAAAGAGAGGTGGTTTTTGCGGTGCCCAGTGGTAATTTCGGAAATATTGCTGCAGGTTTACTGGCCTATAAAATGGGCTTGCCTGTGAAGCAGTTTATTGCGGCTACGAACGTGAATGATACGGTTCCGCGCTTCCTGGAAACAGGGGTTTATGAAACCAGGCCTTCTGTACAGACTTATGCAAATGCGATGGATGTGGGGGCACCGAGTAACTGGGTGAGGATTATGGCTTTATTTAATGAGGAGCGGGAGAAGGTGAAAGAGATCGTGAAGAGTTTCCGCTATACTGATGAGCAGACTGTTCAGGCGATCGCTGATATTTACCAGCAGTTTAACTATGTGGCTTGCCCGCATACGGCGATTGCGTGGTTAGCGGTACAGGAATATCAAAAACAACAGGCTTCGGCTGATGATACTTTTGTATTCTTATCCACAGCACATCCTTGTAAGTTCCCGGATATATTCCCTGCTGAAATTGCCGCGCAGATCAATGTTCCTGAACAGGTGAATGCACTGCGGGAAAAAGAGAAAGCAGCGACAGCGATGGCAGTAAACTTTGATGTTTTTAAGCGGTTTTTGTTAACGGCGAACTAGGTTAGCTGGACGGTTATATTGCAATAAAAAGCCTGTTTAATTAAATTAAACAGGCTTTTTTTATTTTATCTTTTTAAATCGCATGATAGCAATATCACCCATCATAAAATTCAGTATCGTATCTCCTTTAATGGAGTATTTGTTTACCTTTTTCAGGGTTTCAAAGAAAACAGTTTCTCCTTCACCAGGACAGGCCATTTTTGTAACTGCCATTGGCTGGTTAAAGTTAATGGACGTATCATCTGCATTCAGCTTTCCTGAGAAAGAGTTACAGCTGCTGTTACCGCTTACCTTTTTATCTGCAAGGTCAAAAACCAAGGTTGGCTTTTTGCCTGGATACAAACCATTGAAGGCAATTCTTGGGCCTGAGATATAATTCAGTTCCCAGGTTCCTCCAAGTTTGGATAAATCTGAACTTGCTTCTACCGTATTCTTTAAGGCATTACAGGAAGTTAAAGTGCCAATAACTGTAAGTACCATCAATGTCGTCCTTTTCATATCGTTCTTTGTAGAGAACGAAATATACAAAGAATCTGCCAAATATTCATCAGGAGCAGAATCTGACCTCCAAATTAGAAAACTGCGCGGGCAATTCTTTTCGTTGGTTCAGGGTTACTCATCGTATAAAAATGAAGTACAGGAGCACCAACTTTAATTAACTCTTTGCACTGCTGGATCATCCATTCAATTCCTACCTCTTTTACGTCCTTCTCATTTTTACATTCCTGCACGGCCTCTGTCAAGTCTTCGGGCAGATCGATATGGAATATTTTTGGTAAACTGATCAGTTGTTTAGACGAAGTAATGGGTTTAAGTCCGGGAATTATGGGGACATTTATCCCATTTGTTCTGCATTGCGCTACAAAATCACAGTATTTAGCATTATCGAAAAACATTTGGGTCACAATAAATTCTGCGCCCATATCTACTTTTTGCTTCAGGTATTTAAAGTCAGCCTTTAAGTTAGGGGCTTCAAAATGTTTTTCCGGATAGCCGGCTACACCAATACAGAAATCTGTCTGGAAGGCTGAGTGATCTTCAAAAAGATATTTCCCGTTATTCATGTCGTTAACCTGACCTAACAGATCAGTCGCATAAGCATGGCCGCCGGGGGTAGGGATAAAGGTGGAATCTGCGTGTCTTGCGTCTCCGCGTAAAACCAGTACGTTATCAATTCCTAAAAACTGAAGGTCAATCAGTGCATTTTCAGTTTCTTCTTTGGTAAAACCACCACAGATTAAGTGCGGAACAGCATCTACTTTGTATTTGTTCATGATCGCAGCACAGATCGCTACAGTGCCCGGACGTTTACGATAAGAAACCTTTTCCAGTAAACCGTTGTCATGTTGTTTGTAGATATAATCTTCTCTATGATAGGTCACATCAATAAAGGGTGGGTTAAATTCCATCAAAGGGTCTATGGCATCATAAATATCAGTGATGCTTTTTCCTTTAACTGGCGGCAGCAGCTCAAAAGAAAACAAGGTTTTACCCTTGGCGTTGGTGACGTGGTCGGTGATCTTCATTTAAGTTTTGTTGTGAGGTTAATAGGCTAAATTCGGGCTAAGCCATCTTTCGGTATCTTCAAGTGACATGTTTTTTCTGACTGCGTATTCTTCTACCTGGTCTTTGGTTATTTTTCCAAGGCCGAAGTATCTGGATTGAGGGTGCGAGAAGTAAAACCCGCTAACTGCTGCGGTTGGGTACATCGCGAAACTTTCTGTTAAACGAAGCCCGATTTTTTGTTCTGCGCCCAATAACTCAAACAGGGTTTCTTTTTCGGTGTGGTCCGGACAGGCAGGATAACCTGGTGCCGGACGAATACCTGCATACTCTTCTTTGATCAGATCTTCATTTGTTAACTGCTCGTCCTTTGCATAGCCCCAGTAATCTTTACGGACTAATTCATGCAAGTGTTCTGCGAATGCTTCCGCAAGACGGTCTGCCAGCGCTTTTGCCATGATACTGTTGTAATCGTCATAGTTAGCTTCAAATTCAGCAACCATTTCATCACAGCCAATACCTGTAGTTACGGCAAAACCACCAAAGTAGTCCTGAACTCCGTCTTCTTCGGTCGCCACAAAATCTGATAAAGCGTAGTAAGGTTCTCCGGCCATTTTCTCCGCCTGCTGACGCAGGGTATGAATAGTTACTGGCTTACCTTCTACGTCCAATACAATATCATCGCCCTTGGCATGTGCTGGCCAGAAGCCGATCACCGCTTTGGCAGTCAGTAATTTCTCCTCAACGATTTTTTGCAACAGTGCACGGGCATCATCATATAATTTTTTCGCCTCTACACCAACCGATTTGTCGTTGAATATCTTTGGATAACTGCCTCTTAATTCCCAGGTGTGGAAAAAAGGAGTCCAGTCAATATAAGGAACAAGAGTTTCCAGTGGGTAATCTTCGAATGTTTTGGTGCCGATAAATTTAGGCGCAGGTGCAACAAGGGCAGGGTCAATTGTAAACTTATCTGTCCTTGCTTCTTCGATAGATTTGAAACGTTTATCGTTACGTTTGTTCAAATGTGCTTCGCGCGCTTTATCATATTCCTGCCTGATATTATCAATATAACCTCCGCGGGTTTCTGCGTTCATCAGGGTACTGCAAACGGTCACACTTCTGGAAGCATCGAGTACGTGGATAGCAGGGCCCGAATAATTCGGTGCTATTTTTACTGCGGCATGGATTCTGGAAGTGGTTGCGCCACCAATCAGCAGGGGTACAGTAAAGCCTTCACGTTCCATTTCTTTGGCAAAATGGACCATTTCATCCAGTGAGGGTGTAATCAGGCCGCTTAAGCCAATAATATCTGCATTGATTTCTTTGGCTTTTCTGATGATCTCCTGTGCGGGAACCATTACCCCTAAATCAACGATTTCAAAGTTATTACAGGCTAAAACTACCCCTACGATGTTTTTACCAATATCATGAACGTCACCTTTTACAGTTGCCAGTAAGATTCTTCCGGCCGAGGAGCTTTGATCACCATCAGGGTTATCGAGTTTCTCCTGTTCAATGAATGGAAGCAGGTAAGCTACTGCTTTTTTCATGACCCTGGCAGATTTCACAACCTGTGGAAGGAACATTTTTCCTGCACCAAACAAATCACCCACGATATTCATTCCGTCCATTAACGGACCTTCAATGACATGAATAGGGCGGGCGTATTGTTGTCTCGCTTCTTCGACATCAGCATCCAGGTATTCAATAATTCCTTTGACCAAAGAGTGGGAGAGACGCGATTCTACTGTTGCTTTTCTCCATTCTTCGTCTTTAACGAGCTCTTTTCCTTTAGATTTTACTGTTTCGGCAAAATCAACCAGGCGTTCTGTTGCATCTTCGCGGCGGTTTAACAAAACGTCTTCTACGCGTTCCAGTAGTTCGGCAGGGATCGCTTCATAAACTTCCAGCATCCCGGCATTCACAATTCCCATATCCAGTCCGGCTTTAATGGCGTGGAATAAAAAGGCAGAGTGCATGGCTTCACGGACGGTATTGTTTCCTCTGAAAGAGAAAGATATATTGGATACACCACCGCTTACTTTCGCATAAGGCAGGTTTTCTTTAATCCAGCGTGCTGCGTTGATAAAATCAACTGCATAGTTATTGTGTTCTTCTAAACCTGTGGCTACGGTTAAGATATTCGGGTCGAAAATAATATCTTCTGCCGGAAAACCGATTTCATCTACCAGGATGTCGTAAGAACGTTTACAGATTTCTTTTCTGCGTTCAAAGTTATCTGCTTGTCCGTTTTCATCGAAGGCCATTACCACGATTGCCGCACCGTAATTCATGATTTTACGGGCACTTTCACGGAATTTATCTTCTCCTTCCTTAAGTGAAATAGAGTTGACAATCCCTTTTCCCTGTAAACATTTCAGCCCGTTTTCAATGACACTCCATTTAGAGGAATCGACCATGATCGGCAGTTTGGAAATATCAGGTTCTGAAGCAATCAGGTTCAGGAATTTTGTCATTGCGGCCTCGGAGTCCAGCATCCCTTCGTCCATGTTCACGTCAATAACCTGCGCACCACCTTCTACCTGTTGTCTGGCAACGGTTAGTGCAGCTTCGTAATCACCGCTTAAAATTAACTTGGAGAATTTTGGGGAGCCCGTGATATTGGTTCTTTCACCAATATTGACAAACATGCTTTCGGGCGTAATGGTTACGGGTTCAAGTCCGCTCAGACGAAGGTAACGTGGTATTTCTGGTATTTGTCTTGGGGTAATATTCTTAGCTTTTGCGGCAATAGCAGCGATATGCTCTGGCGTAGTGCCACAACAACCACCCACGATATTGACAAAACCGTGCTGAATAAAGTCAGAGACTAGTGAAGCTGTTTCATTGGGCATTTCATCATAAGCGCCAAATTCATTAGGTAAGCCTGCATTGGGATATGCGGATACGTAACAGGGTGCTTTAGCTGCCAGTTCTTCTATATGGGGCCTCATGTCTTTTGCGCCCAGTGCACAGTTAAAGCCGATGCTTAATGGTTTGGCGTGAATGATGGAATTCAGGAAGGCTTCTACAGTTTGTCCGGACAGTGTTCTGCCCGACGCGTCTGTAATGGTTCCGGAAATCATAATCTCAATTTTTCGCCCGATAACTTCTTCGTATTTTTTGATGGCAAAGATTGCTGCCTTCGCATTTAAAGTATCAAAAATAGTCTCAATTAATAACAGGTCAGATCCGCCGTCAACGAGCCCTCTGATCTGCTCATAGTAAGCGTCAACAAGTTCGTCAAAGGTTAAGGCCCTGTATCCCGGGTCATTTACATCTGGTGAAATGGATAGGGTACGGTTGGTCGGGCCTACAGCTCCTGCCACGAAACAAACGCGGTCCGGATTGGCGGCCATGAATTCTGTGACAGCTTCTTTGGCAATTTTAGCGCCTTCGAAACTCATTTCATAGTCCAGTTCCTCCATCTTGTAATCCGCAAGAGAGATTCTTTGCGTACTAAAGGTATTGGTTTCAATAATATCTGTACCTGCTTTAAGGTATTCGGTGTGTATAGCTTTAATAATATCAGGACGCGTAATATTCAGCAGGTCATTATTTCCTTTGACATCGCATGGGTGATTCGCAAAACGCGCTCCTCTAAAGTCTTCTTCGGTTAGGATATAGCGCTGAATCATGGTGCCCATTGCGCCATCGATGATTAGTATTCGTTTTTTAAGCTCTTCTCTTATGCTCATTATCTGTGTTGATGGATAGCCATTTGCTGTATTTAAGCAATTACTGCGAAGCGCTATTGCAATGCAAAAATGCGGTGCAGTAAATTGAATACAGAAATTTTATATAAACAGGCCTAATCAGAAATCCGGTGTCGGATCGAATTAACTTATCTGTCAGGAACAGCCAAAACTGTTCGAGTAGAATGTAGCACCTTGTAAGCACAGGTTGCTAAGACTTCGTCGGGTCTAATCCCTCCGTCTTTCTTTATAAGCTCACGCAAAAATGCAACAAAGAAAAATCATTTCCAAGCAAATAGAGTTTAAAGCATATAAAATTGCAAAAATCAGGCAATTTGAAGGGTGGTACGGAACAATGTTCTGTGGAGTTGGGCGTGCTGAGCTGACAGAATCGGGGTTATTGTGCTGCACCGGACACAAAAAAGCCGGTCAGCTCTAAAACTGACCGGCTTTTTGTATAAGGATACTGGCTTATTTTCTTCCTCCGAATATTCTCAATAAGAAGATGAAGATGTTCAGGAAGTCAAGGTATAATGACAACGCGCCCATGATCGCTAATTTCTTAGTATCATCAACGGCCATTGTACCGCCGTTTTCTTCTATACCTGCACCGATACGTTTTAGTTTTTGAACGTCATAAGCAGTTAATGCAGTGAAGATCGCTACACCAAAGAAACTCATGATATAGTCAAAGCCTGAACTTTTCAGGAACATGTTCACTACACTGGCAATAACCAGACCTACCACACCAATCATTAAGATTGATCCGAATTTACTTAAATCAGTGTTAGTGGTATAGCCTAATACGGCCATTAAACCAAATATCCCTGCCGCAGCAGCAAAACAAGCCACTACTGAACTTGTTGTATAAATCAATAAGATGAAACTCAGACTGACACCGGTCAATACTGAATACAGAATGAATACGCCTAATAAAGCACTGTATGATAACTTACTCAGTCCTGCACTCATTAAAAGTACCAGCCCAAGTGGAGCAAACATAGCAACATAACCTATCATAGACATTTTACCTGTTTCCTGGTTGATCAGGTAGCTTAACATTTCTGGTGTATTAGCCATGTAAACCGCAGCCAGTGTTGATAAGCTCAACGCTACAAACATCCATAAAAACACGTTGGCAAAGAATTTCTTGGCAACTGTTCCTGTTTGGTTTTCCACAAATACTGATTGTTGTGACCAATTATTATTGTTGTTATCCATGTTATTTTAAAATTTAATTAAATATACGAATCTATTTGTATCAGCAAAAGCTATGCCCCTAGTCTTTTTGTCAGAATTTCTTCAACTTTATGGAAGATTTGAAGAGGTTTCGCTGTTCTCCATGCCAAATCGTCAAGTTCGCCACCGAAGTTGATATAATAATCGATGTTACTGCTTCTGAATTCTTCAATGACATGCGGGTTGAAATTGAGTCCGGTGATCCATCCATCCTCCACATCCTGAAACCATTCTTCATAGTAGCTGTCTTCCGAAGCGTGGAAATTAAGGATGTTTTCTCCGATCAGGATAAATTTATTGATCCCTTCATCAATCATCAGTTCGAGTATTTCCCTTTTTAGCAGCATAATGTCATTTCCTATGGCATCATTCCATTCGCCGATAAATTCAATAATCGCATAGTTATGGTCATAATCAACGAACAGCACTTTAATGTAAAGTGTATTAGAACCAAAATCATCCCATTGCGGGTGAATCAGGAAATTGTATAACTGTTTATCGAAATAAAACTCAGAGTATTCTGTATTGTAAAATGGTGACCGGGGGTCTTCCGCAGCTATATAGTCGTCACGCCAACGGTAAAATGGTTCTATTTCGTGCATAATATTTTTATTTAGTACCGGCTTCCACAGCCTTTCTAACACTTCCGTAACGGATCAGCAGGTCTTCGGCTTTTTTATAGTCAATATGAAGTTCATTCATCACCATCTGTGTACCTCTGTCAACGAGTTTATGATTGGTTAATTGCATATCGACCATTCTGTTACCTTTTACGCGGCCTAATTTGATCATCACTGTCGTACTGAGCATATTCAGGACCAGTTTCTGTGCAGTACCGGATTTCATCCGGGTTGACCCCGTTAAAAATTCCGGGCCTACTACAACTTCAACAGGAAAATCACTGGCTTCCACAACCGGGCCTCCTTCATTACAAATGATACAACCGGTAAGTACGCCGTTTTCTCTTGCTTTTTTCAATCCGCCTACCACGTAAGGGGTAGTGCCTGAAGCGGCAAGACCAATCAGGCTATCCTTACTGTTGATGTTAAATTCCTGTAGGTCTATCCAGGCCTGGACATCGTCATCTTCTGCGTTTTCTACGGCACGTCTGATCGCTTTATCCCCACCTGCAATAATTCCCACTACCTCATCAAAAGGAACGCCAAAAGTAGGCGGACATTCTGAGGCATCAACTACGCCTAGTCTGCCGCTTGTGCCTGCGCCAATATAGAATAGCCTTCCTCCGCTTTTCATCCGCTCTGCTACTGCAGTAGCCAGTTTCTCAATTTGTGGAATCGCCTTTTCTACGGCCAGGGGAACTGTTTTGTCTTCGTTATTTATACCTTTCAGAATGTCGAGCACTTCCATCTGATCAATATTGTGGTACTTCGATTCTTGTTCGGTGATGCGTATCATTTTATCTTTTTTTTGTTAAAAATCGTCAATTTCTTTTTAACAGGGAAATTTGAATGTATTTCAGACAGATTTACAGCTGAATATTTATAAACAAATGAGGATTATAATAAAATACTAAACAATTGCAATTCTAATGGGGTTAATAGGTTAATTGACAGTGTAATTTCATAACTTTGTGCAAACCTATTTCAGTGAAACCAACTACCCGTAAAAACCTGCTTGTCGCAATCACTTATTCTGTCACATTAATAGGTGGTATGTTTCTGGGCTACAAGTTTTTAAAGGATCAGGGCTTCACGTTTCAGCGCAGTGTACAATTCGCAGATAAAAACTCCAATAAAGTAGATGAAATTATCAATCTGATCAACAGAAATTATGTAGATGAGATTAACGCAGATACTTTAAGTCACCTGGAGATTGATAGTTTATTACATCAGCTGGACCCTCATAGTGTTTATCTTCCTCCGGTGAAAGCAAATGCACAATCGGACATGCTGGAAGGCAATTTTGAAGGCATCGGTATCGAGTATTATATTCTTAAAGATACTTTGCTGGTCACCAATGTAATCAAAGATGGCCCGGCTGCACAGGCAGGGTTAAAACTGGGAGACAAAATCTTAAAAATTGATAGTTTATTTGTCAGTGGCAAACACCTGACTAAAGATAAAATGATCGGAAAGATCAAGGGCAAAAAGGGAACTCCGGTTCAACTGGTGGTCTTGCATTCAGGATCAGCGCATCCTGTTATGTTAACCATTAAAAGGGGAAGAGTGAGTGTGAGCAGTATTGATGCTGCTTATATGATCAATAATGATGCGGGTTACATCAGAATCAGTGAATTCGGAGCCAGTACAGATAAAGATTTTATAGAATCTGTAAAAACGCTGAAGGCTGCGGGAATGAAAAAGCTGGTGCTTGATCTGCGCGATAATGGCGGGGGCTATTTAACTGCGGCTACTGGTCTGGCCAATCAGCTCCTTGCGGAAAATAAACTGATTGTTTATACCGAAGGGAAGCATGAACCGCGTACTGATTATATTGCTACCGGAGGAGGGGAGTTTGAGAATGGTAAACTTGCGGTGCTGATCAATGAAAATACGGCTTCTGCGAGTGAGATACTGGCGGGTGCTGTTCAGGATCTGGACAGGGGAGTGATTATAGGCCGCCGTTCTTTTGGAAAAGGGTTAGTACAGGAACAGTTTCCCTTTGGGGATGGTTCTGCGCTGAACCTGACTATTGCAAGATATTATACGCCTTTAGGCCGTAGTATTCAAAAGTCTTATAAAAAAGGATATACTGCTTATCAGAATGAGATCGATGATCGTTATAATGATGGCGAGTTAACGGATAAACCTGTAGCTGCAAAAGATAGTTTAAGAAGAAACCTTGCTTTTACAACGGGTTCTGGTAAAAAAGTTTTTGCTGGCGGTGGTATTGAACCGGATATTTATGTGAAAATGGATACGACCGGAATGAATAAGTTCTATGGAACGCTATTGACCAAAAAAGTTCTTTTTGATTATGTGTTCGATGTTTTGGCGAACCGTTATACTGCAGCTTACCTGGAGCAGAATTTAGCAACTTTCAGTATCAGTGATGCGGATTATAAAGACTTTGTGAAGTTTATACAGAGCAAAAATATTGTGATTGATCCCAAACAGCTTTCAGCGGCAAAGCCGGTTATTTATAGTGACCTGAAGGCTTTACTTTGTAAGTATCATTTAGGGGAATCTGGTTATTATAAGGCTCTGAACTTAAATGACAGTATGGTAAAGCAGGCAATTTCAAGCATGCAATAAAGATTCTTCTGATTAAAAACCTATTTATTCAGGCACAAAAAAAGCGGTATTAAATCTAATACCGCCTGTTGATGATTTTCAGTTTCTATTTCTGTCTGAAGTAGATCTGGATTGGCGCTCCGCTAAAGTCGAAGTTCTCACGTAATTTATTCTCAATGAAACGTTTATACGGTTCTTTGATGTATTGAGGAAGGTTACAGAAGAAAGCAAACATTGGTGAGGTTGCATTGATTTGCGTCACGTATTTTACTTTAATGTATTTTCCTTTTAATGCTGGTGGCGGATATTTCTCAATGATCGGCAGCATCACGTCGTTCAGTTTCGAGGTTGGAATTTTCTTTCCTCTGTTTTTGAACACTTCCAAGGCAGTTTCCACTGCTTTGAAAATACGTTGTTTACTCAATACTGAAGTAAATACGATTGGAATATCTGTGAACGGTTGTAATTTAACACGGATCTGTTCTTCGAAAGCTTTCATAGTTTTATGATCTTTCTCTACCAAATCCCATTTGTTAACCAGAATTACGATACCTTTTTTGTTCTTCTCCGCTAAGTGGAAAATATTAACGTCCTGAGACTCTAAGCCATCAACAGCATCTATCATTAGCAATACTACATCAGCCTCTTCAAGGGCTTTAATGGTACGCATAACAGAATAAAACTCGATGTTCTCTTTTACTTTTGTTTTTTTACGAAGCCCTGCGGTGTCGATGAACATAAATTCATGTCCGAACTGATTATAGTGAATATGGATCGAATCACGTGTTGTACCTGCAATTGGGGTAACGATGTTTCTATCCTGGCCCATTAAGGCGTTGATCAGGGAAGATTTACCCACATTTGGTCTGCCGACTATAGTCAGTTTTGGTAAAGCATTTTCTTCGACTACGTCATCTTCAAAATGTGAGATCACGTCATCCAGTAAGTCACCTGTACCTGAACCTGTCATTGAAGAGATCGAATAAATATCTCCAAGGCCAAATCCGTAGAATACAGCTGCATCATTTTCTAATGAAGTATTGTCTACTTTATTTACGACAATGAAAACCGGTTTTTTACTACGGCGTAATAGCTGTGCTATTTCATCATCTAAATCTGTAATTCCAGTGATTACGTCAACCATAAACAGGATAACGGAAGCTTCTTCGATCGCGATAACTACTTGTTCACGGATTGCCGCTTCAAACAGATCTTCAGAATTTGCTACATAACCTCCTGTGTCAATTACAGTAAATTGTTTGTGTGTCCATTCAGCAACGCCATAATGGCGATCGCGTGTTACACCACTGAAATCATCAACAATTGCTTTACGACTTTCAGTTAAGCGATTAAAAAGGGTAGATTTGCCTACGTTTGGTCTTCCGACGATTGCGATAATGTTACTCATGTGTTTTGTGAATTGTATTAATTATTAAGGGGTTGCAAAGGTAGGTTTAATTTTCGTACCCGAAACTTTTTAAATAGTTCTTTTTACTACGCCAGTCCGGAAGTACCTTTACGAAGGTTTCAAGGAAGACTTTCTGATCTAAAAACTTCTCAATATCCTTACGTGCTTCAGTACCAACCTTTTTCAGCATAGCACCACCTTTACCAATCAGGATGTTTTTCTGTGAATCACGTTCTACGATGATCTCTGCACTGATCCTGGTGATTTTCTCTTCTTCTTTAAAAGAAGTGATCACTACTTCTGTACTGTAAGGGATTTCTTTCTGGTAATTGTTGAAGATTTTTTCCCTGATAATCTCAGAAACAAAGAAACGTTGTGTCTTATCTGTCAGGTCACCTTTATCATAGTAGGGTGGGTGTACCGGAAGATATTCTAAGATCCGCTCCATAATCCCATCCAGGTTATATTTATGTAAGGCTGAGATTGCATAAATATGTTTCGGTTTTAAAAGTTCCTGCCAGTAGGCTTGTTTCTCTTCTACCTGCTCCTGGGTTGCACCGTCAATTTTATTGATCAGTACAATCATAGGTATAGTAGTATTGATTATTTTTTCCAGTACATCATTTTCATCGTGTTGTTCGTTGATGTCTGTAACGAATAAAATTAAATCTGCATCACTTAATGCACCTTTGACAAAATTCATCATTGAATCCTGTAGTCCATAGCGGGGTTTTATGATGCCGGGTGTGTCAGAAAAAACAATTTGTGAATCTTCTTCATTGACAATTCCAAGAATACGGTGACGGGTAGTTTGGGCCTTCGGAGTGATGATCGATAGCTTCTCCCCCACCAGGGCATTCATTAACGTGGATTTACCAACATTTGGCTTTCCTATTATGCTTACAAAACCTGCTTTATGCGACATTGAATTTTTTTTAAAATAAATTTGCATTGCAAAGAAACGAAATATATCTTTGCAGACCAATTTAAAACATAGGAAGATTTAATCTTTTATAGTTTTCAATTGTAAATATAGTGCGGGGTGGAGCAGTTGGTAGCTCGTCGGGCTCATAACCCGAAGGTCATCAGTTCGAGTCTGGTCCCCGCTACCTGGAGAAGCATAACCTGCAAAGGTTGGTCGCTTTGAAATGGCCCGTTCGTCTACCGGTTAGGACGCCAGATTTTCATTCTGGAAATAGGGGTTCGATTCCCCTACGGGCTACAAAAGAAAAGGCTGGTTGCACACTAGCCTTTTTTGATTAAAACATAGTGCGGGGTGGAGCAGTTGGTAGCTCGTCGGGCTCATAACCCGAAGGTCATCAGTTCGAGTCTGGTCCCCGCTACCTGGAAAGCGTTTAACCCTTAAAAGTTAAGCGCTTTAATTTATGGCCCGTTCGTCTAGGGGTGAGGACGCCAGATTTTCATTCTGGTAACAGGGGTTCGATTCCCCTACGGGCTACTCAAATTTTCATCTTGTTTCTTTGATGAAAAAAATCTTTAATTATTTTCTTGTTTTTAATTGCTATGTGCTGTTTCTTGCATAATTAGTGCTATTATTTGTTTTATAGTTATATCTTTGAGCATTCGAAAGAATAATTGTTGATTATATAAAAATAATATAAGTTTAGGTTTATGAAGATTTCTCCTTTTTTTTGCGGCGTTTTAGCCCTATGTCTATTTGCAGCCTGTAAAAAGGACAACAATGCATTACCTTCAGAATTGAAACCCGATCCTTTATTAGCGCTGGGAGATTCTTGTTTTTATCAGATTGATGGTAAATCTTATTCTTTTAACCGTCCCGCTGGCTTACAAATGAGGAGTGCTCAGACCAATGTTAAGCTCGATTCAATTGTAAATGGAGCGCGCTATTATTCTGGCGATAAAGATTCTGTGCTTTTCAGCAGAAGTTATAATTTTAATGATAAAGAATCCATGGCAGGAATTAACATTTCTTTTGCTAAAAAATACAATAAAAAGGAAATGGATGAAAGTTTGATGTATATGTTTATACCTAAAAACAGGCTGGATCTTTTTCTGCCAGGAAATTATAAGTATGCCAGCGATTATGAAAGAGAACATACGCAAAATGGTATAGCTATTTCTCTGTATACAAATGAATCTTTTTCTTCGCATAGCGAGGTTTCCATGGAAAGGCCTACTGTGATAACTTCAGAGAGTCAGCAAAAATCAAAATTTGAAATTATTAGTTGTGTTAAACTAACGAATGGCAGCTATTTATTGGAAGCAAAATTCAATACTGTCGTTTTTGATAGAGAAGAAAAGGTGAAAAAGGATGTAGAGAAGGGGTATTTAAGGTTAATTCTGTATTAATAAGTATAGGTTTTCTTTTTCTTGACATAAAAATAAAGATTAGATGTGTCTGTAAATTAGGGGAATAGGCTTTGTGTCTAAAAATAATGCAAGTATTTGTTATGAATACTTGCGGTTTTTGAAAAATAACCCTATGTTTGCATCACTTTAAAAAACAGTAGTATTAGCCTCTGAAGGCCTGTTTGTTAAGGATATAGTGCGGGGTGGAGCAGTTGGTAGCTCGTCGGGCTCATAACCCGAAGGTCATCAGTTCGAGTCTGGTCCCCGCTACCTGGAGAAGCATAACCTGCAAAGGTTGGTCGCTTTGAAATGGCCCGTTCGTCTACCGGTTAGGACGCCAGATTTTCATTCTGGAAATAGGGGTTCGATTCCCCTACGGGCTACGAAGCCGCTTTACGAAAGTAGAGCGGCTTTTTGCGTTTCAGACACTTTTTTTTACTGCTCGCAATAAGGCAGTTCCTGAAAATGGATCAATGTCGGATCAATGCCAAAAGTTGGGATCAATGTCAAAACTTGTGGAGGATGTTCTTTTTTAAGCATAAATTTTTGACACGCTAAACAGAGAGTCTTTGATATCACGGATGCTCTTATGCCTCTGGAAGTTGCGCTGAAAGCTTTCAATTTGCATCGAAATGACCCAGCCGAAACAAGGCCGGGCTGTTAGTAAATAAATTCAAAATAGTTAAATGATAGATCTATATCGGCCGGGTACTGCCCGGGTACTGTCCGGGTACTCGTTAGGGTAAGTCCAAGGTAAGAGTATCCTGAGTCCATGTCAAGTCCAAGTCAAAACAACTAGTTGAAACAACATGGACTTGCCATGCTTAAAGCCTGTTCTCAACCTGGTGTCATCCCGACCACCACTCAGGCACAACCAAACCATAACTAGTTGAAGATTAATGAAATTATAATTTTCCCTTTGACTAACCTATGGACAATTGCAGACAGCTGCGGACAATTACGGACATTTTTTACGCATCAGGATAATCTTTAGCGCTAATAGCCTACATTGGTGGAAAGGCATTTATTGATTATGGGAAGTTTAACGGGTAAATTTGTAAAGGGAATCCTGGGCGATTTCATTTTTAAAGCAGCAGTTTGGAGTACAAGTTGTTTCAAAAGTTCTGTACTGGGGGCACGATGAAACAATCAATGGAAACGCAAAGGCATCAGAGAACTTTCGTAAAAGTAGCAAGCCTGGAAAAATCAGGATCTTTCCTCCCCCTAAGAATTCCACTGAAGCGTTGACCGATCTCTTATCAAAGTAATCAGGAGCATTTAATAATGATAAATTGAACTATAAAATCAGGAAGTAATCAGCTTATTAAAGAATCGTAACCATCTGCTTTGAGCTAAGAAAATATCAAACCCAAAACTTGAAATTTAATCCCTGATCCACAAGTTTATGACTTGATCCAAAATACAGCCTGCTCTATGCTGCGATTGATCCTGAATTACCTTGTTTTTTCCTGTAAACGTTTCCTGATCCGGCTAAGAGAAGGATTTTTAATGCCCAGGAAGGATGCGATGTGGTAAGCCTGCACACGCTCTAAGATATTGGAATGCGTCTTTACCAAATTCAAATAGCGGGCTTCATGACTGAGAAATAACAGATCCTCGGTACGGCCCTGCGATTGGTTGAAAAAATGTTCAGCTAATAACCTTCCGAATTTTTGCCATTCTTTTGACTGATCATATAACTGCTGGAGATCCTGATATGGAATATAAAGTATCTCAGCATCTTCCAATGCTTCAATATAATACTTACAGGGGAACTGAAAAATAAAACTCCGGAACGAGACAATGAACTGGTTTTCTGAAAAAAAGAAAATGTTCTTTTCTTCATTTGTTGTTTCATCATAATAGTAAACCCGGAAAATTCCCTGAGCAACAATTCCTAAATCCTGGCAAACCACGCTTTGCTTGTTAAAAAAATCACCCTTGGTAATCTTGCGTTTCTTCCAGTAAGGAAGGCCTGCTGATAGATCTGTATCGGTAAGCCCTGTTAAATTCTTGATGGCTTCCTGAAGAAGGTGTGATCTGTCTGACATGTCAATTTATATTTACGATGCCAATGTAATGAAATTGATAAGCTGTTCAAAATGTGCATCCTGTTTAGAAATCTGGCCGCTGGAGTAGGTTTCGAAAAAAATCTTCAATTATTACGGTCCATTTTAACTTAAGTTAAAAAACAACGGCCAATAAGTGCGGAGCTTTGGGTTAAGAAATTACTAAAAATCAGAATCATGACTTCAATTGACCAAAAAAATACAGCGACAGCTGGCCAGGCCACTGAAACTGCAAATTCGTTACGTAAACTTTATTTTTTACGGGCTGCATTTTCAATCACATGGGTAATCCTTGTCGCATTACTCGCTAAAAATTCATTTGGTATTGCCTGTGCGCTACTGGTTATTTACCCGGCCTGGGATGTGATAGGTACTTTTCTTGATATTCGTGCGAACGATGGCAATGTTTCCAGAACGCCTCAATATATGAATGCTGCGATCAGCATAATTACGACTATAGCTGTAGGTTTTGCCCTGCAAATGGGAGTCCCTGAGGCATTGATGGTGTTCGGTGTCTGGGCGATCCTGACTGGTTTGATCCAGTTGGTTCTTGGTTTACGCCGTAGAAAATTGTTAGGTGGGCAATGGCCAATGATAATCAGTGGTGGACAGTCCATTATCGGTGGTACATCCTTTATCCTGTTGGCGCATGATCCGACAATGGGTATAACGAGTCTGGCAGGTTATGCTGCATTTGGTGCATTCTATTACTTGCTGGCAGCTTTCCGTTTAGGAAAAAAAGAGCATCATAATAGCTGATCATTTTAAATAATTCATTATGAGACATTTGTGTCTTGTTGTGAAGTGAAAATATGCGGAACTTTAATATTGGGAGTTTTAAATTATCCCTGCAAAGGGGAAGCCGAAAACCTTGAATAGAGTAGGTGCTTAATAAAGTTTTTAACTGCTTTTGATCTATAAAACAGTTTTTTAACTATGTCAAGATTATGGTATGCTTATACGGATTCTGGTAGTTATAGTAATCCAAACAATTACACTAGGACATTCGCGATGCCCGCGTGCCGAAATGGAGCACGTCTTTGCGCGGTTTTCGCAACCGAAGGTCCGCTAGTAGGATGTCCGGGTAATCAGATGCCGGGTATTCACCCCCTTGTGATCTCTGCAAATATTCAGACCTATATTGCGGGAGGTCTTGTTCAGTTAGTGGCAACACCACAACCGATTCCTCCTGATGATGCCTATGTTTTTTTAAACCGTAATAGTTGGTCTTTTAATAATGAACTCTTCAAGTGATTAAGTGAAAATAGTTTTTTGCCTAATCACTTTTTTATTGACTATATATTTCGAATGAGATTATTGGGACAGGCAATAGCCGCTTATCTTAGATACTTTGTTTTGCTATAATGTTTTAGTTTTCTACTGAAATATAATATTTATTTACCTGTAAATGAATTTGTTGAGTATTTTTAGTAATTGTAAATTTTATGATTAACTTCATTTAAAATCTATTGATGAGCTCAATCAAAGAATGAAAAGAATATCTCTACTTTTAGTGCTGTTCTTTTTGTGTTCAGCACTACAGGCGCAAATCTGCGGTACACCAGGTCTGGACGGGGCTGCATATATTCCAGTGTATGAGGCCGGGGGCGTTTCCATTTCAATGAATACTTATTTTCCGCCTAAGGCAGACCTGAGCTTGTCAGCTGGGACAAACATTGTACAGCTTGGCGCGGTACCTGTCAATGATATTTATGGCAATAATTTTGGGGCTACCGCAATAAGTACGGGGGATATGTTATTGATTATCCAAATGCAGGATGCCACTATAAAGTATACTAATGATGCCTTTTACGGTTCGAATAACGACAAAGCCGGAAATGATGGGCTTGGTGGTACGGGTTACACCAGTCTGGGTAATACGGGTAAGTTTGAATATGTAATTGCCACCAATGCTGTTCCCCTCGCCGGAGGCGTTTTAACCTTCAGAGGGGGCGGGATAGGAAAAGGTACAGTTAATGCCTATGCTAATGCAACTGCAACTCCCAGTCATGGGGCAAAAACATTTCAAGTTATCCGGGTTCCTCAGTATTCTAATCTCACTTTAACTAAAAATCTCGAAATCCCACGTTTTAACGGAAAAGTAGGAGGGGTCATTGCATTTGACGTATCGGGAACGATGAACTTGAATGGTTTTCAAATAGATGCCTCGGCAAGAGGTTTTCGGGGTGGATTTGGTTCACTATCCGCTACACACAGCAATTTAAGTGGAGGATATGTAACACTTTCCACAGATAGTCGTGGTTCCGGTAAAGGGGAAGGGGTTGCGGGGACGCCAAGG
Source organism: Pedobacter cryoconitis (assembly GCF_003259615.1). Taxonomy (GTDB): domain Bacteria; phylum Bacteroidota; class Bacteroidia; order Sphingobacteriales; family Sphingobacteriaceae; genus Pedobacter; species Pedobacter cryoconitis. The sequence continues at coordinate 100,310 of NZ_QLLR01000004.1, read as the reverse complement.
TACCTGCTTGATATATATAAGGATGGTTTGTCTCATCAGGTCGACAATGAAATTGAAGGATTGCCTTCGGGCTCCTATGGTAAAGGTGCACCTGGTAACGCCGGCGGTGGTGGAAATGAATTTAACGCGGGCGGTGGTGGTGGTGGTAATGGCGGTATGGGTGGTGGTGGTGGTAATGGGGCTGTCTTCTTAAATGATCCTGGCTTACTTCCGAATGGGGGGAGACCAGGATCGGCAAGTTATGATCCATCAACTCCGGAATTGAGCAGGTTAATTATGGGCGGAGGTGGAGGTGCTGGTCAGTCTGATTTTAACGACTCATGGGGAGCTGCTGGTGGTGGAATCATACTGATTAATGTTGGACGGATTACAGGTAGTGGTAAAATCCTGTCAAATGGAGATCCTGGTCTTTCCGGGTTTTACGATGGTAACAGTGCATTTAACGGTGCCAGCGGTGGAGGTGCTGGTGGTACAGTGTTGATCAAAGTTACCAATCCTGATCCTTCGGCCAGGCTTACTATTGAAGCTAAAGGAGGCAATGGGGGATATTCTAAATCTGACCGTGGTGTTGCGTGCGGCCCAGGAGGTGGAGGAGGTGGTGGTGAGGTATTCAATTCCCTGCCATCGGCCTCGGTTAATATAGATGTAGGGAAAGGCTTCGCAGGGTTTGTAGACGGGTTGCATAATTTTGCTGCAGATGGGCAGGATGGGCACTCGGTTCCTTTTGTGGTAACAGATTTCCTTCCCTATTTGAGGGGTGGAGGGGCATTTTGTTATCCCGAACTCAGCACTGTAATTGCCAGTGTTAGTCCGACTGGTGTTCAATATGCTGGAGGTATGGTCAGTTACCAAATCAATACAACTAATTATTCCGGTGGGGGAACTGCGGCGGGTGTACAAATCCAGGTGAAGCTCCCCCCTGGATTTTTGTATAGTTCAGCAACTATCGCTTATACTGGAGAAGCCAGCGGGCCAGTCACGGTCTGCAACCTTAGTGGAGATGCCAGTCAGCCTTTATTTGGTGATTTTAAGATCTCTCCAGGCGATCGTATACAGCTTATTTTGACGGTCAGTATTCCCTGCGGTACGCAGGCTGGAATTTATAAAAGTAATGCTCAGGCCCGGTATTTAGATCCTACGAGGACATTAGCAGATAGCGGCCGCAGAATTACCCCCGCTCTAAATGCTTTCCCCGGCAGTAATACGACTTATGAAACGGGAATTGCAGGTTTAGTAGCTGGAAGTAATTATAATGGTGACCTTTCTACTATAGGGGATGTAACGGTAGGTTTACCTGAAGTAAACAATAAAATTATGGCTCCGCTGGTCACAATATTTTGTTCGGAAGGAAGCTCTGGCCTGATTGAAGGAAGTGCGATTGTAGCAGGTGCGGGTTCCTATACTTACCAATGGCAATCTTCTCCGGACGGAATTACTTATCAGGATATTCCGGGAGCTATAGCCAAAGATTATATCTCTCCAACAATTCAGCAAACTACCTTTTACCGCCGCGGCATATATTATTCAGGTTGTAAAATTACCACTTTGATCAGCAATGTTGTGAAGTTGAATGTGATCAGGCCATTGGATGCGGTAAATTTTGATATGCCAGATTTTTGTTTAAAAGATGCATCGGCAACCTTTATCAATCGTACGCCGGTTAATGATGTAGTAGAAACAGAGCTTACTTATTTATGGGACTTTGGAGATCCCGGTTCATCAAATCCGACTTCTGAAGAAAAGAATGGACAGCATGCTTATACCCATACCGGAGAATATATTACTAAATTGACTGTATTCAGAAATGGGATCTGTGGAAGTACGGTGGCGAAAACATTCCGGGTAAATGGCAGCTCTCCTAAAGCGGACTTTACAGTGCAGAACAGTACGGCGCTTTGCAGTAATCAGGAAGTTATATTCGAAGATCACTCAACAGTAGATTTTGGGGAGATCACTCGTATCGATTGGTATTATGATGCAGATAATAATCCTACGGTTGTGGAGACAGACAGCAGTCCCGGCTTACGGTTTGCCGGGCCGAAGTTATATAGTCATCTTTATCCTGAGTTCGCTGGTTCCGTTTCTCAGGAATTTAAGGTGCGGATGGTAGTTTATTCGGGAGCTTCCTGTATAGATGAACGGGTTGTCACAATTACATTAAGGCCAATACCTGAGGTCGATTTTGATGTACTACCAGCAGTGTGCAGTTCGGTTGCTCCATTTCAATTGACCCAGGGCAGAGAGACTTCTGGTTTATTAGCAGGTAATGGTATTTATACTGGCGATGGGGTAAGTGCTTCCGGCTTGTTTAATCCTTTCGCGGCAGGTGCAGGAAAGCATACTTTAACGTATTCGTTCAAGACTATTAATGGCTGCTCATCAGCTATAAAAAAACAAGATATTTTTGTTTTTGGCACCCCGATAGTAGATGCAGGAAAAGACCAGGTGATTTTGGAAGGTGGAGAAGCACAGTTGAGAGGAGTTGTAACAGCTCTTGATGATTTAAACTTAAGCTATAAATGGAGTCCTGCTGACGGGTTGAACAGGGATGATGTTCTTGACCCAGTCGCCTCACCTACACAGGATATGACTTATCAACTGACGGTGATGACAGTTCATGGCTGTTCTGCCACAGATCAGGTTTCTGTCCGGGTGTTAGCAAATCTTGAAATTCCCAACACCTTTACTCCCAATGGTGACGGTATCAATGATGAATGGAATATTAAATATTTGAGCACATACCCACAGGCAACCGTTAATGTGTTCAACAGGTATGGAGGAAAAGTATATAGTACAACTGGAGATGTAAAGAATTGGGATGGAAAATATAACGGCGAATATGTGCCTGTAGGAGTATATTATTACGTGATAGATCTTAAAAATGGAAAAAAAATCCTTTCAGGTTCTTTAACTGTTTTAAAGTGATAATTAAACTGTTCAGGATATAATTGCTATATCCTGAACAGTTTAATTTAAAAATACTATTTAGGACAGTTCTCTACAAAATCCCATGGGCCCCATTGATTCGCCTCTGGCAATTCATTAGGATTTACATACCATTTGTTTTTGAATATTTTACTGTTGTAATAGACTTTTGTGCCTGCTGCTGGATAAGCAATTGCTGGGTTATAAGTGGCTATTCCACAGCCTCCCGTACCTGGGTTAGTCGGATTTGTTGGGTTAGTCGGGTCAGTAGGTATAACTGGCGTTTCATTCTTGTAATCAAATGCGGTTGCAAGTGCCGCTGTTGTGGTTTGTCCATTTAAAACTTTCTTGGCCACATTCAAATAAGTTACGCCAGTATAATTTGTTCCTTTTGCTGATAACAAAGCCAGGTTCCAAATCATGATACCATCATTTTTACCAGCTCTGCTTTGCGTACCACCATCATGGATATACTTTGCTAAATCTGCCTCAAATTGAGGAGTGTGCTCAAAATAAGGTCCCCAGGGTTCGTTAGGTACGTGCGTTCCATGTGCCAATTGAAAACCGTAAATGTTAGCATAATAAGCATAAGAATCATACATTAACTTGCGGTTTGGTGCTGCACCGATATTGTAAGCCTGGTAGGCAATAATATCCAGTTTATCTCCCGCTGCTTTGATTACTGGTATCATCGCGCCTGTTGAGCTGAAACCAAATAAGCTGATACTTTTCGTACCGTCGGTTGCGCTGTATAGATAATTGTCTGATTCTCCTGTTATCGTATTACGTTTGCTATAAGCGAATGGAGAAGCAGCATCATCATTATTCAAGCCGCCAATAGCACCCGATCCAACAGGTGCGGTAGCGATAATATATCCTGCTGATTTTGGCATTAGTTTTCTGGATTCAGTAATGAATTTTGTCAAATAGGCTACGTTAGCCGCATTTCCTGATTCGCTAAAGCTGCCAGCAGGTTCAAAATCCCAGTCAATCCCCCCAAAGCCAATATCGTCTACGAAATCTTTAATCTGCTGATAGTTGATGTTGTTGAAGTTTTCGGGAGCTCTCCAGTAGGTTTCACCGCCTAATGATAAAATTACAGTGATACCGCGTTGTTTCAGAATTCCAACTGCACGTTTCAACATCAAACCGCCTTCAGTAGCCTGATAGCATTCCAGACCTGTGTTTGCTGTAGAAATGTTGTAAGACCCCTTTACATACGTTAAGTTAGGTTTGGCAAAAGCGAAGAATACGTGGGTTACTGCAGTTGGTAAGGTTGTGAAGGCGCTTTTTCCGTCTTCATTTAACCATCCTTCTGTCCAGCTTGGATAGTAGCCTATAGTGATTGGCTTAGTTAAGCTGGCATTCGCATTGCGTTCGAAATTGACCTGTGTTTTCGAATTACTTAAGGATTGGTTGTCTGATTGCGGATTTCCGGTTTCTGATTTCTTACAGGAAGAAAAAGCAGTCAGTAGAAAAAGACCTGCTGCTGTGCTCTTTTTTAAGAAATTGCACACTTTCTTTTTCGATGACAAGATTTTGTCATCAACTGATAAATGTTGTTTCATAGGATTAGGTTTTTAAGTTAACCTCAAAAATAACACTGGAGTTTACATTCGCAACTTTAATTGTAACATTTTCGATATAAATTATCAGATGTTATATATATGGTACTTATTTTCTTTTTAAAAGAATATTTGTGAATGGATTAGCGATTGTGAATCGAATATTAAATGAGTAATGTGTCTCATTGTCACATTGTTATGAAAATATTTCTTGTTTATGTGTTTCAGATGATGAAAGTATAAGGCCTTATGTAGAAATATTTACAATTTTCATTATATGTTTTTAATGTTTAAATCCGGAAAAGTAAAATGTTGTTATTCAATCACCAGCCACGTATATCCATTTGCCGGAATCGTTACCTCATAAGTTACTTTGCTCTGTTGGTCTAAGATATAGGAAACAGATTTACCTTCTTTCTCCCTGATGTTTGCCTGACCAGTAAGGCCGGTATAATAAAGAGGCAAGATGACTTTTTGCGTAATTTTTTCTGCCGAAGGATTGTATAACATCGCCAATCCCTTTTCTTTTTCATTAGGATTCACATGTAAAATTCCGTCCCATTCTCTGCCGTCCGCCCTGCGCAGGTGTATTATATCAGAATTTAGAATCGTCCTGTATTTCTTATACCAGCTGATCACCCCGGTAACCAATTCCTTTGTTTCCTGTGTATCGTATAATCTCGGCCCGCGGTAACATGCTTGAATTCCTGCGCCATAATATTGCATCATGAGCTGCTCATAAGAATCAAGATGTTCCGAAAGTGGTTCTAAAGTTGCGGCCTTTCCGCCACCCTGATATTGTGTTAACGGGACAAAGCCCCAGCTCATCGTGGGCGTTTTTTCCCAGGTTCCGTCATATATATTCTGACGGTTCAGAATGACCTGCTGTTCTCTTGGTAAACTAAAATTCACTTCCCTGTAACCTAAGGCTATTTTGTGAGTTCCATCCAGAAAATACCAATCGGGTGCATTGACATAAATACCGTTTTCATTACACCAGTGATACAACCCTTTTTGCAGTTCTATTTGTGCCCATTGTGAATCTTCTAATCCCTGGTGACCCGGATGTTTTGTAGATGCGCAGACATCACCCGGATAGGGGCCATCATTTTCAAATATATCCAGCCCTGTCTTTTTAATAAACCCTTTGATCTTTTCTATATAAGCCAGGCCCCAGTTTGAGCCTAAACAAGGTGCATGGGCAAACTGAGCATGGACATCTGCTTTTCCGGTTTTTGGATCAATTACATCCTCCTGATCATTAATCCGGCGGCTGGAAAATAACGAATATCCACCCATCAAAATACCTTTACTATGTGCATAATCTACTAAGTCTTTGATCTTGGCTATATTTTCTTCGCTATGATCTTCCATATGCAGGCCACTGCCAAAGCTAAGAATAATAGCCTCATAGCCGGTTTCTGCACATTGATCAACAGCTGTTCTGACCACCTTTGGATCAATCGTAACCAGGTGCATAAAGATTGGGTTTTCTGTAGACCAGGGCGCAATTTTACGATACATCATGCGCTGCGCCAATCCATTTCTATCTCTGTCATAACTATCCAGCAGCAATTCATTTGTTCTGATAGATTTAAAGCTCTTCCCCGGTGCGATGGTTACGCCCGGACCAATCGGCGGATAAACTTCCAGTAAACAGGGCGTTTTAAGATTGTAGTTAACCTGCGATGTATAGGTTGAATCTGTATTCCAGTGGGTAGTTTGGTCCGACAGGCGGGCATTCATGGAATTATTAAAAGCATAATTGCTTTCTACATAAATTCCATGAGGAGTTTTGATGTCTTTTGGGTTCCCGTCCACAGTAGATTCTTCTTCATGTGCAGCAATGATCTCATTCATCACCTTGTTTAACTTGATCGTTTGCCGGCCTTTATTCTCCACGCTTAGCCATTTACAGATAAGTGGTATACCGTCATATAATTCATAATTTATATTAACCCGGATTCCCTTTAAAGCAGGCAAGGTCGATTCAAACGAAAACGTAAGCATCTTTCCTGTAGGTTGTAACCTGTTGGATGCCCAGGTATTAGCGGCGGGCTTCCAATTGATGTAGGGTACAATATCAGCAACGTGATAAGCTTTAAAAAGGAAATCTGAACTATTAGCTGTTAGCCCATCCAGCCACTGGTTTAACAGGTAAGCCTTTTGCTTTTGACCGTATAGCCCGCCAATGTTATAAGATTTACCATTGATAGTTAATTTTGCTTCCGGGCTCACTGCTCTTAAAAGCTGCTGTCCGTTGCTGAGATTACTGAAATCTGTGCAGGCAAGATTTGGCTGTAAACGGAATGATCTTTTGATTAAACCATTAGACAAAATAATATCTTTATTCGCTGCATCACGGTATACTGATGCAGTTTTACCAGTATTATTGATAAGCCAATCTTGTTTTTCAGCTGATGCCAGTGCCCATACTGGCAGCAAGCTTATTTTGTCCTGTGCCAAGAGGTGACTGGCTTGAAATAATAGTAAAGCAGCTAATATTCTTCTCATTTTTTAATCTCCGTTTTTACGAATATAAAGAGATAAATATGGAAAAGAAACAGGAGGCTTACGGCTTAAATTAATAAAATGATTTAGCTGATAATTGGTTGATAACTAATTTTTTAAACGATAGTTTCATCTTCGGATTGGGCTAGAACCTGAATCCCTATTGCCAGAAATGCAAGGTCTTTTAAGATAAAGAAATCAGTAACCGGAACCCCGTCCATTTGCTTCCAGATACCAGGTGTACTCAGCAAAAAACTTAAAGTAGAAGCGAAAATGATCAGTGTTAATATACCTGCAATTTTTCCCGCTTTTTTGCTCCAGAAAGAACTAATCAGAAATAGCGAAGTAATAATTTCAAAGATTCCTATCAGGATTGATCCTGTCTGAATAGAGACTACCTTGTATAACCAGCTCATTAACCAGCTGTTTTCGACTAAAGGTTGAATACCTTTTGCTTCTGAGGGCGTAAATTTTAATATGCCTATCCATACCAAGACCACTATAGTGGCAATAACGCCTGTGGCGTAACCTGTTTTATTTGTTTTCATGCCCTTTTTGTCGGGAATTGAAAAGAAACCTTACAAGGAAATTATAAAAAAGATAAGAGCCCGGTTATTGAAGCAGGCCCTTATCTGATTTAGCTTAAACAGTGATCACTATTTTTCCAACTGTTCTGCCAGATTCTATAGCGGAATGTGCTGCTGGCAATTGCTCAAATGAATAGGTTTGACCAACATGTGATTTAACAATCCCTTTTTCCAGTAAGCCGGCCAGCTGTTTCATATCCTCTCCATTGGACTCCACCAGGATGAAGTAACCATTAATGCCTTTGGCTGATGCCTTAGCAGTCACGTCCTCATTTAAACCTGAAGGAATACTAATGATTGTACCACCTGTTTTAATGACCTCCAGCGAACGATCTATATTGTCACCGCCGATGGTGTCAAAAACAAAATCCAATCCTTCAACGACATCCTCAAAGCGTTGACTGGTATAATCAATATGCGCATCTGCACCGAGTTTCATTACAAAGTCTTTGTTTTTTGCAGAGGATGTTCCAATTACATAAGCTCCGATATGTTTGGCAATTTGAACGGCGTAGTGTCCTACACCTCCGGCTGCTGCATGGATCAGTACTTGATCTGTCGCTTTGATTTTTGCATAGTTAACCAGTACTTGCCAGGCTGTAAGTGCTGCCAATGTTGCTGCTGCAGCTTCTTCGTGCGAAATATTCGCTGGCTTTAGCGCAAGATGTACTGCCGGAGCAGCAACATATTCAGCATAAGCTTTACCGTGACCGGGAAAGTTTACCATCCCAAATACTTCATCCCCCACTTTAAACAGCGGTGATTTTGATTCCGTAACTATACCTGAAACATCCCATCCAAGGATAATGGGAGGCTGTTCTTTGAGTTTTCCATATAATCCCTTTCCGCTTCTTGTTTTGGCATCAACAGGATTAATACTAATTGCTTTAACTTGTATCAGGACTTCATCCTCAGCGATTACTGGTGCTGGTAAGGTGGTCAGTGCCAGTTTGTCTACATCGCCGGCTGCTGTTAGAACTATTGCTTTCATTTCTCTTTGTTTAAATTTGTAACACAAAATTGTACTTATTTATTGATGGTTTTACGGTATATATTTTCTCTATTTCGGTATATTTGCATCATGAAGAAAGAAAATCTCTATGAGCCATTTTCAGTGAGCTTTGAAACACTGGAAGAAAGTTCAGTCTGGGCACATAAAAATAGCTTTTTCGAATTAATCTATGTGTTGTCAGGTACGGGAAAACAGTGTATCAATCAGCATAAATTTGGTTATCATCCTGACCATATGTTCCTGATCACACCCGATGATTGTCATTCATTTGATATTGAAACTACTTCACAATTTTTCTTTCTGCGTTTTAATGATATTTATATCCGCTCAAAAGGAATCAGCAGTGCCGATCTTCAGCGTTTAGAATTTATTCTGCAGCATGCGAATCATCAGCCTGGTTGCATTTTGAAGAATCAATCTGATAAAAGCCTGGTACGTCCGATGGTAGAGGCTGTGATCCGGGAAGGTGTAAACCGGGATTTGTACAATAAGGAACTGGTGCAGCAACTGGTAAATACACTCATTGTCGTGGTTGCCCGGAACATCGCAAAATATTTGCCTGAACAGGTCAATGAATGTACTGAAGAAAAGGCTTTAGGTATCCTGGAGTATATTCAGAACAATATTTATCATCCCGAAAAGATCCGCACAGAAATGGTCAGTAAACATTTTGGGATTTCAGAAACCTACCTGGGACGTTATTTTAAAAAGCATATGAATGAAACGATGCAGCAATACACGATCAATTACAGGACAAAGTTTATCATGAACAGGCTGCAGCATAGTGATATGCGAATCAATGAAATAGCCGATGAACTGGGTTTTACGGATGAGAGCCACCTGAATAAGTTTTTCCGGAAACAAAAAGGGCTAAGTCCGGGGCAGTACAGGAAAACTTTTAAATGACCGTTATGCTGATACTATCAGCATAACGGCAAGCGTTAATTTATTATGGTTTTTATAGAGAGCCGAAAATTGTGCCTAAGGTACTGCCAAGAAAGCTAACAGTACTTTTTACAAAATTAGTAGTGATTGAGATAATTTCTTTGGTTAAACCTGAAACCAGATCTCCAAGGATACCACCACCTTCAATTGTTGACATTTCTGCCGTGTTCATTTCCTGAACACCAAAGTTTTTTAATTCTAGATTTTTCATAACAGGGGGTTGGTTAATGCAGGCCTTATAATGAACCTAAAATTGTAAATAATTGAGCAAGACCAAATTTAACGGTATTCCCAACTACAGTACTTACAGTATTAACAACTCCACCTACAGTAGTAGCCACTGCGCCAACTACACCAAAAATATCACCTAGTAAACCACCGCCTTCTATTGTTGACATTTCTTTTGTATTCAGTTCCTGAACACCAAGATTTTTTAATTCTAAATTTTTCATAATGGGGGATTATTATAAAATAAATTCCTTACTCGTTAAAGGCTTTTCAGGATACGCCTAGGTTGGCCAAACACTCTGACGAAAGTAATGATATTTGGCTAAAACCTGGAAGAGTGAAAAAGTGTGTAATAGCATGTTTTTGTTTTGCAGGTGGCTGAATACTTGGTTTTTATACTTAAAAACAGGGTTTTTGAACTGCCGCAATGACTGCTTTTGGTTGTTATTCAATTCATTCATTTAGTGCATTGTCTGTTTAAGGGGGCAAATGGTGAATTAAAAAAGATAGCAGAGACTGTTTTGATGTAATTGTTTTGTGTTAACTAACTGATTTTAAGTATGTTTTTCTTTTTGTAGAATGGAATTATCTTCATTCGGACCCAAAGAAAACCTCAATCGAAAATTGAATTATAGTTGTGGTAATTGAAGTTTCCATAAATTAGCATAAGCTGACTCTTTACTGTAGATGAGTTCATGGTGTGTGCCCTGTTCAACAACTACTCCTTTGTCCAGTACAATGATTTTATCTGCATGATTTAATGTGCTTAACCGATGTGCAATAACAATAACTGTTTTTTGATTCGCTTTTAAGAGCTCAATCATCTTTTGAACGTACAATTCTGAAGCAGAGTCGAGGGAAGAAGTAGCCTCATCCAGAATAAGGATTTCCGGATTCCGGTACAAGGCTCTGGCTATTGCAATACGCTGCCGCTGTCCACCAGACAAAGTGGTGCCATTTTCTCCAAGGTAAGTTTGAAACCCTCTGGGTAAGGTTTCTATAAAATCTATAATTCCGAGCTGCGTGGATATTTCAATGATCTTTTGCATATCAGGTTCATCATCACCTACTGCTATATTATCAATAACATTACCCGCAAATAAATCAATTTTTTGCGGTACAACGGCTACTGCCTGGCGCAGGGAAGAGTTACGGATGTACTTTAAGTCATAACTTCCTATACGTACATTGCCTTCTTGTATGGGATAAATATTTTGCAGAATTGACATTAAGGTCGATTTTCCTGAACCACTTTCGCCAACAATAGCAGTAAACTTGCCCTTAGGGATCATCAGGTTCAGATTTTCAAATACATTGAGCCTGGTTCCATAACGGAAAAAAACTTTTTCAAAATGTATATCCCCAATTTTATCAGGAGTAAGGTCAATCTGGCTCTCCTCACTTTCACGTTCTAAGTCCATGATCTCAAACAACCTGTCTGCTGCAATCACTGCATCCTGTACCGTTTTATTCATCCCGATCAAGGAGGTAACCGGGCCGGTAAAATAACCGATAAGGGTATAAAATGATAACAATTCACCAGGGGTGATATTCCCTTCGAGTACATATCCTGCACCTACCCATAGTAAAACTATGGTTAAAAGTCTTGATATTAATTCCGTTGAAGTTCCTGAAAAAACAGAGTTGATATTGGATTTAAAACCTGTTTGTAAAAGGTTAATAAAGCGGGTTTCTGTTTTTTCATTGGCATGAGATTCTAAACCGAAACGTTTGATGGTGCCCACGGAATTCAGACTTTCCACTAATTGGGATTCCAGTTCAGCAGAATCTTCCATGAGTTTCCTTTGTACTTTCTTGTTCAGCTTATCTGTAATCACATAAATGATAAGATATAAAGGGATTACTGTCAGCATGATCAATGCCAGCTTCCAGTAATAGGTGAACATCATGATAAACGAGAAGAAAACGATAAAAATATTCACCAGGAAGTTAATGCTCACATCGTTTAAAAAGGCCCTGATTTTTACAGCATCATTGATCCTTGAAATAATTTCACCCACACGCATAGTATCAAAAAATGCTTGCGGTAATTTCAACAGGTGTTTGTAATAGCCTAAAATCAGCTGGCTATCAATCATCTGACCTGTTTTTAAAGTGAATATTGTTTTGGCAGTGCCGATGAAAAGCTGAACAGCCAGGATGATCACCATTGCTATACTCATCAGGTTGAGCAGGTTCCGGTTACCATCAACCAATACAAAATCTATTAGTTTTTGGACGAAAATGGAAGTAGACAGCCCCAGTACGGTATATACAATAGCACCCAGCAGTGCCTGGATCAGAATGGCTTTGTGTGGTTTAATCAGGGTCCAGAAACGACTTTGTACGGATATTTTCTCATTCCCGGTCTGAAATTCCTCAGCAGGCAATAATAAAACGAGTGCCCCGGTCCATTCCTTTTTAAATTCTTCATGCGTTTTGCGGTGCATTTGCCCATCAGCGGGATCCATTACCTCTATAAATTTACTGGTCACTTTATAAATCACCACGTAATGCTGCAGAATCTGATCAACAATTAAATGAGCGACAGCAGGTTTTGGAATCTTAAACAAACTCTCGAAAGGGCCTTTTACACCAGCAGTCTCAAAGCCTAATTTACGGCCAGCCTCTACCAATCCTAAAACTGTTGTTCCTTTTTTATCTGTACCCGCCAGTTGCCGGATACGGGCAACAGAAAGATCCAGTTTAAAATGGGAAGCAATTGACGCTAAGCATGCCGCACCACAATCTGTAATGTCCCTTTGTTTTACTTTGGTGCTCATATTTTGTCGCTTACATTTGGATTTACCCAGTCATCAACTTTATCATATAATAACTGATATAAACTGCGCTCAGTAACCGTGAAACGTGCAGTAAAGTTCATTCCCTTTTTTAAAAACCCTTTATAACCGTTTTTCAGCACCAGGTAGTTTTTAGTCAGGTTACATCTGACTTTAAACACAGGCTGATTATTGTTGATCATGATAATATCATCTGATATATCGAGCACCTGCCCGGTTGCCAGTCCCCATTGATTATAATTAAAAGCATCCACCTGGAACCTGACTTCCTGTCCTTTTCTGATCAGCCCGATGTCGGCCGGTTTAATATAACAGAAAGCAGTAATATTGGTATCTGGTGAGATCTCACCGATCTTTTGATTCGCAAATACATAAGCTCCTTTTTGGATACCAGAAAGATTCTGAACAGAGCCGCTGATCGGAGCCCTTAAAGTATATTGTTTTTTCTGTTCGTTTAAATCTACCTGCTGGCTGGAAAGCTGACGCAGTTCATTCCTGAATTGATTGGCTTCTGTTTGCCACCTGGTTTTATATTTGGTAGTCACCATCAGATAGGCAGAGGCTGCCTGTTCTTTTTCAAACTTATATTTTTCATATTCAGATTCAGTCACCACCTTACTTTGATACAATTTATTATACCTGTTGAAAGTGGTTTCTGTCTGTTCTTTAGCGATTCTGGCATTTTCAGATTCTTGGGCAAATTCCTGCCAGGCTGCGGTATACTGGCCGGTTTTTGGATTTGGATAACTATATCCGTTCCATTGAATGTATTCTAATAATTTGTTCAGGTCTTGTAAAAACTCACTGATTTGTCCCTGGCGTGTTTGTACCAGTGCATCTTGTTTTTTTTGTGCAGAAGCATCAATGACTATTAACAGGTCGCCTTGTTTTACCTTTTGATTATCTTTCAATCCGAGCTGGATAATTCTGCCATTAACTGGAACAGTAAGCTCTGTTTTCTCCATAGAGGACTGTAAAAGGCCACTGCTTTTTACACTGATCGGAGTTTTAATAAACGGTAATGCGATGAAAGTAGCTAAGATAGCCAGTACGGTAGCGATATAGATAAATTGGCTGGGCTTACCAATCTTTGAACGGTAAACAATGGAATTACTCGATATAGTTTCAACTGTATAATTAGACAGAGACATATGGGCAGCATATAAAATAACCGTTATGCTGCAATCTGGCATAACGGTTATCAGTAAGAATTTTAAATTCTAATCTTTTAAAAAGGACCGATGCCAATATTGATCAGTGGAGATAATATTTTATTCAAAGTATTTACCACGTTGCCTAACAATGTATTTACACCCCCAAGTAATCCGTCAAGAAAACTCAGCAGACTTCCGCCTTCGGTATTCAGCATTTCCGTTGTATTCATTTCCTGAACACCAAGATTTTTTAACTCTAATTTTCTCATAATAATAGCTTGTTACGAATAGTTCCTTACTCATTGAAGGCTTTTCAGGGTACGCCTCTTTGGTCAAACGCTGAATCGAAATTAGATAATAAGAAGCTAAAACATGACGGTGCTTCCTGTTCAATTTATTCATTATTGGTTGCTACAGAAACAGAACCGTTTAAATAGGCGCAAACAATTCATGTTGATAACAGGATTTTATTACCTTGTCTGCCTTTCATCGCTATTTTTTTATGAAGAAATATATTTTTTATACCCTATTGATCAGCTTGCTTTTCGGCATAAATTTAATGTCATTCGCGCAGAAAGGAATTGATTGTAACCAGGTGCTTGATCGGGAACCTTATTTTGCTAAACATCAGACAGTGCAAAATGACTCTCTTTTTTTGAGAGATCTTGAAATCTTAAAACATTGCGGAAACTATGGAAATGTGGATAGTGTGTTATGGAAAGGCTCAGTGCTTTCCGCATTTTTAAGAACTGCGATGGAGGAAGGACAGCCTGCTACTTACCGCACAATGATCGTATTTATGGACAAGTTTAAGGATACACAGGACTATCGTCAATTTGTAGAATCCTTACAGCTCTATAAAAGGCTTGAAAATAAAAAGGTGAACCTGGAAGAGTGGGATTTTGCCCAGCCTTTTTTTGTGAAAATGGGTTTTACTCAGAATGATATTGATGATTTTAAGCAGTTTATCGCTAAACCCAGCCATCATGAGCTAACTTATATTGCTGCTTACTACCTGTATATGAAAGAACTGGATGAAGCTACCGGAAGTAAATAATTATTGAAACTGAGCAAGTTTCGGGTCGGTAAAACTTGTCCGGGCCTTTATTTTTGTATGGTCAAATCAATTATACGAAAAAAATGAAAGCACAAGAAGAAACTAATTATAGCCGCATTGCCCAGGCAATAAGTTATATCAATGGTAACTTTAAAACCCAGCCCGGGCTGGAGGAAGTTGCCGAAAAAATCAATCTTAGCCCCTTTCACTTTCAACGGTTATTTACGGAGTGGGCAGGCGTAAGTCCAAAGAAATTTCTGCAATACCTGACCGTTGAACACGCGAAGAAAATGCTGAAAGAAAATCAGGCTACCCTGTTTGAAACTGCATTTGAAACAGGTCTTTCCGGAACAAGCAGGCTGCATGATCTGTTTGTCAATATTGAAGGAATGACCCCGGGTGAATATAAAAACGGAGGGGAGCATCTGACCATCAACTATAGCTTTGCCGAAACACCCTTTGGTAACATCCTGGTAGCTTCAACCGCTAAAGGAATTTGTCATATTGCTTTTACTGATAGGGCTGAAGATGCACTGGAAGACTTGAAAACCAAATTCCCTAATGCAGTGTACCGGCAGTTTGCAGATGCTGCTCAACAGCATGCCCTATACATTTTTACGCACGACTGGGACCGCATCAGCGAGATCAAACTGCATTTAAAAGGAACAGATTTCCAATTGAAAGTATGGGAAACTTTATTGAAAATTCCTGCCGGACAATTGACAACTTATGGTGCTGTTGCCAAAGAGATAGGAATGCCGTCTGCTTCCAGAGCGGTAGGTTCAGCTATAGGCGCTAACCCGGTGGCCTTTATTATTCCTTGTCACCGGATAATTCAGTCCACGGGTACGTTAGGTCAGTATCACTGGGGAAGTACGCGCAAAACGGCTATAATCGGGTGGGAAGCGGCAATGACAATCAGCGAAGCATAAGATGAAGACAGTGGAAGAAAAAATAGCAGCTGCCGGCTGGCAGCGGGTTACAGAAAATATGAATGATCAGGGTTATGCTGTGCTTGAAAATTTATTAACGGCAGAGGATTGTGCTGGATTGATCAGTAGTTATCAAAATCCGGATGGTTATCGCAAGACCGTGGTTATGGAAAGATACCGTTTTGGTATCGGGGAATATAAATATTTCAATTATCCTTTACCTGCCTTGATCCAGTCCATCAGAACAACAGTTTATCCCTATCTTGCTCCGATTGCGAATACCTGGATGAAAGTTCTTCAGCTGGATAATCAATATCCGCTGCTTCATGAAGAATTTTTAACGAAATGTGAAGCGCAGCAGCAAACCAAAGCAACTGTACTGATTTTGAAATATGGGCAGGGAGGATATAATACCTTACATCAGGATCTTTATGGAGATGTTTATTTTCCGATACAACTGGTACTGTTCTTAAATGAACCCGGAGAAGATTATGAAGGCGGGGAGTTTGTGCTGACCCAGCAGAATCCCAGGGCACAGTCCAAAGCGATCGTATTGAAGCCCCGTAAGGGAGATATGTTATTGTTTACCACTAATTTCAGACCCGCAAAAGGCAGCAAAGGCTATTACCAGATGAAAATGAAACATGGGATCAGTGAAGTGCAAAGCGGCGAACGTTACGCGGTTGGGATCATTTTTCATGACGCATTAACTTAAAACCGATGAATCCTGTAAATTTACTGAACCATACCGATATTAGCGCTGTCCGGCTCAGAATGCTGATCAGGCGAGGTGTAATTACCTTAGGTGGAAATAAAAAACTAAAGATTTACGGACTGCTGGGTTGTAAAAGCGGAAAGCGGATGAAAGCAGAGAACAGAGTGTTTTTTACGGATGAACAGCAGGCCATAGCTAACGGATACCGCCCATGCGGAAATTGCAAAAGAAATTTATATAAGAAATGGATTTATTCAGTACCGGAGAATTAGTGAATTTGCTGCCTTATGATGGCGAGGTGATTTATTACGGACATTTAGTACCCGCTGATCAGCTCACTTACTATCTGGAGCGGCTGATGAATGACATCATCTGGAAAAATGATGAAGCAGTCATTTTTGGCAAACATATCATCACCAAAAGGAAAGTGGCCTGGTATGGAGACGCAGAATATGCCTATACTTACTCTAATACAACTAAACATGCCCTTTTATGGACAGCAGACCTGCTTGCCTTAAAACAGTCAGTAGAATTGCAAACAGGTGCCAGGTTTAATTCTTGCCTGCTTAATTTATACCATGATGGCGATGAAGGAATGGCCTGGCATAGTGATGATGAAAAATCGCTGGGCAGGAATACGACGATCGCTTCCTTAAGTTTTGGTGCAGAACGTAAATTTGCTTTCAAGCATAAAGATACGAAACAAGTGGTTTCATTACTGCTGGAAAACGGGAGTTTACTGGTCATGAAAGGAACTACACAAACACACTGGCTGCACCGTTTACCAAAGACCACTAAAGTTACCCGCCCGAGAATAAACCTAACCTTCAGGACTATCGTGTAACAAATTCTTTTGATCATTGTTATCTTTACTGGATATTATCAAAACCAGCGAATGATAGATGTTTCCCGGAAAAGTTTTTTAAGCGATGCCAAAGGCAAAATTATAATAGGTTTCACCCTGGCCTTTTTTGCCCTTTTTTTAGCCTGGGGAGTTAGTAAAATAGCTTTTGATGAAATGCTGAATACAGTAGATACCATTTCAACTCCTAACGTCAAATTACGACTGGTTAACCTGGTTTCCCGAAAAATAGCAAGTCTGGATCAGCAGCAAAAAAACCTGGCTTTCAATTCACCCGGTAACTATAGTAATTTCTTTAAACAGTCCGGACAGCTCAGGTTTATGCTGGATACTTTAGGAGGGATGTATGCTTCTGATTCTGTTCAGCTGAGCAGGATTAAATCCATAGAAAAACTACTCGTTCAAAGGGATAAACAGTTTATCAGCTACCTTAAAGTCAGAGAAGGGCTCGTGAATAATAAATCATTTACTCAGGAGGTCCAAAAGCTGAATGAACTGGTCAACAAGGGGCAGCAGCAGCAAGATAGTACTATTGTTACGACAGAGAAAAAGACTTCAACAGTTACGATATTGCCTGTCGATGAGTCTAAACAACGCAAGGGATTTTTCAACCGCCTGTTTAATAAGAAAAAGGAAGAAGAAGATAAATCTTATCAGGTTACCAATGAAGAAAAGATAAAAAGGGATACCATTGCTTTAGCAGGGGAGACTGTAATCGCAAAGGGACTGGAGAAATCATTGCGTACTATAGCGAAAGAGCAGCAATTGAAAAGTGCACGCTTTTTAGACAGAGAAGCTATTCTTGCCAATGCGAATGACGCGCTGATCCGTCAGATGCTTGATATTCTGAGAAAAGTAGAAGCCGAGGTGGTAGCCCAGATCGAGCAAAACGGCATAGAAGCAAAAGCCGTAGTGAATACCGGGATTACCAGGATCAGCTTTATTATGATTGGCTTTTTCCTGCTAACAGTCGTGTTGTTGTACCTGATTTTAACAGATATTACGAAAAGTAACCTCTATAGAAAGGAGCTCGAAGCTGCAAGAGATGAAGCGGAGTATCATGGAATGGCAAAGCAACGCTTCCTTTCCAATATGAGCCATGAAATCAGAACACCTTTACAATCCATTATTGGCTATGCAGAAATTATCAGGGAGCAGGAACACCCTAAACAGAAAGATATTGATGCGATTTACCACTCTTCTGAGCATTTGCTTCAGATTGTGAATGAAATTTTGGATTATAACCGTATTATATCAGGAAAATTCACTTTTCAGCAAAAACCTTTTAATATCAGGGAGCTGCTGGAAGAAGTAATTATGATCATGGAGCCGCAGGCAGAACAGAAAAACCTGGAAATGCGGAAAATAATCGAACTGCATGATACGGAATTTGTAGTTGGCGATGCTTTCAGACTCAAACAGATTTTATATAACCTGATGAGTAATGCGATTAAGTTTACACAAACAGGCGAAGTATTGCTGAGCGTTTTTTATAAAAGGCAATCAGACAATCTTCATTTTACTTTCATGGTAAAAGATACGGGGATCGGATTAACTGAAGAAGAAAGCAGCCGTATTTTTAATGAATTTGAGCAGATTGATTCACCCGATAAAGAGGTGATCAATAAAGCAGGTGCAGGGCTTGGGCTAACGATCATTAAATCATTGGTAGAAAATCAGGACGGCCGTATTTATGTCAAAAGTAAACCCGGAGAAGGGAGTGTTTTTACCGTATACCTGACTTTTAAAATCGCAGCTATACCAGTTGGAGAAAATAAAGTGCCACAGCTTAGTGAAAAGATCTATGTGAAAGATAAAGTTTGGGTCGTAGACGACGATCAGCTGATTCTTGACCTGTGTCAGATCATTTTTACGAAAGAGAAGATTAATCATGTCTGCTTTAATACACCGGCTGCTATGCTGGCTGCGGACTGGGACCCTGAAGTGAAATATATTCTGATGGACATGCGGATGCCTGAGATTTCAGGAGCAGAACTTTGTGGTTTGATGAAAGCCAGGATTCCTTCTGACATTAAAATATATGCAATGACCGCCCAGGTTTTACCAGAAGAACTGGAATCGGTATTGCAGCAAGGGTTCGATGGATTGATTATGAAGCCGTTCAGGGAAAGTGATCTGCTTAATGTTTTCATTACAACAGCAGTGCCTGAAAATGCAGTTCAGCAACAACAGCAGGAAGTGCAGCAAGCACAGTTACACGAAGTTAAATCAGTGTCTCAAAAGCAAATAAAGGATGAATTTGATGGAATTGCACTGGATACCACGATCGTAGAAAAGATGACTTTTGGTGATGAGGAATTGTTATTAAGTATTCTGAACAGATTTAAGGAAGACTGCCAGCATGATGTGGTGGAGCTTCAGCAAAGTATCACTTCAAATGATCAGCCTTTAGCCAGGTTAATCGTTCACCGTATTGCCGGAAGAACTGCACAAATGGGTTCAGGACAGCTTGCAGCAGAATTCCGGACAATGGAAATTGAACTCTCTGAGGTGCAGGATATTGGCCGGAGCCATCAGGATAAACTGGAAAACTTAATCAAAAGACTGGGTTTGCTCATGCAGCTGGTAGATCAGAAGATTGGTAAATCAGAAAATTAGCTAATCAAAAGATTGATCAGTCTATTCGATCTCGTAACGCTCCATTTTACTGTAAAGTGTCTTTCTGTCTATATTAAGAAGTTTTGCTGCTTTAGATTTGTTATACTTGACTTTGATCAGTGTTTCCATGATCAGTGTTTTTTCATTGCTTTCATTGATCGCTTTAAGATCTGAACCACCCGGTTTAGGAGTCTGTTTAATCGCCAGAATCATTTCATCAGGCAGAGATTCAATGCCAGCAGTATCAGTAGGGGTCAATAAAACCATCCTTTTAATCACATTTTTCAGCTCTCTTAAATTTCCCGGCCAGTCATATTGCAAAAGCAGGTCTTTTACCGGGCCGGAAAGATGCTGTACATTCCTGTGCAGTTCAGTATTGGAAAGTTTGATGAAATGATTGATAAACAGTTCCAGATCCTTACCGCGGTCACGTAAAGCAGGCAAAAGGATTTTAAATTCGTTTAAACGATGATATAAATCTTCACGGAATTCTCCGTTTTGGATGCTGGTTAACAGGTCGTCATTCGTTGCAGTGATGATCCGCACATTAACAGGAATCTTTTTAGTACTGCCTAAAGGCTGAATGACCCTTTCCTGTAAAGCCCTTAATAGTTTTACCTGAACTTCATAACTCAGGTTTCCAACTTCGTCTAAAAATAAGGTGCCACCTTCAGCAGCCTCAAACTGCCCTTTTTTATCATTGACGGCTCCTGTAAAAGCACCTTTAACGTGACCAAACAGTTCACTTGCAGCCAGGTCTTTAGAAAGGGCTCCGCAATCAATTGCTACAAAAGGTTTGGTATTCCGTTTACTTTGGGTATGTAAAGTACGGGCAGCATATTCCTTACCTGTTCCGCTTTCTCCCTGGATAATCACAGACATATCTGTGGGAGCAACCAGGTCTATATGTGCGTACAACTTATCTGCTGTTGTGCTTTTTCCTTTAATGAAGTCTTCATGTTCAACCGAAGCAGGCTGGCTTTTTTCTTCTTTTTTCTCCAGGGAACCTCTGATGATCATCAGCAGTTCATCAGGATTCACAGGTTTGGTAATATAATCTATTGCGCCAAGCTGGATTGATTTTACTGCAGTTCTTACATCATTAAAACTGGTCATGATGACTACCGGATAGTTTAATCCGTTTTCGCGCAAATGTGCGAGTACATCTAAGCCAGTTCCATCGGGAAGGCGGTAATCTATCAGAAAGAGTTCGAAATTGTGTTGCGAAATTATCTTGAAAGTACTTTTGACATCATGAACAACATAAGGTTCATGACCATGCTTTTTAAGAAAGCCTTCTAACAACTGAGAGAAAGTTAGATCATCTTCAATAATAAGTATTTTCGCCATAAGTATCCGCTTCGCTTTTTGAATATACGGCAAAAATACAAAAGCCGGAGAACTTCCGGCTTTTATATTATTTATATTTTATTGTGTGTAGCAATTATTGTTGAACTACACCGTCAGCACCTACTTTTAAGAAGGCTACTTTGTCGTCTTTTTTAACATCTACCTGATAATAAGTTGATTTATCAGCATTGGTAATTAAAAAAGCTGTAGTTGGTGTCCACTCTTTATAAGCATCAGCTTTTAAAGTCGCTTTTACCGGATCAGGTAATGCTTCAACTTTAACCGGTACTTTAGCTGCACTATCTTGTTTAACTATATTGGAAGTACTATCCAGTCTTGCTGTAAAAGCTGCACTGTCTGTTTTTGCTGTATTTATTGCGCTATCTGCTGCAACTGTATAAGCTGCGCTGTCTGTTCTGAATGTGTTAGCTGTGCTATCTAATTTAACTGAATAAGCTGCGCTATCTGATTGGATTGCAATTGGGTTTTTAATTTCATTTGCTTTAACTGTTGATACTCCTGCGATTGCTAAAACTGCTGCTGATAAAATGAAACTTCTCATATTCTGTTTATTTAAATTTAAAATTCTAATTAACTAATTCTGTTTAGCTATGTATCATAATGGTGCCAGCGTGCCAGAAAACAGGTAATACGCTTTAGTTTAGCTGTTTAAGTGTTTTGCAGTAAAATAATGATGTAGACATTCTCTACACTCTGCCCCCATAACACAGCAACTTCCTTAGAACAAATCCTTTTGGCAAACGTTATTAAGGCTTAGAACTTAATCATAACTACGATGACTTATAAAGAAATGCTGAATTCACTGGCAGAAAAAACCGCTGAGACTTATAATTCTTATTTACAGGCTAAAATTTCAACAACAGTTGAAGGTGATGGGCTTTCTGCTGAAAAAGCTGAACAGCACAGATCAGAGTATGAAAGACTGGAAAAGAAATTGGTTGCGCTGATCGCCACGATTAAAAATGAAGAGTCTATCAATGAACAGGCTCCTGATAACTTCTACGAAGACTTTATTAAATAAAGACTATAAAAATAGTAGTTTTTATTTATATTAGGTATTTTTGAACTAATTAAATCAAAAATATCTGATATGAAGTTACCCTTAAACTACCTTGCTTTCATTATACCTGTATTCTTTATTTTTCTGTTGCTGGAATATAAACTGGCAAAGCGCAAAAAGAAAGAGTACTACTTTAAACATGAAAGCTCGGTAGCTAATGTAAGTATCGGCATCGCAGAACGCCTGATTAACCTCTTTGTCGCTGCTGGCTTTTACCAGGTATTTGACTGGATATATACCAATTATGCAATTCTTCCTATCCCAAACAGCTGGTGGGTATGGATTATATTGATGCTGGCAACAGATTTCCTTTGGTACTGGTACCACCGGCTTGGACATGAAGTTAATTTTTTATGGGCAGCGCACATCGTTCACCATCAAAGTGAAGAATTCAACCTGACAGTTTCCGCACGTATTACTACACTTCAAGCCTTAATCCGCAATATTTTCTATGCGGTTCTGCCTTTAATCGGTTTTCATCCGGTTATGGTTTTTACTATTCTTTTAGTACACGGCGCTTATTCATTTTTCATCCATACACAGCTGGTGGGCAAATTAGGCTGGCTGGAACATATATTAATTACTCCCTCCTTACATGGTGTTCATCATGCCAGCGATGAAAAGTACCTGGATAAAAATTATGGGGATGTATTTACCTTTTGGGATAAGCTCTTCGGAACTTTCCAGCTGGAAGAAGAAAAGCCAAATTATGGTTTGACGCACCCATTAAAAAGCTATAGCTTTTTGTGGCAGCATTTCCACTATTACCTGGAACTTATAGAAGCCTGCAGCCGGGTGAAAGGCTTTCAGCAGAAGTGCCGGATTATTTTCGGAAGTCCGGCAATATTAGATCAGGATATTCGCCCTGCGCTGGAAAAAAGGTTTTTGATGCAGGGGCACAAAGACAATCCTCAGTTTAAAATCAAAAACTATCTCAACGCGCAGGTTATCTTCTCTATTCTGCTGCTTACTGGTTTTACAGCCTGGTTTCCCGTGCTTGGTACAGTTGATAAGCTATTTATTGCCGCAACCGTCCTGCTGACGCTGGTTAATTGTGGTGCGCTGATGGAACAACGGAAGTATATTTATGAACTGGAATGTATCCGGGTAATCCTGTTGTTGAGTTATATGCTCGGAAAAGCCGGGATTTTTGAGTGGATTATTCTTCCTGCAGTTGTCATGCTACTGATGGAGCAGTACTTTCAGCTCAGCAAATTATATTATCGCTATGTATTGCGTGACGAAACGTTATATTAAATCCGTGACATTTATCAATACCTAAATCTTTTCTTAACTTTGTTTCTAATATGTTGTCTAAGAAAACAAAATATGCCATTAAAGCACTGGTGGCTTTAGGCAAGAACGTTGAGAATCCTCCAATGCAAATCGTAAGATTGGCAGAACAGGAGATGATACCCAGAAAATTCCTGGAACAGATATTATTGGATTTGCGTAATGCAGGTTATCTGTACAGTAAAAAAGGTGCAGGAGGAGGTTATAGTCTGAATAAGAATGCGGCAGATATATATCTGGTAGATATTCTAAGGATAACAGACGGGCCGATTGCTATGGTTCCTTGTGCAAGTTTAAAATTCTATCGTAAATGTGATGAATGTCATGATGAAAAAACATGCGGGATCAGAAAGACATTTATTGATGTCAGAGACGCAACCCTTGAAGTACTTTCAAAGACCTCTGTTGCAGATGTTATTGCACGTGAAAGCAATGGCGAAATGATGTTTTAAATTTATTATAAAAAAAAGACTACTATTTAAATAGACTTTATTATATTTGTGTATCAGCAAGTATATAAACCTTTAAAATAGCCGGTTATGATTTTAAATAAAATAAAAAACAGCATTCAGGAACCCCGTATCACTTTAGTAGGAGCCGGCCCCGGAGATCCTGATTTAATTAGTTTAAAAGGAGTAAAAGCACTCAACACTGCAGACGTTGTATTATATGATGCCTTAGTGAACGGCGCATTACTGAATCATGCCCCGGAACATGCTATCAAAATCTTTGTAGGAAGCCAGTTTGATGGAGAATCCTTCTCACAAGATGCCGTAAATAAATTAATGATCGATTACGCTTTGAATTACGGCCATGTGGTCAGGCTTAAAAGTGGTGATCCATTCGTTTTTGCCAAAGGCTTCGAAGAAATAAATTTTGCTGAATCTTACAGTATTAAAACTGAAATTGTACCAGGTATTTCCAGTGCGATCGGTGTTCCCGGTTTGCATAAGATCCCGATGGTTTACGGGAATATGAGTGAAAGCTTCTGGGTACTGTCCGGAGTGAACTCGAAAGGGGAGATCTCTTCAGATTTAAAAGGTGCAGCACAATCCAAAGCAACTGTTGTCGTGTTAATGGGAATTGAGAGGATCAGAGAGATTGCCGCGATCTTTATGGCTGAAGGAAAAGGTAGATTACCAGTTGCCGTTATTGAAAATGGATCTGCTCACGATGAGAAAACAATCGTAGGCGTAGTAGAAACTATCGCAGAACTCATTGAAGATCATAAAATTTCTTCTCCCGCTGTTTTAGTTTTTGGTGATGTTGTTTCCTTACATCCTTCTTTTGCCAGGATCAGAGATTTCTATCATCTGCTTTCTGAAGGATAAGGAGTTAAATAAGAGTCTTAATAGTTTATAATAAAAAGCCAGGAGAAATTCCTGGCTTTTTGATTTATAATCAGGCGCAAACCGTTACCTTTGAATATAAAGGTGAAAGCTCGCAGTTAAGCTAAATTTGATAGCTGCGGCATAACTAAACATCAATATTAACGTTTAGAGTATAATTTAATTAACACATATGAACACATTGAAAAATAAAGTTGTATTGCGTGGTATATTCAGCGCTGCACTTATAGCTGGGTTAGGATTCAGCTCTTTTGCTCAGGCTCAGAAAGATAACTGGCATAACCTTGACTTTAAAAAAGATTCTGTATTTGGTGTAAGTACTGAAAAAGCATACCTGGAATTACTAAAAGGTAAAAAATCAACACCAGTTATTGTGGGTGTACTGGATGGCGGAGTTGACATCAAACATGAAGATTTACTGAGTGTAATCTGGGTAAATAAAAAAGAGATTGCCGGTAATGGAAAAGATGACGATAAAAACGGATATATAGATGATGTGAATGGCTGGAACTTTATTGGTTCAGCGAAAGGTTCAGTAAGTCATGAAGCTTTAGAGCTTACCCGCGTATTGCGCAGAGATAAAGCCAGGTTTGAAGGGGTAACTGCAGAAACCGTTAAACCGGATGACAAAGCAGCATTTGACCAGTATCAAAAAGAACAAACTGATTTCGATAAACAAACGAATGAAGCTAAAAATGCAGTTGCAAACATTGGTGGTTTAAAAATTGCATTGGATGCCATGGTGAAGAGCATGGGTAAAGAAAACCCAACTTTAGCAGACTTCCAAAATTATAAAGCTGCCTCTGATATAGAAGGCCGTTTGAAAAACATCATGGTTTCTCAATTGCAGAACTCAACTTATGAGGATTTCTACAAAGCACAGATCGTGAAAGGCCTGGAGCACTACCAGGATCAGCTGGCTTATAATTTAAACCTTGATTTTGATCCCCGGGCTGAATTTGTAGGAGATAACTACGCAGACAGCAAACAAAAAGATTATGGAAATAATGACGTTACAGGTCCTGATGCAAGTCACGGAACACACGTATCCGGAATTATAGCTGCAAACCGTACCAATAACCTTGGTATTAAAGGTGTGGCTGATAACGTTCAGATTATGGGTGTACGTAGCGTACCAGATGGCGATGAACGTGATAAAGACGTTGCCAATGCAATCCGTTATGCAGTAGCTAATGGCGCAAAGGTTTTGAATATGAGTTTTGGTAAAGCGTATTCATGGGATAAGAAAACTGTGGATGAGGCCGTTAAATATGCCATGTCTAAGGATGTACTGATTATTCAGGCGGCAGGAAATGACAATAAAGATCTTGATGTAGAGAAAAGCTTTCCAGACCGCAGATATGAAGGTGGTGGAACAGCAGCAGCTTATATTGTAGTAGGTGCTTCGGGATCTGCTGATGATAAAACTTTGAAAGCTGACTTTTCTAACTATGGAAAAACAACTGTTGATGTATTTGCACCAGGTGTGAAAATCTATTCTACAGTACCGGGATCGAAATATGAAGCTTATAACGGTACAAGTATGGCTGCTCCTGTAGTGGCAGGTGTTGCCGCATTGATCAGAGAATACTATCCTAAATTGACTGCGGTGCAGGTTAAGGAAATTATTATGAAATCAGTGGTGAAAGTTGACCATAATGTAGATATTGAAGGTGCTGACGGGGAAACTCCGAAATCTGTACCTTTTGCAGTCATTTGTATCTCAGGTGGAATTGTCAATGCTTATAATGCTTTGAAACTAGCGGCTGATTATAAATAAAATCCTATAAATTTCAATAAAAAATGGCGCTGTCTCTATAGAGGCAGCGCCATTTTTTATTGAAATTAAAATAGCTGTCTTGAAACCTGGTGTTCATCAAGTAAAGAAAGCTTCTCGTACTTGTATTCGTTGACCAGGTCAAACTCATTCAGGTCTGTATAGATATTGATCAGCAGATTGAACATAAACATCGCATTCAGCAGCACGTTATTTCTTCTGAAAAGCAGCAGGCATTCTTTGGTATGGTGAATCGCAATTTCATACTCTTTCCTGTTGTAATATTGCTGCGCCTGGAACATCAGTAAAATTACTTCCTGATATTTGGCGAAATTAGTGCAGTTCCTGTTGGATAAATAGACGATAATATTCTCAATCTGGTCTGTTTTCTTTCCCGGGGCACTTCTGGAACTATACATTCCGTACACAGCGAGTATATAAATAGTGAAAGTAGTTCTTTTTGCAAATTCTCTTGGATGAAGTTTAACAATATTAGAAATCACTTCGTGGCCGGAGGTGGCATCACCAGTAAACAGGTTTACATAAAGGATCAGGAGGTAGGAAATACCTTGCCTGGGATCAATATGGTTTTCAGGTCTGACCCCAAAAGGATTATCTCCGTTTCTTAAGCTTTCAATATGACCCAGGAAATTCCTTTCAACAGGTTGTTCCGCATTAATCTTGGCGTAGATAATCTCCAATGCTTCTACCGGGTTGACCATCCAATCTGCAGCATTCAGTGTACTGATATTCTTTATTCTTGCCTTAATGGCTTTTTTATCCAGTTTAATGACTTCAAGAACCCCTAATATTGAATTGTAGACCAGTAAATGATCATCATTACTGGCAATATCAATTAAAGCTGCAACAGCCTCTTTATAACAGGAATCAATAAAGTCAAAATTGATGAGTTTTGAAATGATGATCTCATGAAACTGATTCTCGTCGAGTACCCTGAGAATGTCTGGATTAAACTTCGATCTGTATTTAATCTCTTCGGCCATGAACAAGATCAGGTAATTAGTTTCGAAGCTGTTCAGGTTCAATTTGAAAACAGATTTCAGCTCATGGAAATTACCTGTTTTGATCAGAAAGCGTGTAGTCCACTGTAAAAGCTGGAAGCGGACCTGGTTAGCCTCATATTCCGTATTGATATAAGTGAAGAAATCGATGTTTACCTGAAGATGGAATTTTTCCAGAATCTCAACAAACAGAAAATACTCGAACATGTGCGGATGCAGAAAGCGTACATATTCTTTCGGATGTGCATTTTCTGTCCGCTTTTCTTCCATCAGGATACCATCGGCAAGTAATTCTATATAGGCATTTCTGAAAGCAGAGAGTTCTGAGAGCAAACTGTCTTTTTCTACTGCATTGGTTTGTTTCCCATACTCAGTAAGCTGAATGATTTTTTTCAGGAAAAGTATCTTTTCCGTATAATAATTCGAGCGGTAAATCTTTTCCTGAATAAAACGGGAAACCAGCTCGTAAAAGGTAATGTTTGTATAGTAGTTAAAATCAGGATCTTCTTCTTTGAGCTGGTAATAGAGCTGGATATGCAATGGGAATTTCAGCTGAGCTTTGAGTCTCGGATTGATTTCTTTATTGTCCAGGTAATTGATTTTAGAAATTATCACATCTACTTCTTTTTCTGTCAGCGGAGGAACATTGGACAGCTCATGGAGATTAAAATAGTTCCCCGGGAACCATTTTGACTTCAGGAAGGAAGAATGGCGGATGCGTTCATAAAACCTCATCCAGGTTGTAGAGCGCAGGCTCATCATTAACTTGATATTCTTGTAATCTTCCAGTGAACAGATCAGGTTAATGATATTATCAAATAAGCGGTTCTTATCTTCTTTCTTTAAAATCAGCTCGGCAAAACCATCTAACATGATAATAAACTTACCACCATGTGCAGCCTGAATGTTATTAATATATTCCAGCGTATTTTCGGCAGGATCTATCTGTAACTGTAATTTGAGCTGATCCTCCATATTCAGATCTGCCTGATCTTTACTAAAGAAGTTATAAGCCTGAACAAATAAGATGGTGGAATCTTTATACGCAGCGTCTTGTTTATAAAACAGGTCTTCTGCCAGATGGCTGAGTAAAATAGTTTTCCCGTAGCCAGGTTGTGATATTACACTGGTAAAGATATAGTCGCCAGTATAAAACTCATCAAAATCATAGGTTGCGAATTTCCGGCTGATGGTAATGTCATAAGGAATGCCGGATCTGTTCCTTATAGTTTTTAACGTGAACTGGGTAATCTTATCGGCTTTATCTTTAAGATTTTTCCATTCATCTGTTGGAGGGGATGACTGTGGTAAATCGACGATATCAACCGATGCAATGTCAACGTATTCAGCAAGGGTGGTCAGGGTGAACGTAGAAAACTTATGTTTAACAACAGCGAAACCAAATAACCTTTTAATGGTCGTTTCACTTACGTTCTTGTTAAGATGCTTACTAATCTCAATTGAGATTCTCTTACAGTCAGCAGGCGTAATAAATCGAATACCACATTTTAAGAGAATCAAGCTTTTAAGTTCGTTCAGCCGGTGACTGTATTCCATAGATCCGTTTTTTTCTATTGTATTATTCGATTTTAGTTAATAAAAGCTAGTTAGACACCAATAGTAACCGAATATACACATATACGTGATAAATGAACAGAAAGGTTTTAAATAAAAAAGGCAAGAAATTTTCCTTTAAACAGATAAATGCTTTTAGAGTGCATTTAAAAGCGCATGTCCAAAATTTTCTGAATTAGAAATAAGAAATTGAACAAAATGAACGGAATCAGCCGTTCATTTCATCCACATTAAATGAACGATTTGAACACCTGATTAGAAGCGCCCTTTACTTAAAATTGTCGGAAAGTATGAAAGTTAACCTCTAAAACTGCCGGTATGAAATATACGTTTACTCCTCAAATTTTAAGAAAATACCTTTGTCTTCTCGTTAGTATACTAGCTATAACGCTATTTGGTATGCGATCGTATGCGCAAACAAAAAATTACGCGACGATCACTCCTTCACCAGGAATTGCCAGCTATAACATTGGATCGGACAACCCAAATCCTAATCCAGGCAATGTAGCATCAGTGGATAATCCTGGAAATGCAATCTTGCAGCCACCGGGAGCTCCGGCAACACTGAATGCCAGGTATTTCAGTCTACTCGGATTGGGATACGAAGGGGAGGCGTATTTACAACTTAAATATGGTAGTCCGTTAACTGCTGGAAAAACAACCTATATCCGTTTTGACCAGCCTACCAATAATGGCTTAAACCTCGATTTGCTCGGACTTGTAGGAGATCTTACCGGACTCTTCTCTAAAAGAATTGTACAAATTGACGCTTATACCGGGGCTACGGCAGGCAGCGACGGTACAGTAATACCTGCTACCAACGTTTCGGCTACAGTTGTGACTGATGTCAACGGAAAAACTTATTTTGCAGTTACTTCATCAGTTGCTTACAACTCCCTGCGGATTCGTTTAAGAGTGCGTAGTAATGCACTTTCAATCAGTCTTGGAAGTTCAATCAATATGAATGTATATCCGGCATTCAATTATGATACCGATAATTGCAGTTCTTCTATATTTACGAGTGTAGCAGCTACAGGCTTAAATGTTTCTTTAACCAGCCTGGTTGCTAATCCTCAAAACGCTATTGATGGTAACTTGAATACTTTTTCACAACTTCAGGCAGGAGTAGTGACTTTGGGCTCATCAGTTTCTCAAACTATTTATTTAAACGGACTTTCTTCCGCATCAGATGTGGCGAAGGTTGTTTTGTCTCAGGGTGGTTCAGTATTAAGCGTAAACGTCCTGAAAACGATTACCGTGCAAGCCTACAATGGAAATACCGCTGTTGGCAATCTGAATTCACTCAGTGCTTTAGTCAATCTTGACTTACTCGGCTTATTCACAAATAACAACCAGTTTCCGGTATTCTTTACACCCGGCGCTCCATTTGACAGGATTAAAGTTACCCTGGACAATGGCCTGGCCATAGGAGGTAATCTGCTGGCAGGAGGTTTGAATATTCACGAAGCACAGCGTACAGTACCCAAACCATTATTTGACGGCATAACCGGCAATGCACAAATACTATGCGGTGGTAGTACTTTAACCTTAACGCCTCAAAGCCCTAATGCTGGATATACTTATAATTTTTACAAAAAGGTTGGTACTAATGGACCAAGAACAGCTGCTACAGGTGTAACAGCTAATGTGCTTACAGAAACCGGTCTGGCAGCCGGAGTTTATACCTATTACGTAGCTGCTCAGAAAACAGGCTGTATTGCAGAATCTGATCTGGATAGTGTAGTGGTGACCGTTAAACCAACACTCTTGTTTGCGGCAACTCCACTCAGCAATGGCACAGTTGGTAAAGCCTATTCGAAACAGATTAATCCGGCAACCAGCGGCACAGCTCCATACACCTATGCAATTGCTCAGGGAAGTGCATTGCCTTTAGGTTTAACCATGACCTCGGCAGGTTTAATCAGCGGAACACCTACCGCAGCAGCGGCAGCAACAACTTTTACGTTAATTGCAACAGATGCTGCGGGCTGCAAAACCAACGCAATTCATACGTTAACTATCACATCGACTTTAACTTTACCATTGTCAACCTTGCCAAATGGTACAGTCAATAAAGTTTACCCGAATACACAATTGCCAACTCCAACCGGAGGAAGCACACCTTATACTTATACAGCGACTAATCTGCCTCCGGGGGTTACCTTAAACCCGGCAACCGGACTGCTGACAGGAACACCTACAACAGCGGGTACTTATACTATTCCCGTAACTGTTACCGATGCAGATGGAAACTTTGCAACCGCTACCTATACGATTATAGTTAGAAGCCCGCTGGTATTAACAGCCTCCACTTTATCGGATGGGACTAAGGGGATTTCCTATACTCCGCAAATTATACCTTCAGCAACAGGCGGAAGCGGTGTCTTTACTTATAGTGCTACAAATCTGCCGCCAGGACTAGATTTTGATCCGGCTACCCGGGCAATTACAGGTACGCCAACACAAACAGGCACTTTCACTTTTCCGGTCACTGTAACCGATAATGAAAACAACACCGCTACCCTGAACTATACCATTACTGTCAGAGACGCACTGGCATTGGGTAATGTTGTATTTCCTGACGGCGCAATTAATGTAATTTATCCGACTCAGACTATACCTGATGCAACTGGGGGAACCGGGCCTTATACTTATGCAGGCTTGAACCTGCCTCCGGGACTGGCTTTTAATCCTTTAACTAAAACTGTTTCAGGAACGCCTGCCCAATCAGGTACCTTCACACTTTCCATCCAGGTAACCGATGCAGCAGGCAGAACGATCACCGTTCCATACACTTTAAAGGTTGCCGGTGCACTGAACTTGCCAACTGCCACGCTTGCCAATGGTAAAGTAGGTACAGTTTATACCTCTCCAAGTTTGCCGGCAGTAACAGGGGGCACCAGTCCATATACTTATACGATTGATGCAAATCAATTGCCAGCAGGTTTAAGCTTTAATGCTTCAACCCGGGTAATTTCAGGAACTCCAACCGCCGGTGGTAATTATACCATCACGATGAAAGTTACTGACAACACAGGAATCTCTACCAGTACAGATTATGCACTGAACATTACTGTTGATGCACCTGTTGTAGCAGGTGTGACAGTATGTAGTGGTAATACTGCAACTTTAACTATTGATAACCTTACCAATGGGGTAACTTATAACTTCTATTCTTCTACCGGAAATACACCACTAAGCACCGGAACTACATTTACTACACCTGCATTAACAGTGACCACCACTTACTACGCAGAAGCAGTTTCGGGAACTGCAGTAAGCGCACGTATCCCGGTTACTATCACCGTAAACCCTGCACCAGATGCACCAACTGTTGTTATTAATAATGTAACAGTCAGTGCCGGTCAAACTGCAACCCTTCAGGCAACCGCTACCTCTGGTTCAACAATCAAATGGTATGCAGCAGCAACTGGCGGTATTGAACTAGCTTCGGGCGGAACTTTTACAACACCAGCACTTAATGCTAATGTGACTTATTATGCAGGAACTACCAATAGTTTTGGTTGTACCAATGCAATCAGAGTTCCGGTTGTAGTTAGCGTGATTAACGGAACGGTCAATCCGAACTGTTATGCAGCTACCAAACAAGAAAGCGGAATTACAGGCGGCTTGTTATGTATTGCTTGTGCGATCTTTGATCCTGCTAATTCTACAGATGCAGACCTGACCAATTATACCAGGATCTCTCTGCCCGCAGGTATTGGAACTACAGGATACCAGCGTTTAATTTTCCAAAATCCTGGCGTAGCAACAGATAGTGTCCGTCTTGAACTGGAAATACCATCAGGTCTGTTAGACTTATCAGTTCTTGGTGGAACTACCATTAATGTGATGAACGGTACTACCGTGGTAAGCAGCTATCCGCTAAATTCATCCTTGATTCATTTAAGTTTATTAGGAGGGAACAGATTTAAAGTTGCCGTTGCAGCAGGCGGCGTTTATGACAGAGTAGAAGTCAAAGTCAATGCTGTACTATCTGCTTTAATCAATGTATATATTTATGGAGCGGCTGTTGTTGCTCCAAACCCAACGGTGGTTACAGGAAATCAAACCATCTGTTCAGGCTCAACAGCTACGCTGCAAGTTACACCGGTTGCCGGGACTACCATTGCCTGGTATAGTGCTGCAACTGGAGGAACAGTCCTTTCAAATGACAATACCTTTACCACACCGGCACTTACTGCAACTACAATTTATTATTTGCAAGTCAGTAAAAATGGCTGTGCCAATGATACACGTGTTCCGGTTACCGTAACTGTAACCACCGGGCTTACGCCTCCGGTTTTAGCGACAGTAGTTCCGGTTTGTGCAGGTTCACCAGCAACCTTATCGGTAGACAGTCCGATAGCTGGAATTACTTATAAATGGTATGCAGCTGCTACCGGTGGAACAGCCTTATTTACAGGCACAGTTTTCACTACACCCGCATTAACTGCAAATACATCTTATTATGTAGAAGCTACCAATGGAAGTTGTGTTTCAGCGACCCGTACAGCAGCAAATGTTACTGTTAATGCCCGTCCGGTTACTCCGCAGATTGCTACTGCGATGACTACAGTAGCCCAAGGTCAGCGTGTAAGCCTCACAGGAACTTCAACAGAAAACAATGTTACCTTTAACTGGTATACCTCAGCGACAGATGTTACCCCAGTATTTACCGGGGCAACTTATCTGACACCACCACTTACCGCAACTACAACTTTCTATTTGGACGCGGTTTCTACAATAACCGGCTGTGCCTCTTCTGTAAGAGTACAACAAACGATTACGGTAGTGCCAACCGGAACACCTATACCAGTAGGATGTGAAGGGCCAGCCAGTCAAACCAATGGCGTTGGAGGCTTAGTCTCTATATTAGCCAGAGTAGATAATCCGGCATTAGCAATTGACGGTGATCAGCAAACAGGATCAACATTAGCTATACCAGTAGGCATAGGTTCCAATGTTTATCAAAAAGCAATTTTCACAGGTCTGTCTAACGTAGGTGATACTGTGCGTGTATTGTTAAACTCGCCAGGTCAGTTATTATCACTTTCACTTGTTCCAAGTGTGACTGTAACTACTTACCAGGGCAATGCCAGTAACAATGACGGTGTTGCTATAAACAATCCAATCCTGAACCTTCAGTTATTAAGCGGCGGTTCTCAGGCCTTGCTTACTTTTGTTCCGGCAGCTCAGTTTGACGGGGTAGAAGTTAAACTGAACTCAGGTCTTCTGGGTGCTTTAACCTCTATTAACTTTAACTATGCCAGAAGGATAGCTAAAGCACCGGCAGTTGCCTCGGCCGATGTAACTGCCTGCTTAAATGCACCCGCAACTCTATCTGTTCCAGCTCCGCAGCAAGGTATTATCTATAAATGGTACGATGCCGCCGGGACTTACTTAGGTAATGACGGTGCTACTTTTACCACACCTGCAATTACTGCGGATACAAAATTCTTTGTAGAAGCTTCAAGAGGAGGTTGCGGAAGTTCAAGAACTCAGGTCAATGTCACAGTTAGCCCTGCACCTGCAACTCCATTATTGCTTTCACCATCACAGAGTACCTGTGCGGGATCAAGCATCCAAATCAAAATACAAAGCCCTCAGGCCGGGGTTACCTATAACTGGTATAAAGCCGGTGTAATAGTTCCTGGTCAGACAACAGCAATATTTACTGATGTAGTTACCGCAGATGTAACTTATGAAGTAGAAGCCGTGAACACCTGCGGTACCACATCTGCAAAAGCAGCAATTATAGTTACTGTCGGCAGCCTGACTCCACCAGTACTGACTCCTGCAGCAGTAACGATTAATTCGGGAGAGAAAGCAGTGCTGATTGCAAATTCATCAACTGCTAATTTAACTTATCACTGGTATGGTGCTGATCCGGCTACCACGCCAGGTACGCCAGAATTATCAACCTTAGCCAATGGGGCGAATGGAATGTTTGCAACTGATCCGCTTATTGCGACTACTACATTTTATGTAACCGCAGAAGGTACAGCAGGAACTTGCGTGTCTGCTGCAGCTTCGGTTGTGGTGACTGTAAATAATACGCCACCAAATCCAGGATCAGTTCCTTGTGAAGGGGCAACAGTTGATATGGGTAACACAGTAAATGGGCCTGCTTTATTCGCAGGGGTTTCAAATCCTGCTTTTGCTTTAGACAATGATTCTACTACGAGTTCTTCACTCTTTATCCCGGTTGGTTTACTGAATAGTTATGTAAGTCAGCGGGTAGGTTTTGTGGGACTTTCAACTCCTGGTGATCAGGTAAAAGTAAGCCTGACACAAACCGGTGCACTGCTTACTTTGGGTATTGCCAACAACATCACTGTAACGACTTATAAAAATGGAATAAGTAATACTGATGAAAGGAATATTACCGATCCGCAACTTAATCTGAATGTCGTTACTGCTAATAAAAACTTTGTTATTCAATTTACTCCAGGCACTGCTTTTGATGCCATCGAGTTGAAGCTTAAATCAGGAGCAGCGGGGCTGCTTACCTCAATCAATCTGAACTATGCACAGCGTATTATAGCACCACCAACGGTTGCTGCAACTACAGTTTCAGCATGCGAAGGCAGTGCTGCAAACCTTGCAGTGAGTAATCCTGTTGCAGGCATAACTTATACCTGGTATGATAGTTCAGGCGCAATAGTAGGTAACGATCCAACTTTCAGTACACCAACTACGCTGACTGCCGGAACTTACACCTACACAGTAAATGCCACCCGTGGTACTTGTCCGGGATTAGTAAAAACTACAGTAACAGTGATTATTACCGGTGCGGCTCCGGCTGCGGTACCAGCTACAGGAAATCCAGTAACAACTTGTCTGAATACTCCGGTCACTTTAAGAGTAGACCCGGTTACAGGTATTACTTTCAACTGGTATGACGCATTAACCGGAGGAAACCTGATTGCTGCTAACACCAATAGCTTTATTACGCCAACTAGTTTGCCAGCAGGAACTACAACTTATTATGTAGAAGCCTCAAATGGTAATGCTTGTGGAATTGCTTTAGCGAGAACTCCAATTGCCATTACTATTAATCCGCCGGCTATGGCTGCTGATATTAATGTTACTGGTGCAGAAAATTCTGTTTGTGTAGGCACAGGTGCTGTATTAACAGCCACCAGTACGCTAACCAGCCCAGTATTTACCTGGTACACAGATGCTGCATTAACCAGTGCAGTATTTACAGGAGCAACCTATAACGTGCCTCCGGTAACAGCAACGACTACTTATTATGTTACCGTAAAAGCAGATACCCGCTGCGCAAACACAGCAGGTACCGCTAAAGTGGTTACTTTAACTGTTAATCCGCCAGCTACAGCTGCTGACATTACCGTAAGCGGTATACCAGTAAGTACTTGTGCAGGATCTCAGGTTACTTTAACTGCCAGCTCAGCTACAGTAACCAATCCAATGTTTACCTGGTATAAAGATGCTGCATTAACCGTAGTAGCTGCGACCGGTCCAACATTTACTCCAATAGCATCCGCAACGAATACACTTTATTACGTAACCGTTGAAGGAACTAATAAATGTAAAAATGCTGCAGCCGATGCAAAAGTTGTTACCCTGAATGTTAACCCGCCGGCAACAGCCTCAGACATCAGCGTGAATGGTGTTCCTGCGGTGCTATGTTCAGGATCAGGCACAACCTTAACTGCAAGCAGTATGACTGTGGTTAACCCGGTATTTACCTGGTATACAGATTCTGCGCTCATGAACGCAGTGTTTACAGGGGATACTTTCAATGTACCTCCATTGGCAACAAGCAGAACCTATTACGTAACCGTACAAGGATTGAATAAATGTCCAAACCTGGCTGGGCAAGCACTGGTGATTACCTTAAACGTGAATGCTCCATTGAATTTTGCAGGTAAAGCACTCAATGACGGCTCCACCATCAATCCATACAGTGTACAAATTGATCCTGCCACTGGTGGCACAGCGCCTTATACTTATGCGCTTGCACCAAGCAGTGCTTTACCAGCAGGATTAACCTTGTCATCTGCCGGATTAATCAGCGGAACACCAACAACAGCTGGAAATTATACTTTCTCAATTAATGCCTCAGACAGTAAAGGCTGTAGTACTCAGGGCGTATTCACCCTGAACATTGGTACTACAACTGTATTGTCACTACCAGCAGCAACCTTGCCAGATGGAGAAGTAGGTACAGCTTATCCAGTACAAACCCTTCCAGCAGCAATAGGCGGAACTGCCCCTTACACTTACGTTACTACCGGTCTGCCTCCAGGTCTGTTATTTGATCCTGCAACCAGGAATATTACAGGTACACCCACTATAGGCGGCATGTTCACAGTCACGATGACCGTAACCGATGGAAGCAACAGGAATGCCTCAGCCAATTATCCGCTGAATGTGATTGTCCCAGCACCAATTGTTGCTGACGGATCGAATTGCGGAGGGGGCAGTGTTACTTTAGTTGTAACCAATGCAGTACCAGCTATCACTTATAACTGGTTTACGAATACAACTGCGAGAATCCCGATTTTCACAGGAACGAGCTTCCAGACTCCTGCAATCACAGTGAATACTATTTATTATGTAGAAGGTCTGGCAGGAATAACCAGCACAAGAGTTGCTGTAAATGTGAACTTAAAAACTCCGGCCAGCTCGGCAGATATTACCATAACAGGTATACCTTCTGTAGTGTGCGGAGGCTCGGGCGCTAGTTTAACAGCAAGCAGTGCGACAGTAAGTAACCCAACATTTAAATGGTACACCGATGCAGCTTTAACTAATTCAGTATTTACTGGAGCAGTTTATAACACACCTGTACTGACAGCAAATACCACTTATTATGTGACTGTACAAGGACCGAATACTTGCGAAAGCTCATCGGCCACTGCCAAAACAGTTGTCTTAACGGTGAACCCGGCATTGATTTACAATGGTGCAACCCTGGCTGGCGCGTCTACCTCAACTACTTATTCTGCGCAGGTGGGTTCAGCAACAGGAGGTACTCCTGGCTATACTTACAGCCTGGAACCAGGAAGTACGCTTCCAGCAGGTTTATCGCTGTCTGCAGCGGGACTGCTGACCGGAACACCTACAGCAGCAGGAAGTTATGCTTTCGCTGTTACAGCCACAGATAGCAAAGGATGTACAGCGGTAGCCGCTTTCATTCTTGGAGTAGGCAGCAGCACACAAATGACCTTGCCACCAGCAACTTTACCAGATGGACAGGTCGGCAGTTCTTATACTCCTCAAACCTTACCAGCAGTAGTTGGTGGAACAGCGCCTTATAGTTATGTAGCTACAGGCTTGCCTCCTGGTTTAAACTTTGATCAGGTAACCAGGATAATCTCAGGAACGCCAACACTAGGAGGAAGCTTCCCGGTAACTGTAACTGTTACAGACGGAAACGGACTGACTGCAACCAATACCTATACCGTGAATGTTACCGTACCGGCATCTGCAGTAGGGGATGCAGTAAGCTGCGGAGGAAGCCCGGTTACTTTAACCGTAACCAATGCGCTGACAGGAGTAACTTACAATTGGTACAATGCACCAACAGGAGGAAGCGTGTTGTTCACAGGGCCAGCCTTTACGACACCAGCCATCACTGCAACGACGATCTTTTATGTAGAAGCGATTTCAGGAACAGCGACCAGCGGCAGAATTGCAGTTAATGTAACTGTAGCAGCAGCACTTGCATCGCCGGTAGTAGTGGTGAAATCAAGTACACTGAGCAGTATCACCTTTAGCTGGAATGATGTTCCGGGAGCAACCAGCTATGAAGTATCTATGGATGGAGGGACTACCTGGACCAGTCCAAGTTCAGGAGCCGCAGGTACGACACACCTGATCTCAGGACTTCCGGCAAATACAACTGTTAAACTGATGGTGAGAGCAAAAGGAAGTACAACTTGTCAAACCAGTGCAGCGGGCAGTGTAACCGGGACAGCAACCGATGGAGCAATACCTGGTGATATATTTATTCCGAATACATTCACACCAAACGGGGATGGTAAAAATGATGTCTTCTATGTTTATGGAAATTCAATTGCTAAAATGAGAATGCGCATCTATAATCAGTGGGGACAATTCTTATTTGAATCGTTGCAGCTGCAAGTAGGGTGGGATGGCTCATATAGAGGACAAATACAACCAAATGGTGTATATGTATACTACGTAGAACTGACCCTTACAGACGGCTCTACAGATAAAAGAAAAG
This sequence comes from Pedobacter cryoconitis, assembly GCF_003259615.1. Taxonomy (GTDB): domain Bacteria; phylum Bacteroidota; class Bacteroidia; order Sphingobacteriales; family Sphingobacteriaceae; genus Pedobacter; species Pedobacter cryoconitis. Next base: position 60,728 of record NZ_QLLR01000004.1, on the reverse strand, counting down.
GAACAATAACCATTTTAAGATAAGGGACCCATTAACCTGAAATATGAATCACATGAAGAAACTATCAAAAATCATCGTCTTGGGCTTGTTGTGCATTACGGGGGCTTCGAAGGTTAGTGCGCAAATCGATCCTCACTTTTCACAATATTATGCCAATCCATTATGGCTTAACCCAGGCTTAACGGGTGTTATCGATGGAGATTACCGGGTATCAGTAAATGCCAAACAACAATGGGGATCAGTTTCCCATTCCTATCTCACAGCAGGTGCCTCATTTGATATGGCACCTACTAAAAATCTTGCTTTTGGGGGGATGATCCTGAATCAGAATGCAGGAGACGTGAGTTATAATTACCTGAATGCGTTAGCTTCAGCTGCCTACCGGATCCGTTTTGGCCGGGCAGGATTAAACATGATCAACTTTGGTTTGCAGGCGGGGATCTTAAACAAGAGTTTTGATCCTTCGAAAGTTACACTGGGTAACCAGTTTAACCCAGGAACCGGATACGATCCGGGTTTGCCTTTCAATGAAAACTTTACCTCCAGCAATACTCTGGTTCCGGACGTGAATGTAGGTGCCATGTACTTTGATGGAAGCGGAGATAAACGTGTCAATGTATTTGGAGGGGTTGCAGCCAATCACCTGACCAGGCCAATTGACCGTTTCCTTGGAAATGATGTCAGAATACCTATCCGGTATACTGCGCATGGTGGTGCCCGTGTTAAAGTGAACGATGTATTTGATATTACACCTAATGGACTTTATATGAAACAGGGGACTGCTCATGAAACATCTGTAGGCGCTTACGGGCAATTTTATGTCAATCCGGATGCCGATCTGATGTTCGGCTCGAATTATCGTTTTGACGATGCTGCGATAGCCTTCTTCGGGCTGCACCTGAAGAACATGACTTTTGGGGTCAGTTATGACTTTAATACTTCGGGGCTTAACCGTGCAACAGGAAGTAAAGGTGGATTGGAATTGTCAGTATCCTTTACCAGCCGCAGGGGGATTTCAGGTCCTAACTTCTTTTGTCCACGCTTATAACCCACAAATATGAAACCTCTCAGACTATTGCTTTTGATCTGTTTATTAAGTACAGGAACACAGGCCCAATATGTAACCAATAATAAAAGAGTTGCTGATGTGTATTTCCAGAATAAGGATTATTATGCAGCCGCTGAATACTATAAAAAAGCATTAAATATCTCAACGGATACAACGGGTTTTGTAGTGCCTTATGCGTTTGAAGCTAAGGTGAAAAAAGAAAGCCCAAAGCGCCCTGAATACGAATATTGTGTTTTTCAGTTAGCGTCATCACTCCGTCTTTATAAGGACTTCAGGGGAGCCGAAGCCTGGTACGCCATTGCCAGAAACTTCAGCGACCCTAAGTACGCCTTAAGCCTGTTTTATTTCGGGGAAAGTCAGCGTTCCAATCAAAAATTCAATGATGCGATTATCTCTTTCAAAGAGTTTTTAACTAAATATAAAGCGAATGATGACTACGCAGAGAAAGCGAAACTTGAAATTGCTTCCTGTAATTTTGCCTTGTATGAAATGCGTTACCCACGCTTGTATAAGTTCAGTAAGCTGTTGAATCAAATTAATGACCAGGGGTCTAACTATACGCCTTTACTGATGAATAATAATTTCTATTTTACTTCATCCCGGCCTGTTGCGGTAGGTAACAAAACGCAGACTGTCAAGGATAGTAAGATGAAAACTAAAGTTGTGAAGTCGGAGAACCCTTTTATCAATGCCATTTATTCGGCCTCAGGAAATCCATTAAGGACATCGACAACGGTGAAGAAAATGGGAACTCCGGAAAAAGGTAAAGAATTTGCTGCTCCGGCATTCAGTCCAAACGGAAGGGTCATGTATGTGACCATCTGGAGTGGGGCAGGTAATAAAAAGATATACCAGGTTAATGTTTCCAGAGGTACCGGAGAGGTATGGGCGGCACCAAAAGTTTTAGGCACAGAAGTGAACGTGGAAGGCTTCAATTCGATGCAGCCTTTTGTAAGTAAAGACGGGAAATATCTTATTTTCTCTTCAGACCGGCCAGGTGGATTAGGTAAATTTGATCTTTGGTATTGTAAATTACGCAGTGACGGAACTCTGAGTGAAGCTTCCAATATGGGGAATATGGTCAATTCTAAAGAGAATGATGAGGCCCCTTATTATAATGAACGAACTAAAAAATTGCTGTTCAGCAGCGATGGAAGAGTAGGTATGGGCGGACTGGATTTCTATGAAAGTACGGGTAACTTTGGGGCCTGGTCTGAACCAAGAAATTTGGGGTTTCCATTTAACTCTTCAAAGGATGATGCTTATTTCACACCATCAGATAGTGAGGATAGCGAAGGATACATCAGCTCTGACAGGGAGTCCGTATGTTGTCTGGAGATCTTCCATGTCAAAAAAGATTTCCTGACTGTGGAGGGAACAATTCTGGATTGTAAAACCAATTTGCCGCTGGATAGTGCAGTCGTTACGCTTACCGACTCTACACAAATTATGAAGGTAATTACTGAGGCAGATGGTAAATACAGGTTCAAAGTCAATTCTAACCGTCAGTTAAGAATAAAGGCAGAGAAAAACCTTTATTTCAGAAAGGTACTGAGCTATACTTATGATGAACTGGCTAAATTAGATACACTGCTGAATCCGCGGATCTGCCTGGATGGGTTCATTATTAATAAACCGGTTGTCCTGGAAAATATCCTGTATGATTTTAACAGTTATAAGCTTAATCCGGCATCAGAGGTTATCCTGGATAAGCTGTACCAGAAACTGATTGACAATGAAACCCTGGAAATTGAACTCAGTTCACATACTGATAATGTGGGTAAGGCTGCTTACAATTTGAAACTGTCAGAAAGAAGGGCGCAGTCATGTGTAGATTACCTGGTTAAAAAAGGTATTGCTGCCAGCAGGGTGACAGCTAAGGGCTATGGTTTTACTAAGCCTATTGCGCCGAATCAGCTTCCTAGTGGAAAAGATAACCCACAAGGCCGTCAGCTGAACAGAAGAACTGAATTTAAGGTTACCAAACAATAAATACTCAAGGCCTGTCTGAATGATGAATTCAGGCAGGCTCTTTTAGTAACTGCTGCAGCTTATCCAGCAACACTGCCATTTCAAATGGTTTTTCCAGGTAAGCATCTGCCAATAAATTTTCCCGCATAATATAGTCTTCAGAGAAGCCACCCGAAGTTAATACAACTGGTATACGGGCGGTATCTGGTCTGGTTCTGATTTCTTTGAAGATTGCTCTTCCATCCATCCCGTCCAGTCTGATGTCCATCAGGATAATATCAGGTCTGAACTCTTCAATAATCCTGAAGATGGGCCTTCCGTTCATTAATGGGAAAACCTTATAATTATTTTCCTCAAGAAGCATTTGAATGACTTCCAGTAAATCCGGATCGTCTTCGACAACTAGTATTCTATTCATAATTCTAAAAACCATGCTGAACAAACAGAGTGCCATGATTGGCAGAAAGAATTGATACTTTTGTTTTATTATTTATAAAAGACACATGCAGCCGAAAGAACAAATAGAAGCAATTGCTAATACCTTACTCCCTAGTTTCATACCGAAAAATAACCAGGAAACGACGTTATCTTTTCATTTTACTTTACCTCCTGATAATAGCTATAAAGTTTTCTTTGAAAAGGATGCCAAGGCAAAATGGCAGTTTATACGCTATGAAGAAGCGGAGCGTTAATAAGCAGGATTAAAGTATTAATCCATAATTATAAATAATTCAGGTAGTATTAACCTTAAAGGTATGTTGAATTTCGAATTTAAGAATCCGGTAAAAATAATATTCGGTAAAGGGCAGATTGCAAAGATCAGCCAGGAGATTCCGGAAAATGCAAAAGTATTATTGCTTTATGGGGGTGGAAGCATTAAGTCGAATGGTATCTATGACCAGGTGATCTCGGCGCTGAATGGCTTTGAGGTAACTGAGTTTGGTGGTATCCCGGCCAACCCTGAATATGAGGTGTTAATGCAGGCATTAAAAGTTATCAAAGACAAGCAGATTACTTATTTGCTGGCTGTTGGGGGTGGTTCTGTGATCGATGGTACTAAATTCCTTTCTGCTGCGGCCCTGTACCAGGGGGACGAGCCATGGGATATTTTGAAAAATAAGATCAGAACGGATAAGGGGATGCCTTTTGGAACAGTACTGACTTTGCCGGCTACGGGTTCAGAAATGAATTCTGGCGCCGTAATTACACGTGCAGATACGCAGGAGAAGTTCGGAATGGGCGGACCTGGTTTATTCCCGGAGTTCTCTGTGCTTGATCCTCTTGTGGTGAAATCTGTTCCGCAGCGGCAATTGGCGAATGGGATCACTGATGCTTTTACACATGTACTGGAGCAATATATGACTTATCCTGCGCAGGCATTTTTACAGGACAGGTTTGCGGAAGGAATCATGCAGACACTGATAGAAATTGCACCCAGGGTACAGCAGGACCCGTCAGATTATGAGGCTGCAGCTAACTTTATGTGGTGCTGTACGATGGCTTTAAACGGACTGATTCAAAAGGGGGTGCCTACAGACTGGTCAGTACATGCCATTGGTCATGAGCTGACAGCTTTGTTTGGTATTGATCATGCGCGTACGCTCGCAATTATTGTACCTACACATTACCGGTATAATTTTGAGCAGAAGAAGGAAAAACTTGCACAGTATGCGGAACGGATCTGGGGGATTCAGGAAGGTACAATCGAGGAGAAAGCGGAGCTTGCGATTAACAGAACGGAGTCTTTTTTCCATTCTTTAGGAATTGACACCAGGCTTTCTCAGTATACTGATGATTATAAGGGTACTGCAGAGAAAATTGAGGAGCGGTTTACCGATCGGGGATGGTTAGGTTTGGGAGAACATAAAAGCATTAAGCCCGCTGATGTCAAACAAATTGTAGAGTTAAGTTATTAGTTCTTACCTATTTTACACCAAACAGGAATATCGGTATACTCCTGTTTGGTGTAGTTTTTTTTTGACTGAATATTTTAAAAGGGTATGGTAATTGTATAGGTTCGCAGATATAAGTTATATAAAGTAATAAATAACACATTGGAGAATACTTTTGGAAGGAATATAATTCCACAGAATGAAGAGGCGCGTTTAGAGAACTTAAAAAAGTATAAAATTATGTACACCAAGTCTGAACCGATCTTCGATCAGCTGGCAGCTGTCACGGCAACCATGCTGAAAGTTCCATTGGCGATGATCAACTTTGTCGATAAAGATCATGTGTGGACGAAGGCCGATCAGCAGGGAGATTCGGGTAGTGAAGTTGAAAGGGGCACTAGCCTTTGCTCTCTGGCGATCCTGAGGGATGAATTGACAGTTTTCGAAGATGCACTGGTAGAGCCTTGCCTGATGTCCAATCCTTTGGTAGTCGGTGAATTCGGTCTTCGGTTTTATGCTGCGGTACCGATTACAACTTCAGAAGGTTTTAATATTGGTGCGGTGTGTATTGTAGATAAAAAGGTCAGGACATTTACGCCGGAAGACAGAAAAAAACTGGAATGGGTTGCCCAGCTTATCCAGCTTGAGATTGAAAAGAGGGCTTAATTGTTCCGTTATTATTTAGTGCAGATGAATTTTTTAGTATAAGAATTCTGTCCTATTTTTACGACCATAAAGTACATGCCACTGGCATAGTGTGTCAGATCTATCTGACTATAATATACGCCTGAAAAATCATTTTTCTTTTCACTGTAAAGTTTTTGTCCTGAGATATTGAACAGGTCGATACTGACATTCTTTTTGTCTGCTATATTAAAATTAATATTCACTTCGTTTCTTGCCGGAACAGGATAAACCACCATATTCAGGTCACCTTCAGTTACTTTATTGGAGGCAAAGGCAGCATCGCCATCTATTCCTGTCAACAGGATGGAATAGGCTTGCGCTCCGCGTTTAAGTGTTCCTTTGTGGGATACATTAAACCTGTATGTCTTTCCTGCAACAGGTTCATCAATTCTGACTTGTTCCACATTATCCCTGGTATTATCTCCTTTTGTTGCCGGAGCGGCTGGCTTAGCGGGATCAAGTATCCATGGTAAAAATGTCACAGATTCCTGAACCGCGCGCAGGTCAAGGTCATTGGCTAATCGTGGTGCTGGGTTGTTCAGTGCTTCCAAAGTACTCAAAGGGGTTACTTCGGGATCAGTCCAGCATATTGTACCGGTTAGCGGGGTTCCGCCTTTAGCTACGACATCAATAAATTGCTGTTCTCCCTGGGTAAGCAGGTTTTCAGCGATTTTACTTTTAACGTGATTATCCAGTATCGCCTGTGCGGCGGCTTCCGTATTTAATAATCCCCATCCAAAGCTGTAGTCAGGCCCGGGAGCACTGCCTGCTTCGGCTGCGGTACCAATTGCAACGGCTTTTAAGGTTGCAGAGCGCATATAGGCTGTATTATTCTGGCGGCTGTAGAGTTCTTGTAAAAGTATCAGGGAGCCACTCACATTTGGGGTAGCCATAGAAGTGCCTGAGAGGGTTGTATACCTGTCATCGCCTGCATTACTGGTAGAGGTGACTCTAACGCCGTCTGCTACTAAATCTGGCTTAATCCGGCCGTCATCTGTTGGTCCCCAGCTGCTGAAAGTCGCTGCTATAATGCGGTCTGGTGTATAAGGGCCGGCTGGAAGCGGGTTGATGGCACCTACGGTAAGAATGTTTTTCGCGGTTCCGTAAGTGGCTATATTATCATATTTATCATTGCTGCTCAGACCTGCTGGTCTTTTGCCTGCATCGGCCATTACTTTATCTGCATTAAATCTGTAATAGTCTCCGCCTACTGGCGGCCCGTTGGATGATCTGTTGTTCCCGACCGATTTTACAGGAAGGTAATAAGGTGCGTTGTAACAGATTTTATCCCAGTCTGAGGATTGAGCGTCGTAATATCCAAATTTATAGTCTTCTGTTGCTCCTGGAGCTGCATAGAATTCCCAGCGTTCGGGGTTAATATCTGTGTTTAAGGACCATCCTGCAACCACACCATAAGAGTGATTGGAAATAAGCAGACCGGCGGCATTTTCAGACATTTCGGGGGTATCGTTGTCAAAGTCAAAGGAGTAGAGTTTCGGGAGTCCGAATGCCATGCCTCTGGCAATTGGGTTTATGCCTGCGGCAATCATGGTTCCCGCAACGTGTGTGGAGTGTTCTGAGGTGGTCAGGGTTTTATCTCTGATTTCAATTCTTCCGCTGGCAAATTCGACATGGGTGGTTAATACACCGTCTCCGTCCCATATGGCTATTTTTCCTGCTGGAATGGTACTGCCACTGAGGGTTAATCCTAAGCCGCCGCCATTATATAATTTATTGGTTCTTGTAGTTGCTGCGGCAATTACATTGTTGTTGGTGGTATAATATACGGGTAATCCGGCATCGTCAAGGCGTTGCAGTCTGATCACTGATCCGTCCCGGTCTCTTCTGTTTACTGCCCATCCTTTCCTGGCAGCAATAGCAAAGGCACTAAGTCTTTGTTTGTTGGCACTGCTGGCAAGGGCAACGCTATTGGTTTTAAGAAATGTGGCGTTGGTTACACCGGGCATGATAACTTGTTGTGCGTGCACTTGCGAAAGTGTAAGGCTTGCGCAGAATATTATGGATAATAGTCCACACTTTCGTAAATTGAGAGAATTAATCATAATGCACGGTAAATTGCTTGAATTGCGTTACGGGGTGCTTCAAATTTAACTTTAATACCTATACAGATGAAATTTTATTTAGCTATTTTTTGTTCAGCAGTACTCCTGGTAAATTTTTCTTGTGCTTCGAGATCTTCGAGCCAGCAAAGGGGTGTCGTAGAGGGGGTAAAGGGTAGGGTATCCGTGAAGGAGGGTAATTTTATGCCTGGTCCTGATCAGAAGCCTGAGCGTAATTCCGGGAAGGTTTCGCAGCGTACGGTTTATATTTATGCGGTGACAACGGGAGCACAAACTGAGGGCGAGGGGCCTTTGTATAAAGTGATCAACCGGCCGTTAGTGGCGCAGGTGAAGACTGATGATAAGGGGTTTTTTGAGTGTAAGCTGGCACCGGGGGTATATTCTTTGTTTACTGGTGAGGATGGGGGAATGTTTTTCGCAAGTTTGTCGAATGGGAAGGGGGAGTTGAATCCTGTAGAGGTTTTTGCGAAGAAGGTTACGGTTTGCGATATAGTTGTTAACCATAAGGCGGTTTATTAAAGTGTATTCACTGGGTTTTTCCAGCTAAAAAAAATAAACACCCTATGTTCGGCCGACATTGCCTTCGCTGAAGAAGCTCGGAACGCATGCCCTTCACATTAGGGTATTCATTTTTTTTTAAGACTCTCCAACTGACGTTCATCTGCTGGTTGGTGGACTATAGCAGGTATACCATAACTGGCAGATTAATATAGCGAAGGAGCTTAAAATGAGAATAATATGGGAAATTCAAAATGAGAATAATATGGGAAGCTAAAAATGATTTTTAGATTCATAATTGGAAGCTGAATTTGGTTAAGTTATGTGGTAATAAAGGATTTGTAAATGGGAGTGATCGTCAAAGAAATAAAGGCAGCTGATACCTGGGATTTACGGCACAGGGTAATGTGGCCTGAAAAATCTATTGACTATGTAAAATTAGAAGAAGACAAAAACGGGCTTCATTTTGGACTTTTCAAGGATGAACTGCTAGTCTCAGTAGTCTCTCTATTTATTACTGGCAATGAAGCTCAGTTTAGGAAATTTGCAACTGATACCAAGGTTCAGGGCAATGGTTACGGGACAAAATTATTACAACATCTATTTTTAGTTGCGAAGCAAAATAAAGTGGAAACAATCTGGTGTAATGCCCGCGTTGATAAGGCATCATTTTATAAGAAGTCTGGTATGGTTGAAACTGAACAGAAATTCAGCAAAGGAGGCATTGATTATGTGACGATGCAGAAAATATTAAACTAAGTTCCGCTCTTGCCATATTATCATTTTAAGGTCCTTTGCTATAGAGCACCTGCTTTAACACATCGCTATAGCATATCTGCTATAGTCCGCCAACCAGCAGATGAACGTCAGTTGGAGAGTCTAAAAAAAAATGAATGCCCTAATGTGAAGGGCATGCGTTCCGAGCTTCTTCAGCGAAGGCAATGTCGGCCGAACATAGGGTGTTTGTTTTTTTTAACTAGAGAAACCCTAGAGAATTCCTTCTTTTTTCAAAATATAATTATAAATCCCCTCAATCGGCTTCTGCATAATCCTTCCTAACTTCAACCCGTTCAACTCGCAAACCTCTTTCAGCATATCCTGATAATAATAAGCAACAGACCCTACAAAGTGACAATCCAGCGTCTTATAATCCTTGAAGTTTTTAATATTTACATCAATGAATTCCTGAAAACCATCAATTAATATCTGGTTGATAAAAGGATGATCCCTGTTCGGATACATAAACCTGCTGAAGCCCGCTAAATATGTATTAGGAAATGGTTTTTGATAAACATTGGTGATGATTGTTTCCTTATCCGTATTAAACTCCTCTGCGAAAAGTATACGTAAATCCTCAGGCATCTGCTTATACAAATAAGATGTTACCATCTTCTTGCCGAAAGTAGTGCCAGAACCCTCATCGCCCAGAATATATCCTAAGCCATAATTGCTATCATAAGTAGAGACACCATCAAAATAAGATACATTAGAACCAGTACCCAAAATGCAAATCAAACCCTTCTCATCACCACACGTTGCATACGCGCAACCAATTAAATCATTCTCAACGCTGATAAAAGCCTTAGGGAAGTACAATGATAAACCATTAGAAATTACCTCATGCTTATCTGGCGTAGAACAACCTGAGCCATAGAAATAAATCTCACGAACATCAGCAGCAAACTCCTCTGTTACCTTTAACTTCGTGAATATCTTGAAGATGTCCTGTGCATTTAAAAAATAAGGATTGATGCCCTGCGTACTAAAACTGATGGTTTTACCATCTTTATACCCCAGCCAGTCTGTCTTTGAAGAACCGCTATCTGCTACTAATATCATAAACGAAAGTAATCAACTTATTGAACATTTAAAGTACCGCTAATCTCTTTTAAATTAATTTCTGTTAGTTTAGCCTGATATTGCGCGTCCAGAAAGCGAATGATCGCATTTATGGAATTTCGCTGTGCCTCCCGCAATTCCAGCGGACTAATACTACCCAAACGGTACTTTTCAAAAGTAATATCCAGATTCTGCTTCGCCAAATCTACATTTCCGGTTTCCACCTCTAGCAAATCAAGGTTAGTTGCATAATTCTGGTAAGTAGCATTCAGCAAAGCACTCACGTCCTGCTTCGTCTTGTCCAAACTTAACTCAGTAGAATTCAGCTGTACCTTAGCGTTACGCTCATTCTGCCGCTGCAGAAAACCATTGAAAATATTAATATTGGCTGTTAAACCATAAGTAAGTCCGTTAGCTCTGAATTTCTGGTTAAACCCCGTCGGACTTGTACTCCTTGAAAACTCATAACCACTATTAACAGCTACGGTAGGATAACGCTGCCCCTTGATCTGTTTCAGACTCAACGCAGCAATTTTCTTGTTGATCAAAGCATTCTGTAAAGTTGGGTTTAGACGCTCCATTGATAACTCCAGATCAGCAAGCTTCAGGTCATTCTCAATATTCAGCCGCTCATTTACCGCAAATACAATATTCAGATCCCTTGCCATCAATTGATTTAAAGTGATTCTGGAAGTATTCAATATGTTTTTCTGCTGCAAATACAAGGTTGTATCGGTATTGTAATCCACTTTTGCACTCAAAACATCCAGCTTAGAACCACGTCCTATCTTTAATTTGTTATCTGCTATCATTACCCTTAACCGGGAGATCTTTAATGCGCTATCTGTGGCCAATACCAACTGCTGCTGTCTAACCAAAGCATAATAAGCAGAGACTACATCAGAAACAGTATTCAGTATGGTCAGTTTACCGTTAACCTCTCCCTGCTTTTGTAACTCCTTTAACTTATTGTAATTCGCGAACATCTGGAACCCGTCAAAAATTGTCCAGTCCAGTGCAGCCCCATAACTTAGGTTCGTACTGCGTACACCACTTGATTTTCTCTCCGGACCTGTTGCCGGAGTTTGTACCGTATTTTGTCTGCTGCCCCCATTACTGAAAGTTCCGGCAAGTCCGGGAAGCATTCCAGCGTTTCCGGCGTTCAGGTTGTTTTTGGCAATCTGTATTTCATTATTGACCAATCTAATATCATAATTGTTCTTTAATGCCGTACTAATTGCGTTTTCCAAGCTGAGCGTGTCCTGAGCTACCACTGCCTTTGTACAGCAGAAAAGCAGAAAAGTTAAAATATATAAGAGATGCTTATTCATTTGTCTATACTAAACTATTCATTTGTTTATAATAACTTATTCTTTTGTCTATGCTAACCCATTATACCGAAGGCTTATTTTCTTCGGCCAGCGCTGCTTTTAAAGACTCCTGTAAATCAGTATTCGTTTTATGCTCCTTAGACCAGTAAGAATAAATCGAAGGAATTACAAATAAAGTAAGCACCAGTGAAAACGTAGTACCACCCACAATCACAACCCCCATACCCATACGGCTTTTTGCTGCTGCACCCAATGCCATAGCAATAGGTAAAGCACCAATGGCGATGGCCAGACTGGTCATTAAAATTGGTCTTAAACGCGAAACAGAAGCCTCTCTGATTGCATCATGCACACTTTTACCATTCTCTTTCAGCTGATTTGCAAACTCTACGATCAGAATACCATTTTTCGTTACCAGTCCAATCAGCATGATCGTACCAATCTGACTGAAGATATTCCAGCTCTGACCAAACAACCATAATGAAAGAAAAGCTCCCGCTACTGCCATAGGCACCGTCATAATGATGATGATCGGGTCCTTGAAACTCTCAAACTGCGCAGATAAAATCAGGTAAACTAACAATAAAGCCAGTCCGAATGCAAACATCGTATTCGAAGAACTCTCCTGGAAATCCCGCGACTCCCCGCTCAGGTCAGTAGAAAAAGTCTCATCTAAAACCTTATCCCTGATTCTGTCCATCGCCGCAATACCATCCCCGATACTTTTTCCCGGGGCCAGGCCAGCAGAAACTGTCGCTGCCGTAAAACGGTTATTCCTGTATAATTGGGGCGGGCTGCTTTCTTCTTTGGCAGTCACCAGGTTGTCTACCTGGATCAGTTCCCCCTTGTCATTTCGTACATACACCGAACTCAAATCCAATGGATCTTTCCGGTTGCCACGGTCAAACTGCCCGATCACCTGGTACTGCTTCCCATTCATAAAGAAATAAGAAAAACGCTGACCACTTAAGCCCAGCTGCAAAGTTTGTGCAATCGCAGAAACCGATACCCCAAGGTTTCGCGCCTTATCCCGGTCAATTGTCAGGTTGATCTCCGGCTTATTGAATTTCAGGTTGACATCAGAAACCGTAAACGTCGGATCTTTACTTACCTCATCCATAAACTGAGGCACCTTTTCCCGAAGTTTATCAAAATTCTGAGCCTGTATAATATAACTGATTGGTAAACCACCGCGACGGCCCACTGAGATAGTCGGCTGTTGGGTAACCAATACTTTTCCTTCGGTATATTTCCTGGTGATCCGCGTCAGCTGTGCGGCAATCTCCTCCTGAGAACGACCACGCAACTCAGGATCAACTAACCCCATTCTCACAAAACCACTGTTGACGGCCCCGCTTCCCCCGAAACTCGGAGAGGTAATCGTGATATTTACGTTTTTTTCCGGAATAGAATCCTCCACCATTTTGGCGATTTTCATGATGAACTGATCCGTATAATCGTAAGATGCACCCTCAGGTGTAGTGATACTCATATTGATCGCACTCCGGTCATCATAAGGAGCTGTTTCTTTCGGTAAGATCTTCCAGAATAGCACAATAAGACCCACACAGGCTACGATGATTGGAATGGCCAGCCATCTTTTGTCAAGAAATTTATTCAGGTTTTTAGCATAGTTGTCATTCAGCATCACAAAATAAGGCTCTGACCATTCGTAAAATCTCGATTTCTTATGCCCTGTTTTTTTCATCAGGTAAGCATTCAGCATCGGGGTTAAGGTCAGCGAAACAAAGGCAGATATTAAGACCGCCGCACCAATCACGATTCCGAATTCCCGGAAAAGCCGGCCTACAAAGCCCTGTAAAAATACGACGGGTAAGAATACCGCTGCCAGGGTGATGGAAATGGAAATAACCGCAAAGAAAATTTCATTAGACCCTTTAATTGCCGCTTCAAAAGGAGAATACCCTTCTTCCACCTTCTTGAAAATATTTTCGGTAACCACAATCCCATCATCCACCACCAGTCCTGTGGCCAGTACGATAGCCAGTAAACTCAGTACGTTAATGGAGAAACCAAAAATATACATGATGAAGAAAGTAAATACCAATGATACCGGAATGTCAATCAACGGCCTGATGGCAATTGCCCAGTCCCTAAAGAATAAGTAGATAATCAGGATAACGAGTACGAGCGAAAGGATAATGGTTTCTGCTACCTCTGTTACTGAATTTTTGATGAACCTGGTGTTGTCCAGTGAAACATTCAGCTTAATATCTTTGGGAATATCATTTTTTAATCGTGTGAATCGTTTCTCAAATTCTGTTGAAATGTCAAGGTAGTTTGCTCCCGGTTGTGGAATCAAAGCTACGGCAACCATCGGTTTACCAGACTCCCTTAAAATAGTCTCTTCATTTTCAGGGCCCATTTCTGCAATACCAACATCCTTTAACTGGATCACATTGTTGCCGTCATTCTTAATGATCAGGTCATTGAACTCTTTCTCATTCGTTAACTTACCTAATGTTTTTACCGTTAACTCTGTGTTCGCCCCGGTAATTTTACCAGACGGAAGCTCCACGTTTTCATTGTCAAGGGCAGTCACAATATCCTGAGAAGTTAAACCATAAGCAGCCAGTTTATTCGGGTCAATACGAATTCTCATTGCATATTTCTTCTGCCCCTGGATTTGCACACTGCTTACGCCCGGAATAGTCTGTATCCGTTCAGCAATTACATTCTCCGCATAATCACTCAATTCCAGCTGATTTCTTTGATCACTCTGGATGGTCATGGTAATAATCGCATCGGAATTTGCATCCGCCTTGCTCACTACAGGATTTCCGTCAATATCTTTTGGTAAATTCCGGGTAGCCTGCGAAACCTTATCACGCACATCATTTGCCGCTTCTTCAATATTTTTACCTAAGTTGAACTCTATTGTAATGGTGCTGCTTCCCTGGTTACTGGAAGAAGACATGTTTCTGATTCCGTCAATTCCATTGATAGATTTCTCCAGCGGCTCAGTGATTTGTGATTCAATAATGTCTGAATTTGCACCGGGATAGGAAGTCCTTACGGAAACTACGGTCGGGTCAATATTCGGGAACTCCCTTACACCCAGAAAATTGTAACCGATAACCCCGAACAGAAGGATCATCAGGTTCATTACAATTGCCAGAACGGGTCTTTTTATACTCGTGGTGGATATACTCATTTCGGTAGGGTTAGTTATTTTACAACGGATACTTTGACAAGGGCATCATCTTTCAATGAAAGAGCACCTGTTGTTAAAACGGTGTCACCGATTTTTAGTCCGGAGTTAATCACTATATTTTCATCGGTACGTGTACCTGATTTTACTTCTACTTGTTTTGCTTTACCGTTTTTGCTGATGAATACAGTTTTACCTCTTAATACAGGAATAATTGCCTGGTTAGGAATTAATATAGCATTGTCAACCTTATCCAGGGTAAGAGATACCTTAGCAAAAGAGCCGGGACGTAATTCATTATTTGCATTTGCAGCCAGCGCTTTAACCTGTAAAGTCCTGGTTTGTGCATTGATGCCAGGTTCCAGTGCGAAAACTTTTCCCTCATAAATCTGTGCGGAACCATCGGTACGGAAAGTAATTGTTGAATTTACTTTAATCTGTGCCATATATTTCTCCGGTACAGAGAAGTTTATCTTTACCGGGTTTGTGCTTAGCAAATTGGCAATGATTTTAGTAGGGGTGATATATTCACCCGCAGAAATAGAACGAAGGCCTATTTTTCCACTGAAAGGTGCGAGGATGGAAGTTTTTGCCAGTTGTGCCCGGATGAGTTGTGCCTGGGCTTTTAAAGATTTCAAATCGGCTAATGCAGTATCATACTCTTCCTGGCTGATCGCTCCTTTTTGCAGCAGCTGTTTTGCCCGGTTTTCATTGGATGAGGATAAATTCTGTTTGGTCAGCGATTCCTGCAATTGTGCCTGAATATCACGGTCATTAATTTTTACCAGCAAAGCACCCTTGGTTACATTGCTTCCTTCTTTGAAATAAATCCCGGTTACTAATCCTGAAACTTCACTTTGCAGCGCAACCGATTCATTGGCTTCGATAGTTCCGGTGATGTCTAGTTTATTAGCGAAAGAAACGGCCTGAACCACGATGCCGTTAACCGCCATATGCTGTAGTTTTCCGCCTTTGGAAGAGCCGGAGCTTTTTGCACCAGCACCCATTCCCGAGTTTTCAAGTTTTTTGTTGATGGATATTCTGTGATAAATAAGGTAAACTATCCCAACGAAAATAAGGGAGTAAATGACGTATTTCAATTTCATAATTGGTTCTTGGAGCGACTAATTATACAAAAATATTTAAATATGTGCGCTGACACTACTTGTATTAAGTATGTTACAGCTAATTTCCGATTTAAACTGATAACAAATGCTATATGTTCTAAATTTGCGCCAAAAGAATTATTAATATGCTGTTAAAACGAATAAGAATAGGATTGCTGCTCTTAATTGCGCCAGCTTTGGCTGCTAAAGCACAAGTTAAAGTGAGTTATGAGGTTAGTTTTAAAGAACCACAAGCTCATTATGCTGCCGTAAATATGCAGATAGGTGGTTTAACCAAGGAATATATTGACGTTAAAATGCCGGTTTGGGCACCTGGATCTTACCTGATCAGAGAATTTGCCAGAAATGTAGAAGGCTTTAAAGCCACATCGGGTAAAAAAGTACTTAAAACAGAGAAATTAAAGAAAAATACCTGGAGGGTTTATACGAATAACTCCAATGCAATAGCGATCAATTATAATGTTTATGCTTTTGAAGTATCAGTTCGTACCCCATTTATAGACGCAACACACGCGTTTTTATCGCCAACAGCGATTTTTATGTATCCAGATAACCAGCTTGCTTTATCAAGCACTGTTAAAATTATTCCTTTTGAAGGGTGGACGAAAGTTTCTACAGGTTTAGAGCCCGTAAAAGGTCAGAAGTTTACTTATACCGCTAAGAACTTTGATATTTTATTTGATAGTCCTATAGAAGTTGGTAACCAGGAAGTTTTTGAATTTACTGCTGCAGGCGTGAAACATGAAGTGGCGATGTATGGTGGCGGAAATTATAATGTGGAACGTTTAAAAGTTGATATGGCTAAGGTTGTAGAACAGGCAACGGCTATTTACGGAGAGAATCCAAATAAGCATTATACGTTTATTGTACACAATTTCCAAAGAGGCGGAGGTGGTTTAGAGCACCTGAATTCTACGGTCTTGGGTGCTTCCAAAAATGCTTACGGGACTGAAAAAGGGTATAAAGGATTTTTAGGCCTGGTTGCCCATGAATATCATCATTTGTGGAATGTGAAAAGATTACGTCCGGTAGCTTTAGGGCCGTTTGACTATGAGAACGAAAACTATACGACAGATTTATGGATTGCTGAAGGATTTACAGCATACTATGAAAATAAGCTGATGTTGCGTGCGGGATTAAGTACGCCTGAAGAATTTATTGGGACATTGACCAGTTCTATGTCTGATGTGATCAATACACCGGGTGGTTATGAGCAATCGGCTGCGATGTCAAGTTTTGATGCCTGGATCAAATATTACCGTCCGAATGAAAATTCGAATAATAGTGGTATTTCTTATTACAGTAAAGGAGAGATTGTTGGTATGCTGATGGATCTTGAAATTGCACACGCGAGCAATGGGAAATCTAGTTTGGATGATGTGATGAAAGCGATGTATGAGCAGTGTAAAACTAAAGGCAGAGGTTATACAGATGCTGAATTCAAAGCTTTGGTAGAGAAGATCAGCGGGGTCAGCTTCACCGATTTCTGGGCTAAATATGTGAATGGTACGGATTCAGTTGATTATAAAAAATATTTGGGCTATGCCGGTATCAACGTGAAAGATGCTGGTGAAAAGGCAGCTTACCTGGGTGTTGCATCCAGACCAACAGAAGGTCATGTATTGATTACCGCAATATCACGTAATTCGGCGGCATGGGTTGATGGTTTGAATGTTGGTGATGAAGTGATCAGCATTGATGATGTGAATGCTGCACCATCGATTTCGGGGATGGCAGTATTGCATAGTAAAAAGGTTGGCGATGTAATTCGTGTCAGAATCATCAGGGATGGTGTTGATCAGGAGGTTAAAGTAACTTTGAAAGCGAGCCCGAATGTGGATCTGGTTTCTTCAATGGATACGGGAAGCTCAGCATTGCAGAAAGCAGTTTTCAAAAGATGGACTGGAATTTAGCAGCAACTTAACCTGTTATAGTAACAAAAAAGGCGTATGGATCAGTTCCATACGCCTTTTTTGTTTAATGTTTTTAGTTTTTCCTTAGAAAGTAAAACGTAAAGATAGTCCAACACCTGAAGCATCAAAATCTGTATCAGGAGCCAACTGAATAGCTGGTTTCCAGTCTAGCGAAAGGTTAATAGGCGCATCAGCAAATTTGTAATCCAAACCTAAAACACCATCAACAGAAAGATATAAATCACTTGAGTTGTATGGTTTATATTTTACAGAACCTAAACTTGCACCACCACCGTAGTACCAGTTCAGTCCACGCGCACCACTGATTGGCTGATAAACTTCATATAAAGCAGTTGCACGGAAATAGTTGTAATTATTGTTAGATCTGAAATTGGCAATAATGTCTAACATTTTATTCTCACCCAGAGAAGTTTTAAAAGTTACGCCGTTAGATGCTCCAAAACGACCACCGATTGCATTTTTGTAGCTCTGAGCTTTAGAAGATGATTGGATCGCAAACATAGCGATTACAGTAAGGCAAAGTATTGTAAATACTTTTTTCATATGATTAGTTAAAGTTTAAATGTAAAAATGAGCTTAGCAATTATTATGCCGGGTATGTCATTGGAATGAAATTTAAATTCGGAAACAGGAAGTGAATATTTTGGAAAGCATATATACCTGGCCGGGTTAAGCAGGAGTTGAAGTCGCTATGAGTCCACTGTGGAGGTGACGTGTAGTCATTGTAGTATCATAGAGAACCAGACTATAACAGTCTGAGTGTAGTAGTTTATTCAGGACAAATACAAAAGCTGATGATTGGCAGTAAAAGAAAGAAGAGATACAATTTCTGATCTTGATTTTGCAGGTTTTAAGGCTGAAATACCTATGAAATAGGAAGATTATCTGCGTTTGAGAAGATTAAGCCGATAAAACATACCAAAATTAAAATTGGTTTTAATACAATAATTAATTTGTTAGATTTGGGAATAACAAAGTAATCCGGAACTAATTTCGTTCTTGAGCCTTACCGGGTTCATCTAGATAAAATATTTAAACTGATAAAATCAATATTATGCCTGTAACTGTAACAAGAGTATTTGATTTACTTAAATACAACTTAGAGAAATTCCCAAAAGACGAGTTTATTAGTGGAAAGAGTAATGGGGTATGGAAAAAATATAGCACGCAGCAGTTTTCTGATACTGCAGATAACCTGAGTAAAGGTCTGCTGAAACTCGGAATGGTTAAAGGAGACAGGATCGCTGTCATGTCTCATAACAGGCCGGAATGGAACATCGCAGATTTTGCTGTCAATCAGTTTGGGGGGTACCATGTACCTTTATACCCTACGCTGGCTGAACATGATATTAAATTTATTCTGGAAAATGCTGGTGTAAGTGTCTTCTTTGTAGAAGATGAAACCCTTTTCAAGAAAATAAAGCCTATTGCTGAGGCGGTTAACCCGGATCTTAAGATTTATACTTTTGATGAAGTTCCCGGTGCAGTGCACTGGAATACGCTTGTGGAAGCTGGCGCAAAGAGCGAAGGAATTGAGCTGGAAACTTACCGAGCAGCAGTAACTCCCGATGATGTGCTGACTTTGATTTATACTTCTGGTACTACCGGAACCCCAAAGGGAGTGATGCTGACTCATAATAACCTGGTTCAGAACTTTATAAATTCTGCCGTAGTTGTTCCGCAGGGTTTGGAAAATGCACTTAGCTTCTTGCCTCTGTCACATATCTTTGAGCGCATGATTGTTTATCTCTACCTCTATATGGGGGTGTCTGTATATTATGCCGAAAGCATGGATACGATTGTAGCAGATATTCAATCTGTTAAACCCAATGCTTTTTCTACTGTTCCACGATTACTGGAAAAGGTATATGATAAGATCATGGAAAAAGGAAAATCACTTACCGGTATTAAAAGAGGCATTTTCTTTTGGTCAGTTGCGCTTGCTGAACATTATGATATGAACAGCGGCTGGTTTTACAACTTTAAACTGGGCATTGCCAGGAAACTGGTCTTTAAGAAATGGCAGGAAGCACTGGGCGGAAATATCGTTGTGATCGTTTCTGGTGGTGCAGCACTGAACCCGCGCCTGGCACGTATTTTCTGGGCAGCAGGAATGCCGGTTTTTGAAGGCTATGGATTAACAGAAACATCACCGGTGATTACAGTGAACCATTTCGACAATGCCATGTTCGGTACGGTTGGCCCTGTGATTGATGGGGTAGAAGTTAAGATTGCTGCTGATGGAGAAGTCCTGACCAGGGGACATAATGTAATGAAAGGTTACTATAAAAGAGAGGATCTCACCGCTGAATCTATTGATAAGGATGGCTGGTTCCATACCGAAGATATTGGAGAACTCGTGAACGGGAAATTCCTGAAAATTACTGACCGCAAAAAAGAAATTTTCAAAACTGCTGGTGGTAAGTATGTTGCGCCGCAAATGCTGGAAAATAAATACAAAGAATCAGTTTTGATTGACCATATCATGGTACTCGGCGAAAACCGTAAATTTCCTTCTGCGTTGATTGTGCCAAATTTTGAAGCCTTAAAATCATGGTGTACTAAAAAAGGGATAACCTATACGACTGACGAAGAAATGGTTAAGAATACCCAGGTGCTGGAGAAATATAATCAGGAAATCGCCAACGGGTCTAAAGATTTTGGAAAATGGGAGCAGGTTAAACGTTTTGTACTGCTCACCAGGGCATGGAGCATCGAAGGTGGTGAATTTACCCCTAAATTAAGTTTGAAGAGAAAAATAATTCTGGAGAAGAATAAAGATTTAATAGAGAAAATGTATAAGGACGCGGAGGACTATAAATCTGAAAAATAGGTATAGAATGTGTTTTAATAGTAATAAATAATCTTCGTGACTGAAAATTATTTGTCAGATTTCTTTATATTCCATACCTTGGCGGCGTTATATTAGTTTCTGTTCATTTAAAATGGCAGATTTTGCTTCATTAAACATACAGTTTGTGAAGAAAAAACTGCCCCAAGAGTGCTCAAAGGCTTGTAAACTAATTTGGTATAGATATTGCTTAAGTATCAAAAAAAAATACCAGAACTATTTTTTTTTATTAAACTCATATTATGAAACAAAAATTATTTAAAAGTTTGCCGGTAGCTTTAGCTGCCCTTTTAATCGGCGGTGCTGCACAAGCGCAGGAAGCTCCGGTTACTAATGCTGCTCAGCAGTTCAGTACTTGGTCTATCGGTGTTAACGCTGGTGTTTTAACTCCAACTTCTCCACTAGGTGGTCACAATGATTTCTCTAAGAACAGTTCTAGTTTAGGATATGGTCTTTACATTAAGAAACAATTTACTCCATATTTCTCTTTGAAATTAGACGGAATCAGAGGTAAATTGAAAGGTGACAACTCTAAATCATTTAATGATGGAAAAGGTGTTGCTATCGTTGGTGGAAACTCTAAATTCGAAACAGAATTAAACTATGCTGCTAGTTTAAGCGCAGAAGTTAACATGTTTAACATTGACTTATTCAGAAAACAAGATGCCTTACAGTTATTTGTAACAGGTGGTGCTGGTTTAGCTGGTTACAAACCAAAGGTTACTGCTGGTAATGTAACTACTGAATATCCAAAAGATGTTAAAGAATTAATCATCCCTGTAGGATTAGGTGCTAGATTTAAAGTTTCTGATAACATTAACTTTAACTTAGGCTGGTCTGTTTACTTTGTTGATGGTGATAACTTAGACGGAACTCAACGTGGTGGTCGTCACAGTGATAAATTCAGCTATGCTCACGCTGGTTTAGAATTTGCATTGGGTAAAGGAAAGCAATTAGCTTTCAGCAATCCAGTTGCTGCTTCTTACGACGAAGCTGTTCAGGCTAAAAACATTGCAAATTCTTTAAAAAGCGATTTAGATGCTCAAAAATCTGAAAACGCTAAATTAAGAACTGAAATGAATGACTTGTTAAAAGATACTGACGGTGACGGTGTTGCTGACAAATTGGATAAATGCCCTAACACTCCATCAGGAACTGTTGTTGATGGTGCTGGTTGTCCATTAGTTACTCCTGCTCCAGTTGTTACTGAAAAAGTAATCATCACTGAAGCTGATCGTAAAGTTGTTAAACAAGCAATTAAAGACTTAGAATTTGATTTGTCTAAAGCGACTATCAGAGCTAAATCATACCCTTCTTTAAACCGTGTTGCTAACTTATTAGTAACTAAAAACTTTAGCTTGAAATTAGCTGGTCACACTGATAACACAGGTTCAGCTGATTTGAACATGAGATTATCTAAAGACAGAGCTGAGTCAGTTAAAGCTTACTTAGTTTCTCAAGGTGCTAACGCATCTAGAATCGAAGCTACTGGTTACGGTAAAAACCAACCAATTGCAACTAACAAAACTGCAGCTGGTCGTCAGAAAAACAGAAGAGTAGAATTTACTTTATACTAGTCTGAAACCAATATTTTAGAAGCCGCCAGGGTCAAACCTGGCGGCTTTTTTTGTGCTCTTTTTTTTCCTTGGATTCTACCTTTATATTCTTTAGCTTTGTTATGCAAGCATAGTAATTAATGAAACAACAGGAAACAATAGATTATTTATTGAAAGTAGTTTGGCAGAACATGTCTAACACGTATAACCAGATCGCATCAGGCTTTGGAATCACACAAGCGATTGGTTATGTGTTGATTAATATCGATAAAGACGGTACAGCAGTCTCGCAGCTTGCAGGATTGCTTGGCGTAAAGGCGACCAGCTTATCCAGGATGCTAAACAATATGGAAGAATCCGGGTTAATATACAGGGAAGCCTCCTCTGGAGATAAAAGATCCGTGAAAGTCTTTCTGACAGACTTCGGCCGTGAGAAGCGGCAAGTGGCAAAAAGCGTTGTCCGCTCTTTCAATGAATACCTGAATGATCATTTGAGTGTACCAGAAAAGAACAACCTGGTACAAAGCTTACAGAAATTAAATAAACTCACTTTAGGATATACAGTAACTACAGGAAATGATGAACAAAAAGATAAATAAAGTAGCGGTATTAGGCTCCGGTATCATGGGCTCACGCATTGCTTGTCACTTTGCGAATATAGGTGTAGAAGTATTGTTGTTAGACATCGCACCCAAAGAACTCAGCCCTGAGGAAATAGTCAAAGGGTTGACGCTGGAAAATCCGGCAGTTCAGAACCGGATTGTGAATGCAGCTTTGCAAAATGCCATTAAAACTAATCCTTCCCCGGTTTATACCAAAAAAGTAGTCCACAAGATTACCACGGGTAACTTCGAGGCTGACATGTCCAAAATTGCCGGTGTAGACTGGATTATTGAGGTGGTAGTTGAAAATCTTGATATTAAGAAAAAAGTATTTGAACAGGTGGAGCAGTTCCGTAAACCCGGAACCTTAATTACTTCCAATACTTCTGGTATCCCTATACATTTAATGACCGAAGGAAGAAGCGACGATTTTAAGGCTAATTTCTGCGGAACACACTTTTTTAATCCACCGCGTTATCTGCGTTTACTGGAAATTATTCCTACCCCGGATACCAAACCTGAGCTGGTAGATTTCTTAATGCACTATGGAGATAAGTTTTTAGGTAAAACAACGGTTTTATGTAAAGATACTCCTGCATTCATCGCCAACAGAGTAGGTGTATATTCTATGATGGCTTTACTGCACCTGGTAGAGAAATTGGATTTAACGGTAGAAGAAGTTGATAAGTTTACCGGACCTGCGCTGGGCAGACCGAAATCAGCTACTTTCCGTACTTCTGATGTCGTAGGTTTAGATACTATGATTAAAGTGTCAAAAGGGCTGTATGATAATTGCCCTGATGATAAAGCCCACGATTTATTTAAGCTTCCTGATTATGTAGTTAAAATGGAAGCCAATAAATGGTTAGGAGATAAAACCAAACAAGGTTTCTATAAAAAAACAAAAACTGCTGACGGTAAAACAGAAATTTTAGCACTTGATTTAAAGACACTGGAATACCGCGTACAGCAAAAAGTTAAGTCTGCTACACTGGAACTGACCAAACCCATCGAAAACGTCAGAGACAGGATGAAAGTTTTTGCAGCAGGTAAGGATAAAGCGGCAGAAGTATTCAGACATTCTTTCTTTGGCTTGTTTGAATATGTATCTGACAGGATTCCTGAAATTTCAGACGAACTTTACAGAATTGATGATGCCTTGCGTGCGGGATTCGGATGGGACTTAGGTCCGTTTGAAGTCTGGGACGCTGTAGGTATCAGGGAATCACTGGAAGGCATGAAAAAATATGGACATGAGGCTGCCGCCTGGGTTCATGAAATGCTTGCCGCTGGTCATACTACTTTTTACAAGGTAGAAGATGGCGTTAAAAAATATTACGATATTCCTTCTAAGAGTTATAAAGCATTACCAGGTGCAGATTCATTTATTATCCTGGATAACATCCGTACTACTAAAACAATCTGGAAGAACGCGGGTGCTTCTATCCTCGATTTAGGAGACGGAATCCTGAATGTGGAATTCCATTCTAAAATGAATACCATCGGCGGGGATACCCTTCAGGCTATTAACAAAGCCATAGACCTGGCAGAAAAAGAGTACAGAGGTGTAGTGATTGGTAATGACGGTGCTAACTTCTCGGCAGGTGCAAATGTTGGAATGATCTTCATGATGGCTGTAGAGCAGGAGTGGGATGAGTTGAACATGGCCATCAGGGCTTTCCAGAATACTTCGATGCGGATCAGGTATTCTTCTATTCCGGTTGTAGTTGCTCCGCATAACCTGACTTTGGGTGGTGGATGTGAATTTAGTTTACATGCAGACCATGTACAGCTGAATGCAGAAACTTATATGGGACTGGTTGAATTTGGAGTAGGTGTGATCCCTGGAGGAGGCGGTACCAAAGAATTCGCCCTTCGCGCTTCTGATGAGTATAAAGATGACCAGATTGTTCAAAATGTACTGAAAGATCGTTTCCTGACTATAGGAATGGCCAAGGTTTCGACTTCTGCACTGGAAGCTTATGAATTAGGTTACCTGCAAAAAGATAAGTTCTCTGTTTCTATGAACCGCAGCAGACTGATTGCTGATGCTAAAGCAAAAGCAATTGAGCTGGCAGATGCTGGCTATACACAACCTGTGAAAAGAAAAGATATCAGGGTACTGGGTAAACAAGGACTGGGAATCGTATATGCAGGTGCAAATACGATGTATTCAGGGCACTATATTTCTGAACATGATAAAAAGATCTCGGAAAAACTGGGTTATGTAATGTGTGGTGGTGATTTATCGGCTCCAACAGAAGTAACTGAGCAGTATTTACTGGATCTGGAAAGAGAAGCTTTCTTATCACTTTGCGGTGAGCGGAAGACTTTAGAAAGGATTCAGAGTATTGTGACCAAGGGGAAACCACTTCGTAACTAACCAGAGGATTTAAAGATAATATAAGGTTTAACAGCAAAGGATCAGCAGGATTTATTCCGCTGAGATTTTTCTTAACTACATCAAAAAATGCAAGAAGCATATATCATAGCAGGTTTACGTACAGCAGTGGGCAAAGCACCACGTGGCGTATTTCGTTTTACCAGGGCCGATGATCTGGCTGCTGAAGTCATCAAACAACTGGTAGCCTCAGTTCCGAATCTGGATAAAGATCAAATAGATGATGTTATCGTTGGGAATGCAACTCCGGAAGCAGAACAAGGATTAAATATAGGCCGTATGATTTCCCTGATGGGATTGGATACGGTTAAAGTTCCGGGTGTAACCTTAAACAGGTATTGTGCATCAGGATTGGATACCATAGCGACTGCAGTTGCTAAAATTAAAAGTGGAATGGCAGACTGCATTATCGCCGGTGGTGTTGAAGTGATGTCTGGTATGCCTTTCGGGGGATGGAAAGTAGTCCCTAATTTTGAAGTCGCTAAAAAGAACCCGGACTGGTACTGGGGAATGGGACTTACTGCCGAAGCTGTAGCCAATGAATATAAGGTAAGCAGAGAGGATCAGGATGAATTCGCTTTCAAATCGAATATGAAAGCAGTGGAGGCGATAAAGAACGGACATTTAAAAGCCGGAGTAGCACCAATTACAGTGACTGAAAATTATCTGGACGGTCAGATGAAAAAGAAGACCAGAAGTTATGTCGTGGATACCGATGAGGGACCTCGTGCGGATACTTCTCTGGATAAATTAGCTAAGCTTAAACCTGTTTTCGCCGCTGATGGAAGTGTAACTGCTGGTAACTCTTCTCAGACTTCGGATGGTGCAGCTTTTGTGATCGTCGTTTCTGAAAGTAAACTGAAAGAATTGGGTGTTGAACCGATTGCCCGCCTGGTAAGTTATGGTGTGGTTGGTGTACCGCCAAGGATTATGGGTATAGGCCCGATTGAAGCAATTCCCCTGGCTTTAAAGAAAGCAGGGCTGACTTTAGAGCAAATGGACTTAATAGAGCTGAATGAAGCTTTTGCTTCTCAGTCATTAGCCGTAGTCAGAACTTTGGGTATCAACCAGGATGTGGTGAACGTGAACGGTGGTGCGATTGCTTTAGGGCACCCGCTGGGCTGTACAGGAGCCAAACTTTCTGTACAATTGTTCCATGAGCTGAAACGCAGAAATGGTAAATACGGAATGGTAACGATGTGTGTGGGTAGTGGACAAGGTGCTGCTGGTATTTTTGAACTTCTTTAGCGGCTGAGGTCAGCGCTTTATTATAAAATATAAAAATGAAACTCCGGGGAGATCCCGGCAGCTTCAACAACAAAGAATATGGAAACTACAGACAAAACAAAAGTAAAAGGTGGCGAGTTCCTGATTAAGGAAACCACATACCAGGATGTATTTATTCCTGAAGAATTTGATGAAGAACAGCAAATGATTGCACAGACCTGCAGAGATTTTCTAGCAGCAGAAGTGTACCCGAACCTGGATCGCATCGATAAAATGGAAGAAGGCCTGATGGCTTCCTTAGTAACTAAAGCAGGCGAATTGGGGTTGCTGGGTGTTTCTATTCCAGAAGAGTACGGTGGTTTCGGTAAAAACTTTAATACTTCTATGCTGGTTGCTGATGTAATTGGTGCCGGTCATTCCTTTGCAGTTGCTATTTCTGCACATACAGGTATTGGTACTTTGCCTATTCTATATTATGGAAATGAAGAGCAGAAAGCAAAATATATCCCAAAATTGGGTTCAGGTGAATGGAAAGCAGCTTACTGTTTAACAGAGCCGAATTCAGGATCAGACGCAAATTCTGGGAAGACTAAAGCGAAGTTATCAGCAGATGGTAAACATTATGTGATTAACGGGCAGAAAATGTGGATCACCAATGGTGGTTTCGCTGACATCTTTATAGTATTCGCAAAAATAGATGACGATAAAAACCTGACTGCATTTATTGTAGAGCGTGAGTTTGGTGGGGTGACCATGAACCCTGAAGAGCATAAAATGGGGATTAAAGGATCTTCAACACGTCAGGTGTTTTTCAACGACTGTGCAGTTCCTGTAGAAAACATGCTTTCAGAACGCGAAAACGGATTTAAGATCGCTGTTAATATTTTAAATATTGGCCGTATTAAATTGGCTGCTGCTGCTGTCGGAGCTTCTAAAGCGGTGATCAGTACAGCAATTAATTATTCAAACGAGCGTATCCAGTTTGAACGCCCGATTTCAAAGTATGGTGCTATCCGTTATAAGATTGCTGAAATGGCAACTAAAGTTTATGCGGTAGAATCTGCTAATTACCGTGCAGGTCAGAATATTGACGATGCTTATGAAGCATTGGTTGCTGGCGGTATGGATAAAAGTAAGGCTAAACTAAAATCTACAGAGCAGTTTGCAGTGGAATGTGCCATCCTTAAAGTATGGGGTTCTGAGGCACTGGATTATGTAGTAGATGAAGGTGTTCAGATCTATGGTGGAATGGGCTTCTCGGCCGATGCCCCAATGGACAGGGCTTACCGTGATGCAAGGATCAACAGGATTTTCGAAGGAACCAACGAAATCAACAGACTATTGACTGTTGACATGATGTTGAAAAGAGCAATGAAAGGTGAATTGGACTTAATGACTCCGGCTACTGCTGTAGCAGCTGAATTAATGTCTATTCCTGATTTCGCAGAACAGGATGATACCCTTTTCGCAGCGGAGAAAAAAATCATTCAAAACCTGAAAAAAGCAACCTTAATGGTTGCCGGCGCAGCCGTTCAGAAGTTAATGATGAGCCTTTCTAAAGAGCAGGAAATTCTGATGAACATTGCAGATATGGCGAGTTATGTTTATGTAGCGGAGTCAGTAATGTTAAGAACAGAGAAACTGGTTAGTTTAAGAGGTGCTGAAGCTTGCCAGGGACAGTTGAACATGATGCGCATTTACTTTGTAGAGGCAGTTGATGCTTTGCAAAAAGCTGGAAAAGAAGCTTTATGGGCTTTTGCTGAAGGTGATGAACAACGTATGATGTTAGTGGGACTAAAAAGATTTACTAAAGTGGAACCATTTAATGTAAAAGACGCGCGTCAGCAGGTTGCACAACAACTGATTGCTGAGAATAAATATTGCTTTTAATTATTGTTTTTAATACAAAAGAGGCCGGGTCATCGCAAATGATCCGGCCTCTTTTTTGTGATAATTGTTAAAATTGGTTAAATATTGTACCATCCCTAATAAAAGACTATTTTTGTGCAATATGTTTAAAAGCAAAACTTTGTTAGTGTTGATAATCGCCGCTTGTTCCTTCGCAGCCTGTAAAACAGCTCCTGCCTATGATAAAGTTGCGCAATTAGCCATTGATGAGGATTTGATTAAGATATATATAGATTCAGTTAATGCTACAGGGATAGAGGCAAACAAGATAACAGCGACAAGGACTTCTGATGGCATGTATTATCAGATTTATGATGCTGGAAAAGGTAGCGCGGTTTATGATCCTACAGATGTTATTAAAATACGTTATACCGGAAGTACGATCAAACAGCAGTTATATGATATGACTCCGATAGTAACTGACGATCTTTTGCCAACATTTAGTTTTAGCTCAGCTATAGAGGGCTGGCAAAAAGGACTCAGATTAATCCAGCCGGGCGGGCATATCAGGTTAATTATACCTTCCACAATGGCTTACCAAAACAGAATAGTTCCTGCAGCACAGCAAACTAACAGATTACCTTCTTTTCTGCCTGCAAATTCTATATTAGATTTCGACATCCAATTAATCGAAGTAAAAAAATTCGTACCAATAGTCCAAACAAATTAAAAATAATGCTTAAAAAGTTATCACAATTTACTCTTGCCTTGATTGGCTTAACCGTTCTTTTTAGTTCTTGTAAAAAGACTTATGATTCTATCCAGGTGGTAGACGGCAAGAAAATACAGGATTATATTACCGCCAATAACCTGACTGTTATTGAAGATTCATTGAAAACTGGTTATTACTACCAGATTCTGAATCCTGGAACCGGCACTGCGCTTTACTCAACCAGTGACTCTGTGTTATATAATCTTTCGGTAAAAGGACTGGAGAATGGTACAGTGTACTGGGCTTCTTCTTTAAACGGAAATTTTGGCACACTGGGGGGCTATACCAATGTATTGTCGCCTGTTGACAATACTATTTTCGCAACAGTAGGAGTGACTGCCATACGTGATGTTATTTTAAGACTTAAACCAGGTGGCTCTGCAAGAATTCTGCTTCCATCTTACCTTGTGTATGGAAAAAATGGTTCAGGAACTGTTCCTTCGAATGAAAATATTGACATGACAATAACTACAGCACCTGAGAAATCACAGATTGCTTTGGATGACCGTGTTATCAATGATATTATTAAAAAGAATAGCCTGACGATGATCAAAGATCCTTCAAGGGTTTATTATAGTATTTCAACTCCAGGTACTGGTACCGATAAAATCTCACTGAGCTCTACAGTGATTGCAAATTATACCTTAAGGTTTGCTGATGGAACTGTATCTCAGACTAATGTTGATGGTACTTTCAGTGCTGTTTTAGGGAATTTAGGAGTTAGAGGCTGGGGTGATGTGATTCCTGGAAAATTAACTGCAGGTGGTAAGATTCGTCTTCTTATTCCTTCTGATCGTGGTTATGGTCCGGTTGGGATTCCGCCATCTTTACCTAAAAATGCCGTATTGGACTTTGATATTGAAATTGTCAGTGTAACGAATTAAGCGCAATAAATAATATAAACAGAAAATCCCTGCTAAGCTTCAAAACTTAGCAGGGATTTTCTGTTTATAGGATGTTTTTAACTGTTTAAAGCTTCTTTAAATACTTTGAGAATTCGTTCTCTCGCAAAAACATGGTCAACTATAGGTTGACTGTGCTTTTCTTGTTTATACTCAGGTGCCCAACGGTAGATATACTTATTTTCCGGATCAAATTTCTTTGCTTGCAGCTCTGGATTGAATACTCTGAAATAAGGAGCTGCATCATTACCGCAACCACAGGCCCATTGCCATCCGCCAACATTACTGGCCAGTTCATAATCCAATAACTTCTCTGCGAAATAAGCCTCTCCCCAGCGCCAGTCAATCAACAGGTGTTTGGTCAGGAAACTTCCTACAATCATTCGGACCCGGTTGTGCATATAACCCGTTTGATTCAGCTGATTCATTCCTGCATCTACAATAGGGTAACCTGTCTTACCGTTTTTCCAGGCTTCAAAATCCTGTTCCCTGTTCAGCCATTTAATTTGGTCGTAGGCTGGTTTAAAGGATTGTGTGGTAATATGAGGAAACTGAGATAAAATCATCATGTAAAAATCTCTCCAGGCCAGCTCTGATAACCATTTGTCAGCACCCGCGTGTAAGGCTTTCGCTGCTGCTGCTCTGATACTGACCGTTCCAAATCTTAAATGGATGCCCAAATGGGTGGTTGCGTCGTCTGCAGGGAAATCTCTCCGTTGCTCATAAGCAGCTAATTTATCCTCAAAACTGGTTGAAGGAAATTGCAGCGTTGATTCTTCAAAGCCTAAAGTGCTTAATTCAGGAAAAGCATGGGGCTGAGTTTGCAGCAGATTTTTATGATATTTTTCTACTGGGTAAGCTTTAAGATAAAAATCTTTCAGCTTCATTTTCCATTGACGGAAATAAGGGGTGAAAACGGTATAAGGCTTTCCATCAGCTTTTACGATTTCCTTTTTCTCAAAGACTACCTGGTCTTTAAAGGTTTTAAAATCAATAGATTCCGAACGGAGGTATTCTGCTAAAGTATCGTCGCGTTCCGTCGCATAAGGCTCGTAATCATGATTGGCATAAACAGATTTTACCGTATAAGTTTTCAGCAATTCCGGCCAGATTTCTTCTGGCGTGCCATACTTAATGAGGATAGAAGACCCTTTTTGCTGCAATTCGGCTTCCAGCTCCTTTAATTTACGGTAGATAAAAGTTACCCTGGCATCCTTCGGATCATTTAAGTCATCCAGGATATGGCGATCGAATATAAAGAGCAGTAAAACCGGGATACCTTCTTTTAAGGCATGGTATAAAGCCGCATGATCTTTTAACCTTAAATCTCTTCTTAACCAGCAAATATTAACCTCTGTTTTCATGAGCCGTAAATATCGGATAAAGCTTGTTCCAGTTGGGTATATTTGAAAATAAATCCACTGGATTCTATTTTATGCGCTGTGGTATGGGTACTATTCAGGACCAGTGAACTCATTTCCCCTAAAATGAGCTGCAATATTTTCTCAGGAACACTAAACGGCCATACAGGCCGATGTAATTGTTTAGCAATAGCTTTGGTCATTTGTTTATTAGTGACAGGAACAGGTGCGGTAGCATTGTATGCGCCTGTTAATAACTCATTATCCAGTGCATGGAGATAAATGCGGGTCATATCCTGATAATGAATCCACGGCACCCATTGCTTTCCGCTTCCCAAAGGAGCTCCTGCAAATAGTTTGATCGGTGTGGCCATGGCCTTTAGTGCGCCATCATTTTTGGCCAGCACAACACCAGTTCTGATTTTTACGATTCTCAGCTTCAGCTGCTGCCCCTGGTCTATGGCTTTTTCCCATTGAATACAGCAATCTGCGAGGAAATTATGGCCCGGCTTACTTTCTTCTGTCAGTATTTCATCCGCACGGTTACCGTAATACCCAATAGCAGCGGCGGAAATAAAGTTTTTAATTTGGTTCGGATTAGTGGCTATGGTTTTAAACAGCAATTGTGTAGAAAGAACCCGGCTGTCAATAATTTCTTTTTTGCGCTGCTCAGTCCATTTTCCTTTGGATATATTTTCGCCAGCAAGATGAATAATACTATCCACGCCTTCCAGGCAGGCCGCATCAATTTTCTGCTTTTCGACATCCCATAAAAAGACTTTTACCTGGTCAATTTGATGCGGCTTCCGGGAAAGGATAGAAACCTTATTTCCCCGCTTTAAAAGCGTTTGAATTAAATCTTTACCGAGCATGCCGGTTGCACCTGTGAGTAAAATATGCTGGTTCATGTAGGATTAACTTTAATACTAATGGTTTTGTTTCTGAGAAAGTAGTTTAAACGTGATTTTAGGCTAAACTTTTGTTGCGCTTATGTAAATATTACTTTGTGCATTAGATGTTAGGATAAAAATGGTATATTTTTGGAGATTACAACAAAACTTTAGTCTAAATAAATGGAATCTCGGAAAATACTCGTCTGGTTTAGAAATGATTTGCGGTTACATGACAATGAAATGTTAGTAGAAGCGATCAGTAAGTCCGATAGTATTCTGCCAGTTTATTTTTTTGATCCGCGCCATTTCGAATGTACAACTGAAGAAGAAAGCAAATCGGTGCACAACAGGTTTCAATTTTTGGCAGAAAGCGTTTTTGCTTTGCGCGAGTCACTGATCAAACTGGGTGGTAATCTTTTAGTAATCTGTGGTACTCCTGAAGATCATATTTCAGCACTTGCTGAACAATATGAAATTGCAGAGGTTTATCACCATAGAGAAGTCGCAACAGAAGAAACTACAGTTTCTTCTAATGTGGAAGACTTGCTGTGGAAATTGAGAATAAACCTGAAACACTTTATTGGGCATACCCTTTACAATAAAGAAGATCTTCCGTTCCCTATTAAAGATATTCCTGATGTTTTTTCCCAGTTTAAGAAAAAGACAGAAAGGGATGCGATCGTAAAAGATTGTTTTCTTTCTCCTGAACAGATTAATTTTGTAGTGGCCGAAGAATGGGGAGAGTTACCGACATGTGGCGGGGCTTTCACAACCAGTTTGTCAGGTGGAGAGCAGGAAGGCATAAAACATTTACAAGAATTATTTGCAGCCGGTTCTGAAATTTATACCCGGAGCAGCAAAGCACAGGCTGCCCAGCATAGTTTTACCTCTAAATTATCGCCATGGCTTGCTGTAGGTGCTTTATCTCCAAGAAAAGTTTATTGGGCAGTGAAAGAGGCCGAACAAAAATTCGGGGCTAACAGTCATTTCACGCAATTGATATTGGGCTTATTGTGGAGAGATTTCTTCAGGTTTATGTTTAAAAAGCATAGTGTGGATTACTTCAAGGATATTGTAGAAATGAAGGAATTCCCGCAAACTGAAGAATATGTTCAGCGTTTGCAGCAGTGGAAGGATGGAAATACAGGCAACCCTGTTGTTGATCAGCACATGAGCGAACTGAATCAGTCTGGTTTTATTACCCATACCGGCCGTTTATTGGTGGCTACTTACCTGATTTATATCTTAAAATTAAATTGGATAGACGGAGCTGGCTATTTTGAGCAAAAACTAATTGATTATTCACCAGCCAGTAATTGGGGCAACTGGGCTTATGTAGCCGGAGGTGGAAAAGATACACGTTCTAAAAATGCGTTTGACCTGGATAAACAAATTAAATTACTGGATATAGAGGTTCAGGATATTCAGTAAAAAAAGGACGGAGGTTAAACAAAAAAAATATTTAAAACATTTTTTGTTTAACAACGTTATCACATATAAGTGAAAAGATTCTCAATCAGTGATATAGAAAGCTTAATAGGCATAAAAGCACATACAATCAGGGCATGGGAGGCCAGATATAACCTGGTGCCCCCAAAAAGAACTGCTACGAATATCAGATATTACGAGGAGGAAGACCTGAAACATCTGCTTAATATTGTGACTTTGAATGAAAAAGGCTACAAGATAAGCCGCATTGCAAAAATGGATAAGGTTCAGATCAATGACCTTGTGATGCAGTTACAAGCAGATTATAACAATGATACAGTACAAGTGTTGCATCTTTCTGATGCCACTTTAAAATATGACGAAATTGCCTTTGCTGAAATTCTTTCTGGTTGCATTGAGGAATTAGGACTTGTCAATACCATGGATCTTGTACTTTTCCCCTTTATGAAGAAGGTAGGAATGTTATGGCAGACTGGTGCTATAGATCCCTCACATGAACATTTTGCTTCCAATCTGATCAGAGACAGGATGATTGTAGAGATTGATAAGCTGGTCAAGCCGGAGAGAAAAGATGCTAAAAGGTTTCTTTTATTTCTCCCGGAAGCCGAAATGCACGAAACAGGTTTACTGTTTGCCCGCTATTTACTCAAACGATGCGGGATGGATACGCTGTACCTCGGACAGGAAATCCCATATAGTGATCTGAAAAAAGTAATTTTACATTATAAACCTGATTACGCTTTTATTGTCCTTACTTCCTTGAATCTTGGAAAAGACATCAACAAAATATTGACTAAGGTGTTGGACCATATGGATGTGCCTCTGCTGGTTGCGGGTAGTTTAATCTCTGAATTTGACATACTTCTTGACGATCGGCTGACACCACTTAAAAAGGTTTGTGAAATCGTAGAATTTCTTGATGATTTATAGCTGTTTTTAAAGGTAAAATCCTAATTTTGCCATACTTATACCAATTCTTAAACAATGGATAATTTATCTTATCTCAACGGCGCAAATGCCGAATACATCGATTCTATTTATCAAGCTTATAAAGAAGATCCTAATGCGGTTGAATTCGGCTGGCAAAAGTTTTTTGAAGGGTTTGATTTTGGAAGAGGAGCGGATGCTGGCGTAGCCGGTGAAGCAACTCCCGAACATTTTTTAAAAGAAGTGAGTGTCTTAAATCTGATCAATGGTTATCGCCAGCGCGGTCATTTGTTTACCCAAACAAACCCGGTAAGAGAAAGACGGCATCATTTACCAACACTTGATATTGAAAACTTTGGTTTGAGTCAGACTGACCTGGACACAATTTTCAACTCGAGCGTAGAACTTGGTATTGGTGCGGCCAAACTAAGCGATATTGTAACCTTCCTGAAAAGAACTTACTGCAGGTCTATTGGTGCCGAATATAAATTCGTCCGTACACCTGAAGTATTAGGCTGGATTGAAAATAAGATGGAGAGTGTTCAAAACACCCCGAATTTTTCAATTGAAGAGAAAAGAAGAATCCTTAAAAAGTTAAATGAAGCAGTAAGCTTTGAAAACTTCCTGGGCACTAAATTTCTTGGTCAGAAGAGATTCTCTTTAGAAGGAGCTGAGGCTTTAATTCCTGCACTGGATTCAGTTATTGAAAAAGGTTCTGCAATGGGGATTGAAGAGTTTGTAATTGGTATGGCACACAGAGGGCGTTTGAACGTTCTTGCCAATATCATGCAAAAAACTTACAAAGATATCTTTGCTGAATTTGAAGGTAAAGGTTACAGCGCGGAGTCTCCTTTTGGAGGTGATGTAAAGTACCACCTTGGTTATTCTACGGATGTAACTACGAATGACGGAAAAAACGTCCATTTAAGTTTATGTCCTAACCCGTCTCACCTGGAAACAGTAAATGGTGTGGTTGAAGGAATGACACGTTCTAAAATCGATTTCAAATACGGTGGTGATGATTCACGTATTGCGCCTATCCTTATTCATGGTGACGCTTCAGTTGCCGGACAGGGTAT
Source organism: Pedobacter cryoconitis (assembly GCF_003259615.1). Taxonomy (GTDB): domain Bacteria; phylum Bacteroidota; class Bacteroidia; order Sphingobacteriales; family Sphingobacteriaceae; genus Pedobacter; species Pedobacter cryoconitis. The sequence continues at coordinate 25,259 of NZ_QLLR01000004.1, read as the reverse complement.
CGTTTACGAAGTTATTCAAATGGCTGGTCTGGATGGTTATAAAACCGGTGGTACAATTCACCTGGTAATTAACAATCAGATTGGTTTTACTACAAATTATAAAGACGGCCGTACCAGTACCTATTGTACAGATATTGCTAAAGTAACGCTTTCACCTGTTTTCCATGTAAATGGGGATGATGTGGAAGCTTTGGTTTATGCGATTAACCTGGCAATGGAATACCGTCAGAAATATAAAAATGATGTTTTCATCGATATTCTGTGTTACCGCAGGTTCGGTCATAATGAAGCGGATGAGCCTAAGTTCACCCAGCCTTTATTATACAAAAGCATCGAGCAGCATGCTAATCCAAGAGATATTTATATCAAACAACTGATTGGTGAAGGTAAACTGGAAGCCAGCCTGGCAAAAGAAATGGAAGTTGAATTCCGTGGTATTTTACAGGAGCGGTTAAATGAAGCTAAAGAAGTTACTTCTACTTATAAAGGGGTGAAGTTTGCTGGTGCATGGTCAGACATGAGAATTGCCAGTGCAGAAGATTTCGTTACTTCTCCGGATACGTCTGTTAAAAAGACTACTTTATTAGAGATTGCAAAAAGAATCAGCACTTTACCTTCAGATAAGAAGTTCTTCAAGAAAATTGAGAAACTATTTGCTGAGCGTAATAAAATGGCTACTTCAAGTCATGTTTTTGACTGGGCAATGGGTGAGCAATTAGCTTATGCAACTTTGCTTACTGAAGGCAAGAGAGTTCGTTTAAGCGGACAGGATGTGGAGCGTGGTACGTTCTCACACCGTCATGCTGTTTTAACTTTAGAAGATTCTGAAGAGGAATATATCCCTTTAAGCAACCTTTCTGATCAGCAGGCTCCATTTGATATTTACAATTCACATTTATCAGAGTATGGTGTTTTAGGTTTTGAATATGGTTATGCAATGGCAAATCCGAATGCGTTAACCATTTGGGAAGCACAGTTTGGCGATTTTTTCAATGGGGCGCAAATTGTTGTGGATCAGTATATCGCAAGTGCGGAAACAAAATGGCAGCGTGAAAACGGATTAGTGATGTTATTGCCTCATGGTTATGAAGGACAGGGACCTGAGCACTCTTCTGCAAGGATTGAGCGTTTTATGGAACTTTGTGCGGATTACAATATGCAGGTAACCAATTGTACTACACCTGCTAACTTCTTCCACGCTATCCGTCGTCAGTTTAAACGTGATTTCAGAAAGCCATTGATCGTTTTCACTCCTAAAAGCTTATTGCGTCATCCGTTATGTGTTTCAAAACTATCTGAATTTACTGATGGTAAATTCCAGGAAGTGATCAATGATGCAAACGTGAAGGCTAATGAGGTAGACAGGGTGTTGTTCTGCAGTGGTAAAATTTACTACGAATTGTTAGAGAAACAACAGAAAGAAGAGATCAAAAATGTTGCTATTGTTCGTGTTGAGCAGTTATATCCTACGCCATTGAAACAAATGGAAGCAGTTTATAAAGGTTATAAAAATGCGAAAGAAGCGATATGGGTTCAGGAAGAGCCTGAAAATATGGGTGCATGGCCTTATTTGTTGCGTAAAACAAGAAAGACAGTATTCAGTGATATTGAAGTGATTTCAAGAAAAGAAAGCAGCAGTACTGCAACTGGATTTGCGAAACAGCATGCGGATGAGCAAGCTTATATCCTGGCAAAATCTTTTGCAGCACCTGTAACTGAGGTGGATCATAAAATTGCTAAGAAATCAGTGAGTAAAGCATATAACGTAGATTAGGAAAATATAATACATCAATTATGAGTCTAGAAATAAAAGTTCCGCCAGTAGGCGAATCAATTACCGAAGTTGTTTTATCCCGTTGGGTGAAGAATGATGGTGATGCCGTAGAAATGGATGAAGTAATCGCCGAGTTAGAGTCTGATAAAGCAACTTTTGAATTAACTGCTGAGCAAGCCGGAACTTTGAAAATAGTGGCGGCCGAAGGCGATACGCTGGCTATAGGTGCTGTAGTTTGTTCTATCGAAACTAGTGGAGCTGCTCCGGCAAAAGCGGCAGCACCAGCTGCTGAAGAAAAAGCAGTTGTAAATAATGCGCAGCCTGCTGCTCCGGTAGCGGAAAGAAATGGCGAGAGTTATGCAACTGGTACGCCTTCACCGGCAGCGGGTAAAATTCTTGCAGAAAAAGGTGTTGACGCAGCGGCTGTTAAAGGCTCTGGTGTTGATGGCAGAATTACTAAGGATGATGCGCTTAAGGCGGAGAAAGCGGCTGCACCAGCGGCTAAAGCTCCTGAAAAAGCTGCACCAGCTGTAGCTGCTCCTGTTGCGGGTTCAAGAAATGAACGTAAAGAGAAAATGTCTCCATTGCGCAAAACTGTTGCAAAACGTTTAGTGGCAGTGAAGAATGAAACGGCCATGTTAACTACTTTTAACGAAGTAAACATGAAACCGATCATGGATCTTCGCGGAAAGTATAAAGATCAGTTCAAAGAAAAATATGGTGTTGGTTTAGGTTTTATGAGTTTCTTCACGAAAGCTGTTTGTGAGGCGATGAAAGATTTCCCTGCTGTTAATGCACGTATTGACGGAGAGTCTGTGGTTTACAATGACTTCGTAGATATTTCTATTGCTGTTTCTGCGCCTAAAGGATTGGTTGTTCCTATCATTAGAAATGCGGAAAGTATGACACTTGCCCAGATTGAAAAGTCTGTGATTGAGCTGGCTACTAAAGCACGTGATAGCAAATTGACTTTGGAAGAAATGACTGGTGGAACATTTACAATCACTAACGGTGGTGTATTTGGTTCAATGATGTCTACGCCAATTATCAATGCACCTCAGTCTGCGATTTTAGGAATGCACAATATTATTGAGCGCCCGATTGCAGAGAAAGGTGAAGTTGTGGTTCGCCCGATGATGTATCTTGCTTTATCTTATGATCACAGAATCATTGATGGCAGAGAGTCGGTTGGCTTCTTAGTGAGAGTAAAACAGTTGTTAGAAGATCCTGCACGTTTGTTGTTAGGGATATAATTACTGCTTCATATATTTAAAAAATCCTGCTGTTTCGTTACAGCAGGATTTTTTTGTTTTGTTCATGTCATTTGTTTTGCTGTAATTCGTTTTTGACAGGATTTCTGTACTTTTACGTTGTGAAAAAAAGCTACTTATTATTGTTGTTCCTGGTTTTTGGTAAAAGAACGAAGGCGCAAGAAGTTACAAATACAACGGATAATCCGGTAAAGATTGGAAAGAGTATATTTTCTAATGAGATCAAAAGGAATTTCTCCAGAAAAGGGGATTTCTATGTGCATTGGGGATATAACCATTCGTGGTATGGAAAGAGTGATATTAACTTTACGGGACCTAATTATGATTTTACATTGAAGGATGTAGTTGCTCATGACAGGCAGTCTCCGCTAAAGTGGAACTATTTAAATCCTGCAAAGGTTTCTGAGCCTCAGTATAATCTTCGTGTGGGATATTTTATTTCAGATAATTATAGTATTTCAATTGGTTGGGATCACATGAAATATGTGATGGATATTCCGCAGAGAGTAGCCATTACTGGTGTGATCGGGGAGACTATTTCTGATCCTGGTGTGCCTACGGGGCCGCTTGCAGGAACTTATAATGGACAGATGATTGATGTAACGAGTAAAATGCTGACTTATGAGCATACCGATGGATTCAATTATGCGAATATTGAGATTGAGCGTTACGATGATATTTGGGTTGCACCTTCCAGACAGACTTCGTTAACTTTAGAGACTGGTCTTGGTGGTGGTATGATGGTACCGAGATCGGATGTACGTTTGTTCGAGCAGGGAAGAAATAATCACTGGAATGTTGCTGGTTATGGTTTCTCAGCTAAGATTGGTCTGAAGTTTTATGTGACCAGAGGGTTATATATTCAGAATACAACGAAGGTTGGGGCAACTAACCTGAAAACTGTGCATACTACGGGAAGAGACGATTTAGATAAAGCGAGTCAGAAGATTAACTATGTACAGAATTTCTGGGCTTTGGGGTACCAATTTTAAATTGAGTTATTAAAGCGTTAGCGGGCATGTTTTATTTTTTAACGAAAAAATAACAGAAACCGGATATTATATTGATAGTTATAGTGGATTTTGCAAGAAATTCATATACCTATGAAAAATATTAGATTATCATTGACACCGCTATTGTAGCGGTGTTTTTTTGCCTTTAAAAAGGTAAAATAGCAGAAGGCCCCGTATTTACCTTAAATACGGGGCCTTTCTTTTATAGGGAGTTAATAATTGTTATTCTTTTCTTATGCTTCCGGAGCCAATGACAGTTTTCTTAACTGCTGCGTTTCCTGAATAACGGATGCTGCCGGAGCCGCTGATCACTGCTTCAATGTTTTTATTGACTGTGATGTAAATATTAGCTGACCCGCTGATTTGAGCAGATAAGTCGTTTACAGCAAAATCTCTGCCTTTAAAGCCTCCTGAGCCACTCAGGGTCAGGTTTGAGTTGTCTGCTTTACCACTTAGTTTGATGGAGCCTGAACCACTGATTGTGCCTGTAAATGATTTTACGTTGGCAGTGGCAGTAATACCTCCTGAGCCACTAAGGGTAGTCACCAGTTCGGAAGAATTGATGGCGTTTTCAACTTCCATATTACCTGATCCGCTCATGGTTAGGGAGCTGATCTTTTTTGCTGTAATGTATACAGTTATATGGGCACTGTTATACTTTCTTGACCAGATGTTCCATTTAGTCTTTGGTTTGATCGTCAGGATACCTGAAATCACTTCAGTAGTTAATTCACTAATGGCTTCCTGATCGCCTTCAAGACGCAGGGATTCTTTATTGCCCATCGTGATCTTTACAGTCAGGGGGCCGCCTGTAGCCACTCCTCTAAAACTTCCGACAGACCTTTCTTCTTCACCGAAAGATTTATTAATCCGGATAGGAGAGGCAGCGTTAAGGTGAGTACTAATGGTGAGCAGCAACAGTAAGAGTAAACTATTTATTTTCTTCATTTCTTTAGGTTTTTTATAGGACGTTAAAGATTTTGATTTGTTGCATAAACTTCTGAATTTTATTTATCCTTTTTCAACAAAATGTAAAAATTAGGATCTGCCTTAAAATTGGATTCATTGATACCCTGTTGAACAGCGATTGTTTTGGCATGGGCATCCGGATAAATAAAACTAAAATTACCAGGTGCCAGGGATACTTTTACAGGCATGTCGAAGCCTTCCACTACATTTGTCCAGCGGTAAGTTAATTTACCGTTTTTAATGTTGTAGTTAAGCACAGGTACATCGGTAGTTCTCAAATACTGATCAAATATTTTAGCTAGTTTCAGACCGCTTTCTTTGCTGATGTAATTTTCGATTTGTGTTGTAGTAACAGTTTGATGGTAGAATGTTTTATTCAGGCCACGTAAAATCTGGCGGAACTTTTCATCATCCTGGATAAGCTGACGGATGGTATGCACCATATTTGCTCCTTTGTAATACATGTCGCCAGAGCCCTCATGGTTTACGTTGTAAGTACCGATAATAGGGACATCGTTCTGAATTTTTTGTCTTATACCTACTACATAAGCCGTAGAAGCCTCTTTTCCGTATTGGGATTCCACCATCAGTGCTTCTGAATAATTGGTGAAACTTTCATGGATCCACATATCAGCAATGTCTTTCGCAGTGATGTTATTCCCGAACCACTCGTGGCCGCTTTCATGTACAGTAATGAAATCAAACTTTAAGCCCCAGCCGGAACCGGATAAGTCATTCCCCAGATAACCCATTTTAAACTGGTTACCGTAGGCAACGGCACTTTGATGTTCCATACCCAGATGTGGTGCCTGAACGAGTTTGTAACCATCTTTGTAGAAAGGGTAAGGGCCAAACCAGTGTTCGAATGCTTTGAGCATTGGCTTGACATCGGCATCCCAGTGTGGTCTTGCTTTGGCACTGTCAGCTTTCAGCGACCAGTAATCTAAGGTAAGATCTCCGTCTTCTCCTTTGTAAAGGTCTGTCCAGTGGGCATATTTCCCGATGTAAAAGGTAATGTTATAGTTGTTAATCGGGTTAGCCACAAACCAGTTGTATTGTTTGTAACCATCAGGTTTATCTACGATACTGCGCAGGCGGCCATTTGATACTTCCTGCAGATCTTTAGGAACACTGATGCTGATTAACACACTATCCACTTCATCACTTTGATGTTCTTTGGTTGGCCACCATGAGCTGGCACCGAAACCCTGACAGGCTACAGATACCCAGGGATCTCCGGCTGCATCTTTACTGAAAATAAAACCTCCGTCCCAGGGTGGTTTTCTGGCAATGACAGGATTGCCTGAGTAAAAGACTTCAAATTTGTCTTTGGCCCCCTTTTTAATGGTGGAAGGGAAAGTCAGGAAAACTGCATTGAACTCCCTTTTGAAAGGGAGTTCCTGGTTTTTATAGACTACCTTTTCAATGGTCAGGTTACTGAACAGATCAAACTGAAGTTGTTTGAAATCTGTGGTCGCCGTAAAATTGAATTCATTGCTTCCGCTGACTGATTTGTTATTAATATCCACTTTTACGTCAAGGTGGTAGTAATTGATGTCATAGCAAGTACGCAGTGGAGTCAGCATACCTCTTAATGTATCTGCGCGCGAAAAGGTGTGCTTCCCTTGAAGTAGCTGTGCATTAGCCTGAAAAAGGGCTGTGAATACAATAAGGGTACTGATAAATAATCTTCTCATCATGGATTAAGGTTTTAATACGGTCACCGTTAAGGCAGAAGCATTTGCTTTGTCATGATAAATACGGTGTGTTGCTTTTTGGAAGTCTTTATCCTCAGCGTGGTAAATATCCAGGAATTTCTGCGGGTTTCTGTCTACTAACGGGAACCAGGAGTTTTGTACCTGGATCATAATTCTGTGACCTTTTTTAAAGGTATGACCTACATCAGGAAGGGCATAGTTGACCTGGGTGATTTGCCCTGGAACGAAAGCTTCAGGCTGCTCAAAGCTGTTGCGGAATTTGCCGCGCATTACTTCGCCGCGAACAAGCATTTCATAACCGCCCATGATAATTCCTTTTGGATTGATTGCCAGATCTGGTTCGTCTTCCGGGTAAGCGTCGATTAGTTTAACTACGTAATCGGCATCAGTCCCTGTAGTAGAAACCGAAAGTTTAGCCATTAAGGGACCTGTAAGGGTGATGTCTTCGGTTAGAATAGCTGTCTGGTATACTTTTACGTCAGGTCTGCGGGCTGCAAAACGCTGATCGTCGATCATATATTCTCTTGTTCTTTTTTCTTGTATACCTTGCTGATAAGGAACCGGGTTATTCGGATCACTTTCATATTCATCGAAACTGGTTCCTGTGGCTGGCGGAGTAAAGCTTAGCTTTCCATTGGCCTGAAAGTATAATGTTTGTTCTTCTGTGTTTTGAGGTGGCCAGCTGCTGAATTTCTTCCATTGGTTACTGCCAGTCAGGAAGATAGTCGCTTCGGCTATGTCTGCATCTTTTTTATCTTTAAGATATTGCATAAAGAAAGGGAATTCTAAGTTCTGCTGATACCAAGTGCTGGTCTGCTGACCGAATTGTATATCCCCAAAGCTCGCTCCTGTTCCTCTTGACCATCCTCCGTGAAACCATGGGCCCATCACCAGGCTGTTCTTGGCTTTAGGATTTTGTTTTTCAATAGCCTGGTAAGTGTGTAAAGCTCCATAGGCATCTTCAGCATCGAAGAAACCACCAACTACCAGTACTGCTGGTTTTACGTCAGTAAGATGTTGACGGATGTCCATGGCTTTCCAGAAGGAATCATAAGTGCCGTGAGCCATCAGGTCATTCCAGAATTTAATGGTATCACCAAAATATTTCAGCTTCACGTTTTTAAGTGCGCCAACGCTCAGGAAAAAGCGATAATTGTCTTTGATAGGGAACTTAAAGCTTTTAGGGCCTTTGTCTGGCGTAATTGGTTTTGGTCTTGGAACTCCAAATACGGAATAAAAGTTAAACGCATCTGATAGCATAAATGCACCATTATGGTGAAAATCATCCCCGTGAAACCAGTCTGTAACCGGAGCCTGAGGTGAAACTGCTTTCAGGCCAGGGTGTGCACCTGGTAAAGAAGCTGTAGAATAAAACCCCGGGTATGAAATTCCATAAATACCTGCTTTTCCATTGTTGTTGGGCACGTTTTTAATCAGCCAGTCTATGGTGTCGTAGGTGTCAGAGCTTTCGTCTATGTCTTTTTTACTTTTTTTATTGGCAATCTGAGGACGTACGTCTACAAATTCACCTTCACTCATCCATCTGCCACGCACATCCTGGTAAACAAAGATGAAGCCTTCTTTCAGGAATAAAGGGTCAGGCCCTAAGGTCGTTTTGTATTGGTTCTCGCCATAAGGACTGCTGGTATAGGGTGTACGGTTCAGCATAAAAGGATACTTTTGATCTTTATTCTTTGGAATATAAATCGCTGTAAATAGCTTAACGCCATCCCGCATAGGGATTTGTCTTTCAATTTTAGTGTAATTGTCACGGACATAAGCAGAATCTGTTACCTGGGCCATGGAAGAATAGCTTATTGCCAGAAAGCATAAGGCTACCCAGAACATTTTAAAAGAAGGTTTCATATGAAAAGTTTAGATGGTCTAAATATAAGGGATATAGCACCTTTTTTATAAAATAGAGCGCTATATAATCTAAAATGTTACTCATTTTGACCCTCAATTCTAAAATGATTGTACCTTTGGTTCACCTAAGGATCAATCATGCCGCAAAATAAATTCAGTAGTTCCTATCTTTCCTCTTTGTTAACGCCAAAAATCCTGGCCTTCATCAAGTTTGGAATCACAGGGGTATCAGGATTGATCATAGATTTTGCCCTCACCTGGTTTTTTAAGGATGAGCTGGGGTTTAATAAATTTATAGCCAATGGAATAGGCTTTACCGCAGCAGTAATCAGCAATTACATTATTCATCGCAACTGGACATTTAAGGACAATAAATCAAAGCCAGGGTTACAGTTCACGGCATTTTTTGTGGTTTCATTAATCGGCCTCCTGTTAAATTCGGGTATTATCTTTTTATTGGATAATTTGCTTTCGGTTAACTTTTATATTAGTAAGGCAGTAGCCATTTTTATTGTTTTCTTCTGGAATTTCAGTGCAAACTATTTCTTTGTTTTTAAAGCTTCTGGCAAAGGAAAATCAATCTAATCAACACCTATGCAGAAAGTATTGGCAGATCAAACTACAAAATGGCTTTACCTTTTTATCGGGTTTGCTGTATTTTTAAATTTTACCGGGTTATTTGTAACCGTAATCGGACCGGATGGTGCTTTATATGCTTCTATCGCCAAAAATATGGCTCAGCACAATAATTTCATTGATTTAATGGTCGAAGGAAAGGATTGGCTGGATAAACCTCATTTTCCTTTCTGGGTAACGGCTGTTTTTTTCAAAGTGTTTGGAGTCAATACCTGGGCTTATAAGCTGCCTGGAATACTTTTTATCCTGCTGGCGGCTGTATATACTTATAAGTTTGCGAAGGCACTTTATTCGAAGCAGGTTGGCTTATGGGCTGTTTTGCTTTTATTAACGGCGCAGCACATTCTGATTTGTACGATGGATGTTCGTGCAGAACCATTTCTGACCGGACTGATTATCGCAAGTGTATATCACTTTTATAAAGCTTTGGGCAAAAAGTGGTTCTGGCATCTAGTGATTGCCTCTGTGTTCGCTGCCTGTGCGGTGATGACGAAAGGGATTTTTGCATTGATCCCTATCGGGGGAGCGGTTGCGGGAGAGCTGCTGATTAAAAAGAATTGGGCAATGGTCTTTAATTTCAGGTGGTTGCTGGCAGCAGTGCTGATCCTGGTTTTTATGCTCCCGGAACTTTATACTTTGTATCATCAGTTTGATGTGCATCCGGAGAAAGTAGTTTTCGGACGGCAGGGGGTATCCGGAATCAGGTTTTTCTTTTGGGATAGCCAGTTTGGGCGTTTCTTTAACAACGGGCCGATCAAAAAATCGAGTGGTGACCCGACTTTCTTTTTACATACCATTTTATGGGCCTTTTTGCCCTGGAGTTTACTGTTATATACGGCCATATACCAGTTTTTCCGTAAGAATTTTAAGAAACCTTTATTGACTGAATGGTTCTGTATCTCCGGTTCATTCCTGACTTTCCTGGTTTTCTCTTTATCAAAATTTCAGCTTCCTTTTTATATTACGATTGTATTTCCGTTTTTCACTATCATTTGTGCGCAATACTTATGCAGGGTCAAGTTAGAAAGTTCTGTAAAAGCTATCCGGATCATGCAGCTGATTGTTGGGGGCATTATGATGTTCCTGATTATAGTATTGCATTACTTTTTCCAGCCGGATAACATTACGGTATTTGCTGCAGTATTGCTGGCGGGGGCTGTAGCTTTATTTATTATAATCACTCTTCAGCCGATTGAGCAGGCGTATAAAGTGTTTTTCCAGGTTTGTACAGTCGCCTTTTTTGTGAATCTGTATTTTAACCTGGCTTATTATCCACGATTAGTCAAATACCAGGGGGATAGTGAAGCTGCGTTCTGGATTAATGCGCATAATGAAAAAGGACTGCCTGTGGTACAAAGCAGACTTGCTTTTGCTTATTCGCTGGATTTTTATGTCAATGCTCCGGTTTATTTCTTAAGACCGGGGGAAGAGGCTTTATTACCTCCAAGACCTTACCTGCTGTACGCTAACCCGGATTTAGTGGATCAGTATATTCAGCAGGGGATGAAGGTTACACGCCTTAAGTCGTTCGGGAATTTCCGGATTACGATGGTTAAAGGAAAATTTTTGAATCATGCTACACGGGAACAGACATTGTCTACAACCGAAGTAGTGTTGATTAATTGAAAGATTAACAAGAAACCCCCTTGCTGATGCCTTATTTCTATTGGGGATTATTAACTTTGTACAACAAAATTTTATCATTATGCAATACGACGTCGTTATTATTGGTTCTGGTCCTGGTGGTTATGTAAGCGCAATAAGATGTGCACAATTAGGGTTAAAAACAGCAGTTATAGAAAAATATAAAACTTTTGGTGGAACTTGCTTAAATGTAGGTTGTATTCCATCTAAAGCATTGTTAGACTCTTCAGAGCATTATCATAATGCTGCGCATACCTTCACTACCCACGGGATTGACCTAAAGGATCTGACAGTGAATATGCCACAAATGATTGCCCGTAAAGATGATGTGGTTGCGCAAAATACAGCAGGTATCACTTACTTGTTCAAAAAGAATAAAATTGACAGTTTTGAAGGTTTAGGTTCTTTTGTAGATAAAAACACAATCAGGATTACCAAAACTGACGGAACATCTGAAACTATTACCGCTAAAAATGTAGTGATTGCATCGGGTTCTAAGCCCACTGCTTTACCATTTTTACCAATAGATAAAAAAAGAATTATTACTTCGACAGAAGCATTAAATATTAAAGAGGTTCCAAAAACGATGATCGTGATTGGTGGTGGTGTAATCGGACTGGAATTAGGTTCTGTTTACGCACGTTTGGGAACTAAAGTTTCTGTAGTGGAATACCTGCCTTCTATTATCGCTACAATGGATGCTGGTTTAGGTAAAGAATTACAGCGTGTATTGAAAAAATCACTGGGTATGGAATTCTTTATGGGCCATAAGGTAACTGGTGCAACTGCAAAAGGTAAAAAAGTAACGGTTTCTGCATTGAACGCTAAAGGCGAAGAGGTGAATTTAGAAGCTGATTACTGTATCGTAGCTGTTGGCCGTACGGCTTATACTGAAGGTTTAGGTTTAGAGAATATCGGAATCAAAACTGAGGAGCGTGGTAATAAAATCCCTGTAAATGCACATTTAGAAACTGCTGTACAAGGTGTATATGCAATTGGTGATGTAATTACTGGTGCAATGCTTGCACATAAAGCAGAAGATGAAGGTGTTTTTGTAGCGGAAACTATCGCAGGTCAAAAACCACATATCAACTATAACCTGATTCCAGGAGTTGTTTACACCTGGCCAGAGGTTGCATCGGTAGGTTATACTGAAGAGCAATTGAAAGAAAAAGGTGTAAAATATAAAGCAGGATCTTTCCCGTTCAAAGCGAGTGGACGTGCTAAAGCAAGTATGGATACAGATGGTTTTGTAAAAGTATTGGCGGATGAAGCTACTGACGAGATATTAGGTGTTCATATGATCGGCCCGCGTGCTGCTGATATGATTGCTGAGGCTGTAGTGGCTATGGAATTCCGTGCTTCTGCTGAAGACATTGCAAGAATTTGTCATGCACACCCTACGTATACTGAAGCTATTAAAGAAGCGGCTATGGCTGCAACTGCAAACAGGGCGATTCATATTTAAGATCAGTTTTATAATTTATTAAAAACCCGCAGTTTCAACTGCAGGTTTTTTTATGCCCAGTTTCGGATAAGCTTCAGCCAAAGCAGTTACGCCAAGTTGTATAAGCCTGAGGTTTTCCTCCTGATGGCCATGTTGTACTTCTACATTGATATAAGGAATGTTATTTTGCATCGCATAGATGGATAGTGAACCGTCATCTACTGCTTCTTCAGATTGCAGTACTACATTAACATCTGCTTTTTTTAACAGGTTAAAGAGTTTCAGTTCGGTAACCAGGATCATATCGTCTTCATCCATTTCATAGTTGACATGAACGGAGTCTGCGGTACTTCCCAGTTCGTTTTCCGGCAGGTAACTCTGAATGCCAAATCCCCCGTCGGCGTTATTATGCAGGGTGAATATATAAGCTGATTTTTTAGGATTATAAGTTTTGAGAATAGTTTTACCCGTACTTTTCAGTTCGGCAATTACAGCTTCACTGGATACTCCATATTTCTCCAGTCCGATAGGAATGCCTTCGGCTGTATAGATACTGTTGGGATCTGTCTGATAGGTGACCTCATCCTGTATGAATTTGAAGTTCCTGGCACCTCCATATTGACAGTCTACGATACTTCCGCCGTTCATCGCAATATAATCGAAAGCAGCTTTTACCCCGGTATCTTCATTATCGTGAATAGCCAGGAAATTTATACTGGGGGTATTGTAACTGTATTTAATCAGATTCAGTGGCATGTCCCCTAACAATATTTTAGTACTGTCTGTAGTCATGCCCTCAAATACTGGAGGATATTGTGCTTTAACCACAAATGAGCAGGTTAAAAGAAAGATCAATACAAGTGTATATTTCATAATTACGTGTTGTGAATTTCTATAACGCAAAAAAGGAACCACAAATGGGTTCCTTTTTGAAATTTATAACGAATGCTCTTAATGCTGGTGATCTAAATCATATTCATGAACTTCTTTATGGTCATAAGGTTCTACCATCAATTCATCAATAGTGACTCCTTTTTTGTTCAATCCTAGACGTTCAAGCAGTCTGTCAAATAACTGGTACATTACCGGCACAAATATTAGCGTCAGGAACAATGAGCTTAATAGTCCGCCAATAATTACCCAGGCCAGACCATTCTTCCATTCTGCACCTGCGCCACTTGCAAGCGCAATTGGCATCATACCAATTACCATGGCAATGGTCGTCATCAAAATTGGACGTAAACGCGCATGGTTGGCTAAAATAAGAGCTTCATGTGTAGTTTTACCTTCAGACCTCATCTGATTGGTGAAATCGACCAGGATAATTGCATTTTTCGCTACCAGTCCGATTAGCATGATCATCCCTAAAATCGTAAATATGTTAATTGCATTATTCGTCAGTGCGAGTGCCAGCAAGGCTCCGATAACTGATAAAGGAATGGAGAACATCACGACAAAAGGATAAACAAAACTATCATATAGTGCTACCATAATCAGGTATACCAGGATAACGGATGCTAATAAGGCTATACCCAGAGTTCCGAAACCATCCCCCTGATTTTCGGCATCACCTGCCCATACATAACTTACACCTATAGGTTTTCTAAGTTTACCTGATTTTTCCAATGCAAGTAATTGTGCCTGGAATTCTGCTACAATCGTACCTGTTGGACGACCAATAGATTGAGCTCTTACTGAAACCGAAGTACTCTTATCCCTTCTTTCCAATTGACTTGGACCGGAACCGTTAGTGATGGATGCGAATTGTGATAACTTAATTTGTTTCCCTGCCGTATTCACAAAGATCAGATTTCTTACATCATCAATGTTTTTACGGTTGAACGTCTGGTAACGAATATTAATGTCATACTCATATTCTCCTCTACGAAATTTACCATCTGTATTTCCACTAAATGCAGTCTGCATGGTTGCACCTACTGTTTGCAGGGTAAGACCAAGAGCAGCCATCTTATCACGATCTACCTGTACATTAATTTCAGGACTACCATTCTCAACAGATAACTTCAGCTCTGCAGATCCTTTGATCTTAGCCAGAACCGCTTTAGCACCTTCGGCATATTTCATGGCACTGTCTAAATCTGAACCCATAACCACCAGTTCAATAGGTGCATTTTCTGCGATACCTAAAATACTGATCGGAACAGTTTTTACTTTAGCACCAACTAATACTTTAGCCAGTTCACGACTTACTTTTGTCGCGTAAATACTCGATACGTCTTCGCGTTTATCTCTTTCAACCAATTTTACATTGATCTCAGATTTATAGGCTGTTGCTTGTGTTCCTCCAAAATCACCACTTGATTGTCCTACAGTGGTAATCAATTGCAGGATTTCTGGTTTTTTAACTAAAAAGGCTTCTGCTTTTTGCGTCATCAAATTCGTTTGTTCGATGGACGCATCTTTAGGAAGTTCTATTTGTACAAGGAATTCTCCTTTATCACTTTTTGGGAAAAATTCTGTTCCGATATAACCTGCAACCGCCAGCCATATTGAAGCAACAAACATAACAACTACAATTAAAATTGTGAGTGTTCTGTTTGCCAGGGACCATTCTAAGATACTGGTGATCCAGACCGTAAATTTGCGCAGTTGTTTTTCAAACCACAGGATGAAACGACCAAATATGTTCTTGCCTTCTATCTTTTCTAATTTACCAAAACGGGATGATAAAAGAGGAACAATAGAGAAGGATGCTAATAGTGAAAGCATAGTCGCAATAATTACCACGACACAGAACTGACGAAGAATATTGGAAACTAAGCCTGTACTTATAGCAATAGGGAAGAATACAACTACAATTACCAATGTAATGGATACTACGGTAAAACCAATTTCGCTTGTCGCATCATAAGCAGCACGCACTTTGTTTTTACCCATTTCCATGTGGCGGTAAATATTCTCTAATACCACAATCGCATCATCCACCAAAATACCAACTACCAGTGATAATCCCAATAGTGACATCAGGTTTAAGGTATAACCTAGTACGCTGATCCCGATAAAAGTAGCAATCAGGGAAGCAGGGATAGAAACCATAACGATCAGGGCATTTCTAATACTATGCAGGAAGAAAAGCATCACGAAAGCAACCAGAATAATTGCAAGCACTAAATCGTGGATTACTGCATCGGCAGATTCCAATGTAAAAATAGAACTGTCATTTGCAATAATTATTTTCAGGTTATTCTTCACATAATCCTTCTGCAAAGTTTCAATTACCTTATGCACGCTTTTACTTACCTCTACGGCATTCGCGTCCGATTGTTTGATAATTTGTATCGCAATAGCTCCTTTACGGTCTATACGCGCTAATTTCTCTACTTCTTTTTGTGCGTCTCTCACATCTGCGATGTCCTGCAAACGAATTTGAACACCATCTTTTCCTGTACCTACAACTAATTTACGCAGTTCATCTACGTTTTTGTATTTACCGGATAAACGGATTAAAATATCCTGGTCATGTGTTTTCACACTACCAGTAGGGAAGTCAAGGTTGGATGTTAAAATTGACTGCTGAACTTGTAAAACAGATAAACCGTATCCCTGAATTTTATCTGCATCCAGGCCCACTTCAATTTCACGTTCTTGTCCGCCTACCAGGTTAACCTGTGCAACACCATTTACCCTGGATATAATCGGAGCAATACGTTTGTCGATCAGATCATAAAACGACGCATCGTCCATTTTCGCTGATGCTGACATCGTGATCACTGGTAAATCATCCAGAGAGAATTTATTTAAGGAAGGAGGTTTTACGTCGGTCGGTAAATCTTTAAGAATAGAGTTTACCTTACGTTGCGCTTCATTTAATGATAAATCCACATTGGCTTTGTCATTCAGGGTGATCGTTACCACGGATAAACTTTCGTAAGAAACCGCGTTTAGTTTCTTGATATTCTCCATGGAGGATACCGCATCCTCAATCTTCTTGGTTACCGTATTTTCTACCTCACTAGGTGATGCACCCGGGTATACGGTGGAAATAGACACGACGTTCTGAGAGAACTTGGGCAGCAACTCATAACTTAAAGAGAAGTAGCTCAATAAACCCAGTAATGTCAGTACGCTGAATACAACGACGACAAGCGAAGGTCTTTTTATTGATATTTCTGTTAATTTCATCTATATATAGATTTATATGCTGATCTGATATTATTTTATAATTGCAACAGGACTGCCGTCAACCAAGTTGATCTGTCCGCTGATAATTACCGTTTCACCTTCTTTCAACCCATCAAGAATTTCTACCTGATCACCGATAATTCTGCCTGCAACTACTTTACGCTGTTTCGCTGTATTACCTTCTCCTAATACAAAAACCTCGTTACTGCTTACACTGCCCACAAATGAACCGCGGGGAATAGTAATCGTTGCTGCCTGAGCTGGAAACTTGAAAATTGCAGTTCCATACATACCTGCTTTGATTGTGTTTTTGTGGTTGTTGTCTACTTCAATTTCAATCGGGAAATTCAAAGTTTCATCCGCTTTAGCAGCGATGAAAGTGATTTTGCCTGAAAAATTATCAGAAGGGAATACATTCGATTTAATCTGTACAGTTTCGCCTACTTTAAGGTTCGCAACCTGTCCTTCGTTTACATTCACTTTCAGTTTTAGTTTTGAAACGTCAACCAATTCAAACAACTGCGTACCCTGCGCGGTAACGAAAGCACCAGTCTCAATGTATTTTTTATTCACTATACCATCAATCGGAGATTTGATATTCGCATCACTTACTCTTCTTGCAGAACCTTGTAATCTTAGTTTTGCATTTCTTGTAGCCAGTTTTGCCTGGTCAAGCTGCTGCTGCGTTACACCACCAGTTTTGAAAGAGCTTGCATATCTCGCTTCGTCTCTGATTGCATTATCCAGTGCTGCTTGTGCAGTTTCTTTATCTGTATTGATAATTTCAGCATCAATATGTGCCAAAACCTGTCCTTTATGTACGCGGTCACCTTCTTCCACATATATTTTTGTGATACGGCCTGCATTTTCTGACAGAAAGTTCAATTCTTTTTTAGGTATAAAATTACCATTTGCACTAAAATCCAAATCAACGGCTACTTTTTTCACTGGAGCCACGCGTACACTGATAGCACCACTTCCCTGAGCTACCAAAGCCGTTTGCGCGTCATTTTTCTTCTTATTGTTTTTAAGTACCAAAGCAATAGCTCCGATAACTACTATAATTAGAATGACTGTTATAATTCCTCTTTTCATTTTAATAGTGATTTTATATTTCCGTTTGATTTGATTAGTTGGATTTCGGCAATTTTGTAGTTCAGTAATGCCTGGGTATAGCTGTTTTGTGCTTCGGTCAAAGCATTTTCCGTATCTAAAAGATCCGTTAAGGCAGCAAGCCCGTTATTGTAATTGTTTTGAGTACTGTTATAAATCTCCTGAGCGAGTAAAACATTCTGGCGCTGAGATTTGATAGTCGTAATATTATTTTTCAGCTGGATCTTCGCATTTTCATAAGCCAGATTCAGATTATTTTTACTTTCTCTAATATCTTCATCCGCTTTTTTGATATTCACATCAGCCTGACGGATCCTTGAACGTGTAGCAAAACCATTGAATATCGGCACTTTAATCGTGACCCCGATAGCAGAAGCATTGTAATAAAATGTGCGTCCGTGCGGGCTGAGTAAATCGAACTTATCACTTTGTCCGGTTCTGGTTATATTACTCACCAGGGATAACTGAGGGTAATACTCCGCTACGTATGATTTTCGCTGAAGACTCAGTAACTCTTTCTGAATATTCAATAACCTGATTTCTGTTCTTCCTTCAGTATTTATACTGTCGGCCATTACGGGTAAAGTTTCCACTTTACTGAATTCATCAGGTGGTAAGGTAATGATGGTCGTTACCGGCATGCCCATCGAAAACTTCAACTGATTTTCTAACTGGACAACACCGTTAATTGTTTGCTCACGTCTGGTTTGCAGGTTAGTCAGGTTCACTTTAATCCGGTCTACATCTATCTTTTTTGCCAGACCGTTTTCATACTGATTGGAAATGATCTTTTCTACCACCTTAACGTTTTTGATATTGGTATCTATGACATTAAGTTGTTGTCTGTTTACTAATACCTGGTAATAGTTATTTGCAACCATTTCTATAACCTGTTCCTCTGTAAGGTTTGCACTCAGGCTATAATAGTTTTCACTGGTGCGTGCTGCCTTTAGTCCGGTAAAAACCTGTTGGTTGAATAACTGCTGGCTAAGCTGAAAGCCCCCATTGATGTCCCATGGTTTACCAAGCTGAACAGCCTGGTTATTAAAGATCAGTGATCCAATGATAGGATTGTAATTTAAACCACCATTTGCCGTAACCTGTGGTAAGGCTTGTGCTCTAACTTCCTGCGTTTTGTATTTTCCGCCTTCAATATCCAGTTTCGCTTTACGTATATTAACGTTATTTTGAATAGCAAAGTTAAGCGCATCCTGAAGCGTAAGTTGCTCTTGCGCAAATGCTATATCTGTAAAAAACAGGCATAGCAGTAAGATGGGGATCGATTTTATTCGTGTAGTCATGATTGTGGTTTTCTGGTATAGGGCTGGTTTTAGTTTTTTAGTCCTTTAATGAATATTTTAGAGAGACTGATCTGTTTTTCCTTCATTAATTTTAATTCTTTCTTTCCCGGGAAAAGCTCTTTATTCCCGTGCATAATACAGAGGGAGGTCAAACCAGACTGACAGGATAAATATAATTCGGCGAGTTTAGAGATGTTTTCTTGTGGAGCGATCTCTTTGTTCTCTACTGCCATTTCAAATATTTTTTCGTGAAACTCAACATTTTTCTCCAGCATTTTTTCTAAATATGATTTTAATTCAACCGAGTTCAATGAAGAATCAGGATTTCCGTTAGATAAATGCAGCATGTAATAGCGCAGAAAAAAACGATGTTTGATTTCTACGATGTTCAATAGCGTGGTTTCGATATTGGATGATTGCTTTAAGTCGGCATATAAAACATCGAAATAATCTTTGAAAATCCGCTCGACTACACCGAGAATTAAACTGGTTTTGTCTGGAAAGTAATAATATAATGAAGGCTTAGAGACAGATAGATCTTCTGCTATTTCATTCATCGTAGTTTTATTGATGCCAAAATGTATAAAACGCTTTATTGCACCCTCTATAATCAGCTCCCTTTTTTTATCCGTTTCTGCCATTTTACTTTTTTACCTTCTGACTTTATTATATGTAAAGTCAAAAGTATGGCAAGCTTTTCTAATAAAGAAACTTTAGTATAAAAACAACTATACTTAGTGAAGATATGACAATACCATGACTTTAATAAGAGAGTTTAAACCGTTTTTGTTGGTCTTCAGTCTCTTATAAGCCGTGCTAACGAATAAATGGTAGTTCTGTGACTTAAAGCTGTGTTTAGATTAATGGCTTTAAACCCGCCAGAAAGATTTCGGCGAACCTTTTTTCTTTCAGAAAGATGAGTTTAAACTGTTCTTTCCCAGGGAAAATATTCCGCGCACGGTTAAGGATATTGAAGTGGATACCAGACACCGCTTCGACAAATATTTCGGTGGTGAAAGGGATGTCTTTGATGGCGAATTCTCCGGATGTATCACCTTTGGTCAGCAGGCCTGTAATGATTTTAAGCTCGAATGCCCTGGCACGTTGAAATTTTTCATAAAGTGCTTCCGGGAGTTCAGGGCCAATCATTTGGGTGTATTCCAGGAGATTGTAATACTTCTGTGTAAATGCCTGTCTTTTCTGCAACAGCATCAGAATACCTTCTGTAGCGGTAGATGTCTTCTCTACGGACTTAATCAGATCTCTGCTGATGGTGTGCATCATATGTTCAATTACACTGACATATAAGCTCAATTTATCAGGGAAATAATAATAGAGTAACGCTTTTGAAAAAGCAATATCCTTTGCGATTTCAGTCATCGTAGTTTTTGCGAGTCCGTAATGTGCGAATCTCTTTAATGCAGCGTCTATAATTAAGAGTCTTTTTCTATCTTGATTTTCCATTGTGAATAAGCAATGCTTTTTTTCTATGAGCGTGCCGGCTTGAATTGGGGTTAGAATCGGATGTAAATTATACAAAATTATTAAATATTATATTTAACATGTTTATTACACAGGCTAACAATTACATTTGCGGTAAATAATTCTAATAATTCTTATGCTTGTATTACAAGAAAATATATCCCTTAAACCTTACAATACTTTTGGTATTGATGTCAAAGCCCGCTTTTTTATTGAAATTTTTACAGAAGATGAGCTGGTTGCATTAAGGAATCACCCGGTATTCAAGGCCAGCAAATTACTGATACTCGGAGGGGGTAGCAATGTGCTTTTTACGGAAGACTATCCTGGTTTGGTATTGAAGATCAGCATTCCTGAAATTACCACTGAAGTTGCAGATAACCAGGTTTTTGTTTCTGCAGGAGCAGGAGTGGTTT
Organism: Pedobacter cryoconitis; assembly: GCF_003259615.1. GTDB lineage: Bacteria > Bacteroidota > Bacteroidia > Sphingobacteriales > Sphingobacteriaceae > Pedobacter > Pedobacter cryoconitis. The sequence continues at coordinate 4,466 of NZ_QLLR01000004.1, read as the reverse complement.
GGAATGATTTAGTAAACTATTGTGTAGAGAATGGATTTGCAGGAATGGAAAATCTAAGTCTTATTCCAGGGACTGTAGGCGCATCGCCGATCCAGAATATTGGTGCGTATGGTGTGGAACTTAAGGATGTGTTTGAGTCTTGTGAAGCATTTGAACTGGCTACTGGTGAGTTTAAGAATTTCGGGTATGAGGATTGCCATTTCGCTTACAGAGACAGTATTTTTAAAAATGAATTAAAAGGTCAATATATTATTACGCGTGTCAATTTCAGACTATTTACCCGGATCAGAATCAATTCTCAGTATGGTGCTATACAGTCGTTGCTCGCAGAAAGAAGAATCACACATCCTACAATCACAGATATTTCAAAAATTGTTGCTGAGATCAGAGTAAGTAAATTGCCAGATCCTTCAACTATTGGTAATGCGGGAAGTTTCTTTAAGAACCCTATTATCGACCGTTCTAAATTTGAAGGGTTAAAACATGCGTTTCCTGCAATGATCAGTTACCCTGCTGGCGAAGATAAAGTTAAACTGGCTGCCGGCTGGCTGATTGAACAGTGTGGTTTTAAAGGAATTACTGAAGGACATACTGGTACCTGGAAAAATCAGGCACTGGTTCTGGTTAACCATGGTGGTGCAACCGGAGAGGAAGTGTATAGTTTTTCAGAAAAAATTATAGACACTGTATTCTCTAAATTTGATGTAAAATTGGAACGGGAAGTGAATATCCTGTAACAATTGTGTGATTTTCCCAACTATATAGAGTTTTTTCATGGTTAAACAATTAAATCTATGTGTTTAACCATGAATCATTTTTTTGGTACATATGTTGTATAAGTGTTAATATACAAGATTAAACAAACCTGATTAGCGCCACTTTTTAAAGGTATTGTTTGCTTGCTTTTTTAACCTTAAAACTTAAACACTATGACAAAAAATGAATTCAACCTTCAGCTTCACAACCACTCGGTTTCCTTGCAGTCATTCGCTTTAAATTTTACAAAAGATATTGAAGACGCAAACGATTTAGTTCAGGACACCATGCTGAAAGCGGTTACGTACTACAGTAAATTCAAAGAGGGAACAAATTTGAAAGGATGGTTATTCACCATCATGAAAAATACCTTTATTAATAATTACAGACGTTTGGTTAAAACAAATGCGTTAATTACTAAATCTGAGGATATATCTTCTGCAAATCTTCACTATAGTGCTACAAAAAATACAATAGACAGCAAGTTTATTATTGGTGACATCAATAAGGCTTTAGCTACTTTACAACCTGAATACTACGTTCCTTTTATTAAATATTTTGAAGGCTATAAATATCATGAGATTGCGGATATGCTTAAGATCCCAATCGGTACAGTAAAAACAAGAATCCACGTTGCCCGTCAGATACTGAAAAAATATCTTAAAACGTATTCTAAAGAAATTCTCGGAACAGAAATCGTTTAATCATTCTGTTTTCTTTTAACGAAAAGCAGCTATATAAAAAATAGCTGCTTTTTTGTGCGCTCGATTTAAGCTTCATGGCAGGGCAACAATCAAGGATACTAATTGCTGAGAACTGCACATTGAAAAGACCGCTGTATTGATGAAGGTTCAGCGGTCTTTTCAATGTGCAGTTGCCAGTGGAAAAAGAAAGTGGTTTAGTCGGATCAAAAGTATATTTTTGGACTTCAGACTTATCCTGCTAAATGAACTATACTTATTTATTGATTGACCTGGCACTTTTGTTATTGCCGGTCTTATTTTTTTCTATCCGGCAACTCAACTTTACTGACCAGAGTAAGTTCCTGGTTCTTGCTGTTTTGATCAGTGTTTTTTCTTTCTCCATCCCTACGGAATTTATGACGCAATTAAAGGTAATTGTATTTAATCCGCCTTATTTAAGTGGGATGACTTTATGGCAATTGCCAATAGAAGAGTTGTTGTTATTATTCATTTTACCTTTAAGCGGGCTTGCGGTTTACTTGTTTCTTAATCATCGTTTTCCAGATAATGGCCCTGAGAAATATAGCCTGGCTTTTAGTAATATTATGCTGGGAGTCTGTATAGCTATGCTCTATTTCGGTCATCAGAAGTTATATACTCTTTTTACATTTTCGATCTTATTGGTTTTCATCCTGTATGTCGAATATGTCAATAAGATCAGATTCATGTACCGTTTTTACCGTGCATTCCTGGTGACTTTAATCCCATTCTATATTGTGTATGGGCTATTGGCTAATCTTCCTGTGATACAGTATAATAGTGCGGAAACATTGAACTTTAATCAGTTTAATATTCCCTTTGAAACGCCTTTCTATTTTATGGGGATGTTATTGCTGAGTGTTTATCTTTTTGAGTTTTTTAAATTAAGAGCACGCCGTTAATGGAGCTACCAGAATTTACCAAACAACAACTGGCTTTAAGAAATGGGCAGGACAAACCACAAATATGGGTAGCTTATCTCGGGTTGATTTACGACGTTGGAGAAAGCCGGTTATGGAAAAATGGGAAGCATTATGAACACTGGGCAGGACAGGATCTGACCGATGAACTGGCAGATGCGCCGCATTCAGAAACTGTATTTGAAAAGTTTACCGCGGTTGGTAAACTGAAAAGTTAACAAAAAAGCATCAGCCTTAAACTGATGCTTTTTTTTATTAAAGTTCATTTTCCTTTAGTGGGAAGTCTGAATAATTAAGCTTCAGTAAGTGTGAAAGCGCTCAGGTTTACAAATTCCTGGATACGGCCGGCAACTTCTGCTTCAGTCAGGTTGACGATTTTCTCTGTTCCGAATTTTTCTACACAGAAAGATGCCAGTGCAGAACCGTAAACGATTGCATTTTTCATGGTATCGAAGTTGACCGTTCCAACTTTCGCCAGATAACCAATAAATCCGCCTGCAAAAGTATCACCTGCGCCAGTTGGATCGAAAACTTCTGCCAGAGGAAGCGCAGGAGTAGAGAATACTTTATCTTCATGGAAAAGTAATGCGCCGTGTTCACCTTTTTTAATGATCAGGTATTTTGGGCCCATTTCCAGAATTTTCTTCGCTGCTTTAACTAATGAATATTCGCCTGAAAGCTGACGTGCTTCTTCATCATTGATGGTTAATACATCAATCATTTTAAGCGTATCCAGCAAATCATTCAGTGCAATGTCCATCCAGAAGTTCATCGTGTCTAAAACGATTAGTTTAGGCCTGTTTTTAAGACGTTTGATGACCGTTTGCTGTACTTGTGGAGTCAGGTTGCCTAACATCAGGTATTCGCAGTCCTGGTAGCTCTCAGGGATAATCGGGTCAAAATCTCCCAAAACATTCAGTTCAGTAACTAAAGTGTCTCTGCTGTTCATGTCATTGTGGTATTTTCCTGACCAGAAAAATGATTTTTCACCTGCTTTTATTTGCAGACCTTCAGTATCGATACCATGTTTTGTAAAGGTATTAATGTCCTCCTGGTGGAAGTCATCACCTACAACTCCGACGATTTTCACTTTATTATAGAAGTAAGAAGCAGCCAAACTTGCGTAAGTTGCAGCTCCTCCTACTATTTTATCAGTCTTTCCGAAGGGAGTTTCAATTGCATCGAATGCTACAGTCCCTATGATTATCAGGCTCATATGTTTTATTTTAATTTTTTTTGAAAAATATTGTCTACAAATATTGCATAAATAATTTAAAAGCCCTAATATTGCATTCCCAAAACGAACGAAGCTTTATGTTGTTTATTAAAGCAGAGAAAACGTTTTCGGATAACCAGAGTACTCCTTCTTAGCTCAGCTGGTTAGAGCATCTGACTGTTAATCAGAGGGTCGCTGGTTCGAGCCCAGCAGAGGGAGCAGATTAAAAACCTTTCAACATCACGTTGAAAGGTTTTTTCTGTTAAAGTAGAGGGCATTGCCTTTTATATTACGCTTTACCTTTTTAAAAAAGGCGTTATTTTTTTAAAAAACCAGCACTCCTTCTTAGCTCAGCTGGTTAGAGCATCTGACTGTTAATCAGAGGGTCGCTGGTTCGAGCCCAGCAGAGGGAGCAAATTGCAAAAAGCCTTTCAGTGAAAACTGGAAGGCTTTTTTGTGCTGAATCACACCATAGGTTGTACGAACTAATAAAGGTTTACCCTTGGTTTACAATTCATTAGGATCAATGCCAAAAGTTGTGGAGCAATTGGATATTTTTGGATTTTACGCATAGAGTTGCGTTAACCTAAAAAGGAAGAATTCAATGTTTTTGACTCCCCTGAATTGCGATCTGAATGCCTTGATTTTGGCATTAAAAGATTCTGCTGATGCATTGGTAGATCTGCGGTCAAAGTAGTTTAATATCGTTTGATAATGACTCTGTATAGACCTGGAAATAGTTTTGAATGCTTTAAAACCTGTTTGTCTAACTTTTTCATGCCATTTGGCCAGGTTAGCCAGTCCAAATACCTTATCTTTTGTATGCTCAAATAGCTGACTCAGGCTCATACT
>NZ_QLLR01000003.1 GCF_003259615.1 Pedobacter cryoconitis | reverse complement strand
CAAGCCTGGCTTTAAAACACCACTATTATACTATATAACATCAGTAAAAACCCAAAACATGGCCTCGCCCTCAAGAACAGGTGTTGAGAAGGGGTTGAATAGTGCCTTGGAATGACCTTGGGATGAGGTTGGAATGAGGTTGGAATGACCTTGCAATGACCACAGTCATTCTAACCTCATTCCAAAGTCGTTTCAAGGTCGTTCTAATACACTACAGTGGCACTTCTCTTCTATAACTGTACTGGATTCGCTTGACCTGATCGGTTATTTCACTGATTTACTTTAATCAACCCATATCCCCCCCTGTCACCCCCGCTTCAGACTGCAGCAGAACCTAAGCAAAGACCCTGTTAAACAGCAATTTATACAGCCCACAAACAAGGACAAACAAGATCCGGTCCTTTTCAAAACACACCAAAACCCCTCTCAATATCTCCCTAACCTCCATTTAATAGCTTAATTCCTCTTTTTCTCCTTATACTATATATACATACGCTATAACTAAACCGCGATCTTTAAAATCCGTTATAACCACAATTACTTCCAAACCCTAACCCACCGCTAAAAAAGAAGAAAATTAATCCGAAGGAATGCCTCAGAATTGTGCTAAAATTGCAGGAAATGCCGATTGAAAAAGGAAAACAATTAGAAATACAGTACAAAATCCTTTATTAAAGGAAAATGCAACCGAACCTTACACGCTGTGCTGTGATCAGCAATCAGCAGGATTACAGAAAAATAGTGCTGCTAAATTTCAATAGCTTTATGTCTTCGCCTGTAAGCACCAGGTGTTAACCCTCTGTATTTCTTAAATATTCTGGATAAATGGCTCTCATCAGTAAAATTAAGCTCCTGGGCAATCTCTTTCAAGAGCATATTACTGTACACAAGACGTGTATCTATCAGCTTCAATTTATAATTAATCAAATATTCCTGAATGCTTTCCCCGGTACGCTTTTTAAAATACTCTCCCAAATAATTCACAGAAAGATGAAACTCATCCGCGATAACCTGCATTTTTAAACTTTCAGGTTCATAAATATGCTGCTGTAAATAAGCTATAATCTTCATTACCGCTGATTCACTGCCTCTCTCCAGCTTTTCATCAGACTCCGTCCGGATAATATTACGGGCAATTAAATTGATCAGAATAGAAACCGACTGACGAATAATTGCCAAAGAGCCAATTTCCTTTTGCTCATGTTCGCGTACAATGCCTTCCATTAACGCTAATCCAAACACTTCGTCCTGCTCATTTTTAAACAAACACCCTGCCTTAGCATGATAATTATGAAAGATATAACCGATTTTTTTCATCCAGTCGCAATAATCCAGCTGTCCGGCCTCAGCCTGAAGTTTAAAAAAAGAGACTTCTGAAAAACGGATATGTACAAAACGTGTCGGACTTTCTATGTTAAAAGCATGCGAATCTTCAGGAGCCAGAAAAAACAGCTTTCCACTTTGATACAAATAACTATTCCCATTTACAAGATGATTCCCCTTCCCCTGCTGAATATAGATCAGCTGAAAATAATTAAGCTGCTCCGTTCTGGTCATTCCGGATTCTCTTTCCAGAATAGAAATTTCAAAAAGCGCTCTTATATCTTGTGTAACCATCCTGCAAAGGTACAAGACAACCCTCTTAAAATACAATTCAACTCTTAACTACGCAGCCTTCCTTTGCAGGATAAAAAAATTACCCATGCAAAAAGCAGTTCAGGATACCTCATTAACTCAACAAACTTCCCCCTATACCCAAAGATGGCTCGCCTTATTTGTATTGCTCATGGGTGCATTTTTATCTCCGCTCGATTTTTTCATCGTCAATGTTGCCCTACCAGCTATTAAAGAAGCGCTCCATGCAACAGCAAGTCAATTACAATTTATCATTATAGCTTATGGAGCAACTTATGCCGTATTAGTAGTAACAGGGGGCAGACTCGGTGATATTTATGGAAGAAAGCGCATGTTTATAATCGGGATGCTTTTATTCACCAGTTCCTCTGCTATCTGCGGTTTTGCCCAAAATATCCAATTGTTAATTGGCGCAAGGATACTACAGGGATTAGCAGCTGCCCTGCTTGCCCCACAAGTTTTATCCTCCATCAGAATTATTTTTCCTGAAAATGAACAACCGAAAGCAATGGGTTTCTTTGGCGCAACTTTCGGTCTGGCTTCTATTGCTGGTCAGCTTTTAGGTGGTATACTCCTGGAAATTCACCCTTTTGGATTCACCTGGGAATCGGTTTTTATGCTCAATATCCCCATCGGATTACTAACTATCATCCTTGCTTTTTTCATTTTACCAGAAAACAAACCAGCAAAACAACCAAAACTTGATATTCCCGGGATATTTTTTCTTTCCCTTGCCTTGTTCTTAATCATCTATCCACTCATCAAAGGGAGAGAAGAAGGCTGGCCATTATGGATATTTTTATGTTTCGCAGCCGCAATTCCTGTATTAATTACATTTATTAAACTAGAAAAAAAGGCAGTCGCTAAAGGCAATGATCCTTTAATTGACCTGAATATGTTCCGCAACAAGCATTTCGTGACCGGAGCAATCATTATTTTCTTCTTTAACAGTACCGCAGCATTCTTTATGATCTATCCGTATTATTTACAAAATGGTCTTCATTGGAATGTTCTTTCTGCCGGATTAGCTGTACTGCCTTATGCAGCAGGATTTTTTATTGGCCCTTTAACCAGTGCAATGCTCACGAGAAAGCTAGGTTCATCGGTTGTATTACTCGCATTGGGACTATTATCAACAGGCTATACAATGGTGATTATAGCTACGATATGTTATCCTGCCCCCGGATTTTTACTCTATGCAGGCTTAATGATTGCCGGTATGGGACATGGCATTGTATTGCCGGCACTCGTCAGGATTACGCTTGCTCCTGTTACACCCGAGAAAGCCGGGATGGCAGCTGGCATAGTGAGTACTGCGATACAAATGGGCAGTGCAATTGGTGTCGCCGTTATCGGAACTATCTTTTTCTCCCTGTTCAATAAGGAATCCAGCACTCAATCTTTTAAAACAGCCTTCGCAATTGCGATAGGTTGTCTGCTCAGCATTTTCATCACCGCATTCTTTTTGACGATCAAACTTAACAAATTACCCGTAAAAAATTAAAATATGGATATTACACAATCAGCACAACAACAAGTTCACGATTTCAACCAGGCAATTACTTTATGGTTCACAGGAGAAACCCGCAGAGAAAATATAAATGAAGTACTGGGAAGGCTGCATCAGGACTTTATCATGGTAGCGCCAGACGGTTCTGTTAAAAAACAGGAGGACCTGGCCACCTGGTTACCCACAGTATTTGGCACCAAACCTGGATTTTCTGCTGTCGCAGATCAGTTCATCGTGAGCTATTCGGCAGACAATATGGCTATCATCGTATATCATGAAATGCAAAAAACCTCATCAGCAACAAATAACCGCAGATCTGGTGCCTTATTTATTGCTGATGAGGAGGGAAAAATAACATGGCGCCACTTACAGGAAACCTGGTTATAAAAACGCTATATTATTTAAATTTATTTTTCAAAGCTTCCAGCTTCGTTTGCAAATCACCTTCTGGTTGTGCCTTTGCTTGCTGAGGCTTTGGTCTGTTAGATTGAGGTCTGTTAGCCGGTTCAGCTCTGTTATTTTCAGGCTTTCTATGGGTAGCAGGCCGCTCCACTTTAGCACGTGCAGCAGGTTTAGGCGCATTTTCGCTTTTCATAGATAATGAAATACGTTTCCGTACCACGTCAATCTCTTTCACGGTCACTTCTACCTTCTGGCTAACTTTAACTACGTCATTCGGATTAGCCACAAATTTATCAGCTAACTGACTCGTATGTACTAAACCATCCTGATGTACACCTATATCCACAAAAGCACCGAAATTGGTAATGTTAGTTACGATACCCGACAACTTCATGCCCACCTTTAAATCATTGATTTCATTTACACCATCCGTGAAACTGAAGGCCTCAAAAGCTTCCCTGGGATCTCTTCCTGGCTTAGCCAATTCCTTCATGATGTCATTTAATGTAGGTAAACCCACATTTTCACTAATATATTGCGGCAATTTGATCTGTTTTTGAAGTTTTACATCTTTTAAAAGCTCATCTACAGAATGACCTAAATCTTTAGCCATCTGACTCACCAAAGCATAACGCTCCGGGTGGACACCACTTGCATCCAGTACCATAGCCGCATCCCTGATCCTTAAGAAACCTGCCGCCTGCTCATAGGCCTTATCTCCTAAACGCGGAACTTTCTTTAAACTCTCGCGGTTTTTGAACGCACCATGCTCATTTCTATAAGTCACAATGTTTTGAGCCAGCTGTGGCCCTAGTCCAGAAACGTAAGCTAAAACTTGCTTAGAAGCTGTGTTTAATTCTACACCTACTGCGTTGACACAGCTCATTACGGTATCATCCAGTGACTGCTGAAGCTTAGTCTGGTCTACATCATGCTGATACTGGCCAACTCCTATAGATTTAGGATCGATTTTAACCAGTTCCGCTAAAGGGTCCATTAATCTGCGGCCAATTGAAACAGCACCACGCACGGTAATATCCTGAGTTGGGAATTCTTCGCGGGCAACTTCTGATGCGGAATAAATAGAAGCACCATTTTCATTCACCATTACAATCAGAACACCTGGCAGGTTTAATCCTCTGATAAAAGTTTCAGTTTCTCTTCCTGCAGTACCATTTCCAATCGCAATAGCTTCTACTTCATGTTTAACACAAAGTTTTTGGATTGCATCCGCAGCATTTTTTATATTTCCTTGTCCGGTGTGCGGATAGATTGTTGTATTCTCTAATAATTTACCTTGTCTGTCCAGGCATACTACTTTGCAACCTGTACGGAAGCCCGGATCAATTGCCAATACATTTTTCTGACCCATTGGTGCAGCCAGTAATAATTGTCTCGCATTTTCAGCAAATACACGGATTGCTTCTTCATCAGCTTTTTGTTTAGCTAATAAACGAAGTTCTGTTTCCATAGCCGGGCCTAACAAACGTTTATAACAATCATGTAAAGCCAATTCTACTTGTTTAGCAGCAGCATTATCCCCTTGAATAACCTGTTTTTCTAAAATTGCAATCGCGCCATCCTCTTCAGGCATGGCTTCAACTTTTAAGATAGCTTCATTTTCTCCGCGTCTCATGGCTAAAACACGGTGAGAAGGTGCAGATTTTACAGACTCTTCCCACTCGAAATAATCCTTATATTTTATTCCCTCTTCTTCTTTCCCTTTAATCACGGAAGACTTCATGGTCGCTTTCTGCTGAAAATACTTCCGCATATCTGTACGGACTTCTGCGTTTTCATTGATCATTTCTGCAATAATATCCCTTGCACCTGCCAAAGCTTCCTCCGTATTCGCAACGCCAAGCTCTGTATTCAGATATTTAGCCGCTTCTTCGTCAGGATTTAATTTCCCCTGTTCAAAAATCAACAGAGCTAAAGGCTCCAAACCTTTACGTCTGGCTTCAGAAGCTCTTGTTTTCCTTTTTGGTTTGTAAGGCAGATAAATATCTTCAATCGTTGTGATATTTTCAGCCGCATTCAGCTGCGCTTCAAGCTCTGGTGTTAATTTACCCAGCGTAGTCAGTGCTTTCAGAATAGCTTCGCGTCTTTTGTCTAACTCACGTAGTTGCTGGAAACGGTCACGAACCGCAGCCACCTGTACCTCATCTAAGCTTCCGGTCACCTCTTTACGGTAACGGGAAATAAAAGGTACAGTCGCTCCTTCATCTAATAATTCAATAGTTGCAATAACCTGTTTTTCTGAGACTGCTAGTTCTGCAGCAATAATCTTTGAGTGATTATTCATGTTAAAATATTGGGTGATGTTTTAAGAAACAGCTTATCGGTAAGGCAGTTTCTGTGAATTTAAATTTCTTCCGGGTAAAGGTAAAAAACAAAAAATCCCGCATGGGGTTAGCCAGCGGGATTATATATCAACAGTTCTTAATAACTTATTTTGTTACGTACATTACTTCTTTCACTGCTTTAATTACACGTTCAGCGTTTGGTAAGCTGGCAGCGATTAAAGTTGGTGCATATGGTAATGGTACATCAGCACAAGTAATACGTAAAACTGGTGCATCTAAATGATCAAACGCATTTTTTTGTACGTTGAAAGCAATTTCAGAAGAAATTGAAGCCAATGGCCATGCTTCTTCTACAATTACCAGACGGTTTGTTTTCTTAACTGATTCAATGATTGCAGGATAATCGATAGGACGTACAGTACGTAAATCGATAACTTCAACACTGATTCCTTCTTTAGTTAATTCTTCTACAGCCGGATTAACAACACGTGTCAGCATTTTACCAAAAGTAACGATAGTTACATCAGTACCTTCTTTAACGATTCTTGCTTTTCCGATTGGCAGGTAATATTCCTCTTCAGGAACTTCACCTTTATCACCATACATCACCTCAGATTCCATGAAAATAACCGGATCCGGATCAATGATAGCTTGTTTTAATAAACCTTTAGCTTCGTAAGGAGTTGAAGGAATAACAACCTTCAAACCTGGACAGTTTGCATACCAGTTCTCAAAATTCTGAGAGTGTTGTGCACCTAACTGACCTGCATTACCTGTTGGGCCACGGAATACGATTGGAATAGAAAACTGACCACCGCTCATGGATAACATTTTTGCAGCTCCGTTTATAATCTGATCGATTGCAACCAGGGAGAAGTTGAATGTCATAAATTCTATGATTGGAATTAACCCATTCATTGCAGCACCAATACCGATACCGGTAAAACCAAGCTCAGCAATTGGCGTATCGATGATACGTTTGTCACCAAACTCATCAAGCATTCCCTGACTTACTTTGTATGCACCATTGTATTGCGCAACTTCTTCGCCCATTAAGAATACGTTTTCATTCTTACGCATTTCTTCGCTCAAAGCCTCACGCAAAGCTTCTCTAAATTGAATCTCTCTCATTGTATATTCAAATGTTAACTGCCGGCAAATATAACTATTGTAACGTAATAATAAAGTTTGTTTTAATTACATTACAAAGCGATTATTATTAGCGCTATTGTTGCCCTACTTGCCGCAAAGGGACAAATAAGGACAATATGTACAATTATCGGCTAGTGTAGTATGTATAAAAGGGATTTCCGGATTAAATAATTCCTCCAGTTTCTCCCGTAGCAGACGGCTAAAATCTTTTTTCAAGTCCACTAAATATTCGGCTTGCAGCTGTAATTTTTTACCTCTTCCTTCAGAAAAGCTAAACAATGTCCCTTCTTTTCTCATCTTGCGGATCAGGTATAAGTTAGGTTCCATGTCCGTTATCCCTCTGGACTGTTCATATACATAGGTGTAAAAAAGAGTTTGGATCAATGCCTTATTCTGCTTGTCAGTTTCCGCATCAAAAATCTCTTCCAGCGAACTATATTGAAGTTCATCACGCCCGGTTTTATAATCGACAACCCGTGTTACTCCATTTTTCTGATCCACCCTATCAATAATCCCATGTAAGGTAACCTGCCTTTCTACACCTGCAACATTGATTTTGAAATAGATCTCATCCTTACTCTCTAACCCTATGATAGAAAACGGAGCTTCTTTTTCATCATGGTCAAGAATTACATTCGCATATTCGGTCACAATTGCCAGCACTACCTGTTGCATTCCATTGGCTGAGAGTACCTGTTTTTCATCATCATACATCACTTTCACAAAGGCCAGCTCGGTTAAGCGGGGCAGATTTTTGCGATGGGCAACAATCCGCTCTTTAGTGATATAAGGAGTTTCTGCTTTCAATTCTTCGTAGAATTTTTCCAGCACAAAGTGAAGCATGGAGCCGATGTAGTTCGCTTCCAGGTTCTCAGATAGTTCTTTCGGCTCTTCTATTTTAGCGATATACTTATAAAAAAACTGCACCGGACAGTTCATATATGTGGTAATTGCTGTGGCAGAAATCCTTACCGAAGGGTCTTGCTGATCCAGGTAAAGGGTTAAACGGTTCAAAACGTCACCTTCTTTTTTAATCTGAACGGTGACCGGATGTTCTGTCGCTACGGATTGCGACTGGTCATAATAGGTAAAGCTATACCCGCTTTCAAACTCCAGCTGACGTAAAAACCTGCTCGGTTCTCCTGTTGTATTGTCATCTGCCTGCCCATTGTAAACCAGGCTTATCTTTCTTGAACGTTGCAGCAGCCTGTAAAACATATACGCCGAGATCGCATCCTGATTCTCAATAACCGGAAGCCCGTAAGCTCTTCTGATACTGTCAGGAATAAAACTTGGCGACGCACTTACCTGTGGCAAAATACCTTCATTTACGCCTAATATATAAACATGGTCAAAATCCAGGCTCCTGCTTTCCAGTAAACCCATCACCTGTACACCTTCTAAAGGTTCTCCGCTTAAAGGAACCGCAATTCCCTGTACTGCTTTTTGAATCAGTGACAAAACAAATGGCAGAGGTAAACGGGCAGCAAATTCTGCCAGGGTATCATGCAGACGGTTCAGCTCTTTGATCGTTGCAATAAATAAATCTACCTCGGTTTGTTTTAACGTCTTTTCTTCTACCTGCTGTGTTAAAACAGCTTTAAAAACCTCCTGAAGATTGACAATAGCCGAAGCCGCCGTATTTCTTTTGGTAAAAAATAGCTGGGCCAATTCTCCGGAACGCTGCAATAAAGGAATATCAACTTCAATTAACTGTTTGGCTAAAATTTCAAGTTGTAATGTATTTCTTATTTCTTGTGAAATACCGATCAGGGGATGTGATAAAAATGCCTCCACCTCTCTATGGTTGACGGTATCTTTTTTCCCACCTGCCAGCTGAGATTGTACAGAAAGCCATATATCTGCCAGTCCAAAGATGGAAGTCGCTAACAGTGGGTAACCCATCGTTACATTCAGGTCTACTGCAGTACGCTTCCCTTCTGCATCATAGTGCGTAGGTATAGTTTGTAAAACAGGCAATAATAAACTCTCATCCGCAAGGATTAAAGCTATTTTTCCTGCATTATCCGCAGCGTCCAGAATTGGGTAGTCTTCTTCCAGTTCCTGTTGCAAGATCTTTGCCTGTGCAGTCTGGCCTTGTGTTTTATAGACTTTAACTTCTTTCTGCACTGATCTGATCAGCGGCCTGCTTTGTCCAAGCGCATTGGGCAAGCCTAGTCTTTGAATATTTTTACGAAGGAATAATCCAGCTTCCTGCGTATCATCCTCCATGTAATAAGTATCGGTATCGAAATAAAAGAGCGCTTTCTCAGTCTCATTCCAGCGTTTAAAAATTACTGCTTCGGCATTGCTTAAGGCATTAAACCCGGCAAAGACTAACTTTCCTTTAGCAAAATCATCAATAAAACCTGGTTTATCTGCTGTACCATTCGCGAGTTTCCGGTAAACATGTGCCATCGAAGTCAGCCCTTTTGAAGCCAGCGCCTCATGAAAGCCCCGGTATAGTTTAGGCATCCTGCGCCACATCCGGATAAACTGCTCCTGGTGATTTTTCTGCTTTCCTGTAGAAAATGAAGTCCAGAATTGCTCCAGAAATTGCTGCTGCTCTAAGGTGAGGTGCTGAAAGTCTTTTTCAATGACCGCGATGTCTTCCAGTTCTTCAAATAACTGATCTGCATTTACCAGGTCATTGTCTATCTGGGCAAAATCACTTAATATAATTCTTGCAATAGGATAAAATACGTCAGGATTGATCTCCTTCGCGCCCTCTGCTTTTAGCAATTCATTGTATTGCTGATGCAATGTGAAGAACTGTGTAAAGCCATCAGCGATCAGTAAATCTGTTGATCGGGCAAAAAATTCCTGTATGGTATAAAACGACGGACTCCAGAAAGGTTTACCAATCGTATCCGCCAGATGATGCTGCAAATAGGGTACAGGTCGTTTATTGTTAAAGATCACAGCAGAATTGTGCAGCGTATTCCCTAACCTGTCCACTAAATCTTCTGCAACTTCTTTTAAAAATGCTTTCATGTTTTTAAACTGGCTGTTATACTAAAATCAATTCGCCAATCGTGGCATAAAATAAATAGGCACTTACTTTCGGATAACCCATTTCCTGTAAAAGATCACGGTAGCCATGTACTTGTTTGACGTGGTTACGGCTTTGTTTTTTAGTGAATTTATAGTCAATCACGATTACCTCTGTTTCTGTAAACAAGACCTTATCCGGACGGTAACTTTTACCCGTAATATCAATAATACTCTTTTCACTGACACTTTGTTTACTGTTCAGCAATAGATTTTGAAGCGCTTCATGTTCTAAAACAATCATGGCCTGCTTTCTGAAATCTGCGACTTCCTTTTCTTTAAAGAAGCCTTCTGTGAGCATCTGTGCCAAAACCTCATCTATATCATTGATAGCGGCTGCGCGGGCCAGTACTTCATGTAAAATACTTCCCTCCCTGCCTGCACTATCATTTAATAACATATCAATTTCTTTCTTTCTCAGGTCACTGTTAAAAACTTCGCTGAGCCTTCCTGACAATGGATATTCTTTCAGATCAATAATTTCGGGTCCCGGGTGTGCGGATGAATTTCCTGATACTTTTTTAACAACCTTTTCTTCTAAAAGGAATTGTCCTTCGGGGGTAACCTGATCTTCAAAGATCCGGATTAACAAGTCTCCGATCGTACTGATACTCTCAGATTTTTTGCCCAGACAACTCACGTATAAATATTCTTTGGTGCGCGTTGTGGCTACATAAAGCATATTTAAAGCATCCATATTGTTATATAGCAATTCTTCGTAGTAGGGAATGGCAACAGCCGATGCCCCTAAGGCTGAAGTATATTTGAGCGGGATACTTTGGAGCTGATGGTACGGGGTATTTGCAGCGGGCACCCAAAAGATACTATTGATCTTTCCATTGATGTCCCAATTACAAAAAGGGATCATCACTACTTTAAAGGCAAGACCTTTAGATTTATGGATCGTAATCACTTGTACAGCATCTGTGCTTTCTGAAGAAGGCAGGGTTTTTCTGCTCCCCTCTTCTTCCCAGTATTTCAAAAATGAGGTAATCCCTTTTTCTCCCTGGCGGCCAACGTTTCCTGCCAAATCTCTCAAAGCAAACAGATAAGGTAGATGATTTGCATATGCCGCTTCATTTAAGCCGTAAGCGGAGATCAGTTTTTCGAGTAATTCTGGTAGTGGTTGTTGCATCCAGCTGCGCCAGTGCATACATAAATCAGCGGGTAATACTCCGGTTAATTCTTCCAGCTGCTTGCTTTTCAGGTTAAATAAGGAAGCAGGGTCAAGGGTACGTTGTTGTAGCTGTGCATATAAACTGATACAATTTGCTTTATATAAGGCAGTATTGGAGGACATGCCTGCCATCACCATCAAAGTATCAATTAATATTTTCACTGCGGTATTGTTCTCAATGAGTAGTGCTTCTCCGGAAATTACATTGATGTTGTTCTCCATCAATATATCTACTACAGCAATCGCTTCTGAATTGGAGCGTACCAGTACGCAGGCATCACCCGCCTGGTAGCGCTTTTCTTCGATTAAAAGACGTTTAAGCGTTTCAACCATTTTACGAAGTGCTGCTGTCTTAAAGGTTGTTTTATTTAATGGGGCATCATTTTCATCTGTTTTTAAAACATTAAAATCAATAGTGCCTCCGTCTGCTGTTCTTGGGGTAAGTTTTTGTTCCGCTTCTGCATAAACATCGGTAATAATATGACTAAAGCCTTTGTCTTCCCACCATTCCTGAAGGTTCAGATTAGCCGCCTGTGCTTCTACTGTACTGTTGATGTTTTGCTGCATCAGTATGGGCAGTGCCTTAAACAGGATATTATTAAATTCAATGATGTTTTTGGTACTCCTGTAATTCTCTTCCAAACTGGAATCCGTTACATAAGTGCTGCCAATGTCTTTTTTAGCCTGCTGGTGAAGAATATTCCAGTCACCATTCCGCCATCTGTAAATGGATTGTTTCACGTCCCCCACTATCAAATGATCAATGAGTGCCCCGTTGGCTTCTGCCATTGCATTTTTTAACAGCGGCCTGAAATTCCCCCATTGATTGGCTGAGGTATCCTGAAACTCATCAAATAAGAAGTGACGGTAACGGCTGCCTGTTTTTTCCCAGATAAATGCAGGGTTGTCATCGTCATCACCGGTAATTCCTTTCAGCAGGTTTTGTGCATCACTGATGAGTAAACTTTCGCTTTCTTCCCGGTAGGTTTTCAACAGAATGGCCATTTCCTGCATCAGACGCAGATAATATAAATTTTTATTGAAAGCCTGTGCTAAGATATATTCAGGCAGTCCATTGGTATAAGCCTGATATAAATCGCGGATCACCGGATTCAGTATATCATATAATGAAATATCGCTTCCTGGTTTAAACCATTCTTCAGGTTCATCAATGAGTTTGCCTAAACTTTCTACTTTATCAAAGTCTTCATCTGCAATTTTCTTCAGGTTGTTTAGCGGAGATCTGGACTTCCCTTTTAACAAATCGGGGCTAACTCCTGAAGCTTCAAAAATGCTGAGGGCTTTTATAGAGAGCTGCTGAATGGTTTCTTCAAACAGCGTGATCTGTTTTTTAGTTGCTTTATGGTAATCTCCAAACAGCACATTCATATCTGTATGCTGCACCAGTTCCTGGATGGCATTGTCAAATGGCTGATAGCGTTCTTTAAATATTTCTCCGGCCAGATCTGTCAATTCAGTCCTGTAGTTCCAGCTGATATTATTGCCGATCCGGTCTAAGGCAAGGTCAATAATCCATTGCAGCAATTCGGGGTTGACATCCAGTTGTTCATCGAGTTTATCCGCCAGTTCGTTCTTGACCTTATCAAAGTTCATTTCCAGTTTATAACCGGAGTCAAGTCCTAGTTCAAAGGCAAAACCGCGGATCACCTTTTGTACGAAACCGTCAATTGTACTCACCGAAAAACGGCTGTAATCGTGAAGTATTTTCTTATAAATCCGGGCTGATTTCTCCTGTAAAGTGGCTGCATCTAAATCCGGATGTGCCTGCAAAACCAGGGTTCTGTAGTCTTCAACCTCCTGATCGCCGGTCGCAAAGCCTTTTAACACTTCCATGATACGGGTTTTCATCTCTTCGGTAGCCTTATTGGTAAAGGTCACTGCGAGAATCTCCCTGTATTTGGTTTCCCCAGATAGTAAGAGTGTTAGGTAGTGTGCCGTAAGGCTGAATGTTTTACCTGAGCCTGCCGAAGCTTGTAATATTTTAAGTGGTTGAGGCATGTGGTGAAGTTAGGACAAATTGTATACATTTAGAAAAGTTTAAAATTGGACTGCTGATTTTAAACTTCCTTTAAAATTATTAAAAACAACCAGACATGAAGAAACTATCACTGATTCTGTTAGCCACACTGGCAATTTCAACTGCAACATTTGCACAGACTACCAAAACTAAAGCACCAAAAGAAGAAGTAAAAATATATAATCCAGCAGCTGATGCCAAAGCTGATATTACTGCGGCGGTTGCCAGGGCTAAAGCAGCCAAAAAACATGTATTTATACAAGTTGGCGGAAACTGGTGTTCGTGGTGTATCGCTTTTCATCATTTAGTGGATAACACGCCTGCTTTGAAAACTTACCTGAACGATCATTATGAGACTGTACTGGTAAATTATAGTAAAGAGAATAAAAATGAAGCCATCATGGCTAGTTTGGGTTATCCCGGACGTTTCGGTTACCCGGTGTTTGTGATCCTTGATGGGGATGGAGAAATATTACATATCCAGAATTCTGGTTACCTGGAAGAAGGTAAAGGGCATAGTGTTAAAAAAGTAACTGAATTTCTTCAGGGATGGACTTACGAAGCATTAGATCCTGCAACCTATGCCAAAAAAGACGCTGCGCAGTAATTTATTTCTTTAGGGAGAGCATTCCATTCATGAGCTCAGCATTGAACTCTCCTATTTTTGTTTCATGCAGCATCAGGTGAATCTTGTTCCGAATATCCTTAAACTCATTATGCAGTGGACAAGGGTTGATTTCGGAACATTGTTTTAATCCCAGGCCGCAACCGTAAAAAATATCGTTTCCATCTACAGCGGCGACAATATCACTCAAGGGCCTCTCTAAAGAAGCACTATCAAGGTAAAACCCTCCATTCGGACCTTTTGTAGATTGCACAATCCCTCTGCGGCTTAAATCCTGTAAGATTTTTGCCAGGAAAGGTTCTGGTGAATCTATCCCCAATGCAATTTCTTTAATGCCTACCCTGCCGCTCTGCCCGGCTGTTCTGTGCGCAATGAAGAAGACTGATCTGATTGCATACTCACAAGTTTTTGAAAATATTCCCATCTCTGATTATAAAACAAAGATAGCAATAAATTAACCATAGAATGCGTGTAGTATTTCTTTTAAGAATCTCATCTTAAGCGTTAAAATAATAAAAGACATTTTAGTCTTTTATTATTTATTTACTATATTTGACCCATCAAACCATACCAGCATGCCTTAAAGAATGCAAAGCTGCACTATAATAAAGGATAAAAAGGTATTAATATATTTTATGATGACTGACGAACAAAAAAAACTGATCACAGCAACAGTACCAATTCTAAAAGAAAACGGCGTTTTATTGACCACACATTTCTACAAACGAATGTTTACGCATAATCCAGAGTTGAAAAATATTTTTAACATGGGAAATCAGCAAAGCGGGAAACAACAAACCGCATTGGCTATGGCTGTACTTGCTTATGCGGAAAATATAGCCAATCCTATGGTACTGCTGCCTGTAGTAGACCGCATTGGACATAAACATACCAGTTTAGATATTCGTCCTGAACATTATATGATTGTGGGTAACCACCTGATCGAGTCTATCAAAGAAGTTTTAGGTGATGCGGCCACACCTGAAATTATAGAGGCCTGGGGAATTGCTTATCTGCAATTAGCTAACCTGATGTCTGGTCATGAGGCTAAACTCTATGAACAGCAAACATTAAAAACGAATGGGTGGACAGGCTGGAGGCCATTTATATTGGGCAAGAAGGAAGCAGAGTCGGCAGAAATCACTTCTTTTTATCTATACCCAAGTGACGGCGGAAAAGTAACACCTCACCTCCCTGGTCAATATTTAAGTATCCGTACTTTTCTTAAATCCCTGAATTTAAACCAGGCCCGCCAATATAGCATTTCAAGTGCACCTAATGATGATTACTACCGTATTTCAGTAAAAAGAGAAAAAGGCCCGGATCTGGATGCTAACGGCTTAATCAGTAATTATCTTCACGATTCGGTAAATGAGGGAGACATTTTAGACCTGACCTCTCCTGCCGGTAATTTTGTACTCACAGAAAATCCAACGGCTCCGATTGTGCTGATCAGCGGAGGTGTGGGCCTGACACCGCTAATGAGTATGTTGCAAAGCCTGGTAGAACAAGATCACGAAAATCCGATTACATGGTTACATGGTTGCAGGAACAAATCCGTTCATGCTTTTAAAAATCATCTTGATCACATTACGGCCACAAAAAGCAATGTGAAACAGCATACGTTCTACAATATAGTGACTCCAGAAGATAAAGCGGATGGCATATTAGAAGGTTACCTGGATATTAACAGTATCCCGGAATTACACAATGACCCGGATACCAGTTATTTCATCTGCGGTCCATCGGCTTTTATCACCAAACAATATCAGGACCTTCAGGCAAAGGGCGTTGATAAGAAATTAATCTTTTTTGAAGAATTCGGACCTCAATTGCTGCAGATGAACTAAGCAGCTAAAAAACAGGGCATAAAAAAGGAGGCAATAAATTGCCTCCTTTTTTATTTCAGTTGCTGAACTTATAATCCAGCGTTAAACCTGAAGAAATTGTTGACTGTAACCGGCAGTTTTCCTGTAGCTACTTTTACATTTCCTATAACTTCAGCTGCAGCTTTCTGCATATAATCTTCTTTCTGATAGCCTACAACTAAAGATTTAGCATTTTCTATGCCCGGCAAACTGGCCAGGTTATACGGATTAGCAAATAATGCGAACACCGTATTCTTAGTGGCCATATCTCTGATCAGCATCTTTAAATCACCGCTCAGCTCCATGCCATTCCCCGGACGTAACCTGGTATCATGAATTCCAATAATCACCTGGTCAAAACCGGCCAATTGTTTCATCACCCCGGCAACTGCATTTGCATTTGCCGCTTTATCTAAATTAAAGAACATACAATTGGTATAAAATTTACCCAGCTCCCGTTGAAATACTGTTATATCAGGCGTACCCATACTTACAATAGCCGTTCTCTTGACCAGGCTCAACGATTTTATGCCCCCATCACCATTTAAAATAGTCATGGACGCATCAGCTAATTGCTGTAACAAAGTCAGGCTCTCTGCTCTGTTAACTTCAGTGGCAACGTTATGTGTATTTATGGTATCTCTTTGATAAACTCCTGACCAGTATTTAGCAATTAAGATCTTGCGAACACTTTCGTCAATCCTTTCCATACTGATCCTTCCGTCCCTCACTGCCTGACGCACCAGTTTAACTGCTCTTTTACTATTCTCAGAAAGTTCCAGAATATCATTTCCTGCAATAACTCCCATTACATCGGCTTCACCGTCTTTAAAATTCTTCACTACCCCTTTCATTTCCATGGCATCGGTAACAATCAATCCGCGGAAACCCAGTTCTCCTTTTAAAAGATCGGTAACAATAGGTTTTGATAAGGTGGAAGGTAGGTTGGGTGTTTTATCCAGCGAAGGGATATTCATATGTGCAATCATTACGCCCGCAGCACCTTCGCGGATCAGCTCTTTGAAAGGGTATATTTCCAGACTATCCAAACGGGCTTTCGTAAAATTAAGCTGAGGAAGGTCATAGTGTGAATCTACATCTGTATCTCCGTGTCCTGGAAAGTGTTTGAGCGTGACTAATAAACCACCGTCCTGCATTCCTTTGAGGTAAGCACCAGCTTTCACTGCTACATTATATTTGTTTTCACCAAAAGAACGGTAATTGATAATTGGATTTTTAGGATTGTTATTAATATCTACATCAGGCGAGAGATTCATTTGCATCCCTATTCTTTTATAATCTTTAGCAACTTCCAGCCCCATTTTATAAATCAGCTCTTTATCTTGTATAGCGCCGAGTGCCATTTGATAAGGATAAGAGATCGTACTATCCAGACGCATGCCCAATCCCCATTCTCCGTCAGAAGCAATTAATAAGGGGGTACGCGCCAGTGCCTGGTATTTATTAGTTAAGATAGCTTGTCTGCCGGGGCCGCCCTGAAAGAAAACCAATCCACCAATACGCTCTTTTTTGATCACGAGTCCGACAGAATCTTCAAAGGCTTGTCCTTTATTGGTATGCGCTCTCACAAAAAATAATTGCGCAATCTTATGACGTTTTTTTAATTTATGCAGCACAGAATCTACCCAATGGTTCGGGTCATCCAAACTCTGGATATAAGATTTCTTTTGTGCCTGAGCAGAAAAGATAAATAATAGCAGCACGATCAGTACGGGGAACTTTTTGTGAATCATGAATAATTGATATGGTTAATGAAACAAAGTTAATTAAAACCATCAAATCAATGTATCAGATTTGATACACAAGGAACGGTTTCAGTGCTGAAAGTCAATTTAAAAAACAGGAAACAAGCTACTGTATATCAATACTTAAGGGCAGTGTCAATTTTTTATATTCCTGAGATCTCTTAAACTGGCACATTTATTTCTATGCACACCGCGTTAATCACAAAATTAATAGATATAGAATATGAAACCATCATGATTTTTCAAATCACACAACGAAATGGAAATAAAATCATGATAGCTCCATAACCATTAAAAAATAAATACATACTCATGAAAAAGATCTTTATTTTGGCTATTGGCCTTTTTGTAGCTACAGCAGCAAGTGCACAGGATAGGATTAAATTTGGTGTTAAAGCCGGATTAAATCTATCAGACATTATCAAAGGCGATGGCAACAACAACTTCGACACCAAAGTAAAAACAGGTTTTAATGCAGGGGTAACTGTAGAAATCCCATTAATTGCGGGACTTGCTTTCACACCGGAAGTTTTGTATTCGCAAAAGGGTTACAAGTTAACTTCTTCACTTGGAGAGTTCAGACAAACAACAAGCTTTATTGATGTGCCTATTCTGGCTAGTTTCAGACTGGGAAGCAGTTTTAATATTGTTGCTGGTCCACAGGTTTCCTTCTTATTGTCTACTAAAAACAAGTTTGACAATGGCTTCGGAACTGTAGAACAAACCAATGTAGAGAATGATTCAGACAGGTTTAAGAAAAGTCTGGTTGGTGGTTTAATCGGTTTCAGATATGATGTCAATGATAAATTTGATATTCATGGACGTTACGCACTGGATTTCCAGAAAAACAATGAAAATGGGACTTCTTCTACACCAGAATTCAGGAATCAGGTATTCTCTGTTGGTGTAGGTATCAAATTTTAATATATCCATACCTATGGAAAATCAGCCCTGTCTTCTTTAATCAGAAGCAGGGCTTTTTGTTAAAATTCTACGTGCGCTCTTAAAGAGAAAACATGAACTGGCCCCCGGTCTTTATTATAGGCAGGGTGCAGGATAAACTGGTAATCGGGAGAAAGGAAGAATTTCTTCTGATAAACGTTCACCTTATAATAAGTTTCAGCAATCATTTCAGGGGCATAGTTTAATTTACCATCACCAATAATGAATCCATAACCTCCGTGAGCAAGATAATCTCTATGGTCTTTGGAAATTCCGTTACCTACAAAGGCAAGGCCGATTTCCGCGTCTTTTTGATTCCAGCTATCTCCTTTTAAAATCGCGCCCAAACTTACTGACCTGTCAATTTCTGTAAAAGCCCAGGTTTCAGTTTTTCCGTCATTATAGCTTGTTTTAGCAAAAACGCCTAGATTTGGATTGATGTTCTGTTCTATATTGATCCCAAATCCATATTTATTTCTTCCATAAGTGCGTGTTTCTGTAATATCAGGTGCGAGCGGGTCCTGTGCAACTGCTAACCGGTAATCTCCCATCTTTGCGGCATTGTCATAGCCTAGTACACGCAGCGTTCCTTTTTGTCCGCTAATCTGGTAGCGCTTTTCATATTCAAGCGTAAAAGCATGTGCTTTACCTATTTTTCCATCCCATATTGATCCATTAGCAGTAGTGGTAACCATTGTGGTTGCTAAACGTAATGCCCAGGTTGGCTGGCCGAGTTCGAATACAACCCCAAATACATAACCTCTTGTATTGGCCGGATAGTCCCATGCCCCGTTCGCCATTAGTGACCAGTTCATAAACTGCGATCTCGCATCATGGCTAAAAGCATTGTTATCAAAGAAGTCACTTAATCCAAATTTACCTGCGGTGATAGAGAAGTATTTCTTTTTGCGGTAACCGGCCAGCTGATTTGCATCATCGGCAATGGTATCGGTTTCTTTTCCCCAGCCAAAGGTTTGGACAAGGTAAGCTCTGGCAATATAAATAGCTGGTTCAGGAGAGCCAATTCTAAAGGTTTCCCCATTCGGAAATCCCGCCACTCCTACGGCCTGACTAAATCCTTTTCCACCAGACATTTCCGGATTGAAATAAGCTTCAGCTCCTTTCCATAACCTGGCCCCGCCAAATAAGGTCGTGGTCAAAGAAGTCGCTGTTTCATGAGCGGTAGAAAGACTGTTTGTACCGGAATATGGTGCACTAAATCCAGGTTTAGTCTGCGTAATTACAGTTTGCTGGAAATGGAAGTTGAATCTTTTTTTAAACAGGCTATCTGTTTGTGCGAAAGTTGGTGCCGCCAGTAAGATGGCTATACCCAGTATTATTATCTTCTTCATAGGATGAGCGCAAAGATATTAGAATACAATATTACTGAGATTAAAACCAGATTAAAGAAATTCTTTTTTAACAGGTTAACTGAAAGCTTGTTCCAGCCACTGAAAAATAAATTTACAAGCTGCTAAGCATAGATAAATATGGTCATACTTCTTGGGCCATGGGCTCCTAATATCAGGGATTGTTCTATGTCTGCGGTCTTGGATGGCCCTGCGATAAAAGTTCCGAAGTCATATTCAGCTTCTCCGATTTTCTGATAGGCGGTGTGCATATCGGGAACTATTGCCGAAAGAGGAACGACCATGACGATGTGCTGGGTTATAAAAGGTAAAACTCTGATCCCCATCTGGTCTTCTGTAAGCCAGAGTGCGGAGTTTTCTGCAACCCCGAGATTTGATTTAAAGATGGCTACATCCACATCTTCATAACTATGCGGATCTGAATCGAATTCAAAGGCAGGGATTCCGGCAGACACTAATTCTTTTATGGTAGAAACTATTCGTTTTTCGCCTGAAAACCGCGCCGTAATTAAAGGGTGTATGGCAGCAAATTCATCCACTAAATGTACTGTACTCCCTATTCCTTCGGCCATCGCCTTAAATTTAGCCTGCAGTTCAAGAATTTCTACACGCTCCAAAGGCATGGCGGCCGGAAGAGGAACTAATTCGGGTTGATTTTGTCTTAATGCGGCTAATATTTTATCTCTGCTCATCGCTATTTAACATTCTTTTTATACCATTCCCCGAATGATTCTTTTGGAACTTCAGGCATATCTCTTTGCTTGTACCAGGGGTTAAAGTGGTTATTCACTGCAAAGGGGATATATTTTAAAACCCATCGCCCTGCTTTCCCTGCTGTGCGGTAAACTCCGGGAGAAGAGAGTGTATAGTTCATGATTTTCATGCTCATCTTTTTAGCGGAAGTCGCATAACCTTCCTGAACGATAACCTGCCGCCATTTATAAAGTTGCTGATGTATGTCAATTTTAACCGGGCAAACATTGGTGCAGGAACCACATAAAGTAGAGGCAAAGGGTAAGTCGGCATATTTCTCCCGGTCCAGGTTAGGTGCCAGGATTGCACCAATAGGCCCCGAAATTGCATTGTGATAGCTGTGCCCGCCACTTCTTCTGTAAACCGGACAGGTATTCATGCAAGCGCCGCAACGGATACATTTTAAAGAGGCTCTGAAGTCCTCTCTTCCCATTTGAATGGTACGGCCGTTGTCAACCAGTACAAGGTGCATTTCCTGTCCTGCCCGTGGCTTTTTAAAATGACTGGAATAAGTGGTGATAGGCTGTCCGGTAGCACTTCTGGCGAGTAAGCGCAGAAATACACCTAAATGTTTACGTTTTGGGATAATTTTCTCAATCCCCATACAGGCAATATGAACGTCAGCGAGATGAGCACCCATATCCGCATTTCCTTCGTTAGTACAAACTACAAATTCACCGGTTTCTGCAATTGCAAAATTGACTCCTGTCAGTGCTGCTTTTCTGGTTAGAAAGGTTTCTCTTAAATGTACTCTTGCTGCTTCTGTAAGTATTTGCGGATCTGAGGTTCCGGCGGCTACGCCAAGATACTGATGGAATAAATCTCCAATTTCTTCTTTCTTTTTATGGATACAGGGTAAAACGATATGACTTGGCGGTTCTTTAGCGAGCTGAACAATGCGCTCTCCCAGATCAGAATCAATTACTTCCAATCCTTGTTTTTCTAAATATTCATTTAAATGGCATTCTTCGGTAAGCATGGATTTACTTTTCACCAGTTGCCGGATACCGTGTTTTTGCAGAATCTGATGTACGATCTGGTTATGTTCTTGTGCATCTGCTGCCCAATGTACAATAATGCCATTGGCCTTTGCTTTCTCTTCAAAGCTAACCAGGTATCCGGCAAGGTTAGACAAGGCATTGCTCTTAATCTGCGAGGCTTTTTCTCTCAGTACTTCCCATTCAGGAATACTGTTAGCCGATTTATCTCTTTTCTGCCTGATCCACCACAGGGTTTCATCGTGCCAGTTTACACGCTCTTCATCTTTATTAAATACTGCTGATAATTCAGGATGGGTTTTCGTTGGTGCACTCATAAGCTAATTCTATCCTGCATTTAATATTTCTGCAATATGCAGCACCTTCACTTTGCTATTTTCTCTTTTTAAAATTCCTTCCATGTGCATCAGACAGGACATATCGGCACCAGTAATATATTCTGCACCGTTCACCAGGTGATCTTTCACCCTGTCTTTCCCCATCTTTACGGATACGGCTTCTTCGACGACACAAAAAGTTCCGCCAAATCCACAGCATTCGTCTTCTCTTTTCAAATCGATGAGCTCCAGTCCTTCTACCTGCGCTAAAAGTTGCTGGGGTTTAGAAAAATAGGGTGCAACCAGTTCACTCATTTGTGTCAGCAATAGTCCTCTTTGGCCATGACAGCTTTGATGCAGGCCTACTTTATGGGGGAATTTTGCTTTGAGGTTTTTCACCTGAAGTATATCTACCAGGAATTCTACCAGTTCATAGACTTTAGTCCGTACTGCTGCTGCTTTTTCTTCAGACTTTTCCGTATGCAGGTGTTCTTTAACGTGTAAGACACAGCTTCCTGAGGGGGATACGATATAATCAAATTCCGCAAAATTGTCTACAAACAGCTGGTTACAATCCTGGGTCAGATGTTCAAATCCTGAATTGGCCATCGGTTGTCCGCAACAGGTTTGCCCGGTCGGATAGGTCACGTCTAAGCCTAGCTTTTTAAGCAGCTGATAGGTTGCAATACCCGCATTGGGATAAAACTGATCTACGTAACAGGGAATAAAAAGGCCTACTCTTTTCATAAAGCGAAATCATTGGAGCTTTGTAAATTTCATTTTCACTGGAAGCACAAGCTACGAAAATACGCTTAACGTACTGAGCTTCTATCTCTGATTTTGGCAAAACATACAGCTTTATTGCTATATCAAAAATAATAAACAAGTATACACCTTCCTGCCGGATTAACTGTACCGTACCATCTTGGTCTTCCCTGTTTACTGGTCTTGCGCCATACTTTTTTCAATGCGGGAGTCGGGTATGAACCAGATAATTGCAACCAATACATACAGGGAAAAACTGATCCATGGGTTAATCCACGACAAGGCGATAGCAGTCAGATATAATCCGACCGAAATCATCCCTTTAGATCCCCTCCCTATCGCTTTACTAAGGTTTGAATTCTCCCCTTCGTGGTTAATCAGGGAGTTTGACAAAATAGAATAGGCAAAGGCATTCATCACCAGCACAAATCCATAACATATGATGGGCCATTGGCTGAAATGGTTTTCACCCATCCAGGCAGTCACAAAAGGAATCAGCGACAGCCAGAATAATAAGTGCAGGTTAGCC
Source organism: Pedobacter cryoconitis (assembly GCF_003259615.1). Taxonomy (GTDB): domain Bacteria; phylum Bacteroidota; class Bacteroidia; order Sphingobacteriales; family Sphingobacteriaceae; genus Pedobacter; species Pedobacter cryoconitis. Next base: position 296,084 of record NZ_QLLR01000003.1, on the reverse strand, counting down.
CATAATATACGTCCGTTCACCGATTTTGCTGCCTGAAGCATATGGTGGTGGTTATTCCAGTAAATCCCTACGTAAACAAAACTCAGGATATAACTCATAAACACTGGTATGAGCGGAACTAATGCTTTGAGATCCTGTCCACCGTGGGGCACTTTCAGTTCCAGTACCATAATCGTAATAATGATGGCGATTACACCATCACTAAAAGCTTCCATTCTTCCTTTGTGCATTGTTATTTGATTAGTTTTTCAGTATAGATACTGATCTAATCTACACACATTGTTCCAATTTCCGGCGTTTATGGAATAAGGATTATTTTTCCTGTACTTTTCCTGCTTTCCAGGAAGTCGTGTGCGGCTTTCCCGTCTGCTAATTTAAAAGAAGCAGGTTCTGCTATCATAATTTGTTTTGTACTGATCCATTCAAACAGCTGCCCTGATCTTTTTACCCGCTCTTCTCTGGAAGTCAGGTAACTCCACAGATCTCCGCCAGTAAGTGTTTTAGAACCGTCCATCAGCATTCTTGGATCTACAAAAGCAGGATCTCCGCCGCTCATCCCGAAAAACACAACCTGACCGCAGTCTTTAGTTACGTTAAAGCTATCCTGAAGGGTACTTCCTACACTGTCATAAACAACATCTACGCCGCCGGCAGCAAATACAATTACTTGCTTTTTCCAGTTATCACTGTACAGGTAAACCTGGTCAGCACCATTTTGCAGGGCGATGGCTGCTTTTTCTTCTGAAGAAGTTAAACCAATGACCGTACCGCCCAGCAGTTTGGTGATTTGTGTCAGCAATTGCCCGACCCCGCCTGCAACAGCATGGATCAAAACAATGTCCCCGGCTTTTGTCTGATGACTATCGGTAGCCAGATATTGTGCGGTTAGCCCCTGTAATAAAACAGCGGCAGCAGTTTCAAAACTAATAGCTTCGGGGATTGGCAGGGCGTGGCTTACTGGTACTGCTACATATTCTGCGTTCGCAAAGGGTACATCAGCAAATGCAACCCTGTCCCCTACTTTAAATTCAGCATGATTATTCGCATCAGCCACTATACCAGCGCCTTCATAACCGGCAATATAGGGTGGCTCTCCGCTCAGGTGATAGTTTCCTTTCCTTCGGTAAATGTCTGCGAAGTTCAGGCCAATAGCTTTCATTTCGAGTAATAGCTCCCCGGCTTTCAGAACTGGTTTGGGTACTTCTATATATTCCAGTACTTCCGAACCGCCAAAGCTGGAAAATGTTAATGCTTTCATGTATTTACTGTTTAAATAATAACTAAATGTATGACAATGTCCGGAATAATCTCCTGTTGCACCTGATCGTGACATTTTAATGTAGAATTAACAATAATGTATCGTAATTTAGTTTTTTAATGGTTTACGAAAACCACAATTACTAATACCTGTTTTATGCTGCTGAACTGTGTTATTATAGAGGACGAAAATCATGCTATTGAATTGCTGACTGATCACATTCAAAACATGCCCAATCTCCATTTACTTAAAGTTTATTCTCAACCGATCACTGCGCTGGCAGAAATAACAGAGGAGGACCATATAGACATCCTTTTTATGGATATAAATATGCCAGGTATATCGGGAATGGACCTGGCTAAGATACTTCGTCCAAAGGCGCGCTTCCTGATTTTTACTACTGCGTATCATCAATATGCGGTAGAAGCATTCGAGCTGGAGGCGGATCAATATATTATTAAGCCGATCACCTTCCCAAAATTCACAGTAGCCATAGAGAAGATCATCCGGAAAATTGGTAAAGTCCCTGTTCAGCCTGTTGCCAAGTCAGAGATATTTATCAAAACCGGGGTAATGAATAAGATTATCAAGGTTAGCCCTGAAGAGGTAGTTTATCTCGAAGCAAGGGATAACTATATCATTGTTCATACGGATAAGGATAGTATTATCACCTATCTAACGTTAAAAGAGGCTCTTCAGACTTTAAATCAGCTCAATAACCTGGTACAGGTGCAGAAATCATTTGTGATCGCAAGAAATAAGATAGAAATGATAGAGGGCAACCTGATCATTATGGCTAAGGGGGTTCAAATTCCGATAGGAAACACTTATAAAAAATCGTTTTTTGATTATGTGAAGAATAATACGGTAGTATCTGCAAGGATAAAACCCACCAGACCGCAATAAGCTTCTTTAAATGGCAGTTTTTCATCCGGTGGTGGTCTTCTTTAATAAGTACAAATATCATTTTCTGTTCTGGAGCATTTACATTGCTTATGAAATGATTATGGTATGGCAGGGCGGCTTTATTCTTTATTCCTATAAAGAATATGTTTTTGCCTATATCATCAGTCTGTTATTGTTCTATTTTCATGCAAACGTATTACTGAAATACACATTAAATTCCAACATTAAGCTGCTCAGGTATAGTTTACCACTATTGATTCTGCTTGAATTTTTTGCTTATTGTATCATTAAGCTGCTTATAGAAATTCATATCTACAAGCAAATTGGTGTTCAAAATCCTGCGCTGGATATTCATGACGGAATATATTATTACAGGAGGGTGTGGCGATTTTTTCTTTTTATAGCGATCGCTACTGGTTACTATTTCCTACAACAGCATCAAGAGCAAAGGCAGCGGGTAGAAAGGATGAAACAGGAAGAGCTTAAAAAAATCTTGTGGGAAAAAGAAATTAAGAATGAACTTACGCTAACACAAAATGCAATTCTCAGGGCACAAATTAATCCGCATTTTTTAATTAATACTTTGAGCTATTTATACAATGAAACCTGGAAAATAGAGCCGGAGGCCGCGGAAAATATATTGTCACTGTCAGAGATCATGCAATATGCGCTAAATAAAGATGTATCCTCTCCCTACGTGAAACTGGAAAACGAAATTAAATTAATCAAGAACTTTCTTAGTTTATACCAGGTAAGGCAACTTTATAAGATGCAATTAAAGTTAGTTTATACCAGTGAGGTGTTATCTGTCCTTTTTATTCCGCTGATTATGATGGCACTTACTGAAACCATTCTACAAAATAGCCAGCTGGATGATCCCTTAAAGCCTGCAGAAATCAGGATAGTACATGCGTATTCAATTTTATCTATTGAAACCACGAGTTTTGAAGGTCCAGAGAAACGGGGCGATCGTGATGAAACTATATTCACAAATATTAATAACCGGTTACTCCTCGCTTATGGAGAAAAAGCATCTTTCAATTACCACCTGGATTCATCGAACTATTTTCATACTGCTATAAGGGTACAATTTTAAAGTATGAAAGATCACCTCAAAATTTTCTTTAATCAATACAAGTATCACTTCCTGGTCTGGAGTATTTATTGTGCTTTTGAAGTTGTACTGGATATGGTAGGTACTGGTTCCTCCTTTAGGGCTGGTTTTTTGCTTTTATATGCCGCACTTAATATTTTTTTATTTTATTTCCATACAGAGGTAATATTAAAAAATACTTTAGAAGGTAAAAAGAGACTTCATTCAATCGGCATAGCATTTTTAATACTGATAGAATTAGCAGCAGCAACCTATATAATATTTAATTTACTAGTCTTTGTCCAGAAATATATTTCACACACTGCTTTAAATAGTTATTCCCCCAAGTGGAAAGGTATGATTCCAATACTGTATAAAGTCATTTATTTTACGGGCTACAGTACCTTTTATTATTTTATGACACGCGCTCAGAAGCAGAGACAGCTGGCAGAGGAAATGGAACAGCAAGAGCTTAAAAAACTGATTCAGGAAAAAGAGATAAGGAACGAACTGGTACTCACACAAAATACCTTTCTGAGAGCACAGATCAATCTGGATTTTCTAATCAGCACTTTAGATCATCTTTATCACAAAACATGTGTCTCTGCTCCAAAGGCGGCAGAAAGTATCCTTTCTTTAACAGACATTATGCAATATGCTTTAAGTAAGGAGGCTTCAGACGGATTGGTGAAATTAGAAAAGGAAATCAACCTGATAGAGAATTTCCTTCTTTTACACCAGGCAAGACAAGTACACCAGGCACAGTTAAGTTTTTCTTATTCCCGGGAGTGTCTGCCCGCAGAATTTATTCCTTTGATCCTAATGACCCTGACTGAGAATATGTTAAAACATGGTAAGCTGGATGATCCGGACAACCCTGCTGAAATTAAAATAACTTATGAAAATTCAATCCTGCACATCCAAACGATGAATAAGGAAGCTGTTAACAGCAATATTCCCAGTCACGGCATTGGCTTAAAGAATATCAGAGAACGCCTTTCACTGGCTTATGGTGAAATGGCTACTTTCGATTATCACCTCGACTCCAAAGGATATTTTCATACCGCGATCATGGTTCAAATTTAATTCCTTAACCCATTCAAATGAAAGATATACTTTTTGTCTTCTTTAATAAATACAAGTATCATTTTTTGGTCTGGAGCATTTATATAGCCTACCAGACATTGATAGTAGCTAATGCTTTAGGCAAATTCTATCCTGTCAAACAGTATATTGTAATTAATTTTTTTTATATCCTTCTTTTCTATTTTCATGCACATGTACTGCTGAAATACACACTCAACTCTTCCAGAAAATTTCTTAAATATAGCCTGGTAATATTAACTGTAATCGAAATTACATGTTACATCATAGTTGGAGCCGTTGCAACAAAATATCTGCAGATCTATGCTGGTCCGCCACAATCAATGGACCAGCTCGTTACCAAGCCTTATATACTCGGCAGAATCTGGATGGCAGTTTATTATATAGGGACCAGCACCGGATATTATTTTTTAATACACAACCGGCAACAAAAACAGCTGGTAGAGAAAATGAAACAGCAGGAGCTTAAAACAATTTTATTAGAAAAAGAAATTAAGAATGAACTCGTAATGACTCAAAACGCATTTTTAAGAGCTCAGATTAATCCGCATTTTTTAATTAACACCTTAAGCTTCTTATACAATGAAACCCGTAAACTGGCTCCAAAAGCCGCTGAAAGCATATTATCTTTATCTGATATTATACAATATGCTTTAAGTAAAGAAGTGGACCCCGGGTTTGTGGAACTGGAAAAAGAGATCAGACTTGTGGAGAACTTCCTTAGTTTATACCAGGCGAGAGAACCTTTGAAAAGACAATTAAAGCTATCTTACAATGAAGAAGCTTTAGCTGTTCCTTTTATTCCTATGATATTGATGTCTCTAACCGAAAGTATAATTAAATATGGTCAGCTTGATGACGCATTAAGGCCTGCAAAGATCAGGATAACTTATGCAGATTCTGTGTTATCAATTGAAACCTCTAATATCAGCTCGATAAAGTCTCCCGATACTGGCCATACAAAGGTTCTGGAAAATATTAGCAGCAGGCTAATCGCTATTTACGGCGAAAAGGCAGTATTCAGTATCCATCTTGACACACAAAGTTATTTCCATACTTACACTAAAGTGCAATTATAAGCTATGAATGACCGCCTGTTAAGTTTTCTGAATAAGTACAAATATCATTTTTTAGTCTGGAGCATTTATACTGTTTATGAACTGGCTGTGGTAATGATGCTTACAGGAAAAGGCACAACATTAGATATTTTTATTTTCTACAATACTTTGAATATTTCCTTGTTTTATGCCCATTTAAGTATATTAAAATATACATTGGACGATCGGGACAATATTTATAAATTACGGTTGCTATTTTTAATCTTGCTGGAATTAGCACTCTACATAGGGATAAAAATAGGTTGTGAACTCTTGTTTTACAATGATTTTCAGGATTATGCGAGCTGGCTTAAACTTTCCGATAAGCTGATCAAGAGTTTATACAGATCTATATATTTTATAGGATATGGTACTGGATATTATTTTTTAACGCGCAGCTGGCGACAGACACAGTTATTAGAAGAAATGGAACAGCAGCATTTCAAAAACCTGATACAACAGAAAGAAATCAAGAACGAATTGGTGTTAACACAAAATGCTTTCCTAAAGTCCCAGATCAGCCCGGAATTCCTGATTGATACTTTAGCGTATTTACATGAGGAGACACAGGAAACGGCACCAAAGGCAGCAGAAAATATTGTGTCATTATCCGCTATTATGCAGTATGCTTTAAGTGAGGAAGCGTTAGCTGGCTTTGTAAAACTTGAAAAAGAAATTGAACTGATAGAGAATTACCTCTTTTTACATCAGGCAAGACAGGTGAATCAAGCACAGCTGAAGTTATCTTATTCTCCAGAAGCACTTTCTACTCCGTTTATTCCCCTGGTCCTGATGACCCTGACAGAGAATATTTTAAAACATGGTCTGTTAAATGACCCGGATAATCCTGCAGAAATTAAAATAACCTGCAGCAATTCAATCCTGCGTATTGAAACAGCTAATCAGAAATCCAATAACAACAGTTCCCCAAGTCATGGTATTGGCTTAAAAAACATCAAAGACCGCCTCTCTATGACTTATGGCGGAACTGCCTCCTTTGCTTATTATCTTGATGCCAAAAGATATTTTCATACGGCTATTGAAGTACGTTTATAAATCATTGATTCACACCTGTAAATGATCAAAACGACAAGTGAATCCCCCCGGAGGGTGGCTGTGAAGCCGAAACAAAAAAACGCTTTAAGCATTAGCTTAAAGCGTTTTTGTAATTTTATAATCTCGCGGAGAGAGAGGGATTCGAACCCTCGATACCCTTTTGAGGTATACACACTTTCCAGGCGTGCTCCTTCAACCACTCGGACACCTCTCCAATTCGGGGAGTGCAAAAGTAGTATTTTTTTTGATTGTTAAACCTGAGCCTGCCTGATTTTTATAAATTAATCGATAACAGTAACTTTTACCATATTCGTTTTGCCTTTGCTTTCCATAGGAATTGCAGCAGTATTGATTAAAGTATCTCCTTTTTTGACCAGTTTCATTTTAACCAACAGACTGTTTACATCTAAAATAGTCTCATCAGTACTCTCAAACTTATCATAAAAGAAAGCCTGAACACCCCATACTAAACTTAAAGTATTTAGCAATTGTCTGTTATTCGTGAAAATATAAGTCAATGCTTTTGGTCTGTGTGCAGATATTTCGAAAGCAGTATAACCGCTCACTGTCATAGAAACGATACCTACAGCATTCGTGCGGCTTGCTAAAATACAAGCAGAATCACAAATTGCATCACTTAAGAAAGTTTCAGAATCAGCTTTTAAAGCTTTCTCTACGTGGAACGGATAGTTATTTGTTTCGATGTTCTGAATGATTTTCTGCATCGTTTCAATAACAATCAGTGGAAACTCTCCTACTGAAGTTTCTCCGCTCAGCATCACTGCGTCAGCACCATCCAATACAGAGTTTGCAACGTCATTCACCTCAGCACGTGTTGGTCTTGGTGTAGTAATCATACTTTCCAGCATCTGGGTAGCAATAATTACAGGTTTAGAAGCAGCAATACATTTCTGAACGATCATTTTTTGCAACAAAGGAACTTCTTCCATTGGCATTTCAACACCAAGGTCACCACGGGCAACCATGATACCGTCAGAAACTGCGATAATTTCATCGATGTTATCAATCGCTTCAGGTTTTTCAATTTTAGCAATTACTCTTGCACTTTTACCTCTTTGTTTGATAATATCTTTTAATTCGATGATGTCTGCAGCGTTACGAACAAACGAAAGACCGATCCAGTCCACGTCATTTTCTAATACAAACTCCAGGTTTTTACGATCTTCTACAGTTAAAGAAGGGATAGAAACTTTAGTGTTTGGTAAGTTTACACCTTTTCTCGAGGTTAAAATACCACCGTGAACAACTTCACAAACAACCTCATCTTCATAATTCGTTTCAATCACACGCATTTGCAGTTTTCCATCATCTAAAAGGATGATTTCACCTGGTTTTACATCTTTAGGAAAGCTGGTATAAGTAATATAAATACGTTCTTCGTTACCTATACATTCTTTAGTTGTGATGATTGTACGACTTCCATTAACTAAGTGTATACCACCATCTTTAACGATTCCGATTCTAATTTTAGGGCCTTGTAAATCAGCTAAAATACCAACATTATAGTTGTGTTTTTTATTGATTGCACGGATCGTATCCAGGACTTCCTGGTGATCAGCTTGTGAACCGTGTGAAAAGTTAAGTCTGCAAACGTCTAGTCCTGCATTAAACATGCTTAATAAAACGTCTGGTTTTGCTGAGGCCGGACCTAGCGTGGCTACAATTTTTGTTCTGGAATGAAAGGGTTTCATTTGAGTTATTTTATTTGTTACGACTAACAAAAGAAGGTTTTAGCTATAAAAACCACTGTTAGCCTGGTTGATTCTGTTATTTAACTAAATAATGTTAGATTCAAATATAGTGTATTTAATACACCTTACATATAAAATTTATATTACCAAATTCTCATTTGATTTTAATTTGAGCGGATCAATCTGCGCAGCTACCTGAATATCAGGTAGTTTATTAAGACCTGAAATAATATAATCCAGATCTTCTTTATCAATATATCCCTGAATAATCATAAAATAATCAACTTTATTCATTTCAGGAATCAAGAACCCCTCACTACTGCGGTTACTGAGGATAAAAAAATCATTATCACCCTGTTCCACATAAAAATTATACTTCGAAAATGCTAAAGGAGGCTCGTCTACGTTAAAAAACACCTCATGATCTTCGACTTTTTCAAAATTTAAATTGAGTCTTGTATTGATCTTATGACACAGTACATAATCCTTTAAGGACGCTGTGATTGCGATTAAGACAAAATCCAGGTCCAGAGAAAGTTTTAAATAGGTTTTGTTCAAAGCAGCTTAGTAAGATATATTTTAGGATACGAAATTATAAAACTAATTTTGCTTTATCATTTGAAATAAAAACATTAAAATTGACAGAGAAATAAAAACATTTGAAATGTGTCAGAATTTATTTTTCTTTGCACTGAATTATTTAACCCATTAAATTATAACATTATGTCTGATATTGCTTCAAGAGTTAAGGCTATTATCGTTGAAAAATTAGGTGTGGATGAGAGCGAGGTTACCCCAGAAGCTTCTTTCACTAATGACCTAGGTGCAGATTCTTTGGATACTGTAGAACTTATCATGGAATTCGAAAAAGAATTCAATGTAGCGATTCCTGATGATCAAGCTGAGACTATCGGTACAGTTGGTCAAGCAATTGCTTATCTAGAGAAAAACGTAAAGTAGAACATACGGCCTCCGTATAATCCGTATAAATGGAATTAAAAAGAGTAGTAGTTACAGGTTTAGGTGCACTCACTCCAATTGGCAATACTATCCCAGAATTCTGGGATAATTTGTTAAAAGGGGTGAGTGGCGCTGCGCCGATTACAAGTTTTGATACAGAAAAATTCAAAACAAAATTTGCCTGCGAGCTGAAAAACTTCAATCCTGAAGACTTTTTAGAAAAGAAAGAAGCTCGTAAATTAGATCCTTTTGTGCAATACGCGATAGCATCAACAGACGAAGCGGTAAAAGATGCGGGATTTGATTTCTCGCAAATGGATACCAATCGTATTGGCGTTATCTGGGGTACTGGTATTGGTGGTATCAAGACGTTTCTGGAAGAAATGAGAAACTATTTTGCGGGCGATGGAACTCCCCGTATTAATCCGTTCTTCATTCCAAAGATGATTATTGATATTGTCCCTGGCCATATCTCCATAAAATATGGCTTACGTGGTCCTAACTTTGCTACCGTATCTGCCTGTGCTTCTTCAACTAATGCAATGATCGATGCTTTCAATTACATACGCCTGAATATGGCTGATGTGATTATCAGCGGTGGGTCTGAAGCTATTATTAATGAAGCTGGGATTGGCGGTTTCAATGCAATGCACGCGCTTTCTACCAGAAATGACGACCCGTCAACTGCTTCCAGACCGTTTGATAAAGACAGGGATGGATTTGTAGCAGGAGAAGGTGCCGGAACCATTATCCTGGAAGAACTGGAGCATGCAAAAGCACGTGGCGCTAAAATCTATGCTGAATTAGTTGGTGGTGGAATGAGTGCAGATGCAAATCATATTACAGCTCCGCATCCTCAGGGATTAGGTGCTAAAATGGTGATGACCAATGCACTAAGAGACGCAGGGTTGACAACTGGAGACATTGATTATATCAATGTTCACGGAACATCGACCTCGCTGGGAGACATCAGTGAGACAAGCGCAATTGTTAATTTATTTGGTGAAGACGCGTATAAACTGAATATCAGTTCAACGAAATCAATGACTGGTCACCTTTTAGGTGCTGCTGGTGCTGTTGAGGCCATTGCTGCTATTCTTGCTGTACAAAACGACATCGTACCTCCAACAATTAATCACTTCACCGACGATCCTGATTTTGATCCTAAATTGAACTTTACTTTTCACAAACCGCAAAAACGATTAGTACGTGCTGCATTAAGCAATACTTTTGGTTTCGGTGGTCATAATGCGTCAGTAATTTTCAAAAAATACAAAGAGTAAAACGTCACGAAATATCGATTTTAATAAAATTAATGCCCCTATTTGACCTATATAAACTGTACTTATCGCCTGATAAAGAGTTTATAAAAAAGCTGAAAAATATGTTAGGCTTTGTGCCTGGAAATACCGTTTTGTATAAAATGGCATTCAGGCACAGGTCTGTGGCTAAAGTATTGAAAAATGGAAGTCGGAGCAGTAATGAACGCCTGGAATTCCTGGGTGATGCCATCCTCGGCGCTGTTATTGCAGAATTACTCTTCAAAAGTTACCCTTACAAAGAAGAAGGTTTTCTTACGGAAATGCGTTCTAAGATAGTCAACAGGGTTAATTTGAATCAGCTTGCCCGCAAAATGGGCTTTGATCAGCTTATTGTATTCGATCAGAAAATGGTCAATATGCAGACTAAACACCACTCTATGCTGGGTGATGCTTTTGAAGCATTAATAGGTGCCGTTTATCTGGACAAAGGATATAATTTTACCAAAGAATTGTTACTTAAACGTATTGTCAAGCCTTATATCGACGTTCATACGCTCGAACTGACAGAAACCAACTTCAAAAGTAAACTGATTGAATGGTGTCAGCGTCATGCAAAAGATATTACCTTTGAAATGATGGAAAACAGTGAAGGCGACAGCGCTAAACTTTTCACTATACAAGCAGTAATTGATGGTGAAAGCTTTGGTATCGGAAGAGATTACAACAAGAAAAATGCGGAGAAACAAGCTGCAGAAAAAGCTTGTGAGGCATTGTCTTTATAATAACAAGCTTATTTATTTCTTTTTAACGGTATCTGTATACTTCTTGTAGGTATCCCTGATATACTTAACTGCATCATATTCCGTCCAGTTTTTTGCTTTCTGATAATCAGGACGATAGTTTAACATAAAGTCTTCCAGCTCTTTACCACTCAATTCAGTATTCTTTTTAATCAGGGATTCATTGAAATACCCGTCAATCTGAGTCTGCTGCATTTCCCTGTTATAATAATTCCCAAATCGTTTGGCATTTTTAGGTGTACGCCCGAATAATTCATACAAAGCAGTTATCGGAGCAAAAATATAAGAGAGTAAAGGTGGTTTTCCGGCGTAAAAAGAACCTTTGTCCCGATAGTCTTGTTTAAGCTCATCCAGTTCTGCTTTTTTAGACTTACCTCTGATATTTACTTCATGTAAACTTGTCCCTGCCCCATTATCCAGGTAAACAATCAGATCTTTGTTAGATAAAACAATCATTTCCTTATCTGAAAAATCCTGTTTATAGATAACCAGCGTATCCCCCAGGTTCGCTTTCACCTGGAAAAGGCCCAGGTCATTACTGCTAACAGTGAACTTTGTCCGCAGGTTTGTCACCTGTGCCATTGCAATACGTGTAGTGGTCCCCTTTGTCATAACCACGCCATTTAACTGAAAATCCTGTTGCGCGAAAGCAACAGTTACGGTAGCGAGCGTAAACGTGAAAACCATTAAACTTTTCTGGATTGTACGGATCATTGTTCTGTGGTGCATGCAGTAAATTTAACTATTGTTTGCCAATCTGCCATAGCATAAATTGCCATATGACTTTATAAATGCTATTTCACACGTTAAAAAATTCATATCTTCAGGAGTGCCTGTTTAAAATAGGCTCTCATTTTAACAATAAATTATATCTTTGCACATGATAAAATCAATGACAGGTTATGGCCTGGCCTCTACAGATCAGGAAAATACAAAGTTTTCCGTAGAGATAAAATCCCTGAACAGTAAGTTTTTAGAGCTTAATCTAAAACTCCCAAGGGCATATGCAGATAAAGAACTTTTACTGCGTAATGTTTGCAGCAAGGATATTGAACGCGGAAAAGTAAATGTTTCTATCAATATTGAACGCAGTGAAGAAAACCTTAAAGGTGCAACGATCAATGCGGCTTTACTGAGCAAATATTACAAACAATTAGAAGCAATTAACATTGATTTAGGTGCAAATTCAAATAACCTTCTTCAGGCTGTATTAAATTTTCCAGACGTAATCAGCTATACTGAAGAAGTGGTTAATGAAGGTGAATGGGATATTTTACAAAAAACATTTAACACAGCTTTAGCTAGTTTCAACCAGTTCAGAGAAACTGAAGGTGCTGCATTAAAACAGGATCTGGAACTTAGAATTACAAATATACTCGGCTTTTTCTCTCAGATTGAAGTTTTAGCTCCTTTGAGAATCCCTCATATCAGGGCAAAACTGAACCAATTATTAGAAGAGGTATCAGGAAAGGTTAACGTTGATCAAAACCGTTTAGAGCAGGAATTAATCTATTATATAGACAAACTTGACATTACGGAAGAAAAAATTCGTCTTAAAAGCCACTGTGACTATTTTACTGAGACTTTAAAAAGTAAAGATGCCAATGGTAAAAAACTTGGTTTTATCTCTCAGGAAATAGGCAGAGAGATCAATACCATGGGTGCAAAAGCAAATGATGCACAGATACAGCAATTAGTTGTAGGTATGAAAGAAGAATTAGAAAAAATTAAAGAACAATTGTTAAACGTAATTTAATACGTCGGCAAGATTTACACACCAATGATACAAGGCAAACTCATTATATTTTCCGCTCCCTCGGGCGCAGGAAAAACAACAATCGTTAAACATTTACTGGAGAAGTTTCCATCACTAAGCTTTTCTATATCAGCAACAACCAGGGAATTACGTGGTGATGAAAAACATGAAAATGATTATTATTTCATTTCTAAGGAATCGTTCTTACATAAAGTTGCGCACCAGGAATTCGTAGAATTCGAAGAAGTTTATAATGGAACTTTCTATGGTACTTTACGTTCAGAAATCGAAAGAATCTGGAATGAAGGCAAACATGTGATCTTTGACATTGACGTAGAAGGCGGTTTGCGTTTAAAGCGTAAATACGAAGATGACGCATTAGCGATCTTTGTTCAGCCACCGTCTCTGGAGGTCTTAAAAGAGCGTTTAAGCGGTCGTGGTACTGATAGTGAATCAAAACTTCAGGAGCGCTTTATTAAAGCGGAGAAAGAGCTGCAATACGCAGATAAGTTTGATGTAATCCTTAAAAACTTCGATCTGGATACTGCCTGTGCAGAAGCAGAAAAATTAGTTACTGATTTTCTTAATCAATAAGAAGCTGAAATCAAAAGAATGGCGAAAACAGGTTTATTTTTTGGTTCTTTCAACCCTATTCATGCAGGGCATCTGATTATAGCCAGTTATATGGCTAATTTCACCGATCTGGATGAGGTGTGGCTGGTCGTTTCTCCACAGAATCCACTGAAAAATAAAAAGGGGCTTGGTAATATGTATGACAGACTTGAAATGGCCCGGTTAGCAATTGAACCGGCAGAACAGCTCAAGGTAAGCGATATTGAATTTAACCTGCCCCAGCCTTCTTATACGATTGATACCCTTGCCTATCTTCAGGAAAGACATCCTGCTAAAGAATTTGTGCTGATTATGGGGGCCGACAACCTGGCTTCTTTGAAAAAATGGAAGAATTATGAAGTTCTGCTGAAGAACTATGCTATTTATGTGTATCCCAGACCGGGATCGGACGTGACTGAATGGATTAACCATCCTTCGATTACATTGACAGAAACACCTCAGATGGAGATTTCATCGACCTTTATCAGACAAGCTTTAAATGACAATAAAAATATTCAGTTCCTTGTCCCTGAAAATGTAATCGCATTTATGGACAGTAAAAATATGTATCGTTAAACAGCTGTTTAACGGTAGATTAAGAATATAGTCGGTTTCTTATGAAGATCTATCTTCTCCTGCCGCCATTGACCAATGCTTTGTGTTCTGATATACTCATCTTCTCCTGTAATATTACTCGCTACACATAACAACGTATTTGCTGCTGTATTTTTTATAATATCCTCATATAAGTGATTGTTTCTGAAAGGAGTCTCAATGAATAACTGAGTTTGTTTATTCTTTTCAGCCAGCTGCTCGAGTTCTTTAATCTTTTTTACTCTTTCCACTTTGTCAATAGGTAAATATCCGTGGAAAGTGAAACTTTGTCCGTTAAATCCTGAAGACATCAGCGCTAATAACAAAGAGTTAGGGCCTACCAGAGGTACGACTTTAATTCCACGTTTATGTGCTTCAGACACGATTTCAGCACCCGGATCAGCTACTCCGGGACAACCTGCTTCACTCATCAGACCTACATCTTTTCCAGTCATTAATTCTTTAAAATAAGGAACCATAGAGTCATTCCTCTTATGTTTACCATAATCATGAATGGTTAAATCGCTCTGTGGAATTTTTAAGCCTGCCTCTTTCAGAGACTTCCTGGCAGTTTTTTCATTCTCTACAATATAAGTATCAATAGCATTGATCGTATCAATCAGATATGGAGTGAATGACTTTGCAGAGGCATTTTCTGCCAATGGAACAGGAATCAGGAATAATACACCTTTTTTCATTTCGTATTTATTTATTATCTTTTGGTATAGTTTATGTAGTACTGTAATGAATTCCGTTTACACCGTTTTAGCGGCTATAAGGGCTTTAATGAACAGTATTAATTTATTTAAATTTTAGCATTTACTCCTGCAGATTGCATTAGCTTGGAGTTACAAAGGAAAAGAATAAATATTTGGAAAGAGAAAATAAGAATCTAAATATTTAAGTTTAGCCATTTACAGCTTATAAATCCCGTGTCTCCCGTATGTAATTTTTACCAGTATAACCTCCTTGATCCTTAAGTTTGTACATAAAACGTTAAACCATTGTATATTTTTTTACTCATAGATATAAGTTAGGTTATATTATAAATACACACAAATGAAAAACATGATCAAATTTCCAGCTGCATTACTGGGGCTTATGCTCTTGTTCGGCTGCACAGCACAGCAATCAATGGCTCAGGAGGGATACGATGATATCTCACTGCAGTCGTTTTATGATGAATTATCTCCTTATGGAACCTGGATACAGGACCCTCAATATGGAAATGTATGGCGACCTGATGTAAATCAGGATGACTTCAGACCTTATTACAGCGATGGCCGCTGGGCAATGACTGAATATGGAAATACCTGGGTATCGGATTACGACTGGGGATGGGCTCCGTTTCACTATGGCCGTTGGGTAAACAACAGGTTCAATCAGTGGGTTTGGATTCCGGATACTGTTTGGGGCCCTGCATGGGTTAGCTGGAGAAGCGGTGCGGGATATTATGGATGGGCTCCTTTAGGCCCTGGCATCAATATTAACATCAATATTGGTGGTGGCGGATATAATACACCTAATAATTGGTGGAATTTTATTCCTCAGCGCAGTATCTACAGCAACAACTATCCACGTTATTCAAGCAGAAACATAACTATCATTAATCGTACTACGATTATCAACAATACTTATGGTCGCGGGGACAGAAATACTTATTATACAGGTCCAAGGGCTGATGATATAAGAAGAGCAACGAACAGGGATGTAAGGGTTTACAATATTTCCCGTTCAGAAAGACCTGGAAGAACAAGTATTTCAAATAATAATATCAATATATACAATCCAAGGTCAAGAACTGGTGGAACTTCAAGAGTTGACAATGGCACTACAAGGCCGGGAACAACTGACCGTTCAGGAAGAAGTGATGCAAACGGTTCAAGAACAGGGGCTGTTGATCGTTCAGGAAGAGGAGATATTAATACTTCAAGATCAGGAAATACCAGCACCACTAGGCCGGATGTAAATAATCCAAGAACCGGAAGTACTGACCGTTCAGGAAGAGGCGATATCAACACTTCAAGAACAGGAAATACCGCTCCATCAAGAACAGATGCAGGTGTACCTGTAAGTGGAAATACTGATCGTTCAGGCCGTGGGGATAACAACAGTTCAAGGGCAGGAAATACATCCAGAACAGCAAATCCAGATCAGCAACGTCAGCAACGTGATGCCGCGCAGCAACAGCAACGTGATGGTCAGGTGCGTCAGCAGCAACAGCAGCAGCAAGAACAACAACGTCAGCAACAGCAACGTGATGGTCAGGCGCGTCAGCAGCAACAACAGCAGCAGGAACAACAACGCCAGCAACAGCAACGTGATGGCCAGGCGCGTCAGCAGCAACAGCAGCAGCAACAACAACAGCAGCAGGAACAACAACGTCAGCAACAGCAACGTGATGGCCAGGCGCGCCAGCAACAAGAGCAGCAGCGTCAGCAACAACAGCAACAACAGCAACAACAGCAACAACAACGCCAGCAGCAGGATCAACAACGTCAGCAGCAACAGCAACAACAGCAACAACAACGTCAGCAGGATCAACAACGTCAGCAGCAACAGCAACAGCAGCAGCAACAGCAGCAGCAACGCCAGCAGCAGCAGCAACAGCAGCAGCAACGCCAGCAGCAGGATCAACAACGTCAACAGCAACAGCAGCAACGTTCACAAGAGCAAAGAAGCGGTGGTGATGCTACTCAAAGAGGTGAAACTTCCAGATCAGGAAGAAATTAATCACGATAAAATAAGAACCGGCTATAATGGCCGGTTTTTATTTTATATATTATAATTATCTTTGCAGCCTCATCAAGCAATATGCTTAACCCTTTATGATTCACCCCGAAATAGAAAAACGAAAAACATTCGCCATTATCAGTCACCCGGATGCCGGAAAAACAACATTAACTGAAAAGTTTCTGCTGTTTGGAGGAGCAATTAATACCGCTGGTGCCGTAAAGCGTAACAAAGCCAATCAAAGCAGTACTTCAGATTTTATGGAGATTGAGAAACAACGTGGAATATCCGTTGCGACCTCAGTAATGGGTTTTGAATACAAAGATAAACGCATCAATATTCTGGATACACCAGGTCACAAAGATTTCGCGGAAGATACCTACAGAACTTTATCTGCAGTAGATAGCGTAATCCTTGTTGTAGACTGTGTAAAAGGTGTTGAGGAACAAACAGAAAAGCTGATGGCCGTATGCCGGATGCGGAACACTCCCGTAATTATCTTTATCAATAAGATGGACCGCGAGGGTAAAGATGCCTTTGATCTGCTGGATGAAATCGAGAACAAACTGAATATCAGTTTATGCCCGTTATCATGGCCAATCGGACAAGGACATACGTTTAAAGGTGTATACAGTATTTACAATAAACACCTGAACCTGTTTGAACCTGATAAAACAAAAATTGCTGATCCGGTTATAGAGGTCAGCGATCTGAATGATCCGAACCTGAATAATTTCCTTAAACCAAAGGAACTTGGAGAATTAAAAAACGATCTTGAACTTGTAGAAGGCGTTTACGGTACCTTAGACCAAAGTATGTATACAGAAGGCCTGCTTGCCCCTGTGTTTTTTGGAAGTGCTATCAATAACTTCGGTATTAAAGAATTGTTAGACACCTTCATTAATATCGCACCAAGCCCGAGAAGCAGAGAAGCCGAACAAAGAGAAGTGCTGGTAGAAGAGAAAAACTTCTCCGGTTTCGTATTTAAAATACATGCCAATCTTGACCCTAAACACCGTGACCGTATTGCTTTCTTAAGGATATGTTCCGGTAAGTTTGAACGGAACAAATTCTATTTCCATACCCGTCAGGGGAAAAAACTTAAGTTTTCCAACCCAATGGACTTTATGGCCAATGAGAAAAGTATTGTAGAAGAAGCATGGCCAGGTGATGTTGTCGGATTATATGACAGCGGAAACTTTAAAATCGGAGATACATTGACTGAAGGAGAGCAATTGCAATTTAAAGGCATTCCTAGCTTCTCTCCTGAAATATTTAAGGAAGTAGAAAACAAAGACCCGCTTCGCACCAAACAGCTTGAAAAAGGCATACAACAGCTCACTGAAGAAGGTGTTGCCCAGCTATTCACGCAACAACCAGGAAACAGGAAAATTATTGGTGCTGTTGGGGAATTACAATTTGAAGTAATTGCATTCAGACTGGAACATGAATATGGCGCGAAAGCACACTTCCGTATGTTGAGCTACAGCAGGTCAAACTGGGTAACTTCTACAGATAAGAAGAAACTGGAAGAATTTGTAAAGCGTAAAGGTCAGCACATCGGACAAGATAAAGACGGAAACCCTGTTTTTCTTGCAGACAATGACTTTATGATCAATATGACTAAAAGAGATTATCCGGATATTGAATTCCATAAGACTTCTGAATTCAAATAAACAAAAATAAACCAGAAAGGGCTGTAGCGGAAAAACCGTTACAGCCCTTTTTTATATCCTGGCTTCGACGAACTGGCATTTTTATCCTACCAATGCCAAAAAAAGCGAAAAACGGCCTCTATTCCATAATTAAACCGTTCGTCTACGATAATATACACTTGGTATAAAACATTTTAGCAGGTTTTTTTAATTCATTCTATTTGTTTCAACAAAACGAAATATTATGAAATCTCTATTCAACATATCACCATTTATCCTTTTATTAGCTCCTGTATTTGTGATGATGATACTCACTTTCACCATCAGTGCTGATCAGACTTCAGAAGTTGTTGTAAAAAATACAGTCGCAACCAGCCCGTTAGCTAAAGCCAGCGTGCCCATTGCCAAATAAAAAAGGGTATCCTGAATCCGCAAAACATTGCAAACCAGAATACCCCTTGTAAATAAGTATAGAATACTATTTCAACTTGCTTAACGCAGCTTTAACACGTGGGATCATTTCCTGAATATCAGTCAGTGAACAAGCACCAACCGAAGCACGGAACCATGATTTAGTTTCGTCTGTACCAAAACAAGAGAATGGCACCAACGCAACCTGAGCTTCTTTAATCAGGTAAGAATTCACATCAGTACTATCTTTTAGTAAATCGCCATCTGCAGTAGTTTTACCAATATAGTCGATTTTCAATGTCAGATAAATTGCTCCCATAGGTGCAATCGCGTCTACTGCAAAACCTTCTTCTTTTAAGCTGGTAAAACCTTCATACAAAGCATTAAGACTATCCTGAATCTGAGTTTTAAATTCACCTAAAAACTGATCAACCTGTCCTTTATCAGCAAAATATTTACCAACCGCTACCTGTTCAGCTTTAGGTGCCCAGGCACCGATATGCGTCAATAAAGCTTTCATTTTACCGATCACTTTATCCGGCCCGAAAGCCCAGCCTACGCGTACACCAGTACTTGCAAGACATTTAGAGATCCCATCAATATAAATTGTGTAATCTTTTAACTCGGGACGCAAACTAACCGGGTTGATATGCTCTTTACCAAAAGTCAATAAAGAGTAGATCTGATCGTACATGATATACAATGGTTTTTCTCCCTCTGCTCTTGATTTATTTTCTGCAATTACAAGATCACAGATTTCTTCCAGCTGCTCTTTCGTAAACATTGTACCCGTTGGGTTCAATGGAGAACATAAAGCCAATAAGGTAGCGCCTTTAAGGTATGGTTTTAACAGTTCAGCAGTAGGCATAAAATTGCTTTCCGCAGTGGTTTCCACAGCAATTCCTTCCGCAGAAGAAAGGTGACAGTAATGGTTGTTATTCCATGATGGAGCAGGATAAATAACTTTATCCCCCGGATCAATCAAGGCAAGATAAGTTGCATAAATCAAAGGGCGGGAACCGCCAGAAACCAATATTTCATTTGTTTTAAAGTCAAGATCATACCTGTCCTTTAATACGTCTACAATCGTTTCGCGTAAAGCTAAAATACCATCAGCAGGTGGATAGTTGGTTTGATTATGATTATAAGCATCAACAATTTCAGCCTTAAGCCCTGCAGGTATAGGAAAAATTGAAGGATCAAAATCACCGATAGTTAAATTTGCAATTTTAGCACCTTTGCTCTTCAGTTCATTGACCTCATTACCAATTTTAATGATTTCTGATCCAATAAGTGAGTTTGCTAATACCGATACATTCATGTTTTATAATTTATTAATGGTTAGAATTAAGCTAGCAAACTTTGAATAGCTAACTTGGTTTTTTCAAAATTAAACTGGTCGAGAATAGTTTCCATCATCGTTTCAATTTCCGGATTACACAGATTTCCTATGCTCCCTTCATGCGTATGATTTACCTGAACTCCTGGCACAAAGGTACCATTTTCAATCGTCTCTCCCACTATCTGATAAGCTTCTCTAAAAGGAACACCCTTTAAAGCCAAATCATTAACCACCTCTACACTAAACAAATAAGCGTATTTCTTATCTGCCAATATATCATCCTTCAGCGTGATATGCTGTAACATATATGTTGTCATTTCCAGACATTCGTTTAAAGAAACGATCGAAGGAAAAAGGTTCTCTTTCAATAATTGCAAGTCCCGATGATAGCCTGAAGGCAAATTAGTTGTCATCATAGCAATCTCATTCGGTAAGGCCTGAATCTTATTGCATCTGGAACGGATCAGCTCAAATACATCCGGATTCTTTTTATGCGGCATAATGCTTGAACCGGTAGTCAGTTCATCAGGAAACTTGATAAAACCAAAGTTCTGGTTGATAAACAAACATACATCCATTGCCATTTTGGCCAGCGTAGCTGCTACAGAAGACATCGCCTGGGCCAGTATCCTTTCCGTTTTCCCTCTGCCCATCTGCGCATAAACCACGTTATAATTGAGGTTCTCAAAACCTAAAAGATTGGTGGTCATTGTTCTGTTCAACGGAAAAGAAGAGCCATAACCCGCAGCAGAACCTAAAGGATTCTTATTACAGATCTTCCAGGCTGCCAGCATCATTTCCATATCATCCACCAAGCTTTCTGCATAAGCGCCAAACCAAAGTCCAAAAGAAGAAGGCATTGCAATCTGCAAATGTGTATAACCGGGCAGTAGCTTATCTTTATGTATATTGCTTAAGGTAATTAACTGCTGAAACAAGACTGCAGAATTACTCACCATTTCTTCAATTCTATCTCTGAAAAACAATTTCAGATCTACTAAAACCTGGTCATTACGTGATCTTCCGCTATGAATCTTTTTACCCGCTTCACCGATACGCTGCGTCAGTAACCATTCAACTTGTGAATGTACATCCTCTACTGTATCTTCAATTTTAAACTCTCCAGCTTCAATTTCAGCGTAAATATTCTTCAGCTCCTTTTGTATTTCAGCAAGCTCAGCAGCAGTCAGTAAACCGATACTTTCCAGCATTTCTACATGCGCCAGAGAACCCAGTACGTCAAAAGCCGCCATTTGTAAATCCAGCTCCCTGTCCTGTCCTACAGTAAAACTCTCAATACTTTTATTTACTTCTATATTTTTTTGCCAGATCTTCATTGTCTATTATAAATTATAAAACGCTCTCTAAAGAGCAAATGTTATTTCCCGTTGATAACCGGTTTAAGCATATCAATGTATAATTGTATTCCCTCAGCAATCTCCCTAACGAATACATATTCATCCGCCATATGGGAACGTGCTGAATCACCAGGCCCTACCTTTACAGAAGGAATACTTAATAAAGCCTGATCTGATGTTGTTGGCGAACCATAAGTCGTTCTGCCCAATGCAATACCAGACTGCACAAGCGGATGCCCTTTATCAATTGAGGAAGGTTTTAACCGGACAGAACGTGCCTTGACATCGCAATCCACATTGGTACGGATAATTCTCAATACTTCTTCATTGCTGTAAGCATCAGTAACCCGCACATCCACAGTGAACGTACAAGTTGCAGGCACTACATTGTGCTGAGAACCCGCATTGATGATCGTTACCGACATTTTCAAAGGCCCGAATACTTCAGATACTTTTGCAAAACGGTAGTTTCTGAACCATTCAATATCTTTCAATGCTTTATAAATTGCATTGTCACCTTCTTCTCTCGCCGCATGACCAGCTTTTCCGGTCACCGTACAATCCAGGACTAATAATCCTCTTTCAGCGATAGCAAGCTGCATTTCTGTAGGCTCACCAACAATAGCAAATTCCAGTTCCCCAAGCTCAGGAATGATACATTCCAGTCCGTCATTTCCTGATATTTCTTCTTCGGCAGTTGTCGCTAAACAGATATTATAAGCCAGATCTTCCTGCGCATAGAAATACAGAAAAGTAGCAATCAGGGAAACCAGGCAGCCGCCTGCATCATTACTTCCCAGTCCATACAACTTTCCATCTTCTATTTTCGGCGCATAAGGATCTCTCGTATAACCTGAGTTTGGCTTTACCGTATCATGGTGCGAATTTAAAAGTACAGTAGGCTTACCCGCATCGAAATGCTGATTGTAAGCCCAGATATTATTCAGCTTACGGTGTATTTTAACTCCTCGTTCCTGCAAAAATTGCCCGATCAGATCAGCAGTTTTATCCTCTTCCTTACTGAAAGATTGAATACTGATCAGATTCTTCAACAATTCCAAACTATCTTTTTGCAGCGTCTCTATCATAATTTATTCTTTTGTATATAATGCCCCGGCTTTTATAGCCGAAAGCTTAATGCCTTTAATCAGGGATGAACTGAACCCATTGTGCTCCATTTCATTCAAGCCAGCAATAGTACATCCCTTTGGCGAAGTTACTTTATCAATTTCCTGCTCTGGATGCGATTGCATCTGCAAAAGTAAATCCGCGGCTCCCTTTGCAGTCTGGACAGCCATTTTCAGCGCCTCATCTGCATGGAAACCAATTTCCACACCACCTTGCGAAGCGGCACGGATACCTCTTAAAAAGAAAGCGATACCACAAGCGCACAAAGCAGTTGCAGCAGTCATCAGGTCTTCATTAATTTTAACTACAGCACCAACCGTTTCAAACATTTTGGTTACTTCGGTAATATTTTCTGCCGAAGCACGGTCTGCAGCTACACAGGTCATAGACTGCCCAATAGCGATAGCTGTATTGGGCATGGCACGAATAACTTCTAATTGCTCTCCCAGTTTCTCACGGATTGCCGCACAGCTTACTCCTGAAGCCACAGAAATCACCAGATGACGCTTAATATCAATCGTACCAGAAATCTCTTCCATCAGCTGATTCAGTTGCTGTGGTAAAACAGCCAGAACAATCACATCCGAAGCTGCTACAGCCGCAGCATTGTCAGCACTGATCTGATAACCAAGGTTCGCAAACCCTGTTAAATGACTTAAAGTCCTCCTGGTTAAAGTGATTGCACCAGCCGGCACATAATTCGCTTTAACTAATCCTTTAGCCAGTGAAATTCCAATATTACCACTGCCCAGTATCGCTATCTTGCCTTTAAACTGTCCCATATTAATCTATTAATCGGGTTCCAAAACCCTGTGTATCAATCTGCGGTAACTCATCTGCTTTGCCAATATAGACTGCCTTAACCCCTTGTCTGATGGCTTCAAATGCGTTATGTAATTTAGGGATCATCCCTCCTGAAACTACCCCTTCGGTCTGCAAACGTTCAAAATCTTCTCTTTTGATCTCTGTTACCAGCGAAGTTTCATCCTCTACATCACGTAAAACACCCTTTTTCTCAAAACAGTAAACCAGGCGTGTTTCATAAACCGAAGACATTGCAACAGCAACCGCCGAAGCGATAGTATCTGCATTGGTATTCAGTAACTGGCTATCTCCATCATGCGTAATCGCACATAAAACAGGGATCAGTTTACTTTTGAGCAAACTATCCAATGTCGTTACAGAGACAGAATTTTCATCCAGATCACCTACAAAACCAAAGTCTATCTCTTTAACCGGGCGCTTTACCGCCTTAATCACATTGCCATCTGCCCCGCTTAATCCAATCGCATTACATCCTCTGGCCTGTAACTGCGCAACCATATTTTTATTAATCAGCCCTGCGTAAACCATAGTGACTACGCGCAGGGTTTCAATATCTGTAATTCTTCTGCCATCAACCAGTTTAGGCTCAATTCCCAGGGAGGTCCCTAATTCTGTGGCAATCTTACCGCCTCCATGGATCAGGATTTTATCTCCTGGCAAAGCTGTAAAATCAACAAGAAACTGGTGCAGCTTCTCCGAGTTATCAATTACATTTCCACCTATTTTTATAACCGTTAACTGCTTCATACTTTATTTCTTAAGGAACTCATTGATGATAGGAAATTCTTTTTCTGGTTCTTCTACCTGTGGATTATGACCAGATTTTTCAAACATTACAAACTGCGCCTGCGGACAGTATTCTTTATACTTTACCATCATCCACGGTGTAGCTACTCTGTCGAACCGGCCGCCAATCACTAATATCGGCATCTTTAAATCCTTCAACTGTTTTCTGAAGTCAAAAGTTCCTATATCACTTCCCACATAAAAATCACCGTCCCTGCCTACCATTTGATAGTATAGTTTGGTATTCATGCTATTTGGATAAGGTTTTCTGCCCCTGGCAACGAACTGACCAGGATTATAAGCATATAAAAATCCATAAGGAACTTTCCCGTAAATCTCCTGATGCGCAGCATCACTTGAAACAGCCCCCTGCTCTCTGATTTTCATCAGATCAGCCCATACTTCCGGATAATTTGTTTTGATCTCGTGGTTAGAATTGTCATCATTTTCCTGCCACATCACATAACTGTGAAAAGTATTGGCCAGGATCAGGTGACTTACATTATCTGGATACTTAATGGCGTACCCCTGGGCAACTAATCCTCCGTAAGAATGCCCTAAAAGGGATACCTTTTTAAGTTTTAATGCCTTTCTTAAACCTTCTATATCTTCAATATCTCTTTGCAGGCTATAGTCTGAAACCACTTTTGCAGTGTCTGATTTTCCTCTCCCAAACCCGTCAAAATAAATCAGCTGATGATTTGCATCCGCTAAAGGATCAAAACTTCTTAAGCCAGGATGTGCACCACCAGGGCCCCCAGCAATAAAAATGACCGGATCACCCTGCCCAACCGTAACTACCCATAATTTAGCTCCATTGACAGTAACAAATTTACCATCAGTCCAGCTATCTACAGTTTTTTGCTGCGCAAAAGAGAGTGCGGAAAAGCAAAGTGCACATAATAAAAGATTGAGCCTTTTCATAAGATTTCTTAGGTTTTTAACGGTTATTAAGCCAATAGAGGCCTGATTTTATGAATTAAATCAGGCTCCCTAAGATAGCTTTTGTAACAGACCTTTCAAAACTGCCTGTGCTGCCCATAAGCGATTTCCCGCCTCATGGACAACTAATGAATTTGGCCCGTCCAATACCTCAGATGAAAGTTCCAGATCCCTTCTAACAGGTAAACAGTGCATTACCTTCGCATCATTTGTACCTTTTAGAAGTTCATTGTTCAGCATCCACCCTTCCGGATAAGGAAGTATTTTACCGTATTCTTTGTAACTAGACCAGTTTTTTACATAAATATAATCTGCATCCGCTAATGCTTCCTGCAAATTATGCGTAATGTGAGCACCAGGTGTGAAATCTTCAGAAAGTTCATATCCTTCAGGCTGAACAATTGTAAAATCAAGCATATCTTCCTGCTGCGCTTTACACATCCATTCTGCGAAAGAGTTAGGAACCGCTTGTGGCAAAGCCTTGATATGCGGTGCCCAGGCCAAAACTACTTTAGGTTTAGCCGCGCCTTTCCAGGTTTCTTTAATAGTTACCAGATCCGCCAGACTTTGTAAAGGATGACGGGTAGCGCTTTCTAAACTCACTACAGGAACACTGCAATATTTGATAAACTTGTTAAAGAAATCTTCGTTGTAATCTTCTTCCCTGTTTACCAGTTTTGGAAAAGAACGTAAGCCCAGAATATCGCAATACTGTCCCATTACCGCAGCTGCTTCGCGAATATGCTCTACAGTAGTTCCGTTCATGACCACTCCGTCTTCAGTTTCCAGTGCCCACCCTTCTTTATCCATATTCATCACCATTACACTCATTCCTAAGTTAATGGCGGCTTTCTGGGTACTTAAGCGGGTACGCAAACTTGGATTCAGAAAAACAAGTCCAAGCGTCTTGTTTTTCCCCAACTGCTGGTCTGCATAAGGATTGCTCTTTAAAGCAAGTGCATCCTTTACTAATTGGCCGATGTCTTCAACATCGTTGACTGAAGTGAACTGGTTCATCCTTTTATAGCAATTTTAAAGTTTTCTAAAAATTGATCTGCTTGTGCCCTGGTCAAATTCAATGCAGGCAATAACCTGATTACATTTGGCTTAGCCTCCCCCGTGAAGATAAACTGCTTGAACAGCAAGTTCTTTTTAACTTGTGAAAGTTCTTCAGGCAGCTCAATACCGATCATTAAACCGCGTCCTCTTACTTCACGGATTTCTTCGATCTTTTGAAGTTCAGTAATTAAATAATCCCCAATTTTTGCTGCATTTTCCATCAGCTGGTCTTCTTCCATGACTTCCAAAACTGCTAATGCAGCTGCACAAGCCAAATGGTTCCCGCCAAAAGTAGTGCCCAGCATGGAATGCCATGCTGTAAACTTAGGCGCAATAGAAATTCCTGCTACAGGAAATCCATTTCCCATTCCTTTTGCCATGGTATATACATCGGCATTTACACCAGCATAATCATGAGAATAAAATAAACCTGTTCTGCCATAACCACATTGAACACTGTCAGCGATATAAACGGCATTGTATTGGTCACATAATGTGCGGATCAATTGCAGGAAGCTTACAGAAGCTTCTTTAATTCCGCCAACACCTTGTATACCTTCAATAATCACCGAGCTGATTTCTTCTCCATAAGCTGCAAAAGCCTGTTTCAAAGCTTCTTCATCATTGAAAGGAAGAAAAACGATATTGTCCGTACTGTTTACTGGTGCAATAATTTTAGGATTGTCTGTTGCTGAAACAGCTAAGGAAGTACGGCCGTGAAAAGCTCCTTTAAAAGCGATCACTTTTTTTCTTCCATTATAGAAAGAAGCCAGTTTCAAAGCATTTTCATTTGCTTCAGCACCAGAATTACAAAGAAATAACTGATAATCAGTCTTTCCTGAAACTTTACCCAGTTTCTCCGCAAGTTCCACCTGCAAAGGTATTTTCACTGAATTAGAGTAAAATCCCACTTTGTTCAACTGGTCTGTTAAACGTTTTACATAGTGAGGGTGCGTATGACCGATAGAAATTACGGCATGTCCGCCGTAAAGATCAAGGTATTCCTGCCCATTGGCATCCCATACGGCAAGCCCAGAGGCTTTAACAATTTCTATATCATTTAAAGGGTATACATCGAATAAGTTCATCTTTTTTAAAGCTTTTTATCCCAGGCTTTCACCTCAGGAGATTCATAAAATAATTTGATTGCAATGCCTGTTTAAACAGGCGGGTTTGTTGATTTAAAAAGCAGCTGCCTTAAGTTTCAGCCCTTGCCGTTCGTCTAATCCAAACATCAAATTCATATTCTGTACCGCCTGTCCGCTCGCTCCTTTTAACAGATTATCGATCATACTGATTATTAATAATTTATTGCCATGTTTTTCTACATGTACCAATCCCTTATTCGTATTCACGACCTGTTTAAGATCAATATTCTTTGGACTGACATGTGTAAAAGGATGTCCGCTATAATAGTCTTCATAAAGCTTTTGTGCCTGTTCAGCCGTTAAATCGCTTTCCAAATACACCGCAGCAAGAATACCTCTGGTAAAATCTCCGCGTTGCGGGATAAAGTTCAGCTCCTGGTTAAAATCACCATCCAGCTGTAAAAGGCTTTCTCCGATTTCATTCAGATGCTGATGTTCAAAAGCCTTATAAACAGACAGATTATTGTTACGCCAGCTAAAATGAGAAGTTGCCGCAAGGCTTTGTCCTGCACCTGTTGACCCCGTTGTTGCATTGATATGAACTTCACTTTTCAATAATCCTTTTGCTGCCAGTGGCAATAGGGCCAGCTGAATACAAGTTGCAAAACAACCCGGATTTGCAATAAAGTTCGCGGTTTTGATACGATCTCTGTTTAATTCAGGTAAACCGTAAACCCAGTCCTGCCCCGCAGCTTCAGCTAATCTGAAATCCTGGCTCAGATCTATTATTTTAATACCGGCTGCAATAGGGTTTGCAGCCAGGAATTTCTTTGCATCGCCATGGCCCACGCATAAAAAAAGCACGTCTATGGCAGAAGAAAGTTCATCCGTAAAACGCAGGTCAGTATCTCCTAAAAGATCAGTATGAACGTCTGAGATCAGATTTCCACCATTACTGTTGCTGTGTACAAATACGATTTCTACGCCATCATGATTAATCAGCAGGCGCAGCATTTCACCACCGGTATACCCGGCACCGCCAACTATACCTGCTTTAATCTTCATTTCCGTTCACTTTATGCCAGATCATTACCTGGTTGCCAAATATTTTAGAGAACCCTTTAACATCTTCACCACTCCACGCATTGTTCATTTCTCCGTAGCTGCCGAATTTATTGCTCATCAGGTCATGCGCAGACTCGATACCGATAATCTGGAATCTGTAAGGCAATAGCTCTACAAATACTTTTCCGCTCACTGTATGTTGTGTATCCGCAAGAAAAGCTTCGATATTACGCATAATCGGATCGTGGAACTGACCTTCATGCAGCCAGTTTCCATAAAAAGAAGCTAATTGCTCTTTCCATGACAACTGCCACTTCGTTAAAGTATGTTTTTCTAAAGTATGGTGTGCTTTAATAATAACCATCGGGGCAGCTGCTTCAAAACCTACACGGCCTTTAATTCCAATGATTGTATCTCCCACATGAATATCACGACCAATACCATATGGTTGTGCAATTGCCTGTAATTTCTGGATTGCTTTTACTGGTTCTAATTGCTCACCGTCTAAGGCAACCAATTCCCCTTTTTCAAAAGTAAGTTCGATTTTACGGCTTTTCGTTTCAGAAACCTGTGTTGGCCATGCTTCTTCTGGTAAAGTCTCGTTAGAAGTTAAAGTTTCTTTTCCTCCTACCGATGTACCCCATAAACCTTTGTTGATAGAATATCTTGCTTTTTCAGCACTATACTCCACTCCATGTTTACTTAAATATTCTATTTCCGCTTCGCGGGATAATTTCAAATCTCTGATCGGTGTGATGATCTCTACGTTAGGAATGATAATATTAAAAATCATATCAAAACGTACCTGATCGTTACCAGCACCGGTACTTCCGTGTGCTACATAATCAGCACCTATTTTTTTAACATAATTTGCTATTGCAGTAGCCTGGCTTACGCGCTCAGCACTTACAGAAAGCGGATAGGTTGCATTTTTCAATACATTACCAAATACCAGGTACTTAATACAGCCATCGTAATAATTTGCAGTCTCGTCAACTACAGCATGAGAGGCCACCCCTAAAGCGTAAGCTCTTTTTTCGATTTCCTGTAATTCTTCATCAGAAAAACCACCTGTATTAACAATAACCGAATGAACTTCCAGTCCACGGTCCTGTGCCAGGTGAATACAGCAAAATGAAGTATCTAAACCTCCGCTAAAAGCTAAAACTACTTTCTTTTTCATGAGCAATGTGTGTTTTTGTGGTTGGGAGACTTTCCTGCGTTTCTTTTTAGCCTGTTAGCTTCCATAACCGTTTTAGTTGTTATTATTTAAAAAATAGGACTGATTGGTATAAGAATGATTTTAAGCTCCCTTTGTCATCCGAAGATTTTGGCTTAAGCACTAATCTTTGTTTAATGCGCATAAAACGCTCGTATAATTTAGGTTTACGCTCCAGCTCTTCGGCAAATTTCTTTGCTACATCATGTTTCTGCGTCGCAGGATCATAAAGCATTGCTGTACACATACAGTTTTTACGGTCTTTGCTTTTCAGAATCTCAAAGTTCACGCAGCTCTGGCATCCTTTCCAGAATTCTTCATCTTGTGAAAGCTCTGAATAGGTGACAGGTTCATAACCCAGGTCAGAGTTAATTTTCATCACAGCAAGACCAGTTGTTAAACCGAAGATCTTGGCTTTAGGATATTTCTGACGGGATAATTCGAAGATTTTGTATTTAATGGTATGCGCAAGTCCCATTTTTCTATACTTAGGACTGACTACTAAACCCGAATTGGCCACAAATTGCCCATGGCTCCATGTTTCAATATAACAGAACCCAGCCCAGGAGCCGTCTTTATGGAAAGCAATAACTGACTTACCTTCAGTCATCTTTCCTGCAACATATTCAGGCGAGCGTTTAGCGATACCTGTACCTCGTGCCTTAGCAGATTCAGCCATTTCTTCACAGATTTCTTCTGCAAAAACACGATGTTCAGGAAGTGCAACCTGCACTATAAAATCGTTTATATTCATTAATAGTTAACGAAAAAAAGATAAAATATTCTTATTAATTGGTTCTGAGGAGCTATAAAATTCTCAGGATTGAGTTAGAATTAACTCAAATACGGGGTGTATAATTTTGCCGGCTGGTTGTTACATAAATGACAGGCTCCAGACGTTCAATATATAAACTTCTCGCAGCAATGTTCTTTGCTGTTACGATTGAAAGTTTATGTATTATCTGTTTGATCATTTTCTGTATAATTCCCGCTTTAAAATATTAATAGTGTAAAGGTTTAAATAAATTTCGAGTTGTGCAACAGGTTTTTTATTTTTTTACATTTAATCAACTCCTTGGACCTCATGAGGTCACCGCTCAAAAATACGGGACTAATATGTTTTTTGGAATATGAATTTCGGTGCGCTATAATCAATCGGCTCACCCCTTTTGAAATAACTTATTCCCAGGTAGCTTTCCAATGTACCTGTACCCAAAATCAGCCTTCCGTCTTTCTTTAATAAAGCTATCGGTCCTCTCAGCCATTTTTCAAGACCGTAATGCTGAAAATGATAATCTCCGATTAAAGTATCGCCTTTGATAGCTCCCTTTACGTCTCCGGAATCTTTAAAACTGCCATGATAGTTTATTTCATACTGCCCTATGAATTGCGTTCCTGTAACCGTCAGTTTCAGAATAGCCGTATCGGCTCCCTTAATCGCCAGATAAGAGGTACGGACTACCTTTTTCTCTCTGCTGTCGCAGCCCTGTATCACGAACAGGATTACAAACATTGCAAATACAAACAGCGATTTGGTAACTTTCATTATTCCGGTCTTGAACAACATTTACAAATTTATCCCCTAAGTTAATCAACAAAATCACAACCACAATCCCGTAAATCTATTTTAAAATCAGATTGTACCTCTAAAATGCAAGATATTTATTTATTTGTACGTTTATCCTGATAAGCTAATATCCCTTTTTTATGAAAAGACTCCTTTTCTTTCTCTTGTTACCTCTTGTATTTACCTCCATAACCTCTGCACAGGATTTACGCGCAGCCAGAAAAACAATTAATAAAATGGCCGCTCCCGATTTCTGGGGAAGAGGTTATACCAAAGAGGGAATGGCAAAGGCGGCGGTTTACCTTTGTGATGAATTTAAAAAGGCAGGCCTGAAACCTATGGAAGGAAATGACTACAGACAGAATTTTTCTTACCCCGTGAATACTTTTCCCGGAAAAATGGAAGTTGCAGTAAATGGGAAAAAGCTGGTCCCGGGCAAAGACTTCATTATTGAACCTGCAAGCCAGGGTCTGCATGGCAACATGAAACTTGAACAAAAGGACAGCATTTTTATGAACCGCGCACAGCGGATGTTTGTCATTCTCAAAGATAAGCTGACCTGGAGTGTTGCACAAAAGGCGAATGACTATACCGTTCTTGAAATCAACAAAAAAGCACTCACGAGCAAACCAGACTCTATTGACGTAGACATCGACAACGAAGTTATTCCTGAATTTATAACCAGCAATATCTGTGGCGTGGTCAAAGGGACCAAACACCCGGATTCTGTGCTCATGCTGACAGCTCATTATGATCATTTAGGCGGTATGGGAGCACATACTTTTTTTCCGGGAGCCAATGACAATGCGAGCGGAATAGCACTATTATTGAATTTAGCGAAGTATTATGCTAAAAACCCCGCCCCCTATACCATTGCTTTCGTTTGTTTTGCTGGCGAAGAACCCGGACTTAAAGGTTCTTCTTATTTTACTACCTTCCCTCCCCTTCCACTAACCAGTATCAGGTTCCTGATCAATGTAGATATGGTTGGAACCGGAGAAAAGGGAATTACTGTAGTCAATGCAACTATTCTTCCAAAAGAATTCGCCTTGCTGAATAAAATTAACGATCAGCATCAGTATCTCAGCAAAATTACCCCCCGGAATAAAGCCGCTAACAGCGATCATTATTTCTTTACCGAAAAAGGTGTTCCAGCCTTTTTTATTTACACCCAGGGTGGAGTAAGTGCCTACCACGATGTGGATGATATACCTGAGACATTACCCCTAACCGAATTTGCTGACTTATTTAAGCTATTTGTAAAATTTAATGCTGCATTGATGAAATCCTCCTAGCGATATACCGCTAACGCTATGTTCATTATCGATTTTCTGTCATATCTTTAATTGTGTCAATTTCCAAACTAACAAATTGACATTGTGATCGTTTATTTGCTAATAAATACATACATCGATGTCAATTTTACTATCTCCATTAACTATTAAAAACATCACCCTTAAAAACAGGATTGTTGTTTCACCAATGTGCCAGTATTCCGCAGAAGATGGTTACGCTAACGATTGGCATTTAGTTCACTTAGGCAGTCGTGCAGTTGGCGGAGCCGCTTTGATTATTCAGGAAGCTACAGCAGTTTCTCCTATCGGAAGAATTTCACCAGGAGATTTAGGCATCTGGTCTGACGGACATGTCCCTGTGCTGAAACGCATTACGTCTTTTATTCATCAACAAGGTTCTATAGCAGGTATTCAGCTGGCTCATGCTGGCAGAAAGGCAAGTTTTGATGTCCCATGGAATGGTGGCAAACAAATCCTGGAGAAAGCCGGAGGCTGGAAGACTGTTGCTCCAAGTGCCATCCCTTTTAATGAAAATGATGTACCTCCGGCAGCTTTAACTATCGATGATATTGAAAAGATAAAAGCTGATTTTAAGTCGGCCACCTTAAGAAGTATAGAGGCTGGTTATCAAGTGATAGAAATTCATGCAGCCCATGGCTATCTTTTTCATCAGTTTTTCTCTCCTTTGAGCAATACACGTACCGATGAATATGGCGGAAGCTTTGAAAACAGAATACGTCTTTTAATAGAAGTGGTAGCTATAGTACGTGAAGTATGGACTACCGAAAAACCTTTATTTGTACGTATTTCTGCTACTGACTGGGCGGAGAAAGGCTGGTCACCAGAAGATTCAATTCAATTGTCTGCGCTGCTTAAAACAAAGGACGTGGACCTGATTGACTGCTCATCTGGCGGAAATATTCACTACCAGGAAATTCCTCTTTTTCCAGGATACCAAGTACAGTTCTCTGATGCTATCCGAAAAGAAACAGGCATTTTAACTGGTGCAGTTGGTCTGATTACGGGAGCAAAACAAGCAGAAGAGATTCTTCAGGAAGGGAAAGCTGACCTGATTCTGTTAGCCAGAGAACTTTTAAGAGATCCTTATTTCCCGTTGCATGCCGCTTTTGAATTGGATGATGAAATCAAATGGGTGGATCAGTATGTGCGCGCTAAACCAAGAAAAAAGAGCTAAATAGGTACTTGCACCCCTGTTTCAAAAAACAGATGCTTCCATTTTTAAGCTGTTTCTAAACCAATTTGTTTTAATTTTGTTCTTTCATAAAACAAGATAATTATGTTCGATAAATTAATGGCTGCTCAGCAAAAGGCTGAAGAAATAAAAAAACGTTTAGATACTGTTTACGTTCAGGCGGAAGTTGAAAGTGGTGCGATCAAAGTAACTTCAACAGCAAATAAAACAATTACAGCGATAGAAATCGATGAAGAATTCTTTAAACAAGCTGATAAAGAAGAAGTAGAGGAGCTACTTTTAACTGCAATTAATAAAGTGCTGCAACAGGCAGAAACTGTTAATGCAACCGAAATGCAAGCTGCTACCCAGGATATGCTTGGAGGCTTAGGCGGCATGTTCGGCCAATAATATTAAACATACATAAAGATGAAATACACCTATTACGGACAATCTTGCTTCCTTTTAGAAGCTGATGGAAAGAAATTTCTATTTGATCCATTTATTACGCACAATGCACTTGCTTCAGCTGTTGATATTTCAAAAATTGAGGCAGATTATATTTTGGTAAGTCATGGACATGGTGACCATGTAGCCGATCTTGTTCTTTTAGGGAAACAAACAGGTGCGGTAATCATTGCGATGCCTGAAGTTGCTGCATGGGCAGAAAAACAAGGCCTGACTAATATTCACCAGATGAATTATGGTCCTGCTAAATTTGATTTCGGAAAATTACGTATGGTCTGGGCTACACATTCAAGTTCAATGCCTGATGGAAGTTATGGCGGGAACCCTGCTGGCTTCGTATTGGAAACCGGGGGAAAAACGATCTATTATGCAGGTGATACTTCATTGAATTATGACATGAAGATTCTTGCTGAGTTGTATAGTTTAGATTATGCAATTCTGCCAATTGGAGGTAACTACACTATGGATGCGGATGACGCTATAGTTGCCACCAAATATATTAATTGCAGCAAGGTGATTGGTGTTCATTATAACACATTCCCTGCAATTGAGATTGATTCGAAGGATGCAGTTGCAAAATTTGAAAGAGAAGGCAAAGTATTATTGTTACCGGAAATAGGGGAAACAATTCAACTTTAAGACAAGTTATTGAAAGAAACCTCAGTAGCTATTCATAAAAAAACCGGTATCCTGTTTTACAAGATGCCGGTTTTTTTATGGCTATAAAATCAGCTTTTTAATGCGCTTCTAACCAGGTATTCCCTTCGCCGATTTCAATCTCAATAGGCACGGTTGTTTTGATGGCAGTCTTCATCCGGTGGCTGATAATCTTTTTCATCGCATCAACCTCCGACTTCAGCACATCAAATACAAGCTCATCATGTACCTGCATGGTCATTTTTGACTGTAACTTCTGATCCTTAATATCCTGATGAATATGAATCATAGCAATCTTGATCATATCTGCAGCAGACCCTTGTATCGGTGCGTTAATCGCATTTCGTTCTGCAAAACCACGCACCGTCTGATTAGCCGAATTAATATCTCTTAAATACCTTCTTCTGCCCATCATCGTTTCTACAAAGCCATTTTCACGGGCAAAGTTCATTGTATCGGTCATGTATCTTTTGATACCCGGGTACTGCGCAAAATACTGCTCGATCATTTCTGCAGCCTCTTTTCTCGGTATACCAAGATTTTGAGATAAACCAAAAGCAGACTGGCCGTAAATAATACCAAAGTTAACAGCCTTCGCATTACGGCGCTGCGTAGAATCTACTTCCTCAATCGTAATTCCGTAAACCTTAGCCGCAGTTGCCGTGTGAATATCAATTCCCTTATTAAAAGCATCCAGCATATTTTCTTCTTTACTGATGTCTGCAATGATACGGAGCTCTATCTGCGAATAATCTGCAGAAAGCAACACATGATCCGCGTCTCTTGGAATAAATGCCTTACGTACCTCCCTGCCGCGTTCTGTGCGGATAGGAATATTCTGAAGATTCGGATTATTTGAACTTAATCTTCCTGTAGCTGCCACTGCCTGGTTGTAACTTGTATGGACACGGCCCGTTTTTGGATTAACCAGCAAAGGAAGCGCGTCTACATAAGTTGATTTTAACTTTTGCAGCTGACGGAAATCGAGAATATCTTTTACAATATCACTTTTATGTGCCAGGCCTGATAAAACATCTTCCCCGGTTTGATACTGACCTGTTTTTGTCTTTTTTGCCTTAGGATCAAGCTTCAGTTTATCAAAAAGAACTTCCCCTAATTGTTTTGGGGAAGCCAGGTTGAATACTACCCCTGCTTTATCATAAACGTTCTGCTCAAACCTGCGAATATCAACTTCCAGGTCTTTAGAATAGCTGATCAAAGTATCCATATCAATTCTAACCCCTTCTTTTTCCATATCCGCAAGGACATAAACCAGTGGATTTTCGATATTGGTGATCAGCTCTTCTGCATTCAGGTCTTTCAATATGGGCCTGAACACATTGGCAAGCTGTAAAGTAACATCAGCATCTTCTGCCGCGTAATCTACCACACTTTCTACCGCGACATCCCGCATCGTCCCCTGGTTCTTTCCTTTGGGGCCAATCAATGTCGTAATGGAAATTGGCGTGTACCCTAAATAGTTTTCTGAAAGCACGTCCATGTTGTGACGCGTATCAGGATCTATCAGGTAATGTGCCAGCATAGTATCAAATAATTTCCCTTTAATGTCTACACCATACCATTTAAGCACTAAAATATCATATTTAATGTTTTGGCCGATCTTGCCTATTTTCTCATTTTCCAGTACAACTCTGAATTCATCAACCACCGCTTGCGCTGATGCCTGATCTTCCGAAACAGGAATATACCATGCTTTTCCTACCTCAATACAGAAAGAAAGACCAACCAGTTCTGCTCTGTTCGCATCTATTCCGGTTGTTTCCGTATCAAATGAGATACTTTCCTGCTGAAGCAGTAAATCAATTAACACTTTTCTTTTCTCTGCGGTATCTACCAGCTGATAATCAGGTTTAGTATCGGCAATTGTTTTTCCAACTGGTGGCTGCTCGAATAAATTAGGCAATTGTTCAAATGGTTTGGGTTTGCTGACCGGCTGATCTACAGCGTTGCCGAATAAATCCGTTTGCTGTGACCCGCTTGCCTTTGCATCACCTATACTGAAGCCATCCCCAAATACTCTTTTGCCCAGCGTACGAAACTCTAATTCTGCAAAAAGGGGCTCTAATAATTCTCTGCTTGGCTCTTCCAATAGTAAAGATTGCTCATCAAATTCAACAGGAACATTCAGGATGATTGTCGCTAATTTTTTAGAGATCATACCCTGATCAGCAAATGCAATCACGTTTTCGCGCTGCTTACCTTTCAGCTGTTCTGCATTGGCAATAATGTTCTCCATAGAGCCATATTGTTTGATCAGCAGCTTCGCAGTTTTCTCCCCTATTCCAGGAATCCCAGGAATGTTATCAACTGCATCCCCCCATAAACCAAGAATATCAATAACCTGTAATACGTTTTCTATTTCCCACTTCGCAAGTACTTCAGGAACACCGATAATTTCCATATCATTGCCCATTCTTGCGGGTTTGTAGATAAAGATATTATCAGAAACCAATTGTGCGAAATCTTTATCAGGAGTCATACAAAAAACGGTAAATCCTGCCTTTTCGGCTTCTTTAGCCAGTGTCCCTATAATATCATCTGCTTCAAAACCATCCTTGGTAATTACCGGGATGTTAAAGCCTTCAATCAATTTAAAGATATAAGGTAAAGCAGCCGATAAATCTTCTGGCATACTTTCCCGGTGCGCCTTATAGGCTACAAAATCAGTGTGTCTTTCGGTAGGTGCTTCTGTATCAAAAACTACCGCGATGTGACTTGGTTTTTCCTTTTTCAGGACTTCCATTAAAGTATTGGCAAAGCCCATTACTGCGGAGGTGTTGATACCGGTAGAAGTAAATCTAGGGCTTTTACTTAAAGCAAAATGCGCTCTGTAGATCAACGCCATACCGTCAAGCAGGAAAAGTTTTTTCATTATATAAGTGTTTATTTTTTATCAATATTGAACCCGGCCAGCTAACCAGACAGGTAATCTGTCCAAAGTTAACATCTGAAGATGAGCTAACCTAATTTGCGATTATTTTTAGTATTTTGATATAAATAAAAGTACAGGGAAGAAATTATACATCGCATGAACTGCCATCGAATATTTAAGCCCGTAATTCATCCGGGTATACCCTAAAACAAGCCCCACAGCTAGCTGAGGTAAAGTGTACAGTATTCCTAATGGCAACAAGCTAATTCCTTTTTCATAATTACTGAGGTGTATCAGGGAGAAACAGATCGCAGTCAGGTGAAAATGCCATGGAAGGATACGTTCCCAGAATTCAAACTTTAAAGTGAGGCTCCGGGCAAGATTATACCGGTAGATCACGTATAAAATGATAAAAATAAAAGGGCTGACCACATAGGCCCAGTCTGTTTGAATGATAACACTTAACAATACGCCGCACATCAATGCTATAAAAGCAAGACTGCCTGTAAAACGCCTCAGCTGAGCTCTGAAAAAAAGTTCTTCCGTTAGTGGTGCCCAGATTACAGCCATAACAAAGAGCATGAGCTTTGACATCTTTTTATGGTCAATTACAGATGGCCCCGGATCAGGGATCAGCTTCAGTCCTATTAACAAGCTCAATAAAATTCCGCAGCCAACGCCCGCAATGATACAGATCAGTGCAAGTTTCAGTAATAAACTAAACGGCTTATCCACCTTTTCAGGAATGCTAACCAGGCGGGGACGTTTAAGGTATTCTGCTAAATCATAAACCAGCTCCAGCATTTAGCGTGCAATACAGCCCTCAATGTGATCATTAACCATTCCTGTAGCCTGCATATGGGCATAACATATCGTCGTTCCGAAAAACTTGAAACCCCGTTTTTTCATATCACTACTAATGGCATCAGATATTGCTGTTTTTGCAGGAACCTCGCCAAGAGATTTGAAATGATTAACTACAGGCTGCTGATCCGGAAGAAATCCCCGGATATAGTTGGAAAAAGAGCCAAACTCTTTTTGTATAGTTATAAAAAGCTGTGCATTTTTAATGGCAGAATTGACCTTGAGCTTATTTCTGATAATCCCCGTATCATTCATTAAACGCGCAGCATCTTCCTCAGTAAAAGCAGCAACCTTTTGCACATCAAAATCCGCAAATGCTGCACGATAGCTTTCACGTCTGCGCAGAATCGTAATCCAGCTCAAACCAGCCTGTGCGCCTTCCAGAATCAGGAATTCAAATAAAACTTTGTCATCATGAACAGGTTTACCCCATTCTTCATCATGGTATCTGATATACAAGGGGTCGGTTCCACACCAACCACATCTTTTAGGTGCTGCGCTCATGCCAGATTACATGCTTAATTCATCCCAATACTCTACCGCGCGGCGGTAATGCGGGATAACGATAGAACCACCAACCAGGTTAGCGATCATAAATACTTCATTAATTTCCGCATCATTCACACCTGCATCAAAACATTTTTCTAAATGATATTTGATACAATCATCACAGCGTAAAACCATAGAAGCGACCAGCCCCATCATTTCTTTACTTTTCACATCCAGTGCCCCAGCAGCATAAGTTGTGGTATCCAGTGCAAAGAAACGCTTGATGTTTGTATTCGCAGTTTCCATGATCCTATCGTTCATTTTAGAACGATAGTCATTAAATTCTTCTACTAATTTACCCATATCATATTTAAATAGCTGGTTACAGCATTTGTATTGTTCTAACTGTTTATAGTTCTAATGCAGGGTCCCAAAAATGGATTTTAAAGTCTTTTACTTTATCCTGCTCTATTACCAGTCCTTCGTTCTCTAATAGCTCCTGCATCAGTTCCGGGGTTGGAAAATGAAATTTTCCGGTCAGCAAACCTTTATGGTTCACGACCCGGTGAGCAGGTACAGGAGGCAAAGCATCATGGGCATGGTTCATCGCATAACCTACCAGGCGGGAAGATTTACCCGCCCCAAGGGCTTTCGCAATTGCGCCGTAAGAGGTTACTCTCCCTTTAGGGATTAACCGCACTACTTCATAAACCTGCTCATAAAATGATTGTTCCATTAGTCTAGAGAAAATTGAATGTAATTTATGTTTTTATCTTGTTTTAAATAAATTCTTTCATAATGTGTTTTAATCTTTAAAACTTCATCATAAAATTCTGAAGTATATAAATGATCTGTCTTTTTATAACATGGCAAATTTAACTCTGCCACCTTTTCAACCGTATAAGCATACAAGCCGTCATTGTCGGTCTTTAAATTAATCTTACCACCTGGTTTTAAAAAGCCTTTATACTTGTCCAGGAAACCCGGAAAAGTTAATCTTTTCTTTTCTCTGCTGTCTTGTGGCTGAGGATCAGGAAAAGTAATCCAGATTTCATCTACTTCATTTTCACCAAAGTAAGCTGCAATATCTTCAATTTGTATCCTTAAAAACGCCAGGTTATTGATATTCTCATCTACTCCGGTCCTTGCACCTCTCCAGATGCGGTTCCCTTTTAAATCTATGCCTATAAAATTCTTCTCCGGGAAAAACTTAGCCATATTTACTGAATATTCCCCTTTACCACAAGCCAGTTCCAGAACTATCGGATTGTCGTTTTTAAAATGCTGCGCTGCCCATTTGCCTTGAAGCACCATTCCTTCCTCCATCTGATACACATTCGGGAAGGTATCAATTTCAGCAAATTTCCTTAACTTATCTTTACCCACTATTATTATTTTTTCTGCAAAAATACAATTTAATCTTTTCAGCGTCTCTTTAATTTTAGATGCGTGATTATCCTCGTCCCTAATTCGTAATTTTGCAGAAATATTACCTCAGAACAAATTGGAAAAGAGCGCAAAAATTTATATCGCAGGCCATCGTGGGATGGTAGGATCAGCTATTCACCGTAAATTGCTGAGTGAAGGTTATACAAACCTGGTTACCCGGACTTCTTCGGAGTTAGACCTGCGCAATCAGCAGGCTGTGACAGACTTTTTTGTCGCAGAGAAACCAGACTATGTATTCCTTGCAGCTGCAAAAGTAGGCGGGATCATTGCAAATAACACTTACAGAGCTGATTTTCTTTATGAAAATCTGGCTATCCAGAATAATGTAATTCACCAGGCTTATGAAACAGGCGTTAAAAAATTAATGTTCCTGGGTTCAAGCTGTATTTATCCGAAATTAGCCCCGCAGCCCTTAAAAGAAGAATATCTTTTAACAGGTTTGCTGGAAGAGACTAACGAACCCTACGCGATTGCTAAAATAGCAGGTATCAAATTATGTGATGCTTACCGCGCTCAGTATAATTGTAATTTCATTTCTGTCATGCCAACCAATTTATACGGCTATAATGACAACTACCATCCTCAGAACTCTCATGTACTGCCTGCTTTAATCCGCAAGTTTCATGAGGCCAAAGTTAACGGGACACCAGAAGTTGTGATCTGGGGATCAGGTTCACCGATGCGTGAATTCTTATTTGCAGATGATCTGGCCAATGCGTGTTATTTCTTAATGCAAAATTACAATGAGCCGCACCTGATTAACATCGGTACCGGGGAAGACTTAACCATCAAAGACCTGGCACTGCTGGTTAAAAAAGTAACCGGCTTTGAAGGTGCACTTACTTTTGACAGCACTAAACCAGACGGCACTCCCCGCAAATTAATGGATGTATCGAAATTGCATAGCCTTGGATGGAAACATCAGGTTGAACTGGAGGAAGGAATTCACCTCGCTTATCAGGATTTTATGGCGAAACATATTTAGTCAATTTTAGCAAGCGTCCATATAGCTAAAGTTTATACCTTTGTAAAAGAAAATAAACTTTAGCTATATGACCTTAGTTCAACTAGAATATATTGTAGCCGTAGATACCTACAGAAGCTTTGTTGGCGCAGCCGAAAAGTGCTTTGTTACCCAGCCAACGCTCAGTATGCAGGTACAAAAGCTGGAAGAAATGTT
The DNA here is from genome assembly GCF_003259615.1 of Pedobacter cryoconitis. GTDB lineage: Bacteria > Bacteroidota > Bacteroidia > Sphingobacteriales > Sphingobacteriaceae > Pedobacter > Pedobacter cryoconitis. Next base: position 254,209 of record NZ_QLLR01000003.1, on the reverse strand, counting down.
GAATGTTAAAATATTTGACAGAAGTAAACAACCAGTTATCCCTACGGAAATCGGCTCTCAGATTATTGAGCAGGCCCGCCTTGTCCTTCAGGAAAGTCAAAAAATCAAAGAAATCATCAGCAGTCAGCAACAGGATATTGTGGGCGAACTTAAAGTAGGCATTATCCCTACTGTAGCCCCCTATCTATTGCCACAGGTCATTGCTTCCATGATGGAAAAATATCCAGACTTAAAACTATTGATCTGGGAATATACCACCGAAGATATTATCCACCACCTTAAAACAGGTGTACTGGATTGTGGAATATTAGCCACTCCGCTTGGTGACAATTCCATCACAGAAATTCCGATGTATTACGAGAATTTCGTTACTTATATCAGTAAAAACAGCAAGCTCTTCAAGAAGAAAAACATTGACGCAAATGATCTGGAAGATGAAAACATCTGGCTGCTGAATGAAGGTCACTGTATGCGTTCACAGGTTTTGAATATATGCAGGTCTACCAAAGACAACCGTTTACAGGGCTTAACTTATAATACCGGAAGTGTTGAGACACTGATCCGTATGGTAGATATGAATAATGGGGCCACTTTATTGCCAGAGCTGGCTTTAACAGAATTAACCGCTAAACAACTCAGCAAAGTAAGGACCTTTAAGTCTCCTGAGCCTGTTCGGGAAATTAGCCTGGTAACGCACAAGAACTACATTAAGAAAAGGATGCTGAATGCGCTTAAAGAAGAGATTTTGGCCGTTATCCCAAAGGCGATGAAGCAGAAAAAGAAAAAGGATGTTGTAGGAATTTAGTGAGGCTCCGCCCGTCTGTTGGTTATTGACCTCCAGCCGGGCAAAACAATTTTAATTACCTGATTTGAGTTCTTTGAGCGCTTTTAATGCCGTTTCAATTTTGGGGTTTAGCGCAAGACATTTCTCATAGTTAACGATTGCCAATTTTTTATCCCCCAATTTCAAGTATAATTCACCCAGACTGTCATATACATTTGCAGACCGGGGAAATTGCAAGGCATTTAACTCAAAAACTTTAAGCGCATCATCCTCCATGTGCTCACGAAGCAAACTATACCCAAGAGAATTCAGTGCTGCTTCTGCATTCGTAAAATCATAAGTATCCCTATGTTTATTCAGCTCCTTATAAAGTTGCGCTGAATTAGCTTTAGTTCTTTCCAATGCTCTTCTTATGGCATAGGCTACCTTAGTTTTCTGTTTTTTCAGGGGAATTCCTCCCAATAAACTAGTTAACAACTGATCCGTTAATACAGCAGCTATCCGTGTATTTTTCTCATTCGCCAACACGGCGACACCAATCTTTTTATCTGGCGAATAGCGGATTACGGCTATCCCCATCCCACCAGGATGTCCCATGGTTGGTAAGCCTCCATAAGGCTGAATCTCTGAAGCGATACTATAGCCCTCATGGGTAACAGAGTCTTGTATAAAGATCCTGCTCTTAGCAAAAACTTCTTTTTCAATCAGCTTCAGCGGAACTATTTTACCGCTATTGAGTGCCAGAAAAAGACTGGCCATATCACTCGCTGTGGTATTATAGCCAGCGCCAGTGCTTTGTACAAGGGGGTAAAAGAATTTTGCAGGTAAGATCCCCCCACCTGTCACTTCATAACTGACAGGTAAATCAGCAGGGTTACTAATTTGTTCCAGATGACGGGTATGTTTCATTCCCGCTGGGTCAAACACACTTTGCTGTACAATATCCTGCCAGGATTTACCCATTTTCTCAGAGATAATCATCGCTACCATGGCAAAAGTAGTTTGCTGATAACGCCAGTCTGTTCCGGGCTGAAAATCCAGTGGCATATCTTTAATCAGGTCAAAATATTTGCGGGAAGTCAGCTTTCTCTGCTGCTCTTCGTTCATTTGATCAAAAGGAGTTTTTTCTGTTGAAGGAATACCCGAAGTCAGGTTCAGCAACCGCCATAAAGGAATGTCCTGCCAGTCTGATCTTACCTCCGGAATATAAGTTTTCAAAGGTAAATCAAGGTCAACTATGCCATTTTGTACTGCTTTAAGAACGCTCAGGTTAGTAAAAAACTTAGTAGCCGAAGCGAGCATCCCAGGTGTGTTCTGATCAAAAGGAGTATCCTTCTCTATATTCGATAAGCCATACCCTTTACAAAGGATCACCTGATCTCCTTTCACAATCGCAACAGAAAGTCCCGGGACCTTATAAACTTCCAGCAGCTCCGGAACCAGCCGGTCAGTTTCTTTAACCAGCTCTTTGTCTATGGATTGCCCTGCGCTTAAAAGCGGAAGGATAAGAAGGAATACGGGGATTAAAGACTTCATAAATCAGTGGCTGTTATTCAGTATATCGTTTACTAAAATAACAATTAGTTTCCAGGAAACACCGGCAGATTTACATTTAAATTAAAAAAGGGCATAACCTAAGTCATGCCCTTTTTTAATTTAAGATTTCTTTAAAGCTTATGCTTTTTTGAAACGCTCAGCAACTGCATCCCAGTTTACTACATTCCAGAATGCAGCGATATAATCAGGACGTTTGTTTTGATATTTTAAGTAGTAAGCATGTTCCCAAACATCCATTCCTAAGATTGGAGTACCTTTAACTTCAGCAACATCCATTAATGGATTATCCTGGTTAGGTGTAGAAGAAACAACTAATTTACGGTCAGCACCAACGCTTAACCAAGCCCATCCAGAACCAAAACGTGTAGCACCTGCTTCAGCGAATTTAGTTTTGAAATCAGCGAAAGAACCGAAAGCAGCTTTGATAGCTTCAGCTAATTCACCTGTTGGCTCACCACCTTTATTGTGTCCCATAACTTCCCAGAATAAAGAGTGGTTAAAGTGACCACCGCCATTGTTTCTTACTGCTGCAGGAAACTTAGAAATGTTTTTAACGATTTCTTCCAAACTTTGAGAAGCCTCAGGTTTGCCTTCTAAAGCTTTATTTAAATTAGTAACATAAGCCTGGTGATGTTTATCATGGTGAATTTCCATGGTAGTTTTATCGATATGCGGTTCTAATGCATCTGTTGCGTAAGGTAACGCAGGTAATTCAAAAGCCATATTATTGTATATTTAAGTTTAAAAATTAATGGTCCACAAAGATAACATTCAAGGTGCAGTATTGTTCAGTAATTTGTCATTTACCCTCGTTTGTTCTCAAAGAAACGCTTCATCAGCTGTGCACATTCCAGTGCCAGTACTCCTTTTTGCGTCACCGTTTTTGGATGCAGCAAATTAGCATTTTTACTTGTAAATCCACGCTTCTCTTCTGAAGCCCCGTAGACGATCCTGCTAATTTGTGTCCAGTAAGCTGCACCAGCACACATCACACAAGGCTCCACAGTTACATATAGCGTGCAATCCTTCAGATACTTACCACCCAGTGTTAAACTTGCCGCCGTAAACGCCTGCATTTCCGCATGCGCAGTGACATCATTTAATTGTTCGGTAAGATTATGTCCGCGTCCAACAATCCGGCCCTTGCAAACCACTATCGCCCCGATGGGAATTTCCTCCTGATCAAAAGCTATTTGTGCTTCCTGCAAAGCAAGACGCATATAATGTTCATCTTCTTGTGGCAGATCCTTTTCTTCAGAAAAATTATAATAACTCATTTATTTTAACACAATTTACTGCCATTGGGTACTTTTCCCAGCAGCGTTGTCAATACAATACTCCCATCCTCATCTGCAAAACCAGTAACCAGAAATTCTGACATAAACTTGCCAATCTGCTTTTTAGGAAAGTTCACCACGCCCACAATCTGTTTGCCGACCAGCTCTTCTTTGGTATAGTGAGCGGTAATCTGTGCACTGCTCATTTTCTGCCCATACTCGCCAAAATCCACCTTAACTTTATAAGCCGGTTTCCGGGCTTCAGGGAAATCCAGGACTTCTAAAATTGTGCCTGCTCTTAATTCGACCTTCTCAAAATCATTCCAGTCAATAGGTTCCATATTCGCTCTCGTATTTGTACACCGATAAAATTACGAATCTTCAGCTTATAATGCCCTATGTTCACTATTGCTTTTTGTTACCTTTGTAACATGATTGATGTTGTACTTAAAAAAGGCAAAGAAAAAGCCGTCCACCAAAAACACCCCTGGGTATTTTCAGGAGCTATAGATAAAGTTAAAGGTAATCCATTGAATGGAGAGGTTATCAAGGTTCTTGCAGCCGACCAGTCCTTCTTAGCTTATGGCTATTATAACGGCCAGTCACGCGTAGCAGTGCGTTTATTGGAATGGGAAGAAGACAACATTATTGATAAAGCCTGGTATGAAGTGAGATTGAAAGATGCAATTGCTTCCCGCGCACATTTACTGAGCGATCAGCAAACAAATACCTGCCGTTTAGTATTTAGTGAAGCCGATTACCTGCCCGGACTAATCGTTGATAAATATGCTGACTACCTTTCTTTACAAATCCTGAGCGCAGGAATGGAGAATGTTAAAGCAGAACTGATTGAGATCTTAATTGCGGAACTAAACCCGATCGGGATCTTTGATAAAAGTGATGCCAATGCACGTACCCACGAAAACCTGGAAGTTTCGCAAGGCTTACTTTGGGGAGAAACCCCGCCAGAATTTATCGAGGTTAAAGAAAATGGCGTTCGCTATCATATCAATATTGCAGACGGTCAGAAATCTGGTTTTTACTGCGATCAGCGTGATAACCGTGAAATCCTTGCCGCCTATACCAAAGACAAAGAAGTACTGGATTGCTTCTGCTACAGTGGCGGATTCACTTTAAATAGCTTAAAACACGGCGCTAAACATGTAACCAGTGTGGACAGTTCGGCCCTGGCTATGGAAACCTTAAAACATAACCTTGGTTTAAACGGCTTCATGGAACATCAGCAAACCAGCGTACAGTCTGACGTGAATAAACAACTCCGCGTTTTTAAAGAAGATGGAAGATTATTTGATGTGATCGTTCTTGATCCGCCAAAATATGCACCTTCAAGGTCTGCTTTAGACAGAGCTGCACGTGCTTACAAAGACTTAAACAGACTGGGCATGTTATTGCTTAAAAAAGGTGGTATTCTGGCTACTTACTCTTGTTCAGGAGCTGTTGATCTGGAAACTTTCAAACAGATTATTGCCTGGGCAGCCTTAGATGCAGGCAGAGAAGTACAGATCATCAAACAATTCCATCAGCCCGAAGATCACCCGGTAAGAATTTCTTTTCCAGAAGGAGAATATCTTAAGGGTTTATTATTGAGGGTATTGTAATAGAAAAAAAGCATTTTATTCATAGGGGTTAGCAAACAAATTTGCGTTTTGTTTGTACATTACACAAAACGCAAATTTCCCTAATGCTAATAGTACACAACATCCGGTTAAGCCGTATTCTCAGAAATACCTGGCAAGTAGACCTTATCATGATCTTTTCCTGCACAGGGGCGTATCTGACCAGAGCGTTCCTGATTAAACATAACTTTGAGATCCCAGCTATCATTCCTACCGTTTTAGGTACCGCGATAGCTTTTTTTATTGGATTTAATAATAACCAGGCTTACGACCGATGGTGGGAAGCCCGCAAAATATGGGGTTCTTTAGTCAATGACTCCAGGTCATGGGCCAGAAGTGTGATTACCTATATCTCCCAGAATGAAACCAGCGACCAGGAATTTAAAGGATTAAAAGATAGAATGGTCCGCCGCCATATTGGGTTTTTATATGCCCTTAAAGCCAAACTCAGGGACGCGGTGGATGAAAATTATCAGCAATACCTGGATGAGGCTGATCTGCAGGAAATCAATCTCCATAGTAACGTGCACAATGCTATTCTAACCTTGCAATCCAGAGATTTACAACAGCTCAGTAAAGATGGAATGATTGATGGTTTCCGTTTCATGGAGCTGAACAAGCTCCTGGTTAATTTCTCCGATCATATGGGAAGAGCTGAACGGATTAAAAACACGGTTTTCCCGACAACTTATAATTATTTCACCAAAGTCTTTATCTGGTTATTTGTGGTGTCACTGACCTTAGTAGTGAGTCATGAAGCAGGGGTATGGGCTATCTTTATTGGCTGGCTGGTTGGTTTTGTCTTTGTATCTACACAGATCAATGGAATGAGCCTGATCGATCCTTTTGAGAATAACTCTTCCTCAGTACCTTTAAACCAGATTACAAGAACAATAGAGATCAACTTACTGGAAATGATTGGCGCAGAAAAAATTCCCGCGCCAGTTAAGCCTATCAATGATGAATATATCTTGTAAATCTTATTCTTCTTCTTTAAAATAAACCTTGTAGTAGTTCATGGATTTATCGTCATCGAAACCTTTCTCGATGAGTTCTTTATTTCCATGAATATAGATATGGAAGTTTTTATCCAGTTTAAGGACGCTTTTAAAGGCTTTGGCCTGCTTTTTAACCGCAGCACCTGAGATATCAAAACTATCAGCAATAGGGGTTTCAAATTCTTCCTCGTAACTCTTTTTATAGTTTTTGAAAGACTCGATCCCTTCCTTACTTCCGATAACTTCATTAGAAAACTCATCCATATCAAAGCTTTCCTTCTCTTTGAAATACTTCATAGAGCGGTTCAGCAGGTCTATTTTGTCTGCTTTGGTAATATCGTACTCCTGGTCAAGTTTCTCGGTGACAAAGCTTTTATAAACGCCCAGTACGTTCTTGGTTTGATTGTAGTTATCATTTCTAACCTTAAGCTTTAAAAACTCATCTTTCCAGTAAACTGCTTCATTGCTCTTATTCGTCTGGTCGATGACCGCAACCTTGTACCCCTGTTCTTTCTCGGTATTAAAAATAATGCAGCCCTTATCCAGTTTATTGATATTGATTGCATCTTCTTCATAACTCAGTGCAAAACCCGCCTGCTCAGGAGAAACTTTCAGGTAAGTCTCTTTAGTTTCCGATTTAAAAATACCAATCGCGTCATGCAGTTCTCCTTCTATCTGTACATTCTCAAAATAAGCTACATATAGCTCACCAGCCTTAATTTTAGGATGATTAGAGGTATCATAAAGATATTTAGCCAGCTGCTCACTGTGCTTATGAAAAAGCGCTCCATTTTCAAATACCTGTTCAATGAAATGATAAACTTCATTCAGATTCAAATCATCGTTCGGATGAAAAAAACGAAAGATCTCATTGACCTTTTCATAAGGACTTAAAAAATACTGGAGCAGCACGTTCTTCAAATGCTCATCCTGAATTTGCATGGAGGCTTCAGATAAGACATAAAACTCATCTTGTGCTTTATTGCCAATTCTATGTATAGAAAGCTCTGACAGAGAGGCTTCAGGAAAATAAATCATATACGCTGTAATTTTTAGCTTGGTTAACGGGTCGCAAAAATACTTTATTTTTCTTCTTTCGCGGTATTTCTCAGCTCCACAGGTTTCGTAGATTTCTTCTTCATTCTCAGGTTCAGCATTTCTACCAATACCGAGAAAGCCATCGCAAAATAGATATATCCTTTAGGAATATGCTGATCAAGCCCCTCTGCCAATAAAGAAACACCGATTAATAACAGGAATGAAAGTGCCAGCATTTTCACCGTAGGATGGTTATTCACAAAATCACTGATAGCATTTGCAGAAACCATCATAATAATTACGGCTATAATTACCGCAGCAATCATAATTTCAACGTGATCTGCCATCCCGATCGCTGTAATTACAGAATCCAATGAGAAAACAATATCCAGCACCAGGATCTGGGCAATTACACCCGCAAAAGAATGTACTTTAACTTTTCCTTCTTCCTCTTCTTCCCCCTCTAATTTCAGGTGAATTTCATGCGTACTTTTATAGATTAAGAACATCCCTCCCAGAATCAGGATCAGATCACGCCCTGAAATAGCCAGTTTCTCCAGCCATTCTTTATTGTCCAGGCTAATCCATTCTCCAACGTTAAATAACGTGGCTGTCAGGCTCATTACCCAGCTTAATGACAAAAGCAATAATACACGGGTAATCATAGCTAACCCTAACCCCAATTGTCTGCCTTTTTTTTGCTGATGTGCAGGCAATTTTCCTGAAAGGATGGATATGAACACAATATTGTCAATCCCCAGTACGATTTCCAAAATTGTCAGGGTTAACAGTGAGATCCAGGCTTCGGGTGTACTAAAGAATTCCATATCGTATAAGGTTTTGCTGTAAAGCTAAAAAAAAAGCTTGTTGAATTAATCAACAAGCTTCACACCAATTAGTTTATTTTCATTACCTGAAAGTAACCGATCCATAATCCGATTTTATCCGGACCGCGACCCTGCCGCCACTCCCGATTTTGCCGGTATAGTTTTTTGTATTATCATCATCCTGTGACCCTGCCTGGCGCACAGCTACCCGTTCTCCGGATTTAAATCCGCTATAGCTGGTTTGCACGTTATAATCCCCATTAAAGCCCTCAGCGAATTTTAATTTTGTATCTACATAATCAGCATCAATATTTAAGTTTCTGCATCCTGCACCTACTTCAACTATATCAAAATTATTATAGCTCATCTTAAAAAAACCATCGCCTCTTAAAGCACCAATTTCTACATTCGCATACTGTGATTTGAGATCAAGTCTCCCTACAGTTCCTATTTTAATATTATTGTATTGCTGTTTGATGATTGCATTTCCTTTGATATTATCAACCCTGACATTCGCATATTGTATATCCAGATCCAGATTATTGACATTGGTAATACTGATTCCAGAACCGTATTGCTGTTTGATGAACGCATCCCCTCTGATCGTATTGATACGAACGGTTACATATTGCGCATTCAGATCCAGTGTTCCGGCAGCCCCGATCGTCAGGCCTGACCCGTATTGCTGTTTAATAACAGCTTTATTAATATCCGTAATCGTTGTTTTGCCATATTGAACAGAAACATAGTTATTTACACTGGATAGTTTTCCGGCGATGAAATCTCCATACTGCACTTTGGCATAAAGCGGCCCGGCGAAATCGTCCATATTGACATTACCAAATTCCTGTGTCAGGGTCAGCGAGTTTGTGGCAGGCAAATAAACGACATAATTCACCTTTACTTCTCTTCTGCGGCCGCGGCCAGACCATCTGCTTCCGCTACCGATACTGGTTTTACAAGTGACCTGATCTCCATCCTTCTCAGCAGAAATATCGACCTGATCAATTAGCCGCTGCGCTTCCTTTTCATCATTGCTGAATGCCTTGATGGAAACGTCTATTTTAACTTCCTTTTTGTCCCATACTTTAATGACCATCCCTCCATACTGATTGTGAAGGTTTATTTTGTCGGACGGGCTTAAAGAGAAGCTCTTGCTGAAGTTCTTTGAGCGCATCGGATCGTCTCCGTTCTGCGTGTCTGTATTGCGCTGAACGACGCGCCTGGCAGTAGATGAACTGCTGGAATGTGACGAACTACCAGTGTTTGCTACATAAACAGGCTCACTGCTAACTTTAGTTTCTGTTTCAGTCTGTGCACTGGCCATACTGAAAGAACATAGCAGAGCGCCTGCAAGGATCAGATTTTTCATATACTATTCTCCTTTTTATATTGACTGACCTCATTGATAATTGACAATTGCTGATTTAACAGCTGAATCTGGATTTCCAGGTTCCTGACCATTGCTTTGACCACCATCTGCTGATTCGGGCTTCCGGCCATTCCCTTGTTTAATCCTTCATAAGTTTTATTCAAGACCTCGAAATCTGCTTTAAACTTGCGGTAGAGTTCAGGATTTGTCTTTGCAAAAGCCTGTAAACTATCTTGTTTCTGCTCAATTATGCTCACAAACTTAACCTGCTTCTGTGCATAAACCGGGTTTACATCCTCCACGCTAATCTTTCCTCTTTTTCCCGGACTCACGTACAGGAAAGTTATGCCCAGCACGACAAGCAGTGATGCAGCTATACCAGCCCATAACTGAATATTAAAAACCCTCTTATGTTTTTTTTTCTGCCGTTCTTTTTTATCCAGTTCAGCTTCAATTTTATCCCAGAGTCCTGCTGAAGGTCTGTCGGTATCGAACCCCCGCTTATTTTCTCTGATAAAATCCTCTAATTTAGTACTCATCTCTTGCTCCTTTCTTTTCTAATATATTTCTCAATTTGGTTTTTGCTCTCATTAATTGTGACCGCGAAGTAACTTCCGAGATCTTCAGGATATGGGAGATCTCTTCATGGTCATAGCCTTCAAATAAATAAAGGGTTAAGACCACTCTATACCCATCTGCCAGTCCTTTTATTGCCGCTTTCACCTCTTCTACTCTCCACTGCAAATCTTCCTGATCTGCTGATTCCTCTGCTGCAATTTCTACGCCATCAAGGTTGGTGAACTCCACTCTTCTTTTGCGCAGACAGTTAATCGACTTATTCACGATGATCTGCTTTAGCCAGAGGCCAAAAGTAGTATCCCCTCTGAAATCGCCAATCCGCAGAAAGGCATCTAAGAATGCTTCCTGCACAACATCTTCAGCTTCAGCCTCATGGTTGACTATCCGCAGCGCAGCGCTGTACATAGCTCTTTCATACAATTTGTATAACTCAAATTGTGCGGCCCGGCTACCTTTCCGGCAAGCGTTAACCAGGTCTATATTTTTGTCTATGTATACTGCTTCCAATGTTCTTCGTATTCGTTATAAATGACATCATGATTTATCAAACGTTGCATCTTAATGAAAAAACTTTTGAATATACTTCGTTAAATCAATAACCCTTTGTAATATATGGCTCAAAATGAATATTTTTGCGGCTTAATCCGATGAAAAAATGTTAAGAACAACAACTTGCGGAGCCCTGACGATTGAGAATCTAGGCGAAAGCGTAATTCTGTGCGGTTGGGTACAGAAATCCAGAGACTTGGGAGGAATGACTTTTATTGATATACGTGATCGTTACGGTATCACCCAATTGGTTTTTAATATGGATGATAACACTCAGCTCTGTGAAAAAGCCCGCAGTTTAGGTCGCGAATTTGTGATCAAGGCCAGCGGACTTGTTGTTGAGCGTTCCAATAAAAACCTTAAAATGCCAACAGGAGAAGTGGAAATAAAAATCACTGACCTTGAAATTTTGAATGCTTCTAAGATTCCACCATTCTTAATTGATGATGAAACCGACGGCGGCGATGATTTACGTATGAAATATCGTTACCTGGATCTGAGAAGGAATCCGGTAAGAAATAATATGGTGCTGCGTCATAGAATGGCTCAGTCTGTAAGAAAATATCTGGATGCCTTAGACTTTATCGAGGTAGAAACTCCTGTCTTGATTAAATCAACACCTGAAGGCGCAAGGGACTTTGTAGTACCCAGCCGGATGAATGCTGGTGAATTCTATGCTTTACCACAATCTCCTCAAACCTTTAAGCAATTGCTGATGGTTTCTGGTTTCGACAGATATTTCCAGATCGTAAAATGTTTCAGAGACGAAGATTTACGTGCAGACAGACAACCTGAATTTACGCAGATCGACTGTGAAATGTCATTTATTGAGCAGGAAGATATTCTGAATACTTTCGAAGGACTGATTCGTACCTTATTTAAAGAGGTTAAAAACTTTGAATTACCAGAGGTTCCAAGAATGCAATATGCAGATGCTATGCGCTGGTATGGTTCTGATAAACCTGATACACGTTTCGAAATGCGCTTTGTGGAATTAAACGAAGTAGTTAAAGGGAAAAACTTCCCGGTTTTCGACAATGCTGAATTAGTGATCGGGATCAATGCAACTGGCTGTGCACATTATACGCGTAAACAGCTGGATGAGCTGACTGACTTCATTAAACGTCCTCAGATCGGTGCTACAGGCCTGATTTATGCAAGACATGGTGAAGATGGTTCCATCAAATCTTCTGTTGATAAATTCTATAGCGAAGAGGACCTGAAAGGATGGGCTGAGGCGCTTCAGACTAAACCTGGCGACTTAATGCTGTTAATGGCTGGAACTAAAGATAAAGTACGTAAACAATTAAGTGAACTACGTCTTGAAATCGGTTCCAGACTAGGCTTACGTGATAAAAATGTGTTCAGTGCTTTATGGGTACTTGATTTCCCTCTTCTGGAATGGGATGAAGAATCTGAGCGTTACCATGCGATGCACCACCCTTTTACGTCTCCTAAACCAGAAGACATCGCTATGCTGGATACCAACCCTGGCGAAGTAAGAGCAAATGCCTATGATATGGTTGTTAACGGTACTGAAATCGGCGGTGGATCTATTCGTATCCATGACCGTACTTTACAGGCTTTAATGTTCAAACATTTAGGCTTTACGGCTGAAGAAGCACAAAAACAATTCGGCTTCCTGATGGATGCTTTTGAATTCGGAGCGCCTCCACACGGCGGTATTGCTTTCGGTTTCGACAGGCTTTGTTCCATCTTCGCTGGTTTAGATAGTATCCGTGACGTGATCGCTTTCCCTAAAAACAATTCAGGAAGAGACGTGATGATTGATAGTCCTTCGACAATTGATGAGAAACAATTGAAAGAGCTAAAAATAAAGACCAGTTTATAAGGAAACGTTCAGGATCTGTTTCTGCTTTCCAATCACAAAAGCCTTTCAGTTTGCACTGAAAGGCTTTTGTGATTTATCATTTACCAGAGAAACCCGGCACAATATATTTGGCCAGGATCTCAAAAGCCTGCTTCCCCTTAAAAGATTGATAATTCCCTTGTGTAAACACTACCGTTAAATCTAAATCCTTCAGGATAAAGATGAACTGCCCTCCATTTCCTGAAGCGAAAAGTAAATCCTGCTGTATATCTTTTGTTTTGAGCACTTCACGGTACCAGTAAAATCCATAGAAGGTGGGCTGAGGGATAAGCAACGAACTTCTGCTGGATTTCGCATTGGAGAAATCTGGAATAGGAATATCACAAAGTGCAGACTGACTGATCCATCGCTTAGAAATAAGCTGTTTCCCTTTCCAAACCCCGTTATCCTTGACCAGTCGCCCCAATTTAACCATATCCGAAGGATGAATATAAAACGACCCGCCAGTCATTCCATGTCCGGCAGGATCAACCGTCCACCTATAATCAATAATGCCCATCGGCTTAAATAAATACTGTTCCGCAAACTTCATAATCGTCATTCCTGAGGCTTTGCTGATCACGCCACTTAAAATCATGGGATCAATGGAGGTATAAGACCATACTTCACCGGGCTTATATTTCATGGGCAGACCCAGGGAAAACTTGACCCAATCCTTACTCAGACTCATTTCCTCCTCGCAATCCTTAGTATCATTAAACTCTTCACAATCAAAGCCCGACTTCATTTCAAGCAAATTCCTAAGTGTCATTTCCTTTTTAAGCTTATCCTTTCCAAAGTCCGGATACTGCGGAAAAAACTCATAAACCTTTTGATTTACATCTTTAATCAGCCCACGATCAATTGCGATCCCTACCAGCAAACTTGTGATGGACTTAAACGATGACCTGGAATCATGGAGAGAATCCGGGTTAAAACCATTAAAAAAATGCTCATAAACGGGCTTATCTCCCTTAAAAACTGAAATACTATGAACCTTTGGATATTGGCCCTGCTCAATAGCACTGGTCATTTGAGCTAAAAGAGAATCATCCTTGATTTTAACAGACTGTGCAACAGCACTCAGGCTAAATCCGAAAAATAAAATATAACGAATAACAAATCTCCTCATTCCTCTAAGTTATATAATATTACCTTTATCTTAAATCAATTTCATTTCTAATCTTCTTACGCATGTCCTTTCCAAAACTGAGTCATTTTTTCCTGCTGGCGTTAACCCTTCAGACTATTTTCTTTGCCGGACAAGCACAATCCCTGGAAAAGGCCTTTCCACGCCTCGATTCCTTATTAAAAGTAAAAAACAACAAACCATTCAACGGTATCATGCTCATCGCCAGTGATGGAAAAATAGTATACGAACATCAGGAAGGATCTCCAATACCCGGAAAAAAAACTCCTTTTAATGAAAATGACCAATTTGTTATCGGGTCAGTCAGCAAACAAATCACTGCCGTACTGGTTTTAAGAGAACTCGACAAGCATAACCTGAACCTTCAGGACCCTATCAAAAAATACCTGCCCGAATTAACTATGCCCTGGGCAGACACCGTGACTATTCACCAGCTACTTACTCATACCCATGGAATTACCGCAGTGGACGAGCCCCTGGCCTATCCTGCAGGCTCAAAATTTAACTATTCAGCGATCGGTTATCAATTACTAGGAAAAATTGTAGCTAGAACCTCCGGAAAACCCTTCTCAGAACTGTCAAATGAACTATTTCTGCTTTGCGAAATGAAAAACACCTTTGACCCCAACCTGAAAAAACATCAAAGGCTAGTCAACGGTTATATCGAAAAAGAAGACAAGAGGCTACATCTCGAAAAATCCCCTCTGGATGAATTTGTTCCAGCAGCGACCCTGATCTCCACCGCCAGAGACTTAGTGCTCTGGAACACCGCTCTGCACACCGGAAAACTACTTTCAGCAGTAACCTATCAATTGATGATCACTCCCTACTCTACCAGACAACATGTTTTTTTAGGAAAAACCGATTACGGCTACGGTCCTACTATTACGGCCAGCGACAACCTTCTTCAAATAGGTCAGACAGGCTACATTCCCGGTTTCGTTTCCATGGATTATTATTTCCCGCAAACCAAAACCAGCATTATTATGCTTGAAAACACCGCATGGGACTTAAACGACCTTTCAAAAACCTTTAGCTATCACTTACAAACCCTAAAGATCCTGAAAGAAACCCTTCTCCAGAAATAGCCCTTAACTTATACCCTTTATTTTGTTTGTGCCTTCTTAAGATGCGTTCCAATTAACTCCACCAATGCTGCAAACTCCTTAGGATCATACCCAATAGACTGATAAATAATCATTCCGCGCTCATCAACCAGTATATTCCTTGGAATAGACTGTAGCGCAAACTTCTTGAATATCCCCCGATCAGCATCAGGCAGAATCGGGAACGTAAACCCCTTCCTCGCTTTAAAAGGGATCAATTTGTCCCAGCCCTGTTCCCGTCCAAAAACAAAAAAAGCGAACCCCGCATTGTCCTTATACTTCTCCCAAATCCTTTTCTGAACCTCCGGAAGCTCCTCATTACAAGGCGGGCACCACGTAGCAAAAAGATTAATCAGAATTAACTTCCCCTTATAATCACTAATAGAAACCGTTTGCCCCTTTTGAATCTCAAAATTAAAAACAGGAACAGCGTCCCCAATCTTAGTTAAAGTGCCCTCATCCTGCTGCGCAAAAGAAACGAACGGCAACAAAGCGAACAAAACGATAAAATATTTTAGCTTTCTCATCAGGGTATATACTTATACACAATAATACCAAAATAAAACTATTTCCCTACCTCTTTATACCCTCTATTTCTCTCCCGTCAGCAAAGCGAAACCGGTATCATAGCGTTCTTGTTGACCAGGATGTGAGTCTACCTTTTCCTTTAAATACGTGAACTCACTATTGGACTTGATCTGTAAAGGATATGGATTCATAGAGAACCACCTGCGAAGCCAATGTTTTTCCAACTATTCTATCTATTTATTTCTCCTTAACCTTTCGCCAAACTATCCTGCCTATCTATTCCTTCCCCTTATCAAGCCACCCTGGTTCACCTCCCAACCCTTCTTCCAAAACCGCATTACATAAAAATCTGGTTTCTAAAAAAAATAAGGCTGTATGGTTTACGAACATTGGCCATCCCTTCAGATGGGCGTAGTTCGTAAACCATACAGCCTTATTTTTTTTAGCCGTACGATGACTTTATTTAAAAGGACTCACTATCCGGAGGAATCCCATAATCCACAAAACCCGCACCTTTTTCCTTTTTCTTTTTCCCCGTAAACAAACCCTTTACCGTATTAAAGATCGCAGAAATATGTTCCGCATCCAGCGTTTTGCCAACCTTACTCGTCGCCAGCCCCACCAATGCCCTTGTAATAAATCCAGACCCCTTAAACAGCGTCCCATTCATTAAAATAGGCAATGCCATAGACATTAACCTGCTACTTATATTCAGTTTATCATCCACCTTTAAAAATGCAGATGGTGTAGCATATTTCTTAATCAGGTTACCAAAAGTAAACTGCTTAAAATAAACCTTAACATCATCCTTTATCATTTCCTCCTGCATCTTATAATCAACTTTCAGACTAATCATTCTGACGTTCAGATCCTGCAGGTTATTAATTTCATACTTTTTGCTCATCTTCCTCGTCCTCCTGTAGTTTTTTAAAATATTTCCTGATCGTGAAGTTGACAATAGCCTTCTCAATGAATTTCTCTTTAGTTACGTACACTATAATCGCTAAAAATAAGTAAAGCAGTGAAACGCAGCCAAAACCAGCAGTATAACTGGCAAAAAGTGTAGATAAGAACAGCGCAAGTGTAACCGTCCCCAAAATAAAGGCCAGCACAAAGCAAACACCCACAATAGCATTAGTAATCAGGTCAGCAAATACTTTAGCAGACCTTTTAATTAACCCCAGCCGTGCGTATTCTATCCGGGTATCCAAATAGGTCTTCGCCTGTGAAAACAGCTCCTCAATATTCTTTTCTTTCTTCTCCTCCATTGGTAATTAGACTTTAGCTTGTTCTGATCATAAAAGTGCAGAACTACATATAATAACTCATTATTAAGAATATTGTTTAAGCGTGTTCCGCATCATCTACAAATTCTTCTTCAGCTTCATGCAGTTTACTCTTTACAGAACTTACTACTTTATCTTTTAAGCCAGTCAAATGATCAATTTCATCTGCTGCTCTCTCTTTTATTGCATCGCCAAGGTCTTTTAACGACTGATTTAAACGATCACGGGTTTCACTTCCTTTTTCGGGCGCAAACAACAATCCCAATGCTGCACCTGCAGCCAAACCCGTTAATAATCCAATTAATACTTTTGAGTTATCGTTCATGACTTTAATTTTTATGTTTAATAATTGATTTTGTATCGATGTAATTGATAATAAGGTGATATTATTTGTTATAACTCCGCAGCCCCGGAAATTGTTTTAATCTTTCTGAGAATTTAACAGAACAAAATTCCTGAAGGGCCGGGTACAAAAGATCTACCCGAGGAAACAATGCACAACACCGTCCTTCACTAAGTTAACACGAAAAAATTCAGTTGACTAGGTATCCAGATTGATGGCCTTCATCTTATTATAAAGGGTTTTTCTATCTATATTTAAGATCTTGGCAGCTTTTGTTTTATTAAAATTCACCTCACGAAGCACTTTCAGTATTGCTTCATATTCCGCTTCTGAAGCTGCATTTTTTAAGTCCCTGGACTTTTCATGGTTCCTGTGAATCGTATTTTCAATAGCTGTGACCTTCGCATCTGTAGAAATTTCAAGTGGCAATGCCTTAAGCTGGATTTCATCAGATTCGGTAAGTAATGTTGCCCTGCGAACCACATTCTTTAGCTCCCTTACATTTCCCGGCCAGTTATAGCTTAGGAAACACTCTTCCACATCCTTAGAAAAGCCCAGTACATTTCTGCCCAGCTCCTCATTGGCGAAATCAAGAAAGGTTTTTGCAAAGATCATAATATCTTTTCCCCTCATGCTCAATGGCGGAAGGTTGATGGCGAATTCATTAAAACGGTGGTATAAATCTTCTCTGAAACGTCCTCTTTGAATCGCTGTAGCCAGATTTTCATTCGTTGCCACAATAATACGGACATCAAGATCAATTTCTTTGGTACTACCAATACGCTTAATCTTTCTTTCCTGAACTGTTCTTAAAAGCGCAGCCTGCAGATCATAAGATAAGTTTCCTACTTCATCCAGAAAAAGAGTTCCGCCATTTGCCATTTCGAAGTGCCCTATTTTTGTATTTAATGCACCCGTGAAAGATCCTTTCTCGTGTCCAAAGAACTCACTTCCTGCCAGTTCTTTCGTTAAAGAACCACAATCCATAGCCACAAAAGGGTTATCTCTTCTTGGACTGTTCAGGTGAATAGCTTTCGCTACAGACTCTTTACCAGTACCACTTTCGCCAGTCAGGATTACACTATAAGACGTTGGCGCAACCAATTGGATTTGTTTAAGCAATTCTTTTGAAGCCTGACTCTGCCCGGCTACAAAATTTTCCACCTGGTTATAAACAGGCTTTGATGTTTTTGCCTTTTGTACCTCAGATCTCACTCCTTCGGCCGTCGTATCATTCAGTGCTATCTGTGTATCGATAGCCTTATTTATAGTATTTAAGATTTCATCCGGATATAAAGGCTTGGTAATATAGTCGTAAGCCCCTAATTTAATCAGTTCAACAGCAAGTTTGATATCCGAATAGCCAGTAATTATAATCACACCCGTCTGCGGATAATTCTCTTTAATTTTAATGAGCATTTCCTTTCCATCCGTATCTTCCAGCCTGTAGTCACATAAAACAAGGTCATACTGGTCTTTACTCAGATAGTCTTGTGCAGAAACGCCACTGGTCGCAGTATTCACACTAAACCCATTTCTGGTTAAGAATTTTGACAGTAATAAACCTATATTAATTTCATCATCTACTATTAGTATCCTTTTCATATCTGGCAACAAATTCTAAACTTATTCGATGATAAATATAAAGAAATATTTTATATGGGAAATATTTTCTACACTTATATATTCATATTCCCCTTAATCGCATACTTATCCCCGGAAATGCTCCATTTTGACTTTCCTCAAAATTTAAACCATTTACAACGAGTTAGTTAGCGCCCTTTGAATTCTGCACGTCTTTTTTCCAGAAAGGCACCGACACCTTCTTTAAAGTCTTGTGTACCAAAACATTTACCAAACTCCTCAATTTCAACTCCAAAACCGTTTACTTCCTCATTTACAGCGGCATTCACAGCTCTTATTGCCGCAGCAATAGCAAGCGGTGCACGTTGTTTAATTTTATTAAGGATCTCTTCGGCCTTGCCAATCAACTCTGACTGAGGCACTACATGATTAACCAGCCCTATTTTCTCTGCTCTGTCGGCAGTAATCATGTCGGCCGTGGTAATTAGCTCTGCAGCTCTCCCTTTTCCTACTAACCTGGTTAATCTTTGTGTTCCGCCATAACCAGGGATCAAACCTAAAGTAACTTCAGGCAGCCCCATTTTAGCCGTATCAGCAGCTACACGGATATGGCAGGCCATAGCCAGCTCTAATCCTCCGCCTAAAGCGAATCCATTAATTGCAGCTACAAAAGGTTTCGTACTATTTTCTATGGCATCAAAAACATTGACTTGTCCGCTTCTGGCTAAATCTTCGCCCTGTTCTCTGTTATAAGCTGAGAATTCTGAAATATCAGCTCCTGCAACAAATGCTTTTTCACCAGCACCGGTCAGAAGTACTCCTCTTACCTCTTCTGTTTTTGCGGCAAAAGCAATAACATCGGCCAATTCAGCCAGTGTCTCTTTATTCAGCGCATTCAATTTAGATTCCCTGTTTATTGTGATGTAAAGGATATTCGCTTTAACTTCTGATCGTATATTTTGATAGGTCATATTTAAAAGTTTCTGTTTTCGTTAGCCCAGCCTCGGATATAATCAACAATAGTGACCATGGTTGTACCCGGTGCAAATAATTCTCCTACTCCGATTTCTTTGAGTTTCTCCATATCTGACTCAGGAATGATGCCGCCGCCTGTTAATAATACATTAGTCAGCTTCTTTTGTTTCATGAACTCGACAATTTTAGGAAAAACTGTCATATGTGCTCCTGATAAGATGGAAACACCGATCGCGTCCACGTCTTCCTGCAATGCAGTGTTGACCACCATTTCCGGAGTTTGCCGTAAACCAGTATAAATCACTTCCATACCTGCATCACGTAAGGAGGTGGCGATCACTTTCGCTCCTCGGTCATGACCATCAAGGCCAACTTTGGCCACTAAAATCCGAATTGGCCTATTTAATGTTTTGCTCATAAATTATACCGATAATCCATCGTAAATGTAAGTAAATTAGCTCTTTTATATTAACTTTGAATATAAATTTACAGTTTTTATGAGTGAGGAAAGATCATTGAACTTTATTGAAGAGATCATTGAAAACGATTTAAATAGTGGAAAGTACAAAACTTTAGTTACACGTTTTCCACCTGAACCTAATGGATATTTACATATTGGTCATGCAAAGGCAATCTGCCTGAATTTTGGATTAACCCAGAAATACGGTGGTTATACCAACCTGAGATTTGATGATACAAATCCTGTGACCGAAAAAACCGAATACGTAGACAGCCAGCAGGCAGACATCAGGTGGTTAGGTTTTGAATGGAAACATGAATTATATACTTCAGATTATTTTGATAAGCTATATGATTTTGCCGTTAAGCTGATAGAAAATGGTCTTGCTTATGTAGACCATGGTACTGCTGAAGAAATCGCTGCCCTTAAAGGCACGCCAACAGAACCAGGTACTGACAGCCCATACCGCAGCCGTAGTGTAGAAGAAAATCTGGCCTTGTTCAGCAGCATGAAAGCTGGAGAACTGGAAGACGGAGCTTGTATTTTGCGTGCTAAAATCGATATGTCAAGCCCTAACATGCTGATGCGTGATCCGATTATTTACCGTATCAAACATGCAGAACATCACCGTACAGGCAACAAATGGTGTATTTATCCAATGTACGACTTTGCCCATGGCCAGAGTGACAGTATTGAGGAAATTACACATTCTATCTGTACGCTTGAATATGTTTCTCACCGTGAGTTATACGACTGGTTTATTGCACAACTGGGTATCTTCCCTTCACACCAGTACGAGTTTGCCCGTTTAAACCTTACGTATACCGTAATGAGTAAACGTAAACTGTTACAATTGGTAAATGAAGGTGTAGTAACCGGATGGGATGATCCGCGCATGCCTACGATCAGTGGCCTTCGAAGAAGAGGTTATACACCAGAAAGTATCCGTGAGTTCTGTGAAAGAATCGGAATCGCGAAAAGAGAAAACCTGATTGAACTCAGCTTATTGGAATTCTGTGTCCGTGAGCATTTAAATAAAACAGCGAACCGCGTAATGGCAGTTCTTGATCCGATTAAATTAGTGATTACCAATTACCCTGAAGGTAAAGAAGAAATCCTGATTGGCGAGAACAATCCTGAAGCAGAAGATAAAGGCGGCTTAAGAGAAATTCCTTTCAGCAATGAACTTTGGATCGAAAGAGAAGATTTCATGGAAGAGCCTGCAAAAAAATGGTTCAGACTTGCTCCTGGTGCAATGGTAAGATTGAAGAACGCTTATATTGTAAAATGTGAAGACTTCAAAAAGGATGCAGACGGAAACGTTACTGAAATCCACTGTACTTATATTCCTGAGTCTAAAAGCGGCGAGGACACCAGCGAAATCCATGTGAAAGGAACTATTCACTGGGTGAGTACGAAACATGCTAAAACTGCTGAAATCAGAGTTTATGACCGTTTATTTTCGGTAGAATCTCCTGATAGCGAGGAAGGCGATTTCAAAGATTACCTGCACCCTGACAGCGTAAAAGTTATCAAGGAAGCTTATATAGAGCCTTACCTGGCTGGTGCTGACCTGGAGTCAAGGTATCAGTTTATCCGTAAAGGATATTATTGCCTGGATAAAGATTCAACAGCCGACCACCTGGTCTTCAATCAAACTGTTGGTTTGAAAGATGCCTGGGCAAAAGCAAAAAAATAAATTCATTAAAACCCCCCTGGCCTTTATCAGGTTCAGGGGGGGTTCTATGTCCAAAAAGACCGTTAGTATTTTTGATACAAGTTGTATAAGATCATTTTATCACCGTCTGTCAATACCGGGGTAATATCTACCTGTACAAAGTGGCGTTTAAAAGCCACAATTGCTGCTGGCAGGTTACTGACATCATAACCAATAATACGCAGGGCAATAGCCGTATCAAACTCTGCAGGAGGAATTTGCAGCACAGGATCATACCAAAGACCAAAACCTCTGTCGGCAAGCTGCTTCCATGGAAATTTATTAGGGTCAATTTTACGTTTTGGTGCAATATCAGAATGCCCGATAATATTTGAAGCAGGAATGTTATACTTTTTCTTTAGCGAGGTTAACAGTGCAATCAGACTATTCATTTGTGCCTCAGAATATGGTTCATTACCATTGTTATCCAGCTCAATACCTAAAGAACAAGAGTTCAGATCGTACTCATTCCCCCACTTCGCAACACCGGCATGGTTAGCACGCAGGTAATCGTTGACCATCTGGACTACTTTTCCGTCTCTTCCAACAATATAATGTGCACTGGTTTGTGTTTCTTTTTTGGTAAAAGCTCTGATTGTTCCTTCGGTTGAAGTCATCGCCGTATGGTGGATAATAATAAAATTAGGCTTGCGGATACCAAAATTCACAGAACCTACAAAAGACTGCTGGTCAGCCGGCAATGTCTCAATATTTTGATTCACCGGGGGCATTGCCGTCAGTATATCACCGAATCCCTTAGCCTGGGTTTTATAGATCTTATTCGTCGCTGCATATTTGTTTGTTGAACAGGCCGCAAGGAAAAACAGGGGGATACTTAACAGTAAAATATTTTTACTTAAAGGGATTTGTCTCATCATAGGTAATTATAAACGGTGAAATTACTAATATTTACATAAATGCGTTAGAATACACTAATCTTTATGCCCGGCTTATTATTTTTCCTAATTTAGTTGCGTTATAAAAAATTACCATGAACAAAACTACCAAAGCAGCCTTATTTTTAGCAGGATGCTCGATCATTGCAGGCATAGGGTCCTGTACGAATACATCGGGGACCAAAACAGCTACAACTACTACAACAGAGAAACCAACTACAGTCAAAGACAGTTTACAGGAATATGTACACAACAGGCTGGATATTTATGAAACCGTTAAATTAACGACTAATCTAAATGCACTGAGCGCGAATGAGCGCAAAATACTTCCTTTGTTGATTCAGGCTGCTCAGATTATGGATGAATTGTTCTGGAAACAGGCTTATCCGCAGCGTGATAGTTTGATGGCTGGACTGAAAGACGAAAAAACTAAAGAGTTTATTAAAATAAATTACGGCCCATGGGACAGGCTGAATGGTGATAAACCATTTATTGCAGGCATTGGGACGAAACCAGAAGGTGCTTCTTTTTATCCTGCAGGGATGACTAAAGCAGAATTGGAAAAATCTACGTTGAAAGATAAATTCAACGCTTATTCAGTAATTCAAAGGGATTCAACCGGAAAATTAATCAGCGTTCCTTACCATGTTTTATTCGCATCAGAGCTTCAAAGAGCTTCGAGCTTATTGAAACAAGCAGCATTAATGACTGAGGATGCAGGTTTCAAAAAATACCTGAACTTAAGAGCAGATGCTCTGATCAACGATAATTTTAATGCAAGTGATTATGCGTGGTTAGATATGAAAACCAATATTCTGGACATCATTATCGGCCCTATTGAGAATTACGAAGACAAAATGTTCAATGCCCGTACTTCTTACGAAGCTTATGTTTTAGTGAAAGATAAGGTATGGAGCAAACGCCTGGCAAAATATGTAAGTATGTTGCCGGAGTTACAAAAAGGATTGCCAGTAGCTGAAAAATACAAAAAAGAAAAGCCAGGTACAGATTCAGAGTTAAACGCTTATGATGTAGTTTATTATGCTGGTGACTGTAATTCAGGTTCTAAAACAATCGCGGTTAATTTACCGAATGATGAAGTAATTCAACAGAAAAAAGGTACACGCAGATCGCAGCTGAAAAATGCAATGAAAGCTAAGTTCGATAAGATCCTGGTTCCGATTGCAGCTGAACTGATTGATAAAGATCAGCAGCAGTACATCAATTTTGATGCATTTTTTGCTAATGTGATGTTCCATGAAGTCGCTCATGGCCTGGGTATCAAGAACACAGTTACTGGTAAAGGTTTTGTAAAAGAAGCGCTTAAAGAGCAATCTGGCTGGTTAGAAGAAGGAAAAGCAGACATTTTAGGTCTTTATATGGTTACTGGCCTGTTGAAAAAAGGAGAATTGACTGGTGATATTAAAGCCTATTATACCACTTTTATGGCCGGCCTGCTTCGTTCGGTAAGATTTGGCGCTTCAAGTGCACATGGTAAGGCAAACATGCAGTGTTTCAACTTTTTTAAAGAGAAAGGCGCATTTGTAAGAACAGCAAACGGAACTTATAAAGTAGATTTCACGAAATTCCAGACTGCGATGAATGATTTGAGTAATGTTATCCTTACTCTGCAGGGTAACGGTGATAAGGCAGCGGTAGAGAAAGTACAGAAAACCTATGCGGTAATTAGTCCTGAGCTGCAAGCGGACTTAGACAGGTTAAGCAAAAAAGGAATTCCGGTGGATGTGATCTTCGAACAGGGAGTTGATGTACTGGGTGTAAAATAACCAATCCCACATAAAAAAGGCCGTCATACTAAAAAATAGTACGACGGCCTTTTCTTTTAAAGATGTTTAGGCAGGAAGATGTTTCAGAATGATATTTTCCAGTTCCTGAATATCGAAAGGTTTAGACAAATAACCATCTGCGCCAGCCTCATCTGCCAGAGACATTACATCATTATTGGCAGAAAAATAGATGACAGGGATATTCTTTAGTTTTTCATCACTTTTTAGCGCTCTGGTGGCATCAATACCACCTACGTCAGGTAACCAGTTATCCATAAAGATAATATCCGGGATATAGGCCATAACCTGTTCTATGATATTATTCGAAGTAGAAGAGGTTTTGATTTCATAACCTGCATCCTCCAGAATAAAGGTACATAATTCAAGTATGTCGGTATTATCATCAAAAATGAATACTTTTTTTTGCTCGGCCATTTAAGAGTATAGATTAGGACAACAAATTTATGAATTCTGTCATATCTTCAATGCGTAAAGTGTAATCTATTTTAGCATGAAGGGCCGCTTGCTGCGGCATGTAAGAAACCTGGGCCGTCGCGGGGTCTTGAATCGCGGTAATTCCACCCCAGGCTTTGACACTAATTAATCCGTTTACCCCGTCAGAATTGGACCCAGAGAGCAATAAGCATACTAATTTAGTTCTGTAAACTTCGGCAGCTGTTTGGAAAGTTGCATCAATTGCCGGACGGGAATAATTTATTTTTTCTGAATAATCGAGTGAAAAACTCTTGTCTTTTTCGATCAATGTATGATAATCTGATGGTGCAACGTAAATTGTGCCCGCCAGAATCGGCTCTTTTTCATCAATTTCTTTCACAATCAGGCTGGTTCTTCCTGAAAGTAATTCTGGTAACAGGGAGTCTGCTCCGTGTTTTCTGTGTACTACAATAATAATGGGAAAACCAAGCGCAGGGTTGAGTCCTGGCAGTACTTTTAACAGTACGTCCAGACTTCCGGCAGAGCCTCCTATTATTAATGCCTCACAGTCTTTCATTAACTTACTTTCCTCCAGATTTTTTCTGCGGGAACCCGCTTATAGTTTTTCGAGAGCGGGGAAAAATCCAGCGTCTCCTTACTTCCTAAAGCAAGATAACCAAGACCCTCCAGGCTTTCATCAAAAAGATTCAAAACTTTATGCTGTAAGTCCCGGTCAAAGTAAATCAGGACATTACGACACAAAATTAGCTGAAATTCATTAAAAGAATGGTCAGAAACCAGATTATGTGTAGAAAAAATCAGCCTGCTTTTTAAATCATCACTAAACTTTGCCAGAGAATAGTTAGCTGTATAGTAACTCGAAAAATCTTTTGCACCACCCGATAAAATATAATTCTCCGAATATTGTTTCATCTGACTCATGGCAAACATTCCCTGTGCAGCTTTTTCTAAAACAACAGGATTCAGGTCTGTTGCATAAATTAAAGACTTATGCAATAGATTCAGTTCCTTCAGAATAATGGAAATAGAATAGGCTTCTTCACCAGTTGAACAGCCGGCCAGCCAAATCCTTATAAAAGGATAAGTGCCAAGCTTAGGCAGTACCACATCCCTCAGGGTCTTGAAAAACCCCGGATCTCTGAACATTTCGGTTACATTAACTGTAATCTGCTCTACAAACCTTTTAAAATAAGTGGTATCATTATTTATAGTATACCGGAACTCAGCAAAACTTACCTGCTTATCCAGAGAGTACAATCTGAGTATTCTCCTTTTAATAGATGCTTTGGAATAACCTGTAAAATCATATCCGTAATGTTCCAGCAAATCTGCGAGCAGGATTTCTACCTGCTCGTCAGTAATTACAGATAATTCCTGGCTCATCTAAATATATTTAACTAATAAATCGGTTAGGCTGTCTACATTAATTGGCTTGGATACATAACCGACCGCGCCTGCATTCAGGCAGCGTTCTTTATCTCCAAGCATCGCCTGCGCTGTCACAGCAATAACGGGGATTTCTTTTAATTCAGGGTCTTTACTCATGAGTGCCATGGCTTCATATCCGTCCATTCCAGGCATCATCATATCCATTAACACCACTGCAATATCTTTTTGCTCTTCCAGCAATTGTAAGCCTTCTTCCCCACCAATTGCCGAAACGCATTGATAACCTTTAGCTTTTAATACTGCCTTTAAAGCAAAGATATTCCTGTTATCGTCATCTATTATTAATACTTTTCTCTTCTTTTCCATACCTTAAAACATGGTGGTTTTTTTAGTTTTTATCATAAAGCCATACGCGTAATAACGAAATCAGCTGATCCACATCGACCGGCTTGGAGATATAGTCGGATGCACCGGCAGCGATACATTTTTCCCGATCTCCCATCATTGCTTTCGCGGTAACAGCCAAAATAGGTAATTGTTTAAACGCGCTTATTTTTCTGATTTCTTTCGTGCTTTCATAGCCGTCCATTTCCGGCATCATCATGTCCATCAGCACAAGATCTACCGATGGATTCTCTTTAAGCAATTGCAGCGCTTCTTTTCCGTCAGTAGCGGCCAGGACTTTCATCTTATGTTGTTCCAATGCTTTGGTCAGGGAAAAAATGTTCCTTACATCATCATCGGCAATCAACACGGTTTTATTGTGCAGTACTTCATAAAGGCCGCCCAGCGTTTCAGTCGCTTTTTTTGCTTTGCTCTCTACAGATTTTTCTTCTACCAAATGCAGAAAAAGACCCGCTTCATCCAGAATACGCTGATAAGAATGCGCTGTTTTTACGACAATAGAATCTGCGTATTGCTTAATTCTGCGTTCTTCTCCCTGAGAGAGGTTTTTACCTGTGAAAATAATGATTGGAAGATTCTCTAATCCTTCGCTCTTTTTAATCGTTTCCAAAGTCAGGTAAGCATTTTTATCCGGAATACCCATATCCAGAATTACACAATCCACTTCTTTGCGCTGCAGGGCATCAACACTCTGTGCAACATTATTTACGACCTCGGTTTGTATGGCATGGTTACTTAAGAAATAACTCAAGGCTTTGGCATGCTGCTGATTTTCTTCTACAATCAACACCTTTTTAGGGTGACGGCTTAAAGCATACTCCAGCTTTTGAAAGATTTGCTGCATATGTTCCAGGGCAACTGGTTTATTGATAAAGTCAACAGCCCCTTTTAACAAGCTTTCCTTTTTAACTTCTAAAGAAGACATGATATGTACAGGGATAGGTCTTGTTGCCGGATTCGCTTTCAGCTCTTCCATTACCTGCCAGCCATCTTTTACGGGCAGCTGTATATCCAGCAGGATTGCCAGTGGTTTAAAGTGATTTGCCAGTTCAATTCCAATATCACCTCTTACCGCAACTACCCCTTTATAATTTCTTTTGCGGGTAAAGGTTAACAGTGCCTTGGCAAAAGAAGTATCATCCTCAATAATCAGGATCACTTTATCTCCTTTGACAATGGTTGCACGGTCATCTTCAATTTCCTGCGGAATATGGTCTACGGTAAAGCGTTCAGGCAACGGTATTCCCTGTTTTTCAACAACCTCAACGTCGCTATAGTCATAGGTTGCATGAATTTCTTCTTCGAGTTCGGCCGCAATACCATCGATAGGCAAAGTAAGGATAAATGTACTGCCTGTGTTTTCTGCACTTGTCAATTCAATTTCACCACCCAATAACTTAGCCAGTTCCCTGCTGATAGAAAGTCCAAGCCCTGTTCCGCCAAACTTCCTCCTGGTAGACCCGTCTGCCTGCTGAAAAGCTTCAAAAACCAGTCCCTGTTTCGCTGCAGGAATACCAATTCCGGTATCCGTTACTTTAAAGATCATGGCATTGTTTGCCTGATCACTATGGATATTTAAGGTTACACTTCCCTTAGCTGTAAACTTAATTGCATTGGACAATAAATTCTTTAAAATCTGTTCCAGGCGCATTTTATCGGTATAAAGCGTGGGTAACTCGCTACCTTGCTCGATCTTAAATTCAAGATGCTTGTTTTTCGCTATCGGGTTGAATAAAGAACGCATATCTGAAGACACTTCATTCAGACTAATATCTGCCAGTTCCAGCTTCATTTTCCCTGCTTCAATTTTAGAAAGATCAAGGATCTCATCAATCAATCCTAATAACCCTTGTCCTGAACTTTGAATAACCTCGGCATATTCGATATATTCCGGGTCCAGTTCTTCGTTATCAGACATTAATTTAGAGAGCAGCAGAATCGAATTTAATGGCGTTCTTAATTCATGAGACATGTTCGCCAGGAATTCCGACTTATATTTTGTGCTTTGTTCCAGCTGCTCAGATTTCTGCTGAATCTCCACATTATGCTCATGGATCATCTGGTTTTTCTCTTCCAGTAAGGTTGTTCTTTCTTCGAGTTCCTGGTTGCTTTGTAAAAGCTCTTCCTGTTGTACCCGAAGTTCTTCTTCTGAGGTTTGGATCTTTTGAGTCTGCGCTTCTAATTCCGCATTCAGGCCTTCCAGTTCACTATGTTGCGCTTGTAATTCTTCTGCTTGCGCTTGTGTCTCTTCCAGGAATTCCTGCAATTTCTTACGATTCTGAGCCACATGAACGGCTACACCGATATTGGTCGCAATGTTATTGAAAAAGTCGAGCTGCAATTGACTAAAAGTGTTCAAAGAGCCAAATTCCATTACACCAACAATCACATTATCCCTGATAACAGGCACTGCAACAATATTTTTAGGTTTCGTATTTCCTGCTGCATAACTGATAGTCAGTTCTCCATCAGGAATATCATTCAGCAAAATCTGTTTGCCTGATTTCAATACCTGGCCAACCAATCCTTCTCCTTCTTTCAGCGTTTCCTTCCGCTGATCTGCTAACAAGGCATAACTTCCTGCTATATGCAGTTCACGGTCATTTTCTAAAAGATAAAAAGCTGCTACATGAGAATTGGTGTGCTGAATGATATTTTCTAAAATATCATTGGCCAGCATTTCTACGTTTTTCTCGCCAACCATTTTATCATTCAGGTTTGCAATACCAGACTGCAGCCATTCTTTGTCAGCCAGTAAAGAGAAAGAATACTGTAGAGATTCGGCCATTGAATTCAGAGATACCGTTAATCGGCCCAAGCTATCTTCTGCCGCAGCATCAAGCCTGATCTGATAATTTCCACTGGAAATCTGAGCAGCTATATCCTGAATGACCTGAATACGTCGATCGACTTCTTTATTGGTTTCTTCCAGTTCTTGTTGTAATTGGATTCTTGCATCGAAATCTTTTGACACCCTGCGGTAAAAGAAGATGGTGATTAAAATGGCAAGAACTGCTGCCAGAATGATTAAAATCGGAGTGAAATCAGCCAGTCTGCCCTGACTTGCAGTCCGCGAAGCCAGCAGGTTCTGTTCTTCGCCCTGCATTGTTTTGATGACGGTCCTGGCTTTATCCATATACGCCTTACCGGTAAGCAAATCTCCAATGCTTACAGATCCCCCTTTCTTTTTAATCGCTATAGTTTTTTCAAGGATACCTAAACGACCCTCAATAATTTCCCTCAGCTTATTGATATTAACCTGCTGTGCAGAATTATCTGTAGTTTGACGTTGTAAGGTATCCAGCAAAAGAACTGCTTCAGCTTTTGCTCCGTTATAGGGTTCAAGAAATACTTCATCCCCTGTTAACAAAAATCCCCGCTGACCGGTTTCAGCATCTTTTAAAACAGATAAAACACCATCTGTATGCCGGATTACAGCGTTACTGTGAGAAACCAGGTCTGAGTTTTTAATCAGGTTTCGGATACTTACATAAGAAGCAAATGAACTGATAAAAAGCAATAACAAAGATAACCCTAATCCAAAGCGCAGGTTATTTTTTAATGTTTTCTTGATCATAAAAAGGAAATATTTTTTAAGCTGTCTCTGTTGTTGAAATTAAAGGGATATTGAAGTAAAATTCAGATCCCTCTCCTAAAATACTATTTACACCTACTGTGCCGCCATGTCTTTCAATAATTTCGGCAGAAATATACAGTCCAATTCCTAAGCCCTGGAAATGGATAGATGTTTCCTCTACCCGGTAAAATTTATCAAAGACATTCTTCTGCTGTTCTGGTTCGATTCCTATTCCGAAATCCCTGACTGCGACTGTTACCCGGTCATCTGCGACCGACACGTTAATATGAACTTCAGTAGTTCCCGGTGCATATTTAATGGCATTGGTCAGAAAATTCACTATAACCTGTTCAATCCGCATTTCATCGGCAAAAATCTCTGTAGGAATGTGTCCGTTTTTTATAATGGTAAATTCAGGATTAGATTGATGGATTACTTCCAAAATGCCATCCAGAAGCGTATCAAGATTGAAGTATTGTTTATTAAACTTCATTTTACCACTTTCAATTTTAGAAATATCCAGTAAATCAGCAATCAGATCGCTCAGCTTATCCAATTGCAGCTGCGCTTTCCTTAAATGCTTTTTTACCGTTGGAATATCACCTTTATCAATGCTTCTTTCCAATAATTGCACATATCCCTTCACACTGGTTAAAGGCGTTTTTAACTCATGGCTGGCAATACTGATAAATTCATCCTTTTTTCTTTCCGCTCTTTTTCTGAATTCTATTTCTTCGAGCAGGGTTTTCTGAATTTCTATGAGTTTGCGGCTTTGCTCATAAATCCTGTAAAAGGTTTTCACCTTTAAGAGCAGAATATTAATATCTACCGGTTTGGTGATATAATCTAATCCGCCTGAAGAGTAACCTTTAGTAATAAAGCTAAGTTCGGTATTGGCGGCAGATAAAAAGATGATGGCTGTTTCTTTGGCCTTACTGTATCCTGCAATGGCTTCTGCCACTTCAAAACCATCCATGCCAGGCATCTGGACATCTAATATGATTAATACGTAAGCCGTTTTAAGCACTTTTTTCAAAGCTTCTTCTCCTGAGGAAGCTGTATCGACTTCAAAATTATGTCTTTCGAGAACTTTTTTTAGTGAGATCAGATTCTCAGGTGTATCGTCTACAATTAGGATCATTATGATGAATAAATAATAATTTAAAGCTGATTACTGGTAAAGGTATCCCCCTGATTTATATCCCCGGTATCAAACCCTTTTTTGAACCAATACATTCTTTGCGCTGAAGTTCCGTGCGTAAAAGCATCCGGAACAACCTGTCCGCTGGATTGTTGTTGTAGTTTATCATCACCAATTGCATTTGCAGCAGTCAGTGCTTCCTCTAAATCTCCGGGATCTAATTGAAAATCCTTGAATTTCTGTGCATGGTTAGCCCATAAACCGGCAAAAAAGTCGGCCTGTAATTCCAGCTTGACAGAAAGTTTATTGTATTCTGTTTTGGATAAGGAACCACGTGCGCGATCCAGTTTCTGTGATATTCCCAATAAGTTTTGTACATGATGGCCTACTTCGTGTGCGACAACATAAGCCTGTGCGAAATCTCCTGCTGCACCAAAGCGGTCTTTCAGTTCTGTATAAAAACCAAGGTCAATATACACTTTATGATCTCCTGGACAATAAAAGGGGCCTACCGCAGCATCTGCACGACCACAGGCAGACTCTACACTTCCTGAAAATACCGTGAGCTTGGGATGCTCATAAGTTTTACCCATTTTACTAAACTCGTCATCCCAGACCTGTTCTGTGGATGCCAGTACACCACTTACAAATTTCAGTTCCGGATCAGTATTTGCTCCTTGTTTAACTTCAACCTGCTGGGTTTCACCCAAAGGCAGTTGGGAAACCAGGCCGGTAAGGTCAGTACCAAAAAACATTCCGACAAGCACGACAATCAGGCCAATACCACCGCCTAACAATGTTTTTCCTCCCGAGGAGCCTCTTACGTCTTCTACATTATCACTATCCTTACCGAACCATTTCATATTTTTAGCGTTAATCAGTTATAACAAATATCAAGGTTAATTGTTGTGCTGAATTTAAATAAACACTCTACTTATGCAAAAGCTGCTAATGCGGCTAAAATGCGGCTCTTTGTGCTTTCAGCGCCTAAAGTAACGGCAATATCAAAAACACCAGGACCAAATTTTCCGCCAACCAGCATAATCCGGAATGGCAGCATTAATTCTCCCGGTTTCAGATTATGCGCTACCGCCAAAGCTTTGAACTTATCTTCGAGCGTTAAAGCAGGTACTCCATCTTCAAGCATTGGAATATACGCGTTAAAAAAGTCCGCTTTTTCTGCTGTCCATTTACTTTGTACCGCTGGCAGATCATATACAGCAGGGGCATTAAAGAAATACTCACTTTGTGCTACAAAATCAGTTAATAAATTACATCTGTCTTTGATCAGTCCGATCACTTTCAAAGCAAATTCATCATCAGATAAGGTGATGTCCTTAGCTGCAAATTCCTGCTTAACAAGCGGCAGCAAACCGGCAGCATCAGTCTGTTTGA
Organism: Pedobacter cryoconitis; assembly: GCF_003259615.1. Lineage (GTDB taxonomy): Bacteria > Bacteroidota > Bacteroidia > Sphingobacteriales > Sphingobacteriaceae > Pedobacter > Pedobacter cryoconitis. Next base: position 221,526 of record NZ_QLLR01000003.1, on the reverse strand, counting down.
TCCATTCGTGGTTATACCATTTAGCCTTTTCAAAGTCAAATTTAGCTCCTGCTTTACTGATCCTTTCTACAGAGAACTTCTCAATCAGCTCTTCCATAGTGAAAAGTTCCTGATCAGTTCCGTCATTCCAGCCTAACATGGCCAGTAAGTTAACAAAAGCCTCAGGCATAAAGCCCAGTTCTTTGAAACCTTTCGTGATGTCCCCGGTTTTAGGGTCTGTCCAGTTCTGTGCATAAACAGGGAAACCTAAACGGTCACCGTCACGTTTACTTAATTTACCGTTTCCATCTGGTTTTAAGATCAGCGGTAAATGTGCCCAGTTTGGCATTTCATCTTCCCAGCCCAGGTATTTCCACAATAAAATGTGAACTGGCGCTGAAGGTAACCATTCCTCACCTCTAAAGATGTGGCTGATTTCCATCGCCCTGTCATCTGCCACAACAGCTAAATGATAAGTAGGCATTCCATCGGCTTTTAAAAGCACTTTATCATCGACAAGATTGGTTTCAAAAGTAACCAGTCCGCGAATCATATCTACAAAAGACACCTGTTCGTCTGCCGGCATTTTGATGCGGACAACGTGTGGTGTATTATTTTTCAGCAGCGCATCAACCTCCTGCTCAGAAAGGGTTAATGAATTTCTCATACTCATTCTGGAAGACAGACCATATAGAAAATTAGGAATTTCTTTACGTTTAGTATCTAATTCTTCGGGAGTATCAAAAGCATAGTAAGCAAACCCATCAGCAATTAACTGATCAGCATACTGTTTATAAGTTGATTTACGTTCACTCTGACGGTAAGGTGCAAATTCACCTCCAACCTGCGGACTTTCATCAGGATGAATGCCACACCAGGCCAGACACGAGGCAATATATTCCTCTGCTCCGGCTACAAAGCGGGTTTGATCCGTATCTTCTACACGCAATACAAATGTACCTTTGTGTTTTTTGGCGAATAAATAATTAAATAAAGCCGTGCGTACACCGCCTAAATGAAGGCCCCCTGTCGGACTGGGCGCAAATCTTACTCTAACTTTCTTTTCCATATTATGAATCACAAAGATATATTTTTTAAGCGCTTACCGTTCTATTGATGTCTTTTTGAATGCTATTTTGTAATTTGCCTGCATATTCTATGAATCCTTACGAAAAAAAACGCCGCTGGAAGTTCTTCCTCCTTATTTTTGCGATTGTAATCGGAACCGCATCGGTGTTCTACAGTGACTTTTTCGTTAAAAAGATGGAGCGCGAAGAACAAGTTCAGTTTCAGCTCTATGTCAAAGTAACGGAGCAGTCTTTAGTCATGTATGACGATGATCGCTTTACGGACCTGATTGAAACGATTACCAAAAACACGAAACTCCCGGTAATTATGACCGATGGGGATGGATTGATCAATTCCTATCAGGGCCTGGACTCTGCAAAAACAAATTATGGCGTGGAAAAGCAGTACAAGAAAACGTACGATCCCGCCTACTTTGAGAGAGAGCTGAAACAAATGAAATTACAGCATCCCGGTACCCCAATTATTGGTCTGGATGGCAAAATATGGCATATTTACCATAAAGACTCCTTTATTTTAACGCAGTTACGCTATTTCCCATTTATACAACTTGGCGTAATCGGCCTGTTTTTACTGACTGCCTATGTGGCTTTCAGTTCGGCAAGACGCTCTGAGCAAGATCAGGTATGGGTTGGGATGGCGAAAGAAACAGCCCACCAGCTGGGAACTCCTATTTCTTCACTCATGGCCTGGATAGAGCTTATGAAATCCCGTTTTAATGCTGAAGATGACCCATTGATTGCTGAAATGGAGAATGATCTCAAAAGGCTGGAAGTGATTACGGACCGTTTTTCCAAGATCGGCTCGAAACCTGTATTGGAAGACCACGTGGTTTATTCTGTGATCAGTAACTTCATCCAGTACTTCCAGTTAAGGACTTCTGATAAAGTGATATTCACCATTACCGGCGATGATCAGGTACGCGCTATGCTTAACATCCCATTGTTTGACTGGGTGACCGAAAACCTGCTTAAAAACGCAGCCAATGCCATTGAGAATGAAGGGCACATTACTGTTAACATTATTGAACATCTGGCAAAAGAGGAAGTATTTATAGACATTTCAGATACTGGAAAGGGTATTCCAAGATCCAAATTCGATACCGTTTTTCAACCCGGTTATACCACAAGAAAAAGAGGCTGGGGTTTGGGATTATCCTTAACTAAAAGAATTGTAGAAAATTATCATAGTGGCCAGATCTTCGTCAAAGACTCTGAATTAGGCAAAGGAACCACATTTCGCATCATCCTAAAAAGCAGTATTAAATATGAACCGACCTCAACCAAACGAATACCCGGCATGGGCATTGACTTACATTGAAAAAGTTAATAGTGATATTATTGAACTTTTAGAGCGTCAGGCAGATGAGTTTCCTGATTTCTTAAGCACACTGAATGCAAGGGCTGATTATGCTTATGCAGCAGGTAAATGGACGCTTAAAGAAATGGCAGGGCATATTATTGATACAGAAAGGATTTTAGTTTACCGCTTAACCTGTTTTTCCCGCCTGGAGCAAACTGCTTTACCTGGTTTCGAAGAAGATGATTACGTAGCAAATGCACATTTCTCAGACCGTGATCTAAGCAGTTTTGCAGAAGAATTCAGGTTGCTGAGAAAAGCGAACCTGTACTTGTTTAAATCCTTGAATGATCATGATCTGAAGCGCAGCGGAACAGCTTCTGAAAGACAAATTTCCGTTCGCGCCTTACTTTATGTGATTGCCGGACATTTAATGCACCATACACAAATCATTAACGAAAGATACTTATGATCTGGTTTACCGACTTTACCCCTGAGCAGCTTAATGACAGGCCTAAGAATCATTTAGGAGGACTTTTAGACATTCAATTTACAGCAATTGGTGAGAATTCGGTAACTGCAACCATGCCCGTAGATGAACGTACGCATCAGCCTGCCGGCATATTGCATGGCGGGGCTTCTGTAGTACTTGCAGAGACATTGGGCAGCATTGCCTCTTTTATGTGTATAGACCCTGAATTATACCAGGCTGTAGGCCTTGAAATTAACGCAAATCACTTACGCCCGGTTAAAAGCGGAAAAGTTACCGGAATTTGTACTGTTATCCATAAAGGAGCAAAAACACATATCTGGGACATTAAGATTTATGATGACAGAGGGAAAATGAATTGTATAAGCCGTTTGACCGTTGCTATCATTCCTAAAACAAGATAATTAACTGTTTTGCAAAATACGCTGAAGTCCATAAAAGGCATTTATCCGTTAAAGGAAGTGCACCTTAATCTGCTGCTGAAAAAATTAAAAGAAGCGGAATTCCCTAAAGGCCATCAGATTATCAGGTCTGGAAAGGTAGAACGCTCTTTATATTTCATAGAAAGAGGTGTTGCACGTGCATATGTGGATGGTAAAGACAACCGGATTACCTTCTGGTTCGGTATGGAGGGTGATATTATTCTTTCCTACCACAGCTATATTAACAATACCCCTGGTTATGAAAGTATAGAGCTGCTGGAAAACTCTACGCTCTATGAATTGAGGACTGAAGCACTGGAAGCGCTATATAATACGCATATAGAACTGGCCAACTGGGGCAGAAAACTTGCAGAACTCATCTTGATTAAAACTGAAGAATCTTATATTGGCCGCCTGTTTAAACCTGCTAAAGAGCGGTATATTGATCTGCTGCAAACAGAACCACTATTGATTCAGCGGATTCCTTTAGGCCATATTGCCTCTTATCTTGGTGTTACACAGGTTACTTTGAGCAGGATCAGGGCAGAGATCAAATAATTTCATTTTTTAACATTTGTAAAAAGCCACGTTAGTTGCGGACCGTACTTTTGTATCAAATTATTAAATTATGAACTGGATCATTTTGATTATTGCGGGCTTATTTGAGGTTGGATTTACGACCAGTCTAAAGCTTTCCAATAACTTCTCTAACCTTAAATGGAGTATCGCATTCTTTGCCTGTATTACCTTAAGTTTCTTCTTTTTAAATAAAGCAACCCAAACTTTACCAATGGGAACCGCTTATGCCGTATGGACCGGTATTGGTGCTGTTGGAACAGTTATCGTGGGTATTCTATATTTTGACGAACCAGCGAACTTCTGGAGAATATTTTTTATTGCCACTTTAATTGGCTCAATCCTGGGTTTAAAGTTCTTTGCAGGAAGTGCACATTAAAATATTATTGCATAACAAAAGAGGGGACCTATAACAGGTTCCCTCTTTTTTTATATCCTCCATAGCGGAGAAATGAAAATTATTTAATCGTCACCGGTACTTCAACTGAAGTCTTGTCCCACCCGATGATCAGATTTGCGCCTGAAGCATTCGGTGTAAAAGTAATCGCTAAAGCTTCCACAACTGTAGTTAAAGGTTTAACAGGTACAGTTACTCTGACTACATCCTTGGTTTCATCATAAGTATATGCTCCCCAGCGATCAGTTTGTTTATTGATAATCACTACCCATTTATCTTGTTCAGGAATAGCGAATAAGCTATAAGCACCTGCAGGAATTTGTTTTCCGCCAATAACTACTGGTTTGAAAAATCTGATTTCAGTGCTTTCATTAGCCCCTAATCTCCATACTTGTCCAAAAGGTTCCTGTTTACCAAAGATTTCACGTCCTTTCACAGAAGGTCTTGAATAAATAACCTTGATCAGCGGAGCAGCATCTTCTCCTTTTTTAACCTTAGTTGTATTTAAAGGGAAGTAAGCAATATCTGCCGGGCTGGTATCCAACCCCGGGAACTTAACTTCTTGCGCATTTACTGTAAAAGCAAATAATGCCATTACAATCAACAGATTGAACTTCTTCATTTTATAAATTTAGTTTATAAACTTGTCTGAGAGACGGGTGTGAACTAGTATTTACGTCCTTTTACAACTGATCCAAGGAAAACTGCTCCCATAATCAATCCTAATACGCCACCAAATAGTGACCAAAGGAAACTACCTGAAATTACTGCTGCAGTAGCAATACCACATACCAGGCCTAAAACTGAATAAACCCAATCAAAACTTTTGTTATTTTCTTCTTTAATCATCATTAAAATATTGATGATCCAAAGGTATTGATTTATTTCAAATAAGAAAGAATTCAGCGCTTTATCCAAAAAGAAGCATGGATTATATTGTCAGAAATATGTAAATTGTGATTAGAATCACTATTCTTATAATAATTCAATCAATCGATTGATTAATTTTGTTCCATCAAATCAGAAATGGAAAAGCCAGACAAAAGAACGAGCATATTAATAGCTGCTCAAAAATTGTTTTCTGAGTTGGGGTATGAAGGGACTTCAACCCGCCAGATTGCAAAAGAATCAGGGGCAAATATGTCCATGATCAATTATTACTTCGGATCGAAAGAAGGTGTCTTTCTCGAAGTAATCAATGACAGAATTAAAGGGTTCAAAGCCCAGTTAGTGAGCATTGATGAAGACAGCATCATCCCGCTGGAGAAATTAATGAAAGTAATTGAAGGATATGCCCATAGGATCCTTTCCGATATTCCATTTCACAAAATGATGTACAGAGAAATCTCCTTAGCCCAACGTCCCGAAATGTGTCTTAAATTAAGAGACGCAATGTCAGGAAATATGCAGGTGATTGAAAACATCATTAACAATGGAGTTGCTGACGGATCATTCAAGCAAGTAGATACCCGGATGCTCATGGCATCAATTATGGGTACCATCACCAGTGTAGCCACCATGCCGAGTAAAATCACACATGGCTCTACCCTGGACATTACCATCCCAAAAGACAAAGAAATTTTAACCGACCGCCTAATCGCACATCTGCAAGATTTGGTCACCACCTATTTAACACCCCAGAAATGATACACCAAACAATTAAAATGAGTTGCTTCGCTCTCCTGCTGCCAGGCATGCTCTATGCACAGAACTTGAAAAAACTGACGCTGCAGGAGGCGATTCAGTTAGGGATAGAAAACAGCAAGAACCTGAAGCTTTCTCAGAATAAAATTGAAGAAGCAATGGCCAAACTGGAAGTCACGAAAGATAACTCCCTTCCTACAGCTAAAGCAAGTGTGCTGTATAATCACGCAGAAATCCCTGCTAATCAATTGGTTTTAGACGGCGGCAGCCCGATATTCCTTCCTAAACGCGCTGATGCCTTTGTAGGAACAGCCTCAGTACAACAACTGGTTTATGGCGGTGGTAAGATGAGATATGCCAGAGAGAGTACTAAATTATTAGCTGATGTTGCCCGCCTGGATGCAGATAAAAACCAGGAAGAAGTAACTTATGCAGTGATCGATACTTATTACTCCTTATATAAGGTAGCGCAAAGTAAAAAGGTTGTCGCACAAAACTTAGCTTCTATTGCAAGTCAGCTGAAACAATCACAACGCTTTTTTGAACAAGGGATCGTGACTAAAAACGATGTACTTAGATTCCAGTTGCAACAGGCAAATATTACCTTGACAGACCTGGATATTGAAAGCAATCGCAAAATTATCAATTATAACCTTGACATCCTTTTAGGCTTGCCAGAGGATACTGAAATTGACATTACAGATCCCTCAACTGGTCAAAAAGATGCAGCTCCTTTGAACGCTTACATTGATCAGGCATTAGCTTACCGTCAGGAATTAAGAGAGCTGGACTTACAAAATAAAGTTGCTGAGATTGATATTAAATCAGTTAAAGCAAATGCGAGTCCTACATTTGGTATTGGTGCAGACGTTTACTACATCAATCCTAACGGAACTTTTTTACCAAAGTCACATGATTATATTATGCCAATGACTGCCAGTGCTACTCTTTCGTGGAACATCGGCACACTTTGGACAAATAAGCATAAGATAACAGAAGCAAGAGTTCAGCAAAGAAGTATTGTTATTCAGAAAGATATTCAATCTGATAATGTAAAAACTGAGATCAACAGAAACTACCAGACTTACCAGGTTGCTAAAAACAAAATCAAAGTACTGGAAACTTCGATCGATCAGGCGACTGAGAACGACAGGTTACTGGAATCGAAATACAAAAACAACGTCGCCTCTGCGATAGACAGAATTGATGCTGAAACCCTGCTATACCAGGCGAAGATCAATTTAGAGCTTGCAAAAGCTGATGCAGGCCTTGCCTACTATACTTTATTAAAATCAACAGGAAAAATTTCTCAATAATATTATAATCCATCTAGTAATGACTACAGAATCAACAACAGAAGCGACAATTGAACCTAAAAAGAAAAGTAAAGTTGTCCCTATAATATTAGCTGTGCTAATCGTTATAGGCGCCGTATTTGGCGTGAAAGAATATATGTACTACAGTAAACACGTAGATACCGATGATGCGCAGATTGATGGCGATATCAGCCCGGTAGTGGCACGTGTTGGAGGGTATGTAAACGAAATCAAATTTGAAGAAAACACTAAAGTTACTGAAGGCCAGGTATTGGTTTCCTTAGACGACAGGGACTACAAAGTGAAATTGGAACAAGCAATGGCAGGACAGAAAGGTGCTGATGCTGGTGTTGGTGTTTCACAATCTGAAATTATTGCTACTTCAGCAAATACAGGAACAGCTAAAGCCAATATCGAATCTGCTAAAGTAAAATTATGGCAGGCACAAAAAGATTTTGACCGTTATGCTAACCTGATTAAAGACGGATCGATCACGCAGCAGCAATTCGACCAGGCTAAAGCAACAAGAGACGTTGCACAGGCTACTTATAACGCTGCAAAGGATCAATATACAGTTGCCCTTAAACAAATCGGTACTACAAAATCTCAGCTTGCAGTAAGCAGTAACGGTGTATCTCAACGTCAGTCGGATGTTGACTTTGCAAAGTTACAGTTGTCATATACGGAGATCAAAGCACCTGCAACAGGGATTGTTTCTAAGAAAAGTATTCAAAAAGGTCAGTTAATTCAGGCAGGACAGTCTTTATTCTCTATTGTGAATGAAAACAGCCTGTATGTAACTGCCAACTTTAAAGAAACACAATTGGAAGAAATCCGTGCTGGTTTGAAAGTGGAAGTGGAAGTTGACGCTTTCCCTGATCAGAAAATACCAGGTGAAGTTTATAACTTTTCTCCTGTAACCGGAGCTAAGGGCTCTCTTCTTCCTCCAGACAATGCAACAGGTAACTTCGTGAAGGTTGTTCAACGTGTACCTGTTAAAATTAAACTTAAGGCCTCAAAAGAAATGCTGGAAAAATTACGTCCAGGTATGAGTGTTAAAGTTTCTGTAACTACAAAAGACTAGAAAAATGGCCGAGTATGGTTTTAAAAAATGGATAATCACGTTTACTGTGATCACAGCTTCGCTACTGGAGCTGATTGATACCACTATTGTAAACGTGGCTTTACCACAGATTCAGGGTAACCTGGGCGCGACTCTCGAGGATGTCGCCTGGTTATCAACCGGATATGCCGTTGCGAATGTAATTGTCCTGCCCATGTCGGGCTGGCTGGGCAGTCGTTTCGGGCGTAAAAATTATTTTCTAACTTCCATCATTGTCTTTACGATAGCCTCATTTTTGTGCGGTAATGCAACTTCACTGGAAGAACTTATTTTATTCCGTATCCTTCAGGGGATTGCCGGAGGGGGATTAATCTCTACTTCACAGTCCATCCTGATAGAAACCTGGCCGCGTGAAGATATAGGTATAGCCACCGCACTCTTTGGATTAGGGGCAGTAGTAGGCCCGACTGTGGGCCCGACTATCGGGGGTTATATTCTGGACATCAGTTCATGGCCATGGATCTTTTACGTGAATATTCCCGTCGGGATTCTCGCCGCGTATTGTACGATAACCTTTATAAAGGCCACTCCGAAGGATGGGCAGGGGCTACCTGTCGACTGGTGGGGTATCGCATTACTGGCTATCGCAGTTGGTAGTTTACAAACAGTACTGGAAAAAGGAGAAAGTGAAGACTGGTTTGCAACACCTTATATTATCGCACTATCCATAGCTTCAGTAATCGGATTACTACTTTTTATATGGCGCGAAATGTCTACAGACCACCCGATTGTAAACTTCAAGATTATGCGGCACCGAAGTTTCTCTATTGGTATGGTGACCTCCTTTATTTTGGGTTTCGGATTATACGGATCTGTATTCGTCTTCCCGGTTTTCTGCCAGAATCTATTAGGTTTCTCTCCGTTACAAACAGGAGAATTGCTTTTCCCAGGTGGGATCTGTACGATTCTGATGATGCCATTTATTGGTATATTCCTTAAAAAAGGAATCCCTGCGCAATTTATGGCTACAATCGGGATGTTCTTATTCTTCGTTTTTTGTAATATGCTGAGTAAATCAACGCTTTCCTCGGGAACGAGTGATTTCTTCCTGCCACTGGTGATCAGAGGTATCGGAATGGCTTTATTATTTGTTCCGTTAACTACGCTGGCTATTCAGGACCTTAAAGGTGCAGAAATTGGTCAGGGTTCAGGGTTAAACAACATGATGAGACAACTGGGCGGATCATTTGGTATCGCAGCTTTAACAACTTTGATCCATACCCGCCAGGGATTTCACAGAAGTTCACTGCTTGCCAATGTCAACGATTATAATCCGGCATTTACAGACAGAATGAATGCTTTTATTCATAATTTCATGTCTAAAGGCTACAGTATGTTTGATGCTAAAATAATGGCGCTCAAAGCAATAGATGGCACGGTAACCAAACAAGCGCTATTACTGACTTACAGTGATGCTTACTGGTTGGTAGGATTAGTTCTATTATGTTCTATACCACTGCTTTATTTGCAGAAATTCAAGAAAAATGTCAACATCCCTGTTGACGTTCACTAAAATAAAAACAGGCTGTCTTTTTGGGACAGCCTGTTTCATTTTACAAAAAAATACAATGTCGCTACACACAACGAATGCTTATACTTTTAAAAGAGTTAAAAAACCTTAATGAAAGCAATTTATAGTATTTGTAATTAAAAAGCAAACAAAATTTATTAACATTATTCTATAGATCTTCCCGTCATTATTTTGTAGCTTAAGCTCCCAAAAAGAACCCTTTTGTTATGACGCAGAAACTAAGAGTTACAGGGCCAAGAGAATCCATTTTTAACAACGAAGTTGTCTCCAGATTCGAACTTTACAACAGCCTGTTTCTAACCCTCCCATTTTATAAAATCAAGGATACCGGCACATTGCTGCCCCTTTTTATTAAACACTGTGAAGATGGTGTCAAGAATCTCAAGACTCCTGCTGAAATTATTAAGAGCTTTTTTGAGCGGTACACCCAAACCACAGATGCTAAGGATATTATAGATTTACTGTTCCGTTTTATTCAATATATTGAACGTCAGGTTGTATTATTTGACGCTGTTGAGGATGCTTCCTTTACCAAATTAAATACAACTGAAGACCATAGCTCACTCCGGTCTATGTTGAAAAAAAGTGAATTCAATGCAGAGCTACATGATAAAATAGCCAAACTAATTGAAGATTTCTCCCTGCGTCTTGTGCTTACCGCGCATCCAACGCAGTTCTATCCGGGTAGTGTACTCTCTATCATCAACGACCTCACTACGGCAATTAAGATCAATGATATTGTAACCATTAACCAGTTATTACAGCAATTAGGTAAAACTCCGTTTTTCAATAAAAAATCTCCAACACCGGTTGATGAAGCCTTAAGCTTAACCTGGTATCTGGAGAATGTTTTTTACTTCGCCGCAGCCAATATCCAATCAGAAATAGACAGCAGTCTGGAGGAATTTAATATCCCTTCAAAAAAAGCAATAGAACTTGGCTTCTGGCCAGGCGGAGATCGTGACGGTAACCCGAATGTGCACGCACAGGATACCATACAGGTTTCAAAGATGCTGCGTCAGATCCTTTTCCGCTGTTACTACAGAGATTTCAGAAAACTGAAACGCAGAATTACTTTCAGAGGTGTGGAAGAAACTGTTTACAAAGTGCAGGATGTACTCTATAAAAATGCCTTTGACACGAATATCGAGCCTACAAACATTTCAGACTTCCTGGTGGAGAACCTGAATCAGATTAAAGATACCCTGATCGAATTTCACGATGGTTTATTTGCGGATCTTGTGGACGATCTGCTACGTAAAGTTGAGCTCTTCGGCAGTCACTTTGCCTCTCTGGATATTAGACAGGATAGCAGAGTATTGCGTGATGTTCATGCTTATTGCAGACAATTCAAGCCCATTATTTCTCTTTTCCCGGAAAACTTTGATGAATTAGGGGAAGAAGAAAAAATACAGTTGCTTTCTTTCAAAACCGCAAAAGTAAATTATTCTGGTGATGCAGATTCTCTGACTACTGATACCCTGCAAACCATTGCTGAGATCAGACAAATTCAGCAGCAGAATGGAGAACTCGCCTGCCACCGTTATATTATCAGCAATTGTCAGCAGGCCAGCGATGTCCTTCAGCTGATGGAACTATTTTTATGGAACGGGTGGGATGAAAAAGAACTGACTATAGATTTTGTGCCGCTGTTTGAAACGGTAAGTGACCTGGAAGGTGCTTCACAGATTATGGAACGCTTATACACGCACCCATTTTACAAAAAACACCTGGAAAGCCGAGGGAACAAACAAGACATTATGCTTGGTTTCTCCGATAGTACTAAAGATGGTGGTTATTTAATGGCCAACTGGTCTATTTTTAACGCTAAGGTAGCCTTAACTGCTACTTCGGTAGCCCATAACATACAGCTGGCCTTTTTTGACGGCCGCGGAGGCCCGCCATCAAGAGGCGGAGGTAAAACTCACCGCTTTTATGCTTCTATGGGAAAAGAGATTGCCAATAAAAATATACAACTGACTATCCAGGGACAGACGATCAGTTCACAATATGGTTCTATTGATAGTGCAGAGTTTAATATCGAGCAATTAATCAACGCAGGTATTTCTTCAGGCCTGAAAGAGAAACACAATATATTACTGGATTCCCCACATAAAGACATCTTAAACGTGATGGCTAAGGATAGTTTTGATGCTTTCGTAGCTTTGCGTAAACACCCTTTGTTTTTAAATTACCTGGAACGTTTTTCTCCTTTAAGCTTACTGTCTAAAATTACGATCAGCAGCAGGCCTGTTAAAAGAAGTTCAGGAGAAAAATTACGTTTAGAAGATCTCAGAGCAATTAGTTTCGTAACTGCCTGGGGACAGCTAAAACAGAATATCCCTGGTTTTTATGGTATAGGTACTGCTTTAAAAAATCAGGAAGCTTCAGGAAACTGGGATAAGATCTGTAAAACTTACCAGGAATCTGGTTATTTCAAAACCATCATAGACAACGGAATGATGTCTATGAGCAAAACAGACTTCTCTATCACTGCGCATTTTGCCAAGGATCCTGAATTCGGTGATTTCTGGAAAATGCTTCGTGATGAATATGAACGTTCTAAAGAAATGCTTTTAAAATTAGCTGGCCATAAGACCCTGATGGAGAACTACCCGGTAGAGAAAAGATCTATTGCAGTCAGAGAGAAGATCGTGCTTCCTTTGGTATTGATCCAGCATTTTGCTTTAGAGAACTTACAGCATGAGCTGACTGATGAACAACAGCAATCTTATGAGAAACTAGCGATCAGAACCGTTTACGGAATTGTAAATGCGGGCAGAAACTCTGCATAAACAGGTTTTATAATTAAAAGGCGGCTTTCCAATAGGAAAGCCGCCTTTTTTATAGCTATTAATCTTCAACTGTTTTTTGTTCTTCCACCTCAATTACCGGGGGAATCAGCTCGTAAATAATCGGCGTAACGATCCTTGATAATAAAGTCGAACTGATTAGTCCGCCTATTAAAACAATAGCTAAAGGTGCAATCAACGGGTTAGTTGAAATTGCAATCGGTATTAATCCACCAATAGCGGTCAGCGAAGTCAATACGATAGGTAAAAACCGGACCTCTCCGGCTTCCCGGATTGCCTCTTGTAAACCTTTACCCTGTTTTCTGAGCTGATTGGTAAAATCTACAAGCAAAATAGTGTTTTTCACCTCTATCCCTGCCAATGCAATCAGACCAATAATCGCTACGAAAGAAAGTGAGTTCCCGGTTACCCATAAAGCTACCGCAGCACCCACGACTCCTAAAGGAATAACAGACAACACAATCAACGTGCTTTTAAATGTCTTGAACAACAGGATCAGCACCGCGATAAATAAGAATACAGTAACCAGAATGATGTTCAGAAATCCACCAAAGGAATTGTTTCTGGATTCTACTTCTCCCCCCATTTCATAACTATAACCTGCTGGCAGATGGACCTTATCCATTTTAAGGATCACGTCATCAATCACCCTGTTCACCAAAAACCCATCGCGGACATTGGCTTGTACAGAGACTACACGTTTCTTTTCCTGGTGATTAATCACGGCCTGTGAAGCTTCCAGCTTCAAATCTGCCACCTGGTTCATCGGTAAAGCATTCCCTTTTGCGTTGTCAACATACAAGTTCCGGAAAGCATCCATTCCAGGTCTGCCTTCTTTGGTGCGGGTCAGCAATACGCCGTAGCCGTTTTTATTATCATTATTATAAAACGTCCCCATATTTAATCCGGTGACTGCCAATCTTGCCGTCTGGTCAATATTTATAGTAGAAACACCTAATAATTGTGCCTTTTCCTTATTTACGACCACGCGGATGTCACTTTTCAATAAGCTCACAGGATTTCGGACATACATCGTACCCGGTGATTCCTTTAATAGCTTTTCTACGCGGATAGAAAGTAAACGTAACGTATCCAGGTTATCTCCGAAAAGACGAATCTCAACCGGCGCAATTACAGGCGGCCCCTGCTCAAAATTCTTAACTTCTACCTTTGCACCCGGATAATGAGCCCAACGCTTCTGTAGCTTCTGAATCAGCTTTAATTTGGCATCAGGAGAAGTATCCTCATCCAGTTGTACAAATAATTGTGCAAAATCACTTCGGTCATTCTCTGGTATAATATTATAATAGATCCGCGGATTACCCTTTCCTACATTCGAAGAGTAATATTTCACCTCAGTCTCTTTCTTTAATTCTTTTTCAATAGCCTTTGCTACCCCATCAGTATAAGACAGGTTAGATTGATTTGGAGTGGTAATATTCACCAGGAACTGCGGCTTTTCTGACGCAGGAAACAAACTAAACCCAATCACCTTGAAAAGAAATACAGAGGTTACAAAAAGCACTACTGCAATCGAAATGGTTAACAATGGTCTTTGCAGCGCTTTATCCAATAAACGAGCATAACTCCCGTGAATTATCCTTTTCAGCCCACGCATCAGCATATTTCCTTCTGGATTCCCCACATGGGTTTTTAGTAATCTGCTGGATAAGAAAGGGATAATCGTTAAGGAAACCAGCATAGATGCCAGTACCGAAAAAATAACTGCCAGTGGTAATGATCTGATAAAATCGCCCGAACCTTCCGGCAAAAATACCAGCGGCATAAAAGCAATAATCAAAGTAATGGTACAGCCTACTACAGCCATTCCAATTTGTTTAGTCGCTTTTAAGGTGGCATCCAAACGGCTGTGCCCTTCGAGCATCCACCTTTCAATATTCTCCACCACCACAATACTATCGTCCACGAGCAGTCCTAATGCAACCACCAAACCGACAATACTCAGCTGGTTCAGGTTGAAACCAAACAGTTGTAGTAAAACAATACCGATAGCCAGCGAAAGTGGTATGGAAATCATTACAATAATAGCCGGACGCATTCCTAATGGCAGTAAAGTTACCGCAACCAATAAGATGGCAATTATAAAGTCATGCCCCAAACCAGATAACCTTCTGTTTACATTATCAGCCTGGTCAAAGTTCTGCACCAGATCAATATTAGCAGGTAATGTCTTTTTAAAATTAGCCAGCACCGGCTGATAGGTCTTCTGCGTTTTACTGATATTCTCGCCTTCTTTCTGAGCCGCAGTGATAAATATACTCCGGTGTCCGTTTAAACGGGTAATATGCTTATCTTCTTCATATCCGTAATAAACCCGGGCAATATTCTTTAGGACAATGTTTTTCCCTCCTGCTGCATAAACAATCGTATTCTGAACAGCATCCAAGGTTCTGTACTCATTGGTTACAATGTTAAAAGTCTGATGAGCGGCATCAATACTTCCACCCGGGATACTCGCCATTTCACTCTGAAGGCTATTTTTAACGGCGCTGACCGGAAGGTTCATCTGCGCCATTTTCTCCAGATCAAGCTCTATCCGGACCTGCTGTCTTGGCAAACCAAAAATGGAGACTTTTTTCAATGCAGCTACCTTTTCCAGTTCATCCTGAAGTTTCTCTGCATAATACTGCATCTTGCTGCGGGGTGCATTTTCTGAAACCAGTGCAATTTGCAAGACATTAACATCTGAAGGTTGCTGCTTCTGCACCTCTATGCTATAAATATCGGCAGGCAATTCACTCCTTTTGCTGTTGACCTCTCTTACAATTTCCTGATATTTCCCCTCAACACTGCTGCTGTACTTATATTCTACCCGCAAAACAGCCACTCCATTAGAGATACTGGTTCGGATTCTTTTAATGTCATCTAACCCGGAAATAGTCTTTTCCAGCGGAGTAACCACCCGGTCTTCTATATCCCTTGGGCTGGTGCCCGGATAAACAATAATGACAGAGAAAGCTGGTGCGTGCATTTCCGGATCTTCCGATCTGGGCATACTGAACATGGTGGTAATCCCCAATACAATGATCATCAGGAAAATCACCAGCGTAAACTGGCTGTTTTTTACAGCGTAATCTGATATTTTCATTGCGCTGTTTTTAAGGGTGAATGAACACTGATCTTACTGTTATCTGTCAGATAAGCTGAACCCGAAATAATTAATGCTGTCGCATTCTCCAGTCCCTCACTGATCGTTACCGTATTTTTTTCAATTCCCGCAACCGTCACCTTCACTTTATGCGCGGTCTTGTTGTCATTGGTGATAAATACATAACCGATGCTTCCGTCGCCATCTAATAAAGCTTCGTATGGTATTTGCCAGTTTCCCTTATGCTCCACCTGCTTTGAAGGACTTAGCGTTGCTTTTCCAAACATGCCGGCGGCAATGGCCTTTGGTGCCTGTCCGGTTAACCTGATATAAGCTGTAAACGTTCCTGTAGCTGCATCAACTCCCTCAGATTTACGGCTCACTACCCCGTCCAAAACCTTTCCAGGCATAGCAGTGGTTTCTATTTTCGCCGGATCATTTATCTTCAGAATTGCCCATTCCCTGTCACTGATCCCTACTTTGAGTTCCCACTTCCCGGCTTGTGCCCCGTTAGTTTGCAATACAGCAGTTCCGGAAGAAATCTGCTGACCTGCATCAGCCAGTTTTTTTAGGATAAACCCATTTTCAGGTGCATGTATTTCAGAATATTTCCGGTTAAACGCCACCTGATTAAGTTGTTGCTGAGAAACCTGAAGTGAAGTTTTGCTGTTTTGCAATTGTTCTAAAGTGGCCACGCTGTCAGCATACAGGTTTTTTGTCCGCTGATAATCACGCTTCGCCTTTTCATAACCCAGTTGAGCCTGCTGTACTTGTGCATTGATCTCTGTCAGGTTCAACGTGGCAAGCAACTGTCCCTTTTTAACTGCATCTCCTTCTTTTACCAGCAGGCTGTTTATAATTCCACCTGTCTTAAAAGAGAGCATGACTTCATCATTCGTTGTAAATTGTCCGGATACCGGGATCGCAGCATTACTGCTTTCCAGGTTAAGTTTCATAATCTGAACCGGGATCGTATCGTTTCCCATTGCCGTGCTGGCAACTGGAGTTGAAGTATTGCAAGCGTAAAAGAATGGTACTCCCAGCAATAGCGCAGCATAATGAATAGCTTTCATTTTGTTTATATTTTAATATTAATTATTCAATGGATAAGTAGCCTGGTCACGTTCGAGTTCGGCAAGCGTGATTTGTAAATCGGCCTGTGTATCGGCCATTCTCAGTTTTGCACTGGTTAACTGGTCTTGTGCGTCAATCAGCTCCAGGTATAATAACTGCCCTGCACGGTATGCTTTGAGCTGATCTCTATAGTATTTGCCAGCAAATGATAATCCTGAAATTGCACTTGTACAGGCAGCCTTTGCAGCGCGGTAATTGTTATAAGATTGGGCGAGTTGTAATTTAAATGCTTGTTCTGTTTCATCAATTTTTGCTGTATTTGACTTGATGTTTGATTGGGCCTGCGCTGCACGGAACTTATTTTTACCTCCTGTAAAAATGTCCCATTGCAGATTGACTCCCCACAGATAATACCTGGTTTTATCATTGACTTTAAAATCCATCCCCTGAGAGCCCAGATCGACAAATGTGCTCAACTTAGGGATCAGGTTAGACCGTTGTAATTTATAATCCAGGTTATTCGCCTCTTTTAAGCTACTTAATTGTTTTAATTCTTCCCGCCCGCTAATACCAGTTGTGGTATCCGGCACAGACAATACATTAGCAATAGCGATGCTGTCTATCAGAATAGACTCCTTTAAAGGACGGTTCAATAAGAAATTAAAATAGGCACTGGCATTGTCTACAGTGCGCTGTGCATTAATGAGTGCGGCATTGGTTTTTTCCTGCTCCGTCTGTGCCCGCAATAAAGCAGTTCCATTTCTAACGCCATTCTTCAATAAGCTCGTGTTGACGCGAATATTTTCATCGATAAGCAGTAATGCACTCCGGTAAGTTTCTACACCTTGTAAGGCCTGAAAATAGTGGTAATAAGCAGTTTTAATGTCTTTGACCAACGCTCTTTTATAAACGTTCACTGCGGCCTGCTGACTGCTGATCAATTGTTGTTTAATCAGTTTATTATAACGGATCTCTGCATTGATCAGCGGGAGTGATGTCCTGATTTTAACGTCATAAAAATTATCCGGGTTCAATAAAAACGATTGATTCGCTACCTGCGGATATTTAGAAGAAGAGGTCAATTGATTAAGTGCGCTGTAAATAGGATTGACCAGGTCGCCAACCGGCACATCTATCGTCCTGCCCCCCGCAGATTTCGTGTAACTGCCCAGCATGCTCACTGTAGGCAAACACATTGCTTTTGCTTCCTTCAGCGCAAACAAAGATTTTTCCAAATCAAAGTTTTGTTGCTTTAAGCCCTGGTTCTGTCCAAAAGCCAATGAAATATAATCATCCAGTTGCCGGCTCTGTTGTTGCGCCATGGCTGGTTTCCCGAAAATAAGCAACCATCCAGTGAGGAGAACAGACGCTTTAATAAATGATGTATACATAATAAACAGTGTTTAGTAATAGGTCAAAAAAAAGGCCTAAGCCCTTATGGAAATTAAATATTCTTCTATCGCTTTATGCAAAATTTCAGGAATTGAGGCCTCTTCAGGAATCATCACTTTTAAACGACAACGGAGATTTAAAGAAACCAGGCCATGTGCCATGGACCAGATTTGCAATGCCGCCTGGTTTGCATTTTTAAAAATTAACAGGTCTGCCAGGATACATTCCTCAATTAAACTGATTAAGTAATTAAAAGTAGCATCACCGTTATGGCCGTGAGTTGTTTCATCCACATTTGTTGGTGCCCTGATGATAAACATGAGATCGTATAATTCCGGATTCGCCAGACCAAAAGAAACATAGGTTTTACCCAGTTGTTCCAGTTTTTCCAGCGGATCAGTACTGGTCACATTTTGCTTGAATGCTTCTAATAACTTTAGGTAAGCTTGTCCCTGAACCTCAAAAAGCAACTCATCTTTATCTTTATAATACAAGTAAATAGTGCCGGGGCTGTATTCAATAGCGTCGGCGATATTACGGATAGAGGTTTTCGCATAGCCATCCTCCAGGAACATTTTCATGGCCGCAGTGGTGATCATCGTTTTCATCTCTTCCCTTTCCCGCTCTTTTCTCTCTGATATACCCATATCCTTAAATTATACTGTACAAATGTACTGAACAGTGTTCAGTAAATCCAAATATATTCTTGTTTTTTTTCAAAAACAGCCGTATATAATAAAAGGAGGCTCTTTTCAGACACCTCCTTCTCAATAAATTAGTTAAATCTAGTAAAGGATTTTACCAGCAGAAGTAACAATTGAAGCTATACGGATCGCATCAAATACACGTTCTTCAGTAGCTCCTAAAGCCAAAATAGATTCTTCATGTGCATTTACACACATTTCACAACCATTTACAGCTGAAACTGCTAAACTCATTAACTCAAAAAATTCTTTACCAGTTACCGGGTTGCCCATTAACTGCATTCTTACACGTGCAGGCATGCGGGTATACTTTTCTTTTGCCGTAAAGTGACGGAAACGATATAGTACATTGTTTAAAGCCAGTAAAGAGGCACAACCAGCTGCTTCAGCAATTTCTTCTGCTGTTGCTTCTTTTTGCTGGGCATGTTTCTCGAAGAAATCTGTTAAGACTTTGTTGTTGTTATTGATCGCAATACTTAAACCCAGTAAAGCACATTCTTTTTCAGTGATATGCGCTGAAGTCAGGGTGCTGCTGAAGTTTAATTTTAAATCACGTACATATCTTGAATTACCTTTTTCAAGTAAATGGATACTTTCATTTCTATAACCTTCGTTTAAACCTACAATGGCTAATAATTCTTCTATGGTTTCAGTACTTTCACTCATTTTTTTATGATTTTATGAATCTGCCTTTCTTACAAAAAAGCAGATTCTATGGGTATAAAAAACCCCTGCAAAACGCATTTACAGGGGTTTTTATGAATTAAACCCTGTTTAAAAATAAACAGGAATTTCGAAGTCTAAACTGTTAAAGTTGCTTCACCTTTTTCCCAGTTACAAGGACAAAGTTCGTCAGTTTGTAAAGCATCAAGTACTCTTAATACTTCTTTTACGTTACGTCCAACACTTAAGTCATTTGCACTAGCCCAACGGATAATTCCTTGTGGATCAATGATGAAAGTTGCACGGTAAGCGATTTTTTCTGTTGGCTCTAAGATATCAAGCGCTTCAGCTAATGATTTAGAAGTATCAGCAAGCATTGGGAATTTTAAACCACGTAAATCATCGTGGTTATGTCTCCATGCTAAATGTACGTTTTCTGAATCTGTAGAAGCACCGATTAAAGTAGTGTCACGGTCACGGAATTCACCGAAATTAGCGTTGAATTCAGCGATTTCAGTTGGACAAACAAAAGTAAAATCTTTTGGCCACCAGAACATACAAGTCCATTGGTTGTTCTCATTTACTAAAGTTTCAGAAGTTAATGTTTCAAACTCTTTTCCTTTTTCTATACTAACTACAGCTGGTTTTGAATAAGCTGGAAATTGTTCACCTATATTAATCATAATGTTCTTTTTTTCGTTGTGCAAAAATACATCAATATTGCCTCTTTATCAACCCTATTGAAAAGATAACAGATACTTAATATTGATGCCCCTATAGACAAAAGCTATACGCACAGCCTGAAGAATTAACATTCCTCTATTTTAATTCTTTAATGTCCTTTCAAATAGTTTAAAGATCCTTTTATACTCATCCGTCCAACTCGAAGGTTGCACAAACCCATGGTCTTCGACAGGATAAACAGCCAGTTCCCAGTTGTTTTTACCCAATTCTATGAAGCGCTGACTCAAACGCACTATATCCTGGAACTGAACATTCTCATCCACCATCCCATGACACATCAGTAAATCTCCTTTTAAGCCTGAGGCAAAATAGATTGGAGAGCTGCGTCTGTAAGCCAGCGAATCATTAGCCGGTTCGTTCAGAATATTGGAAGTATAGCCATGGTTATAATGCGCCCAGTCCGTTACCGACCGCAGCGCTGCACCAGAGGCGAAAACACCAGGTTCATTAAACAAGGCCATCAAAGTAATGAACCCACCATAAGAGCCTCCATAAATCCCTACATGCTGCGGATCCACCTGGTACTTCTCTACCAGCATTTTTACGCCGTCTACCTGATCAGTTAAATCTTTGCCACCCATATGGCGGTAAATGCCTGTACGGTGGCTTCTGCCATATCCGGAACTCGCTGTATAATCAATATCAATTACCGTATAGCCGTTATCTGCCAGTAGGTTATGGAACATATATTCTCTGGAATACTGGCTCCACCAGTAATGTACATTCTGCAAATAGCCTGCACCATGTACAAATACAACCGCAGGATGGTTCGCAGCAGGTTTTAAAGCAGGGTAAATCCTGGCATATACATCATCACCATACCTGTTTTTAAAAGATACCAGATCCGGCTCCCTCCATGGATAGGCCTTAAACTCCGTAGAAGAAGATGCTGTGACCCTGATTGCTTTTGCACCCGGCTTATTTGCCTGAATATAAAGCTCCCAGGGCTTGTTCATATAAGAATAATTGATGGCCAGCCACTGCTCATCGGGAGATAAAGTAACTTCATTCCCCCCTTTCATACTGGTAATTTTAATGGGCGTTCCACCATCCACACTCACTTTATAAAAATGCGTAATGCCCGGATGCTCTATATTTCCAGTGAAATAAAATGTTTGTTTGTCTTTGGATAAAGAAAGGTTTTTTACTTCCCATTTTCCACTGGTCAGCTGGCGCTTAACTCCTGTAGAAACATCAGCTATGTATACATGCGCGTAGCCGCTTGCTTCACTCTGAAAATAAATATGCTGATTATCTGTCCATCCCAGGTTATCTGAATTGATACCAGGGCCGCCAATCCAGGCTTCATCGCGTTGCCTGTCTAAAAGTGTCAGACTACCTGTAGCCGCGTCTAATTTTAAGATCCAGCGATCCTTATTATCTTGTGATTCTGCTGTTAACACAGCAATTGTACCCGCAGTGTTCCATACTGGTGCAGATAGATTTACTTTCCTGTCCTCATTTTTCTTAACCGCAGCTTCCATTTGCTTCGGATAGTCTTTCAGATAGTCTGGAAGCTCTTTAATTCCCGGGATATGAGTTAGCTGAATTTTATAAACAGTATCCCGCTGCTGGTCATAGATAAAATTCTCATAAGCCGGTAAGGGTTCTCCTACTTTAGTTCTGCCCTGAATATCTTCAGTATAGCCGGAAGCAGTTACAAAATTCGGGACAATTGTTTCTTTACCTTCCGGAGCCGGAATTTTCAACCTGTAATTGATATAACGGCCATCCGGACTGATCACTAAATTACTCAGCTGCTGATTGCCCAGTTCAATCGCTCTTAAAGGCTTATCGTCACCACTCAGGCTTTTCTTTTTAGCTAATCTGAAAGCTTCCTGCTTTTTCTTGCTTTTAAGCACCTCAAAGAGCCCATCCTGTTCGGTTTTTAACCAGCTGTCCTGCGTATTCTGAACTACAGGAATCTTTTTTCCGGAAACAAAATTGGTCAGTTGTTTTAATTCTGAAGTACCCAGGTTAAGTGCATATAAGTTATTTCCTTTTTGAAAAGCAATCGTTCCATCGTTTAAAAAAACAGCGTTGCGCTCCGCTTCCAAAGTATTTGTTAATCTGCGTAGCTGCTTCGTTTTAAAAGCGTACAAGAATAAATCACCAGATTTTTCAACAAGTCCTAAACTACGGTCTTTGTTATAAATATAATCTCCTATGCTTTGCTGACCGGCTAGTTTGTCTGTTGTTTTTACAGGTTTTCCAGTAGAAATATCCACTTTATAAGACTCGCTATTGTCTTTATTTTCAGGATTCCACTTGAAATAAATTGTTTTGCTATCACCCGACCAATGGTAATCAGACGGGGAAACACCCAGCCATTTCTGGTCGCGCATGATACTTTCTACAGTCAAAACAGGTCTTTCCTGAGCCTGTGCGATGCTGGAACCCAATAAAAATAAGAGGCAGAATTTCTTCATTAATTTAAACTTAGACCGCAATTTATGAAAAAATTAAGCCTCGGCTCCTGCTGAAAAAGAAGGTTTTACAAATGTTACAGGGGCTTAATTAATTTCGAAGGATCTAGCCAATCCGGACAGAAGTCATGGTTAAAGAACCACCAACAGCCTTATCATTGAAAACAGTAACCTCTTCTTTGTCATTTTGCAAGCCCAATGTATATAACAATGGTAAATAATGTTCTGGTGTTGGAATGGCCAGCATAGCCGCTTTGCCAAGACTTTGATAAGCCATTAACGGCTGATGTTCTTTGTTCATAATCAATGATTTAAACTGCTCATTGATTTCCAGTGCCCAGTCATATCCACCGCCGCCAATCATTTCCCAGCTCATCATCCTCAGGTTATGGACCATATTACCACTGCCCAAAATCAGTATTCCCTTTCTGCGGAGCTGATAAAGTTCAGCTGCCATTTCATAATGTGCCCTTGGGTCTTTTGTATAATCTATACTCAATTGCAATACAGGAATATCAGCCTTTGGAAACATATGCTGCAGCACCGTCCATGCGCCATGATCCAGCCCCCAGTCGTGATCTAAAACAACATTAGTACTGGTAATCAGCTTTGCGGTTTCTGCGGCCAGTAAAGGATTGCCCTGTGCAGGATATTCTACATCAAATAAAGCCTGCGGAAATCCGCCAAAGTCATGGATTGTTTTTGGAAAGTTCATTGCAGTAACGGCAGTACCCCTGGTAAACCAGTGTGCAGAAACGACAATAACAGCTTTAGGAATGGGCATAGTACGCCCTATATCGGCCCATTTTTGACTAAATTCATTGTCTTCGATCCCATTCATCGGGGAACCATGACCAATAAACAATACAGGCATCAGTTCTTCCTGAATAGGAAGATTTCCCGTTAAATTTTTAAGCTCTGATAAGTTTGCCATAATTTCTTTAGCTAAAAAAGGGGTTATTCAAGCATTTATATTGCTTAAACAACCCCTCTTCAGTTTAAACAAAACCTATTATTTAGCCTGAACGAATTCCAGGTTTAACTCAATTTTGATGTCTTTAGCTACTGCCATTCCACTCGGATCATATTTAACATTATAATCTAAACGGTTAACCGTGGTAGTAGCGTGAAAGCCCGCTCTTGTATTTGCCTGCTGATCTTTAGCTATTCCGCCATAAACGACATTGAATTTCACGTCTTTCGTTACATCACGAATAGTTAGTTTACCAGCAAGTTCATAATTATTATCTTTCAATTTCTTGAAGGACGAACCCACAAAAGTCATGGTCGGATATTTCTCTGCATTGAAGAAATCATCTGTTTTTAAATGATTATCTCTCATTTCAACACCAGTAGTAACACTGTTTACATCAACAGTAAAGTTGATTTTAGCATCTGTTAAATCTGGTTTCGCTGCATCAATTGTGCCTTCAAATTTCTTGAATGACCCATTTACAAAGGAGATACCCAAATGTTTAACTTCAAAATTAATGAAAGTGTGCATTGGGTCTGCTGACCACTTTGTTTGTGCAAATGATGCTGTGCTGATCGAAGCAACAAGCAGAAATAGAAATATCTTTTTCATAAATGATGTGTTTTAATTAACAATACAAACGTAAAGGGAATTATGGCAAAAACCCTTGATGTATGTTAAGAAATGCTTAGTTCTTTTCAAGCGTATCTTTCACAGTACCACAGTCGTACATTTCACTCCCATAATAAGGGTTCTGTATTTCTTTCACTTCATTCAACCAGCTAAATTTACCCATTGGGCAATATTGAAGATAAGCTTCCTGATTATTCAACTTCAACTCCTTTGCTAATTTGATAAATGCTGTGCTGATTCCTTCAAAGCTTTTACGCTGACTTTTTAAGTCATTACTTTTACTCAGTTCCACTGCTTTCTGTTGAATTATAGCCGATTCAGACATCCATAGCAGATGTTGTTTGGTATCCTTAAATCCCTTGTGTGGAACTTCTTTGACTGCGGTTTGCAGCACCAGTGCCAATTTTGGGGCTTCCTCAGGTTTATCTGTTGCCAGTGCATTTTTTAAAGCATAATAGCTTTGCAGGCTCTGATTAAATTTACCGGACACGTCAGCTTTCTGCGCAAGGGCAGGCTGTATAAATGCGCCTAAAAAAAGGGCTAAACCTAAAATTACTGTTTTCATAAGTTTCATAATATTATTTTAAAACGTTAAAGAAATTAAACTCTGCACGTACCAGGTACATGTTTTTATTGTATCTGCCAGCCATATCGCCTGCTACCTGGAATCTGTACCCAAGATCAATACGCGTTCTGCTATTCAGAATAACCTGTAAAGCGGGCGCAAGATCGAGGTAAGACTTTCCGTTTGCCGGATTTGTTTTACCCAGCATTTCAAAATAAACGTTGAAATTTGGCTGATTGTAGTTTTTATAAACGAATGGAAGCACGAGGTATCCAGAAGATAAACTATACCCAATCATCTGATCTGGCTGTAGGGTTCCTGCTACGCGCTGACTTTCCACATCAAAAGCTTTGCTATAGCTTACCGTACCCGATAAAGCCAGTTTATGAAGTAGTTGAGTCACCACTATCCCACCCTGAACTCCACTATTATCACCTTCCAGATTAATATCTTCTGTATAAGTTGGCCTTTTACTGGTACTTACCCTGCCGAATACCGCCGCGCGTAAATGCCGCTGCGTATCATCGATAGAAAGGAAACGGTATTTTGCATAAACGCTTCCCCCTTCCAGTCTGTATTTGCCATCCATATCAGAGAAAAACCCCTGAAAATGTGTCATCAGGTTTTTATTAAAGCTAAACATCACTTCTGGCATGGTCCTGTTTCCACCACCGTTAAAGATCCCTTCATTGGTAATTCTGACTCCGATAGATTTGGCCGCCATATTACTTGCCGGTTCTGTAAAGACATATAATTCCTGTGCACCCGCACGCAAGCTCCCGCCCAGCAGAAAAACTACTGCTGCTAATTGAATAAACTTCATTCTTGTGCTTAAATGCTTAAGTGAAAAATACGTGTTTCTTTACCCTGAACAATACCTTTTCCTTTAAGATAACTTTCAGATTTTAGTTCCGCAGCTTGTTTCTTAAAAGCTGACGAAGTGATAAAATCCTTATCCATGATACGGGCGATAACCGGGCCGTCCAATGTTTTGCTTTTCGCATTGATGAACTGAAAAACAGCACCATCAAGTTCAGCAAGTCCGGCAGCATCAACTTGTGTATTTTTAAAGTTAATGGTGGCGGAAAGGTCCCCTATAGAAAAGCCCGCGTCCTGAACTTTATCCCTGATTTCGTCCAGATCTACTTTTTTGTCTGCTTTAAAAGTAAGGACAAAAACGTTTCTATTCAGGTCGGGAGAGACAGTTTCAATAAAGCCAAGGCTTTTTAAAGAGGTTTCAGTAGCTCTTGAACACATAGAGCAGGTTAGACCGTTAACTTGTAATTCAGCTTTAGAAATTTGTTGTGCGAAGGTATTTCCGCCGATAAATAAGCAGAATAAGATAATGAAATATTTGATCGTTTTCATAATGAAATTGTTGTAAGCGGCTGTCTGAATATTAAAAACAGGGGCTAATGATTTGAAATAAATTAATACAAAGGGGCAATAGCGAATGAGTATCCGCAATTACACTTAATTTATTCCTGATCTAATTTCTGAAAACGCAGTTGTAGGCATGCAGGGCGACCCGCGCGGATAAAGGAGGGGCTTCCTCTTTAATTTTACTAAATAACTGCGGTAAAACAAAAGACAACAGTTCTGAAATATAAGAAGAGATTAATACCGGAAGACTATGATTTTTAGGAACATCAATTTTCAGACCTGTCTGGTGACTGTCTTTGATTTTAGCATCAACCTTAGTGTTTTTACAGCAGGAATCTTCTTTTTTAACCGATTTTTCCGCTTCATTACAGCCGCCACAATGGGCAACTTCCGTCAAATGAATTCCAGATAACTGTCCCCCGCAAAAATGCAGGCTCAGGGCAACACCAATTACGCTAATCAGGTAAAAGGCACATAATCCTAAAGCTATCTTTTGTTTCAGTTTCATTTACGAATTAATAGTATCAATTATCAAACTTAAGGATAAATTCTTAAAAACGAAAAACGGGGCCGGTAAGAAACAGAAAGATTACAAGATTATGCCATACCAGTTTTTTAAAGTAGAATTCTGTCTTAACTTAGCCAAAAATACCTATAAGATGAAGCCATTTCTTACGCTACTACTCTTGCTTTGCCTGAATTCCGTCTTTGCTTCCGGACCAAAGCATCAATATCTAAAGATAACAACAGCGCAGGGCGAATGTATCATCATGTTATACAATAAAACACCACAGCACCGGGATAACATTGTTAAACTGGTCAAAAATGGCTTTTATGATGGTACGCTTTTTCACCGGGTAATCAATTCATTTATGATTCAGGGAGGTGATCCTGATTCTAAAAATGCACCCGCAGGTAAAGAATTGGGAAATGGGGATGTCGGTTATACTGTGCCTGCGGAATTCCGCGATAGCTTGTTTCACAAAAAAGGCGTATTGGCTGCAGCCAGAGACGATAATCCGCTGATGGCATCCAGTGGCTGCCAGTTTTATCTGGTACAGGGGAAGAAATTCACCGATACACAGCTGGATAGTATGGAAGTTAAAAGGTTGAAATTTAAAATTCCACAATGGGAACGCGAAATTTATAAGACTAAAGGTGGCGTACCTCATTTGGATAAACGATATACGGTATACGGTGAGGTTGTAAGTGGATTACCGCTGATTGACACGATAGCGGCAGTGAAAACAGATTCCAATAACCGCCCTTTAGCAGATGTAAAAATGACGGTGACACTTTTGAAAAAAAGAAAGGCGCGTAAGCTGGAAAAAGAAATGAAAAAATCAGGAGGTGATGAAGTCATTTTCCTGCTTAACCAATAAAAAAACAATATATACTACGATGAAACCTGTCTGGGCTTTTCAGCCAGGCAAGCTTCATCACCATTAAAAACAATAGACACTAAAATGAAAATACTTTCTTACAACGTGAACGGAATCCGTGCTGCCTCTACAAAAAACTTTGTAGGCTGGCTGCAATCAACGGATGCAGATATGATTTGTCTTCAGGAAGTGAAAGCCCTTCCTTCTCAAATTCCGGAGATAATTGGTCTAATTGAGAACCTGGGTTATCATCATTACTGGTTTGCTGCAGAAAAAAAGGGATACAGTGGAGTCGCTATATTTTCAAAAATCAAACCTAATCACGTTGAATACGGATGTGGAGAAGAATGGATAGACAAAGAAGGACGCATTTTAAGGGCTGATTTTGACACTTTCTCTTTGATGAGCGTATATTTGCCATCCGGATCATCCGGAGACGAAAGACAGGTTAAAAAGTATGAATTCATGGCTTATTTCGAGAAGTATATCACCAAACTCCGTGAAACTTATCCAAACCTGATCATTTCCGGCGATTATAATATCTGTCACACTGCAATTGATATTCATAACCCTAAATCCAATGCAAATTCTTCTGGTTTCCTTCCTGAGGAAAGAGAGTGGATGGGCTTGTTCCTGGAAGCTGGTTTTATTGACACCTTCAGGCACTTGAACAAAGATCCTCATCATTACACCTGGTGGAGCTACAGAGCAGGTTCAAGAGGCAAAAACCTGGGCTGGCGTATCGATTATCACTTAGCTACGCAACCTATGCTCAACCGGATTAAAGATGTAAAGATTTTATCTGATGCCGTACACTCTGACCATTGCCCTATCTTATTGGAGCTGACTTCATAAATACCTTCTGCTGAATCAGATATTGAACAGGATTTAATCCTTAAAATAGATTACCTGATCTGGTGTTATACAAAGATTAAGGCGAATATCATTTTCGTGGGTATCAGCAATGATGCCCACGCTTTTGAAAAAAGATAAACCCACTTTTATCGTATTTCTTCCCTCTAAAAACCGGTCATAGAATCCTTTACCATATCCGACCCGGTAACCCCGATCATCAAATGCCAGTAAAGGCACAATAACAAGGTCTATTTCTCCCCGATACTCTTCTTCAGTCACTGGCTCCAGAATATTAAAAGAACTCTTTAGAAGCTCTTGTTCTCCCTTATAATGATGATGCGTCATTAAAGAAGTTTTAAAATCTGCACGGGGTACAATTATTTTTAATTGCGGATGATGTGTTTTAAGCCATGCAATGAACAAAAAGGTATCCGGTTCGTTCTTTTCGGCAATAGGAAGGAAGATATGAAGTGTTTTGACAGCACTCAGGTCAAGTGTAGCAAATTGTTCGAGTAACTTTTCACTCAGCTCATAAACTTGCTCCAGGCTAAGTTCTTTCCTTTTTTTAGTCTCCTGTTTCCTGATTTCTGCTTTATTCATCTTGTAATAGCTCTATGTGCTGCAAGTTAGAAATTTGTGTAAAGAAACTATTAGGAGTTATAAATCACCTCTTAACTAAAGTTGTTCATTGACCTGCTTCTGATCCAACTTATTACCATTACAAATGGCAATATTCAGGGACTTCTGGCTAGAGCAAAACAGAATAAGTTTTTGTAAATTAATCCTATAATTAAATCATTAATAAGAGAGTCCGATTTATCATCAATTTTCTACGATAGTCAATTTCATATATAGTAATTAATGAAGGGGAAGCCGAAAACCATAGAAAGAGTAGGCGTAAATTAAAGTTTTTGATTCTTTTTGATAAACTAGTAACCTGAGAAATTATATTGCAAATCTTTATATAACGTTAGTAGCCCAAACTGATTCAACTCCAGGAATTAAAAAGTATGTTTATGGCAAATTTTAGTGAACTATGGACAGGATGAATCCAAAAATTACATGCAAGAATTCCACACAAACCTTTAACATTGTATATACCTTGTTAATTAATTAGTAATTGGTAATAGAGGATAACGCATTATAAGCGTTTACTACTCCACCAGAAACACACTTATCTTTCAAAACATCTTCATGAACAACCGACTTCATGATAACTTCTTTAACTTGTACTGCTCTTAATTTCGGATAGTACTCTCTGATGACCGCAGCGAGCCCCGTAACTACAGGAGCAGCCATACTAGTACCACTATTTTCATCATAGGTAGAACGAAGTACCGTAGAAGTAATATCAACCCCCGGCGCATAAACATCTACGCTATTTTTACCATAATTGGAAAATTCAGTAGCTAATTTTTGATCATTTTTAGAATCTGAGGCTCCAACTTCTATCCAATAAGGAGCTATAACCTGACCTTCCAAAGTTTTCCTATCAGGGATAAGATTATCCATCTTATCCAGATTTTCCCCGGTATTACCAGCGGCATGAACAATCAAAATATCTTTGCTAACGGCATATCTTATTGCTTCATAGATTGTAGCAGGTCTTGTGGCTAACGGTATTCCAAAACTCATATTGATTACCTTTGCTCCATTATCAGCTGCATAATGAATAGCGTCAGCTATTGCCTTAATATTCTTATTCTCTTCAGTTCCGCCTAATGTGTAGATAGTTGCTGAATCCGCCGTCTCTTTGAACGGATCGATACCAGGAGTTGCACGAATAACCATCAATTTCACCTGATCTGCGACTCCGTTAGTACCAACATTATTATTACGAACTGCAGCAATAATACCTGCCACATGAGTACCATGTATACTAGAAGGTCCACCCGGTATTGGGTCATAATCCTTTTTTTCATAATATGCCAACTGCATCTTATAGAAATCAGCCGCTTTTTTCAGTTTGACCCTTTCTTTGGAAACAAAATCCGGATAAATTTTCAAGCCAGTAATCATTGCCGTCTGCATTTTAAGTTCCTCTGGGCTGCCGGGTACATAATTCTTAAAATCATCAATAGTTGGAATAGGCTTGCACATCTTCTGCAACATATGATTTAATATTTCCTGATCCCTTTTCGTTTTTTCTATCTTGTTGTGTACAGATAAAATTTCAGCCTGAGTATCTTCTCCTACGGCTGCACTATAGAAATTCCAGCCATGAATATCATCTATAAAACCATTTTTATCATCATCTATACCATTGCCTGGGATCTCCTTAAGATTCGTCCAAATGACAGATTTGAGGTCTTCGTGATTAATATCAACCCCACCATCAATTACTGCAACAATGACAGGTGTCTCTTTCTTTCCACTTAGCAACTGTGTATAAGCCTTTTCCATGCTGATCCCAAAAACACTGTCTGTTTTCAAATCCAGATTTTGCCAATTAGCCTTAATCTTTCCATCAGTTTGCGCAAATACAGAATTTACAGCGAATAGCATAAAAGCTATCATCACCAGTTGAATGAAATACTTATCCGTTTTTATCATTATCCACAATCAGAAGGTATAAAGTTAATTATAAGGCGTTTAACTATATAATTAATTATATAAGTAAACATATTTCCTAATTACTAAAAGCATTTAAAACACTCCATTGCCAATAAATTTTCTGCTATTTACGGATCAAGTCATAAACTTGTGGATTAGGGATTAAATTTCAAGTTTTGTTTTTGATATTTCTTAGTTCAAAGCAGATGGTTACGATTCTTTAATAAGCTAATTACTTCCTGATTTTTCCAGGCTTGCTCCTTTTACAAAGTTCTCTGATGCCTTTGGGTTTCTATTGATTGCTTCATTGTGCCCCTTACAGAACTTTCGAAACAACCTGTACTCCAAACTGCTGCTTTAAAAATGAAATCGCCCAGGATTCCCTTTGAAAATTTACCCGTTAAACCTCCCATAATAAATAAATGCCTTTCCACCAATGTAGGCTATTGGCGTTAAAGATTATCCTGATGCGTAAAAAATGTCCGTAATTGTCCGCAGCTGTCTGCAATTGTCCGCAGTTGTCCGTTCGTTAGTCAAAGGGAAAATTATAATTTCATTAATCTTCAACTAGTTATGGTTTGGTTGTGCCTGAGTGGTGGTCGGGGTGACACCAGGTTGTAAACGGGCTGTAAGCATGGCAAGTCCAATTGATTTCAACTAGTTGTTTTGACTTGGACTTGCCATGCTCTCACGTTACTTTAGCATTGCTCTTACCCTAACGACTACTCAGGCAGTACCCGACCAGTACCCGGCCGATATAGATCTATTATTAAGCTATTTTGAATTTATTTACTAACAGCCCGGCCTTGTTTCGGCTGAGTCATTCCCATGCAAATTGAAAGCTTTCAGCGCAACTGCCAGAGGCATAACAGCATCCGTGATAGCAAAGACTTTCTGTTTAGCGTGTCAAAATTTATCCTGAAAAAAGAGCTTGCTACACAAGTTTATGACTTGATCCCTATTTACACGAAATGAACCTGATCAGGTTGAATAAAAAAGTCTTTAAAAAAATATGGCTTCGGGAACCACTCCGAAGCCAAAATCAACCTAAACCTAAAACTAAACTATGAAAATTCTTATTTTACTCTTTCTATATATTCACCTGTACGTGTATCAACCTTAACTTTGTCGCCCTGGTTAATAAACATCGGCACTTTTATTTCAACATCTGCTCCAACTGTTGCATATTTCAATGCACTTGTTGAAGTGTCCCCTTTAACAGCGGGCTCTGTATATGTAACCTCCAGTTCAACATGCTGGGGAGTTTGTGCCGAAATCGGCTCTTCACTCTCGAATGCTATTACAACATTCATGCCTTCTTTTAAGAATTTAATCTGATCCCCAAATAATGATTTTGGGATGTTAAATTGTTCAAAAGAACTGTTATCCATAACAACGAGGAATTCTCCATCTTCGTATAAATATTGATAATCATTTGTCTCTACCCGGCATATCGTTACCTCTTCATCTGTGCGGAACCTATACTCGACTAATTTGCCGCTTTTGATGTTCCTCATTCTTGCCTGGTAA
Organism: Pedobacter cryoconitis; assembly: GCF_003259615.1. Taxonomy (GTDB): domain Bacteria; phylum Bacteroidota; class Bacteroidia; order Sphingobacteriales; family Sphingobacteriaceae; genus Pedobacter; species Pedobacter cryoconitis. Next base: position 188,864 of record NZ_QLLR01000003.1, on the reverse strand, counting down.
AAAGCTCTTAAATTTCCAGGAGTCCGGTGCAGAAATTCTTCTACTACAATTAATTCTCCATTGAAACGAAGAATATTACCGCTTTTCACTTCTGATGCTTTTGCCATTTTTTTCTGAAATTCATTGCTCTACCAGCAGCGCTATTTCGTGCCGCAAAGGTAAAAACAATTTCTGGTTCTACAATAGTTATTTTAAATAATATAAATATGGCCAATTTTTAGCCCATTTCTTGACAATAGTCTTGCAATTCAACATGTTTCGCTTTATTTATAGTCAGTTATCTTTATAAAATTATCGCAAAAAGAATACTCATTTTCCTGATTGGAGCCGATCACGACAAGCTTATCCGCACTAAAATCCCGGATCAGCTCGTGATACCACTTGATTCCCTGCTGGTCGAGGTTAGAAGTTGGCTCATCCAACAACAGCAGCGGCGTATCTGTACAGCAAGCTAAAGCCAGTTTAGTCCGCTGTTTCATACCAGAAGAAAAATACTTTAAAGCCTTATCCTGAGCCTTCCTCAATCCTAAAAGATCCATCACCTGCGCCGCATTCACGCCGGGATAAAAACTCTTGAATTTGAAATGGAAATCAATAGTCTCCTGCAAAGTAAACTCCTCCACCAAATCCAGATAAGGCGCAGCAAAACTCACCTGCTTATACACTTTTTCTACCGGGATGACGTTAGCCTCATCTGCATAAGTAATCGTGCCTTCAGAAGGCTCCAGACTACCCAGAATTACACTTAGTAAAGTCGACTTACCAGAACCATTTGGCCCCAGAATAGCATATTTGCCGGCAGCAGTAAACCCATAAGTGAAATTTCTGAATATCCACTCCTGGTTAAACCTTCTGCCGGCATCTTTTAAATCGATCTTCATTCAAATGACTAGCTACCTGATCCAAAACCTTTCATCACACCTCTGTTTGAATTTCTGATAAAATCTACGATTTCATCACGAATCTCAGTCGGTGCAAATTCAGCCTCTATCTTATCAAGAGCCTTGGTCACATTATTATGCTTTACAAACAATACCCTGTAGATTTCCTGTATCTCATTGATCTTCTCTGAAGAAAATCCGCGTCTTCTTAATCCAACAGAATTAATCCCTGCGTATGATAAAGGCTCTCTGGCAGCTTTAACATAAGGTGGAACATCTTTCCTTACCAGTGAACCACCGGTAATGAACGCATGCGACCCTACATTTACAAACTGATGTATCGCAACTAAACCAGCCAGAACCACATAATCACCAATAGTGATATGCCCTGCAAGCGTAGTGCTGTTAGAGAAAATACAATTATTACCCACTTCACAATCATGTGCAATGTGTGAATAAGCCTGAATCAGGCAATTGCTTCCAATTACAGTCTTCCATTTATCTTTTGTGCCGCGGTTAATCGTTACACACTCCCTGATCGTGGTATTATCCCCGATTTCGGCTGTAGTCACTTCACCTGCGAACTTTAAATCCTGAGGAACTCCGGAAATTACAGAACCAGGAAAAATCCTGCAGTTCTTGCCTATTCTTGCGCCGTCCATGATCACCACATTAGAGGCAATCCATGTTCCTTCTCCAATGACAACGTCTTTATGTATAACAGAAAAAGGTTCTATAACCACATTGTCTGCTATGATTGCATCAGGATGTATATATGCTAATGGTTGTATCATGATGCGCGTTCGCTATCTTTAACTTTTGAAATTTGGGCCATCATCTCTGCCTCTACTACTATTTTCTCTCCTACCATGCCCACGCCTTTCATCTGTGCAATGCCCCTGCGGATTGGCTCCATCAAATCACATCTGAAAACGATCGTATCTCCAGGCAACACCTGCGCCCTGAATCTCACCTTATCAATTTTAAGGAAATAAGTCAGATAGTTTCTTGGATCAGGAACAGTACTTAATACTAAAATACCACCAGTCTGTGCCATTGCTTCAATCTGGATTACACCCGGTAAAACTGGTGCCCCCGGAAAATGTCCTTTGAAAAATTCTTCATTCATGGTCACATTTTTCACACCAACTACATGCGTTTTTGATAATTCAAGGATTTTATCGATGAACAAAAACGGTTGTCTGTGTGGTAAAATATCCATGATCTGCATCACGTCATAAAGTGGCTTTACAGAAGGGTCATAAACATGCTGAACTTTCTTGTTTTTCTCTTTTTTGATTGCTGCTTTAATCTTTTTCGCAAATGCAATGTTAGCCGCATGCCCTGGTCTTGCAGCCATGATATGCCCTTTAATGTGCATTCCAACAAGCGCAAGGTCACCAATCATATCTAATAATTTGTGTCTTGCAGGCTCATTCTGATAACGCAGCTCCATATTGTTTAAAATACCCTGCGGAGCTACTTCTATTTTCTCTCTGTTGAATATTTTAGCCAGGTGATCTAACTCATCACGCGTAACCTCTTTGTCAACAATAACAATTGCATTATTTAAATCACCACCTTTAATCAGGTTGTTCTGTAATTGATATTCCAACTCATGCAGAAAACAGAAAGTACGGCAGGATGCAATTGCACTCTTAAATTCTGCAATTGTAGAAATTACCGCATGCTGACTGCCCAGAACAGGGGAATTATAGTCAATCATACAAGTAAACCTGTAATCTTCAAGCGGCATAGCCACAATCTCTACTTTACGTTCAGCATCAGTATAGGTAATGTTATGAGGGATCTGGAAATATTCGCGGTCAATACTTTGCTGTACTAAACCAACACTTTCCAGTGCCTCTACAAAAAGGATCGCACTTCCGTCCATAATCGGAGTTTCAGGGCCATCCAGCTTCATTAATATATTATCAAGGTCCATTCCAACCAAAGAAGCCATTACATGCTCCACCGTGCTGATACTAGCCCCGTTTTGCGTAATTGTTGTGCCTCTTGCCGTATCTGTAACATTGTCACAGTCAGCATCGATGATTGGTTGACCTGGTAAATCAGTCCTTTGAAATTTAAACCCGTGGTTTTCCGGAGCCGGACAAAAAGTTAAAGTGACACTGGCACCTGTGTGCAAGCCTACTCCATGTACAGAAACTTCGCTTTTTATGGTTTTTTGTTTAACGTTCATTATTGTTTTGTGTGGTACTAATTATACTATGACTGGAGTTTCGCTGTAATTTCAGCCTCTAATTTTGTAATCCGTTTTTCTATTCCTGGTAAATGCTTGAACAAGACAGATGCACGCATCCAGTCTCTGAGCGGCTGCGCAGGTGTGCCATGCCATTGTTTGTTCTCTTCTGTAATATTGGAATTAATCCCTGCCTGTGCGCCAATTTGTGTGCCTCTGGCTAATGACAAGTGCCCTGCAATTCCAACCTGACCGCCAACAACTGATCTTTCACCAACTTTACTGCTTCCTGAAACTCCTGCCTGGGCAGCAACAACCGTATGCTCTCCAATCTCCACATTGTGTGCAATCTGAATCAGGTTATCCAGTTTTGAGCCTTTTCTAATAAAAGTAGAGCCCATTGTTGCCCTGTCAATTGCAGTATTCGCACCGATCTCAACATCGTTTTCAATCACAACATTTCCTATCTGTGCAATTTTAGTGTAGGTACCATCCGGCTGAGGGGCAAATCCAAATCCATCACTCCCAATTACTGTATTAGAATGGATAACGACCCCATCCCCAATCACAGAACGGTTATAGATTTTAACTCCGGGATGAAAAGTACATCCCGAGCCTATTTTTGAATCTGTTCCGATATATATCTGCTGTAAAATCTTTGTATTGTCTCCAATCTCTACATTAGCATCGATATAAGAGAAAGCCCCTATAAATACATTCTTGCCAATTTTTGCTGAAAGATGAACAAAAGAAGGCTGTTCAATGCCTGTTTTTTGAGAAGTCTCATTTAAGACTTCATTATACTTTTCCAATAAGACAGAAAAAGCACTATATGGGTCCTTCACCTTTACCAGCGTACAACTGATAGGCTGCGAAGGAACAAAATCTAACCCAACGATAACGACAGATGCGTTCGTTGAATAGATGAAGTTCTCGTATTTCCGGTTAGATAGAAAACATAAGGCCCCTTTTTTCCCCTCTTCTATTTTCGAAAGTTCTGAAACTGTGATAGTTTCATCGCCTTCAACTGTTCCACTTAAAAAGTCGCTTATCTGCTTGGCAGTAAATTGCATTCTACAAAGTTAAATGTTAAATTGATATGAACAAATTATCCCAACTCCCTATTTTATCAGCCACTTGACCATTTCAATGCTCCTGTATAATCGGATAAAAAACGGGATAATAATTGGATTATTTTGTTAAATAATGCTAAATAATTCTTGGATAGCAAAGTATATGCTTTCTAACTGTCCTGTCGAGCGATTCAAGGTTAGATAAATCAGATGCTTTTGCAATATCTGTTGTGGTATTATTTTTCATTAATATGTTAATTGTGCTGTTTCCGCCCCCTGTATTGTAGGCTCTGTTGCTGATTACATCCGTAAATACAAAGTAAGATACCTCATTCTGATCAATTCCAAGACTAAAAGCCGTATTTTCACCAATCAAAGAGACTCTCGCCGGATCAGGCGCTTCATTGGTAATCTCGATCTTATATAAATTGCGGTTAACCAGCATATTACATAATAGTGAAAGAATTCTGTCCTGATGATCGCACCAGACCTTCACCGAAGCAAAAATATCCTGATCATCCAGTTTCGCAAATTGCAGCAGATGCACATTCGTTTCAAAAAACTCTTTTTGAGAAATCTCATTTTTCAGAAAATGCTGCAATGCCGGGGTCGCAAATAAATCACCTCCCTTTACAGCAAGTTCTTTGGCCCGTTTTAAAATCTTGACCAGCAGCATTTCTCCTGCAATAACTGTTTTATGCAAATAAACCTGCCAGTACATTAACCTTCTGGCAATCAGAAACTTCTCAATAGAATAAATACCTTTTTCTTCAATCACCAGCTGGTCGTCAGCAATATTGAACATCTTAATAATCCGGTCAAAGCTAATTACCCCTTCACTCACGCCTGTAAAAAAGCTATCCCTGTTTAAATAATCCATTCTGTCCAGGTCAAGCTGACTTGAAATCAGCTGATGCAGGAATTTCTTTGGATATGCTCCTTTAAATATAGCGATGGCAGTATCTAGTTTTCCATCGAACTCCATATTCAGGCGCTCCATCATCAGGATAGAAATATCTTCATGCTGAATTCCTTTAACCAGCGAATATTCCAGGGCATGAGAAAATGGCCCATGACCAATATCATGAAGCAATATAGCTATCGTTGCACCCTCTTCTTCATCTTTGGTAATCTCATGTCCCTTACTGCGTAAGATGTCAATAGCCAGGCACATCAGGTGCATTGCACCAAGCGCGTGATGAAAACGCGTATGCAAAGCTCCCGGATAAACCAGGTGTGTCATCCCCAATTGTTTAATGTAGCGTAAACGCTGAAAAAAGGGATGCGAGATCAGGTCAAAGATCAATTCTGAGGGTATATTGATAAATCCATATACCGGGTCATTTATTATTTTCTTTTTATTCAATCTTGGCAAAATAAATTATACGGTACAAAAATTGCTATTTTTATCCGTACTTAAGAAAGAGATATCTCTTTTTAAGGATTTATTTACACCTTATACATACAATAATGCAGGAAACCAAGATTCTATGGGCCGATGATGAGATAAACTTATTAAAACCACATATATTACTATTAAACGAAAAAGGGTACCACGTGACTACATTTACGAATGGAAACGATGCATTGGAGGCTTTTGGCAAGGAGCATTTCGACCTGGTATTTCTGGATGAAAATATGCCCGGCATGAGCGGACTGGAAACCCTTTCTGCCATTAAAAATATAAAAAGTGACATTCCGGTTGTCCTGATTACCAAAAGTGAAGAGGAAAATCTGATGGAAGATGCGATCGGTTCAAAAATTGACGATTATCTGATAAAGCCGGTTAATCCTAAGCAAGTATTGCTGACAATCAAAAAAATCATAGACAATAAAAGACTGATCAGTGCCAAAACTTCGATGGCTTATCAACAAGACTTCAGACGTTTAGGCATGACACTGAATGACAAATTAAGCTACGAAGAATGGACAGAAGTTTATAAAAAACTTATTTTCTGGGAACTTGAACTTGAAAAGCTGGATGATCCGCAGATGCATGAAATTCTGACCATGCAAAAGTCTGAAGCGAATACACAGTTCTCTAAATTCATTGAAGACAATTATATTGACTGGGTTAACAAAAGAGGTAAAACGCCTTTATTGTCTAATGAACTGCTTAAAAAGAAAGCATTTCCACATATCAACTCTACTACCCCAGTATTTTTTATCCTGATTGATAACCTGAGATACGATCAATGGAAGATTATCAATCCTTTAATCACAGAACATTTCAGATTAGATGAGGAAGATATTTACACGAGTATCCTGCCAACAGCAACGCAGTATGCAAGGAACTCAATCTTTTCTGGCCTGATGCCATTGGAAATGGAGAAACGCTTCCCTTCTCTTTGGCAGAATGATGATGAGGAGGGTGGTAAAAACATGCACGAAGAAGCCTTCCTTGCAGATCAGATTAAACGCAGCGTTCGTAAAGACTGCAAATTCAGCTATCATAAAATTCTGACTTATGACGACGGAAAAGCGCTTAACGAGCAAATGAACAACCTGATGCAGAATGAATTCAACGCAATCGTTTACAACTTTGTCGATATGCTTTCTCATGCACGTACCGATATGGCCATGATCAGAGAGCTGGCAAATGACGATGCGGCTTACCGTTCACTAACGCTTTCCTGGTTTGAACACTCTCCTTTACTGGAACTGCTGAAAAAACTTGCACAGAAACAAGTGAAAGTAATTATCACTACAGATCACGGTACCATCAGGGTGAAACATCCGAGTAAAGTAATCGGAGATAGAAATACCAATACAAACCTGCGCTATAAACAGGGCAGAAACCTGAACTTTAATGCCAAAGAGGTCTTTTTAATTAAAAATCCTCATGAGGCACAGTTGCCTAAAATAAATATTAGTTCCAACTATATTTTCGCTAAAGAAGACCGTTATTTTGTCTATCAGAATAACTACAACCAGTTTGTGAACTATTATAACGAAACGTTCCAGCATGGTGGGATCTCCCTGGAGGAAATGATGATTCCTGTAGCGACTTACAGCTCAAGATAGTATATCAAAATGAACATTGAAATTAATCACCTGGAGGAACTGGGCAGTGCCGCTGAAGCACTGCTCAGTTTTGCAGGAAACGAAAAAATATTCGCATTCGAGGGCGAAATGGGAGCAGGAAAAACAACTTTTATTAAAGTCCTGTGCCAGAAATTAGGCGTAACAGATGTAGTCAACAGTCCTACATTTTCTATTGTAAACGAATATGCAGCACCAGGCAATCAGGTCATTTATCATTTTGACTTCTACAGAATTAAAAACCTGCAGGAGGTATTTGATATTGGTTATGAGGAATACTTTTATTCAGGAAATATCTGCCTGATAGAATGGCCTCAGCGGATCGCGGAATTGCTGCCTGAAACTTATATCGAAGTGGAAATTACTGCATTGTCAGAAGACAAGCGATCTTTCACCTTCACAAAAATTTCTTAAATTCAGCTTATTTTTCTTAATTTCAATCAAAAAATCAGATAGACAGAATGGCTACAGGATTACGGGAAGAAATGGCCTCTATTGCTCAAAAAGGACTGCTACAGCCTAAAGAGACATTGTCAGAAATCAAACAGAAAAGCAACAGCCTTTATATTGGCATTCCTAAAGAGATCTCTTTTCAGGAAACCCGGATTGCACTTACACCTTTATCGGTTGCATTACTGGTCAATCATGGCCATAAAGTACTGCTGGAAAGTGGTGCAGGCACAGGTGCGAACTTCTCTGACAATGATTACAGTGAACAGGGCGCACAAATTACATTCAATAAAAAGGATGTATATGATGCTGACATTATCGTAAAGATAGCACCGCCAACGGTCGAAGAAATCAATCTGATGCACAAAGGCCAGACGCTGATCTCTGCTTTGCAGATGGGCGCACTTAAAGAAGGCTACCTGAAAGCATTATTAAATAAAAAGATCAATGCACTATGCTTTGAGAATTTAAGGGATGAAGGAAACGTTTTAACGGTAGTACGTGCCATGAGTGAGATCGTAGGCGCAACTTCTATCTTTATTGCCGCAGAATATCTAAGCAGTGTAACTGGTGGTAAAGGCTTAATGCTGGGTGGTTTTACCGGCGTTCCTCCTACAGAAATTGTCATTCTTGGTGCGGGAACTGTTGGAGAATATGCCGCCAGAACAGCACTTTCATTAGGCGCTGAAGTTAAAGTATTTGACAGCTCTATTTATCGTTTGCGCCGTCTTCAGAATAACCTGGGAAGCCGTGTATTTACCTCTGTCATGCAACCTATTGTACTGGGAAAAGCTGTAACAACCTGTGACGTAGTTATTGGTGCTATCCGCGCAACACACGGCAGAAGTCCTTGTATTGTGACCGAGGAGACTGTGAGCAGAATGAAACCAGACTCTGTTGTTATTGATGTAAGTATAGATCAGGGCGGGTGTTTTGAAACATCTGAAGTCACGAACCACAAAGACCCTGTTTTCAGAAAACATGATGTCATTCATTACTGTGTGCCTAATATCGCATCCAGAGTACCCAGAACAGCTTCTTATGCCTTAACTAATATCTTTACCCCAATACTGGTAGATATAGGTGAAATGGGCGGCCTGATGAGCCTGATCTGGAACAAACCAGGTATCAGAGAAGCACTTTATATTTATAAAGGCCACCTGACCAGTAAAGATCTGGCTGCCAGGTTTAATTTACCTTATAAGGATATTGAATTACTGGTCGCTGCGAATCAATAGTTAAACTGCCGTTGCAAGCTTCGGTTTCCAGACAAATTGCAGGTAAACTAATGCTGCAATGGTAATGCCCGTACAGATGAAAAATGTATAGGGTATGGTTTTGATATTGTCAATAAATAACCATCCTGCCAGCAGTGCACCTAATCCAATTCCTGCTTCCAAAGCGATATACATGGTTGCCATAGCCTTGCCGCGGTGTTTCGGGTCGCTTAAGTCTATAGTCCAGGCATTAACAGTTGGAGAAAGCATCCCTGTTGCTACACCGTATAAAGCTGAAGCTGCCATCAGCGTAAATGATGAATTCGCGAAACCGATAGACAAAAGTGAAACGGCAAGTAAAGCGAGAGATATTTTCAGGATTAAAACCCTTCCATGCCTGTCTGACGCTTTACCGGCCACAAAGCGGATAAGCAAGGAAGACAGGGTAAATACCATAAAAAACAGGCCTTTATTACTGGTGCCAAGATATTTGCTCCAATCTCCGACTACAGTCAGGATTACGCCATAACTAACATAACTCAGCAGCGTAATTAAAGCCGCCGGAATCACCCTCCATTCAATAATATCCTGCCTTTTAATCTTCAATAGAGAGAAGCTGAAAGGTTGTTTTTCTTTCAGGGTTTCCTTCATATTTCCAAGAATAACGATGGAGGATAAAGCAAAAATTGAAGAACAATAAAATAAGACATTAATAGAGAAATGATCAGTTATCGTACTTCCAATGGCAGGGCCGATGGCCAGACCGGTACTGAAACAAATTCCGTGGATTCCCATGGCTTCTCCCCACCTGTTTTCCGGAACCAGATCTGCTACATAAGCTGCGGTTGCAGTTGGTTTAAATCCAGTAGAAAATCCATGAATCAATCTGAGAAAAAGAAATCCAGCAACTGTAGTGAGTACTGGATATAAGAATCCGCAAACGAAACAGACTATGGAACCTACAGCCATGATAGGAACCCGACCGATAGTATCAGTCAGTTTACCACTAAAAGGCCTGGAGATCCCGGCTGTAAGCGTAAACAGCGCTATGATCAATCCTTTATAAGAAGCTCCGCCCATTGCACTGAGATATGCAGGTAATTCAGGAATCAGCATATTAAAACTGGCAGAAAAAAGGAAGGAGCTTAAACATACCAGGCCAAATTGCAGGGTATAAATCGATTGATCGGACTTTTGCATATCCGCACAAAAATAGAGATAAAATTAGAGAAGCAGTTTAAATTCAGGTGATAAAATTGTAAAGAACAGGATAGTTTTATTGTATTTTGAGGGGACTTCCGTAGGGGCACTGGTACAATACTTAATACTGATCGTGGATATGCCCCATGAGTTTGGCCATTTCGGCCTTTAACTCTTTAATTGGGCCCATAAAATTATTATTCATGAAAGAGAAAACGAGTATTTTCCCCTTTTTGGTCACTATATAACCACTCTGGTTATAATTATTTGAAAAAGTCCCGGTTTTTGCAAAGACAAAAGGATGGTCTGTTTTAGGGTAAGCATTTTTAAGTGTACCCCGCAGGCCTCCGGCAGGAAGCATACTGAAGAGCTTTTCCCTGTTGTTCACCTCTTTATTGATCAGTTGAAGCAGCATAATCATATCTCGTGGACTGAACAAGTTCATCCGCGACACTCCAGATCCATCTACCCAGCGCGGACGGTCAGGTAAATCTTTCAGGTATTTGTTCAGAATGTACCGGATTGCATCAGTACTACTTAATTTCTGCTGAAACTGATTCGCATAAACCAGCAAAAGCTGCTCGGCAATAAAATTATCACTCGGCAAAAGCATTTCCCGGAAAATATCTTCAGATCTGCTGTTATAAATTGTTTTTGCTGTAGCCGGCATTTCCAGCTGGATGAGCTGAACATCACGCCCCAAAGTATCCCTTAATAGGTTCAAAGTAGTTAATGTGCTTGTTTTATAAGGAATAAGCTGTGTAAAACCAGTAGGAATAACCCCGGAAGGATAGTTAAATTCATTCGTTGCGAGTTTCCTGACCACGATGAACTCCTTTTGATGATTTAAACTATCTTTCACCAGGCAATCGTTAAAATGATGCAGGTCAACGGTCATTCTCCCGTTTTCATTGCTGAACGCTGCCAGGTTATCCAGCATGGGTAATTCTGTTATTTCTGCCTGGGTATCGTCATTGTAATCGTCCCATGCCCAACCTTGCCCATAAGCATTACCTGTATATCTGCCCGGGGCAAAAAAGAGTTGTTTAGTGCTTGTGCTTAAAAACTTAAAAGTATGCGCTCCCTGCATCCCCCGTTTTAAAAAGGAAGGGTCACCTGTACCCCAGAAAATAAGAGAATCACCACGTGTGATGTAACGTATGGAGGGAATAGAATCCGGAATCATTTTCAGCCCTGCATAAAAAGTATACAACTTTGTATTAGAGGCAGGAATAAAATATTTGTCTGCGTTTTTCTCGTAAATCATCCCTTGCTGGTCCAATCCCGAGAGGGCAAATCCGACAAGATGATCATTTAGAACAGGTGAATCTCTTAAAAAATAAGAGACATCTTTAGCTAATCGCTGCTGTACAGTACAACTCTCCAAAAAAAGCAAAATCAGCAAAGCCGGAATGAAAAATGATTGAATCTGGTATTCTTTTTTTAATCCCATTAAACTGTTTATCATTGATATAAGCCGAATATATTGCTTTTTCCTAAAAAATAATCGGGTTTATTCGCTTTAATCAGCCTTTAAGCTCAATCTCCATAGCTTAAGGGCTTTTCTTTTATCAACACTTGTTATGATTAGCAAAGAAAGCCTGATATATTTGCAGGAAAAAAGCGTTGTCTGTTATATGAAAGCAATCACCTCCCTGTCTATTTTTGTAAGTTTCAGCTTGTTACTGACTGCGTGCAATACAAAAGCGAAGAAAGAAAAATTACCGGAACATGTGCAGCTGGATGTGACTCCGGTAAAAGGAATCAGGTATACAGAAGTGAAACGCCGCTTTAGCAATGGATTATCTTTTGATACAACTGGTTTTCAGCAGGAACCGAGCTGGATTATTCAGTTTAGATCTGCTGATACAGTGCTCGCTTATGATCCGGCACAGAAAATCATGCAGCCTTTTCACCTGCACCATGACCATGCTGACGTTTTCAATTTTGCGAAAGAATGGTTTAGATTTAAGCTGATCAGCAAAGATAGTCTTGTCTTTCAACGGCTTCAGGTAAACAAAAAAGAGATTGCCGACGATATTCGCTCAGATGTAAACATGACTTTTTATGCGGATGATTACATCAAAAATAAATTAAAGACTACTGCAGAAAAACTACAGCGTCCAAGTAAAGCGGATACGCTTTTTATTGCAGAAATGGTGGCTAAGGCCACCAGGTACCCTGATCAGCGGGATAGTGTTTTTGCAGGCAGACAAGTGGTTTCTTTGCGTCCGCGCGATAACCGCATTACCGTAGAGCGTTTAAGCAGCGTCGATAAGTTGAATGGCAGAACAGAAGCTTATGATTACCTCTATCCAAAATATAAACTGGTTATTCCGCATGCTTATAAGGAATTCGCTTATGGGTTTAATGTCCTGGTAGATGAAAAAGGAAAAATGAGATTAAGTTATTTTTTCACCAACCTCCCCGAATTCAGGGAAACGAGAAAAAAAGTTCTGGAGGGAATTATCAGCGTTTACCTGCAAAATTTACTAATAATTAAACCAGGGAGCACTCTTGGCGTGCCGCATACAAGTGAAATTACTGTATCTGTAGTCGGAAGAAAACCCTCAAAATAAATCGTCAAAAATTATATTTATCAAAAAATGAAGCATTTGCAGATTATAAAAAAATAATTACTACATTGCAGACTTAATTATTAATACATAATACAATGCAAGAAGGAACAGTAAAATTTTTCAATGTAACTAAAGGTTTTGGATTTATCGTACCAGCGAATGGCGATAGCGAAATTTTTGTACATTCAACAGGCCTTATCGATGAAATCCGTGAAAACGACAAAGTAGAATACGATGTTGAAAGCGGTAAAAAAGGTTTGAATGCGATCAATGTTAAAGTAATCTAGATTATTATAACCATAATTCGTACAAGCTTCCTGATGAGATATCGGGAAGCTTTTTTTATGCCCTTTAAAATCTATACGGAATAAAAAAGGCTATTTATTCCTCCGTTGAATAAAAAAACAACAATTACATTCGTTCTCTGTACAGGGCTTTTCTATCTTTAAATTCAGAAACGGCTTAAACAGGCTTTTATAGAAGAAATGGATAGCAATTACAGCCTTTTAATTTCAAAGATCAATGAATTTAAGCAGCAGTTTTATCTCAATAAACTGCTTCATGGCCTTATTTATACGCTTTCGCTTTTATTTGCCCTTTACCTTTTCTTATTTTTGCTGGTGTATTATCTGCACCCTGCCCCGCTTGTCAAAACTATTCTCTTCTTTTCTTATCTGCTGATTTTACTGGTTTCTATAACGATTGGCATTATTAAGCCTGCTCTGGCTTATTTCAGGCTGAGTAAGACCATTAGCTTAGAAGAGTCAGCTGAGCTTATAGGAAATCATTTTGAGCATGTTCGTGATAAATTGCTGAATACTTTACAGCTTAAAGCACTGGCAGATTTATCTCCTGAGCATAATCAGTTAATTCTAGCAGGAATAGATCAGAAGATCAATGAATTAACACCTGTTCCATTTAGCAAGGCGATTAACCTGGGTGATAATAAAAAATTAATCAAGTATTTTGTAGTTCCACTGGTGCTGATTATAGCTATAGGAATCGTTGCGCCTGCTATTTTAAGAGAAGGTACGCAAAGCTTCGTCAAGTATGATCAGGAGGTGCTGCCAGTGGCTCCTTTTAATTTTGTATTGCTTAATAAAGTGCTCGTCGTAACGCAGGGGGACGATTTAAAGCTGAATCTTAAAATTGACGGAGATCAGCTTCCTCAGGAAGTTTATCTAAAAGAAGGGCTCAATACATTTAAACTGGAGAGAAATACAAGTAGCAGCTTCCATTATACTTTAAAAAACCTGCAACAAACACAGCAGATCCGCTTTAGTGCAGGTGGTTTCGATTCCAGACCGTATACCTTGACAGTCAAACCCAGACCAGCCGTTTTAACTATGGAAGCGCACCTGAGTTATCCTTCTTATTTGAAGAAAAAGAATGAAATTGTTTTAAATGCAGGAGATCTGATCTTGCCGGAAGGAACAGCTGTAACCTGGAAGGTCTCTACTGAAAACACGAAACAATTGTTGTTTGCCTTGGGTAACCAGCTGCAGGAGCTCCCTGTGGCAAATAACTCAGCATTGTTTAAAGCGGTACTGAATAAAAGCCAGGATTACCGGGTTGTTCCTAAAAATGAATTTTCGTTACAGCAGGACTCCATCAGCCATAAAATTGAGGTAATTGCCGATCTTTCTCCTGCCATAGAAGTTAAAGAAATGGCAGATTCATTGAGTCGTAAGGCTTTATATTTTACTGGAAATATTCATGATGACCATGGTTTCAGCTCCCTGAAATTTATTTACACGCTTAAGGAAAATGGTATCGCAAAAAAAACAGTACAGACTGGAATTCCTGTAAAAGCGAATCAGCTGAAAAATGCTTTTTTCTATTTCTGGAATCTTAAAAACATAGACATCAAGCCCGGCCAGGTATTGGAATATTACCTGGAGGTGGCAGATAATGATGCCGTGAATGGCCCTAAAAGAAGCCGGACAGCGGTTAAAACTTATGAGCAGCCAACTGCCAGTCAATTGGAAAAACAAACGAATACCGCGAGTACACAGCTGAAACAGAAAATGGAATCGGCAATCAAACTGGCGGGCCAGGTAGAGAAAGAGAGTAAGAAACTTGGAGAAACGTTACTGGATAAAAAAGAGCTAACTTTTGAAGATAAAAAGGATATAGGCCAGTTGCTTGAAAAACAGAAGAAACTGGAAGCTGCTGTAAAAGAGATACAAGAAGCTAAACAGAAAAACACCTTCAATTCTACAGAGAATGACGATTTAAAGAAAGAACTGGCGGAGAAACAGAAAAAAATAGACGACTTGTTTAACAATGTCCTTGATCCGAAAACAAAAGATCTGCTGGAAAAACTGCAAAATCTGGTTACACAGAACAACAAGGATCAAACGCAGCAGGAGTTAAGCAAAATGACAATGGATAATAAATCTTTAAAGAATGAGCTTGACCGGATCCTGGAATTGTATAAGCAACTGGAATTTGAGCAAAATCTGCAAAATAAGATCGACCGTTTAACGGATCTTGCCAAACAACAAAAGGATTTAGCTAAAGCTACAAAAGAGCAGAAGAATTCACTGGATGAGTTGCAAAAGAAGCAGGAAAAACAGCAACAGGAATTTAATGACCTGAAAAAAGAAATGAAAGAACTTGAAGCTAAAAACCAGTCGTTAGAAAGACCTAATCCTTTTCAGCCACAGGAAAAAACTGCGCAGCAAATTCAACAGCAACAACAGCAAAGCCTTGAAAAATTAACGAAGAACCAAAGACAAAAGGCTTCTGAACAGCAGCAAAAAGCGGGAGATCAACTGCAGGAAATGGCTGATCAGCTTAAAGAGGAACAACAGTCTGCAACTGAAGCTGAAAATAATTTACAGGTAGAGGAGTTAAGGTTATTACTTCAGCATCTGCTGAAAACTTCTTTTGACCAGGAAAAAGTGATGCTTAGTTTAAAGAAAATGGCATTTAATGATCCTGCTTATGTTGGCAATGTACAGCTACAGCGCGGGATAAAAGATAATTTAAAAACGATTGCTGATAGTTTGTCTGCTTTGAGCAAAAGAATTCCACAGATCCAGAGTGCAGTAGGTGAAGAAATGCAGCAGATTAATTTTAACCTGGACAAAAGCCTGGAGAACCTCGCGGAAAGGAGAACTTATGAAGCGGTTAAAAATCAGCAGTACACCATGACTTCAATTAATAACCTTGCATTAATGCTGAATGAAGCACTGGAACAATTAGAGAAAAATAAGCGCAATTCTAAATCTGGCGGCAAAGGCAAAGGGAAACAATCCATGCAGCAACTCCAGCAAATGCAGCAGCAGTTGAATAAGAATATGGAGCAGGCCAGACAAAAGCTTCAAAAAGAAGGTAAACAAGGAAGTGTACCAAAGGGGGAAATGAGTGAAAGTTTTGCGAAAATGGCACAACAACAACAGCTGATCCGCGAAGCTTTACAGAAACTCAATACAGAACAAAATAAGGATGGCAGTGGTGGCCTGGGTAATTTAAACCAGGTAATTAAAGACATGAAGTCTACGGAATCTGACCTGATCAATAAAAGATTGGAAGAGGCAACGATCAAACGTCAGCAAGGAGTGCTGACAAAATTACTGGATGCTGAAAAAGCGAGCAGGGAACAAAATGAAGACGAGAAACGAGAAAGCAAAGCAGGAAAAGATTTTCCTCCATCCTATCCTAAATTGTTAGAACAGTTCAAAAAGAAACAAGCTGCTGAACAGGAATTATTACAGAAATTACCACCCTCGCTCAATTACTATTACAAAAATAAAATAGCGGACTATTTTAAATTGCTAAATTTGCAGCCGTAAATCGTGAGTCATGAGCAAACCAGCAATACATTTTTTTTTAGAAGACGTTAAATACACCCTTAAAAATAAAACAGTCATCAGAAACTGGATCAATGAAACTATCATTGCAGAAGGTTTCCAATTGGAGGAGCTGACGTTCATTCTTTGTTCTGACGAATATTTACTGGCCATAAACCAACAATATCTGAATCATGACACTTATACCGACGTTATTACTTTTGATAACTCTGAAGTACCTGAAATGATCCAGGGGGATATTTTTATTAGCATTGAACGTATTCAGGAAAATGCGAAACAATTCAAGAGTACGGTACAGCATGAATTGTGCAGAGTAATTATTCATGGTACTTTACACTTGCTGGGTTATAAGGACAAAGGAAAATCAGCAAAAACCTTAATGACTCAGAAAGAAGACCAATACCTGGCTTTAATCAACGCTGCATTGACTAAAACAGCTGTTTAATTCTTATTAAGTTAAACACACAATCTATTAATGACTGTAAATCAGCAAATTAACAAATTTGTTTGAGTCCTAAAATACCGACCTCATTTAAAGCGCTATAAGCTCGTTTTAAAACTTCTTAGACTTATGGGCTCAAAACAACAGCAATTTCGTTAAATCGGCCATAAAGCACCGAAAACAGCACGTTATGGCCGCTAGTCATTTAAATTATCATGTTTTCCCAAATCTCTGCTTTTGAAGGTCTGAATTACTCCTGAAAATGCTCTGCTCACTAAATTCTATTCTTCTATTAGAGACTGCCTGCCAAACTTATTTTACGAATAATTTTACCATTCTGATTTTTCAAATCATCGTTATGACTCTTTTTGTATATATACTTATAACTCCGTAGGTTACTGAATTGTAATATAATATTTAGTTGTTTAAACACATGAATATTATACCCACAAATATTGCTTACTTTTGCGGATAATTTCTTATCTGATAATTCGTTAAAAACATACTTTGAGCACATTAATTGCAGCAGAAAATTTAGGCCATGCCTATAATGATGAATGGTTATTCAAAAATTTAACCTTAGGTATCCAGACTGGTCAGCGCGTAGCGTTGGTTGGAATCAACGGAGCCGGTAAAAGCACCCTATTAAAATTATTGGCCGAGCGGTTTACTCCGCTGGAAGGGAAAATAGTGAAAAATAAATTTGTTAAGATTGGTTTCCTGGATCAGGAGCCTTCCTTCCCGGATGGATATTCTATCAGTGATTTTATTTTTTCTACAGACAATAAGCAGCAACAGTTAATCAAAGAATATGAAGAACTGATTGAAGATCCTAATCCTGATGAGAAAAAACTTAACCGTTTATACGAAGAGTTAAGCGAGCATAATGCCTGGGAATATGAGCATGAAATCAAAACGATTTTAAGTCGTATGGGGATTAATCACTTACAGCAAAAAATTTCAACTTTATCTGGTGGTCAGAAAAAACGTTTGGCTTTAGCTAAACTTTTGATTGAAGATCCTGAGATATATGTTTTGGATGAGCCGACGAATCACCTGGATATTGATACCATTGAATGGTTAGAGAAATTACTGACTTCAGGAAATAAAACAATATTACTAGTTACGCATGACAGGTATTTCCTGGATAATGTATGTAATACAATTGTGGAACTGGATAGAGGTAAGATTTATAATTACAATGGAAACTATGCTTATTTCCTGGAAAAGAAATCGGAACGTGAAGCTTCTGATGACAGTACTTTCCAAAAGAATAAGAATCTTTTGAAGAAAGAACTGGAATGGATGCGTAGAATGCCTGCGGCAAGAACGACTAAATCTCAATCCAGAATAGATGCTTTTTATGATTTGGAAACTAAAACCAAACAACGTTCGGATACAGGAAGTGTAACCTTAAGTATGAAAATGTCCCGTCAGGGAAATAAGATTCTGGAGCTGGATAATATTGGTCAGTCTTTTGATGAAAAGAAAATAATCAATGATTTCAGTTATACTTTTAAACGTGCGGACCGTATTGGTTTAGCAGGGAAAAATGGAACTGGAAAATCCACCTTATTAAATATTATTACTGGCTTCCAAATTCCGGAAAAAGGTAAAGTAAGTACTGGAGAAACTACGGTTTATGGTTACTATAAACAAGGTGGTTTAGCCTTCAATGAAAAAGAAAGAGTTATTGATATTGTAAAGTCAGATGCTGAATATATTAAGATGGCTGATGGCTCAATGATCTCAGCTTCCCAATTGCTGACACTCTTCCTCTTCCCTCCTAAGAAACAACATGGGATGGTAGAAAAATTAAGTGGTGGGGAGAAAAAACGTTTACACCTGATGAAGGTTTTAATGCAAAATCCAAACTTCCTGATTCTGGATGAGCCGACAAATGATTTAGATATTGATACCTTAAATGTATTAGAAGAGTTTCTAGAAAACTTCCCTGGTGTATTAATTCTTGTTTCTCACGATAGGTATTTATTAGATAAAATGAGTGAGCAATTGTTCATCATGGAAGGCGATGGTATCGTTAGTATCTACAATGGTAATTATTCTGAATATAGAATTAGCCTGGATATGCCTAAAGAAAAAGTAGAAACGAAAACTACAAAGAACGAACAAAAAACTACGGCTATTCCTGCTAATAAATTAACTTATAAAGAGCAGAAAGAATTAGAAGACTCAGAAGCGAAAATAGCAGAGACTGAAAATGAAATTGATAAATTAACTAATTCACTGCTTGCAATCGACAGTGCTAACTATATGGAAATACAAGAGGTAACGAAAGCCATTGAAAAGCTGAATAGCTCTTTAGAACAGACCATGGAACGTTGGGTAGAGTTATCAGAGAAGACAAACAAAACGACTTAATTAAAGGAATAGTTTAGGTTATTATAAGGCTTTTTAAGCGTTAATAAGATTAAACAAGCCCCCGTTAAGCCAGCATAAGAATTAACGTTCCACGTGGAACGCCAGTAATCAGGAACAAGAATTACAGACCTTGTTTCACGTGGAACATAAATATAAAAATAAGATGTTTAAAGAATATGATGTGATTGTTGTAGGTGCCGGACACGCAGGTTGTGAAGCAGCAGCGGCAGCAGCAAACATGGGATCTTCCGTTTTATTAGTCACCATGAATATGGAGACAATTGCGCAGATGAGCTGCAATCCTGCAATGGGCGGTGTAGCAAAAGGTCAAATTGTAAGAGAGATTGATGCCATGGGTGGTTACTCAGGAATCATCAGTGATAAGACTACCCTGCAGTTCAGAATGCTCAATTTATCTAAGGGCCCTGCGATGTGGAGCCCCCGTGCACAAAATGACAGAAAGCGATTCGCAGAAGAATGGAGACTTGCTTTAGAGCGTACCCCAAATGTAGATTTCTGGCAGGATATGGTGAGTAGCCTGATCATAGAAAACAATAAAGTAACCGGCGTGAAAACTTCTATTGGTGTGGAGATAAAAGCCAAAAGTGTGGTATTAACAAATGGTACTTTTCTAAATGGATTGATCCATATTGGAGAGAAGAAATTTGGTGGTGGCCGTACTGGTGAAAAAGCAGCAACCGGAATTACAGAACAGTTAACTTCTATTGGATTCGAAGCTGGAAGAATGAAGACTGGTACTCCCCCACGCGTGGATGGAAGATCTCTGAATTATTCATTAATGGAAGAACAATGGGGTGACGAAAACCCAGGAAGATTTTCTTACACCAATGTAGCAAGACCAACAGAAAAAAGATGTTGCTGGATTACTTACACCAATAGTAATGTTCATGAAACCTTAAAAGAAGGTTTTGAAAAATCACCAATGTTTACTGGCCGGATCAAAGGACTTGGTCCAAGATACTGCCCGTCTATTGAAGATAAAATAAACAGGTTCGCAGAGAGAGACAGACATCAGATTTTCGTAGAACCTGAGGGATGGAATACTTGCGAAATTTATGTCAATGGTTTTTCTACTTCTTTACCTGAAGATGTTCAGTACAGAGCGCTAATTCAAATTCCAGGATTTGAAAATGCAAAAATGTTCAGACCAGGTTATGCAATTGAATATGATTACTTCCCACCTACCCAATTATCTTTAACACTGGAAACGAAGTTAATTGAGAATTTGTATTTCGCCGGACAGATCAACGGAACTACCGGATATGAAGAGGCCGCGAGTCAGGGTTTCATTGCCGGAATTAATGCACATTTAAAAATAAATGAAAAAGCTCCGTTAATTATGAAGCGTTCAGAATCTTATATTGGTGTGTTAATTGATGACCTGGTTACAAAAGGAACTGAGGAACCTTACCGTATGTTTACCTCCAGAGCTGAGCACAGATTATTACTGCGTCAGGACAATGCAGATATCAGGCTCTCCCCTATTGGCCATGCTTTAGGATTAATCAGTGACGAACGTTTGGCGGTTGTTCACCAGAAAATTTCGAACTCAGATAATATTGTTGCTTTCACCCGGAAGCAGGGCATCGAAATGATTGAAGCAAATGACATGCTGGAAACTTTAGGTTCAACACCTTTAGCACAAAATGTTAAAATAGTCAGTGTACTCGGCAGACCTCAGGTTGGGATTAATGATTTGAGAAAGGTGAGCAAAAGCCTGGATGAATACCTTACTCCTTTTGATCAGGAAACTATTGAACAAGCTGAAATCAAAGTAAAGTATGAGAGCTATTTCCTGAAGGAACAAGAGATCGTAAACAAAATGCAAAAGATGGAAGACAAGGATATTAATCCTGATTTTGATTATTCTTCTTTAGGATCGTTGTCAAAAGAGGCCAGAGAGAAATTATTGAAGATAAAACCACGTACTTTAGGACAGGCATCAAGAATTTCCGGGGTTTCTCCTTCAGACATTTCAGTTTTGATGGTGCATATTAGCAAATAAAACACAATTAATTGATAATCAATTAATTACAATCATAAATAATCCAGTCTGAAAGCAGCTTATTTTAAAGCGATATAAGAAGCTTTCAGACTTTTTACATATTAGTTATTAAAAAGGTTAAAGATTCTATTACATCGCATATAAATGGCCAAAAACAGCTTAATAAAGATTGCAAAGAGTTTATTTTATACATTTTCAGGAATTTCCCTGATTTATGGTTGCGCGAGCATTGGACCGGGCCCTCAGGGCGGCCCAAAAGATAAAACTCCGCCAAAAGTACTCTCAATGGTCCCGAAAAATTTAACCAGAAATTTTAAGGCTAAGAAAGTCATCATTCAATTCGATGAGTATTTTAAATTGACTGATCAGTACAAGCAGTTTTCCATTTCTCCGGATGTAGAAGTTATGCCTACTTTAAAAATAAAAGACAAGTCTCTGGAAATTACTTTCACAGATTCTCTGGAAAAGAACACAACCTATACACTTAATTTTGGGAAAGCTGTTGGGGATGTAAATGAAGGAAATGTAATTAAAAATCTGACTTATGTTTTTTCAACTGGTGCATCCCTGGACTCTTTAAGTATCTCGGGTAACATCAAAGAATCACAAACTGGCAAACCGCTGATCGAAGGTGTTGCCTTTGTACTCCCCCTATCCAGAGATAGTATTTTTGGAAAAAAGAAAGCCTCAATCTATACCTTAACAGACAGTAGTGGAAATTATAAAATCAGTAATTTAAGAGCCGATACTTATAAAGTTTATGCGTTGAAAGAGCAAAGCAGTGATAAGATTTATCAGCAAAGCTCTGATGAGATTGGTTTTGTTAAAGAACCTCTCGTTCTGAAAAAAGATACGCAAAACGTAAATATGATGGTCTTTAAAGAGGATGCAATCTCCTTCAGAATCAATGACAGAAGGCTTAATGCAGATGGAAGTATTTCGATGAATTTCAATCAGAAACTTAAAAAACCTGAAATTGTAGTGATTGAACCTAAGAATCTTGACGCAACCAAATTGGTTAAATTCAACAAAAATGGTGATTCTGTAAAGGTTTGGTTAGCGGATTTATCTTTTGATTCTGCAAAAGTAAGTGTTACTAATGAAGGAAAATTATTACAGACAGTTACTTTTAACAGGGGTAAAAAGGATACTTATAAAAGAACTGTTGTTGCAACTGACAATATTGAAACCAACTTAATCAATCCGAATAAGCCATTTACTTTGACTTTTGGAATGCCAATCGAGGCCATAGATCCATCAAAAATAACGCTGATGGAAGACTCTGTGGTGAAGACAAATTTCAAAATAGTTAAAGACAGTGTAAACTTCCTGGCTTATCATATGCTGTATCCCTGGCAACCAAATGATATTTATGAAATAAAGTTTGGTGACGGCGCTTTTACAGGATTGTTTGCAACAAAAAGTAAGGAGTTTTTAAAGAAGTTTCAGCTGGCCAAGAAAGATGATTATGGAACTTTGCAGGTAAAAATAGTTGTACCGGAAGCAAACAAACAGTATTTACTGGAAATTACCAATGAGGCCAAAGCTGTAGTCAATACTTTAGTGGTATCCAGAGATACCACCGTAAAATTTGCAAATTACAGAGCCGGAAAATACTTTATCAGGATCATCTACGATACCAATAAAAACGGCATCTGGGACACTGGTAATGTAAAGCTGGGCTTACAGCCGGAAACAATCTATAATGAGCCCAAAGAGCTCTCTATACGAGCTAATTGGGATAGAAATGAGACGATTACATTACCTAAAGAAAAGTAGCTTAGCTGAACCAGTCAGCATACATAATATAATTATCTGGTAGTTTATTTAATAAAGCCCGTTGCTCTTCAGTAATGGGCTTTATTTTTTTCGCAGGTGTTCCTGCATAGAGAAAACCAGTTTCACAAATTGTATTTTCCAATACTACTGACCCTGCTCCTATAATACAGTATTCTTCTACTACAGCATTGTCCATCACTATAGCACCCATCCCCACCAGTACATGGTCTTTAAGGTTACAACCATGCACAATCGCATTGTGCCCTACAGAAACCCTGTTGCCAATGGTAGTGGCTGCTTTAAGATAGGTGGCATGGATAACCGCACCGTCCTGAATATTACTGTCGTTTCCGATAGTAATTGTGTTTACATCACCTCTGATGACGGCATTGAACCAGACGGAACAGTTAGCTCCCAGGGTTACATCCCCCACAATGGTTGCATTTGGTGCAATAAAACAATGATCTCCCCATTTGGGGTGTTTATCTAAAACCGGTAAAATAACGGGCATATTCTATATATATTAAAAAATAGTATCAGTTAATTGTTCAGCATGGCCTGGGTAATCTGTTGTATAGTGCAGGCCCCTGCTTTCTTTTCTTGCCATCGCAGATTTAATAACTGTAAAAGCAACTTGTATAACGTTTCTCAATTCGCACAATTTCACGGAAACTTTATTGGCTTTGTAAAATTCTTCCGTTTCTTCGTGCAGCAAAAATAAACGTCTCATTGCTCTGTCCAGTCTAAAATCTGAGCGTACAATACCAACATAATCACTCATTAATTTTTGAGTTTCACGCAGGTTATGCGTCACCAGAATATCTTCATCAGATTGAATCACTCCATGATCATTCCACTCCGGAATATTATCAGGAATAATACTGTCCTTAAATTTTTCTATCGCATCCAGATAAATCCGGTGTGCAAAAACAGGGGCTTCCAGTAAAGAATTTGAAGCTAACCGGTTTGCACCATGTAATCCGGTTGAAGAACATTCTCCGCAAGCATACAAATTATGAATAGAAGATCTTCCGAATTCATCAACTAAAATTCCACCACACATGTAATGTGCAGCTGGAGTAACCGGAATTAAATCTTTAGTCATGTCTATACCTATAGATAAACACTTTGCATAAATATTCGGAAAGTGTGTCAAAATGTCAGTCTTTAACCGGTGCCTTATGTCCAGATAAACGAAATCTTCACCCGATTTTTTCATCTCAGAATCTATCGCCCTGGCCACAATATCACGTGGTGCCAAAGACCCTCTTTCATCATATTCGTACATAAATTCGTCTCCATTCTTACGCCTCAGAACGCCTCCAAAGCCCCTTACCGCTTCCGATATTAAGAAGGATGGATACTCTCCAGGGTTATATAAAGCAGTTGGATGAAACTGAATGAACTCCATATTCCTCAATTTTCCCTTTGCACGGTAAACCATTGCCATCCCATCACCTGTTGCAATTACTGGATTTGTGGTGCTGGAATACACATGCCCAGCTCCTCCGGAAGCCAGGACGGTTACCTTTGCTAGTATCTTTTCCACATCGTTAAGCTCTGTGTTAAAGGCATATACACCAAAACAGTTAATAACTTTGGTACTCTTGTCAACAAACTCTCCGAGGTGATGTTGGGTAATTAACTCCAAACAGAAGTAATGTGTTAATATCTCTATGTTCGGATTTTCATGAATTTGCTTCAATAAAACACTCTCAATTTCGTACCCTGTTACATCTTTATAGTGTAAAACACGGTGTTCTGAATGCCCGCCTTCCTTCGCAAGATCATAAACACCTGCGGGGTCCTTGTCAAATTTAATTCCGTAATCTATGATCTCCTGGATACGCTGAGGCCCTTCTTTCACCACGATTTCCACAATTGCCGGATCGCAAAGCCCATCGCCGGCAATTAAAGTATCATGAATATGCTTTTCAAAAGAATCATCTTTATCCACAACTACAGCTACTCCCCCCTGGGCGTATTTTGTATTGGATTCATCTTCGTTTGATTTTGTAATTATTAAAACTTTACCATGCTTAGCGGCCTTTAAAGCGAAGCTCAAGCCCGCAATCCCCGATCCTATTACTAAAAAGTCTGTATTCTTCATTGAATTGTGCTAAATCCGCCTTGTTGTTAACAACGTTAGAAATATGTTGATTACTTGTCTAAATAAATAGAGTAACTATTTAAGAATGTTTAAAGCTAAGGTAAAATGAGAATTAGACACAATATTTTAAGTTATTTTTCAGCAACTTTGCATGAGTTATTAACTTTTTACTACCAAGTAACTAATAAACATCTGAGTATGGATAAGTTTTTAATCTTAAAAATATCTAATTGTTAATCAGCGGATTTTTTGAAATAAAAAGTGATTTATTTGTTGATAAGTATAGAACAAGTTATAAAAACGAATAAAAATCTCAGAGTTACAAACATTACTAACACACTAATAAACAATAGAAATCTATTTATATTAAATAATTATTAATTATTGAAACGTTGAAAATGGATACCTTAGAAGAATTGAACAGAAGAGGATTTGTAGAAGAAAGTATCGACCCAACACTTGATCTTTTTGCGGAAATTGAAAAGTTAAAAAAAGAGAAAAATGCGATAATTCTGGCACATTACTACCAAGAGCCTGATATACAGGATGTTGCGGACTATATTGGGGACAGTTTAGGGCTTTCTCAGGAAGCGGCCAGAACTGAGGCGGATGTGATTGTTTTTGCAGGAGTGCATTTTATGGCAGAAACAGCTAAAATTCTCTCTCCGGAGAAAAAGGTTTTATTACCGGATTTAAAGGCAGGTTGCTCATTAGCTGATAGTTGTCCTCCACATTTGTTTAAAAAGTTTAAAGAAAAATACCCGGATCACCTGGTGATTACCTACGTGAATTGTACGGCAGAGCTAAAAGCGATGAGTGATATCGTCTGTACCTCAACCAATGCGGTTCAAATTGTAGAAAGCCTGCCAAAAGAGCAGAAGATTATTTTTGGACCGGATAAAAATCTGGGTGCCTGGGTGGCAAAGAAAACTGGCAGGGACCTGGTTTTGTGGAATGGTGCCTGTATGGTGCATGAAATATTTTCAAGAGAGAAAATAACCAAGCTGAAAGAGCGCCATCCGAATGCAAAATTTATTGCGCACCCGGAATGTGAGGAAGCTGTATTGCAGATGGCAGATTATATCGGATCTACGACAGGATTGTTAAATTATTCCATCAAAAGTGATGCGAAAGAGTTTATTGTAGCGACAGAAAGTGGTATAATTCACCAGATGGAAAAAGCTAATCCAACAAAAACTTTTATTCCGGCACCGCCGAATAATAATTGTGCTTGTAATGATTGCCCGTATATGAAAAGAAATACTTTGGAAAAATTGTATCTATGTTTAAAAAACGGGTCACCACAAGTTACTGTGCCTGAGCATATTATCAGAGAGGCAAGAAAACCAATTGAAAGAATGCTGGAAATATCAGCTAGTCTTGGCTTATAGGAATTGTTTGCTTTTTAACTTTCCTAACAACTGTTAATAAGTTTTAAAGCTTAAAATCAGGGGTAAAAACTGTTGGGAAATTCCAGCAGTTAATATTTATAAAAAAAATATGTTTGAGAATAAAGGACGTACAGAATTAGGTGAGTTAGGTGAATTTGGCCTGATTGAACACCTGACAAATAATTTTAAAATAAGACACGAAAGTAGTGTCAAAGGGATCGGTGATGATGCTGCGGTATTGCATTCCGGTGATAAGGAAATCTTAATTTCTACAGATTTATTGTTGGAAGGAATTCATTTTGACCTGGCTTATGTACCGCTGATGCACCTGGGATATAAAGCTGTTCAGGTAAATTTAAGCGACATCTACGCGATGAATGGAGTAGCAACGCAGATTACTGTTTCTATCGGAGTTTCGAGTAAGTTTCCGCTGGAGGCTGTAGAAGAAATTTATAAAGGAATAGAATTGGCTTGTAATAAGTTTAACATCGATTTAATTGGTGGCGATACTTCTTCCAGCAAGCAAGGGTTAGTATTGAGTGTAACGAGTATTGGTTATGCTGCCAAAGAAGATATTTGCTATAGAAACGGTGCTAATGAAAGCGATTTGATTTGTGTTTCTGGTGATTTGGGAGGCGCCTATGTAGGACTTCAGATTTTAGAAAGAGAAAAACAAATATTCCTGGAAAACCCTAATATTCAGCCTGATCTGGAAGGAAAAGATTATATTATTGAAAGACAATTGAAACCTGAAGGAAGAAGAGATATTGTAGATCTGCTGGCTCAGATGAAAATTGTACCGACTTCAATGATCGATATTTCAGATGGTCTGGCTTCTGATATTATGCACATCTGCAAGCAATCTGAGAAAGGATGTACTTTGTATGAAGATAAATTTCCAATTGATCCGATGACTTATGAAACTGCAAGAGAACTCGGACTTGATCCAACTGTTTGTGCGTTAAATGGCGGTGAAGATTATGAATTGTTATTCACGATCAAACAAGAGGATTATACAAAATTAAAGCATGATGTGGATATTACTGTTATTGGACATATCACAGATAAAGCTTCAGGCTGTAAAATGATTTCTAAATCAAGTGTGGTTCATGAATTGAAGGCACAGGGCTGGAATGCCTTTAAATTATAGGGTTTCTTCATCTATTAAAGCTGGGTCCAGGAACTTACGATCAATTTGTTTGGTAGTTTTTGCACCCAGTTTTTTTATTTTATCGGCTGTATTGGCCAGGTTTCCGCTTCCGGAAGACAATTTACCCATCGCTTTGTCGTAGGCATCCTGACTTTGTCTGATGTTTCTGCCGATACTCTCCATGTCAGTAACGAATCCAACAAATTTATCATACATACTGCCACTTAAACGTGCTATTTCAAGCACATTCCGGTTCTGTCTTTCCTGTTTCCAGATACTGGAAATGGTACGCAGGGTAGCGAGTAAAGTTGAAGGACTTACAATCACCACTTTTCTTTCCCAGGCATAGTTGAAAAGTTCTGCGTCTTTTTGAACCGCGATACCGAAAGAAGATTCTATGGGGATAAACAGCAGTACAAAATCAGGAGAATTGATCTGATAAAGTGCCTGATAATTTTTACCGGATAAATCCTGGATATGGTTTTTTAAAGAAAGTAAGT
This sequence comes from Pedobacter cryoconitis, assembly GCF_003259615.1. GTDB lineage: Bacteria > Bacteroidota > Bacteroidia > Sphingobacteriales > Sphingobacteriaceae > Pedobacter > Pedobacter cryoconitis. The sequence goes on along the minus strand of NZ_QLLR01000003.1, from coordinate 160,621 downwards.
GCTGTTTAACAAATATTTCTCTGTCTTCTTCTGTTTCGGCAGTAACATATTTTTCATAGGCAATCAGCGAAACTTTAGAATCGACTACAATGTGTTTATCTTCCGGCAGATCGATAATTACATCGGGTTGAACCCTGTTGCCTGTCGCGGTACTAAAACTCGATTGTATGCGGTATTCCTGATCTTTAACGAGTCCTGAGCGTTCCAGTACACGCTCCAGGATTACTTCTCCCCAGTTACCTTGCTTTTTATTATCACCTTTCAGTGCTTTGGTCAGGTTATTTGCATCTTCCTGGATTTGTCTGCTCTGATCCATCAGTTGTGAAATGACACCTTTGAGTATATTGCGCTCATCTGACTCAGCTTTATAGACGCGGTCAACCTTTTCCTCAAATGCTTTAATATTTTCCTTCAGCGGGCTTAAAATAAGGTCCATGTTGGCTTTATTGTTAGCCGTGAATCTGGAAGTTTTTTCTTCCAGTATCTGATTCGCGATATGCTCAAATTCCATTTTGAACTTTTGCTGCAGTTCTGCTATATATTTTTCCTGTTCGTTTTGTTTGTCCACCTGAGCTTTAAGCATTTCTTCTGCTTTGACGGCGCGGCTTCTTTCATCCATGAATCCTGTGCGCAAATCAATCAGTTCGTCTTCTAAACGTTGCTTTTCTTCTTTATAATAGCCTAATATTTTTTCATGCTCTGCTTCTTTTAAACATAACAGGTCAGCCTGGTTATTGATTGCTCCCGGTTTTTTTAATAAAATAAAAAAAAGAAAGATGATCACCACGATAAGCAATACTATAATAAGAATATTCATTTGCTAATATTTTTATCAAAAATCTATATTATAAACGATTTTAACAACTATTTTAGTATTTATATGCCTGTTAATATTGGTTTTTATGAAGTTTTTAAGAGACATAAGGTTTTTATTATGAAAATATGCGCATTCTTTTGACGAATGAAAAGGGTATTTTTTTAATATTCACTTAATAAATTAATTAATAAGAGTGTTTTTTAATTACGATTACGTTTTTTAACCGAAGAATAGCTGTTTTATTGAAATTTAAGATTATGGGAACAATTTTTGATTTAAGGCATTGAATAAAATGTGATATCAAGAGATGGCGACCTATTTGTTTTTTATAATTCCGATACTGATTCTGAGCATTTTTGTGCAGTGGAAATTCAGGCATAAATTTGCCAGATATGCAGAAATGCAGTTGAATTCTGGATTTTCAGGCCATGAGATTGCAGAAAAAATGCTGCATGATAATGGAATATATGATGTAAGGGTAATGAATGCAGACGGACAGTTAACAGATCATTATAATCCAGCGGATAAAACGGTTAATTTAAGTACGGACGTTTATTATGGGAGAAGTGTAGCGGCCGCAGCTGTAGCTGCTCATGAGTGCGGACACGCTGTTCAACATGCCAAATCTTATTATTGGCTGCAATTCAGAACCAATATGGTCCCTGTAGTCAGTATATCTTCTAATCTTTTACAGTGGGTTTTAATTATAGGAATTTTGCTGATTGGGTTTACAGGCAATCCTTTTGTACTGGGGATGGGGGTAGCTGGCCTGGTACTGATTACCATATTCAGCTTCATTACCTTGCCTGTTGAATTTGATGCCAGTAAAAGGGCTTTAATATGGCTTAAAAATAACCAGGTAGTGATGCACAGTTATGAAGAAAACGCACAAGCTAAAGATGCTTTATGGTGGGCAGCAATGACCTATGTAGTAGCTGCCCTTGGTGCATTGTCCAATTTATTATACTATGCTTCTATGTTATTTGGAAGAAACAAAAATTAATTCAGACGGTAAGGTACAATCAACTGGAATTCAGGAATATCAACTGTAAAATCACTTTCATCTGCTGTACGGTGCATCAGGTAATTTCCTGACATCGAACCCATATCGGTCGTTAAATTACATCCGGAAACGTAAGAATAACTTTCTCCCGGTTCTATAACTGGCTGAATGCCAACAACCCCTTCTCCTTCTACTTCTCTTTGTGTACCATTGGAATCAAAGATAAACCATTGACGGCGCATCAATTGTATCGAATAATCTGACAGATTCTCTACAGAAATCTGGTAAGCAAACATAAAATGTTCTTTCTCAGGATTGGAATATTCTTCCTGATACACCGTATCTACCGAAATCTTAACGCCTTGTGTAATCGCTGTGACCATTATAATCTAAATTCTAATCTAATTTATTAAGTGTTTTTCAAAAATCAAGCCATTTCTCCTTCCAGGAGCAGGTGGTGATATTTATCTGCCACTTCGTCTAAAATAGCATGAATTATTTCAATATTGTCTTCTTTGACCAATAACATTCTATAGTTCTTAAAGTCAGGTAATCCTTTGAAATAATTAGCATAATGCCTTCTCATTTCGAAAATACCTACTTTTGGACCTTTCCAGGCAATAGATTTATCTAAGTGAGTTCTGCAAACTGAAACTCTTTCAGCAACGGTAGGGCCAGCAAGTTTTTCCCCGGTTTTGAAAAAATGGGCAATTTCTCTGAAGATCCACGGGTAACCAATTGCAGCTCTGCCAATCATGATTCCATCTACTTCAAATTCTCTGCGCCAATCCAGTGCTTTTTGAGGACTGTCTATATCTCCATTACCGAAAATCGGAATTTTGATCCTTGGATTTCTTTTGATATCCCTGATCATCCGCCAGTCAGCTTCGCCTTTATACATCTGCGATCTTGTTCTTCCGTGAATGGTCAGTGCCTGAATTCCGATGTCCTGTAATCTCTCGGCTACTTCATCAACGTTTTTAGTGTTGTCATCCCAGCCCAGCCGCGTTTTAACGGTAACAGGTAAATTTGTGGCTCTGACTACGGCATCAGTCATTTTTACCATTTTATCTATATCCTGCAAAAGAGCTGATCCTGCCCCTTTACAAGCCACCTGTTTAACAGGACAGCCATAATTGATGTCAATCAGATCTGGTTTAGCCAGGGTAGCAATTTCAGTGGCCTCGTGCATGGTCGATATTTCACTTCCGAAAATCTGAATGCCTATAGGTCTTTCGTACTCAAAAATATCAAGTTTCTGCCTGCTTTTAGCTGCATCACGTATCAATCCTTCAGAAGAAATGAACTCTGTATACATCATATCCACCCCGCTTTGTTTACATACAAAACGGAAAGGCGGATCGCTCACATCTTCCATCGGTGCCAGCAATAATGGGAACTCTCCCAAGTCAATATTTCCTATCTTTACGGACATTTTTCTATCTTCAATCCAAAATTAAAAGACAAAGGTACAAACTATTCCCAATAATGAATTTCATTTACAACAAAGCGGAAGAAAAGGATGCTTATATACAGCTACTTATGATTCTGTGTTATACGATATTAGGTTTAGTGATAGGCTCTGTACTGAGTTTAGCTGTAGTGGTTGGTGTTTACGGGACCCAGGGGCTGAGTAATGCTGCTGTTTTAATGAGCGGAGACGCTTCATCTATGGCTGTTCTTAAGGTTTCACAGGTTTTAACAACGGGCTGTATGTTCATTTTACCGCCTTTAATGCTTGCCTGGACGGAAAAAACTAAAATCAATAATTTTTATGGTTTTAAAAGACCAACGGCTTCTCTTGTATTTTTAGTGTTTATGATTATGCTTTGTTCCATGCCATTAATGGAATGGATTGGCCTGGCTAACCAAAAAATGGTGCTGCCCGATTTTCTTAAGCCGCTTGAAAACTGGATGCGGAGTAAGGAAGATGAAGCGATGAAAATGACAATTTTATTATTAAAAACGAAGAACGGATTTGATTTTCTGATCAATATTGTGGTCATTGCATTGTTACCGGCCATCGGAGAAGAACTGATGTTCAGGGGGGGGATTCAAAGGTCATTTACCAAAATGTTTAAGAATCCGCATGTAGCTATCTGGATTTCCGCGTTTATTTTCAGTGCGATACACCTTCAGTTTTTTGGATTTTTTCCGAGATTATTTTTAGGTGCGGCATTTGGCTACATCTACTGGTGGACGGGTAGTTTATGGTATGCTATGCTGGCGCACTTTTTAAACAATGCGTATGCGGTTAGTGTAGCCTGGTATTTGCAAAAGCATAACATTCCTTTAACTGAAGCAGATAATTCTTCAAATTTTCCATGGTATGGATACGTTATTAGTTTAATTTTGAGCATATTTTTATTTAAGTATTTAAAAAACAAAACCACATCGGGCAATGGAAAACAATTGGGTTAAGGTTTATACCACAGAAAATCCTGTAACAGCAGAGATCATCAAACAAGGATTAATAGAAAATGATATTGCTGCGGTAATTATGAATAAAAAAGATTCTTCTTACCAGACTTTCGGCGTGATTGAAGTATTGGTGAATCAAAAAGATTTTGATGCTGCGGATACTTATATAAAATCGACGGAAACGGAATGAAAACCAGAGCAATAACGGCCTTCTTTTTTACGATTGTAATGTTGGGCTCTATTTTTCTCGGGGCCTTGACTTTTACTTTCTTTTACCTGTTTTTAAGTGTTTTTTCTTTAGCAGAATTTTATAAACTGATCAAAACATCTGGCATCAGACCGCATCGGAACATTGGTCTGGTTGTGAGTGCATTTATCTTTTTAATCACTGCTGGGTATCATTTATATCAGTTTGATACTAAATATTTATTGTTGCTGATCCCGCTGGTTTCGGCGGTTTTCCTGGGTGAGCTTTACAAAAAGGATAAGATCCCCTTTGGCAATATTGCCTATACTTTTGTGGGTTTTGTCTATGTAACTGTTCCTTTCTGTTTTTTCTATTCTTTAGCATTTATACAGGATTTTAAAACACATAATTATCATTTGCCACTGGCTTTTTTACTCTTGTTATGGGCTAGTGATACGGGAGCTTATTTGTTCGGCAGAAAATTGGGAAGCCACAAGCTGTTTGAACGCCATTCTCCGAAAAAAACATGGGAAGGCTTCTTTGGCGGGATGCTGACCAGCGTTCTGGTTTCTTTCGTCATTTCTTTATTTTTTACGGAAATACCCTTTCTGGTCTGGGCTGGAATGGCTGTTTTAATTGTAAGTTTTGGTACGCTGGGCGACCTGGTGGAGTCCATGCTTAAAAGAAGTCTGAATGCAAAGGATTCTGGTACACTTTTACCGGGACATGGAGGTTTGCTGGACAGATTTGATGGTTTATTAATTGCAGCACCAGTTGTTTTTGCCTATTTGTACCTTGTTTTAAATTAATACCTGATGAATAAATTTGTTTATTTTATTTGGCTGCTCCTCCTGGTTTCTGCTGGCTGTAATCAACAATCCGGATCGGAAAAAAATGGTTCGGCTGTTACAATGAAGAAAGGATTACAAGAGCAAAATGAAGATTCAATTGCTGCTAAACGCATTTTGATGATTGCTGAATTGCAAAGAATGCAGCAGGCTTTCATTGCCAAAGATGTCAATCAGATTGAAAAGTATTTTGATTTTCCGCTGGCGGATAGTTCTATGTCTATGTTTGATGTCAATGAAGAATTTGATCAGGTCAGAAAAACAAATGGAGGAATGATCAGCAGAGAACTTTTTATCAAAAATTTCAACGATATATACGATTACTTTCAAATGGGAGGCTTTAATGACCTTTTTAAGGCTGTTAATGTAGCTGAGCTGAAGACTAATCCAAAACTTGAAAGTGAATCGCATGTGGAAGACGAGGGCTGTTATTCTTTTTATATAATCCAGATTGACGGAGACACTGTGAGCTTGCAATACGGAACGAATTCAGATCCTAAATATAGAGAAGCGCATCCGGATCAGGAAGAGGTTTGCGGCGAATCTGCGCAGCAATGGACTTTCAAACTGGAAGGAAACCGTTTGCGTTTTATCAAAGAAGTGACCGCCGGATAAATTTATCCAGCGGACTTTCATTTTTAATTTATCTTGTTCTCAGTGGTTTTAACAGATATTCTAATCCGTTTAACCTGATTTCATACATGGTTCCGATCAGTTCTCCGAGTTTACCGGGAGGAAGACCCTGGTTATTAAACCAGATCAGGTACGACTCTGGTAAGTCGCAGATTATTTTGTCTTTGTATTTACCAAAGGGCATTTTAAAAGTAACCAGATCGTTTAATAGTTGTGGGTTCATCCTGATTTATTTATTCTGCAACCATTTGCAGCATTTGAATCGCTTCATCTACCGTTTTCAGATCTTCAAAAGCAATTCTTAAGGTATTTTTAACTTCTTTCAGGTTACACATCCGGGGATGCTGCTGCGCGAAGGTTAATATTTTATGGAACATCGGAGAATCGAAGAAACTGGATTGCTTATCAGCAATAAAATAGCCTCTTAATACACCTTTTTTAAAACTTAATTTTTCAAAGCCAAGTTTTTTAGCTGTCCATTGCAAACGCAGTACATTCAGCATGGTCTTTACTGGCCTGGGAACACTACCAAAGCGGTCTTTTAAGGACGTTTCAAAGGCTGCCAGCTGTAATTCGTCATCCAGCTTGGAAAGTTCGGTATAGAGGTTATATCGCTCTGTAATGTTGGTTACATAATCATCCGGGATATAGAGTTCCAGGTCTGTATCGATTTGAGTAAAGGTAACAAAAGGACGTTCTTTATCGTCTTTGAACAATTCTTTGAATTCATCAGCTTTAAGTTCCTGTATGGCTTCATCCAATATCTTATGGTACATTTCAAAGCCTATTTCTGCAATAAATCCGCTTTGTTCAGCGCCCAGCAGGTTTCCACTGCCGCGAATATCCAGGTCACGCATGGCAATATTGAAGCCACTGCCCAGGTCAGAAAATTCTTCGATAGCACTCAGACGTTTCCTGGCTTCAGAAGTCAGTGTAGATAAAGGAGGGCTTAACAGGTAACAAAATGCCTTTTTATTAGATCTTCCTACCCTTCCACGCATCTGGTGCAAATCACTCAGACCAAACATATGGGCGTGGTTAATAATGATCGTATTTGCATTTGGAATATCCAGCCCTGCTTCGATAATGGTGGTGGCAACCAGTACATCCTTTTCACCATTAATGAAATCAAGCATGACATCTTCGAGTGCGTCTCCGTCTAATTGTCCGTGAGCGATACCTATACGGGCTTTTGGAACAAGTGTTTGTATCAATCCGCCAAGTTGTGGCAGGTCATTTACCCGGTTATGGATAAAAAATACCTGGCCGCCACGGTCCAGTTCAAATTGTACTGCTTCCTGGATCAGTTTGTCATTGAATACGTGAAGTTCGGTATTAACGGGCTGCCGGTTTGGTGGCGGAGTACTCATAATTGACAAATCCCTTGCTCCCATCAGCGAGAAATGCAGGGTTCTTGGTATTGGCGTAGCGGTCAGGGTCAGGGTATCTACATTCACACGCAGTGCACGTAGCTTCTCTTTGGCGGTAACTCCGAATTTCTGTTCTTCATCGATAATCATAATACCGAGTGACTTGAATTTCACGTCTTTACTCAGCAAACGATGGGTTCCGATAATGATGTCAACTTTACCCTCTTCTACTTGCGCCAGTGTTTCTTTAATTTGTTTATTAGTCTTGAAACGGTTAATATAATCTACTTTGCAAGGAAACTCTTTTAGTCTTCCGGAGAATGTTTTGAAGTGTTGTAAAGCAAGGATGGTGGTTGGAACCAGAACCGCAGCCTGTTTACCGTTTGCTACGGCTTTAAATGCTGCTCTGATAGCTATTTCTGTCTTTCCAAAACCAACATCACCACATACGAGCCTGTCCATTGGATGCGGGGCTTCCATATCCTTTTTGACATCGTTGGTAGCTTTCATCTGATCGGGCGTATCTTCATAAATGAAGGAGGCTTCCAACTCAGTTTCCAGATAACCATCGGGATCAAATGCGGTCCCTACCTGTGATTTTCTCAGGGCATAAAGCTTAATCAGGTCCCGGGCAATGTCTTTAACTTTTTTTTTTGTGGTCTTTTTTAGTTTATCCCAGGCTTCTGTACCCAGTTTATTCATTTTTGGTGGTGTACCGTCTTTTCCACTGTATTTTGCGATACGGTTTAAAGAGTTGATATTGACGTAAAGCAAGTCATTATCAGCGTAAACCAGCCGGATCATTTCTTGTGTTTTGCCATTGACTTCTACCTTTTCCAGACCGGCATATTTACCGATACCGTGGTCTATATGGGTAACGAAGTCTCCAGGTTTCAGATCTCTCAGGTCTTTCATAGTGATAGCCTGGCTGCGCTGATAACCTCTTTTTAATTTATACTTATAAAACCGGTCAAAGATCTGATGATCGGTATAAAAGGCAATGGATTGCTGCGGATCGATGAAGCCTTCTCTTAACTGAATGTTGACAGGAACGAATTTCGCAGTTTTATCAATATCGTCCAATATGGCATATAACCTCTCGGTTTGTTTAGGAGAAGAGCTGGAAATAAAGTTATGAATCCCGTTTTTCTCGTTTTCTTTTAAGTTATGTATCAGCAGGTTGAAGTCTTTGTTAAAAGAGGGCTGTGGTTTGGTGTCAAACAGGAAAACGTGATCGGTTTTATAGAAGAATTGCTTGCCAAATTCTATGACAGAGAAATCATGCAGGATGTCTCCGATCATTCTTTCATCCGAGAAAGCAAATTTAGGGTCAATCCAGTCGAGGTTTTCCTGCTTTTCTTTCGCAGGAAGTGCTTTCCATAATTCTACAGCCTTTTTATAACCTGTTTTAATAACATCGAGCGTGAATTCCACATCTTTAAACCAGAGCTGTGTATCATTTTCTACGTAATCCAGCAGGTTAATATTGCTTTCTGTCAGGTATTTGGATTGTACGTTAGGAATGATAGTAAAGGTCTTAACATCTTCTACGGAGAGCTGGCTTTCGATTTCAAAAGTCCGGATGCTTTCTACCTCATCGCCAAAAAATTCTATCCGGTAAGGAAGGTCATGGGAGAAGGAGAAAATATCCACGATACCGCCGCGTATAGAGAACTGACCGGGTTCATAAACGAAATCGGTGCGGTTAAAGTCATAATCAACCAGAAATTCATTGATAAAATCAATGCCCAGTTTCACACCTAAACTTATTTCAAGGGTGTTTTTTTCCAGAATGTCTCTGTTAATTACCTTCTCGGCAAGCGCTTCGGGATAGGTAACTACGATCTTTCCAAAGGAAGAGTTGTGATTCAGCTCGTTTAGTACTTCTGCCCTGGCGAGCACATTAGCAGTATCTACCTGGGTGAAGTCAAAGGCTTTACGGAAAGAGGAAGGAAAAATCAACACTTCTTTTTCAAGTATGCTTTCCAGATCTGCCATAAAATAAGCAGCTTCTTCTCTGTCAGGAAGGATAAATAATTGTGGCTTATGCAGCAGAAAATAGGTGGTAACGGCAACTGTAGCATCGGCAGATCCTACTAAACCTTTTAATTGAAGTTTATTACCTTTACCCGAATTGAGGGTCTTTGCAAGCGCTTCGATGCGCTCATCAGTTTTATATCTATTGATCAGGTCACGGATGTTCACCTCACAAAGATAATATTTATGATTTGCTAATATGTAACAATGCGGCCATTTATGACTCTAAAATTCAAAACCGTAATGCTTAACTCGTTAGGCCGTTTACCACTGGAATTGGTTTTCTGGGTAACTGGTATAGTGTTGCTGGCCATTGCAGAGCCGCAGGGACATAATCAGGTACATCATTTTACCTTTTGTCCTTTAGCAAACCTGGGTCTGGACTGGTGTCCGGGCTGCGGAATGGGAAGATCGATTACGCAATTGTTCCATGGTAATCTGGAGGAGAGTTTTCATCAGCACTGGCTGGGGATACCTGCAGTAGTTATCATCGGTTTGAGGATTATTACACTTGGACAGTACGAGTGGAAAAAAATAAGAATAGAATAAATTAAAATATAAGGAGAGAGATTATGTACAATTCACCATTTATGATGCTTCCGGGCATCACGCCTCAGGAGTTTTCTTACCTGCAATCTATGACTGCAGGTTTTAATGAGCAGCAGCTGAATGGATTTCTGATGATCTACAATAGCAAAAGAAGAAATCCGGATGATATGGTACTTTATTGTGTTCTGGGCTTTTTTGTACCTGGGTTATCCAGGTTCCTGGTGAATCAGATCGGCATGGGGATACTTTACTTTTTCACGTATGGTTTATGTATGATCGGAACAATTATAGATTTGGTCAATTATAAAAACCTGGCTTTTGAATACAATCAAAAGGTAGCTTTTGAAAGTTTGCAAATGGCAAAAATGGGTGCAATTACACAATAATTAAATGTTATCGTATCTTTACATATGATGAGATTAGCTGTAATTACTAAACATCTGGAGGCTTATGCGCCATTAAATTATCAGGAAGATTATGATAATTCGGGCTTGCTGACGGGAGATATGAACCAGGAAATCACAGGGGCTTTAGTCGCTCTTGATTGTACTGAAGATATTGTTGATGAGGCTATTGCCAGAAATTGCAATCTGATCATTACGCATCATCCAATTGTTTTCAAAGGATTGAAAAAGTTTACAGGCAAGAATTACGTGGAGCGCGTGATTGTTAAAGCGATCAAGAATAATATTGCTTTATATGCGATCCATACAAATCTTGATAGTGTACAGAATGGGGTGAACGGGGTGATTTGCAAACGTCTGGGCTTAAAACAACCTAAAATTCTTGCCCCTAAAGATGGAATTCTGAAAAAACTGGTTACTTTTTGTCCAACGGCGCAGGTCAACAGGTTAAGAGAAGCTCTTTTTGCTGCGGGTGCGGGGAATATTGCAAATTATAGTGAATGCAGTTTCAATGCTGTTGGCGTAGGCACATTTAAAGCTTCAGCAGGTACACAGCCTTTTGTCGGGCAGCAGGGTTTGCAGCATCAGGAGCCTGAAGTAAGAATTGAAACAGTATTTTTAATTCAGGACGAGCGAAAAGTATTGCTTGCATTGCTTGAAAATCACCATTATGAAGAGGTTGCTTATGATATTTATCCGCTTGAAAATAAGTTAAGCACAGTCGGGGCCGGAATGGTCGGCTGGCTGGAAGAAGAAATGGACATGGCAGATTTCCTGAGATTTGTCAAATCCAGAATGAATGTCAGCGTGATCAGGCATACTAAAGATACAGGCCGTAAAATTAAAAAAGTGGCTGTTTGTGGTGGTTCTGGTAGTTTTCTGCTTGGAAATGCGCTCGCAGCCGGTGCTGATGCTTTTATTACGGCAGACTTCAAGTATCATGAGTTTTTTGATGCTGACGGAAAACTGATTATCGCGGATATAGGACATTTTGAAAGTGAGCAGTTCACGTCTGATTTACTGGTAGATATTCTGCAAAGAAAGTTCCCTGAGCTGGAGGTTCGCTTAACTGAAGTGAACACAAATCCAATCAATTACTTTTATTAGATAACAGCGTTAAAACGGGGGTTAGCAATAAGCTAACCCCCGTTTTTTTATTGTTTAGTTTCTTCTGCTTTCGCGTCATAATCTACAACTGCCACGTCCACTCCTTCTGCTTTCCAATGTGCTTCAATCAGCTTCATTGTATTTTTGAAATAGGTATAGTCTTTACGGGATAAATCTGTCCATCCTACCTCTGCATAAGCAGCTAAGCGGGGATAAATTTTCTTTTGCATATCAGTAACTTCCGGAATAAATTCACTCCACATCTGACAGCCCAGGCCTAATACGTGTTTGTCATATTTAGGATCTAAGCCTTCTGGTACCGGATTAAATTCATAAGCTTTTTGTACCGTAATTTCTTTATAATCATAGTCCAGATAAGTGTAAATGTGGTAAGAGTTAACCAGATCATAGCCTTTTGAGGCTGCGTTGGTAATCATATCTGTTGTGCCTCTCCAAAAATGAACGATAGTTCCCTGATCCAGTTTCTCTTTGACTATTGTCTCTTTTTCATCTATATTATCATGGACTTTACCACCCATAATTTCATTCCATCCCATCATCCTGCGACCTTTGGAAGCAATAAATTTAGAAATTTTGTTGGTAAACCAGATCTGTACATCAGCTGGAGATTTCAAACCTTCTCTGACCATCAATGCCTGTATCTGGGGAGAGCTTTTCCACTGGTCATATAAGACTTCGTCGCCACCAATGTGAATTACTTTAGATGGGAATAAGGCCATTACTTCGGTCAGTACATCTTCTAAAAAGGCATAGACTTTGGGATCGGCTACGTTATAGGTGTCTTTAAACTTGCCAAAAGTAACAGGGACTTCAACTTTTTCTCCTGTGGTACCTAACCATGGGTAGGCGGCGATAGCCGCAGTAGCGTGACCTGGCATTTCAATTTCCGGAACTACTGTAATATGTCTTTCAGTAGCATAACGGACCACTTCTTTAATCTGTTCTTGTGTATAGAAGCCTTCATGTGGTTTTCCTGAACGTTTATCACTTCTCCAGGCTAATTGTGAATCTTTACGTTTAGAGCCTATTTTTGTTAATTCAGGGTATTTCTTGATTTCAATTCTCCAGCCTTGATCGTCTGTTAAGTGCCAGTGAAAAACATTCATTTTCAGCATAGCCATATCATCCAATAGCTGCTTCACTACTTTTTCTCCTTTGAAATGACGGCCTTCATCAAGCATCAGGGCACGCCAGCTAAAGCGTGGTTTATCCTGAATGGTTACAAAGGGAATGTTTACGTTTTTACCGCTTTCCTGTTGTGTAATTAATTGCAGCAAAGATTGTATGCCATAAAATAAACCTGCTTTGTCTGCCGCGGTTATTTTGACTCCTTCAGCGTTTACCGTAAGCTGATAACCTTCTTTACCGGCTGTTGCTGATAGATTTTGCTCAAGTGTAAGTACAATTTTATGATTTGCAGCTTTTGATGAGCTGCTGATCTGAACGTTCAGTCCTGCTGCGGCTGAAAGTTTGTCTTTTAGATAATTTGCTTCTGTGGTTAATGTTTTGGCAGCAATAATTGTGGTAGCAGCATTAAGCTGAAAAGTTCCCTGGGCTGTTTCCAGTATTAAAGGACGCGGGGAAATAAGTGGTTCTGTTTGTGCAAATACGGTTTGGTTACTGAGAAGTAAGCAAACTGCTGCAAAAGAAGCTAAAAGCTTTTTCATAATGGTTATTTGGTTAAGTTGGGGAAATCTTAATATATAAATTTTTAATGAAATAGCTGAATTATAGGTTCGCCATCAAGGGGTCTGTAAAGCTTTCTCTGGAATGTTCTACGTGGCCGGCAAATTGTTGACTAAAAGCGGGATGTCCCTTTGTTTTAATCGTAAAATCATACCAGTTATGACTGCTCTTTAAATCAATGGTAACGCGTTTCTCTGTTTCTTTTGCGCCTATGGAAACGTCAATTTGCTGTTGCTGATAAGCGTTGTCTGTGAGGGTGACCTGAAGTGGTATGCCTTTTTTAAGTCGTTTGATTTCCAGGATCAGATTACCGTTCAATTGATCAATTTTCCCTTTTTCATTCTGATAGTGCAGTGCAATCATGATTTCGGGATCATTAGCGTTCCCTGTAAAGTGCCTGAAAAAACCGTTAACGCTATATACTTTTAAGTCGTATTGCTGCTGATCGAATGTATCGAGTGGCCATTGGTAGGTTAATGTATCCCCTGCTGCTGCTGTAAAAGACCAATTTTTGTGTTTTGCATAGATATTGAAGCCTGCACCACTGGCCAGGCTGCCGAAATATTTATTGCCTGCAGTCATTGCAAGTTCAAATTGATTTTTGGCTGTATTTAGTCCTCCCTGCGCGTAAATCTCATAAGGAATAGCGTTAGCAGGCTTAATTCCTTTTTCTTGCGTTGGAAGGTGTACTGAGCCTTTAGGGTTTTTAATGACCGCCGTTATGGCCTGATGATCTAATTTTTTAAAGTTATCCGGCAGTTTAGCAAACTGAGCCTTATGAATTCCTTCGATAAAGGGCTTTCTTTCTATTGTTTTTGGCAGTGAAATCTTCTCTCCATTATAAGGCCTGAAAACCGAAGTAAGGTCGCCACATAAGCTTCTTCGCCAGGAAGTCAGGTTTTCTTCGTGGATCTTCTGCCCGGTTTTATGACTTAAAAAGTGTTCTAAGAACTGGATGGAAGAGGTATGGTCGAAAACCTGTGAGTTTACATAACCTCCGCGTGTCCAGGGAGAAACAATAACCATAGGTACTCTGTAGCCCAAACCTACAGGGCTTTCTCTTTTACTCTGCCCTTTTTGTACAAATTCTGCATCAATATCGAGGCTTTTTGAAACGATTCCTGTAGCCGGATCTTTGGGGTTAGGAGCTGTAAATGGAGGTACATGATCAAAGTAACCATCATTTTCATCGTAAGTAAGAACAAAGATGGTTTTTTTCCAGACTTCAGGATTTTTTGTTAAAATATCGATGGCTTCTGACAGGTACCATGCGCCATACCATGGGGCACCGGGATGGTCAGAGAAATTGCAGGGTGCAACCAGCCAGGAAACTGCGGGCAGCTTACCCGAGTCGACATCTGAGCGGAACTGATGCAATATATCACCTTTGGGAATTGCTGTTGTTCGCTCTTTACCCTGATCATGATAAGTGATGGATTCCAGTTGATGGAAATCAGGATCATTTTTATTGGTGGTAAATGCTCTTTGATGTAAATCTTGTTGTTCGGGAGTTAAAGTTTCAAGCGGGTTGCTTTCCAGAAAAGTAAGCTCTTTCTGATAGTGTTCTAGTGTTTTTTGCAGCTTCGGGTCTGGTTTGTCCTTTAATTTAGTGGTCAGATCTGCAGTTGCTTTTTTTAGCCATTTAATATGTTCAGGGTGTCTTTTAACGTGATATTGCTGGAAAAATTCAATCGGATTGTCGGTAAAGTTCCCCAGCCAGTCGTCTTGTTCTCCTTCAAAGCCAACACCTGCGCTAAGTTCATTCTGATAAATTCTCCAGTCTACGCCGTGTGCAGACAGGCGCTCAGGAAAAGTTCCCCACGACAGGCGTTCTGATCCATCAATATCTCCATTGTCAAGGTGAGCTTTAGCGGTACCGTTTTGTTCTTCTCTGATTTTTCCTGTCCAGAAAAACGTGCGGTTAGGACTTGTGCCAGTCAGTGAAGAGCAAAAACTTTGATCGCAAACGGTAAAGGAGTCTGCAAGGGCGTAATAGAATGGGATGTCTTCTCTGTTATAGTAGCCCATAGTGAGCGGCATATCTGCGTAATCTTTATTCCCGGACCTTTTCGCTTCAAGCCATCCGTTGAAATCACCATGGTTACGGGCATCGACCTGATTTTCCCAGGAGTGCGGCAGGGAATTCATCCAGGTTGCCCTGGTATCTTTAAGGTCTAACCTGAAAGGGGCATATGTTTCTCCTTTTTTATTGGTTTGCAGCCATACTGGATAGTTATTTGGTAAGCGGATTGCCCTGGGATCATTGAAGCCGCGGACTCCTTTTAAGGAACCGAAAGCGTGATCGAAGGACCTGTTTTCCTGCATCAGAAATACGATATGCGCTGCATCCAAAAAGGTAGTTCCAAGTTCAGGATCGATGGCTAATGCCCTTTGTATTGATCCTGGTAAAATTGTTGAAAGACTTAAGGCTCCGGTTAATAAAGATGCCTTCTTGATAAAATCTCTTCTGTTTTCCATGTACTATAAAAATCCAAAAATTATTTTAACTGGCAAGCTTCGTGAGTTATTAAATGTCGTTCTACATAAAATCGTTACACATTGTGCCATTTTGAATCGTTCTAAATTATCTTAACTTTGGCGGACAAATTCCTCATAGATCGTGTCTGAACAATCACCGGATAATTTAAAGAATCAGCTTAGAATTGATGAAAAGTCTTTTTTTCATCTTTACGAATGCTATTGGAAAAAATTATATCAACTGGCCTACAAATATCTTGGCGATGCTTATCGTGCGGAAGGTGTAGTACAAGAGGTCTTCACATCTATCTGGCAACGCAGAGATTCTTTGCTGTTGAGTGAGGATACCATAGAAAATTACCTGGTTCGTGCGGTACGTTTCCGGATCAGCCGGGTTTACAGTGATGAAGTTCGTAAGGCAAAAAAGATGGATGAATTACTGCTGAGACAAACAGTGGGTGATCATAACCATACGGAGCAGCAGGTGCTGTACAGGTTTTTAAGAGAGGATATTGATAAATTAGTCAACTGTCTCCCTGAACGCTGCAGGGCGGTATATGTGTTAAGCAGAGAAAAGGGGCTGAATAACCAGGAAATCGCAGGTAATCTGCTGATCTCTGAAAAAACAGTCGAAAACCAATTGACAAAAGCGCTGAAGTTTATCCGTAAGGGGCTCGAAAAGTATCCATTATCTTAAAATAATCAGTCTTTATCTACGCTGACGTAGGGGATAAAGAAGGGTTGTGATAATTATAATCATCAGGCTAGTATATGAATCCGGAGTTATTAAAAAAATGTTTATCGGGGAATGCTTCTGAGGAAGAACTGAAAATCTATGAAAAATGGATGGAAGGGGAAGCTGACGACCTCGATGCGGAGGAATTAACTGGGGAAAATATACCACCGCAGCATGAGGTGTGGGCTAAAATCAGCGCAGAGAATCTGAAACATAATCATTCGCAGCTTTACAGAAACCGGATATTTAAGTTAGCTGTTGCTGCTAGTTTATTGGCTGTGTTTTATTTTTTCAGTTTCCAGCGGAATACTTCAAGGGATCAGTTAATGGTATTTCATTATGATCAATCCAGACCATCGCAGGAAAAGGAGTTTGATGGGCTAAGGATCCGCCTTGGGCAAAATGGAATGGTCAAGTTAATACAGCAGGAAAATGATACGCTGGATATTAGTTTTTCAGGAAATATGATGGTCAGCAATACGACTTCTGCTGACAAAGAAATTTTAGTATTGTCTAAAAATAATGAAGGCCAGGTCTGGTCTAAAAAACTTAATCTAAGAAAAGGCAGGTCTTATTTACTGGCACATTATCTTTTTAAGGATGATGAACTGGTCATGGTAGAAAATCGTAATCTCACGGATATGCCACCTATACTGGCCTTGAATATGAAAAGAGATTTTGGCCTCTAAATCAATTGATGTGAATCGGTATTTACCTGGTAATTTTCGGCTTTTATTTTTGTTTATTTTCCTCGTGATCTGTGCTTGTGATGGGCACAAGGGGAAAGATGGCTTCAATTTTGGGCTGATTGTTTATGATCAGGAGAAAAATGTAACCCGTTTTATGCCGGTTTATTCAATGCAGGCAGGAAAGGCTGAGGCAAAAGGGATTGATGTGCCTGGAATGACGATTGCTGTTTATGATCATTGTTATTTACTGATGGATAAGTCTGATCAGAGTTTCCTGAAATACAGGGCAACTGCTGAGGGTTTAGTTCTGGAACAGTCGATTGATATGAAAGCAATTCCCTGGGAGCCTTATTCTGGCTGGGTGAATTGGGTCAATGATCATACGATCTTATTGGGCAGCGTTGTTGATGAGCAGTTCCGGTATATAGAAATCGACCTGAAAGAAATGAAGGTATTACGGAATGGATTATTGGCGGTTCCACCAGCACCAAAGGGTGTAAACTATACGGGCATGTCTGCGCAATTGGTTAAAGACAAACTTTTTATTTTCTATACTTATCAAAAGGGTTTTATGCGGGAACATGTTAATCCGCCTGATGGTTCTATCTATACGGCTGTTTTTAACTTTCCTGGGCTGGAATTTCAAAATAGTTTCCAGGATAACAGAACTACCTGGCCTGGCAGTTATAATATATGGAGTTCTAATTCCCTGGTCTTAAATGATACTGTTTATGTATTAGGGCAACCTGGCGGCAGAACTGGTAATCATCCTACGGCTCCCTCGGCTATTTTAAGGCTGAATAAGGGTGCTCAGACATTTGATCCGGGTTACTTGTTTAAATTAGGGAGCCATGGTGCCCAGGAGGCTTATACGCTTTATAATTTAGGACACGGGCTAGCTGTAACAAGAATTGTGGAATCTTCAGTTATTAGTCAGTTTGATGATTATATGCTCAAAAGAATTTCACGGTATGAGTTGCTGGATCTTCGCCGGCAAAAAAAAATCAACCTGCGCTTACCTCCTGTCCTTCTTGATTTTATAATGGATGTTACTGCGGATGAAAGTTTCGCTTATCTATCAGTTTATCAGGAGAATGATAAAAGTCAAATCTGGATTTATAATCTCCGCTCGGGGATACTTAAGCGTGGTGCTGAAGTAAATGGACAAATAATCCGTATAGATAAACTAGCAGATTAAGCTCTTTATTCTATTTTATTTAAAATTATTCTAAATAGGCATAGGGGAAAAGCTCTACTTATGATAATAGTATAGTAGAAGCCGGAAAACTGGCGATAGAATAATATGAAAAAATAAAAAAGAGCCATACAGTTCGTACCTGTATGACTCATCCCCAAATGGGGTTACCTCTAAATCGTTTATCATTTAAAAGTAATGCAAATTAAGAAAATTTTTCTGACGGGTATTTTGTGCGCCCTGATATTTTTTGTTCAAGCTCAGAGCGGCAGGAACGGCACGATTAAAGGTAATGTGTATAATGACCAGTCGGAAGCCATTCCGGGCGCAATTATTAAGTTATTGCCCTTAAACAAAACAGCAGTCAGTGATGAAAAAGGGGAATTCCGTTTTGCTGGGCTTGCTCCGGGAACTTACCAGCTCAAAATTCATGCGCTGGGGCGTACTAAAGAAGAGAAAAGCTTAACAGTTATCGCAGCAAAGGAGGCTACTATTAGTTTCAGGCTTAAACAGGATGTGAGAGAGATCGATGAAGTCGCTATTCTTGGCTTCAGCAAAAATCAGAAAACCAACAGGCAGGCTTATAATGTAATATCGATAGATGCAAAGGCACTTCACAATACGACAATGGACCTTGGGCAGGTAATGAACAGGGTTTCTGGTGCCCGTGTACGTGAATCTGGTGGAGTGGGGTCGAATATGACTTTTAGTTTGAATGGATTTTCTGGTAACCAGGTGAAGTTCTTTCTGGATGGTATGCCGATGGAGAATTTTGGATCTTCTTTCCAGTTAAATAATATCCCGGTGAATTTTGCAGACAGGATTGAAGTTTATAAAGGAGTTGTTCCGGTATGGCTTGGTGGTGATGCTTTGGGTGGTGCGGTAAATATTGTGACCAACACAGATCCCAGAACTTATGTAGATGCTTCTTATTCTTTTGGTTCTTTTAATACACATAAAAGCTCGGTTAATGCTGGTTATACCGCCAAATCTGGTTTTACGGCACAATTAAGTGCTTTTCAAAACTATTCTGACAATAATTACTGGGTAACCGGAGGGGTGACAGACAGTATTACCGGAGTAAATACACCGACAAGAGTACGCAGATTTCATGATCGGTATCACAATGAAACTGTAGTCGCAAATATTGGTGTATCCGGTAAAAAATATGCTGATCAGTTCTTGGTAGGGATTACTTTGGGACAAAACAAAGCAGATATACAGGTCGGAAACCGGATGGAAGATGTATTTGGTGGAAGATGGAAATCCGGAAATACCATACAGCCTACTTTAAAGTATGTGAAGAAGGATTTGTTTGTCAAAGGATTGGATTTAAGGGTAAATGGAAATTTTAATTTTGGAGAAGAGCGTAATGTAGATACGGTTCCCCGAAAATTTACCTGGGATGGATCTTCTGTACCCAGAAACCGGAACGATCCAAAGGCTATTGGTGGAGAAGGTGATCTGGCAGACTTTAAGTTTAAAAATAATAATGGTCTGGCTAATGCAGGATTGAATTATGCCATAAATGACCGTCATTCTTTATCTCTTAATGACCAGTTTTCGACTTTTAACAGGAAAGGACTGAATCGCTTTGATCCGGATAACCGGCAGGACAAGCAGCCTCAGATTTCCAGGAAGAACATCTTAGGGTTAGGTTATCGCTTAAATCTTGATGAAAAATTAAATTTCACTGCCTTTATCAAACAATATAATCAACACATAACGAGTAATAATGTAGTCAGGGATTTTGATAATTCGACTAAAATAACAACTTATACTATCCTCTCGCGAAGCTCGGATTTATCTAAGCAAGGTTATGGATTTGCGGGATCTTATTTCTTAACAGAAAATCTTCAGTTAAAGGCTTCTTACGAGAAGGCTTATCGTCTGCCTGATAATGATGAGTTCTTTGGTAATGTTTATTTGACGGTTGCGAATCTGGAACTGAAGCCGGAGAGTAGCGATAATATTAATATTGGAGCAACTTATACTACAGAAATAAATAAAACACATTTCTTTCAAATTCAGGCTAATTATATTTTCCGTAATGCGAATGATTATATCCGGGCTAATGTATTGCCTGGGGCAAGTAATGGAAGATATTTAAGCAAGTTTAGCAATGAAGGTAAAGTAACCAATCGTGGTATTGATGCAGAATTGCGTTATGCTTATAAGCAGCTGTTCACGTTGAATACCAGTTTCACTTATCAGAATTTAAGGAATGATAATGAATTCGACAGACTGATTTCAGGTGAGCTCTCGAAAACCAGAAGTGTCATTTACAGAGATCGTATTCCTAATACTCCCTACCTTTTTGGAAATGCAAACGGCAGCTTTTATTTCAATAATGTCCTGAAAAAAGGTAACCAGCTTACTTTAGGTTATAACGTGTTGTTCGTCAATAAATTTTACCTGTACTGGCCAGGACAAGGTTCTAAAGAGACTAAAATGGTTGTGCCGACCCAGTGGGCACACGATGTTAATATGATCTATGCCATGGGAGGTGGAAAATATAATATCGCAGTAGAGTGTCTGAATTTAACTGATGCTGAGCTGTTTGATAATTACGCATTGCAGAAGCCCAGCCGCGCTTTTAACATTAAGCTCCGCTATTATTTTTCTAAAAAAAGAGGCCTCTGATCAGAGTGCCCGTTTAAATCAGCTTTTAATAATTAAATAAATAAAACAATGAAGAAGACTACTAATTTTTTAATAACAGGTATGTTAGGAATGGCAGTACTATTAGGTGCTTGCAGCAAGGATAAAACTCCGGATGCTCCTGTAGACCCAGGGAAGCCAGGGCGTTCAAAATATGTATTTGTTTATACTGGAAAGGGCGATGGTGCTGCAACTTATATCGTAAGTACAGATGATATTACCAAAGGAGGAGTTTCATCAACCAATAATGGTGTAGAAGTAGATGCCTGGTCTTTTATCGTTCAGAATAATACAGTATTTGCACAAGCTTATAATGAACAGGGGTTGGTAAGACCATTTCGTCTGAATGAACAAGGTAAAATATTTGAAGCCGGAAGAGCAGTAACAACCTTCCGTACCGGTGTATCTGGTAAAGTCGGTAGTGATTTCTGGGTAGGCGGTGGTGATCCCCGTTCAAGTGGTGTTGGAGAATTATATCGTTTTGACGCGATCAATCTTCAGCTTGCAGGAAGAAGCACAACAGATTTAAAGAAAATAACAGGAACAGGCTTTAACGCTGTATGGACAGGTTTATTTGAGGTAGATAATAAAATATATCTTCCTTACTATAAGTTTAAACATACGCCTGGTGGCCGGGTTTACGAAGGTGAATATGGTAGTTTAGACAGTACATGGGTGGCTGTTTTCAGTTATCCTGAGCTTAAATACGAAAAAACAATCTCTGATGACCGTACTGGTTTTATCGGAGACTGGAGCAGTCAGCAGGGCCTTAAGCAAATTGAGAACGGGGATACTTATGCCTGGTCTACTGCATCAGGTGATGGTGAACAAAGAACATCGACAAAACCGTCTGGTATTGTTCGTATCAAAAAAGGAGCGGAACAATTCGATAAATCTTATTTCTTTAATATTGAAGCAGCTGTAGGATCAAAGATTTGCAGGGGTGAATATATTGGTAAAGGTAAATTCCTGATGGCGGTTTATACTGATGCCAAAGCGACTGGTGGAAAAATCAAGATGATTATTGCTGATGTATTTAACAATACGGTTACCCCGGTTACAGGAGTTCCTGTACATGAATTTGGCGGATTTAAGCTAATTGTTTATGCTGAACAAGACGGTAAAACAATCAACTATGTAATGGAGGATAGTGCAGGTGAATACTATGTGTACATTATTAATGCAGACAATGGAACTGCAACAAAAGGTGTTCATATTGAAGGTGCAGCTGGCGTAACTGCTATCTCGAAATTAACGTATTAAAATATTGTGTTTTGTTGGGCCGTATTACCAGGAGTAAGCGGCCCTTTTTTATTCCATTCCAATGTTCAAAAAAATCAATGCCTGGCTCCATTTGTGGCTGGGGCTTGCTTCAGGTATTATCGTAGTAGTTGTTAGTCTTACAGGCTGCATTTTAGTATTTGAGCAGGAAATAAATAACCTGCTGTATCCGTATCTGAGCGTAAAACCGGAGGCGGAAAGTAAGTACCTCCCTCCTTCTCAGCTGGCTGAACGTTTGGCGAAAGCTTTGCCGGGCAAAAAAGCAGCGAGTATCTGGTATCATGGGTTAGATAAATCTGCACATGTAACTATTAATTCTGATTCAACAGTTTATATGAATCCTTTTACCGGTGAGGTGCTGGCCGTGGCTGATCATGATGCTTTTTTTCATTTCATGGATGAGGGGCACCGGAATTTTTGGATGGGAAGGAAAGTTGGTAAGGCTGTTGTGGGCTGGGGAACGTTTATTTTCTTCGTGCTGCTCCTCAGCGGATTAATTTTATGGTACCCGAAAAAGTGGAGCAAAACGAATTTTAACAGGAGCTTTAAAATAAAGTGGGATGCAAAGTTCAAAAGACTCAACTATGACCTTCATAATGTATTGGGGTTCTACTCCCTGTTAATTGCTGTTGTATTAGCCTGTACAGGACTGGTGATGAGTTTTTCCTGGTTCTCGAAAAGCGTTTACTGGTTAAGCGGCGGAAGTATGGCCAAAAGGGTTAAACAGCAGGAGATCAAAATATTGCCACCACCAAATCCGATTGTTTATAGTTCGGATAAGGTTTGGTACAAAGTAAGAAAAGAGATTGCTGTCCATGAAAAGAATTCCATTATAGTTTCTATTCCTGATCATGATGATGAGGCAATTTATGCTTGTACAGATATGCACAATGGAAGTTGGAGAGATCTTTATTTTGATCCGAATACGATAGAGACATTACCTTCCTCCGGAAAAAGACTGTCTGATCTTGCTTTTGCAGACTGGCTCCGCAAGTCCAACTATGCGTTGCATGTGGGTGCTATTGGTGGGCTGTTTACCAAAATTATAGCTTTTATAACCAGCCTGATCTGTGCTAGTTTACCTATCACAGGGTTTTATGTATGGTGGGGCAAAAGGAAAAAAACGAAAAAAAATAAAATAACAACGGCATGAAAATAATCCTGACTCTAATCAGTTTCTTCCTGTTTGCTCAGTTAAATGCGCAGACGCATCAGGTAAGAGGTCATTTAACGGACGAGCATCAAAAACCGGTAAGTTATGCGGGAATTTTTCTGCTGAGTGCTGCAGATTCTACTAAGGTAAAGGCTGTGGTAAGTGATTCGACTGGTTATTTTAATCTTTCTAATGTTCCAAAGGGCAAATATTTTGTCAAGATCAGTTTTATTGGCTACCAGCATTATATGAGTGAGCCTTTGGAGTTAAACGGGACAGCATTGGTTTCTAATCTTGGACGTATCCGGTTGGTTGCTGAGCAGCTGGCTTTAAATACAGTAGAGATTAAAGCGAATAAAGCGACAATTGTACAACAGCTTGACCGGATGGTCATGAATGTAGAGAATAGTGTAATGGCCGAAGGAGGAACAGCTTTAGAATTATTGAATAAGGCTCCGGGTGTAACCATGAGCGAGAACGGTGAGCTTAGTTTAAAAGGCCGGCCGGGCACGATGGTGATGATTAATGGAAAGCCTACCTACCTTTCAGGAAATCAGCTGGCAAATTTACTAAGGGGAACTGCTTCGAATACGATCTCCAGAATTGAAATCATGGCAAGCCCATCTTCTAAATATGATGCTGCGGGTAATGGCGGGATTGTAAATATTATCCTAAAGAAGCAGACAAAGGCAGGTTTAAACGGAACTGTCTCTGCAAATGGCGGTGCTGGAAGATCGGCCCGGTTTGGTGGAGGGACAAGCCTGAATTACCGGACTGAAAAGGTGAGTTTCTTTGGAAATTATAATTATTTCTACCAGGATTTAAAGGGTTCTGATGAGGTAAAAAGAGATTTTTACCGGGATGGAATGGGTGAAGGAAAAGCTTCTTATAACAGTTCTGTTCAGCGAATGGATGAAAAAGCGAAACTACGTTCGCATAATTTCCAGGCAGGAATGGACCTGTTTTTGAATGAGAAAAATACTTTAGGTTTCATGGTGAATGGAGGGGTTGGTAAATATCCATCTGTCCAGCCTACCAGGAACCTGTTATACAATAATGAAACAGGCGATGTAATATGGGACGCGCATACGAATACCACTGGTAAGGAAAAGTGTACTGATATGCTTTATAATATTAATTATAAGCACCTTTTTAATGATAAGGGACATGAATTAACAGCAGATCTGGATTATGTTTCGCACTTTTCTAAAATGGATCAGCAGCTGGACACGAGATTTATGGGCTCGCAGAATATGCTTCTGCCTGCATTAAAATCCAGAATCGGTGATCTTCCTTCTGACAATGACATTTATGTGGGGAAGATTGATTACGTACTGCCTGCGGGTAAACTAGGTAAACTCGAAGCAGGCTGGAAAGGAAGTGTGGTACGGATGGAGAATAAACTGAAATATGACACCTTACAAAATGGGGTTTATGTTCCTGATCACTCTACTAGTAATGATTTTATTTATAAGGAACAAATTCAGGCCGGTTATGTGAACCTGAAAAAAGATATTGGAAAATTCAGCATTCAGGTGGGGCTGCGGGGAGAGTATACTTATACGAAAGGGCATCAGCTTACTACAGATTCTTTAGTAACAAGAAGTTATTTTAAATTATTTCCAAGTGTATTCCTGACTCAGGAAATTAATGACAAGAACAGGGTACAGTTGAGCTATAGCAAGCGAATAGAACGTCCTGGCTATTGGGATATGAATCCTTTCAGGGTATATATGGATCCTTTTTCTTATGAGGAAGGAAATCCTTACCTGAATCCGTCTATAGTGAATGCTTTTGAACTGAGTTATGGCTTTCGTTCTCGTTATTATACAACATTGACTTATAATTCCAGCACAGATGTTATCAGCAGCCTGGTGGGTGGAGATAGTAATCTTGCTTTCCAGCGGCCTGAGAACCTGGCAACTTTTAAAAATTATGGAATCAGTTTTACAGCGTCTGTAGATTTTACCAAATGGTGGTCAGGAACGCAGTTTGCCAATCTTTTCAGAAATGATTTTTCTATTGCAGCTCCTCAGGGTGAACAGCGTATTCAAGGGACAAGTTTTACATTTGATTCTCAAAATACATTCAAGCTGGGAAATGGCTGGAAGGCTGAGCTGAGTGGAATGTACAAGTCGAAAGTAGTTTCGGGTGTGTTTACGACCAGAAGCTACTATATGGTGTCTGCGGGCGGCCAGAAAGACATCCTTAAGGATAGGGGAACATTAAAATTGCTGGTCAATGATATTTTCCAGAGTAAACAGATTAAGCAATCTGCAACGTATGGGAATATCTCTACTTATAGCCACAGCAGACCAGACAGCCGTGCTGTAGTGCTCTCTTTCAGTTATCGCTTTGGAGGAGACGGAGCGGGTGGTAAACAACGGAGTACGGCCAGTGAAGACTTAAAAGGAAGGTTGAAATAAGGAGGATATACGGGATAAAATATTTAATTAAAAGCCAATCAGCAGATTAATAGCAAATTGTATGGCTGAAAGAAAATATAATACTTATCTTTGCAAGCTTTAGCAATAGACTATATGACAATTAATTCCTATATTTTGAGGAATTATATTTTGTTTTGAGTCTGCGCAAGAGCTAAGAAACAGTTAAAGAACTGACAATTAGTCAAATATAATTATACCCATACCCATAAATTATTTCATTTAATGGAACAAACTGTAGAGCAAAAGCTGAAAGCTTTATACGAATTACAAACCCTTCATACAAAAATTGATAAAATACGTCAGATTCGTGGTGAATTGCCAATGGAAGTGGCTGATTTAGAAGATGAGGTAGCGGGATTGGATACACGTATACAAAAATTCAAAGCTGAATTGGATGAAACCGAAGATGCTATTGTAACACGTAAAAATATGATCAAAGAATCTCAGGCTTTGATTAAAAAATATGATACTCAGTTAAAAGAGGTAAAAAATAATCGTGAGTATGATGCTTTAACAAAAGAAGTAGAGATCCAATCTCTTGAAATTCAGGTTTGTGAAAAGAAAATCAGAGAATATGGATTTGATATTTCTTCTAAAACTGAAGTTTATGAGAAAGCTTTAGCTGATCAGGAATCAAGAAAGAAAGATCTGGAGATCAAAAGAGGAGAATTACAAACGATTACATCTGAAACTGAAAAAGACGAGCAGGTTTTAAACAAAAAATCGGAAAAAGCAGAGTCTGTAATTGAAGAAAGATTATTAATTGCTTACAGAAGATTAAGAGGAAACGCAAACAATGGCCTTGCTGTAGTAACTATTGACCGTGATTCTTGTTCTGGATGTTTCAATCAGATCCCCCCTCAACGTCAGTTGGATATTCGTCAGCGTAAAAAAATCATCGTATGTGAGCATTGCGGAAGAATTTTAGTTGATGAAGCTTTAACATTAGAAAACGTACCAGCATAATTAAGCAGTTATTGCTAATAGTATAAAAGAACGGTCAGATTGTAATCTGGCCGTTTTTTTTATACAGTTTTTTTAAAATTTAAAATAATAACGCCGTCTTCGTCGTTTTCATGGATTAACCGTATAGAAATATTTTATTTATGCCCGCCAAAAGGAAACTCATCCTCCTGTTTAGATATTGTCTTTTTCCCCTGTTTTTAGTCCTTCCCGGTACAGTTCATGCTAATTTTGATTTTAATGCCAATTGTTTAAAGGCTTATCAATTGATATTTGAACTTAAAATTAATGCGGCGAAGCAATTGATTGCTGCTGAAAAGAGTGCACATCCTAAAAATGCTATAGTACCATTATTAGAGAATTATGCAGATTACTTTTACCTGATTACGGTTGAAAGTAAGCAGGATTTTGACAGGCTGAAGGATGAAAAATCCAGCAGACTCAGTCAAATTGAGGATGATGATGAGAAATCTCCTTATTATCTGTATGCGCAGGCAGAGATCAATTTACAGTGGGCTTTATTGAGAAGCCGCTATGGCGAATATTTTACAGCTGCCAGAGAAATTAAAAAGGCAAACAGCCTTTTGCAGGAGAATAGTAAGAAATTTCCAGGATTTCATCTAAATGGTAAAGGTCTGGGTTTGATCAACGTCTTTTTGGGAAACCTTCCTGATGGGACGCTGAAAAGTATGCTTTCTACTTTTGGCGTAAAAGGTGATGTACAAAAAGGGCTGTTGATGTTGGATAAACTTGCACAAAATCTTCCCCGTTCTTCATTCGAGCCATTTTATGAAGAGGTAGTTTTCTATTATTCTTATGTTTTATCTGATGTAATCCATTCTCCGGATGCTTATGCTAAAACTATGAAATACACAGCCAGGATTTCTGATAGCAGCTTATTGAAGGCTTATTTGCAGGCTTATGTTTGCGCACGGAATGGTCACAATGATGAGGCAATCGCTATTTTGGCGAAACGGCCTGCAGGAGAAGGTTACCAGGCATTTCCTTACCTGGAACTTTTAATGGGAACTGCAAAATTGAATAAGCTGGATTATTCGGCATCAAATAATTTCAAGAGGTTCCTGCAGCTGAATAAGGGCGTGAATTACATTAAAGACGCGAACCTTCACTTGTCTTGGGTTGCTTTATTAAATGGCGACACGGGGGCTTATAAGGGGTATAATGCCAAGGTTAAAAGTGCTGGCTATACTTATGCTGAAAAAGATAAGCAGGCTATGAATGAGGCTGGTGCTCCTGTTCCTGATAAGGGGTTATTAAAATCGAGATTATTATTTGATGGTGGATATTATACTAAAGCACTGGATGTATTGTCAGGAGAAAGTGCTTCAGCCTATCAGGCCATAAAAGATAAAGTAGAGTTTTATTATCGCATGGGCAGGATCTATGATGCGCTGGATAAAGATGACAGTGCTTTACAACATTATCAGAATGCTGTAAACTACGGGAAAAATTTAAAGTATTATTACGCGGCAACTTCTGCTTTGAATATGGGTAAGATCTATGCAAAGAAAAAGAATGATGCCAAGGCTAAAGCTTACTTTAACCAGGCAATCAATATGAAAAATCATGAGTATGAGAATAGTATTGAAACCCAGGCCAAAGATGGCCTGAGGAAATTGGGTAATTAAAACCGGTATACGAAGGCGTTAATGTGCATTCCCGCACCAACAGAAGCAAAAACTGCATATTCGCCTGCTTTTACTTTATAACCTGCTACTTTTTCTTTCAGCACAAGATCCAGTAGAGTCGGTATGGTTGCAACTGAACTATTCCCTAACCATGAAATGGTCATTGGAACAAGGTTTTCAGGAACAGCATCCTTATCGTATAATTTGAATAATCTTTTCATGATCGCATTATCCATTTTACCGTTTGCCTGGTGGATAAATACGGTTTTGATATCTTCAATGCTTAATCCTGCTTTATCAATAGCCATTTTTACCACATGAGGAACGTTTACAACGGCAAACTCATAAAGCTTGCGTCCGTTCATTTTCATATAGGTATTGCCATCTGTAGCGCCTGGATTACAGCTTTTAGCCATGTATAACAACGACGCAAAGTTACCGGCGAATGTTTGTGTTTTATGAGTGATAATACCAATTGGCTCTTCGTTTTCAACACCTTCAAAAACTACTGCTCCTGCCCCGTCCGAAAAGATCATACTATCACGGTCATGCGGGTCAATTATCCTGGAAAGTGTTTCTGAACCGATCACTAAAACACGTTTTGCATCTCCGCTTTGGATCAGGTAATTAGCTTGTATAGCGCCCTGTACCCATCCCGGACATCCGAATATAATATCATAAGAAACACAGTCAGGATTCACAATCTCTAATTGCTGCTTAACTTTAGCGGCCAGAGAAGGCAGAATATCCATCCGGTTACTTCCATGATGAATATCTCCGAAATTATGACATACAATGATGTGATCTAAGGTTTCTTTATCGATTTTAGCATCGTCCAGAGCTCTTTGTGCGGCAATGGCTGCGATATTACTATTAAGTAGGTTATCATCGATATAACGTCGCTCTATTATCTCCGTAATTTCAGAGAATTTACTGATAATATCTGCGTTGTCTTTCTCAAGAATGAGCCCGTTTTCGTAAAAGGTGGAGTTTAGGAAAGAATCTCCTGAAACAATTTTCTCCGGAATGTAACTTCCTGTGCCTGCAATTACTGAAGATATATGCTTTTTATTACCCATTCTGAACCGTATACTGTTTTAGTATTTAGTATAAAATTAGGATTAATTTATTGAAAACAAAAATTTAAGAGAAATCATCAATTAAAAAAACAAATAATTCTTTTGGGCCATGGGCACCAAGAACAAGTGTTTTCTCAATATCGGCAGTTCTGCTGGGCCCGGTGATCGTACTGATCATGGATGGCAATTGTGAGCCGTATTTGTTTTTGATCAATTGAAATCCATCCTTAAGATCCATAACCATTTGACCTGTTCTGGCTATGACAATATGGTGATGCGGAAAAATACTGAGTCTTCTTCCTGCTTCATTTTGATTACTCAGCAGTATAGAGCCATTTCTGGCAATTAATGCTTCACACATAGTGATTCCAACCTCGGCCATTTCAAAATCCTTGTCTGTCTTGTAAAAAGGGAATTCGTAAGTGGAAAGTAATTTTTGAAGTTCCGTCTCCCAGCAATATATTTTCCTCCATTTGAACTTTTCAGCAAGTTCAAGAATGTTTTCGATAAATTCAACACCGTCCTGGCAATAAATAAAATTGCCGGATACAGCGGTTAACTGCTCGGCAAATAAAATTTCCGGAATCTCTGTGTTGGGCTTGTAAAGCGGAGTTTCTTCTAAATTCGGGTAAGGGTTATCTCTTTTTTCAAGCAGAGCTTTCCTTATCTTTTTTAGCATTAGCTCCTTGGAGGAAATATTCTCTTGCATAAAAAAATGGATTTGCTGTTATCAGTATACCTGATAACAGCTCCATAAAGTTAATTATTAAGATTCAGAATTTAAAGGCGATACTAAAGGAGCAGACGGATCTGTTGTTTCTCCAACACCCTCATGAAGTAAGCCTTCAGCAGCAGGTTTTTGATCGCCAGTGCCATTCACGAATTCATCATATGTAGTACGGTTGTCAAAAGGACGTTTACCTAAGATTTCTTCCAGATCTGCCTGGAAAAGAATTTCTTTTTCCAGTAGTTTTTCTGCCAGTTTCTCTAAACCGTCTCTTTTATCAATTAGCAACTGCATTGTTCTTACATAAACCTCGTTGATCAGTTTACGCACTTCAATATCAATTAGTTCAGAAGTTTTTTCTGAATAAGGTTTATTGAAATTGTATTCATTTTGAGGATCATGGAAGGAAACATTACCGATCGTACTGTTCATTCCGTAGATAGTCACCATGGCATAAGACAACTTCGTAATTCTCTCCAGGTCATTCTGTGCACCTGTAGATATTTTACCGAAAACAAGGTCTTCAGCAACACGGCCACCCATAGTCATACACATACCATCTGTAAGCTGCTCAGTAGTATACAGGAACTGCTCTTTCGGTAAGTATTGTGCATAGCCTAACGCAGCAACACCACGAGGTACAATAGATACTTTTACCAATGGATCTGCATGTTCAAGATACCATCCTGCAATAGCATGTCCGGCTTCATGATAAGCAACTATACGTTTCTCTTCAGGAGAAATGATCTTGTTTTTCTTCTCTAAACCACCAATAACACGGTCAATTGCATCCTGGAAATCCTGCATATCCACAGATTCCTTATTTCTTCTGGCAGCGATTAATGCTGCTTCATTACAAACGTTTGCAATTTCAGCACCTGCGAAACCAGGAGTTTGTGCAGAAAGTTTCTTAGCATCTACAACAACATCAGTTTTGATAGGTTTCAAGTGGACTTTAAAGATCTGCTCTCTGCCTACTAAATCTGGTTTATCAATAGAAATCTGTCTGTCAAATCTTCCCGGACGAAGTAAAGCACTGTCTAATACATCAGGACGGTTAGTTGCAGCAAGAATAATAATTCCTGAATCTGTACCGAATCCATCCATTTCTACCAGTAACTGGTTCAACGTATTTTCACGCTCATCATTACCACCCATCATGCTGTTTTTGCCACGGGCACGCCCGATCGCATCAACCTCGTCAATAAATATGATACATGGAGCTTTATCCTTCGCTTGTTTAAACAAGTCACGTACACGTGATGCCCCAACCCCAACAAACATTTCTACGAAATCAGAACCTGAAAGCGAGAAGAATGGAACCTGAGCTTCACCTGCAACAGCTTTTGCCAATAAAGTTTTACCAGTACCAGGAGAACCTACAAGTAACGCCCCTTTTGGTATTTTACCACCCAGGTTTGTATATTTTTTAGGGTTTTTAAGGAAATCTACAATCTCCATAACCTCTTGTTTAGCTTCTTCCAGACCTGCAACATCATTGAACGTTACGTTTACCTGGCTTTCTTTATCAAAAAGAGTTGCTTTAGATTTTCCGATATTGAAAATCTGTCCGCCGCCACCGCCGGCACCGCCACCCATTTTACGCATAATAAAGATCCAGAACCCAATAAATAACAACACAGGAATAATTACTGTGAAGAACCATGAATTGAAAGTACTTTGTCTGGTTTCTTTTTCTGCTAAAATCTGGCTGTCAACCGGAACAGTTTTTTGTGATTCTGACAATTGCTTATCCAGTGCATCCATTGATCCTGCAGTAAATGATACTGTAGGTCCTCCGGTTGAACCAAAGTTGCTCTTTGTCTGATACTTTTTATACTTCTCCTGATTAAGACGGTCTGGTTTAATAAATACATCAGCCCTGACCAGGTCTTCATATTTGTAAGCTATAATTTTTTGAACATCACCTGTAGCAAGCATGTTCGTTTCAAATTCCCTGTACGTGATTGTTTTATTGGTATCATTGGTAAATAAAACTGAAACCAGGACAAGGCCTAAAATGATAGCAGCGTAAACCCAGAATATGTTAAAATTTGAACCCTTTTGAGGTTTTTTGGGAATGTTCGGTATTCTCTTAATTAATTTGGGCTTAGTATTTTCTTTCTCTTTCATCGTTGATTCAAAAAAATGTATAAGGTTGTAACTGGTTATGCGCTTTGATAAGAAGTTGTTTGTGCGTCGCCCCATAAATCTTCGATCCCATAAAAATCTCTTTTTTCAGTTTTGAAGATATGAACAACAACATCAAAATAATCCAGGATTATCCATTCTGCGTTTTCTAATCCTTCTTTTCTCCACGGCGTGGCTTCTGTGTTTTTGTAAATTTCGTCTTCTACGCTATCTGCGATAGCTTTCACTTGTGTCGACGAGTCTGCGTTGCAAACTATAAAATAATCTGATACGGAGCTATTTAATTCTCTTAAGTCCAGACGGACTATATCGTGGCCCTTTTTTTCCTGCATGCCTTGAACGGCTATTTCTGAAAGGTAGGTAGAAAGGTTTACTAATTTCTTTTTTACCATTAAAATGTTTTATTTTTGATAAATAACAACTATAAAATCAACTATTGCAAAATAACACTTTTTCAACACTATTTGTTGGTCAAAATCTTATCAAATTATTAGCAGTTGATTCTACCAATAATTTTTTGAAAAGGATGGTGTCAAATTCCGAGCCATTACCCGAAGGAACTGTTATTATGGCAGAGAATCAATATGAGGGGCGTGGCCAGGTAGGCAACAAATGGCATGCTGAGCCGGGTAAAAACCTCACTTTTAGCATTCTTCTCCGGCCATCGTTCATGCAGCTCAGTGAGCAATTTAACTTGAATATGACTATCAGCGTCGCAATTCAGAAAGCTCTGGAAAGCATTATTGGTACAGGTTTGTCTGTCAAGTGGCCTAATGATATCTATTTTGAACATCAAAAGATAGGCGGGATGTTATTAGAGAATATCGTTGCTGGAAGCCGTATAAAGGCTTGTATTGTAGGAATCGGAATCAATGTTAACCAGGAAGTTTTTGAAACAGAGTTACAGCAGCGCGCTGGTTCAATCTATCAAATTTTACACCGGCATGTTGATTTAGTTACGCTTTTAGCAGAAATTTGCAGTCATATAGAGGCTGGTTATTTAAAACTCAAAGCAGGAAACTACAACAATCTGCATAATGAATACTTGAATTATCTTTATCAATTTAACGTAAAAGCCAATTACAGACAAAATGGCGAGATAATTGAGGGAAAAATTGTAGATGTAGGGGAAAATGGATTATTGAGTTTGGAAACTATTAATGGAGTAAAGATGTATAATTTCAAAGAGATTGAATTCGTTAAACCTTAATCATAATTATCAGTCATAATAAATACCAATATAATTTATAAACATGAAAAGAATAACCTTAGTATTTGCCTTATTGTTTTTCACGATTCTTGGAGCTTCTGCTCAGATCGAGAATCCGGTGACCTGGTCTTATGCACAAAAGAAGATCAGCAAAACAGAAGCCATCGTTTATCTTAAAGCAACTATTCAGGATGGGTGGCATATCTATTCTCAAACTGTAAAGCCAGGAGGGCCTGTTAAAACAACTATTAAGTTTAATCCGTCAAAAGATTTTACTAAAGTGGGAACTACAGCAGAACCTAAAGCACTTTCTAAATTTGAGAAGGTTTTTGATATGAACGTTGGTTATTTCGTGAACCAGGTTGTGTTCCAGCAAAAAATTAAATTAAATAAACCAGCGACAGTGGTAACTGGTACTATCGAATTTATGGTTTGTGATGCTTCAAAATGTCTTCCTCCGGATGAAGTGAAGTTTTCTGTACAAGTCAAATAGATTTATAAGGACTATTGAAGAGCGTCAGAATTTCTGGCGCTCTTTTTTTTTGTCTTTTTCTATCGAATATCGAAGTATAGTAAAATATTAGCTATCCGGTAATTCAAACCTTTTTAAACAAGAAATTATAAGTAATTTCACAGCCTTATAGAACGGGGTAATACCCAATCAGGTTAAAAAACATGAGAATGAAAAAGTTAATTTTAATGCTTGGCTTGGTGCTTACGGTGCTTTTAATGCAGTCCAGCCAGAGTTTTGCTTTGATACAAAGTCATGATTCTACTCTAGTAAGCGATGATATTCAGTTTACCGAAATTGGATCTTCGGCAGACAGCGCGGCTAACGCTATTGTTAAAGATAGTGTCAAAAAAGATACAGTAAAGGCTGCCGCTGTGGTTAAACCTGTGAAGGAAATACAGCAAACAGAGCAGGAAAAAACATTGTGGCAAACCTTTATACAGGGGTTGATCGGCGGTTTTATTGCTTTCTTAATGCCTTGTATTTTCCCAATGGTACCGCTTACAGTCAGTTTCTTTACTAAAAAAGCGGGCAGCAGAAAAAAGGGAATTGGACAGGCGGTGATTTATGGCCTATCTATTATTGTCATTTATGTAGCTTTCGGGTTATTGATTACACTGCTTTTTGGTTCAGCTAAATTGAATGAACTCAGCAGCAGCGGATGGTTTAACTTTACCTTCTTTATCTTACTGATTGTTTTTGCGATCTCGTTTTTCGGTGCTTTTGAAATTACTTTACCAAGTTCTTTCGTTAATAAAATTGATCAGAAAGCAGATGATACTAAAGGCTTGGGAGGAATATTTTTTATGGCGGCTTCTTTAGCGCTTGTTTCATTCTCTTGTACAGGACCTATCATAGGAACATTATTGGTTCAGGCAAGCTCTAAAGGTGAAATTCTGGCTCCTGCAATAGGAATGTTTGGATTTGCACTGGCTTTAGCACTACCTTTTACCTTATCAGCGATATTTCCTGGTTTCTTAAGCAGCATGCCTAAATCGGGTGGCTGGTTAAACAGTGTAAAAGTTTGTCTTGGTTTCCTTGAACTTGCGCTGGCCTTAAAATTCTTGTCAGCGGCAGACCTGGTTTGGCACTGGGAGTGGTTTGACAGAGAGATCTTCCTGGTTTTATGGATTGTGATTTTCTTCCTGATGGGTATTTATATTCTTGGAAAGATTAAGTTTTCACATGACAGCGATGTCCCTTATGTTTCTGTTCCACGTTTGTTTTTCGCTATCCTCTCTTTTTCCTTTGCGATGTACCTTGTTCCTGGGCTTTGGGGAGCGCCGGTTAATATCTTAAGTGGAATTGCACCTCCTTTAAATACGCAGGATTTCATTCTGGGTGGGAATAATAGTGGTGGAAATTCACAGTCAACATCTGATTTTCCTGCTGTAGTTAAATATAATGATGTTTTACACCCCCCACATGGTTTTAACGCATTCTTTGACCTGGATGAAGGCTTGGCTTATGCAAAAAAAGTAAATAAACCAGTGCTGATAGATTTTACGGGACATGCTTGTGTAAACTGCCGGAAAATGGAAGATAAGGTATGGATAGATCCACAGGTTGGTCATTTAATTAAAGATGAATATGTTCTTATACAATTATATGTGGATGAGCGCTCTGTTAAAATGCCACCAGAGAAAGTACATTACTCTAAAATTTTAAGGACTACTACAGATGATCTGGGTCGTTGGAATGGCGATTTTCAGGCCACAACCTATAATTCTAACTCACAACCTTTTTATGTCCTTGGCGGGCATGATCTGGTTCCTTTAGTTGCCCCTCAGGGTGCAATTTTTGACGCTAAAGAATACGCCGCTTATTTACAAAGCGGACTTGATAAATTTAAAGCATCCAAGAAATAATGAATAAAATTAAAAACATTGCTGTATTAACATCAGGGGGAGACGCACCCGGTATGAATGCTGCCATAAGGGCAGTAGTCAGAGCGGGAATATATTATGATTTAAATGTTTCAGGAGTACTTAGAGGATATGAAGGGCTAATTAATGGAGATTTTATCCCCATGGACCGGAAATCCGTAGCGAATATTATACAGCGTGGTGGTACCATTCTTAAAACAGCACGGAGCGATGATTTCCGGACTAAAGAAGGAAGACAAAAAGCTTATGACCAATTAAAACTGCACAATATTGATGCAATGGTTGTAATTGGTGGTGATGGTACTTTTACAGGAGCAAATTTGTTTACCAGTGAATTTGATTTTCCAGTGATTGGCTTGCCGGGTACGATAGACAATGATCTTGCAGGAACAGATTTTACGATTGGTTATGATACTGCAATTAATACTGTAGTGAATGCCATTGATAAGATCAGAGATACTGCAGAGTCACATGACAGGCTTTTTATTGTAGAAGTAATGGGCAGGGATTCCGGACTGATTGCTTTAAGAAGCGGAATTGGTGTCGGTGCCGAAGCTATTATGATTCCTGAAGCCAATATGGGCGTAGAAGGATTGATCAAAAGATTAGAGTACGGCAGGAAAGATAAGTCGTCTAAAATTATAATTGTTGCAGAAGGTGATGAAGTAGGCGGAGCTTTTAATGTTGGAGAGGTATTAAAAGAGAACTTCCCTAATTATGATATTCGTGTCTCTGTTTTGGGGCACATACAACGTGGCGGCAAGCCAAGCTGTATGGATCGGGTATTAGCAAGCCGTTTTGGTGTAGCAGCCGTAGAAGGCCTGCTGGAGGGCAGATCAGGTGGTATGGTTGGTCAAATAAACAAAGAAATCTTGTTTACTCCTTTTGATCATGCAATCAAACATATCGATGCAGAAGAGGTAACTCCGGTCTGGTTAAAACTGGTAGAGATCCTTTCTTTGTAGAAATTAATGTGCTTAAATAGTCAATTGAGCATTAATTTTGTGGCATCTTGCTTATCATTAGTATTTTACTTACTTTTGCATCCCCGCTAGCATGAAGCTCCGGGAACTATGTTGAATACATAAACTTATAAAGAAATGGCAACTAAAATCAGATTGCAAAGATTCGGTAAAAAGAGCAAACCTTTTTTCCACGTAGTGGTAGCAGATTCACGCGCACCGAGAGATGGTAAATTTATTGAGCGTTTAGGTTCATACAACCCAAACACCAATCCTGCTACTATCGAAATTAATTTCGAAAAAACATTAGACTGGGTAAACAAAGGTGCTGAGCCTACGGATACTTGCCGTACTATTTTATCTCACAAAGGTATTTTGTACAAAAAACACTTACAAGGTGGTGTTAAAAAAGGCGCTTTAACTGAAGAACAGGCAGAAGCTAAATTTGCTGAATGGTTAGTAGCTAAAGACAGTAAAATCGAAGGCAAAAAAGACAGTTTGACTAAATCTAAAGATGAAGTTAAGAAAACTGCTCTTGCTGCTGAAGCTAAGAAAAATGCAGACCGTGGTGCTGCTATCGCATTGAAAAATGCACCAGTAGCAGAAGAAGTTGTAGCTGAAGAAGCAGAGGAAACTCCTGCGGCTGAAGAAACAACTGAAGAAGCTCCTGCAACAGAAGAAACAAAAGAAGAAGAAGCATAGTAATTTGTAATTCTTGATTATAGCGAAGAATCCTTCATCTGAAGGTTTTCTTCGCTATTTTTATTTAATGTAATAATTGATTTAGATTTTAATGACGCACGAAGAGGCATTTTATATAGGGTATTTTACTAAAACAAAGGGATTAAAAGGCGAACTTCAGCTATACTTTGAATATGATGAACCAGGTTTACTGGACCTTGATGTCATATTTGCAGAAATGAATGGTAAGATGGTTCCTTTTTTCGTTTCGGCTTTTAAAATGCAACCTAACAACACTGGGAATATTTATCTGGATGACATCGACCACATTGACAAAGCACAGCCTCTGCTGAAGAAAAAGGTTTATTTGCCAATCAGTAAGATGCCTAACAGAGACGATGATGATTTTCATTATACTGACCTGGTCGGTTTTATTGTTACGGATGAAACGCATGGCGAACTGGGCGAAATTCTTGAAGTCAATGAATATCCTCAGCAGTTTGTGGCTACAGTTTCTTATCAGGAAAAGGAAATCATGTTTCCATTAAATGATGATATGATTGTTGAGATTGATGAAGATGCGAGTACATTGCTTGTTAAGCTTCCGGATGGCCTGCTTGATATTTACCTGTCTAATTAATTTAAACTTATGCGTTTTGATATCATAACGGTTTTACCTGATTTACTGCAAAGCCCTTTCGCGCATTCTATTTTGCAGCGGGCACAAACTAAGGGGATTGCCGAAATAGTAGTGCACAGCCTGAGAGATTACTCCACGAACAAACAACGTAGCGTAGATGATTATCCTTATGGTGGTGGCAGCGGGATGGTTATGTCGATTGAACCTTTTGCGCGTTGTATTGATGCACTAAAAGAGCAAAGGACATACGATGAGGTTATTTTCATGACACCAGATGGTGTAACATTGGACCAGTCTATGGCCAATGAATTATCAGGTATGGAAAACGTGATCATTTTATGCGGTCATTATAAAGGAATTGACCAGCGGATCCGTGATATTTATGTGACACGTGAAATTTCTATCGGGGATTACGTTTTATCAGGAGGGGAATTACCTGCAGCAGTTCTTGTAGATGCTATAGTAAGGTTAATACCAGGTGTATTGAATGATGAAACGTCAGCTTTGAGCGATAGTTTTCAGGGCGGCCTGCTTGACGCTCCCTTGTATACCCGTCCTGCTGATTATAAAGGTCACCAGGTGCCTGAAATCCTTTTGAGCGGACATGAGTTAAAGATTAATAACTGGAGGCATGAGCAGGCTCTGGCGCGTACGCTGAAGCGTCGTCCGGATCTGCTGGAAGACTAGCTGGTTTCTGTAAATATTATTCTCTGCAAAATCTTTTAATTCTTTAATAAATAATTTATTTACCTAATTAGTTATTTACAGGTGAAATTATTTATATATTTACGAAATAACATTTGTGGCCTGTTTAGCAGGTCTCTCGTAAATCGTGTAAATAAATTCAATAAGAATGAGTGAAAGTATAGATAAGTATAAGATCAATTATTTCTTAGACAAGCTTACCGTTAAGGAATATAAGTTTGCAATGAAAATGATTCCTAAATTGTTGAATATCTCGATGAATACGTTTCATAATTACCGGAGGATAAAAATTGGAGAAAGCCAGGACGTCCCCTATGAAAAAGTTAAACTCATGGAAATTTTATTTGACGCAGAAAGCGGAGCATTGGAAAACACAAAAATGAATGGAAAAAGCCTTGTGCAATTGCTTAAAGGCCAATGACAAGAATAATTTAATACATATTGACAAATAAAAAAAAGATGAATTATTGTGGATTTCGTAAAGAATGTTGAAAAAAAACAAGAATCACTTTTTTTTATTAAATAAAATTCCTAATATTGCAGTCCGATTTTAAACAACAAAAAGTCGGCTTAATAGCTTAAAATCATGGATTTAGTAAAATTTGTTGAAGAGCAGGTAATCGCAAAGAACGAGTTTCCTGCATTCAAATCAGGAGATACAGTGAGTGTTCACTATAAAATTCGCGAAGGTAATAAAGAACGTGTTCAAATTTACCAAGGTGTAGTCTTACAACGTAACAGCGTAGGTGCTAATGAGACGTTTACTGTTCGTAAAATGTCTAATGGAGTTGGAGTAGAGCGTATCTTCCCAATTAACTCGCCAAACATCGCTAAAATTGAAGTTAACAGTCACGGTAAGGTGCGTAGAGCTAAGTTGTTCTATCTTCGTGAATTGACTGGTAAAGCAGCTCGTATCAAGTCTAAGAGAGTTTAATTTCTCTACAAAATATATAGGCCTTCCCGATTCTGTCGGGGAGGTTTTTTTGTTTGTACCTGCCTCAGTATAAAGTTTTGCCGATTCTCTGCAGGATTGTTCCCTTTAACCTTCCGCTACACAACACCTGTATAGTGGGAAGAGGCTTTGAATAAAGCGATGTAAAGCTATCAATAAGGTTTCTTTAGTTATAAACCGCATCGTGCCTTTTAAAGTTCATCCAAATGACCGGAAAGCTTTTAGTCTGATAAAGAAATCCGATAAAAACAAAAAGGGTCAATGATTGATGTACACATACATCAATCATTGACCCTTTTTGTTTGCTTTGCGCTCTTGAACTAAGCGAGTTCGCCAAGAATAGTAATCCCACCCTTAACTACCTGGTTCAGTTCCAGGTTAACTTTTGTACCAACAGGAAGAAATATATCTACTCTGGACCCGAATTTAATAAAGCCGAATTCTTTGCTCTGTTCCACTACATCACCTTCTTTAACATACCATACAATCCTTCTGGCAAGTGCTCCTGCAAT
This sequence comes from Pedobacter cryoconitis, assembly GCF_003259615.1. Taxonomy (GTDB): domain Bacteria; phylum Bacteroidota; class Bacteroidia; order Sphingobacteriales; family Sphingobacteriaceae; genus Pedobacter; species Pedobacter cryoconitis. The sequence continues at coordinate 120,270 of NZ_QLLR01000003.1, read as the reverse complement.
TTGTCTGAATAGTACCGGTGTTCCGTTTGCGTGCTCTACAACAACTGTTGTACGCTCATTTTCCGTAGAAGATTTTGGATTCCATGCCGCAAGATATTTTCCAGGATGATATTTGAAAAATTTAACGACCCCAGCAATTGGATTTCTGTTTATATGTACGTTTACAGGAGACATAAATATAGAAACCTGTAATCTTTTGTCTTTGAAATATTCATTTTCCTGAGTTTCTTCAATTACAACAACTTTTCCGTCAGCCGGGCAGATGATCAGGTTCCCGCCACTCACGAATGGTCTGGATGGATTTCTGAAAAACTGGAGCACAGTAATGAATAGCGCGAATGAAGCAATATACACTGCCCACCTTAACCAGGTTACATCAGCAAATCTGTAGTCAATAATGGCATTGAGGACGAAGATAAAAAGGAGAGAGAGTGCGATGGTTGTATAACCTTCTTTATGTATTGTCATTTAAATATAAATATGTTTGATGCAAAATTGTGAAAAATATACGGGAATCAAGCTAAAGAATAACGATCAGGAAATTGTACGGTAAATGTGTTTAAGATTTCTGCCTAATTCATCGTAATCCAGCCCATAGCCTACCACAAATTCATTCGGGATTTCAAAGCCTACATATTCAAGCTCTTTAATCGGTGACAGTATGGCTTCTGGCTTGAAAAGCAGGCTGCATACACGCACAGACGCAGGCTGCTGCAAATAAACCTTTTCTAATATATATTTTAAGGTCAGGCCTGTATCCACAATATCCTCTACTAAAACCAGGTGGCGGCCCTTTAGATTGTCCGGCAAACCAAATATCTCTTTCAATTCTCCGCTGCTGGTTAGCCCGCCTTTATAGCTTGAAACCTTCATAAAGGCTACTTCACAAGGGATTTCTGTTTCCTTAAGCAAATCTGCCATAAATAAGAAGCTACCATTCAATACCCCAATAAAAAGCGGGCGTTTATCTTTATATTCAGCATTGATTTGCGCTGCAATTTCTTTTGTACGCTCATTAATGCGTTCGTTCGTGATCGATATCCCGAACTTTCTATCTCCAACTTCTATCGTATTCATCATTTCTTTATGGCGAAGTTAATTGGCTTCTTTTTCCAGACGGCGTTTTTCCCGTCGTTCCCTTCGCAACTCTTTTCTTGTTTTTTTTACGGTATCCTGTACTGTTAATTGTTTGTTTGTGGTGTCTTTATCCTTTTTAGATCTGCCAAATAACCTGTCAAAAAGATTTTTTGATTCATCCTGCATTTTCACGGGCGCATCAGTATCTGTGTCAAAGGCAGCAGTATCAACTTTTGCTGAATCCGGCAGCAGATAACGGCGCAAACCTTCTCTTAATCTAACGTTATAAAAACCATAACCGCTGGTGTCGGCAGGCGTTAAACCGCGTTTAGCCATGATTCTGCCCATATACCTGAAATAAGGCAGCATATAGTCTTTCAAGCCGCCATCACCCCGAAACTTAAACATCGCTATTTTAGGGCGGGGAACAATATTAGCCAGGAATATCCCCTCACCAATACTTAGTTGTGAAGGACTTTTTCCGAAATACTGGCGTGATGCCTCACCTATTCCATAGATATTTTTACCCATTTCAATGATGTTGAAATAGACCTCAAGCATTCTCTGTTTACTAATCAGACGGTTATTCTCTATTAACCAGACAATCAGTATTTCTTCCGCTTTACGTGCAAGGGTTTTTTGTCTGCTTAAGAACACATTTTTTACCAGCTGCATGGAGATCGTACTTCCTCCCCTCACAAATTTCTTCTCTTTGAAATTAATCACGAACGATTTACGGATAGACTCTTCAACAAACCCCTTATGTGTATAAAAAGAAGGATCTTCTGAAGTCAGCAGTGCATTCTTGAAATTACTGGAAATTTCAGAAAGAGGTGTGTAATTAGGGTTAGATGGTCCGATTGTAATATCGCGCATCGGTTTTCCATACTCATAAGGGGTATATATAAAAGTCTCATTGATCTTTTGCAGGTTTAGTTTACCCCATTTAACTATTTTGAAATTATAAGGTGTCAGTGTAGAATTGAACTTTAGACTGTCAGGAGTACTGCTGTCCAGATAAAAATTAAGGTCATATTTAATTTTCCCCTTAACCTGTAGCCCATCCAGAGATTCAAATAAACCTTCTGGAAAAGCATTTAAAACTGCTTGTGCATCCTGTTCGTCCGCATGAAGCTTTACTTCATAAATTTTATCCGGAGACAGCGTATATTTTAGATAAGGATGGATGGCAGCGTCTTTCAGGAATACTGTTGAAGTACTGTCCAGTGCCACAAAATTTGGCCCGATCAGCATGTCTGCATCAATCTTAGCATCCTTCACAATAATATCATTGGAAGCGATCTTCGAATGGTTGATTAATAAGTTTTTAACTGACCAGGAGCCTGTGATCTTGAAATTATCACCGCTATACTCTGCACTTTTCATTTCGGTTCTGACTGTGTCAAAACTTAGTTTTGCGTGCAGTTTATTTTCCAGGTAAGGCAATTCGACTTTTTTGCCATCCGCAAAGAACAGCACGTCCATTTGCTTTTTACCCGGCTTCAGTTTACCATTAATATGCCAGGTCGCCTCATTATCATTGACCAGAATGGTTGATTTTAAATCTCCCCCGTCAATTGTGGCTGTTGTAGTCAGAAAATTTAGTTTTGCAGTATCGTTATCATTTAATGTAAACCGCAAATTTTTCATTTCCATATCATCCGGGATTTTATTCAGTACCTGGTTGAGGATGTCATGCGCAATTTCGCTCAGATCGATTTTTGCTTTATTATCTTTTTTATCTTTCTTTTTTCTTTTCAGAATAAAATCCAGGTTGGTCAGACTATCTTTCAATACAACATTTACTGTACCCGTATTTAAAGCAACCTCGGCCAGTTTAACGTCTCCAAAAAGCAATGGGAGTAACTTCACACCAATGGTAAGATCAGCAACTGTAGATAAAGTATCACGGTCTTTAGGAACTACAGAAATGTTTTTCATCTGTACAGTGCTCAAGCCTTTAAAGCCAGCATTTTCAATTTTTATGGCTAATCCATAGTCAGTATCCGCCTTTTTAATAGCCTTAGCTATCATTTGTTTCAGTAAGGCCTCTCTTTTGCTATAAGCAATAGAACCAAGGATGGCAATTAATACAAGAAATACCCCTAGAACCCATGCACCTGCTTTGATGTATTTTTTAGGGATGTTTATTTTTGGAAGACGCATGCTGTAAAATAGATGTTTAATTGCTTAACGTTAAATGCAAATGTTTATTTCGTGTTAAAATTACACTTAAAAAGCCTAAAATCAATTAATTGTAACCTCCTTTTGTTAATTTTGGGCAATGAATATTAGCAACGAACAAGTTTTAGCTGCTTTAAGAAATGTCGAAGACCCTGATCTTAAAAAAGATCTGGTGACATTGAACATGATTAAGGAACTAAGCATCGAAGATAAAAAAATTAGTTTTACCTTAGAACTGACCACTCCAGCCTGTCCAATGAAGGACATGCTTAAAAATGCCTGCCTTAATGCCATTAAGCATTTTGTAGACAAGGAGGCGGAAATAAATATAAAAATCACTTCAAGAGTAACCAAGCCAAATGATACAACCCAGCTGAAGGATATTAAAAATATCATTTTAGTATCTTCAGGTAAAGGAGGAGTAGGAAAATCTACAGTGGCGAGTAACCTTGCTGTTACGCTGGCAGCAGATGGAGCTAAAGTTGGTTTAATTGACGCTGATATTTATGGGCCTTCGGTGCCGACTATGTTTGGTCTTTTGGGTGCCAAACCAAGTGCAAGAGAAACACCAGAAGGAAAAACACTGATCCTGCCAATTGAAAAATATGGAATTAAGCTTTTATCGTTAGGTTTTTTTGCCGATCCGGATCAGCCTGTACCATGGCGCGGACCAATGGCATCCAATGCAATTAAACAATTGTTCAATGATGCAGACTGGGGTGAGCTGGATTACCTGATCGTGGATCTTCCTCCCGGAACCGGGGACATTCATATTACCATTACCCAAAGTTTCCCGATTGCAGGTGCGGTTATTGTGACAACACCTCAGCAAGTAGCTTTAGCAGATACCAGAAAAGGGCTTGCCATGTTCAGGATGCCGGGTATTAATATTCCGGTATTGGGAGTAATTGAGAATATGGCTTACTTTACCCCGGAAGAATTGCCTGAAAACAAGTATTATATTTTCGGGAAAGATGGCGGAAAGGCTTTGGCAGCTTCTTTTGATGTTCCTTTCCTAGGTGAAATACCTCTTGTACAGGGAATTACGGAAGGTGGAGATAGTGGTACGCCTATTGCGATGAATAAAGAGAGTCAGACCTCAATTGCATTTTCAGAAATGGCTGGAAAGATTGCACAACAGATTGCAATTAATAATGCGTTGCGGTCAGATTGCTAAAAAATTAGTAAATTTATATTTTAAAATATATCATGGATTTAAAAGAACAAGTAGAACAAGCATTAGAAACTATCCGTCCTTATCTTAAGGCTGATGGTGGTGATGTTGCGATAGAAGAAATTACGGCGGATAATGTTGTTAAATTGAAGTTATTGGGGAACTGCGGATCTTGCAAAATGAGTTTTATGACCATGAAAGCAGGAATTGAGCAGGCTATCATGAAGGCGGTACCGCAAATTACTGCGGTTGAAGCTATTAACCTGACTGAATCAGTTTAGCCATTTAACAAAATTTAACTAGTCACTGTAAGAATTACAGTTATTTTTGTACGATGAAATACATCTTTACGGTCGTTTTGATTTTTTTTACTGCGGGGCTGTTTGCACAACAAACGCCTTCAGGAAAGAAATTGATCCAATTTTCTGGGATTATAACAGACAGGGACAGTAGTTTTGTTGTCCCTTACGTGACTATAACCAATAAAACTAACCAGGATCAGCGTTATGCTGCCAATTATAAGGGCTATTTTTCTTTTGTGGCCCATCCGGGAGATACTTTAATTTATAACGCCATTGGATACACTGACAAAGTGGTTCTTATTCCGGCTGATATTAAAGATTCGAAGTATACAGCGATGGTAAAAATGAAATCAGAAATCGTTTATCTTCCTGCTGTACGTGTTTATCCATGGGCTACTGTGGAGGAGTTCACGAAAGACTTTCTGGCAATGAAGGTGGCTGATGATGATATGGAAATTGCACGGAAGAACATGTCTTCACATTCCATTAATGGGAAAATTCAATATCTCCCCAGGGATGCTGGAGAGATATCTTCAACTAATTTCCGTATAGATCAGGAAAGAGAGCTGAATAAAAACCTGGTACAATCTAACCCATTATTAAATCCGTTTGCCTGGGGCAAACTCATGCAGCAGATTTTTAGCGGGGATAAAAGCAGACAAAACAATAATAACTAGCGTTTCTTATTGCGTTGTTTTGGGAACTTCATTCTGTAATCTGCATGAATATCTCCTCTAGAAATTGAATCCAGCTTTGATTTCAGCATGGTCTTACGTAACAGACTTAAGGTATCTGTAAACAACTTGCCTTCTATATGATCATATTCATGCTGTACAACGCGTGCAGCCATACCTGACAATGCTTCTTCATGCAATTCCCAGTTTTCATCGTAATACTGAACTTTGATATTTGGCTTGCGCAACACATCTTCTCTGATTTCAGGTATACTCAGACATCCTTCTGTAAAAGCCCAAGGCTCACCAGTTTCTTCCAAAATCACTGCATTGATAAATACTCTCTTGAAGCCTTCCTTTCCATCTTCATCCTCACCAGTATCCGCAATGAACAGTCTGATTGGAAGGCCGATCTGTGGCGCAGCCAAACCAACACCACTTGCTGCATACATGGTGTCAAACATATTGCTGATTAGTTTTTGTAAATCCGGGTAGTTTTCATCTATGCTCTCGCACACCTTTCTTAAAACCGGATCTCCATAAGCTATAATTGGTAATTTCATCTGTATAATTTTTTTTGACCTGTTTAAATACACACAATATGTATTTATCTTGCTACTGCTTATTGACAATAACAATGTATATTACAAAAGTACAAATATTAGTGCCTGTTTCAAACTGGCTCTTAAGCTAATGGATAAAAGGTTAAGACACTGAGGTTCTTTTCGTCCAGAATTTCATCGGCAATCTGTGCCATATCCTTTGTATTCACAGCTTGTATTTTTTGAAAAACAGTTTCCAGACTATCTATCTTATTGTAATCAATCAGGCTTTTTGCCATAGAAACAATTAATCCTATTCTATTTTCTTCTCCTAATGCAATTTGTCCGATAAACTTATTTTTAGCCTTTTGCAACTGTACTTCTGTCAGAGGATTTTCCCTGATCTTTTTAAATTCTTTGTAAATAAGCGATTGCGCCCTGTTTACTTTTTCTTTATCCGTACCAAAATACAAGGTAAAAATACCTGTATCACTTAAAGGGCTGTATCCTGATTCTATGCTATAAGCAATCCCATGCTTTTCTCTGATCTGTAAATTCAGGATAGAACTCATTCCTGTGCCACATAACAGGTTATTCAACAGGAGCAGGCCAGTTTTAAAAGGGTGATGTAAGGAATAAGCTGTAGAACCAATCATGGTATGTGCCTGCATAATCGGTTTTTGATCGATACGGGTAATTACCGGTGATTTTGCCGGTGCTTTTCTGTTATCCTGGTGCAGATTTTCAGGAATTTCCTCATAATATTTAGTAAAGATTTTAACAGCCTTAGGTAAAGAGTAATCCCCCAGTACTGCAACAACGATTTTATCAGTATGATAATTTGCTGCAATAAAATCCTTAATATCCTGCTGAGAAAGCTTATTTACACTTTCTGTCGTACCCAGAATATTTCTTCCTAAAGCATGGTCCGCGAACACCATATCCTCAAAATCATCATAAATAGCCTCTTCGGGCTGATCAAGGTAAGATGCGATCTCATCTAAAATTACTCCTTTTTCCTTGTCCATTTCCTCTTCCGGGAAGGTAGAATGGAATACAATATCATTGAAAAGTTCCAGTGTTCTGTCCAGGTAAGGGTGTAGAAAAGAAGCATGAATGCAGGTATATTCTTTCGTCGTATAGGCATTTAAATCTGCCCCAACACTTTCCAGTCTATTCAAAATCTGGTTTGTATTCCTTTTTTCTGTGCGTTTAAAAATTAGATGCTCAATAAAATGGGCTAATCCAGCCTGGCTTTCAGTCTCATCGCGTGAACCGCTATTGATGATAATACAAGCGTGAGAGATCGCTGATGCAGAGGGTACGTGAAGAAGACGAATGCCGTTAGGCAGGGTGTGTACATTATATTCCATTCTATGCAAAGATACAGAAGAACATTGCTAACCAATTGTAATATTCTTTCTTAAAAATTTGAAGAAGAGCCCCCTCCGCCAAAATCTCCGCCACCAAAGCGGTTTTCCGTTCCAGAAGGGGTATCTAGCTGTGTCGTTGCGATAATCAGAGATTCCACATTGATCCCGCCAGGGATAGTATCTTCGCTTAATTCTTCAGAAGTAAATCCCTTTTTGGGAGTCTTAAGATACCTGATTGCCCAATAAGATCCACCAAGAGTAATCAACCCGATTAAAACAAGCGTACTCTCTATAGGCAGCACATGATAGTAGTTTTTAAAAGTAACTGCAGCGATAGCGATTAGAATAAGTCCGGTACGGAGTAGAATCACATTCTTTTTATAAAGGCCCAGGCCAGTATAAATAAAAGGTACCATAATTGTCCACGGCCAGAAAAATATAGGATAGGGGACCTTGTATGGCCCAATAGTAGTATAGCCATAAAGTTCATTTCCCAATTCCTGGACTACATAATAATTACCAGCCAGGTATAGAGTAAGTAAGCTGCCTGTTTGTAAGAATCGCAGACAATGCTGGTAATGAATAAATTTTAGATGACTGCTTTTAGACCAGGAAAAATAATAAACCAGAGCAGAAAGCAGCATGACTAAAAACGGAAGTATTTCCTTCCCAAAAGAAAGGTGATCAATAGCTAACAGGACAGCAAGTAGCAATGCCGTCAGGAAGCAAAATAAGGACATCAGGCTGTCCGCAAATCGTATAGCAAGAAATAGGCTCAGAATAAACGTAAAAGCTACCATAGAGATTGTGGTGTTCATGGTTGTTCTAAAATCCCAGTCCATAGTAAATGTCAACCAGGTAAAAGCTACACAAAACAAGCCGCCCGAAATCCAGATTAACGCGTCATCAGTGCCAGACCTGAAGTGATGTTTAGTCTTCACAATGACTTCAAGTGCGATATAACTGATCAGGCCTAAAAAGAGGACCCATGCACCACTATGAGCTGTCACCAGGTCCCAGGCTAAATAAGTCAGTAAACATCCTCCAAATAACGCAATCACGCAGGTTAAAAGGAATAATCCCGATCTTACAAAGATGTTAGGAGAATAGAACCCAACCGGGTAAGCTTTTTCTATATTCTTAAATTCTTCTTTGGTCAGCTCACCCGCAGCCAGAGACGGCCTGATCTGATCCTGTATATCCAGGTTAGTCAGCCATGTTTTATTGTAGATGATCATATTTCTTTAATTTTTTTATTCAGCTGAATCAACGCGATGATTAAACCAATAGCCGATCCGATAAAATAGAGTAGTCCCATTACAAAAGCAGCTTCTGAATCCATATTGAAAAGCACTCTGACTACAAGCGTGCTGATTGCCGCATAGGCATATAAAATAACCAGCAGCAGGAAATAAAACGATTTATTTTTTAAGGCATCCTGGTATAAAATGAAAGCCAGTATAAGTACAGTAATTAACCACAGAAAGCTTAAAGGATGTTCATAAAAGCTAAAATAGCCAGTAAAAAGGGCAATAAAAGAGATATTCACTCCGAAATTCTGATAAGTAAATTTAAAATGTTTTTTGAAGTTATACCGTTCAGACAGGTAAGCCGCAGTTAGTAACAACAGTCCTAAAAAGAGATAAGGGACAATTAAAGGATCGCTGCTATATAACCCATTGGAAAGTATTGTAAATGGCGTAATGGTGGCACCCAGCCAAATGGCCAGGTTAGTGATCCCCATACTCAGCACACCAATATGGTCAAACTCATAAGCCACATAGAATAATATGAGCATTGGAATAAAAGTTGCCAGACCATAATTATCACCAAAAACATGGTATTGAAATTGAAGATAACCCAGAAAACTCAGCAGGCTCAGGCAACCCAGTAATAAGATATAGTCATAAAAAGAACTGGGAGATTTGACTTTTTCCCTGCTAAAAGGGTTTCTGTTTTTAACACAGTAAAAAAAGGAGCCAACACAAATTGCCGCAATAAACAGCAAGATGAACTGATGACCAATCGTATCAATATTTTTATAGATTAAAACTCCCAGGCCCGTGCTTAAAAGGGTAACACCCAGGTATAAAAGAGTTTTCAGTTCCCAGTGTAAAGAGAATAAGGGGTTTTTATCTTTTTCAAACACATTTTCCAGTGTTTTTGCACTGATGAGTCCTTCGGCGTTTAGTTTTTTATAAAGGTCAATGTTCATATATCTGGCTGAAAGCTATAATTTCAAGAGTAAGCTTACGAAAATTAAATCAGACTGTCAATTTGACAACTAAAATGAAATTGGAACATCCCTTGATAAAGACGATATGTACTTAAAAATGAGTTAACATATGAGCATAGAAGAAAAAGGGAGTATTTCCATACATACCGAAAACATTTTTCCTATTATTAAGAAATTCCTGTACTCAGACAATGAGATATTCCTGCGTGAGCTGGTTTCAAATGCGGTTGATGCGGTACAAAAAATCAAACGTTTAGCTGCGTTAGGCCAATACAACGGTGAGTTGGGTAGCCCTTTAGTGGAAGTAGCGCTTGATGTGGAAAAAAAGACAATCACAATCAGTGATAACGGCTTGGGAATGACCGCTGAAGAGATTAAGAAATATATCAATCAGGTTGCTTTTTCAGGTGCAAGTGAATTTGTAGAGAAATTCAAAGACGCTAAAGATGCCAATGAGATTATTGGTAAATTCGGATTAGGTTTCTACTCTGCATTTATGGTGTCTGATCTGGTTGAAATTCAGACTTTATCTTATCAGGAAGGCGCAGAACCAGCACGTTGGGTTTGCGACGGAAGTACATCTTATGAGATTACTGAAGGTTCACGTACTACCCGCGGAACAGAAATTATCCTTCATATCAATGAAGAATCTGCTGAATTCCTTAGTCAGCATAAACTAGAAGAGATCTTAGATAAATATGGTAAATTCTTACCAGTACCAATTAAATTCGGTACAAAAACTCAGGAGATTCCTGATGGTGAAGATGAAGAAGGAAAGCCTAAAACAGTAAGTGTTGAAACTGATAACATCATCAATACTACTGATCCGATCTGGACTAAAGCACCTGCAGATTTGTCAGACCAGGATTACCTGGACTTCTACAAACAATTATATCCTTTCGGAGAAGATCCTTTATTCTGGATTCACCTGAATGTAGATTATCCTTTTAACTTAACGGGTGTTTTATACTTCCCTAAAGTGAAGAATGATTTTGATATGCAACGTAATAAAATCAAGTTATTCAGTCGCCAGGTGTTCATTACTGATGAAGTAAAAGATATTGTTCCTGAATTCTTAATGTTATTACATGGTGTAATTGATTCTCCTGATATTCCATTGAACGTTTCCAGAAGTTTCCTTCAGGCAGATAGCAATGTGAAAAAGATCAACAGCTATATCACTAAAAAAGTAGCTGATAAATTAGGGGAACTTTTCAATAAGGACCGCAAAGCTTATGAAGAGAAGTGGAGCGACATTGGCCTTTTCGTGAAATACGGAATGGTAAGTGAAGAGAAATTCTATGATAAAGCAAAAGATTTCGCTTTAGTAACTAATACTAAAAATGAGAACTTTACGCTTGATGAATACCACGCAAAGGTAAAAGATATTCAAACTGATAAAAACGGTCAGGTAGTTTATATCTACACGAATGATCCAGCTAAACAAGATGGTTTCATCCAGTCGGCAAACAAAAAAGATTATGATGTCTTGTTGATGAACTCAGCAATCGATAATCACTTTGTAACTTCATTAGAGCAGAAATTAGAGAAAACATTGTTGAAACGTGTTGATTCTAGTGTTGCAAGTAAACTGATTGAAAAAGATGAGGTTGTAGAATCAGTATTGACTGATGAGCAATCGGCAAAAGTGAAAGATGTTTTTGAGAAAGCAATCATTAAACCAGGTTTTCAGGTAGAGATCGTTGGCTTACATCCGGAAGAATTCCCTGTAACGGTGACTATGGATGAGTTCATGAGAAGAATGAAAGACATGGCTCAGATGGGCGGTGGAATGAGTTTTTATGGTAGTATGCCTGATAGTTATAAAGTAGCGATCAATGGTAACCATAAACTAGTGAATAAGATCTTACAGACTGAAAATAGTGAAGAGCAAAGTGCACTGGCTAAACAAGCTGTAGATTTGGCTTTACTTTCTCAAGGAATGCTTACTGGTGCTGAATTAACAGCGTTCGTTAACAGAAGTGTTGAATTGATTTAATCGGCAAAGGAGTTTGTGCTCCTTTCAGAAAATAACCCTGTTTCCTGTATATCCCCCTTAAAAGGAGCTGTACAGAAAACAGGGTTTTTTTATTATTCTTTAATATTCTCCAGACTTAACAGGAAAGCATAGTTCAGGGCAATGTCCTTCAGATAATCGAATCTGCCGGATGCACCCCCATGTCCAAAGTCCATATCTGTTTTAAGCAGCAGCACATTTTTATCTGTTTTGGTAGCTCTTAGCTTGGCAACCCATTTGGCGGGCTCAAAATATTGAACCTGGCTATCGTGAAGTCCTGTCGTTACCAGCATGTTTGGATAATGTTTCGGCTCGACGTTCTCATATGGAGAATAGCCCTTCATATAATGATAAGCATCGGCATTTTTAGGATTTCCCCACTCGTCAAACTCATTTGTAGTTAACGGGATGCTCTCGTCGAGCATCGTGTTAACCACGTCCACAAATGGAACCTGGGCGATTACCCCATGCCATAACTCAGGGGCAAGATTAATAATTGCACCCATCAGCAGGCCGCCGGCACTACCGCCCTGTGCATAAAGATGTGCCGAACTTGTATACTTTTTTTCAATCAGGAAGTTCCCGCAGTCAATGAAATCAGTGAAAGTATTCATCTTTTTCATCAGCTTTCCATCCTCGTACCATTGTCTGCCCATTTCCTGTCCGCCGCGGATATGGGCAATTGCAAAAACAAAGCCCCTGTTCAAAAGGCTTAAATTGCTGGAAGAAAAAGAAGCATCCATGCTATGTCCATACGAACCATAAGCATAAAGCAGTAATGGAGCATTACCATCCTTTTTAAGCCCGTTTTTATAGACTAGTGAAATTGGAACCTGTGTACCGTCTTTGGCAGTCGCATACAGGCGCTCTGTCGTGTAATCAGCTTTATTATAACCTCCCACAACCTCTTGCTGCTTCATCAGCTGCTTTTCTTTAGTCTCCATATGGTAGTCATAAACAGACACCGGTGTGGTCATGGAAGTATAAATATAACGGAGCTTTTCACTATCGTATTCAGGATTATTACCGACAGAAGCAGTATAAGTGGGCTCACCGAAATCAATATAATGTTCAGCGCCATTTAATTGACGGATACGTAACTGGGCCAGACCATTTTTACGTTCTGAAATCACGATAAAATCCTTAAAACCCTCCACGTCTTCCAAAAGAACATCTTTACGGTGCGGAATTACTTCTTTCCAGTTTTCTTTTCCTGTTTTGTCAAGCGGGCACTCCATTAAGCGAAAGTTTTTAGCATTCCAGTTGGTCACGATCAGGAACTTATCAGCTAAAGCAATTACATTATAAAGTACATCTTTAATTCTTGGCTGAAATACTTTGAATTCGGCATCTGGCTGATCTGCAGGAATCAATCTTTCCTCTGCAGATAGTGTTGCAGAAGAATAAATGAAGATATACTTTCCGGATTTTGATTTACCGACACCGATATAGTTGGACTTATCTTTTTCCTCATAAACTACAATATCTTTGGTAGCAGCTGTGCCGAGTTTATGTTTTTTGATCTTCTCACTCAGCAGCGTTTTTGCATTTTTTGATGTGTAAAACAAGGTTTTATTGTCTGCTGCCCAAACTGCATCGCCTTCAGTATTAGGAATACTATCTTTTAATAACTCTCCGGTTTCCAGATTTTTGATTACAATAGTATACTGCCGTCTGGAAACTTTATCAACTCCATAAGCTAATAACTTGTTGTCAGGACTGATGCTGTATCCGGTAGCTGAATAATAGGGAAGTCCTTTGGCCAGTTCGTCAATATCGAGCAGTATCTCTTCTTTAGCATCCAATGTTCCCTTTTTGCGGCAGAATTTAGAATACTGTTTTCCTTCTTCAGTTCTGGAATAATAAAAATAGCCATTTTTAAAGACCGGAACCGACTCATCTTTCTCCTTAATGCGGCCTTTTAACTCTTTAAAGAGATCACCTTGTAACGTTTTTGTGCCACTCATCATCTTGTCGAGATAGGCATTTTCGGCGTTGAGATAATCGATCGTTTTTGTACTGTCCGGCCCTTTTTTGAAGTAATCAATCATCCAGTAATAATTATCAATTACCGTGTCACCATGTAAAACACGCTGTTTAGGCTTGATTTCTGCTATCGGCGCTTTTGCCGCGGGCCATTTATAAGTTTCCATTTTCGTATCTTTGTTTGTGCAAGCTAAAGCTGAACTTAGCAAGAGTATAAACGGAATAATTTTCTTCATTGTACATCGTTTGAGGTTAAATAGCCGTAGCTTAAAAAACTATCATGACCCTCTTTAATGATTTATTCCGTTTCTGTTGTTTGCTTCTTCCGGGCTTTGACTATTGCAAAATAGGATTAATTTTATAAACTATATATCATCATGAATAAGATTCTTAACCGAAAGAATATTTTTAACGGGGTCCTGATTGTATTGTTCCTGGTGCTGCTTTTTGTACCGCCTGCAAAAGCGCTGGTATTGGAAGGCTTAATGAAAATTGGATTCTTCAGACCGGATACTACCGTAGTTGATAAACAGGTTAATGCTGCGGGCGATCTGTCCGGGATTAAATTTAAAGACATCAATGGCAAGGTCATTGACCTGGGCGAATTGAAAGGAAAGGTCGTTTTTCTTAATTTTTGGGCAACCTGGTGCCCTCCATGTCTTGCCGAAATGCCAAGTGTAAATGCTTTGCACGAAAAATTTAAGAATGATAAAGACGTGGTCTTCATTCTGGTTGATGCAGACAGCCAATTGCCAAAAGCACAAAAATTTATGGATAAAAAGGGATACCAGTTACCTGTTTATGCAGTAGACAGTGAAATCCCTGAAGTGCTTTTCAAAGGTTCATTACCCACTACTGTCGTATTTGATAAAGCAGGAAAAATTTCTTACAATGAAGCGGGAGCTGCTAACTATGCAGATGTAAAATTCATAGCATTTATCAATAAACTGAAAACAACAAATTAATAATTATCAATTTATATACCCGGTTAAAGAATAATCATGCAACAACCATTTGATATTACTATAGGTGAAATCGACTACGCTATATTTCCAGAAGGAAATGATACTTATGTTGTTTTTAAGGATGGTAAGGAATACCGTCATATCCTGAAAGATACAGAATCACAGTGGCTGACACTAGATCCTGAAACTGCATTACCCCTGTTTGGAGAAGATGAAGAAGTGAACGCCATTGGCAAAGAGATTATAGCCTATGTGCCAGAAGAGGATGACGAAGAAGAGCAGCTGGACGAAGAAGAAGAATTATAATATTAGTCATCGTGTTAATGCTATAAAAAGATAAAGCCCTTACATGGGCTTTATCTTTTTATAATCTTAATCTTTTTGAGCGTATTCCCATTTCTGGTTATCGTGCCGATATATAATCCGGTTGACAAAGCTGTTAAATCAAATTGATATAACCCATTCGCTTCCTTCAGGAAGATCTTTTGTCCCGATAAATTGTAAAGTGTAAGTGTGTAAGGGTCAAAATCCCCGCTAAGTATGGACAGAAAGTCCGTTACCGGATTTGGAAAAGCAGCGAAGTCATTTTCTTTCAGGAAGTTAAGTGGCAAGATGTCTGAAGGAATTTTAAGGCCATCGTTCGTCACTAAAGTCACCCTGTAGAATTGAATACCACGAACCAGGTTCTGATCAATCTGACTGTAGCTCACCAAGCCAGAAGTGACAACCGTTTCGGCCAGCGGAGCAAATACTCCCGGAGAGGTTTGTTTTTCCCAAACGATACTTTTCAGATTATAAGTTGTGCCTATCGTTAAATCAAGCTTACCAGCATCATTCACAATATTTCCCAGGAATGTTCTTACATAACACGCTACGCCTTGTGCGGTATAGTCAACCGTATAGCTTTTTAACCCGCTAAAATTAGTACCATTTGCTGCAACCGTAAAATAATTAGAGGCTATAGTAGCTTTGTCAACGATAGCTACCGTATCAGTCAGCTGCTGGATAGGCGTTAAGACATTATTCTTTAAATTGTAGAGCGTGTAACCAGTTGCCTGTGGCTGAGCCGGCCAGTGAAACAATAGCTTTTCGGTACAACTATAACCCACCTGTAGTTTCTCAGGCGCACAAACAACAAACGACTCGCTGAGAAATTCTTTTCCACCAGCTTCCATTTTGAAAAGTGCACGTGTAAATATATCTGGAGCGGCCCACTTGTAAAAAGAAGAACCCAAATCGATGCTACTGCTCACCACAGTCCAGCTAGTCCCGTTATCATAGCTCACAGAAAGTTTTCCCGTCCCGCCCGATAAAGTGCTGCTCCATCGGATATAATTGCTCTCAGCGGCAAATAATGCTGCATCCTTCAAAGGGAAAGTCCAGTTGAAATCATTCTTTGCTTTCCACTGATAAGCGATACTAAAATCCTGTTTCCCCTGCGTGACTGTTCTGCCTTTTACATGGATTGTGTAAGTCCCTGCGGGTACATTGGTTAAACTTACCTGTTGTACCGTATTCAGGTTGTCTATTCCCCTTTTCGCAGGCAGTAATAAAGAATCCGCACTCGGATAAGTGTTTAATATCCAGGGTAAAATTACTGTTCCTGCAGGTGTCTCCATAGACAGATCCAAGTGATTAACAATACTTTGTACACTGTTCACCACTGCCGGAGGATCAAGCCAGGCTAATGTAACTTTCAGCTCCTGCTGGTCGGTTGCAACTTGCAGTGGAAACGTAAAGTCCTGCTGATCGTTAACCGCTCCTGTTTGAAAGCGTTTGTCTATAATAGTCTGAATCGCCTGTAATGTATTTAATTTTCCAAATCCTGTAGCAAAATCTACCTGGGGTGTCCCAATATCATCAGCCGAATTAACCAGTATGCTTTTTACCGTAGCCGCAGAAGGCTGTTTCCCATATAAACTTTTATATTCTTGCTGAAAAAGAGCAACTGATCCGGAAGTTAGTGCTGCGGCACCAGACGTACCATCCTGTCCTAGGGCAACCAATTCAGGCTTTACCCGGCCATCGTAAGCAGGCCCCTTACTACTTTGGCTTTCGGAGGCATTTTCCTGATTTATTCCTCCTATAACTAAAACATTCTTTGCCGTCTTAAAATTTCCTGTTAACTGGGCCGTATTTGGAATGTTTTTGTAAATACCATCCACAGCTGTAACCAAACCAGAGTTTCCCGAAGAAAATACATGAACGATTGTATCTGCCTCAAATACTTGCTTATCATAAGCAACCGCCTGCATCCCATAAAAATTATCTATACCCAGACCATAAGAGTGGTTTTGTACATTTACCTTATATTGATTTAATTCCTTAATATCATCAGGCATTAAATCATTGTTGTTTTTTCTGTAATCTGAAGCCGTTAAAGAGGCAAAAGGTGCAGCTCCCATTCCCCTGATAAAAGTATTGCCCCTGCCAACAGCAAGTGTAGCCATTTGTGTGGCATGATCATCTACCACTGGTGCAGTTGAGGGGGCAGCTACCACATTTCCTGCCAGGTCTATATCTTCTTTAACGAACATTTGTTCCTTAATAGAAAGCGTAATGCCTTTTCCGTCAATAGCAGGATAACGCAGGTGTACAGCCGAAATTTCATTGCTGGAAAGATCCATATCATTAATGACTGTTTCATCTTTTGCGGTCTGATAAATATCAGCAAAGAGAACTTCCTCTAACTGTAAGGCCGGCATTAACTCACTCATTTGTATACTTGCAGTAACTACGTGATTGTTTTGATCAAAGGTGTAAGATTTTAAGGTCTGCAAGGAAGCTGGTACAGTCAATACTTGTGTATTTATCGAAAATCTTACGGTAAATTGCTTGTTCTGAGTTAAATATTGCGCATACTGGCGTGCAAGTTTATCACTCGCTTTCCATAAAGAGTTAGCTTTGGCCTGGGAAATAATCAGAGAGCTGAATTTTTCAGCCATCTTTTCCGGAATAATTAAATGGTTCAAAGAAAAACTGCGTAATGGTTTTAGTTCATGAATTTCTGTCACAGTTAGCGGACGCGAGAACTCCACTAATAAAAGATTTCCACCATTTATCTTTGAATCCGATACAGTAGAGCCATATTTGTGGAAAATCTCTTTTTTTTCTGCAACCGATAATTTTTGTGCTTTTGCAGCTATGTTGCAAAGAAGAATTATAATTAAAGCATATTTTATTTTGAAATTCACAATAATTTGAAATTAAAAATTTGTTAATGGTTAAAATTATATATAATTTTAGATTAACCTATTAGTTCACAAACATTCTACCTAAAAAACTAACTTAATGAAAAAATTTAACTTATTGTCTCTTGCCGTTGTCGGCATGATGGCACTCTGCGTTTTCGGATGTCAGAAAAAAGAAGCTGCTACTACAGCTGATACTAAACAAGATGAAATTTCAGCAACTACTAAATCACAGATTTCCAGTCTTGGTTTCAGTACTGAAAATGCAAGAAAAGTAGAAGGTGGTTACCTTGTAGAAGGTGATATTCTTTTAAGCGAAGCGAATCTTACTGAGAAAGCTGAAACTACTCACTTAAGCGTTGCCTCTACAGAACAGTACAGAACTACTAATCTTGTAAAAGCATTGCCAAGAGTAATTACTATTTCTGTAACTAACCTGCCTACGGTTTATAGTGATGCTGTGAATGGAATGATTACCAGGTATAACAACTTAGGCTTACGTTTTACTTTCCAACGTGCAGCAGCAGGAACTACTGGTCAAATTAACGTAATCGGATTTAATGAAGGCCCTTCTGGTGGTTTCATTACTTTAGGTTCTTCTGGTTTCCCAACAGCTGCTGGTAACCCTTACAGCGAAATCAAAATGAATACTAACCCAGCAGCTTACGGTGCTAATCCAAACCTTTTATATCTTACTTCAGTTTTACAACATGAAGTTGGACACTGTCTTGGTTTCCGTCATACTGATTACTCTAACAGAGCATATAGCTGTGGAGCTTCAGGAGCAGGAAATGAAGGTCAAAGCGGTGTTGGTGCAATTCTGATTCCTGGAACTCCTTCAGCACCAGATGCAGCATCATTCATGTTAGCTTGCTCAAACGGAGGCGACAGAACCTTTAACGCGAATGATATAAAAGCAATTAACTATTTATATAAATAAAATACCTAACCATTAGATATTTTGTGAATTAAAGGCTTCAAGCCCGGCAATGATTATTGCCGGGCTTAGTCTTTTCCGGACATTTTAAATGCACATTATCCCGCCCAGTTATCCCTGTCCAGGCTACGGAAATGGATGGCTTCAGCTAAATGCTCCAGTTCAATATTTTTAGTGCCCGCCAGATCGGCAATGGTTCTTGAAACCTTCAAAATTCTATCAAAGGCACGTGCAGATAAACCGAGTTTTTCCATGGCTTTGCTAACCATGTCCAGCCCATTTTGATTGACTTTACAGAGTCTTCTCACCTGTGCGGGACTCATCTGTGCGTTATAATATAAACCAGTTTGAGCTGCAAAGCGGATTTCCTGTTTTAACCTGGCGCTGATTACCCTTTTTCTAATAGCTGCACTTTTTTCCGAAGGATGTGAAGATGCCAGTTCCTCAAAGCGTACAGGGGTGACCTCTACATGCAAATCAATTCTATCCATTAACGGTCCTGAAATCTTACTTAAATACTTCTGAACAACCCATGGTGAACAGCTGCAATCCTTATCAGGGTGGTTGTGAAATCCACAGGGACAAGGATTCATAGCAGCAATGAGCATAAAACTGGCCGGATATTCTACACTTAAACGTGCCCGTGAAATAGTCACTTTCCGGTCTTCAAGAGGCTGTCGCATCACCTCCAGTACTGATCGTTTAAACTCGGGCAGTTCATCCAGGAATAAAACGCCATTATGTGCCATGGAGATTTCCCCCGGCTGAGGATTAGCGCCACCACCAACTAAAGCTACATCAGAAATACTGTGATGGGGATTGCGGAAAGGTCTTTCTGTCATTAATGAAGCAGCTGCACTCAGTTTCCCGCTGACAGAATAAACCTTGGTTGTTTCCAGCGCCTCCTGCATACTCAAAGGAGGTAAAATAGTTGGTAAACGTTTAGCCAGCATTGTTTTTCCAGCTCCCGGAGGGCCAATCAGGATTACATTATGTCCACCTGCAGCGGCAATCTCCAAAGCTCTTTTAATACTTTCCTGTCCTTTCACGTCAGAAAAATCATGCTCATGTAAACTAACATTTTTCAGGAATTCACTTTTCGTATCCACAAAGACAGGGTTAAAAACAGTAGTTCCATTGAAAAAAGCGACCAGATCTTTTAAATGATGGAGGCCATAAACCTGTAAATTATCAACAACAGCTGCTTCCCTTGCATTGTCTGCAGGTAAAATGAATCCTTTAAAGCCAGCTTCTGCTGCCTGGATAGCAATAGGCAGGGCTCCCTTTACAGGCTGTATACCTCCGTCCAGAGAAAGTTCTCCGGCAATCAGCACCTCAGCCACCCTTTCGCCAGCTAATTGCCCTGATGCTGCTAAAATGCCTACCGCAATTGGCAGATCATAAGAGGTTCCTTCTTTTCTAATATCTGCGGGTGATAAATTGACTACAATCTTTTGCCTTGGCATCTTAAAACCAGAGGCCTGAATGGCACTTTCTATTCTTTTGAGACTTTCTTTAACTGCATTATCAGGCAATCCGACAATATGATATTTATTTCCGCTGCTAATACTGACTTCAATCGTGATAGTTAAAGCATTAACGCCAAAGACCGCGCTGCCATAAGTTTTAATGAGCATATTGATTTACGAATTAGTACGTAAATTTAATTCCATATTAAACCTTATAGGTTAAAAAGTTGCGGGCATAAAAAAAACCGGATTGAGAGCCCGGTTTTTTAAAGATCAGCAAAGAATGCTTACATTCTTCCCTGTGGCATTTTAGGCATACCGCGCATCATTTTAGCAGCGGCTGCAGGATTTGAAAACTGTTTCATCACCTTACGCATATCCTCAAACTGTTTGATCAGTTTAGTAACTTCCTCTATTTTGTTTCCAGAGCCCTTAGCAATACGTAAACGTCTGCTTTGTTGAATACTGTCTGGATTTTCACGTTCATATTTCGTCATCGACTGAATAATTGCTTCCACATTTTTGAAAGCATCATCTTCAATCTCTACGTTTTTCATCATTTTACTTACCCCTGGAATCATTCCCATCAAGTCTTTCATGTTACCCATTTTCTTGATCTGCTGAATCTGGTTGTAGAAATCGTTGAAGTCAAACTTATTCTTACGGATTTTCTTTTGAAGTTCTGCCGCTTCTTTCTCATCAAACTGCTCCTGAGCACGCTCAACAAGGGAAACAACGTCACCCATTCCCAAAATACGGGAAGCCATTCTGTCTGGATAGAAAACATCAAGTGCTTCCATTTTCTCACCAGTACCGACAAATTTAATCGGCTTGTTAACCACAGACTTAATAGATAAAGCCGCACCACCGCGGGTATCACCATCAAGTTTTGTCAGTACAACACCTGTAAAATCTAATCTTTCATTGAATGCTTTAGCTGTATTAACCGCATCCTGTCCGGTCATGGCATCAACTACGAACAGGATTTCATGCGGTTTAGTATGCAGTTTCACATCCGAAATCTCATTCATCATCTGCTCGTCTATCGCTAAACGACCCGCAGTATCAATGATAATTACGTTGTGATGTTCTTTTTTACCAAGTTCAATACCTTCCAATGCAATCGCAACAGGATCTTTAGAATCTTTGTTCGCATAAACAGGAACGCCAATCTGCTCACCCAATATCTGCAACTGATCAATCGCTGCCGGACGGTAAACGTCACCAGCTACCAATAAAGGCTTTTTACCTTTACTTTTCAGGTAATTTGCCAGTTTTCCAGAGAAGGTTGTTTTACCCGCACCGTTCAAACCAGCAATCAATATGATTGTAGGATTTGCTTTTAAATCTAATTCTTTGACCTCACCGCCCATCAATGCAGTCAGCTCGTCGTTCATTACCTTAGTCAGTAATTGTCCCGGAGAAACCGCGGTAAGTACATTCAGGCCAAGCGCCTTTTCCTTAACCTCGTCAGTGAAGCTTTTGGCCGTTTTAAAATTTACATCGGCATCCAGTAAAGCTTTACGAATTTCTTTCATGGTTTCAGCCACGTTGATTTCTGAAATGCTTCCCTGACCCTTTAGAACTTTAAATGCCCGGTCTAGTTTATCCTGTAAATTTTCAAACATGTTATATTAATTGATAGTCAATTAGTTAATGTATAATGGTAGAAGTGTACAAAGTTGCAAACATTTTTAATAACAATCAACATTAAAATAGGATGCAAAGGTATTTAGCGCGGGAACACAAACATTACGCCCATCGCTAAAGACTGGCTGCCCTGAATCTTTTCACTGATCGTCTTATCATATATTCCAACACCATTCAATGTAACGTTCATAAACCTGTTGACTTTCGTTGTTAAAGTCACGTCCAGTCTGTGTTTCATATTTTCGACATGATCGTATGGCACAAAGACATAGTATCTGCTTTTCAGGTTGACATTGTGAAAAATGTCTTTTTCAAAGTTAACAGTGATCTGAAAAGCCAGGTCATTTTTGAAAGTGTCGCCTACCGGAACACCATAAAAATCAGTTTTTTGATTCGCAGGATCTGGATTTACAGCCCGGTCAGCCGCTGCCAGTGCTTTGTTATCGAGTACAAACGTTTGTTTTGCAGCACCTGTACCAAATTGTGTAGAGAAATACTTATTCGGCTTGTATTCAAAACCGAAAGATTCTGTCAGGTAGCCCGGAGACATGAATTTAGAAATAAGCAGGGGAGTCTCTACTCCGTTAGGCGATGAATAAGAATATCCGTTATCAAATTGCGATTCAAAAGTTACCTGGGTAAATAAATTCCAGTTTTTAGAGATTTTGAATGCACCGGTATTATTCCAGAATATCCGGTCATTTGTTTTCTTTTGTATCTGACCTTTATTTCTTATTTTTCCGTAACGCAAATCAACCTCAGTTAAATAACTGTAGTTTTCTTTTTTGTATTCCGCTTTATAATTGACCAATCCTTCTACTGCCAGTGAATTCACCCCACCACCACTCCAGTTATTACTGAAAGAAGATTGGTTCACATTAATCCCGATCGCAGTTTTGGTTTTCCAGTAATTTACCTTGGAACTCACAATCAGCGGATTTATCTCCACCGGTTTAAACACGATAATACCTTTTAGTACAGGCAACGGACTTTTTTTGAGCTTAAGGTCAAAGTCTTTAACTGTAATAGGAACTGTATCTATCTCTTGTGCACTGACTTGTGCTGAAACTGCAAATACAAATAGCAAACATGCGTATATACCTCTCATTAATACAAAGAAAAGAAAAATGTTCGTAGGATTTATTATAAATATTTAAACCACGAATACAGTCTCCTGTTTTTCAGATAATTCATGTCCAATTCATTAGCGTAGGCCTCTTTTTCGAAACTAATATTAAAATAAGCTTTGCTGTGATTTCTGTATTTGTACAGGTTAACCAGGTAATTTATCGAATAAAGAATATAAAAAGGAAGAATCAGGAGCTCCAGCTGCTGGTAGAAATGGATTTTTTCATGATTGATCAATAACGCATTATTTTTCTGACCAGGATCTTTAAAGAACATAAACGGGAAAATAGCCATTGCATTTGCAGGAAGGCCTTTCCAGGTTACGGGCCAGTATCTCATGGATGTTCAATTTTAATCACAGGAAGCGGTTGTAGCCTGAAAGCTTTCGGGTTCCGCTTATAGGAAGCATAGTTGTTTCTCACAAATACTATAAAAGCATAGTCAGAGGCTGCAAGGACGAAATCATAACTCGGACGATACTGCTGCATAAAATCCTTCAGTTCAAAATCTTTAATTCTTAGTACACGGCCTACAAAAGCAGGGCTATACCTGTAATCAATAATTTCTTCTTTATAATCTCTTTCCAGGATCGCCTGCAAATGTCTTGCATTCTTACCTTTTCTGCTCAGCAAATTATAAATCGCGTCTATCCCTAAGCCGACCCCCCTTGAACTTAAGTTCAGTAAATCGCGGGAACTTCCCAGGTCAGTCGCATACTTAAATTCTCTTGTTCTTTGCGCATAACGCTCCTTTGGAGAGAGTGAGCTTCCAATGATAGAAACCTCTTTCAACTGAATAGCCAGCGGCTTTAATTGAAAAAATATTGCACTTCCTTTGTAGACTACCGTATCCAGACCATAGCCCTGGCGTACCGCGAATAAGGTGTCACCAACAGCAGCCTGCGTTGTAAATTCGCCCTTACTGTTGTTATAAATCCCATCATCATTATGAGAATTATAGATATACACCGTAGCCAAACGCTGTTTGGACACTTTATCTATGACAAACCCTTGCACAGATTTCTTTTGCGCCAAAGCTATACCACAAAAAAAGCAACAGAAAAGGAATAAAAGAGTAGGTTTCATTGCACAGCAAAAATACGAATAAGACGAAGCTAAACGGCTTATATTAACATTATTTAACTACTACCAGCTTCTGTCCTATTTTTACACCTTCGTCCGAAAGACCATTCAGAGACTTTAATTCGTCCACAGTCATGTTATACCTTTTGGAAATGTTATAAAGTGTATCTCCTTTCTGAACGGTGTAATTAGGGTCTGTCGTGTTGATAATCTGTTTAGGGGCAGTTATTTCTACCGGTGCAAACTTCTTCGTTTCCTTAGGGATATTTGCGTTGATTTCCGTAAACACACGGTCTTCACGTTTTATTTTATCCGGTTCAGACTCCGACTGGTCATACTGGTGCAAATTGTATTTCTCAATCGTATTGATCAGCATATCCGGATATTTTGGATTGGTTGCATAACCAGCTTGTTTCAACCCTTTTGCCCAGTTTTTGTAATCATTTTTATCCAGCTCAAACAAAGGAGCATAACGTTTTCTCTTTAAAAACTCAGAGTGATCTTTATAAGACTCCCTGGCATCTTTATAAACCCGAAAACAATCATTACGCTGGTCATCATCTTTATAATAGGCCTTCCCCTTCCACTCTGCCGTACATTTAACCCCAAAATGATTATTGGCATATTTCGCCAGACTGCTATTTCCGCTGCCAGACTCAATAATGCCCTGTGCCAGGGTAATACTTGCAGGAATTCCGTAAGTATTCATTTCTTCAATGGCTACACCCTTAAAAGCTTCGATATAGCTCAGCGTATTGTAATCAGTATAATTCGGATTCGCTTTATTGGCAGCTTTTTCAATCTGCACATTGTTCCGGTGATACTTTCTCGATTTACACGAGGATAAGAAAACGATCGCTACAGCGAAGAGTAAGAAGGTCTGTTTCATTAAAGCTTGATTTTTTGTCCAGGTTTAAGTGCCGACTTCTTTAATCCATTTTTACGCATCAGCGATAGGGAAGAAGTACCATGTGATTCCGCAATTTTATTCAGGTTGTCCCCTTTTCTAACGGTATAAAATTTAACAGATGAACGATGTTTCTTAGCTTTATAACTACGGCTATGATGCTTTTTGATACTTACGGGCGCAATTTTTACTGGTTCTGCATAGTCATCAGGCCTTTCATCATATCGATACAATTCGTATTTATTGATAATTGCGATGACCTGTTTAGCCCAGGTTCTGCTGCTGGCATAACCGCCCCGCTGAATCCCTCTTGCCCAGGCTGCATAATCATATTGATCACACTCATCGAACAATTTACTGAAAGAAGATCTGTTTTGTAATACCTCGACGAAATTATCATAAGATTCATCCGCGCTTTCGAAATCACGGTAAGAAGAATTGATTTCAGCGTTACTGTTTGACCCTTTGATGCCGAAATGATTGTTCAGATGGCGGGCGACTTTACTTTTACCAGCTGCGGATTCATGAATGGCGACCGCAAGAATTACACTTGCCGGTACATCATATGCTCTCATTAATTCTTGTGCGTGATCTGTGTGTTCCTCAACGTACTGGGTAACAGTCTGGCTTTGGGCAGCTGAGCCCAGTAAAATTAGTGCCAGCCAAATCAGCATTAGTTTTTTTGTTATCATATTTTATTTTTTTCTGATGATAAACAAGCCATCCCTGACGGGCAAGATTAATTTCTCAACCCTGTCATCCCCAGCAACTTTATCATTAAAAGTACTAATATTAATGGTATCTCTGTCTTGTTGGAGTGTTAGTACTTTTCCACTCCACAATACATTATCAACAATGATTAACCCACCCGGTCTTACGCTATCAAAGATCAGATCGTAATAGGTACCATTGTTTTTCTTATCCGCATCAATAAAAACAAGATCGAAAGTCTCGTTTAAATCATTGATGGTCTGGGTGGCATCACCCATGATATATTTTATTTGTGAATTATAAGGTGAAACGGCGAAATAACCACGGACGCGGTCTTCGAGTTCCATATTTTTATCTAAAGTATAAATGATCCCGTCCCGGGCAAGGCCTTCTGCCATACACAAAGTAGCATAGCCGGTAAAGGTGCCGATTTCCAGAATACGTTTAGGGGTAATCAACTTACTGAGCATGCTTAAAACACGGCCCTGATAATGGCCTGAAAGCATTCTTGGCATTAAAACCTTCAGATTGGTTTCCCGGTCAATCCGCTGTAACAATTCGGATTCCGGTTCGCAGAAATTCAGTAATAAAAGTTGTAAGTCTTCTTTAATCAGGCTCATGTGATGTTCTATAAACGGTGTTCTTCCATGAAATATTGTAAAATAATTGTTGCAGCGATCGTATCTACCCGTTCTTTATTCCGGCGATCCTGTTTTTTCAGGCCACTTTGCATGATAGTCTGATGTGCCAGTTTAGACGTGAAACGCTCATCAATCCAATGTTGAGGGATCTCGGGAAAGTTCTTTTTCAAGGTCGTAGAAAAGCCTTTCACATGCTGTGCAGACTCAGATGGAGTGCCATCCATTTGTTTAGGCTCTCCGATTACGAAAGCTTCCACCTGTTCAGTCAGCAGATATTTTTTCAAATATTCGACAATATCTTTTGGGTGTATGGTATCCAGTCCTGTAGCAATAATTTGCAGTGGATCTGTAACGGCAATGCCGATACGTTTGGTACCATAATCAAATGCGATAATACGGGACATAGCTGCAAAGATTGTTATAAATTTACTATTTTGCACCAAATGCAGTTTAAAGAGATCGTTGGACAAGAGGAAATAAAGCGTCAGCTGATACAGACAGTTGTGGAAAACAGGGTGAGTCATGCCCAGTTATTTCTCTCTGCAGAAGGGACGGGGGCTTTGCCTCTTGCTATTGCTTACGCACAGTATATCAATTGTTTAGATAAATCTGATACTGATAGTTGCGGTGTTTGTTCTTCTTGCCGGAAGTACGAAAGATATATCCATCCTGATTTACATTTCTCTTATCCATTTTTTGCATCGAAAGATGTTAAAATTGCTGTCGATGTACTGGAAGAATGGCGAACGATGCTTTTGGCAGACCCTTATGTTGACCTTGACATCTGGCGATTACAATTAAGTGCTGAAAATAAACAGGCCAATATCAATATCGCTGAATGCCATGACATCATCAAGAAATTAAGTTATAAAGCTTTTGAAGCAGAAACGAAGGTGCTGATTATGTGGTTGCCTGAATATCTGGAAAAAGAAGGAAACTCTTTGTTGAAAATTATTGAAGAGCCACCTGCAAATACTTTATTCCTGCTGGTGGCAACCAATCAGGAACATATCCTTTCTACGCTGTTATCGCGGACACAAATTGTCAAAATACCGAAGCTTCCTTTTGAAACTGTTCAAAATTATCTGACCAGCAATCACAATCTGTCGGAAGAACAGGCAGCGACCTATAGTTTTCTGGCAGACGGCAATTTAATTGAGGCCAAACTGCAGGCCGCGCAGGCACACAATGATAATGCAGAGGTTTTTGCAGAGTGGCTGAGGATGGGTTATGGGAACCGGGTACTTGATCTGGTCAATTTTGTAGATCAGGCGGCAAGCTGGGGAAGAGAAAATCAAAAGAATTTTTTAAAGTACGGAATCAGCTTTTTAAGAGAGTGCAGTTTACTGATGAGCGGAGCAGATAGTTTAGTGAAATTGCCTGCCAGAACGCTTGAGACTGCACAAAAACTAAGCAAACACGTACTGGATCTGAATATGGCTTCTGCAATTATCACGGAGCTGGAGCAAGCACATTACCATATAGAACGTAACGCTAATCCTAAAATACTATTTTTAGATGTATCTTTACAATTGGTAAAAATAATCAAGTTTAAAACGCTCCCGAAAGGGACTCAACATATATACAATTAGTTATGGGATGTGGAAGTTGTTCTACAGGTGGCGGTTGCGCCCCCTCAGGCTGCAAAAGTAATGGCTCATGCCTTACTGGAGGTTGTCAGAAAATGGAAGTTTACGATTGGCTGTCTAATTTGGACATGCCTTCTAATTATAAGCCTTTCGAGGTTATAGAGGTTAAATTCAAAGGTGCGAGAAAGGAATTTTATCTGAATACTGATAATATTTATCTGGAAATCGGGGAACTGATTGCGGTAGAAGGTTCTACTGGCGGATATGATATTGGCCACGTCTCTTTAACAGGAGAACTGGTGCGTATGCAGATGAAACGCCGTAAAACACCAATGGATCAGGTGACCCGCAAAGTCTATAGAAAAGCTACTGAAGCTGATGTAGACAAATGGAAACTGGCTAAGGATCTGGAGTGGGAAACCATGCACAAGGCCCGTACGCTGGCTCTTGACCTGCGTCTTTCGATGAAAATCAGTGACGTAGACTATCAGGGAGATAAAACCAAAGCGACTTTCTTCTATACTGCCGAAGGGCGGGTGGATTTCAGGGAGCTGATCAAGAAAATGGCTGAAACTTTCCGCATCAGAATTGAAATGAGGCAAATCGGAATGCGTCAGGAAGCTGGAAGATTAGGGGGAATAGGGTCTTGCGGACGTGAATTATGCTGCTCTACCTGGTTAACTAACTTCAAAACAGTTTCTACTGCAGCAGCAAGATACCAGAACCTTTCTTTGAACACTTTAAAACTTGCCGGACAATGTGGTAAGCTGAAATGCTGTTTAAACTATGAACTGGATACTTATCTTGATGCTTTAAAGGATATTCCGGATCGTGTAGAAAGCCTTCAGACTGAAATAGGGACAGCACGTCACCAAAAAACAGATATTTTTAAGAAATTAATGTGGTTCAGTTATCCAAATCAGGAAGACTGGATTCCGTTAAAAGTGGACCGTGTGAAAGAAATCATGGCCATGAATAAAAAAGGTCAGAAACCAGTTAATCTAAAAGATGAAGCTGTAGAATTGGCAACCACAGTTTTTGTGGAGAAAATCCCTGATTATGAAAATGTTGTTGGTCAGGATAGTTTAACCCGTCTGGACGATAAACCAAGGAATAAAAATACAAAGAATAACAGAAATAAAACGAATGCGCCTAACAGGTCTGAACGTGGTGTAAAACCGGGACAGCCTGCAGTAAAAGCGGGGCAACCAGCCGTAAAACCGGGACAACCAAATGCAAAAGGAGGCCAGCCAGGGGTGAAACCAGGTCAGCCAGCTCAAAAGGCAGCTCAAACTAACCAGAAATCTGCTGAAAACAGAAGGAATCCAGAAGTGAAAAAGGCAACTGAGGCGGTTAAAACAGAAGATGGGGAAGTTGTTAAGGCCCCTTCTGCCAGCAGAAACAACAGGTCGAGGAATAACCGCAGACGTAACAAACCAACGGATAAGCCAAAGAATGAAGAGAATTAAGATTTTTGTATTGTTATTTTCCGGTGTACTGGCAACAGGAATGCTGGGATGTAATACAAATAACCTGATTGATACAAACGAGGAAATGCCCCAGCGCAACTGGAGCTATGTGAATAAGATTAAGGGCACTGCAGAGATCAAAGATCCTGCAATGCCTGTATCTCTGCACTTCAAGCTTAGACATACTGCTAATTACAGGTATTCTAATATTTATATTTTAATGCACCTGAGTGGCCCTGGTTTACCTAAAATCACCAGGCGTTATGAATATAAACTGGCAGAGTCTGACGGTCAGTGGATGGGCAAAGGTTCAGGAAACCTATATACTTCTGTTCTTCCGTTACTGACTAATTATCATTTTCCGCAAGCAGGAAAGTATACTATTGAAATTGAACAGAATATGCGCGATAATCCTTTAAAGGAAATCAGCGATGCAGGAATTACCGTTTCCGGGGTTCCAGTAAAATAAAAACATATTATTGCTATTTATTAAAAAATCCGGCTGTTTACAGAACCGGATTTTTTTGATTTTATCTGAAGTTAAAAGACAACCTAGCCGCAACCTCTATAAAATTCTTGTTTTATAAGACTGGCAATAATTGCTCTAAAGCCATACCTCTTGAACCTTTTAATAAAACAAGACTATTTGTTATTGGATTCTCTTTCAACCAGGCTTCAGCTTCCTTCGGGGTGTTAAAAAATAACCCTTTAAAAACATCTTTTAACGCATAAAAATGCTTGCCGATTAAAATGACGGTATCTAACCCTGATTTTTCTGCTAAAGCAGCTATCAAATGATGTTGCTGCTCAGTTTCCGGGCCCAGTTCAAACATATCACCGATAATAGCAACTTTATTTTTGGCCTCCAGAATAGAAATATTGCCCAGTGCTGCAGTCATGCTGCTTGGATTAGCATTATAAAAGTCACAAATGACAGTATTGGTTGCAGTGTTAGTCAATTGTGAACGGTTATTATTCGGAAAGTATGCTGTTAAGCCTTTATTAACCTGATCGGGACTAAGCTCAAAGAAAGAAGCGATGCAAATTGCAGCCAGGATGTTTTCGAAATTATAGGCCCCTGTCAGGTTTGCCTTAACTTTAAAAGCTTCCGCCTGTTTTTTCCAGCTCAGTTCAATCAGCGGATCTGATTTTAAAAGCTGGCCGGTCACAGAATTCTCCCCTTCGGTTCCATAATAAACCAGGTGAGTTAATCCGGCAACACCGCTCATTTCCATAATGTATGGATTGTCTCTATTGATAAAGGCTGTACCGTCCGTATTTTTGAGATAAGTGAATAACTCAGCTTTTCCTTTTTTTACTCCTTCAAAACCTCCAAACCCATCCAAATGTGCCATTCCAATATTGGTAATCATCCCATGAGTAGGTTGTGCAATAGTGCATAGAAATTCAATCTCTTTTTGGTGGTTAGCACCCATTTCGATTACTGCTATTTCTATACCAGGAGCAATGGCTAAAATTGATAAAGGAACACCAATATGATTGTTCAGGTTGCCTTTTGTCGCAAAGGTTTTATATTTTTCACTAAGCACTGCATTGATCAGTTCTTTAGTTGTTGTTTTTCCATTACTTCCTGTAAGGCCAACAATAGGGATGTGAAGTTGTTTACGGTGGCGACGGGCTAAATCCTGCAAAGCAGTTAAGACATCCTCAACCAATAGGCAAGAATCATTAATCCTGTATTCCTCATTGTCTATAACTGCATAGGCAGCACCTTGTTTTAGCGCTTCTGCAGCAAATGTATTGGCATCGAAGTTTTCTCCTTTCAGTGCGAAGAATAAACAGCCTGCACTAATACTCCTGGTGTCAGTACAAATAACCGGGTTTGACAGGTAATGCTTATAAATAGATTCAATTTGGGACATGGCGTAGGTTGTAGTAGTAATCGTTGGTAAAATTACATTATGGATTACAAACAAAAAATATTCTTTAGTACTTTGGTGTTAAGAAATCGTTTAAATTTAAACAATGTCTAAATTAACTTATTATTAAGAACCTGTATAAACCAGCCTGATGAAGAAAATTACGCTCTTATTTTTATCGTTATTTATCTGCTTTACGGCTGTTCAGGCACAGCTAAAATCTCCGGACGAATTTTTAGGCTATCCATTAGGCACAAGGTTTACGCCGCATCATCAAATCCTGGCTTATTTTAAATATCTGTCCACAGCAGATAATAATATCAAACTGATCAATTATGGGAAAACATATGAGCACCGTGAGCTACTGGTGGCTGTAGTCTCCTCAAAAGAGAATATGAGTAACCTGGAGCAGCTTAGAAAGAATAATTTAAGTTTGAGTAAGGCAGAAGGCGGGCAGCTCAATCTCAATAAACAGCCTGCTATTTTATGGTTAAGTTATAATGTTCATGGAAATGAAGCCAGTTCATCAGAAACAGCTATGAAAATGCTGTACACTTTAGCTGAAGGCGTAAACCGGCAAACAAAAGACTGGCTCAAAAATACCATCGTTATTATTGATCCTTGTTTGAATCCTGACGGAAGAGAAAGGTATATTAATTATTATACAGGGGTAGCAGGTCTTGTTTCTGACGCAAACCCCTTTTCCCGAGAACATATTGAGCCCTGGCCAGGAGGCCGCCCTAATCATTATTACTTTGATCTTAACCGTGATTGGGCCTGGCAATCACAGGTAGAAACACAACAGCGACAGGTTTTATACCATCAATGGATGCCTGAGGTACATATAGACTTTCATGAACAAAGCTATAATGAACCCTACTATTTTGCGCCTGCCGCTGAGCCGGTACATCAGGATATAACGGCTTTTCAGCGTGAATTCCAGGTAATAGCCGGGAAGAATAATGCCAGATATTTCGATAAAAATGGGTGGCAATATTTTACAAAAGAACGATTCGATCTATTATACCCTTCTTATGGAGATACTTATCCTTTATATAATGGCGCGATTGGAATGACTTACGAGCAAGGTGGAATTGGCGCAGGTTTAGCTGTTGTGACTGCCAGCGGTGATTCTTTAACTTTAAAGGACAGGATTAATCATCACCTGACAACGGGGCTGGCTACGTTAGAAACGGTATCTGATAATGCCTATAAGCTTGTTGCAGAGTTTAAAAAATATTTTACGCAGGCCGTTTCTTATCCTCCGGGGATTTATAAAACCTATGTGGTAAAAGCTGATAACCAAAGTAGAATGAAAAAAATGGCTGCTTTGTTAACAAAGAACAATATCAAATATGCCTATGGCGGGGATAAAACAATAGCAGGCTTTAATTTCGGGACAAAAAAGACGGCACTTTTCAGAATGGGGAGGAATGACATGGTGATCAGCCTTAAACAGCCCGCTTCTGTTCTTGCTAACGTACTCTTTGAACCTCAGACAATGGTGACAGATTCAAATACTTACGATATTACCGCCTGGGCATTACCTTATGCTTATGGCCTGAATGCTTTTGCATGTAAAGAGGTCTTTGCCGGTGAATTCCCGGAGCCCGAACCCAGAAAAGATAGCGCACTGTTGTTAGCAAAACCATATGGATGGGTTTTATCCTGGGACGCAGTTGACGATGCTCAGATTTTAATTGCGCTGCACCGGGCAAATATTAAGGTACGCATCGCTGAACAAGCTTTTACTGTCGGTGGAAAGATTCGTCAGGCTGGATCATTATTAATTTACAGGGCTGAGAATGAGAAACTCAATAAGTTTATTGAAGCGGATATTGTTATGCTTTCTAAAAAATACAAGAAACCTTTCTTTGCTATTGCCGGCAGTTACGTAGAGAAAGGAAAGGATTTAGGCTCTTCTGCTTACCCGTTACTTCCGGTACCTAAAGTTGCGATGGTTGCTGGTCACGATGTTTCTGCACAGAGTGTGGGAGAAGTCTGGCACTTTTTTGAACAGGAACTGAGCTATCCGTTGAATATTATCTCAGAACAAAGTATTGGAGGCTTGAACCTGGCCACAACCAATGTTCTGATTTTGCCTGACGGTGCTTATATGCGCAGGAATATGGAAAAATTGGAGGATTGGATTAATCTTGGTGGTAAAGTAATTCTGCTGGAAGATGCAATTTCAAGTGTAGCGGGAATTAAGCCATTTGAAATCAGAAAGAAGGAATTTCCGGCCGTTATAGCAAAGGAAGGTTTTTTTCGTAGTTATAAAGAGAAGGACAGGGATAATACGGCAGATGCTATTCCCGGAGCTATTTATAAAGTTACCCTGGATAAGAGTCATCCCTTTTCTATTGGTTTGGGGGATGTTTATTATACTTTAAAAACGGATGACAAAATTTACGAGCCTTTACAAAAAGGATGGAATGTAGGTGTGTTGAAGCAGAATGCTTACGTCACTGGAATTGCTGGTAAAAATGTACAGGAAAAACTAACAGAGGGGATGCTGTTTGGAGTTCAGCCATCGGGCAAAGGAAATATTGTATATCTCTGCGGGAATTTATTGTTCCGTTCGTTTTGGGAAAGTGGCAAGCAACTTTTTGTAAATACTATTTTCCTTGTTTTTTAAATAGAGGATGGTCCTATAAGGATAGAGGTTAAATTGTTTTCTTTATGTCATATTTTTAATTACTTCTGATAATAAAAATCGGGTTAAGGTTTAAAAAGCAAACTTAAATTATTGCCGCTATGAAATGTTTGGCTAATGTTGCTGTTAAGCCCCCTTTTTTTTATTCAAAATATTGATGAAGGTGCAGGTTTATTGCATTATACAGTTTGAAAACATAACGTTTCTACCAGGTATGATTAGTTTCTTCTCAGCTTATTTCCCGGTGACAATTCGCGTTTAATGAACATTAAAACGATTAATATGAAATTTCAGGGATCAGCGCTATTTAGGAGAGCTGCCAGGTTAATAACCGCAGATTAAGGCGATGATTGTTTTTCCTTATATTATATAGTTTTCACCATAGTGTAATAATTCATGCTGAAAATTCGATCTTCTCTTTCGAATTATTGTTAAATTTCAGGTTTATAAAGTGCCGGTTTTGCTGCTGATATAACCTTTTACCCTATCTAATGCGGGTTTATGATTTTTATGTTACAACACACGAAAAAGAAGTAAAAAAATAATAATAATAGTTTTTTAGTTTATCTTAGATCCTAATTAACTTATTAACAACCTAGACAAATATTTTTTATGAAAAAACTTATACTAAGTTTATTCTTGTTCCTATGCGTTGCAGTAGCTGCTATGGCTCAGGACAGAACAATAACTGGTACTGTGACAGGAAAGGATGACGGGCAGCCTATTCCTGGTGTCAGTGTAAAAATCAGAGGAGCTCAGGGAGGAGCACAATCTGGATCTGACGGAAAGTACGCGATCAAAGTTCCAGCAGGAGCTACAGGCCTTGAATTCAGTTCACTAGGATATCTTAACCAATCTGTTGAAATTAAAGCAGGTAATGTAATTAGTGTCAGCCTTGCTGCTGATACGAAATCATTAAGTGAAGTTGTAGTTACAGCAAATTCGATCAAGAGAGAAAAGAGAACATTAGGTTATTCTGCGCCAACTATTAAAAACGATGAATTGACATCGGGCGGGAACCCAAGTGCAATTACATCTTTAACTGGTAAAGTAGCTGGGGTAAACATTACTTCGAGTTCAAATACTCCTGGTAGTTCATCCCGTATCGTTCTTCGTGGTGGATCTTCCATCAATGGAAATAACCAGGCACTGATTGTTATTGATGGTGTACCTGTCGATAACTCCAGTATTACTGGTGGTAGTAAAGCTGGTAGCGGTGATGACAGATCAAGTGTTGACTTTGGTAACAGAGGAAATGATATTGCTCCTGATGACATCGCTTCGGTAACCGTATTAAAAGGACCGGCTGCGGCAGCTCTTTACGGATCACGTGCATCTAACGGTGCTTTGATTATTACTACAAAAAGTGGTACTAAAGGTGCTGATAAAACTTCTATTACTTTTAACACTTCCAACACCTTCTCTTCAATTTTAAAATTGCCTAAATTCCAAAATCAATATGGACAAGGTTATTATGCAGTTGGTGATGATGGTGAACCTGAGGTTATTAATGGTGTTCAGCAATATGTGAATGATCCAAGAGAAAATGGTAGCTGGGGAGCTCCTTTTACAGGAGTTGTACAGCCTTGGGGACAAGAGATTGACGGTGTTCGTCAACAAAAACCTTATTCAGCAGTTAAAGATAATGTTAGAGACTTCTTTAAAACGGGATTTGCAACAGATAATAACCTTAGTTTCTCTGGTGGTTCTGATAAATCTACTTTTTATTTAGGTTTAAATGCCCTGAATTCTAACGGAGTTTTCCCTGGAAAAAGTAATGAGTATAATAAATATGGAGTAAGATTTAATGGTAATACTGACTTCAGTAATAAATTTTCAGCAGGTGTTAACTTCAATTATACTAATGTAGCCAGTACCAATGTTGGTGGTGGACAAGGTAATTCTTCAGTATTAAATAACGTATATCAAACGCCCAGAGATATTGATTTGAGTAGCTTGAAAGATTTGAGTAACAAATACAATGGTTATGGTTATACAGGTGCTGATGGAGTAATTCATGATGATCTTTATGGTTATTATGGTACTTATACTCAGAACCCATACTATGTATTGCAAAATTTCCAGAATACTGATAACATCAGTCGTGTAACTGGAAATTTCAATATTGGTTACAAACCTACAGATTGGTTAGATGTTAAAGAAAGAGTTGGTATTGATACTTATTCAGACCGACGCAGATTGATCACTCCAAAATACAGTTTTAGTCCAGCGGATACCGGTAATATGTATAATCCAAATGGAGATAGACGAACCAGTGCTGGAAATTATGAAATTGACCAATTTAATGTTACTGAGCTGGTACATGATTTAATGGTTACGGCACGTCATAAGTTCAATGATGATTTCGAAGGATCTTTGATGTTGGGTAACAACATTCGCCAAAGATCTGGTACAATCAATCAAACTGCAACAAATGCGGCTTCTGGTTTAGTTGTTCCTGAATGGTATAACTTAGGAAATAGTAATGGTCCTGTTAATATTATATTTGATCAGATCAGCAAAAGGAGATTATTTGGTTTATATGCAGATTTAAACCTTTCCTACAAAAACTTAATTTATTTAGAAGCAACGGCTAGAAATGACTGGTCTTCAACATTGCCTCCACAAAATAATTCATTCTTCTATCCTAGTGTAAGTGGATCATTTGTTTTCTCTGAATTGTTGAAGGGTTCTTCAATCTCTGACTGGTTAACTTATGGTAAAGTTCGTGCAAGTTGGGCTCAGGTTGGTAATGATACCGATCCTTACCAATTGGCTACAAACTATCTTCGTGGAAATGTTACAGGAGGTTTTGGAAGTACAGTTTTCCCTTTCAACAATGTTCCAGGCTTAATGATTGACAATACTATTGGAAATGCTAACCTTAAACCTGAGAAAACGTCATCTTTCGAGGTAGGTACAGAATTGGGTTTCTTCGATAACAGATTTTCTGTAGATTTCAGTTACTATAAAAACAAGTCTAAAAATCAAATTTTACCAGTTCCTATTCCTAATTCAACAGGTTATTCTTTTAGTGTGTTAAATGCTGGAGAAATTCAAAATAATGGTGTTGAATTAAGCTTAAGAGGTACTCCAGTAAAAACTACTGATTTCTCTTGGGAAGTTTACGGAACATTCACTAAAAACAATAGTAAAGTTATCTCACTTTTACCTGGTGTTGATCAGGTTAGTATCGGTGGATTTAGTGGAATGGGTATCGTTGCTGCTGTTGGCAGACCTTACGGTGAATTCTATGGTGTTACTAATCAAACTGATGACCAAGGCAGGACTATTGTAAGTAAATCAAGCGGTTTACCTCTTCAAACTAAGAATGCTCAATATTTAGGTAGCTACAATCCAGACTACCAGGCTTCATTAGGATCAACTTTCAAATACAAACAATTATCATTAAGCGTATTGTTTGATACTAAACAGGGTGGAAAATTCTTCTCGAGAACTAAAGATATCTTAAGTTTCTCAGGAGCTGCTGAGATTACAGGTGGTGACAGAATGAATGTTATCTATCCTAACTCTGTTTATATAGAAAATGGTGCTTCAGTAGTAAATACTACAGCAACTTATAACAAGCAAGATTATTATACTGGTAATGTTGCTCCTGGGGTAAACGTAATCGATGCTTCTTACATTAAGCTTCGTTCTGCAAGCATTGCTTATCAATTTACTAAGGATCAATTAAGACGTAGTCCTTTTGGTGCATTAACTATTGGATTATACGGGAACAACTTATTCTTATGGACAGCTAAAGAAAACGTTTATGCAGATCCTGAGATCAACTCTTCTGGTGCTTCAAATGCACAAGGGTTCGACTTCACTGCACAGCCTTCTGTAAGAAATTATGGTATCAATCTAAAAGTTTCATTTTAAAAATTACTCATTATGAGAGCAAAATATATATTTAATCCTAAGAAGTTATTACTTCTTGTTTTTATTGGCGTGGTAGGTTTATCAGGCTGTAAAAAATTCTTAGACGTTAACCAGGACCCTAATAAGCCAAGTAATGCAGATCCTAACTTACTGTTACCTGTTTCCCAGGCTGGGCTAGGTATGGTTGTTGGAAATTATTTCCAGGTTTATGGTAACATATGGGGTCAATTCTGGACACAAGGCCCTAGTGCAAGTCAGTATAGATCAATTGAACGTTATAATGATCCGAATACAGCATTTGATGGCGTATGGAGCCGTATTTATACGAAAGCTTTAATCAATGCACAATTAATTATTGACAGTAAAGTTGGTGGTCTTGAGCAGACAAAAGGTATCGCTTATTTAACTAAAGCCTATACTTTCCAGGTTGCGACCGATGCGTTTGGTGATATTCCTGTTGGAGATGCGTTACA
The DNA here is from genome assembly GCF_003259615.1 of Pedobacter cryoconitis. Taxonomy (GTDB): domain Bacteria; phylum Bacteroidota; class Bacteroidia; order Sphingobacteriales; family Sphingobacteriaceae; genus Pedobacter; species Pedobacter cryoconitis. The sequence goes on along the minus strand of NZ_QLLR01000003.1, from coordinate 82,072 downwards.
AACGGTTAATTTGTCACCTAAGTATATTCCTCAGGCTGCTGTTTATGATAGTATTTTCACTTATATTGATAAGGGAATTGCTTTAATTAACGTAGCCAATTCGGTTAAGGCTCCGGGTTCTCAGGATATAGTTTTTCAAGGCGATATGGCACAATGGAAAGCTTTTGCAAATACCCTAAAACTTAAAGCCTATTTAAGATTAACAAATGTAGATCCTGCTAAAGCTAGTGCGGGTATAGCTGCATTATATGCAACCAGCCCAACTTTCCTGACTAAGGATGCGGCAATTAAATATATCTCTACTGGTGGTAATGATAATCCACTGTACAATGAGATCGTTGGATTAGACAGAGCACAGAATCTGGTTGCAAGTGCAACGGCTGTGAATCAGTTTGTTGCCAATTCGGATCCCAGGGTTCTTAAATTTTATGATCCAGTTGGTTCAGATACTAAGATCACAGCTTTAGTACAAGGAACTTTTGCTCAATTCCCAACTGCTGTTGTCTCGACTCCATCTGCTTTAGTAGGTGCAAGTCCAAACAATGCACTTTCAGCTGTGGCTCCTGTTAAATTAATCTCTTCTTCGGAGAGTTATTTCTTACAGGCCGAAGCTGTTGCAAGAGGATGGGCGAATGGTGATGCTAACGCATTGTTTATAAAAGGAATCAGTGAAAGTTTTATTGCAACCGGAATTACTGATCCGACTGCAGCTGCAACTTACACTGCTAATGCAAAAGATGGAATATTAGCTTTAAATGCAGCAGCTTCGCCTGAGGCAAAAGTTAAAGCGATTATCGTACAGAAATATTATGCAATGTGTGGATTCCAGGGGTTTGAGGCATGGTCTGAATACCGTAGAACAGGTTACCCAGACTTCCTGATCATTTCAAAAGCTGCACCTGCAACAACTACTGTACCGCCTAGAAGAATGCTATATCCTAACAGTGAGGCTGTTACTAACTTAAATTATCCTGGTACCATTGCTTTAAATGTTCCGGTTTGGTGGGGTAAAAAGAATTAAATAATTGAAAATACTGCTATAAAAAAAGAGCCTGTATCATAAATCATGATTACAGGCTCTTTTTTGTTTTAAAGAATTTATTTCTTACTGATCTTAAGTAATTTAGAGTAATATTTTTCTATTTTTATTTTATTTAATCACTTGATTTTCATATATTTAAGTGGTTATAATTAGTAAAAAATGGCAGTAAGGAAACCTATTTTCAGACCCTACCATCAGGACCAGCTCATGGCGCTCCCGCCCAATCTTGATGATCTTATACCTGCGGACCATACCGTAAGAATTGTCAATGATGTGATCAATGCAATCAATGTTGAACCTCTTCTGAAAGCCTATCATGTACGTGGCGGTTCTAATTACCACCCCCTTCTACTTTTAAAAGTATTGGTTTATGGCTATGTGACTAATATTTATTCCAGTCGCAAGTTAGCTGAAGCTTGCAGGGAAAGAGTTCCTTTTATGTGGTTGAGTGCGATGAACAAGCCTGATCACAATACCATCAACCGTTTTCGTGGGGTACGTCTTAAGCATGCACTGCGCAGTGTCTTTGAAGAAGTTGTTAAGCTTCTGGCCAAAGAAGAGCTGCTGAGTATTGACCAGGTTTATACCGATGGGACCAAGATTGAGGCCAATGCCAATAAGTACACTTTTGTCTGGAAGAAATCAATCCAGACCAACAAAGAAAAGATGAAAAAGCAGTTGGCTGAGATCTGGGATTATGCACAAAGTGTTGCCGCTGATGAAGACCTGATGCCTGAGCCACCCAGCGCAACCACAATCAATAAGGAAAGCGTAAAAGCTACTGTTGAAAAACTCAATAAAGTTCTGGCTGAGAATGATCAGGCTGACAAAAAGATAAAAGCAAAGCTCAGATACATTAATCAGCACTTCCCAATAAATATTGCAAAATATGAGCAGCAGGAGGTTATCCTTGGAGAAAGAAACAGCTATAGCAAAACCGATACTGATGCTACATTTATGAGAATGAAGGAGGATCATATGCTAAATGGCCAACTCAAACCGGGATATAATATTCAGCTATCTACTTCTAACCAGTTCATTGTAAATTACACCGTCCACCCCAACCCGACAGATACCACTACGTTAAAAACACATCTGGAGCAACATGAAAGCAGCTTTGGCAAAGTGCCCCAAACCCTTACTGCAGATGCCGGATACGGATCAGAAGAGAATTATACGCTTCTTGAAGCAAAGCAAATGGAAGCTTATGTAAAATATAACATGTTTGACAAGGGGCAAAATGATATGTATAACAAGAAATATCCCTTTGCCGCCGATAAGTTGTTTTACAATGACCAGCTGGACGTTTATATCTGCCCGATGGGACAACAGATGCATTACATCGGTGAAACCACTAAAGAAACCACAACCGGGTTCAAGCAGATCTACAGAAGCTACCAGGCTAAAAACTGCAGTAACTGTCCTTTAAATGGCATCTGCCATAAATCAAAAACCAACCGCATCATTGAGATCAATGTTAACCTGAAAAGGTTAAAACAAAAGGCACATGAACTATTAAATACTGAAGAAGGAATAAGACATCGAAAAAAGCGATGCTTCGATGTTGAGCCGGTCTTCGCAAATATTAAACAAAACCATGGGTTCCGTCGCTTCATGCTCCGGGGAAAAGAAAAAGTAGAAATAGAATGGGGATTATTAACTATCGCACAGAACTTAAGGAAAAAAGCAGCCTAAAAAAGGTTTTTTTTTGCTGTTTCTTAAAGAAATAACCATTAGGAAACACAAAAATCCAAAATCATGCAGCTATAAAATACTGAACACAAAAAAAAGAGATTGATCATCTTTTTATCAATGATACAACCTCTTTTTTTATAGTAGTATTTTGGTTTTAGTTATTTATATGCTAGTTTGACTTCGTTGTAGCCCACCTTCATTATCGCATTTCTTCCAATAATCAATGCGTTGTTGTCTGCGATATGCCCGACAGGGAAGTTAAAACAGACCGGATAATCATATTCCCTGACAATTTCCATGATGAGCTCTTCTGGTGTTTGTCCGAAAGGAATCTCCTGTGGTTCGATCTCGTTAAAGGCTCCGATGATTAATCCCTTTAAACCGGCTAATTTCCCGCCACGTTTCAACATACGCAACATTCTGTCTATCGCGTATTCATGTTCTCCAACATCTTCCAGAAATAAGATCTTCCCAGCATAATCCATTTCTGAGATTGAACCTTGCATGGCGACCAATAGTGATAGGTTCCCTCCAATTAAAATTCCTTCTGCCTGGCCATGGCGGTTTTTGTCTATACTGCTATAAGAATAGTGAAGTGCTTCCCCAAACAGGGCTTTTCTAAGTGTTTCTAAGGATAAGGGGGTACCTGTTTCAAAGGAGGCAGGCATTTGCCCATGGATGCTTTGGATGTTAAACGCAGCCTGGATATGAGAAAGCAAAGCAGTGGTGTCACTGAAGCCAGCAATCCACTTTGGACATTTATTAAATGAGGTAAAATCCAATTGATCAAGGATGCGGATGCCTCCATATCCGCCTCTGGCAGCAAGGATTGCTTTGATCTCAACGTCATCCAGAAATGTTTGCAGATCAGCGGCTCTCAGTTCATCAGTTCCTGCAAATTGAAAATGAGCTGCATGCACGCTCTTTCCCTGGATAACCTGCAGTCCCCAGGATTCGAACAGCGAAACTGCGGGGGTTATAGATTTCTTTAATTTATTTGCCGGACAGACAATTGCAATCTTGTCTCCCTTTTTTAAATGCAGAGGTTGAATGTTCATAAAAATTTTTAAAGCTTACAAAAGAATACAAATAGTCTTGAATTATGGTAATATAAGCAATCTGTTTACCGGGCAGTTTACAGTACGCATTATTCTGGATTTGAGCTGCTAAAGGGCTTGAGTTTAAATGTAGCTGTTTCGTTACAGTTATGTGTGTGTTTTCTTTTGAGGTTATAATTGTTCTTCTGAAGTTGTATGCTTTAAATACATTCTTTTAGTTGCGATAATTTTGACACTGAATTTGTTTTTATACTGATTAATCGTTTTTTCTTAAAATCAGCTGATTGCAATGTTTTCTTTTAAATTTCTGAAAACATATACTGTTACAGAAATTAAGAGTTTAACGTGATAATTAATTATTTATTGTTGTTTATTTTAGTTTTTGTTGTCTTTTTGATTAAATATATTGTTGTTTCAGCTTAATTATGTTTCATAAATCAGGCTCTGTATGCTTGTAATGCTTTATTGTGCAGTACTTTATCGTTTTAGTCATTTAAATGTCATAAAGATCTTTTTCGCCTTTTTTTGCCACTTTTCTGTAAGCTAATCGGCTATCTTGGATTAATTAACTAAACTAAAAACCAAAGATTTTATGAAAAAACTTCTACAAAGTTTGTTCGTGGCCATGCTATTTGCAATTCCTGCAATAGCTCAGCAGCGGACAATTACCGGTACAGTTACAGGCAAAGAAGATGGGCTTCCATTGCCTGGCGTAACTGTAAAGGTCAAAGGAACTTCCACCGGAACAAGTGCTGCGGCAGACGGTAAATTCTCTATCAAAGTACCTGCTAATGCAAAAGAATTAGAATTCTTGTCTTTAGGCTACATTCCTCACATCAGGGCTATTGGTTCTGGAAACGTTATTAACGTCTCTCTTTCTGCAGATTCAAAGCAATTGGGAGAAGTAGTTGTAACAGCTATGGGTGTAGTAAAAAGCAAGAGAAGTCTTGGGTATGCTACGCAAACAATTAAAAACGATCAGCTTGTTGACAGAGGTGACGGAAACATTTTAAATGCTTTGCAGGGAAAAGTTGCAGGTGTTGAAATTACTGGAGCCAGCGGTAGCGCAGGTGCATCTACAAACATTGTTTTACGTGGTATGTCTTCTTTTTCGGGAAGCAATCAGCCATTATTTGTGGTAGACGGTATTCCAATCAGTAATGACCTGGATCAAACAGTAAGTACCTTATATGGTAACCAACCAGCAAACAGGGCTTTAGATTTAGATCCAAACAATATTGAGTCGATCAACATCTTACAAGGACCAGGTGCTGCTGCATTATATGGTTCAAGAGCTTCAAATGGAGCAGTAGTTATCACTACTAAAAAAGGAAGTGGCGGAATTGGAAAATTATCTATTGCATTAAACAGCGCTTATGGTGTTCAGAATGTTTATGGCTTCCCTAAGTTACAGAATGAATACGGACAAGGTGCGAGTGGTTTGTTCAATGGGATTTCGACTAACTCATTAGGCCCAAAATTCGGAACTGTTCCTACTTTGGCAAATGGCTTAATCGTTGCACCAGGTACGTCACCTTACGTTAACGGGGTTACTTATAAACCAGGTGACGTTATCCCTTACACAAATTTCGCTAACAATATCAATGATTTCTTCTCACAAGGTCATACTTGGGACAATAATCTTTCGATAAACAGTGGAGATGCTAAAAACTATTATTCATTCTCTATCGGAAACTCAAGTACAAGCGGAATTCTTCCAACTTCTGAGTTCAAAAAAACAAATGCAGCTTTCTCCGCTTCTTCTGCCTTATCTGATAAACTGACTATTTCCGGAAGTATTAATTATTTCAATACTTTACAAAACGGTGCAACCACTCAGGGTAATGGTGCAGGTAGTACAATTTTCGGTCTATATGGTGTAACAAGAAGTACTGATCTTGACTATTATAAAAACAATTATGCAAGACCGGACGGATCAAATAACTGGTACATTCCAGGAAGAGATAATCCATTTTACGCTGCAAATGAAAATACGTTCACAAGTAATCTGACAAGGTTCCTTGGAAATGTTAACGTTGGGTATGATGTTTTTGACTGGCTGAATGTAAGTTACAGACTTGGTTTGGATACCTATACTGATAGAAGAAAGCGTTATATTACAATTGGTTCAACTCAGGCAACAGGATCCGCTGGTGCTATTCAGGATGATACATTCTATAGAAATGAATTGAATGGAGATTTAATTGTTACAGCTAAGAAAAAGAATCTTTTCACAGATGGTTTGAACATGACAGCTTTATTAGGTCAGAATATTAACCAGAGAATTTACCAGAATGTATCTGCATCAGGATTAGGTCTTGCAATTCCTGGGTTTACCAACATCAGCAATTCAACGAATTTCACAAATACTTCTGAGTTCGATACTAAGAGACGTCTTTTAGGCTATTATACTCAGCTTTCTTTTGGCTACAATAATTATTTGTTTTTAGAGGCGACAGGACGTATTGATCAGTCTTCTACACTTCCTGTAAATAACAATACTTATTTTTATCCATCTGTTTCCTCTAGTTTCGTTTTCAGTGATGCATTTGATATTAAATCGGATGTGTTTTCTTTAGGGAAAATTCGTGCTTCCATTGCTAAAGTGGGTAGAGATGCAACTCCTTATCAAATTCAGAATACTTATCAGAATGGTACCTTTGGAAATAATACTGCCAGTGTTTCTTTTCCTTTTGGTCCTATTGCAGGATTTGGTGCAAACAACCAAATCGCAGCTCCTGATTTAAAGCCTGAGTTTACTACCTCTTATGAAGTAGGTGCAAACCTTGGTTTTTTCAAAGACAGACTTACCTTTGATGCAACTTTCTACTCTCAGGGAAGTAAAAACCAGATTGTGGATGTGGCATTACCAGCTTCATCAGGTTATACAAGCCAGACCACAAATATAGGTCAGCTAAGAAACAGAGGAGTTGAATTAATGGTGAATGGAAGTGCTGTAAGAACCAAAAATGTATCATGGGATATTTCAGCTAACTTCTCAAAAAATGATAGTAAGGTTATCTATATAGCACCTGGTGTAACTTCATTCCAGATTGCAGGTTCTGTTTTTGGAGGAATCATCCCTTCTATTTATGAAGGCCAGCCTTTTGGTGTGATTGTGGGGAGTAAATACCAACGCAGTCCATCTGGCGAACTAATTGTAGATCCAAATACTGGTTTATACAACTCTTCACTAACTCCTAATCAAATTATAGCTAATCCAAATAGACAATGGACAGCAGGTATGACAAATACAGTAAGGTTTAAAAACTTTACTTTCTCAGGATTAGTCGATTTCAAAAAAGGAGGCGATATCGTTTCATGGACAGCATCTACACTAAGAGCGAATGGTTCTCTTGAGGTTACTGCTGTGGATCGTGAGCAACCACATATTTTACCTGGTGTCATCCAAAATAGTGATGGAACTTTCAGGCAAAATAACATTCAAATTCCTGGACAGAGTTACTGGAACGGTGGTTTTGGTGGAATCGGAGGCGGCGAATTCAACGTATTTGATGCAACAACATTTAGAATAAGAGAAATAACTTTGAGCTACGATCTTGCTGGAAGTGTTTTAAAAACAAAAGCTATTAAAAATATTCGTTTAACAGTTTATGGAAGAAACCTTTATTATTACGCACCAAATAGCCCTGTAGATCCAGAGTTAAGTACTCAGGGAGCTGGAAATATTCGTGGATTGGAACTTCAAAGTGCTCCAAATACCAGAAACTTCGGTGCTAGTTTAAGAGTTACTTTCTAATGAGAATATTAAAAGATATAGATATGAAAAAGACAATAGTACTTGCATTGTGTACGCTTTCGCTTGCATCCTGCAAAAAATATACAGATATAAATCAAAACCCAAATTTACCAACTGATGTTCCTGCAAGAGTACTTTTGCCAAACACAACAATCGGTCTGGGATTCACGAATGCAAATGAGCTGGGAAGGGTTTCCTCGATACTTGTTCAGTACAATGCAGGAATAACAAATTCTGCACTTACATATGATTCTTATAATTACGATGGTTCATTTAACAACCAATGGGATTTTGAGATCTATAGTGGTATTGTAAATAACTTAAAAATCATTATTAAAAATAATGAGTCTACGAACCCTGCTTATTCAGGAATTGCAAAAATTGAGCTGGCCTATATTATCTCTATGGCAACTGACCTATGGGGTGATGTTCCATATTCTCAGGCAGGTCTAGGTTTGGAAATCCCTCAACCACGCTATGATAAACAAGAGGATATTTACCAAGGGAACACAACCCTGGGAATCACTGGTCTTTTCGATTTGGTAAAAGCTGGAGTTGCTGATTTAAATAAATCATCTGTTTTAGTTCCTGGTGCAGATGATCTTGTTTATGGTGGCGATCTTTCTAAATGGAAAAGAGCAGCGAATTCATTGTTGTTAAAGTTTGCAATTACTGTTTCGAATGTAAATAAGCCATTGGCCACATCTACAGTTACAGCTGTATTGGCAAGTGTAGATGGGCTTATTGATGATGGAAAATTTGACTTTGCCGTTCCTTTTTCAACTGCATTGAATAACCAGAATCCAATGTATGTTCAGGACATTAGTGGAAGTTTCAAAAATAATGAGATGTTAAGCTCACGCTTACTGACTTTATCAAGATCGGTAAATGATACCGTTAGACTAGCTAAATTCTATACTAAACCAGGTGGTAAATTCACAGCTTATGAAAACGGTGCGAGTGTGGCAGCACCAACTCTTGCCACCCGTTCTATCTATAATACGTATGTGGTAGGTGCAACTGGCGAGGCTCCTGTAAGATTATTAACTGCTTTTCAAACCAAATTTAACCTGGCTGAAGCGGCTCTTACTTTAGGTACTGCTGGCGATGCAAATGTATTATACCAGGCTGGTATAACTGCCTCTATGACTAAAGCAGGTATGACTGCTGCAGAAATTAGTACGTATTTTACCAGTAATTCAAATACAGTTACTTTAACAGGAAGTACTCAGGATAAATTGAAACAAATTATTACTCAAAAGTATCTATCTTGGGTTGGTAATGGTTTTGAGGCTTATAATGATTACAGAAGAACCGGGTTTCCTGTGTTAGCGTTAGCGTTAAACGTTACTGGTGGTGATAATCCATCTGTTATTCCTAAGCGTTTACCTTACACTACAAATGAAGCAAACGGTAACCCAAATCAACCTAAGCCTCGTCCTAAGACTGATCAGAAAGTTTGGTGGGGATTATAAGCTATTAAGTAACTATTATAAACGAATATTATGAAATTATATATAAAATCAATATTATCCCTGGGTGTAATTATTACGATGGCGATGACTTCTTGTAAAAAGGAAAACATCTCACTAGAGAATAATTTTCCTGACGTTCCTGTAACGGTAACGAATAAAATCGGGATTTTTACAGCTCCAGCAGTTAGTACCTCGTTTGGTGGTGGCGGTGCTATTAAAATTGTTCTTGAAATTCCTGCAAGTTCAGGAAGAACAATAAAGGAAATCACCAGAGTAGCAGCGGGTACATCATATGGAAGTGTACAGACTACAACAGGTTTATACTTTCCAACACCTATCGCAGGTAATGGAACGACTTCAATTACATTCAATACAACTTTGGACGAGTATGTTAAGAAAACAAATACATTGCCTGCTAATGTGCCAACTTTGGCAACATCAGGTACTGCAACCAGCTTTCTTGCCAGAAACTTTTACTTCATGATCACTTTAGACAATGGTCAGGTAATTGTTCCTACTTATGTGAGAGTGTATGTAGATAAATAGCGGTACTATTTTATTCTTTAAAAAGGGTGCCTGATCATTTCGGGCACCCTTTTTATGTTTTATTAAATCTTGCTTCCGGGCTGTTTATTCAGGGTCAAAAATCTTATCTTTGATAAAATAATATAAATAGTTTTGGATAACAGTAAGATAAAAAGATATACCGTTACGGCGGCTTTACCCTATACGAATGGTCCAGTACATATTGGGCATTTAGCTGGTGTTTATTTGCCTGCTGATACTTATGTACGTTACCTTCGTTCAAATAAAAGAGACGTTAAATTTATTTGTGGCTCTGATGAAAATGGTGTACCCATTACATTAAAGGCTAAAAAAGAAGGTGTTACTCCACAGGTTGTGGTTGATAAGTACCATAAAATCATAGGGGATTCTTTTAAAGAGTTCGGCGTATCTTTTGATATTTATCACCGTACTTCTTCTGAAATGCACCACGAAACGGCATCTGATTTCTTTAAAACTCTTTATGATAAAGGCATCTTTACGGAAGAAGTAACTGAGCAGTATTATGATGAGAAAGCGCAAACTTTTTTGGCTGATCGTTATATCACGGGAACCTGTCCGAAATGCGGTAACGAAAATGCTTATGGTGATCAGTGTGAGAATTGCGGAAGTACTTTGAATGCGACTGACCTGATTAATCCAAAGTCAACTTTATCTGGTGAGCCTCCGGTTCGCAGAGAGACAAAAAACTGGTTCTTGCCATTAGAGAAATACGAAGAGCAACTAAGAACTTATATTGAAGGCCATAAGGAATGGAAACCGAATGTTGCTGGTCAGTGTCATAGCTGGTTAAATGCAGGTTTACAGCCAAGGGCTATGACCCGTGATCTGGACTGGGGTGTAAAAGTTCCTGTAAAAGATGCTGAGGGCAAAGTTTTATATGTTTGGTTTGATGCGCCGATAGGTTATATCTCGGCTACAAAAGAATTGTTCCGTTATGCTGGTGTGGAAGGTCAAAATCCGAAGGCTGATGAGTATTATCTGAACAAGGATAATGTAGTGGAGGGCAAATGGGAAGATTACTGGAAAGATGATGCGACTAAACTGGTTCATTTCATCGGTAAGGATAACATTGTATTTCATTGTATTATTTTTCCGGCCATGTTAATGGCGCATGGAGATTATATCCTGGCTGACAATGTTCCTGCGAATGAGTTCTTGAATTTAGAGGGGCAGAAAATCTCTACTTCTAAGAATTGGGCGGTATGGTTGAATGAGTACCTGGTTGAATTTAAGGATAAACAGGACGTGCTGCGTTATGTTTTGACTGCAACTGCGCCTGAAACTAAGGATAATGATTTTACCTGGAAAGATTTTCAGGCAAGAAATAATAATGAGTTAGTTGCTGTATTAGGCAATTTTATCAATAGAGTAGTTGTATTGACGCATAAGTATTTTGAGGGCAAGGTGCCTGCGCTAATGACGTTAAACGAGCAAGATCAGCAGGTGATTGATGAATTGGCATTATATCCTTCGAAAATCAGTGCTTCTATTGAAAGTTACAGATTCAGAGAGGCTTTGACTGATGTGATGAACGTTGCGCGTTTAGGAAATAAATACCTGGCTGAAACTGAGCCGTGGAAGGTTATTAAAACTAATGAGGACAGGGTAAGAACTATTTTAAATATCAGTTTGCAGATTGTTGCCAGCCTGGAGATTTTAATAGAGCCATTTTTACCATTCACGGCAGATAAGCTAAGAGGAATGTTGAATCATGAGGCACATTTATGGGGGGATGCCGGCAAAATAGATTTGTTGCAACCGGATCACCAGCTAAATGAAACTGCTTTGTTGTTTGAGAAAGTTGAGGATACTGATGTTCAGGCTCAGATTGACAAGTTAAACCAGAGTAAAGTTGATAATATAGCGGCCAATGTAGTCGTATCTCCTGCTAAAGAGAATATAGATTTCGATCAGTTTAGTGCGATGGATATTCGTGTAGCGACAATAATCGCTGCTGAAAAGGTAGAGAAAACCAAGAAGTTGTTGAAACTTACTTTAGATACGGGTTTGGATGAACGTACGGTTGTTTCGGGAATTGCTGAGTATTTTACTCCTGAAGAGGTAGTTGGTCAGCAGGTTAGCTTGTTGATCAATCTTGCTCCGAGAGAGATTAAAGGTATTTTATCTCAGGGAATGATTTTAATGTCTGAAAATTCAGATGGAAAACTTACTTTTGTGTCGCCTTTACAAAACCATGTAAGTGGAAGCGTAATCAGGTAGTACAGGTCCCGTAGTTCAACGGATAGAATAGAAGTTTCCTAAACTTTAGATATGAGTTCGATTCTCGTCGGGACCACTAACCCCATAACAAACTGATTAAATATTAGTGAGTTATGGGGTTTCTTTTTAAACGGTGTATATTGTCTTACTAAAATCGATTTTCGCATTACTCTTGATGAGCCATTGACGATCGATAGTTAATCGATACGTTGCCTCTTTAAGGTAAAAAATAAATGATTGTGTAGGTGCCCCTAGTAGCACAGTCTTTCTGAGAAATAAAAATAAATTTGATATTGATTAGTTATCAGGGCAATTAGAGTGTTAATTATATATTTAATAATTACATTGATTATCATATAAATTACCATTAGTTGTTTGTAAAGAGTATTTTTACGGAAAATTTAAAATTTAAATATTCATGAAGAAACTCTATTTCATTGTTATCATACTACTTTCTATAATGGCTTCCTGTTCTAAAGACAGTAATAAACCTGATAAAGTTGTTACTCCTGAAATTACCCCGGTAAATTCTGATACCAGTAACGTTCTCTATAAAAAAATACTTAGCCTTACAGGTTGTGAAGTGAAAGACCCTAAATCTATTACCTCTTTTTATCTTAATAAAGATGAAGAAAGCCATACAACTTATATAAGTGGATCTAGGAAAATCAATGATAAAAATGCTTTCTGGACTTCAAAATACAATAAGGAAGGTGTCTTATTATGGGAGATTACTATAGATTCAAAGAATAAAGAAGCTGAAACATCTCATGCTTATAACTTTAACAGGATAGATAAGGACAAAATTGGCCTTTTCCACGTTTCAGTAAAGGAGGGTAGTCCTTTATCTACGAATTTGATGCTGATAGATGACAATACCGGAAAACTTGAAAAAGAGATTAGTTTCGATAAAGTAACCTATTCAAGCATGTCAAATTTAATGGAAACAATTTTGGTATATAATGAAACAAAGGAATTACATTTTAATCCAAGGGCCGGTGGAAAGATTATCCAGATAACTAAAACCGGTGAAATCATAAATAATGAAAAGGAAATCAAAGTTATCCCTTCAAATGAGGATATTGTATTTTCTAATACATCATTCATTTCAATTAAGCCTAAACTAGCCATCAAAAACATTTTTGGTGAGAATGTATGGACTGCTATTACTGATGAACCAGTTTTTAAAAATAAGGAGGTGAATAAAGATGTTTTAACTGTAGTTTATGAAAATAAATTTACGTTATTAGATACTTTAAAATATAATATCACGGCAAATAAAGTAGTTTACGTATCAAATCATACTCCGGCCACTAACCCTGGCACTAACCCAGGTACAAACCCTGGTACCAATCCGGGCACTAATCCTGGTACTGGTTTGCCAAATTTGATTATTGCACAAGTGGGAAGGGAGTACGTTATGGCTGATGGCCTGACAGTAATTCTAAATTCGTTTACCAGTAGTAAAAATGGATCAGGAACTGCTTTTTATAGAATTTCATATACTTTAAAAAATAATACACCTGCTAAGAAAATTCTTGAAGGTTCATTTCAATTAGTATATACAGGCACCGGACGTACCCTTCCGCAATACGGATTTTTTAATTTTATATTTCCGGGTGAATCTGTAACTAACAGAACCTATGAGTTTAAAGAGCTTGAGAATGTGCCGATGGCTTCTTTGCAGTATGTTCCGGGCCCTCAGGCTGAGCTTAACAATAATAATGTGTATTATTGGGGTATTCCTAACTTTTAATATTTTTGTCCATCTTAAAAAGCCTTTAGACATAATCTAAAGACTTTTTAAGATGTTATTTGGGTTGGTTAAAGTTAGAGGGCGCAGTTCCTGCGATCCAATAAATTGTTTTGTTTATATGTGTGTTAATATCTTTTATTGATATAATTGATGCTTAATAAGTATGTTCATGTGTTTTATAAACCTAAAACATCACACCATAAATTTCTGTTAGTGAATGGGCTTGATAATTAATCTTGCTCATTCCATCTAATTATGGAGTTGTGTTAATTTTTTTATACTTAATTGTTTGTCAATTTAATTTGTTATTTTTATATAGCTGTAGAGAATTTCTTTGGTATATCGTTTCAGAATAAAATTATACTTATGAAAGCCACACCAATTTGGAAATGTTTATTATTGTTCCTGCTCATAGTAGTGATCGCCTGTAAAAAAGATAAACTGGCTGTGGTTTCTCCTCCTGAATTAGTTGGTTCCTGGTCAGAAGATGTGTCTGCTAATGAGGCCGGGAAATCGTCAAGAGGATTGATGTTTTCAAAGGACAGTATTTATTTTACAACCTCCGATCATGCTTCCAGACAAGTGACTTATATACAGGGTACATATAGCACACAGGAAAACAAGCTGATTGCAAATTTTAAGGAAATAGTAGTAAGACAAAATAATGATTGGGTTATTTCAAGGACTCCAGTGACCAGTACTTATCTTGAAAATGCCACATATGTGATGGATAGATACAAGCTGACTTTAAACTACTCTGGTTCCACTTCGGATGGGCCTAAGCCTGCAGTAATAATTTTTAATCGCTTCCAGCCAGATTAAAACTTCTTTGAGGTTCAGTAGTTGTTGCTCTTGATTCTGCACTTAGTTTTGTTCTACTCATGAAAATGCTCCCAATAGTTCATTTAAACTTGTGGGAGCACTCTATCAATAGTGGCTTTTCTTCTTAATTACGGCATGCTTATTAAGCTTACACTTAAAGAGTTGCCATGTCAATCACAAATCTATAACGGACATCACCCTTTAGCATTCTTTCGTAAGCTGCAGTAATATCTTTAATGTCGATAACCTCAACATCAGAAACAATATCATGTTCTGCACAGAAATCAAGCATTTCCTGAGTTTCAGCTATTCCACCGATACCTGAACCTGCAACGCTTTTACGTCCGCCCAATAAAGAAAACGGTTGAATAGCATAAGCTTCAGATGGAACACCTACACAGATATGTGTACCATTTGTGCGCAATAAGGAAATATACATGTCCATGTCGTGTACAGCAGATACAGTATCCAGAATAAAGTCAAATGAACCCTTTACAGCTTCAAGCTGAGCAGGATCTGAAGTAACTACAAAGTGATGCGCTCCTAATGCTTTTGCCGCTTCTTCTTTTGCAGGAGAAGTGCTCAATACCGTTACTTCAGCACCGAAAGCTACACCAAACTTAACGCCCATGTGTCCTAATCCGCCTAATCCTAAAACGGCAAGTTTATGACCTTTACCAACTTTCCAGTGGCGTAAAGGCGAATAAGTAGTAATACCTGCACAAAGCAATGGTGCTGTTGCAGCCAGCGCTAATTTCTCAGAAATGTGCAATACAAATTCTTCACGAACTACAATCGTATTAGAATAACCTCCATAAGTTGGTACTCCTGATCTGTCATTGTTATTATAAGTCTGAGTACTTCCTTCCAGACAGTATTGTTCTAGTCCGTCTTTGCAATTTTCGCAAACCTGGCAAGAATCGACCATGCAGCCAACACCAGCAAGTTCTCCTGTACTGAATTTTTTTACATGTTCACCAACTTTGACAATCTTGCCTACGATTTCATGGCCTGGTACCATTGGGAATATACCAGGAAACCAATCATTCTTGATTTGGTGAAGGTCAGAGTGGCAAACGCCACAATATGATATTTCAATTTGAACGTCATGCGGCCCTACTTCTCTGTGTTCAAAACTCCAGGGAGCTAAGTCTGTTTGAGCATCTTGTGCTGCATATCCTTTGGCTTGTATCATGGTTAAGATCTTATGTTTTATATTATTCAAATGTATAACCTGCAGTCTGGATCATAGCTACAAAATTCAAAGCATTAATTATACTTTTCAAAGAGTTTTGCGTAATGCCATTGGCGTAAGTCCGGTATGTTTTTTAAAAAAGTTGTTGAAATAAGAAGCGTAATCAAAGCCCAGGCTTCTGGCTATTTCTGCTACATTCCAGTCGGTATGTATGAGCAGGGACCTTGCCTCAGACAATATCCTGTTATTAATATGAGTTGTAGTTGATCGCCCCGTTACTTCCCTTACAGCTGCATTCAAATGATTGACATGTACAGCCAGCTGATCGGCATAATCACTTGCTTTTTTGAGAATGAGCGTATACTGTTGTGAATCTACAGGAAACTGTCTTTCTAAAAGATCCAGAAATAGTTTGGCAATCCGGGATGATGCTTTTTGCGGAGTAAAGTAAGCGGAAGCTGGTTGCATCTTTATGGCCTCATGAATAATGAGGCTCAAGTAACTGCGAATCAGGTCATTCTTATGCACATAGTCGCCTTCCTGCTCCAGTTTCATCTTGGCGAAGATATTGGTGAGGTGGTCGGCTTGCTGGGCTGTCAGAAAATAAATAAGATCTCCTCCAGGCTTAAATAAACTGGAGTCTTCCAGATTGTGCATACGTCCGTTTTCCTGAAGAAACTCTTTAGTGAAAACACAAAAATGGCTTACAGAAGCTTCATGGTTACCTTCCCAGGAGTAAGGAATCTTCGGATTAGTAAATACCAGGGCTGGCTGGTTAATTTCGATAGCCTTATTTGCATAATACAGCATGCTGTTTCCTGATAGTGTCAGCGTGATTTTATAGAAGTCACGACGATTATATGAAGTCAGGCTGCAGGTAGCCGTACAAGTATTTGCAACCCTGAATTGGGTACGCTCGCTTTGTATATTGTCTAAATATTGGTCGGTAATGCCAGTTTCCTCTATTGAACTCATGTACAAAGTTAAATAATTCAAAGAGGAAAGCCAGGATCAGTTTTGGTTAAAGAAGCCAGATCTAAAAATGATAAGAGCCTGCTGGCAGTAGTATGATTTATTGTCAGCAGGTTCTTAAAATATTGTGAGGTAACCAATTTAATTGTTCGGATCAACGTTAGCAGAAGTGCCTAGAATGGTTTTGACAATTGTTGTTATTGGGCTTCCGTTGTTCGGTACCACGTCAAAGGAAATCCTTACTGCATAAGCTCCTACTGATGGTCTCCATGAAGGAGCCTGGCCTGTTTTAAAAGTTCTTGTAAAAGAGGCTGTACCGTCACCTGTCATGGCCAATAAGGTTTCGTTTTGAGGTGTAATGTATTCGCCTACATATCCGGTTCCTGATACCGGACTCGTAACATCAATTAAAACAAATTGCTTTCTTAAATTCTGAATGCTCGCACCTTCTGGTGTCTGGTTAATCAAATCAGGGTTCCATATCATGGAAAAAGAGTTATGGTCAAGAGCAAATAGTGCTGTTGTCTGAGAGTCAACCTCGCCACTGTATTTATACATCCATTTGTTGATAATTGGAGTACCTACAATGTTAAAAACCCCTAGTTTTTTAGTGTATATAGGAATTACTCCACTTTCTGGGGCGGTTAGATTTTGTGTCCCGGAGAAAAGGACATCGAAAGTTCCCAGACCTGTAGGCGAGCCAGTCCCGGTCCCCTCAAGTTTTATGGAAGTATTTATTTTTAGGTTTACCTTCTCTGTACTGTAAGTGGTCCCCGTATTATTTTTGCCTAAGATAGCGTTAAATATACTTTTTGGAAGATCTTTAATGATGCTGGATGCTGTAATAGATTTAAGAGCTCCTTCTTTTATTTGGTCCATTTTTAATTTACTAAGTCCATCTTTGAAGATAGCTGTTAATGCAGTAGAGGCACCTGAACTAATAGCTCCCAGACCCAGGTTCATCGCACCATTAACTAATGTTGACCACAATGAACTTCCTGTTTTTTGTGGAACCTGTATTGTTCCGTCAATTGTACCGGTTTGACTGCCTGTGAAACTATATTTAGTGACGTCTTGTCCCATTAGCCCTATTTTTAAAACATTAGCTGCGTAACTTTGAGGATAAATAGATTCGTCATAAGACAATTCAAATTGTTCTGCGTACCAGCAGCCATTCGGTTGCACTTTTTTCTCAAGCTGTACTCTGGTGGTATATTGTAATTTAATGGAGTTGTCGATTAATTCCCCTTGTTCAAAGTTTAATACTTTGGAATTGTTTGCGGTGCCATTTAAGCCGAGTTCCCAGATAATGTTTTTTGTTGGACTAAAATTATTATTATCCAGATAATAATAGATCCTTAAAAGCCCCCTGTACCGGTTATATATAACAAAATACTTTTTCTGAGTATCAACCGGATTTACAGCAAAGGTATTCATATAGAGCTCCCATCCATCTGATGGTTTCATATCACTCATGTATTCTGTAGGAAATTCTCTGGAAGTTCCACCTGCAAACGGAGAGAGAATATTGGTATTAAACCAAGGGTAAGTTTGGTTGGTCCAGGTTAAATCCGCAGACGGAATATAATTTACTTTTTTGTCAGTAGTCTGCTCCTTTTGAGGGATTACATTGTGGTCCTTTTTACACGACGAAAGTGTAAGTAAGAATGCAGCTAAGAAAAGAGCGTGTTTAGTCGTTTTTGAATACATGAATGTAAGTTTTAGTTGATTACGTAGGGTGTAATATGATTCTTTTTTGTTGGTTTATATTTAATTTAGGGTATTTATTAACGTGTTTTTATTGAAATATTATTTCTTTTAATGGTCTCAATTCTGTTTTATTTCTATATTGGAAATATAAATAGAATATTTAGAAATATTACTTTGTATCGGTATTGTTACCGGGAGAATTAATTCCGCAATGATTATTGAGGGAGTATTAAACACGAGTTAAATTAAACTCACAAATGTAGTGGATATATTAGGCAGGCCATTTTCTAATTCAGGCTCTTAATAACTTTAGCTGCATTCGCATTATTTGGATCAAGTTTCAATGATAATAAGTAGTTGATTTTTGCTTGATCATTATCTCCTGCCGCCAGATAAGCCTCGACAAGGCAATCGTAAACATCCCCGCTATTAGGGTAATACTGTGTTAATTTTAAAAATATATAATTTTTTGGATTATTTGGCTTTAAATAATTGTGCCTTAGTGTGTTGGTGTAGGTCTGGCTTAGCGAAAAATGTTCCTGGCTCTCAGTTTTGCCTGCTCGTATGCTGAAAATGCTTTTTCAAACTGATCATCCAGTATGAATTCAAAAGGAATTTTTCTTCAGATTTTAGCTCCGGATTTACATAAGGAACAGAATCGATATTCAAAACAGAGGCTATATGCTTGATATGATCAGTAGGATTACGAACGATTTTAGTCTGTGTTTCCCAATTTCGTAATGCTTAAGTGTTTACTGCAACTTTAAATAGTTCTTCAGGTTCTTCTGCGTTTTCTATAAATGGACTTGTTCTTTTATGGTTAATTGTACATCAATTGTAAATTTCGTAAGGTCTTCAGCTGTAGCTCAGGGCCCGGCAGGAGAAAATTTCCGGATAAGTGTGTCTTTTCCGTCAGTCTGTTTCCCTGATGACTGCTATGTTAAGCTCTGGAACTCCAAAGTGTTTCATCCATCCTTCAATAGTCCATATGGAATCCCCTGCAAAACGAACCGGGTGCTATTAATCCTGATTTAACTTTTCTTAGTTCTGCTTTCGTTTTATCGTCAGTTTGAGCCAAAAGATTTGATAGCATACAGAAATAGCTAGAAAACAAGATAACTATAGGAACTTTATTTTCATAATTCTAATTAACCAGTAATATTTAGAAAATTAAGATAGCTAATTGTTAATCAGGTGCGGAACGAAACAAGACGTGTTTCCGGTAATTAAACTATCATCTTCCCGAATTCCCATGCCCGAAGGCTGCTGGCCAATAATCCATGATCCGATAATTGGAACCTTATTGTCAAATCTGGGGATGATAAATGTCTTCTGGCAGATAAAGCCTTCTTTGCCATAGATGCCCCTTGTTTCCTCTATTATTTGCCCATTTTTAACAATGCTGATATTTGCTCCTTCTCTTGAATAGATTGGTTTTTTTACATAATCCTTCAGGCTGTTTTCTTCTTCAAAATAACATTCCAGAATATAAGGGCAATTAGGATATAATTTCCATAAAACAGGTAATATAGCCTTATTAGAAAGAATCATTTTCCATGCAGGCTCAATCCAGTATACTTCCGGATTTAAGAGAAGCTGATCAAAAAATGGTTCATTGACCATCCATTCCCAGGGATAAAGCTTGAAAATGTTTTTAATCTCCTGATCATCTAAATCTACAAACTCGCATTCTTCCTGATTCCAGCCTATATCATCAATAAAAACAAGCTTTGTTGGTATACCGGCCTGAATAGCACAATCTCTCATGTATTCTGCTGTAGTCAAGTCTTCCAGTGACTGCTTGACGCAGGTAAAATGTAAAGTCCCCTCATGGAGATAGGGTTTTAAATACTTCCAGTAATCAATCAGGCGTTCATGTACGGAGTTAAATTGATCCTTATGAGACGCAAAATCCTGTAACCAGAACCATTGTACAATACCTGCCTCAAATAAAGAGGTCGGTGTATCCGCGTTAAATTCGAATAATTTTAAGTCTGTACCGTCAAAGCCAAAATCAAAACGGCCATAGATAGCAGGAACATCATCATTCCAGCTCTTTTCTATAACTGCTGCCGCCTTGTCAGGAATCGCAAATTTGTGGTATAACTTTTGGTCTATAACATACTGTACAGCTTCCAGGCACATGCCCCAAAGTTCGGCTGTAGCAACTTCAATTTTATTGACTTCCGAAAGTGAAAACTCATAATAGGCATTTTCATTCCAATAAGGGACATCTGCTGTATGAAAGCCAAAACCTAGTTTTTCTACTGCGGCCTGCCAATTGTTTCTGGGGGTAATGGAATGTCTTTGCATCAGGAGGAAACTGAAAATGAATGTGAACTCCCAAAACCACCTCTTATTGCTGCGCCTTTCATGGCCGATCTGCCAATGTTAGAGCGCTCAGAAAGTGACGAGGAGTAATAACCGGAATGATGATACCTGCCTCCATAAAACATGCCATAAGGCCTGAAGGCATAGTACCACAAAAATGGAGAGAGATACATGCCCTGGGTGTGTGTGTAATTTGCAGTAGTATCAGACCGCATATACACTTCATTGGAGTCCCAGTCTGGTTTAGGCTTACTGCAGGAGGCCAGAGTTGCGGTAATCAGCACCAGGTTTACGACTTTTGATTTCTTCATATTAATTTACGGTAATAAAGAGCTGGTAGTTTTTTTTGACTTTTAAAACGGTATCCTGACCAGAACTGTTTTCTCCCTTTTCAGTTGAGGTTCCAAGAGCGGGAATGGTGTCTAATCGCGTTACTCTTTTAACGTCCTTGTTCTTAACCCAGAATATATTTTCAGTCTTCATTACGTCAAGTGAATCATTCAGATGCGAAATATGAACTTTAGATTCCACTGAACCATTTTTATCTACTTCTTTAACTTTGTCGTCATTTTCCTGTTTACATGCCATAAAGGATAAAGCAAGGATAGCGAATACTAATTTTTTCATGGATTAAATTTGAGCTATATATTGCTGGAAAGATAAGAAATCTAAAATATCATATAGTATAAAGGGGAGCTTCCCGAATCAGAAAACTCCCCATTTATTTTTCACAACGCTCTTTATAGCTAATTAAAAGACTTTGATGACAGGTTGATTATGATTAACAATCAAGACATCGCCATTCTACAATGCCTTCTCCCGATCCGAAACGCTGCATTGTATATTTTTCAAGATCTATCAGGAAGCCAATTCCGTTTTCATTGGCATTGATAGTACAGCATCCACTACAGTCAGAATCAGAACAATTGTCGTACACTTTAGCATCAATTTGTTTACTTCCTTGTCTGATTCTAAATGTTTTTAGCTTATACTTACCTGCGTCTTTTGAGTGGATAGAAACAATATTGTTTGCTTTTACCCAGCTTAAAGTTTGTTTCCCGGAAAGAAATGCAAATTGACCGGCCCAGGTACAGCCATTAAATTCCTCACATTCCGGACTCCCGGGAAGGGGGAACGATTCATAATTGGTCAAATTAGCTTTACGCCATACTTCAGCATCAACTTTTGTTGTAGAAACATCCTGTGAACCAGGGTTTTGGACTTCGACTTCTTTTTTACAAGAGGCAAGAATCATTGTGCCTGCTAAAACGAACAATGCTGTTTTAGATTTTAACAGATTGAAAATGGTTAAGTTTTTCATAGGTTTGGTTAGGTTGTTGTGTATCAGGTATTTGATACTTAAAATAAATGTAACTATTTCAAATAGTAAAATAATTGTATTTAATATTTATATTATTTAATAATAAATGCAGTTATTATTTTGCGTATTTGATATATTATCCGCTTGATTTCTTTTTAAATTTATTAATATGACAATTTTGAAATATATTATTCTGATTCAATTGAATATGTCTTCTGTTGAGGATTTAAATGGATAAATTCAATTAATTCAATTTATCAAATTTTAACTGAGTGATGCTTGCTCCGATAAACATTGGAAATTCTGTAAAAAATCTGCTGTATTTCCTTATTGCTGTGCTGATCTTATAGATATAATTATATTTGATCAATTACCAGTTTGGCCCCTATGAAAGTAACTCTTGTTTCTCTCCTTCTTTTTTTTCTATTCCAGCCCCGCGGCTTCTCTCAAGACTGTAATTGTGCTGAAGAATTTCAATATGTTAAGCATAAGATTGAAAAGAATTATGCCGGATTCAGAGATAAAGTAAACCCTAAAACTCAAGTAGCTTATCAGAAATATGCTGCCCAGGTATTGGAACGCTCTAAAAAGATCACCTCATCACCTTACTGCATTAATTTGATTAATGAATGGATCGGCTTTTTTAAAGACGGGCATATTGAAGTTGGACGTAACAGACTTTCTAAAGAAAAATATGATGCAGATCAGGACAGGTTAATCGCTGGTCTTGAAAAACAGGAAATTAGTGCTCAGGATATAGATAGTTTAAAGAATTCTGCAGGAACAGCAGGTATTTACTGGAGCAAAGATTCTGTTTATAAAGTTGCACTGGTCAAAAGTGAAAACGGTTTTCGGGATTATGCAGGAGTAATTCTAGAATCCAGAAATAAAGCATGGAAGCCCGGTTCGGTCATGTTGGAATTGAAGGCTCAGAAAAATACCTTTAAAGGAATCATATATGATAAATATTATACACCAGAATCTGTCACTTTAAAGCTGAGTCAAAATGGATTTGGTGATTGGCAAAGAGAAGGTACTGAGGGGATAAAAACAGAAAAAATACTGACAAGTGATATCTCCTGCAAATTACTTTCGAATCAGACATTTTATATCCAGATCGGAACTTTTAATCAAAGAAATGCTAAAAGTATCGACTCCGCAATTCAGGCAAATCAGGTTATTCTGGAGAAAACACCTAACCTGATTCTGGATTTAAGAAATAACGGTGGCGGGGCAGATTTCTCTTACAGGCCCCTGCTTCCTTATTTATATACCAATAAAATTAAAACCATTGGACCAGATATTCTTGCCTCAGAAGATAATGAGGAAGGTTGGAGAGGATTATTAAAAATGAATGATATTCCTGAAGATCAGAAAGTATTTATCCGTGAAAAGATAAAGGCTATGCAACTTCATCGTGATCAGTTCATTAATCTGGGGGCAGACAATGATTTAGTATTGGACAGCATCAAAGTTTTCCCTAAAAAGATTGTAGTCTTGATTAATAAAGGCAGCGGATCAACTACTGAGCAATTTCTTTTGACTGCAAAACAGAGTAAAAAGATCATTGTGATTGGCGAAAGTTCTGCCGGGGTACTGGATTACGCCAATGTCAGAGATATTTCTTTTAGCTGTATGCCTTATGCGCTGCATTATGCGACCAGTCGCAGCAGAAGGGTTGATATGGGACTTGGTATAGACAATGTTGGGATCAAGCCGGATTATATATTGACACCGGCGCAAAATTGGGTGACAGCAGCACAACAGCTTTTAGAGAAAAAATAGCATAAAAAAGGCTTGCAAACCTAATTGCAAGCCTTTTTTTAGATGGTGAATCCTTTGCCGAAAACGTCATGCACATCATGAATGACCACAAAGGCATCAGGATCTGTTTCATGTACCATCGTTTTTAATTCTATAAGCTCAGGTTTGCTGATCACTACATAAATAACCTCTTTACGGTCTTTCGTATAAGCGCCATGACCATGTAGTACCGTTGCCCCTCTAACCAGGCCCATTGTTATTTTTTCAGCAATCATTACCGATTGTGCAGAGATAATGGTCACTGCTTTCTTAGTGTTAAATCCTTCAACGATAAAATCTACAACTCTTGCCCCAATATAAACGGCAACTAAGGTGTACATTGTTTTTTCAGGTCCAATAATAAAAGTAGAAAGCCCGATCACTACGATGTCAACGATCAGCATTGCTGTACCTAGTTTCCATCCCCAAAGCTTCTGAAATAGCCTTGCAATAATAGCTGAGCCACCTGTTGTTCCTCCAGAAAGAAAGACCAGGCCTATACCTCCGCCAACAAACAAACCTGCAAATATAGCCGCAAGCAATGGATCGGAAGTTAAAGGAGCATGTGTGTTTTCTGTAAGGAATAAAAATAGGGAAGAGAAAAATATACCAAACAACGTATAAACAATTGTACGTTTGTCGAGTAGCTTATAGCCTATTGCCATCAGTATAGCATTCAGAATCAGGTTCAGAATACCAGGTGACCAATGAAAATAGTAAAAGGCAACAATGGTCAGACCAATCACCCCACCTTCAGACAATTTATTAGGAATAGCAAAATAATTGATACCCGAGGCGAAAATAAGGGTTCCTAAAATTATCAGTGCGATATTCTTTGCATGTTCTTTTGTTGCCGGCGTTGCCATGTTATTGTTTTAGATAATGAGAGTAAATAGGATCGGGAGATCGTTAAATAGGATTTCAGCGATATTTATTCTGCAAATATCTAAAACAATTCTGGCTTTTACACAACTAATTCCATCCTCCGCCCAATGAACGGTAAAGATCTACCATTGCACCCAGCTGCTGACGTTCTATGTCCATGAGGTTCAATTCACTTTGCAATACGTTACTTTGTGCAGTAATGATCTCCAGATAATTTGCCATTCCATTTTTAAACAGCATATCTGCATTTTTAATCGCCAGTTTTAAAGTTTGTACTCTTGATTCTTCTAATTCACGTTGTTTTTTTAGCTTTTCCAGTTTAACAAGTGCATCAGTTACCTCAGTTACCGCATTAACTACAGATCTCTTAAATTCGATAACAGATTTATCTTTCTCTACCCTGGCAATTTCAAATTGCGTTTTTAATTGCCGGCGCTGAAAAATTGGCTGTGTTAATCCTCCGGCTACTGTACCAAACAGTGAGCCGGGGATATTAAACCAATTACTTGCCTTAAAGGCGTTAATGCCGCCGCTTGCTGTGATATTTAAGGAAGGATACATGTTCGCCTGGGATGCTCCAACCCTTGCATTGGCAGCCATAACAGCTAATTCCGCCGCTTTAACATCCGGCCTGATAGCCAGTATATCTGCAGGAATACCTGTGGTCAGGTGTTCCGGTACAGCAAAGGCTGTCAGACTCACTTTTCTCTCAATTTTTGAAGGTAGAGCACCTGCTAATGTCCTCAACGCGTTCTCCTGGATAGCAATTGTTTGTTCTAATTGCGGAACAAGCAATGCTGCAGAAAGACGTTGTGCTTCGGCTTGCTGAACGGCAAGGCTATTGACTTGTCCTGCTTCTTTTTGTAAACGGATGACCATTAAAGTGCTGTCGTTCAAGACAACATTATGATGTGCTATTTCCAATTGAGCATCCAACATCAGCAGGTTAAAAAATCCCTGTGCTACATTCGCTACGACCTGAGTCTGAACTGCTCTGGCAACGGCTTCAGTTTGCAGATAGGTATCTAGCGCGGCTTCTTTTTGTCTTCCGATTTTCCCCCAGATGTCCGCTTCCCAAGATAAGCCTAAACTCACATTGTAGTCTTCTATATGTTTAGATCCGGCAAACATGGCGGCACTCATCCCATTGATGCTGTTGTCAGAAGCCCTGTTAGTCGCTGCATTGACTTGCAGATTAAGATCGGGGAACAGGCTCGCATTTGCCTGTTTTAAGCTTAATCTGGCACTTTCTATATTCTTAATGGCAAAAGCCAGGTCAAAATTACGCAGTACCGCGCTGTCTATTAATTGTCTTAAGGTTGGCTCTGTGAAGAAATCTTTATAGGCAATATTTGCTATACTTTTACCTGAAGCTGCTGCACTGGTATTGAATTGTGCGGGCAGTACAGTTTGCGGCCTGACATAGTTTTTTCCGGTTTTGCAGGCCTGGAATGCCAGTAGTACAGCTAAAAGGTATATATATTTATTCAGTTTCATGTTCGGATTTCTAAAGGTCTGTTAACTTTCTATCGCAGTAGGCTTACCACTTATTTTTTCATGTAAATACTGAAAGGCGACATAGAGTACCGGGATAATAAACACACCCAGTATTACACCCAGTACCATGCCGCCTGCTGCACCTGTTCCAATGGAACGGTTGCCTAATGCCGATGGCCCAACAGCCCGCATCAATGGAATCAACCCGACTATAAATGCAAGAGAGGTCATAATGATCGGGCGTAGTCTGAGTTTGGATGCTTCAATGGCTGAATCCAATAAGGTCATTCCTGCTTTACGTCGTTGTACGGCGTATTCAATAATCAGAATGGCATTTTTTGCCAGTAAGCCGATTAGCATAACCATGGCTACCTGTACATAAATGTTGTTTTCCAGCCCAGCCAGGTTAACAGCTAACAATACCCCCAGAATACCTACTGGAACAGAAAGAATAACTGCTAATGGTAAAATATAACTTTCATATTGAGCAGCCAGCAGGAAGTAAACGAAGAGTAAGCATAAGCCAAATACGGTTGCTGCCTGTCCGCCAGAGGTTTTTTCTTCCAGCGACATCCCAGTCCATTCATAACTATAACCTTCAGGAAGATATTTAGCTGCCACTTCCTCCGTAGCTTTAATGGCATCGCCTGTACTGAACCCGGCTTTAGCCATTGCATTAATACTGATCGCATTAAAAAGATTATAACGCGCTACCGTTTCAGGACCATAAACCCTTTTTAATTTAATTAAGGTGTTGACAGGGACCATCTGGCCATTGTTGTTCTTTACAAAGATTCCATTCATCGATTCGGGTGTCGCTCTTGAAGCCACATTTGCCTGTACAACTACTCTGTAATATTTGCCGAACCGGTTAAAATCGGAAGCTTGTATACTGCCGTAATAAGCTTGCATAACTCCCATGAGTTCCTTTATGCTAACACCAAGTTGCTTTGCCTTTACAGCATCGACTTCCATTTCCAGCTGCGGATAGTCTGTTCTGAAAGTAGTGAATGCCGCCTCTATTTCTTTACGTTTCATCAACTCTTGCGTAAATCCCTGGGCGATTTCACTGAATTTATCAAGTTGGGCTCCTGTACGGTCTTGTAAAACAAATTCTAATCCGCTGACATTTCCAAAACCAGGGACAGTTGGCATGGTAAATACGAATATACTGCCTTCCAGAATGGTAGAGAGTTTTTGATTCATCACGCCAATGATCTCATTAATGTTTTTGAGCTCTCCTCTTTTATCGAGGTCTTTTAGTTTGACGAACCCTACACCAAATGATGGGCTGGTGGCTGAACTTAACATATCATAACCGGAAATACTGGTAACTCCTTCGGCGGCAGGGATGGTTTTAATTATGCTGTCGGCTTTCTTCAATGCCTTTCCGGTTCTGTCTAAAGAAGATCCTGCTGGCATCGCTAAAGAAAATACAATAAAACTACCATCTTCATCAGGAATAAAGCCTTTAGGTGTAGTACGCAGCATCCAGAAAGTTAAAAGCATTAATAAGGCAAATGCACCGAAACTTGCCCATTTGAAACGAATCAATACTTTGACACTTTTGATATACCGATCTGTCATTGCTGAAAATCCGGTATTGAATGCAGTAAAGAGCCGGTCGCTAAACTTTGTCTTTTTATCCGGTGCTGTATGATTGTTTTTCAGAAATAACGCACATAATGCAGGGCTCAGTGTCAAGGCGTTTACTGCTGAAATTACAATAGCGATGGCCAGGGTAAAGGCAAACTGTCTGTAGAATACTCCCGTCGGGCCCTCCATGAAACCTACTGGTAAAAATACAGCTGCCATAACCAGGGTAATCGAAATTACTGCCCCGGTTATATCGTGCATAGCCGATAGTGTAGCCGGTTTTGCGGCAAGATGTTCATGTTCCATTTTTGAATGGACAGCCTCCACGACAACGATGGCATCATCTACTACAATTCCGATGGCCAATACCAGGGCGAACAACGTTAACAAGTTAATCGAGAATCCGAATAACTGCATAAAAAAGAACGTTCCAATAATTGCTACCGGCACGGCGATAGCAGGGATCAAGGTCGATCTGAAGTCCTGAAGGAAAATGAATACCACGATAAAAACCAATATAAATGCTTCTATCAAGGTGTGGATTACCTGCGAAATCGATTGATCAAGCTGAACTTTTGTACTCAAAGGGGTTTCATATTTTAAGCCTTTAGGAAACGTTTTTGACAATTTCAACATCGCCTCATTGATGTCTTCCTGTACCTTGTTCGCATTAGATCCTGCGGTTTGGTAAATAGCCATACCTGCACCGAACTTACCATTTACCCAGGTGTCACCACTGTAGGTATAAGAGCCGAATTCAACTTTCGCCACGTCTTTTACACGCAAAACAGATCCATCAGCATTAGCGCGGATAATCATTTCTTCAAAGCCTGAAGGCTGATTAGATTTACCTTTATATTTAAGTACATATTCAAATGCTTCTTTACTGCCTTCACCGAATTTTCCCGGGGCTGCTTCCACATTCTGATCCTGAATAGCTGCCATTACTTCTTGCGGTGTCAGACCGTAAGAGGCCATCTGTTCCGGATTTAACCAGATACGCATCGCATAATCTTTGTTTCCGAATACAGTAACATTACCAACTCCTGTAACTCTTTTAAGCACAGGAATCACATTGATCTTCGCATAATTTTCTACGAATGCAGCATCATATTTTTTACTGTCATCATAAATAGACATGAACATAATCATACTATTCTGCTGCTTTTGTGTAGTTACACCAATTTGAACAACCTCAGTAGGTAATTGACTTACGGCTTGAGATACCCTGTTCTGTACGTTCACTGCTGCCTGATCAGGATCTGTACCGAGTTTAAAGTAAACCTGAAGACTTAGTGAGCCATCATTACTTGAAGTTGACTTGATATAAGTCATATTTTCTACCCCATTAATTGCATCTTCTAAAGAAGGGGCAACAGTCCGTGCTACTGTTTCTGCATTTGCACCAGGATATACCGCTGTCACGAATACACTTGGTGGTGCGATTTCAGGAAATTGAGTGACCGGGAGTTTTGTCATACTTAAAAACCCAAGTATTAACAGTAAAATGGAGATCACCGTAGCCAATACGGGTCTTTCTATGAATTTCTTAAACATGGTTCATTGTATAATGAGGCCAGACAATTCTAATTGCCTGGCTAAATGTTAATTTGATTATTTTCCGGCTTTTGCAGCGGCTGATGAAGAACCAGGATGAATAACCATGCCTTCATGCAAGCGGTCAAGCCCCATGGATACGATCTTGTCACCAGGCTTTAAACCGGCTTTAATGATGTAGTCTGTGCCACTTTTACCTTCAATGCCGATCATTACTCTGCTGAGTTTATTACTGTCTGCAAGTTTGTAGACAAACACTTTATTCTGAAGTTCCAGAGTAGATGCCTGCGGTACCAGTAAAGAGCTTTCGTGTAGTTGATCAATTCTGATTTTTCCGGTATTGCCTGCACGTAACAAGCCATCTGCATTTGGAAATGTTGCCCTCAGCATAATTGATCCCGTATTCTTATCAAATTGTCCGTCTACCATACTGATACGTCCCTGGTGTGTATAAATAGTATTATCGGCAAGGAGTAAGGAAACCGGAGGGATCTGCTTGATTTTTTCTGTCAGTGTTTTACCTGAAAACTGTGATTTGAAACTGATAAAGTCGCTTTCCCCGATAGAAAAGTAAGCATAGATTTCATGTACATCTGAAAGCGTAGTTAAAGGCTGCTGATCATTTCTGCCAACTAAACTGCCTAATCTGCGGGGAATTCTGCCGATGAAACCGCTTACAGGAGCTTTAATCTTTGTGAACCCAAGATTGATCTTTGCTGACCCTACCGCAGCTTTCGCCTGTTCCAGATTCGCTTTTGCTACATTATGAGCTGCCTGGACTGTTTTAAGCTGTATAGCAGAGACTACGTTACTTTTAACCAGTGGGATAACTTTGTCTACTTCCAGCTGTGTATTGCTTAATGCTGCTTCTGCGGCGTGCATAACAGCAACTGCATTATTGAGCTGCTGCTGGTAAGGCTGATCATTAATTTTAAATAATAGCTCGCCTGCCTGAACAAATGCGCCTTCATCAATATAAACCTTGTCAAGATAACCTTCTACCTGAGGTCTGATTTCAACATTTACTTTTCCTTCCAGGGTACCGGTGTAATCTTTAGTAGTCGTTGCTGCGGATTTAGCTAGCGTAATAACCGGAATTGTTGGTGGGGCTTCTTGAGCACCAGCACCTTCTTTATTGGAACTGCAACTGAATAAAGTAGTAAGGAGCAGTGCTGAACAAAATAAAAAGCCCGGTCTTCTTACTAGAGGAGATTTGTTTTCAACTTTCATGTTGTGATAGGATTTGCATAAATTGCGGGAACCCATATTGCTTAATGAAATACAGATTACAACGATGCAATTTTATGATTTAAGTCACAAAATGAAGGAGAAGAACTAACTGAGGACGCTTTATTGGCAGATGAAACAACTTTCAGTGCAACTGAATCAGCTATCGAGCCACTTCTTAAACTGGCTTGCTTTTTCCTTACTGATATGAATATCGGCCGGCGCGGCAGGAACCAGAATAAGCTTTAACTTACCATTGAAATAATTGTGGATACTTTCCAGGCTTTTAATATTAATGAGATATTGCCGGTTTGCACGGAAAAAGATTGTCGGGTCCAGTTGTTCTTCAAGCTCATCCATCGTATAAGATAAGGCCTGCTCCTTTGCATCACGGGTAACGATATTCGTGATCTTGTTTTCAGAATAAAAATAAGCAACGTCCGGGACCATAATAGTCTTATAGCCATCACGGTATGGAATTAGAAAGCGGGAACGATAATTCGGGTTTTGTTTTTTTATAATCGCGACTACCTCTTCAATTGTACCGGGAGATATTTTCTGCGTGTGTTGTTGCTTAAATTTAGAAATACTGCCTTTTAACTCATCAATATCAATTGGCTTTAAAAGGTAATCAATGCTGTTTACCTTAAAAGCGCGGAGTGCATATTCATCGTAGGCTGTTGTAAAAATAACAGGAACGGTGATCTCAACTTTAGTGAATATTTCAAAGCAAATACCGTCTGCCAGGCGCACATCCATTAAAATCAGGTTAGGATGGGGATTTGAACGCAGCCATTGTACGCTGTCAGCAATAGTGTCCAGAGTTGCTACGATCTCTGTATGGCTATCTATTTCGAGCAATATCTTTTGCAGGCGTATGGCATTCAGTTTTTCGTCCTCTATGATCAGTATATTCATCTTTTGTTATTCAGTTATTTCCAATAAAGGTAGTTTGACTGTAAATATGTTATCATTCTCAATGATCTGCGGGCAAGCATCCGATAACAGGCGGTAGCGGCTTATAATATTTTTTAATCCCACACGTGTTGATGGAATATGAAAGTTGACCAGCTGCAGATTGTTTGAAACCTCAAGCCAGCCTTCTTCATTGATACAAATATTTATAAGTAACGGGCGTGAGCGGGAAGCCACATTATGTTTAATGGCATTTTCTATCAATAATTGTAATGTGATAGGCGGTACACCTTTAATTTCATAGTTTTCGGGAATGTCGATATTAATCTGCAAGTTATCAGATACCCGTATTTTGATCAGGTAGATATAGGAATTGATAAATTTGATTTCGTCCTTCAACGAAATAATATCTCTGCTCAGGTTAATAATCATGTAACGATATACTTTGGAGAGATTGTCCAGGAAAAGCAAAGCAGAATCGGGACTTTCAGCTATCAGGCTTGATAGGGTGCTGAAATTATTAAACATAAAATGCGGATCAAGCTGTGCTTTCAGGGATTGAAGTTCTGCCTGCATGGCTACCTGGTTCAGGTCATAAGCTTTGAGCTCTAGTGCTGATGTCTCCAGCATTGACATTTTCCACTTGCGCAAGAAGAAATCGGCCGTATAAATTGCACTGATTAAGGTGCTGATGATAATACTTACCATGCAAACCTGCCAGCCGAATGTTTTATCACTTTGTGAATAAGTATCGTAATGCGGATAGACCAGATTATCAATATAGAGCAGCAGGCTGATCACAACACTTGCGCTAAGTATCTGTAAGAAAAACTGGCAAAAGAAGCGTAGTAATGGTGATTCTATCCACGGAATGTGCCTGTCCAGCCACCGGGCGATGAGCAGGCTGGATTCAGTGATCAAAAAACAAATCACCATTACCCCCAGCCACTCGGTGAGTAAAGTATATATATTTTGTTCAAAATAAACGTTCCAGAGCGGATCGTAAGGGTTTAACAGGTAAATGAAAATGTAGAAACATAAAAAAACGACGGGTAAAATGAAAAACCTGAAATTCTGATAAAAAGCACGTTCACTTATTTCTTTTGTATTCTTGGCCATGGCTTCATAGGTAGGTATTTATCAACAAAACAGGTAATAAGCTATAAATCTAGTATTCGTGCCTTTTATGCAAAAGGTCTTATTGACTGAACTTTATAATTATCAGGCTGAAACGGTCTTTTGAATCACTCAGTAGTATTGGCCCGCAAGGTTTATAGCAGGCAAATCAAAGATAGGGAAAACCATATTCAATAAAAATCTGATGGCACTTGCAGTGATTTATGTAAATATTAGGTTTATGTGCATGCTAAAATGATTTTATAGTTCTATTGCGACATTAAAAGTGAAATTGTTTTCTGTTAAATAAAATTAGAATGTAAATAAGATAAATATAAGTCTTTTTCCGCTAACAGTTCTTGTAAGTAGAATTTATTGAACATATTGTACCCCAAATAACAATTAATTAACCTTACTTATTCTAAATGAAAAGAAAACTACTCAATTTTATTGTGCTGAGTTTGCTATGCTTAAGTTCTGCATTTGCTCAAAACATAACAATAAAAGGTAAAGTAACAGGAAAAGGAGATGGCCTTCCAATTCCAGGAGTATCTGTGAAAGTTAAAGGAAAAACAACAGGTGCGCAAACGGATGGAAACGGTTCTTACGCAGTAGGTCCGGTTACACCAACAGACGTGATTGTTTTTTCAGCAATCGGCTATACTACAACAGAGCAAACAGTTGGATCAAAAACTGTAATCAATGTTTTACTGGGCGAAGACGCACAGTCATTAAGTGAAGTAGTCATTAATGTTGCCTATGGAACTGCAAAAAAAGAAGCTATTACAGGATCAGTAGCTCAAATCGGTAAAAAAGACCTTGAATTAAGACCATTGACGAATATCAATAGTGCTATATCAGGTGCTTCTGCCGGTGTAATGTCAAGTGCTGGTAGCGGTCAGCCAGGCGCATCCGGATCTATTCGTATTCGTGGTTTTGGTTCGATTAATGCGTCAAACGTACCATTATACGTAGTAGATGGTGCTCCTTATGATGGTGATCTTGCAAATCTGAACGTGAACGATATTCAGAACATTTCGATCTTGAAAGATGCTTCTGCATCTGCTTTATACGGATCACGTGCTGCAAACGGTGTTGTTATTGTAACTACTATTAAAGGTAGAAAAGGTAACGATCAGTTGGGAGTAAACATTACGCAAGGTGTGAGCTCAAGAGGAATTTCTGAGTACGACAGAGTTGATGCTGCTCAGTATTATCCTTTGGCATGGCAGGCTTATAAAAACAACTTGCAATATCCACAAAGTGGAAAACCGTTGTCTGATGCTGATGCGAGAGCAAAGGCTACTGCATCGATTAAAGGTGCATTAGGATATAATCCTTTCAATGTTGCTGACAATGCAATTGTAGGTGTTGATGGGTTACTAAATCCAAATGCTCAGCTTTTATACAATGATTTTGATTGGGCAGAGCCACTAAGACGTGTTGGAAAAAGAACTGATGCGAATATCAATTATAGCGGTGCTTCTGAAAAATCTGATTATTTCCTGTCACTGGGTTACCTGGATGACAAAGGATATGTTGAACGCTCAGATTATAACAGAATTACTGGACGTGCAAGTATCAATGCAAACCCTTTAACGTGGTTTAAAACAGGCTTGAATGTTTCAGGAAACTTAAGTAAATCGAACAGAGCAAGTGGACAGAATGTAGGAACTCAGGGAACGACAGGGTCAACAGGTTATAACAACATCTTCTATTTTGCCCGTAATATGGGACCGATTTATCCTGTTTATATGCACGATACTTCTGGAGCCTTTATTTTGGATAAAAATGGTGATAGAATCTTTGATCAGGGCGCTAATCGTCCTTCGGGAGCGAGCAGCGGAAGACATGTTGTACAAGAAACGCTTTTAAACCAGGATTTAGCTAAAACAAATATGGTGAGTGCAAGAGCTTTCGGAGAGATTTCTTTCCTGAAAGATTTTAAATTCACTCAAAAACTGAATATAGATATTACAAACTACAATGCTACTTCATACGAGAATAAATTGATCGGTGATGGAGCACCAGCTGGTAGAGCAGCTAATAGTAATTCAACTACGTCGTCATTTACAGCGAATCAGATTTTGAATTATAACAAAGCAGTAGGAAAGAACAATTTTGACTTTCTTGCTGGTCATGAAACTTATCAGTATGATTATTCTTACATGACGGGATCAAGAAATGGTCAGGTTTTGGATGGAAACACAGAGCTGATTAATTTTACAACAACAAGTGAACTGAATGCTTATAAAAACATTTATCATTTGGAGTCTTACTTCACACAGTTAAATTATAACTACGATGGTAAGTATTTTGTTAATGGATCGTTCAGAAAAGATGGTTCTTCTAAATTCGGACCGAAACCAAGATGGGGTAATTTCTTCTCGCTTGGGGCTTCATGGCTAATCACTGCTGAAGAATTCATGAAAAGTACACCATGGGTAAATTACCTGAAATTACGTACTTCATACGGTTCTGTAGGTAATGATAACTTATTGGATGTTGATGGAAATACGATTTACTATAACTATAAGTCGTATTATAACTTAAACTACAATAACGTTAAAGACGGTGGATTGGTTTTAAATACTCTGGAAACACCAGCTTTGAAATGGGAAACTAACTACTCTACAGATATTGCTTTAGAATATGGATTGTTTAACAACAGATTGCGTGGTACGTTTGAAGTATTCGACAGAAGATCAAGTAACTTGTTATTTAATGTACCGCTGCCAGTTTCTAATGGTGTGGGTACAATTGCCAGAAATATTGGAAGTATGAATAACAAAGGTATTGAGATTGAGATTGGCGGAGACATCATTAAAAATCAAAACTTTAAATGGGATGCCAACATTAACTTTACTGCTGTTAAAAACAGAATGACAAAATTACCTCCTGAGTCACCAACAATCGTTGATGGAACCAAAAAGTTAGAAGTTGGTCATTCAAGATATGATTTCTGGTTGAAAAAATGGGCTGGTGTAGATCCTGCGGATGGAGTTTCATTATACGTAAGAGATAAAAGCATTAAAAGTAATCCTGCGGAAAACAGAACAATTGATGGTCAGGACTATACAATAAATCCTACTAATGCTGAATTTGGTTATGCAGGAACTGCAATTCCAAAATACGCAGGAAGTATTACCAATACATTTAGCTACAAAGCTTTCCAATTCTCATTTATTATGAATTACCAGGTAGGTGGTAAAGTTTATGACTCTGCTTACGCAGGCTTAATGACTTACAGCAGATATGGTGGAGCATTACATACTGATGCTTTAAACGCGTGGAAAAACCCAGGTGATATTACAGATGTACCTCGTTTAGATGTAGGTCAGTCTGGTTTTAATAACGCTGCTTCTGACCGTTGGTTGATCAGTGCTTCTTACCTGTCTTTCAGATCAGCAACTTTCTCTTATAATTTGCCAAAAGCGCTTATTGCTAAAGCAGACTTGAAAAGTGCGAGAGTTTATTTAGGTGGAGAAAACCTGTTCTTATTATCAAAACGTAAAGGATTGGACCCAAGTTATTCTTATAACGGAACTACTTCTGCTGGTTATTCACCAACACGTACAGTTACAGTAGGTCTGAATGTTGCATTTTAATCAGCTATAAAAGATGAAAAATATAAAATATACAATTATTCCTTTTTTCCTGATCGTATTGACTTTTGCATCTTGTAAAAAGTCTTTCCTGGAAACAAGCCCTACAGATAGGGCGGATGATGCTACTGTATTTAAAAATACAGATAATGCGATGGCAGCTTTGAATGGTATTCACCGTATGCTATATAAGCAATTTAATCTTGATTCTCAGGATCAGGGCGGAGAGTCGGGTGTAAAGATCATGCTGGATATGCTTGGAGAAGATGTGGTAATGACAGCTTCTGGTAATGGATGGTATAATGGCATTTACAAATGGAGTGATCACAGAAATGCGTCTAGTTCAAGTGATAAATACCTGTATAAATTCTATTATACGATCATTGCAAATGCAAATAACCTGATCGAAAGAGTAAATGGAGTTGAAGGTGAGCAGATAACCAAAGACGCAATTATGGCTGAAGCATTAACTTACAGAGCATGGGCACATTTCATGTTGGTACAGGTTTATGCTAAACGTTATGACCCTGCCGGAAACAATACTCAGGCAGGCGTACCAATTATATTGGCAACGAATGTTACAGCAAGACCAAGATCTTCTGTTGAGGAAGTTTATACTCAGATCAACAAGGATATTGACGCTGCAGTTGTTCTTTTTGGTAAAACTAAAGCAAGAACAAATAAATCTCATTTTAATTTGAATGTAGCACAAGGTATTAAAGCCAGAGTTGCATTAACACAAGGTTTATGGACTGTTGCTGCTACAAATGCTAAAGTAGCAAGAGCTGATTATAAACTGATGGACAGTGTAACTTATAGAAAAGGATTTAATGATGCTGAGAATTCAGAATGGATCTGGGCAAGTAAGCAAGTTGAAGATCAGACTTCTGATTTCTCTTCTTTCTTTGCTTATATGTCTGGTAATTATGGTTCTTCAAATATCAGGGCAAATCCAAAAGCAATCAATTCTTTATTGTATGCTACATTATCTGCCACTGATGTAAGGAAATTACTATGGGACCCAACAGGTAAAAATACTGATTTCCCAATTCCGGCAAATGGAGCAAGAAAACCATATATGAATAGAAAATTCCTGGTAGCAGGATCTACAAGTATAGGGGACGTAACGCATATGCGTGCTTCTGAAATGTACTTGATCGAAGCAGAAGCTTTAGCGAGAAGCGGACAAACCGGGTTAGCTCAGGCTGCCTTGTTTACTTTAGCACATAGCAGAGATTCTCAGTATGTATTGTCAACTAAAACAGGTGAAGAACTGATTAAAGAAATCTTACTTCAGCGTCGTGCTGAATTATGGGGTGAAGGATTCCGTTTTACGGATCTTAAACGATTAAATTCTGCATTAGACAGAACCAATTCTAACCATACTAGTGAGCTTGCACTGACTTTAAGTCAAGCTCCGGGTGATTTAAAATGGCAGTGGGTAATTCCTCAGGATGAGATCAACGCAAATCCTGCGATTGGTACTGGTGGACAGAATCCATAAGGATATTTAAAATTGATCAAGAGGCTATTTCCGAAAGGAATAGCCTCTTTTTTGTGGAATTAATAATAAGTTTTCAGGGCCGCAGCAAGTTCCTTCAACGTTTTGTTTTTTGCAGGGATTTTTGCCGGCTCTACTTTTCGCTGGCTGTACAGCTCCATGGTGTAGGTTCCTTCAGTATCTCCCGGCTTGTAAACAAAGCCTTCTGCTTTGCCCTCATAAAGCCCGTAATCACCCATGTAATTTTTTATTCCATTACGCTTCTGCAAAAACGCAATCATGTCTGAGGTTTCCAGCGGAGTGGTATCATATAAGCTCAAGGATAACTTTCTTAACATCCTGCTGCTTTCCTGATCATGATCTTCAGGCTCTTTCTGAGCAACTTCAGGTTGTTCTATATAAAGCTTGTTGCTTTTTTGAAAATAAGAATAAGGACGGTTCTTATCGACTTTGGCACGGTCTGAAAAACTGTAATAGTTATAGGCTATGGCCTTTCCTGATTTTTTCTCAGGCGCTATTGTTTCTATGGTCCTGCCTTCTGGTGTAAAAGTTATTTTTAGACTATTCTTCCCGAAATCTTCCAGCAGATAACCCTGCTTTAATGGGCTTATCCTGAGTAGTACGCCAGTATTCTCTGCAAAGATGAGTACTCTGAATAAAACTGTTTTTGTGTTTTTAACGGTGCGGATGAGCTCTGCCATTGCCCGTTGTTCTTTCATGTTAACGGGAATAATTTCTATTCCAGTATCAATTTTACCGTTAATAAAGGTGTTTTTAGCATCCAGCTTTACATCAGAAAACTCCTGATGATCTTCTGCAAGGATCTTGTTAAATAAATCATTGTACCATTGCTGTACAAGGATACCTTGCTGGTAATAATTATAGATCACCCACTCGGAACCTTCTTTCTTTTCTTTGAAAAAACCATTATAAGGTTTTCCTGCTTTAAGGTCGCCGGTCAGGTATTCAGTAAAATCTGTATGACCAAAATATGCTGGATTGATACCCTGTTTAATGGTATCCGCAATCTTAAAATTAACAGAGAGTTGTTTCACAATTTGATGCTGTGCATTTTCACAATCATAACAATCGATGCGTTCTGCGGATAAATATTTGTTTTTAATACATTTAAACTCACTTTTTGTAGTTGTAACTTCATTTTTACTATTTAAATAAAGTGTTTTCTCATCCGGTTGTTGCGCGAAAGTAAGCAATGGTGTCATCAGGAATAAGAGTATTAATTTATACATATGATATTTATAGTATAACAGTAAGCCGTGTTGAATGTTTCCCTTTATTTATTCAAATAATCATTTAGCTTTTCATTAATCATTAATACCTTAGCAGGATGTCGTCGCACCATATAGTCAGAGAAAAACAGGAGCCAGCCCTATATATTCACAATCTGGGCAATTTTGATGAAGAATACCTGGGACAAATCCTGGAATGGAGTCCTACTTTAATTGTCAACAGCGCTATTTATGAGAAAGTCCTCAGTCTGGGACTAAAAGTAGACGTAATTCTGAATGCTACCGGTGAACTTGCTCCTCAGGAAAATACGAAATCTATTATGGGCCCAGGTGATGAATATAATACCGTATTAAACTACCTGATTTCAGAGAAGTATCCTGCGGTAAATATTATTGATGACCAGAAAGCACTATCAGATCTGGCTTTTTACCTGCATAAAATTAATATTGTTTTATTCACTGCAACAGAGAAATCATATGCAGTTAAAACTGGATTTAACGTTTGGAAGCCTGCCGGAAGCCTGTTTCTAATTGATGTAGTTTCTTATTTTGAAGCTACTAATCTGATGCAAAAGGATGAAAGAGAATTTGAAGTCGTGAAAGACGGTTTTGTAGAATTCACTTTCGCTACGGAATATGTGTTCTTAACAGAAAAAATATGATTACACTAAGAAAAGCAAAAGAAGAAGACGTGTCAATCATTCAGCGCATAGGAACTCTTACCTTTAGGCCCACTTATGGCCATATTCTTGATCAGGTGCAGATTGATTATATGCTGGATCAATTTTATAGTATTGCTGCTTTAACGAAACAGCTGATGGAAGGTCATACTTTTTTAATTGCACAGGAAGGTGATCAGGATCTGGCTTTTGCAGCCTATTCTACAACCACACATCAGCAACATATAGTTACTAAACTTCATAAGTTGTATGTATTGCCTGAGGCACATGGAAAAGGTCTGGGTAAGCTCTTAATGAATGAAGTGAGGAACAAGGCTATAGAAGCTGGGGCTGATACCCTTACATTAAATGTAAACCGTTACAATAACGCAAAAGACTTCTACGAGAAGATGGGTTTTGTGGTTAAAGAAACCGTCGACATTGAAATTGGCAACGGTTTCTTTATGAATGATTATGTGATGGCACTGCCACTAACAACCTTAAAACCTGCTTAATTAGTTAATTTAGGTATTCTGGTTGGTGTATCCGTTCCTTTTACAATGGTAATTGCACTTTTAGCAATTGCTTTAATTGTTGACAGGATGTTCTCAGTATCCAACGTGCTGTACTCATCCTTTACCGTATGGTAAAGCTTATCAATATCTATCTGGTCAGTACTGATGGTATGTGCAGGTACGCCTAATGCGGCAAGTGTCGCGTTATCGCTTCTGTAAAACAAATTCTGCTGTAAATAAGGATCAGGGTGGAAAGTAAATGCTGATCCTTCCAGGTTCTTTTGCAGGATCTTTCCAAAATCAGACTTATCATAGCCGGTAATGAAGGCTGTGTTTTTACCAAACTTACTTTCTTTACCGATCATTTCAATATTAAACATCGCAACAACCTCATCAGGGTTTAATTGCTCAGAGAAATACTTTGCACCATAACCGCCAATTTCTTCTGCTGTAAAAGCAACGAAAATAAGCGTACGCTCATTGTTGTTTAGTTTCTTATAGTATTTTGCAAGGGCAATCATAGCCGTAGTGCCAGAAGCATCATCATCTGCACCATTTGCAATACTATCCTGATCTGCAGAATGAATAATACCCAGGTGGTCATAATGTCCTGAGAACACCACTAATTCTTTAGCTTTTGATTTTCCGGGGATAATTCCGGCAACATTAAATAAAGGTAATTTGTTAGCCTTGTTTTTTAAGGATACCGTGAAGTTCTTTACCGTAGTGTCAGGAGATAATACCAGGACTAAAGCAAACTTGTTTATCTCATGTATCATCTTTTCGTCTACCACGGCAGCTTTTGAAAGATAGGTCTTTAACTCATTAAATTCTTTGGTGAATTTCGGATCTACCAGAACCAATTTTGTTTTTTTATTACGGACTAAAAGTCTGTACTGCTCTCTGAAGGTTTTTGAAGAATCAAGTCTTACCCATCCGTCTCCGCCGGTATTATCGAAATTTAAGCTTTCACTTGTATTTCCCCAAACAGCAAAATCGGCAGGGGCAATTACTTTCCCATCAACTGACACCTGACCTGAAGCGGGTTTAAGCTCATACTTGTAAAAAGTTTGTCTGTAGCCTGCTGCACCTTTTAAGGGTTGCAATCCTATTTTTTTAAATTCACCTTCAATAAAAGTTGCCGCCTTATCAATTCCCGGGCTGAATGTCGCTCTGCCCTGCATGTCATCACTACTCAGGGTTTTGATCAGATTGTCAACATAATCTTTAGTGATAATTTTATCAATATCCTGGGCTGATGCCGTTCGGGCGATAAAAAGTAAAATCAATGGGTAATAAAAGTATTTCATCATAATTTAGTTAATAGTTCTTTTTCTCTTGCAATAGTGGTCGCTACCCGGGTATCATGTACGCCATCGGTAACTTCAATTTCAAAGTCTCTGTCCTTCTCAGAGGTATGGATCTGGCTGATTTCCAGGTTTTCCACAGATCTGTCATACGGACCTCTTGAACTCATCATTTTTACAAATACCGGCAGGCACTCAAAAAAGATGAATAACAAACCAATAAATGTAACCGCTAAGGCCGTGGTTGTGTCCCGGGTGCCATCTGTATTAAAACTCAATTGCCCTAATGCCCAGTTACGATCAGCAAAACCGGCAATACTGGTCAGGCTATCCAACTGTTTGCCCGTGTAAAGCCGCTCCGATAATAAACCGTCAAACTGCTTTCTGCCGTCTACAAAACGCTCCATCCTTCTCACATCCGAATTCAGGGAATCCAGGTTTTGCTGCCTTTGTTTTAATTCCTCTTCTTTGCGCTTTGCATAAGGCCCGTAGCCCATTACCCCTGACGTTTCAGTCGTTTTGGTTCCGAAGACTTCAAAGTTAAGTTTTTGCCGGTCAGATTTAATACCATTTTCCAAAGAGTCTCTTTGCACCTTGGATTCGTTCAGTTTGTTGAGCTCGATGGTATACTTATTGGTAAATGCTTTATTCAGGGTATCTATTTTTGACCGTTGATTGTTCAGGTAACTTACCTTAAGCCGCTCTTTAATCTCTTTGTCAAAGATTTTAAGCTCTAAAGGACGGGAAATGACCATGCCGATCATAATAGCCAGTAATATACGTGGTGTAGCCTGCAAAATCTGCTTGCCGGAAGAAGAATTCTTGTTAATACTGGAGACGATATAACGGTCCATATTAAAAATGGCAAGCCCCCAGAGGATACCGAAAAATACGGCGAAAAGTACAGCAGCAGTGTCGCCTTTAAAAACAAAATACATCGCATACCCACCAGAAAGCGCGGCGAATAAGCCAGTGAAAAAGATAGTTGCGCCGATACCAACATATTTATTATGTTCAGTAGGGTGCTTCTCTAATGTAGGCTGGTGTATACCAGAACAAAACCAAAAGAAACGTGACAGGGCATCCATAGTAACAAAGTTAAGAAAGAATACTATTAAACGCCCGGCATTCTTAGTTGTTACAACCCAGCGGTTAAAACCATAAATTTTGACTTACATTTAGCAGATAAGTTGTTGATAAACTTTATATTTGACCAGTATTCATGGATCATAAACCATCCATTTAAAAGCTTTGAAGATGAAAGAAATTAGCGTAGAAGAATTAAAACAAAAAATAGATAACAAGGAAGATTTTCAACTGATTGATGTAAGAGAAACTTTCGAATACGATACTTCAAACCTTAACGGAGAGAATATTCCTTTGGGAGGGATTTTGATTGAAGTAGAGAAAATTGCAACCGATAAACCAGTAATTATGCAATGCAGAAGCGGTAAACGCAGTGCAGCAGCAGTAATGCAATTGGAGCAGTTGCATGGTTTTACAAACCTTTACAATTTAAAAGGCGGTATCCTTGCATGGCAGGCTGCATTTGATCCTGGAATGCCAGTTTATTAATAAGATGAAGAAGCAAATTGCATTAAATACGTTTTATACCCTGGGTATTGTGATTTCTGTAATTGGCCTTAAATGGGCTTTCCAGAACGCAAATTATCCCGTTGTTGCCTTGTTAATCGCTACAGGTTTATTTTTCATTTACCTGAAGATTAAGATTGTCAAAGAAGTGAGAGCTGGTATCAAAGAAAAACAAAATATCGTGAATAACTCTTCCCCTGTTAAGGAAAAAACAAATTAGGAGAAAGACCTTCCAGCCCTAAACCTGGAAGGTCTTTTAGTATATATTTGCCTTCGTGCAAAGCAGGTGGTTCAAATGGATTGTTCTTAGTCAAAAACGGGCCATCCAGATCTACCCAGTCACATAACGGAGCTAAAGCCATTCCGGCCTGAGTAGCAATAGAAGTCTCACTCATACAGCCGATCATGACCTTCATCCCATAAGAACGGGCTTTTAAAATCATCTGATGAGCCTCATACATGCCGCCACTTTTCATCAGCTTCACGTTTATGCCATGATAAGCCCCCTTAATGTGGTCAATATCACTTAATCTTTGTACAGCCTCGTCCGCGAGGATTGGAATTGGACTGCGGCCTGTTAACCACGCATTTCCTTCGATATTAGTCTTGTCCATAGGTTGTTCAACCAGTACGGCTCCCTGGTCATGTAACCAATAGATCAAATCTATAGCCATTTTCCGGTCTGTCCACCCTTGGTTAGCATCTATATAAAGCGGTAAATTGCTTACACTTCTGATGGCATTGATCAGTTCCTTATCATGACCTGATCCTAATTTGACTTTGAGTACTTTAAATCCTTTTGCCTCAGCAACTTTTTCTTTAATCAATTCTGGTGCAGCAATTCCTATCGTGTAAGAAGTAACAGGCATCTTCGCCGGATCAGCCTTGTAGATTTCAAAACATGGCTTTTGCAAGATCTCTCCATTGATGTCGTTCAGTGCAATATCAATAGCAGCCTTTATTGCTGGATTACCAGCGTCAATGCTATCAAGGTAGGCCATAAACTCTGCGAAGTTAAAAGGTTGCTTAAAATGTGTCCAGTCTACTTTTTTAAGGAATGCTTCTGCAGAACTATAACTTTCACCTAAATACGGAACCATCGAAGCCTCACCATAACCTTCCATATTTTCATAAGTAAGCTTTAATAATAATAAGGGAGTACTTGTTCTGGTGAATCCGGTTATAGTGAAAGGATGTTTAAGTTCCAGGTTAAAAGAAATATGAACTGCTTGCATGTGTTTTAAAAGCTTTTGGTAATATCAAAGTTAAAAAATGGGAGCCTCACCGAATGTAAAAATAATATCCCTAATATTGCGGTTAATATGACTAACACAATCTATCAGCCATTTAAAAACTTCGACTTTAAGTTCAAAAACTGCTTTTTGAGCGGAGATACTTTTGATGCACCTGTGATACAAACCAATGTATTGCCTGCATGGTTATTGGAAGTTGCTAATTTTAGCGGTGATGAGCAGATTAAATTGCTGGATGAATCTATCAGGTCTTATAATACGCT
The DNA here is from genome assembly GCF_003259615.1 of Pedobacter cryoconitis. GTDB lineage: Bacteria > Bacteroidota > Bacteroidia > Sphingobacteriales > Sphingobacteriaceae > Pedobacter > Pedobacter cryoconitis. The sequence continues at coordinate 37,606 of NZ_QLLR01000003.1, read as the reverse complement.
GAAAATACCTGTAAGTGAAGAAGTGTTGTTCAATTTTATCGGTCCGCTGGAAGATAAAATAGCCGCAGCATTTGCAGAAGGATTCGCCGGAGTTTCGAAGCTGGAAGAAATAGACCTGTTTAAATGGGTAGGTAAATTTCTTTACAGCCTGATCTATATCGAAATGAATGCTGCCGTTAATTTGCAGCAATTGAGTGATGACGGATTAAATATGTCACAGGGGCTGATGCACAAATTCGGCAACTTACAAACTATGATCCAGAGTATCTACCGCAGTGTAGTACTGGAAGATTTTACCCCCTGGTCTTTTGTGATCGTACCATTGGAACAGGATGATATTCCTTTCAGTTTCAGGGATGAGATCAATACCCTTACTTTCTCTTTAAAACTTAAAGATTTTGGTATTATTGCCTGCCTGCAGGATAACGGGACTAATAAAAGGTATCACCAGGAAATCCTGGATCAGATTGCAGGCCAGTCGTTAACAAATCAGCAGTTTGAAGAGTTGTGTGCAAGGTTCTTTTACTCTGCCTATTTGTTCAACCGCTTACCAGAATACACGATTATGCCTGTTGAAGGTGCAATCTATATTGATGCCATGCCTTTAAGAGGAACGACCAACAAACCTCTGTTTGACGTTTGGCAGCATAAAATTTATGCGCAGGTTTTAGAAACCGTCTGGAAACCCTGGGGAAACCTGCTGATGGAAATCAGAAAAGACCCTTTGGCACCTACAAGTTACTTCAACCCGCCATCCCTGCCAGCTACTGACTAACCTGCGAAACGGGCAGTGATTGTTTCAATAAAATGAGGAACAATATTTGGTACAACTAATATCGTAATGATAATTCCAGTAATCGCACCGAATAAATGCGCATCATGGTTAATGTTATCTCTGGAACTTTTTGACATATAATAAGAGTAAACCAGGTATAATACACCAAATAATGCTGCCCAGATAGGGACCGGTAAAGGAAATATCATTAAGGTATTCAGTGGATAGAACATAATATAACTGAACAATACTGCAGAAATCGCTCCCGATGCACCCAGGCTATGGTAATGATAATCGTCTTTATGTTTGATTACTGAAGGAATATCACTTAAAATCAAGCCAATAAAGTAGATCAGTCCAAATCTCAGACTTCCTACCGTAGCTTCCAGTGAGAAAGCGAAGAAATAGAAAGTAAACATGTTAAATGCCAGGTGCATCCAGCTTCCGTGTATCAGGCCGCTGGTTAATAACGTATAGACATTACTTCTGCGGTATACGCTGTAGGGGTGAAGCATAAACTTTCCATACAGAGAACTGTCATTAAAAGCATAGATGCTCGTTGCCAGGGTAAAAATGAAAATCAGAGAAGCGACAGGTGTGTTGATCAGATATTCTTGTATCATATAATATTCGTATCGGATTTTAAATTAGTGCAATCTAGCAATTGGATAGCGTAAATGTGTTTTTTCGTAGTAATTTGAATTTTGATATACAAATTCAAGTTGCGCTGAAGGATTCTGGGCAAATGTACTATCTTTTATTTTCTTTTGATTCAGCTTGGTTTTAAGCTCAGGATCATCTTTTAATAGTCCGGTGGCTGTATCCTCAAAAACATAAGCAGAGTAATGTTCTTTCTGATCCAGTACAGAATCGAAAAAATTCCAGTTAAAGAAAGAATCGGTAGCCTGTGGTTCCAGCGTTTCCATAATATACCTGTTTTGCGGCTGATTCACGTACACCAGGTAATCTCCTTTATAAAACTTTATAGTTTGTTTCTTGGTACTTAGCTGAACGTTATTGTGGATATAGTGTCCTTCATACGGTCTTGAAGCTGTTTTATAATCCTCGATATAATAAACATCAACAGCAAGCTCTTTATCCGCTTTGAGCTCCTGCACTTTCACACCGTTTAATTTCAGCAATCCAATTACTTTATCCCATGCCTTTGGAATCACGTAAGCCTCAGGTTTTTCTACGGTAAGCTGCGGTTCAAACTTATTCCAGTATTTGATTTTTTTTGTATAAGGATCATTCCGGTCATAATAAAGCCTGTCAGCCCCACTTACGGCACTGGGCTTATATTTTGCAGCAAAGCCTTTAAAAGAAATCAGCTCATAGGTAGTCTCATTGAGTTTCCAGCTCAAAGGGAATTCTTTTTGTATAGCGGCAGCCTCATCAGCTTTACGCTTATTCTCCCCAATTATTTTTGCGTCTTTGCTAACCAGATCAACATAAGTTTGAAGTAATTGATAAGTAGATTCAACCCTTTTCTGGTAAACCTTTAACATATGTGTTTCTGGCATAAAGCCAATACTATTATGTAAAGCGGCATAACCAGTTGAATAACGGGGAGTCTCCAGAAAACCCGTTATTCCGGCATCCGGTGTGTTCTCTACCGAGTTGATATAAGGAATGAGCTCAAACCCTTTCTTCTTCATGGCTGCATATAAAGCAGGGACCATACTTTTGGTCAGGTACTCAGCTAGAATAGGGTTCAGCTTATCTTTTTGCGTAGGGATAAGTGTCATCGTATATTGATAATCAGCACCGTTACTGGTATGTGTATCTACGAATATCTCTGGCTGCCAGGTATTGAATATTTCCTGAAAAGCAGCAGAGTTTTTGGAGTCCGTTTTAATGAAGTCCCTGTTCAGGTCATAATTTTTACTGTTTCCTCTGAACCCATAGGTTTCCGGGCCATTCTGATTTGCTCTGGAAGTACTGCTGCGGTTAAATGATCCGTCTATATTATAAACCGGAATAATACAGATCACAACATTATCCGGTAAATGATTGTCTTTTAATAAATCTCTTGCCAGCATCATGGACGCATCTATACCTTCTGGCTCACCAGGGTGGATGCCATTATTAATTAATAGTATTCTTTGATTATTCTTCCGGAGTTCGGCAGGATCAAAGACTTTATTCTTTGATAAAACCAAAAGGTGAAGAGGTTTTCCAAAATCAGTAGTTCCATAGGAAAGGAGTCTGGCCTGTGGAGATACTTTAGCCAGCTGTTTATAATAAGCAATGGCCTGGTCATAAGTAGCCGTTTGATTTTTATTACTAAGCTCATAAGGCGTTTGCTGTGCAAATGTTTCCATCGTTAGCAGAATTAAAGACAGTAAAAAATATTTCATTGATACGTATTTATAAAAGTACTGAACATTTTTCCAGACTAAAACTGTCTGAACTTTTTCTTATACAGGCCCATTTTTCCGAAGCTGTATTTGAATCCGATAGTATAAAAATTATAGATGTCGGGAGTTCCGGATTTATGTGTTATTGATGAATTATCATAACCATCCAGCCCTTCTCCCAGGGTCACATTACTCTGGCAATTAATATTCAGTGTATATCTGTAAAAACCATCCCGGTCCGGAAAAAAGAAGTTGATACCCAGGTTCAGCGGAAAGTAAACGTCATTTGAACTATCTTCTCCAGGATATGGATCGGCTGGATCTTTTACGTTTGCACGCCTGATACCGGTCATCTTATTCTGAATAATTCCTATACCACTGCCAAAATACAGACCTCTGAGTTTACCGGACAAGCTGTTATAGTCAAAATCTATAAATTCTCCCAAAGCTATTTTTCCGTTGACAGACACAGCCTGGTAGCCATTGATAAACTGCCTGTCATCGGGAGTCGCATTGACATCCCCTCCATTGACTTCTCCTTTTTGGAGTTCCAGACCAAGACTAAGGTAAGGAGTGAATAAATAATCCAGCGTAGCATAGCCGGCCAGTCCGAAGTCATGTTTTTTAAGATCTGCGAAAGATTGGGTAATACCAGCGCCAGCACCAACAGAAAACTTGTAAAAATTTGATTGTGCAAAAGACGAAAATGCCAATGCCGAAAATAGAGTTGAAATAAGTATCCTTTTCAAGTTATGCTGATTGTTTATAGATAAAATATCATCTTTGGTTATCTTTAGCCTTTTAAGAAACTGTTTGAATATATTTAAAAACAGCGTCTGAATTTAGTGATTAAGAAGGCCTTTACTTTTTTTTAAAATTATGCTAAAATATCATAACACAGGTAACTCTTTACAAAATAGATTTACTGAATACGTAAAAATAGACACACAGTCTGATCCTGAGTCTGCGAGCGTTCCTTCCACCGAAAAGCAGAAGAATCTGGGGAAAGTACTGGTTGCTCAATTATTGGAGCTGGGAATAACAGATGCACACCTGGATGAATATGGCTATGTATATGCTACTATTCCTTCCAATAGCACTAAAGATGTTCCTGTGATCTGTTTCTGCTCGCATATGGATACTTCTCCGGATTGCAGCGGGTATGGTGTGAAACCGATTATTCATACCAATTACCAGGGGCAGGATCTTGTTCTTCCTGATGACCACTCAGTGGTTTTAAGAATGAGCGAGCATAAAGACCTGAAAGATCAGATAGGCAATGACATCATCACTGCAAGTGGTACAACGTTATTAGGAGCCGATAACAAAGCTGGTTTGGCAGAAATTATGGAAGCTGCTGCCTTTTTGATGCAGCATTCTGAACATAAACATGGTAAAATAAGAATACTTTTCACCCCAGATGAAGAAATTGGAAGAGGTGTAGATAAAGCAGATCTGAAGAAACTAGGTGCTGACTTCGCTTATACAATTGATGGAGAAACCTGCGGTTCTATTGAAGATGAGACTTTTTCTGCTGATGGAGCAGTTTTAACTATACATGGTATTAGTTCTCACCCGGGTTTTGCGAGAGGCAAAATGGAAAGTGCGATCAAGATTCTGAGTGATATTATCAGTGCTTTACCAAAAGATACCTTAACACCAGAAGCTACTTCGAAAAAAGAAGGATTTTTACACCCGGTTACGATGCAGGGGAATGTAGAACAGGCAGAAGCACATTTTATTATCCGTGATTTTGATGATGTTTTATTAGCTGAACATGGCCGTACGCTGGAAACTATTGTTAAACAGGTTATTGCTGCCTATCCGAATGCTACTTATGAGCTAAAAATTAAGGAACAATACCGCAATATGAAAAAGGTACTGGACCAGCACCCGCAAGTATTGGAATATGGTGTTCTGGCAATTGAACGCGCAGGTATTCCAGTTAAAAGACAAAGTATCAGAGGGGGTACAGATGGTTCAAGATTATCACTGATGGGCTTACCTTGTCCTAACGTTTTTGCAGGAGAACATGCTTTCCATGGCAAGCAGGAGTGGGCTTCCGTACAAGACATGGAAAAAGCAGTGGAAACTATTATTAATATTGCGCTGATCTGGGAAGAAAAGAGCAACTAAACTATTTCAGATACATTGCTGCTAAAAGCTCGTAAGAGCGGATGCGTTCTTCGAAACCTTCGGTAATCGTTACAGCCATCAGCTCATTTACCTTGTAATCAGCCAGCAATGTATCTATCTTTTCTTTCAGTACATCCGGCGTTCCGATTAACATTCTTTGCCTGTTGTGGTCTATTCTTTCTTGTTCAGCAGCATTATAAGTCACATGCTTAATGTCATTGTAGGCAATTGGATATAATCTGCCTCCTTTTTCAAGCTGCAGATACCTATAATCCATTACAGCCTGCTGACGGAAGATAATTTCCTCACTTTCCGAGCAAAAAACACCTATACCTACATTCACTTCAGGTTCTGCCTTATCAATTGATGGCTGGAAGCGGTCACGATAAATCTGAACAGCTTCAGGGCCTCCTAAAGGATTGATAAAATGGGCGAAAGACATTCCCATGCCGAAATGCGCTGCAAATAAACCACTCTGACCACTTGAGCTTAATAACCACATTGGCGGTACAGTTGCTGCTTGCGGAATAGCAATGATCTTTTCCTGTATAGTGCCCGGTGCTCCGGAATCATGGAGATAGTTTCTCAGGTCATTCAGCTGTTCCAGAAAATCCTGCTCTCTCCATTGGTTTGACGGATTAAGCACGCTTGCAGTAATTCTGTCCGTACCCGGCGCTCTCCCTAATCCAAGATCAATCCTTCCCGGGAAAAGTACTTCGAGCATACGGAAGTTTTCCGCTACCTTCAGAGCACTGTGGTTAGGAAGCATAACACCTCCTGATCCTAATTTTATATTTTTAGTCTGACCGGCCAGGTGCGCAATCAGAATTTCGGGAGTTGAGCCGGCAAGTGCTGTCGTATTGTGATGCTCAGAAACCCAGAAACGTGTATAACCGAGGTTATCCGCCATTTTTGCGAGTTCAACGGTTTCCTGTATGGCCTGTTGTGCAGAAACACCTTTTCTAACCGGTGACTGATCAAGAATGCTTAATTGAATTGAAGGATTACTCATATGGACAAATTGTATCACAAAAATACAATGTCTGTTTCTGGCAAATGAGTTTCTTAATTATTGTGACTTCCAGATTATTGAGTGACCCTCATTTCTGCAAGATACTGATCCTGGCCATCATCAAATAGCAGGTGACATTCCCAGCCACATTCTTTAGCGATCTGTTTCAACAGCTGAGGATCAAGATATAACCAGTTGAACCATTCTCCTTTTTGATCTTTATATTCGTATTGATAAGCGATCTCCCCATGATATTTATCAGCAGGTTTGTCCATATCTTCATATAAATAGGAAATGTCCGAAGTGTCAAATAATAACTGTCCGTCTTCGTTTAACAAGGATTTTGCATGATTAAGGAATGTTTTGAAGCCATCAATAGTACCTGTTAGCCCTATTCCGTTCATCAGGAATAATAAAGTATCAAATTTTTCTCCCTGGTAACTGAAAACATCTCCTTCAACAGCATGCTTTACGCCTCTTGTTTTCATGATTTCTACGGCGATCGGTGAAATGTCAAGCGCGATCACATCAAAGCCGCGTGCTTGAAGGATAAGGGCATGACTGCCGGCTCCTCCGCCAACATCAAGTACCCTGCCTTCACAAAGATCCATTGCTTCCAGTTCTATGTCCGGCATTTCTTCTTCTGTACGAAAAAAGATGTCTACAGGCATTTCCTCCGGTTCATCATAAGAATTATGCAGCAATAGTTTTGCTGCGGTACCATTTGTAAACTGATCTTGTAAAGCACTTCCGAAAACGTCCATTGGGACAAAGATATTAAATTATTTTTTCTGAAGGACAGCGTCTTCTGCTCCCTGATAGTTACTGTCTTTATATTCCAGTCGTGTTTTTGGTAAGCTGTCCGGATAATTCGCTCTGATAAAAGCAATCATTTCTTCACGGACATAACAGCGCAGATCAAATGCCTGGGAAGAATTACGGGCACTCATTAAAAAACGAACCTCTACCGTATTTGCTTTATTGTCTGTGAGCTGTACCACATTAACCCTTTTATCCCACAAAGGATGATCAGTCAGTAACCTTGTTAATTCATCCCTTAGCGGTGGAATAGGAATCGTATAATCGAGATATAGAAAAACAGTTCCTAATAACTGTGCGGAAACCCTCGTCCAGTTCTGAAAAGGTTTTTCGATAAAATAAGTAATCGGTAAAATCAATCGCCGCTGATCCCAGATGTTGACCACAACATAGGTCAGTGTAATTTCTTCGACCCGGCCCCATTCTCCTTCAACAATCAGGACATCATCAATACGGATAGGTTGTGTAAAAGCAATCTGAAAGCCTGCAAGTAAATTGCCTAATGATTTTTGAGCGGCGAAACCAATAATAATACCACCTATCCCAACCCCCGTTAGTAAACCTGTACCGATTTTGCGCATACTCTCAAAGCTCAGCAAGATAATGGAAACAGTAACCAGGATAATCAATGAAACTACAAATTTCCGTATAAATTGCAACTGCGTCCTGATCTTCCTTTCCTTCAGGTTATCCTCTTTGTTAAGATCATACTTATGATAAAAATAATCTTCGAGTACTTTAATAATCCTGATCAGGACTAAAGCAAAAATGATGGTCAGGGATATTTCTATAATTCTGCTCAGCTGCGCCATGATGGATTCATTCATGACCATCAGACTCAACGATATGTTCAGGAATAATAGCGGTATGAAAAGACCGACGGGCCCATTTAAATGTTTAATGATGGACTGGATTTCAAATGTTGCCCAGAATCTTGCGAAAAACTTAAAGACTTTCCGAATAATAATAGTCAATATAGCCCCGAGCGCACAACTGCATACAGCAATAATTATGTTTTGCAGAAATTGTGGGACCGGGTACCCAAAAAAATCATTTAAATGCTCCATGCAGGTTCAGTCTCACAATCAAATACCTGGTGGTATTCAGGGATAACTACATGCTTAAATCCGTGTTCATTCAGTCTTTTAGCAAAATGCTGCTGAACAGGATACTCGCCATGTACTAAAAATAATTGTTTTACTAGTGCGGGGTCCTGAGAAGAAAGGAACTGAAGCAGATCTTCATAATCTCCATGCGCACTCATGGAGCGGATCGAACGAATTTCAGCAACCACATCAAGATTTTCTCTGAACAAGTATACTTGTTTATCTCCGGCCATTAATTTGCCAGCCAGTGAACCCGGAGAAGCATAACCAACCATTAAGATCGTGTTTTTCTGATCACCGATCGTATTGCGGATATGATGTCTTACCCTTCCTCCTTCGGCCATGCCAGAAGCAGAAATGATCACGCAAGGCCTGTTGTCATTGTTAAGTGCTTTAGATTCTGCTACACTTTCGATGAATTTCAACCCTTTGAAGCTAAATGGGTCTTCATCAATTTTCATGACTTCTTTAACGCCATTGTTATAAACTTCCGGATGGTTCTTTAAAACTTCCGTAGCCTGGATAGATAAAGGGCTGTCTACGTAGAAAGGAACGTCTGGTAATTTGTGCTTCAGTTCAAGGTTATTCAGTGCATATAATAATTCCTGCGTTCTGCCTACACTGAAAGCAGGGATAACCACTTTACCTCTTTTTTCTATACAAGTACGCTGAATAATTTCATACAACATGTTTTCTATAGGTTCAAGATCCTTATGTAAGGAGTCTCCATAAGTAGATTCCATAATAATGTAGTCTGCCTGTGAGAAAATCTGAGGGCTTTTGAGTATGAGATCTCCATAACGGCCAACGTCTCCGCTAAAAGTAAGGCGGGTCGGTTTGCCATCTTCCTTTATCGTCAAATGTACTGCTGCACTGCCTACAATATGTCCTGCATCTGTGAAACATACGGAGATTTCCGGACAGATGTCAAAACTAGTATCGTAGTCTATAATTTTGAACTGACTTAAGGTTTTAATTACATCCTCTTCCGTATAAAGTGCTTCTTCCACTTCTTCGTTCTCAGGTCTTTTCTTATTTGCATATTCCGCATCCTGCTCCTGAATTTTTGCTGAATCCATTAAAAGAATTCTGGCCAGGTCCATTGTTGCCGGTGTACAGAATATATTTCCTTTAAATCCTTCTGCAACTAAGCGTGGGAGCAGACCACAGTGGTCAATGTGCGCATGTGAAAGAATCATATAAGTGACCTTTGAAGGCTCAAACCCGAAATAACTGTTGAGTTTTTCTGTTGATTCTCCCATGCCCTGGAACATGCCGCAATCTAATAGTATTTGAGTCTGGTTTGTTAAAGTAATCAGGTGTTTACTACCAGTAACGGCGCGCGCAGCACCATGGAAAGCGATTTTCATCGGTTATATTTAGGTGTAATAGTCAGTAATGGCACCGGTAAGCATCCGGTGCCATCTATAAAGTTAAAAGAGTATTAGGCTCTTACTTTTGCAACTTTGTCTTTTACAGTATCAGCTACATCAGAGATTTTGTCTTTAGAAGCATCCAGCAGGTCACAGAACCAGTCTGTAACTTTATCTTTTACGTCATCACTTTTATCTGAAGATAAGATTAAAGCTACCGCAGCACCAAGGGCAGCTCCTGCCAATATACCTGCAACTATTTTCGTTTCTTTTGTCATAATAAATGTCTTTTTGTATTAGTGTAACAATATGCGAATAAAAAGGTTCTTATTTTTATATAATAAACGCTGTTTTTTGAAAAAATTGATACATGCTTAGAACTTTATCCTATCTGAACCTGATTTTTGCAGTCCTTTATTTTTTGACTTATCTGCTGAACGGCAATCGCTGGGTTGTTTTCGGCTTATTGATTGTCATTGTTTTTAACTGGATGGTGTTGCGGAATATCGAAACTGAGCAAAACAGATGGTCTTTCCTGCAATGGCTGGCTGGATTGGTGACCTTGCTGTATGCCTCCTATACGGGTTATAGCGCAGTTTTATTATTAATTGATACGATCGGTTATCATTATTATCCTACAGAAACGATTTTGCTGATTGTTTCTGGCTTATTATTCTCATTTACGATCTTTTTGCAGCTTTTAGCAAGCTTGTATAAAAAAACATATAAATAATTTGATTAACTATTTGACAATTACACATATTAATCTATCTTTGCAGTCCCTAAATCCTAGGGAAAAAAAATAATTGTTTAACAAATTAAATACAAGCAAGTGAATACGTTAAGTTACAAAACTGTCTCTGCCAATGCTAAAACTGTTAACAAACAGTGGGTTGTTGTTGATGCACAAGGCGAGATTTTGGGGCGCTTGTCATCGAAGATCGCAATGATCATCCGTGGTAAAAACAAGCCTGAGTACACCCCACACGTAGACTGCGGCGATAATGTGATCGTTATCAATGCGGACAAGATTAAGTTGACCGGAAACAAAATGAACGACAAACAGTACGTTTCATATACTGGGTATCCAGGTGGTCAGCGTTTCATCTCTCCAAAAGAGTTATTGGCGAAACATCCTACACGTGTAGTAGAAAAAGCAGTTCGTGGTATGTTACCTAAAACAAAATTAGGTGCAAAATTATACACCAACCTTTTTGTTTATGCAGGTACTGAGCATCCTCATGCAGCACAATCACCAAAAACCATTACACTTTAATTAAAGGAAGAAAGAAATGTCAGTTACTAACACTTCAGGAAGAAGAAAAACTGCTGTTGCGCGAATCTACATGCAAGAGGGCAACGGTACAATTACTGTTAACAGTAAAGATCACAAAGTATATTTCCCTACATTACCTTTACAATATATTGTAAACCAAAGTTTTGAAGTTTCAGAACTTATCGGTCAGTATGACGTAAAAGTAAACGTAGCAGGAGGTGGTATTAAAGGCCAGGCAGAAGCTGTTCGTTTAGCTATTGCTAAAGCTATTGTTGAAATAGATGCTGAGAAAAAACCGGCATTACGTGCTAAAGGGTTAATGACCCGTGATATGCGTATGGTTGAACGTAAGAAACCAGGTCGCAAGAAAGCTCGTAAAAAGTTCCAATTCAGTAAACGTTAATCTCAAGGAGGACAAAGACAATGGCAAGAACAACATATCAAGACTTATTGGATGCAGGTGTACATTTTGGTCACCTTACCCGCAAATGGAATCCAAAAATGGCACCATATATTTTTATGGAACGCAATGGGATTCACATTATAGATTTAAACAAAACTTTAACTAAAACTGAAGAAGCTGCTTCAGCGATCAAACAGATCGTAAAATCAGGTCGTAAGATCTTATTTGTAGCGACTAAGAAACAAGCTAAAGAAATCGTTGCTGATCAAGCAAGAAAAGTAAACATGCCTTTCGTAACTGAGCGTTGGTTAGGTGGTATGTTAACTAACTTCCAAACTGTACGTAAGTCAATCAAAAAGATGTCTAACATCGATAAAATGACTAAAGACGGTACTTACTCTATTCTTTCTAAGAAAGAGCGTTTGATGATCCAGCGTGAGCGTATCAAATTGGAAAGCTTATTAGGTGGTATCGCGGATTTAAACCGTTTACCAGCTGCTATCTTTTTAATTGACGTTAAAAAAGAGCATATCGCTGTTAGTGAGGCGTTGAAATTAAACATTCCAACTTTCGCAATGGTTGATACTAACTCTGATCCTTCTAACATCGATTTCCCTATTCCAGCGAATGATGATGCAACTAAATCTATCTCTTTAATTACTGATGTTATCATCAAAGCAATTGAAGAAGGTTTAGACGAGCGTAAACGTGAAAAAGATGATGAAGCTGAAAAAGAAGCTGTAGCTGCTAAAACTGCTGCTGATGCTCCTGAAACTGCTGCACCTGGCGCTAGAAGAGCAAGAAAAGAAAATGCTGAAACCGAAGAAGGTACAAGCGAAGCATAAATAATATATTTTTGGGTTGTATGTTGTGCGTTGCGGGTTCTTACTTACAACATACAATGTACAACCCATAATTTTTTAGATAAAAACTTAAAAAAGAAAATAAAATGTCAGTACAAATTTCTGCAGCAGATGTAAACAAATTACGCCAACAAACCGGTGCCGGTATGATGGATTGCAAAAAAGCATTAATAGAGGCCAATGGCGATTTCGAAGCTGCGGTTGATTACTTACGTAAAAAAGGTGCTAAAGTTGCAGCAAGTCGTCAGGATCGTGATTCTAACGAAGGTGTTGTAATCGCAAAAGCTACAGCTGACGGAAAACGTGGTGTTGTAGTTGAATTAAACTGCGAAACAGATTTCGTAGCTAAAAATGCTGATTTCATCGCTTTAGCAAATAAATTCACTGATTTAGCAGTTGAGAAAAACCCAGCTACTTTAGAAGAATTATTAGCACTTGAAGTTGATGGTCAAACAGTTTCTGACATCATCGTTGAAAACACTGGTAAAATCGGAGAGAAAATTGGTATCTCTAAATTTGAAACAGTATCAGGCGAAAAAGTTGTCCCTTACATCCACAGTAACTACCGTTTAGGTGTTTTGGTTGCTTTAAACCAAGTTGTTGCTGGTGCTGACGAAGCTGGAAAAGATGTAGCTATGCAAATTGCTGCAATGAACCCGGTTGCTTTAGACAAAGCTGATGTAGACACACACACTATCGAGCGTGAAATGGAAATTGCTAAAGAGCAAATCCGTGCAGAAGGTAAACCAGAAGAAATGGTTGAGAAAATTGCTGCTGGTAAACTGAACAAGTTTTACAAAGACAGTACTTTATTAAACCAGGAATTTGTTAAGGATTCTTCTAAAGACGTTCGTAAATTTTTAAATGACACAGCTAACGGTTTAACTGTTACTGCATTTAAACGTGTTCAATTAGGATCATAGTTCCTTCAATGATAAATTAAAAGGTCCCTTATTTTAAGGGACTTTTTTTTTTGCCCTGTATTTTTTGTCCATCTTTAAGGACTGTTAAAAACAAGATATGATAGCAATCAAGAACTCCGGATTTTTCAAAGGTGAACAGCTGATTACCGATGCGGCTGTTTTAATCGCAGACGGGTTAATCAAAGAAATTATCAAAGGCGACATTCCAGCAGGATATGAAGTTATAGATGCGCAGGGCAACTATCTTACGCCTGGATTTATGGATCTGCAAATATATGGTAGCGGCGGAAATCTATTTTCTGCTTATCCTGCTGCAGATACATTAAAACAGATGGATGCTGACCTGATCAGTAAAGGAACAACTGGTTTTCTTGCTTGTGTAGCGACCAATACGCCCGATATATTTAAGCAGGCTATAGAAGCAGCTAAAGCCTATAAACCCCAAGCCCGTGCTTTTTTGGGACTCCATTTAGAAGGACCTTATTTAAACCCTGAAAGATTAGGAGCTCACCCGCTGAAATATGTACATAAAGCAACGCTGGAGGAAGTAAAAGAATTAATTGGAAATGCAGACGGTGTGGTTAAGATGATGACCATCGCGCATGAACTACAAGATGATGAAGTCATCAATTATTTGCTGGATCAGGGAATAGTACTTTCTCTTGGACATAGCAATGCCAATTTTGAACAGGCAAATCATGCGTATAACAGCGGCTTTACCACAACTACGCATTTGTATAATGCAATGCCTGCTATTCACCACAGGAATCCAAATTTACCGGCAGCAGTCTTTAATCATCCGACAGCTATGGCCAGTATCATTGCAGATGGGGCTCACGTTGACCTGGAAATTGTTAAAATGACTTATAAATTAATGCCTGAGCGCTTGTTTCTGATTACAGATGCAGTTACAGCTTGTCATATAGGCCCTTATCAGCATCAGTTGGAAGGGTCCAGATATGTGACTCCCGAAGGAACGATTTCAGGCTCTAACATCACTTTACTGGATGCAGTGCGTAACTGTGTTGATCATTGTGATATACCGCTGTCAGCAGCTTTAAACATGGCCTCAGCTCACCCTGCGAGAGTTTTGAACATGGATGCTGACTATGGACAAATTGCTGTAGGAAACACAGCAGATTTGTTGTTAATAACAGCTCAGCTGACCCTGCAAAAGGTTTTTGTCGGAGGGTTAATAAACGTTTAAACATTTCAGCTTAATAATTAAAACAAATAGTTATTTTTGGAGTCATGAAGTATAAAAGGATCCTACTCAAGTTAAGCGGAGAGTCGCTAATGGGCGAAAAGCAATATGGTATTGATAATGACCGCGTTAAGCAGTACGCAGAAGATATTAAAGCTGTTCATGCACAGGGCCTGGAAATTGCAATAGTTATAGGTGGTGGTAATATTTTCAGAGGTTTGAGCGCAGAGAAATCTGGTATGGATCGTGCACAGGCTGATTATATGGGAATGTTAGCGACTGTAATTAACAGTATGGCTTTACAGGATGCACTGGAAAAAGTAGGACTTAAAACAAGATTACTTACCGCCATTAAAATGGAGCAGATCTGTGAACCATTTATTCGCAGAAGAGCAGTAAGACACCTTGAAAAAGGCCGTGTTGTTATTTTTGGTGCGGGTACTGGAAATCCTTACTTCACAACAGATTCAGCTGCAGCACTGCGCGCAATTGAAATTAAAGCAGACGTAGTACTGAAAGGTACACGTGTAGATGGTATTTATACTGCAGATCCTGAAAAAGATCCGACAGCAACCCGTTATACTGAGATCTCTTTCAAAGAAGTGTATTCGAAAGGATTAAACGTGATGGATATGACCGCTTTCACACTTTGTGAAGAAAATGAACTTCCTATTATCGTTTTCGATATGAATAAAACAGGGAACTTCATGAAAATTGCACAGGGCGAAGAAATCGGAACACTGGTAAAAGGCTAAATTTAATACAAATATATTTTTTTGATAAAAAGCACAAATTATGAACGACCTCATAAAGAAACAATTACAAGATGCTCAGGCAACAATGGACAAAGCAATTGCTCATTGTGAAACTGAATTGACTAAAATACGTGCGGGTAAAGCTTCAGTAGGTATGCTGGATGGAATTATGGTGGACTATTACGGCAGTGCAACTGGTTTAGCTCAGGTAGCGAGTTTAACAACTCCTGATGCACGTACTATTTTAGTTCAGCCATGGGAAAAAAACATGCTGGTACCTATAGAACGCGCAATTATGGAAGCTAACATTGGTATCAATCCACAAAATGATGGTATTGTGATCCGCCTGGTAGTTCCACCACTAACTGAAGAACGTAGAAAAGACCTGGTAAAAAAGGTTAAAGAAGAAGCAGAACGTGGCCGTATCACAGTACGTAACATTCGTAAAGATGCCAATGAGAAAATCAAGAAATTGAAAGGCGAGAGCGTTTCTGATGATGAAATCAAGGCAGGTGAAGGTGAAGTACAGAAAATGACGGATATTTATATTGTGAAGGTAGATAAACACGCTGAAGCAAAAGAGAAAGACGTAATGACGGTATAATCCGGATCTGCTCAAATATAATTTAAGAGTAATTAAAAGGGAATATGGCTTTTGCTATATTCCCTTTGTTTATTTTTGCGCTCTATTTTTTCAACATGAACTTATTAGTACAATATCTTAAAAATTATAAATGGATAGTCTGCCTGGCGCTGTTTCTTGCAGCCATTAATATAGGTTTTTCATTGCTTGATCCTTATATCACAGGGCGTATTGTGGATAGGTTTATCGAGAAAAAAGATGTACTGAGCAGAGATCAGTTTGTCTGGGGTGTTTTAGGCCTGATCGGCCTGGGGGTTGGTGCAGCAATGGTATCCCGTATCGCAAAGAATTTCCAGGATTACTTTACCAGTATTATCGTTCAGAAAGTAGGGGCACAGATGTATGCCGATGGTTTGAAACATTCGCTCGAATTACCTTACCAGGTCTTTGAAGATCAGCGAAGCGGAGAAACGCTTGGAATTCTTCAGAAAGTAAGACTGGATAGTGAGAAATTTATCACTTCTTTCATCAGTATTCTATTTGTCAGTTTGATCGGGATGGTTTTTGTCATCGTCTATTCCGTTACTGTAAGTTATAAAGTAACTGTAATTTATTTCCTGGCTATCCCCATCATTAGTTTTGTCAGCTGGTTTTTAAGCCGGAAAATTAAAGTCATCCAACGAAGTATTGTTGCTGAAACTACTGCATTGGCAGGTTCAACTACAGAATCACTAAGAAATATTGAGCTGGTAAAAAGTTTAGGTCTTGCCAACCAGGAAATAGACCGCCTGAATAAAACTACCTATAAAATATTAGGATTAGAGCTCAGAAAAGTCAAATATGTGCGGAGTATGAGCTTTGTACAGGGAACTACAGTGAACCTGGTCAGAAGTATTATGGTGGTGGTCTTGCTGATCCTTATTTTTGAAAATACGATCTCCGCAGGACAATACTTCTCCTTCCTGTTTTACTCATTTTTCCTTTTTGGTCCTTTACAGGAATTAGGGAATGTTATTCTTTCCTGGAGAGAAGCAGAAGTTTCCCTTGGGAATTTTAAAAAGATTCTCAGTACACCGATTGATCAGAAGCCTTTAAATCCTAAAGTGCTGAATAAAATTGAATCACTGGAATTTTCAGAATTAAGTTTCCGTCACCTCACCGGAAAAACAAATGCACTGAATGAGATCAGCTTTAAAGCGAACGACGGAGAAACTATTGCTTTCGTAGGGCCATCAGGTTCTGGTAAAACCACACTGGTAAAACTTCTGGTTGGTCTTTATCAGCCTGAAGTCGGTGAAGTCCTTTATAACGGTATTTCAAGTAAAGAGATTGATCTGGATCAGCTCAGGGAGAAAATAGGTTTTGTAACTCAGGATACACAATTGTTCTCGGGTACGATCAGAGAGAACCTTCAGTTTGTCCGTCCGGGAGCTACCGACGAAGAATGTTTAAGAGTGATGGAGCAGGCAGCCTGTCAGACACTTTTAGCACGTGCAGACAAAGGACTGGATACGGTGATCGGAGAAGGAGGGGTGAAAGTATCCGGAGGTGAAAAACAAAGGCTCTCTATTGCCAGAGCTTTATTGCGCAGGCCGGATATTCTGGTATTTGATGAAGCTACTTCTTCATTAGATTCTTTGACAGAAGAAGAGATCACTGCAACGATCAGAGAAGTTTCAGAATTTACCAATCATATTACCATATTGATTGCACACAGGTTATCTACAATTCGCCATGCAGACCGGATTTATGTACTTGAAAAGGGGCATATCATCGAACAGGGTAAGCATACAGACCTGTTAGCAGAGAAAGGACTGTATTACGCGATGTGGAGGCAGCAGGTAGGAGAAAGATAAATCCTAAACTGTTTCCTCGTGAATATCCTGTAACGTGAGCCCAAGCAGGCTTTTGGTTTTGGTATAGGTGATACCTGCAATGATAATAGTCATACAGCCACCAAAAACCACTGCCGGAACAGTTCGCATTAACTTTGCGGTAAGTCCGGATTCAAAAGCGCCGATTTCGTTCGAAGAACCAATAAACATACTATTTACAGCTGATACCCGGCCACGCATACGGTCGGGTGTCAGTAATTGCATAATTGTAGACCGGACCAGGACACTGACGCTGTCAAATGCGCCTTCCATGAACAGGAACACTAAAGTCAGATAGAAGTTCTTAGAAAGGCCGTAACAGATAATACTGGTGCCGAAGCCAACTACAGCTACCAGCAGGTTTCTCCACGGTTTATTCATTGGGGAGATCCTGGTCATCACCAGCATAGTCAGTACTGCACCTGCCGAGGCTGCTGCACGCATAAAACCAAGTCCTTCAGAACCCACATTTAAAATATCATTCGCAAAAACAGGTAATAAAGCAACTGCGCCCCCAAAAAATACGGAGAACAGGTCCAGGCTCATTGCGCCCAGCATCATTTTACTCTTGAATACGAACTGTACGCCCTCAGTCAGGCTTTTCATGATACTTTCCTTAGGAATATATTTTGGCAGATGTGATTTCAGAAAGAATACACAGACTAAAGCGATAAGTATAAAAGCGATGATGACCGTATAAGTAACTGTGATCCCGTAAAAACCATAGACTAATCCTCCAACGGCAGGCCCTAAAATAGAAGCCGTCATATAAGAAGAACTGTTCCAGGTACTGGAATTCGGGTAAAGTTCTCTGGGAATGGTCATGGCCATCAAAGAAGAAGTAGCCGGGCTAAAGAACCCCCTGGCAATCCCTATTCCGAATACCATGCAATACATGATAGGAATGATATAACTTTCCGGAACATAAGGGTGCATTTGAGAAGACGTAGCCACCAGCATAATCAGTGAGCAGGTAAAAACGCCCAGGAATATTTTTAGCAGCAGCCCTCTCTTTTCAGATTTATCAGCAACATAACCTCCATAAAGTGCAATCCCAATGGCAGGGAGTGCTTCACAAAGACCAACCAGGCCTAAAGCAAGCGGATCTTTTGTTAAGTGATAAATGTGAAAGCCGATAATTACAGCTTGCATCTGATAGGCAAACGTAAAAAAGAAACGCATACCAAGGAAAGATCTGAATTCCCTGTAGCGCAGGGCGGCGTAAGGATCTTGTTTATCTACAATTGTGGGACTGTCCAAAGGAAAATGATTTGAAACAAATGTATATTATAAGCAAGTCTTTTTGAAATGTAATGTCAAATATGACAAAGCCATATTTGACATTAAAAATTTATTTTACAAGAGCATAGAAATCCTCGTAGGCATGCTTCATGTTTTCGGCCTGGTTGATTGCAGAAGAAGCTGCAATTCCAAAGATGCCTGTTTCCAATAAAGCTTCTACATCAGTTAGCTTTACACCACCGACCGCTAATACAGGAAGGTTAATCTCTTTTTCTTTTAAGGCAGCAGCGATCTTTGCATAACCCTCCAGGCCTAACCACGGAGAATTGTTTGGTTTGGTATCGGTATGGCTGAACGGGCCGCAACCTGCATAATCAGCACCTTCGTCCGCTAACCTGAGTAGTCCCTCTAAGGTATTGGAAGAACCACCAATGGTAATATCTTCCCCTAACTGCTCACGTAACGCTTTAAAATCAGCATCCATGTCTTCGATATGAAAACCCTGGATGTCTGCTTTTCTGTTCAAATGAATGTGATTGGTTACAATCAATGTTGCGCCCCAGTCATCACAAATTTCTGCGATGGCATTAATATCCTTTAAAAGAGCTTCATCATCCTTGGTCAGACAACGGTATTGAACCCATTTTGCACCTGCCTCACAAGCTAGTTGTGCCTGTTCAATATGCGTTAAGGTTTCAATATCATGTGTGATAAACTGAAGCTTTTCGATGAATTTTTTCATGAGTATATATTGTTATGAAGATTTCCGGATTAAAATTTGCTAAAGTTAAATCTTAAAACTTAACATTTAAGGATAATAACAGGTTAGTCCCCGCTTGTGGAAAATAGAAATTCTCTGTTACCCGGTTACCACCACTATAAGATCCATAAGTATAACCATTACTCTCATATTTTTTGTCGAGGATGTTATTAACCAGTAAACCAACGTTCATGTTTTTTACTCCTTTAAAGCTGAAATCATAACCTAAACGGACATTGTTTACCCAGTAGCCATTCAGCTTTCTGCCTTCATTCTGTGTATTGTCCATATACTGTTTACTCACATACTTGCTCTGTAACGCTACAGCAAAACTGGTAAAAGGTTTATAAACCAGCTCTCCGAATAAAACGGCATCCGGTGAAAAAGAAATGTTGGTATTCGTGTAATGATAGGTATCCTCTTTGTTCGTGTCATAATTGAAAATGAACTCAGAGAAGTCTTTAATCTTATTTCTGCTCAATGCCGCGTTGGCATTAACCAGGAAATGGCGGCTTAAAGTATAAGATCCATCAAATTCAACTCCAATTCTGGAACTATTAGGGACGTTCTGACGAATAGAAGCACCCACATCACTTAGCTTTCCGGTTACCACCAGCTGATCTTTATAGAACATTCCATATACGTTCACGCCCGCACTGTACTGTGCATCTTTGATCCGGTATCCGGCTTCTACGTTATATAACCTTTCCGGATGTGGGAGAGTACCTACATTCGCATTCACATAGTCATCGCGGTTACCCTCTTTGTTGGCAATACTCAAAGAAGCATAAATATTGCTTTTTGGATTTACAAAGTAAGATGCGCCTAGCTTAGGATTGAAGAAATTAAGCTTATCGTGAATATTTAAAGGCAGTAAATCATTGTCTTTACCAGTAATATCATAATTCAATCTTCTGTATTGAACGTCTGCAAATAAGTTTAGTTTTTCAACCGGGCTATAAGAAACCTTCGCATAAATATTGAAATCATTTTTATTTCCGTCTCCATCATAATAATGATCAGAATTATTCAGGTTTGAAGAAATTTGTGACCAGTTGATCTGGCCATAATGCTTGCCGCGGTATTGATTATAAGCACCGCCCACTGTGAAATTCAGCTGAGAAGAAGCCTTATAATTGAAACTGTAAGTTGCGCCGTAAAAATTGTTATTTAACCAGCGTCTGCGCACAAGATCTGTTGTAAATATTGGTGCATTGTTGATGATTGGGTTTTCTAAACCATAGTCAGCAAATTTTTGTCCAGCTTTAAACTCTTCATAATAACCCCTTCCATAAGTATAATGCAAAGCGCCATTGAAAGAGAACCTATCATTTAACTGTTTCGCATACAAAACCTGGTAATGATCCTGCCAGTAGTTATCATTCTGATCTTTGTATAAGAATGAATTATATTTTCTGTTATCCGCAGTCAGTAAATTTGCAGCATCGGCTCCTGTTATCCCATTTCTTTCGATATAATCATTGATGCCTTGTACATCCCCTCTTAACTTCGACTCCGGAACACCATTCCAGGACTGGTAAGTTTTCTCTGAACCAGAAAAGACGTTAATCCGTAACAAATCAGTTTTTCCATGATAAGCACCAGATAAGAAATAAGATTTTAATAACGATGCACCACGGTCTACAAAACCATCAGACTGTATTCTTGATAAGCGGCCATCAAAGCTGAATTTATTATCAATCAGTCCTGTTCCGATTTTTACCGTGTTTTTTAAGGTGTTGAAAGAACCATAGGTGCTGTTAACTTCTGCGTAAGGCTCTAAACCCGGAGCAGAAGTTTGTATGTTCAAGCTTCCGCCAAATGCACCAGCACCATTTGTAGAAGTTCCCACGCCGCGCTGAATCTGGATACTCTCTACTGAGGAAGCAAAATCGGGCATATTTACCCAGAATGAACCCTGACTTTCAGAATCATTTAATGGAATTCCGTTAACAGTAACGTTGACCCTTGTCGCATCACTGCCTCTGATCCGGATTCCTGTGTAACCTACTCCGGTTCCTGCATCAGAAGTGACTACCACACCGGGCGTATTGTTGATAATGAAAGGTAAATCCTGTCCGAAGTTATTAGCTTCAATATCAGATTTACTCACGTTCTTATAGGTTGTACCTGACTTTTCCGTAGCCCTGGTGGCCATGACAATAACTTCATCTGCCAGGTATGCTGAAGGCTCCAGGTTGAAATCGATCTGCTGATCTCCTTTCACTTCAATAGTCTTTTGCTGTGTTTCATAACCGACAAAACTTACGGTCAGCACATATTTACCAGCTTTAACATTTTTAAGCTGATAGGCTCCATTCGCATTACTGCTGGAACCGATACTGGTGTTTTTTAAGCTGATACTTGCTCCCGGTAAGCTGGTATGTTTTGTATTTTCGGAAACTGATCCCGAAATTGTGAATTGCGCGCTGGCAAATACAGGTAAAAGGAACACAGCTATAACTGCGATCAATAATGTTTTCAATTTGCTACTGTTTTTTAGTAAAACCTGTTGTACATAGGGCTAATACAACATAATTAAACTCCATAACTCCAATCCCTCCGCCGGCATTACCCGGATCAGGTGCATATTTGAAGCGCCTGAAATTAATTCAGCGCTCAAATAATGGGTATGATCTCAGCCTGTCTTTGTGTTTTTTACAAAACAAGGCACCCCTTTTGATATTGGCAAATGTATAAAATATTTTAGATATAGCAATTTAGCAGTGCTTATACCGTTACTCTATATCCTCTTTCTCGCTTTGTGCATTCGTATATCCTTGTGAATATTTGATACTCCCCCAGGCAGTTAACATCGTAATGATGTCTTCATCTTTTATTGGTCCGGTCAATTGACTTTTACAATACTCTAAAAATTCTGTTTCGTTCATTTCGTATGCTTATTTTGTTTCCAAAAATTTATCTATTGCTGTAATTGCATTTTGTAAACGATCTTCAATCCCGCTGATTACTACATAATCAGCGCCAAGATCTTTCAATTCTTTATGCCATATGGCCATAAAATGTTCGCGCATATGCGGGAAATCACGTTGTGGGTCTTCCTGCCATGGTAAATCAATATTCAGCAGTAAATAATGATCATAGGTCCTCAATGGTAAAGCATCCAGGACTATTTGAGGAGTCTCGCCCAGCATTTCATCACTCCATATTTTTACCGTTAAAAAGGTAGTGTCACAGAAAATCAACTCCTGCTCCGCGACTGCCAGGATTGATTCTTCAAGAGCCTGCTGTCCATGGAACATATTAATTTCATCCTGCATCGTACAAGGCGCAGTTAATGCCGCGCAATAATATCTTGCAAACTCAGGGACCCAAAGCGTATGGTAATGTTTAGCCAGTAATTTTGTCAGTGTGGACTTTCCTGTGCTTTCAGGGCCAACGATAGCTATTTTTTTAGTCATGACTTTTCAATGTAATTTCTGTTTCCAATCTTGATTTTTTCCATCCCTGGTAACCTACCCAGGCGATATAAACATATAAAGCATACATAATCGCGGTAGCATAAAGATCTTTTGACACATAAACACCTACATAAATAATATCTACAAAAATCCAGATCAGCCAGTTCTGTAATACTTTTCTGGCGAGGAATATTTGTGCAACCAGGCTGCATGCCGTACAAAAACTATCTAAAAACGGGTAAGACGCTTTGGTAAAGTAATGTAGTAAAGTTCCCGGAAGAATAGTTAGCAGGATAATGGCGACGGCCGATAAGCCCATTTCTTTATTGGTAATGATACTGACAGGTCTGGAGGTTTCCGGATTATTCCTGTTTTTACTCCAGAAGTACCAACCATAAGCATTGGTGACTAAAAAATAAACCTGCAGGCCCATATCCGAGTATAACTTACTTTCAAAAAAAATGAAAATATAGATCAGTACGCTTACAATAGCAAGGGGCCAGTTCAAAATATTGTTTTTTGCGGCCAGCCAGACACAAAGTGTTCCGGTAATTACACCGCACCACTCCAGCCAGCTGGTTATGCTGAAAAAATGTTCAATACTGTCTCTGACTACATCGACTATGGCTACCATGCGTCAAATGTAAAATTATTTACGGTTTTATTTCTTGCTGGCAGGAGAGGAGCTGAAACTTAAAGAAGTTCTCAAACTCACGTCTGCTGTTAAATTTTCTCTTAATACATACTCCAGCCTTACCTTCAGGCTGTTGCCTTTGATATACTGATCCACAAAACGTGAATTGTCAATATCCAGGACTAAAGAAGATCCGATATGTTCTGAAACATCATTTCTCGAAGCGACCATGACTTCACCACTGCTTCCATTGGAAATGAAAACTTTAATGGATTTAAACATACTCATGCTTTTATCATTTGGATTGGAAGCTATGATTTTCGCAGAGGCGATTCTAATATCTCTCACATAGTCATTTCCACTCTGATTGCCGATTACCTCATCAAAACTTCCGGCAGCGCTGGTCACAGAAGCTGTACTATCCGCCTTAGAAGATTTCGGAATAACCAGGGTAGCAGTATAAGGAAAGCTCGATTTAATAATAGACTGGACAGTGCCGCATCCACTTAAAAGAATAACAGTAGCGAAGACTGCAAATAGTAATTTTTTCATTTTTTTATCTTGTATAATTGCGTTATACCTTTTCCATTAACGCACTAATTTTGTTCAAAGTACGCTTATTAAAAATAAACACAGCCCACCGTTAAGCTATCCTATTTTTCTGTTCTGATTATTTTGGCTTTCTTTTGAAAAAAAACTGAATTATTACGGTCTAATAATGTACCTTTGCATCCCGACAGAACAGTCGGGATTCTTTAGCAATAGCACGTAAAATCTCGCCCAGCTATCAGTCTAACACGACGAACATTTTTTAACAAAACACTTTAGACTTTTTTAAAGCCTTATGCCTAAAGACACCTCCATACGTTCAGTATTGATTATCGGTTCCGGACCTATTATTATTGGCCAAGCCTGTGAGTTTGATTACTCCGGATCCCAAGCTGCCTTATCCTTAAAAGAAGAAGGAATTGAAGTTTCTATTATAAACTCCAATCCTGCAACTATTATGACTGATAAGATCATTGCAGACCATGTTTACCTCAGACCTTTAACGGTAGACTCTATTGAGCAGATTTTAATAGAGCGGAAAATTGATGCTGTATTGCCAACCATGGGAGGGCAAACTGCCTTAAACCTTTGTAAGGAAGCTGAAGAACGTGGTGTTTGGGAAAAACATGGCGTTAGAGTAATTGGCGTTGATGTTGCTGCAATTGAAAAGACAGAAAACAGAGAAGCCTTCCGCCAGTTAATGGTAGATATAGGTGTGGGTGTTGCACCTTCGAAAATTGCAAACTCTTTCCTTGAAGGTAAAGAAGCGGCACAGGAAATCGGCTATCCGCTGGTCATCCGTCCTTCTTATACTTTAGGTGGGTCAGGTGGTGGTTTTGTCCACAAAAAAGAAGAATTCGATGCCGCGTTAAAACGTGGACTT
The DNA here is from genome assembly GCF_003259615.1 of Pedobacter cryoconitis. GTDB lineage: Bacteria > Bacteroidota > Bacteroidia > Sphingobacteriales > Sphingobacteriaceae > Pedobacter > Pedobacter cryoconitis. The sequence goes on along the minus strand of NZ_QLLR01000003.1, from coordinate 12,654 downwards.
GAAGCTTCACCAACACACGAAGTATTAGTAGAAAAAGCAGTCTTAGGCTGGAAAGAATACGAGCTGGAGTTACTAAGAGACAGCAATGATAACGTAATTATCATTTGCTCGATTGAAAACTTTGACCCGATGGGTATTCATACTGGTGACTCTATTACAGTTGCACCAGCAATGACTTTATCTGATACCTGTTACCAGGAAATGCGTAACCAGGCGATCAAAATGATGCGTGCAATCGGTACTTTCGCAGGCGGATGTAACGTGCAGTTCTCAGTTAACCCTGATAACGACGATATTATCGCTATCGAAATTAACCCAAGGGTTTCCCGTTCATCAGCACTGGCAAGTAAAGCAACTGGTTATCCGATTGCTAAAATTGCTTCTAAACTGGCGATTGGTTATAACCTGGATGAAATCGAAAATCAGATTACTAAAACTACTTCAGCTTACTTTGAGCCTACGTTAGATTATGTAATCGTTAAAATACCCCGCTGGAACTTTGATAAATTCAAAGGTGCGAACATGGAGTTAGGCTTACAGATGAAATCTGTTGGTGAAGTGATGGCTATTGGCCGCAGCTTTATCGAAGCCCTTCAAAAAGCATGTCAGAGTTTGGAAATCGGACGCGCTGGTTTAGGTGCCGATGGAAAACACAACAGAAGTATCGAAGAGATTATGCACGGCCTGGAGCATCCAAGCTGGAACCGCTTATTCCTGATTAAGGATGCAATGAGCATGGGCGTTCCATTGGAATCTATCCGTAAGGTGACCAGAATTGACAAATGGTTCTTAGCACAGATCCAGGAACTGGTACAACTGGAAACAGAATTAAAACGTTACTCGTTAACTAATATACCGAAGGAATTCTTCTTCACCCTGAAACAAAAAGGATTCTCAGATATTCAGATTGCTTACCTTTTAGGTAATGTAACCGAGGATGAGGTCTATGACCGCAGAAAATCACTGGGCATCAGAAGAGTTTATAAAATGGTAGATACTTGTGCTGCTGAATTCTCTGCACAAACTCCTTACTACTATTCAACTTTTGAGGACGAGAATGAATCTATCCCTTCAGATAAAAAGAAAATTATTGTATTAGGATCGGGCCCGAACCGGATTGGCCAGGGTATTGAATTCGATTACTCTTGTGTGCATGGTTTACTGGCAGCAAAAGAAAGCGGATTTGAGTCGATCATGATCAACTGTAACCCTGAAACAGTTTCTACAGATTTCAACATGGCTGACAAGTTATACTTTGAGCCGGTATTCTGGGAACATGTGCGTGAAATCATCGAGCTGGAAAACCCGGTAGGTGTAATCGTGCAATTAGGTGGTCAGACTGCTTTGAAAATGGCAGAAAAACTTCATGAGAACGGAATTAAGATTATCGGAACATCTTACAACGATATGGATGTTGCTGAAGACCGCGGCCGTTTCTCAGACTTATTAAAAGAACTGGAGATCCCTTATCCTAAATATGGTGTTGCGGAAAATGCGGAAGAAGCTATCGTGGTAGCTAATGAAGTAGGTTACCCGGTACTGGTTCGTCCTAGTTATGTATTAGGTGGACAAGGAATGAGTATTGTGATCAACGATGAAGATCTGGAAAAAGCAGTAGTGAAGTTATTAGGTGATTTACCAGGTAACAGAGTGCTGATTGACCATTTCCTTGACAGAGCAGAAGAAACTGAGTCAGATTCAATCTGTGATGGTGAGGATGTACATATCGTAGGTTTAATGGAACATATTGAGCCGGCTGGTATTCACTCCGGAGATTCATTTGCGGTATTACCTCCATTCAGTCTTTCTGCCAAAGTAATGGAAAGCATGGAGACTTACTCTAAGAAAATTGCCAGGGCATTAAATGTAATCGGTTTACTGAATATTCAGTTTGCTGTGAAAGATGAAAAGGTTTATGTGATTGAAGCGAACCCAAGAGCTTCCAGAACTGTTCCTTTCATCGCTAAAGCATACGATGTTCCTTATATCAATATCGCAGCTAAAATCATGTTAGGTGTGAACAAACTGAAAGACTTTACCATTGAACGTAAATTAGAAGGGTATGCCATTAAGGAACCTGTTTTCTCTTACGATAAATTCCCTGAAGTACCGAAGGAATTAGGTCCTGAAATGAAATCAACTGGTGAATCTATCCGGTTTATCAAAGACCTGGAAGATCCGTATTTCAGAAAGCTGTACAAAGACAAATCGATGTATTTATCGAAATAATAAAAAGCTTATTGATAAAAAAGTCCCGCATTGCGGGACTTTTTTATGTCTTGATTTTAACCGACGGGCCTGAAAATACGCTTTAAATGGATGTTCTCCACAGGATAAACCACCAAAGGAATCTTTTCAATGATCGTTTCACTCGTATCCAGTCCAAAAGCTTTAGTGTCAGACTGAGCCAGTCGCTTAATTGCAAAATAACTTCTCAGGATAAACCCATCTTTTAAACTGAAGTCATTCTCATAAGAAAGGAATTTCTCCATGATCACAAAGCGGAAATCTGCTGCGAGGTTGAACTTATTCAAAGAGTCGTACTTACTCGTAATATCAATCTCTTTGTTCGCTACCATTTCCTGCACCACTTTTCTGAACAGCACATTGACCCTCGGGTGGATACGGAAACCCAGTCTGAACTCGATGCGGATAATTTTATCATCGGCAAGCTCTTCTACCATGAACTCCATCGTATAAGGCTCATCCGTTCTTTCGATATGTACAAACCAGTACACGTCTGCCCGTTTGGGATTACGGCTGAATATAGAATAAAGAACCTTCTGCTCAATTTGCTTGCTGTTATTTGCTTTCGTTAAATAGATCAGGTGTGTACAATATTTGGCTATCGAGCGATCTTCACTGAGCGCCTTGAGCATCGGTACCTGGTCTTCAAGCTCTACGAATTTTAAGAAGCGATTGGTAATCTTGCGCGCTTTGAACCAAACGAACATGGTGAAAATCAAGCCAACCTCGAAGACTAAGAAGAATAATCTTTTGACGATTTTTACGGAGTTTGCTACAAAGAAAGAAAGCTCTACGACTGCAAAAACACTCACAATAATAATCACCAGCCAAAGTGGCCAGCGTTTTACATACCGCATAAAATAATACATCAGTATCGTGGTCATCAGCATCGCGATCGTAATAGAAAAGCCGTAGGCTGCGGTCATATTCTCCGAAGTTCTGAAATAAAGAGAAACTGCAATACAGCCAATACAAAGCAGCCAGTTGATACTTGGAATATAAATCTGACCTCTGATATTCGTCGGATATTTAATCGTGACCTTAGGCCAGAAATTCATACTTACCGCCTCACTAATCAAGGTAAAAGAACCTGAAATCAATGCCTGGCTTGCAATAATAGTAGCCATGGTTGCGATAATGACCACAGGGATCAGGAATAAATGCGGCACAATTTCAAAGAAAGGATTGATGCCATTGAAATCCTTCTGTGGACTTTGCATTAATACCCATGCACCCTGACCCAGGTAATTCAGCACTAAGGCTGTTTTAACAAAGATCCAGCTGATCTGAATATTCTTTCTGCCGCAATGCCCCAGATCAGAATATAACGCCTCAGCACCTGTAGTACATAAAAATACAGCACCCAGCAACCAGAAGCCATGCGGATGATCCATTAATAGCCTGGCCCCATAATATGGGTTTAGTGCTTTGAAAATCTCAGGGTAATGCAGTACCTGGATTAATCCAAGCAGGGCAATCATACAGAACCAGCAAAGCATGATCGGGCCAAAAGAAGCACCGATAACCTTCGTCCCAAACTGCTGAAAAAAGAACAGCAGCACGATAATGGTAATCACAATACACAAAATCAGCGTATTGCCCGGCACAATAATCTTTGATAATGCTGGAACCAGGTTTAAGCCCTCAATAGCTGAGGTCACAGAAATAGGGGGGGTAATAATTCCGTCGGCCAGTAGTGTCCCCGCACCAATTATGGCAGGAATAGCCATCCATTTACCATAACGGCGCACTAAAGCGTAGAGTGAAAATATACCACCCTCTCCTTTATTGTCTGCCTGAAGTGTAATGAAAATATACTTGAAAGTAGTTTGCAGGGTGAGTGTCCAGAATACGCAGGAAATAGCACCTAATACTAAGGCGGGGTTAACCTGCCCACCCTCTTTAAGTAATACTTGAAAAGTATAAAGCGGGGACGTTCCTATGTCACCGAATATTATACCCAACGTCACTAACATACCCGCAGCGGATAGTTTTTTTAGATTAGGATGCATGTTTTTAGAGGCTGATTTAAAACAAAATTACGCTTTCTTGTTCTATATCAGCGATATGCGGTTTAATTTTAACCACATTTTAATTCTTGCCCCAGATCCTTGTGTTTAAATCAAGTTCATTGACAATATCATACATAAACTGAACGATATAAAGATCCTGATCAATGGACGTGTCCTCCAGTATACTTTTCTTTAAAGGGGGTTCAAAATAGTTTCCTCCGATCGGAAATGCAATATAAACCCGGGAGGCGATGAAGGAGAGTGAAATCGCATCCTTTGTTTTCTGATTCAGGGTCAAAATCCTGCTCATCATAGATGGCGTGAGGATGTATCTCGCCTCTATCTGGTCAGTGGAATGCGTACTGAAAGTTTTGTTGAATTCGGGGTCTTCCAGTTGAACCTGTGAGTTACCTGCTGAATTAAACATCGGTAATGCCTTCGCAAACCAGCCTGTTATAGAGCTTCCAATATCTTCCGGGCGGATCAGTGTGATCCCGTTGAAATTTTTATTGAAGTCTGCAGTAAAAATAATCCCTTTAAAAATCTCATGCCAGGTTTCTGTCTTATTGCCCTTGCTGTCCGTGCTTTCTGTTTTGTAAGAAGCATCCACTTCAGAAAAATAAAATCTGGTTTTAGCTAATGAACCTGTAATGCGGTCTTCGGTATGGTAGCGGTCAGGCGTATTTGAAAAGAGCTGACAGCCCAGAAACTCTTCTGACGATAAGCCTTCACCAGGTTCAAAGGTAATATCCTGGTAATTGGACTTTAAGATTGCAGTCAGCACATTCATTTTAAAACTCATCCTGTAAGCGCTGTAAATAGGAGCTACTTTCAAATAAAGGATAAGGGCATAAATCAGTGCGGCGATGCCTGGGATATAAAACCAGAATAACGCAATGCCTAAAACACCAAAGCCAATCACCACGAGTATACCAATTAAAGCATAGAGCCCTGCTTTACTTTTGAGTGCAGCTATTGCTTGACGTTCAACCTCTAAATGCTGTAAAACGGGTTGTAATGCAGGATCATTTCTGAAATCTGCCGCCATTAATTATTGAATAAATCTTTGGCATTTATATTTTTTCTTTCTTCCACCGTATTTTCCAGTACAGGGAAAGGCTGATAATTGAGCATTCCGGCAAAAATACTTCCCGGAAACATCATGATTCCATTGTTATAAACAGTCACTGAAGCATTATAATTTCTTCTGGCAGCAGCAATCTGTTCTTCACTTTCAGTCCAGGTGGATTGCAGGTTAAGGAAATTCTGGTTGGCTTTAAGATCGGGGTAGTTTTCTACCGTTACCATCATGCCATTTACTGCTGTGCCGATTTGTTTATCCAGTTCAATTTTTTCCTGGTTGCTCAGCTGACCAGTTTCGACTTTACTTCTTAATGCCGTTATTTTTGTCAGTGCGCCTTCTTCGTATTTTGTGTATTGTTTGACCGTTTCAACCAGGTTTGGTATCAGGTCATATCTTTTTTTAAGCATGACATCGATAGAAGAAAAAGCATTGCTGACCTGGTTTCTCTTCGCTATAAGTGAGTTGTAGAAACTAATGCCAATGATTGCGATCAGTACGATCACAAAGAGTAAGATAATGAGCATGTGGTATAAATTAGATTTTCATTAAAATTATTGAAATTTATCCGAACAATAAAGAAAAAACATCTTCAATTTTGTTTACTCCTGTAATCTCCAGTTTATATTTATCCGTAATCAGTCCCTTCAAATTATAATTGGAAACAAAGATCCTTTCAAAACCCAGTTTATCCGCTTCAGCAATCCGCTGTTCTATCCTGTTTACTGCACGGATTTCTCCCGATAAACCAACTTCTGCAGCAAAACAGATCTTTGAAGAGATAAAAATATCCTCATGTGATGAAATAATAGCAGCAAGTATAGCCAGGTCAATTGCCGGGTCTTCTACTTTAATTCCACCGGCGATATTTAAAAACACATCCCGGGTGCTTAACCTGAAACCACAGCGTTTTTCCAGTACAGCAAGCAGCATATTCATTCTTCGGGTATCAAAGCCCGTAGCTGAGCGCTGAGGTGTTCCATAAGCTGCAGTACTGACCAAAGCCTGCGTTTCAATTAACATCGGTCTTGCGCCTTCTAAGGTTGCTGCAATGGCAATGCCACTTAATTCCTCGTCTCTTTGAGAAAGCAGGATTTCAGAAGGATTAGAAACCTGTCTGAGGCCACCACTGTGCATCGCGTAAATTCCTAATTCTGCTGCGGCACCAAACCTGTTTTTAATCGAGCGCAGAATTCTGTAAACATGATGTCTGTCGCCTTCAAATTGTAAAACGGTGTCTACCATATGTTCCAGGATCTTTGGCCCTGCAATCGCTCCATCTTTGGTAATATGGCCGATTAAAAATACAGGTGTATCAGTTTCCTTGGCAAAACGCAATAATTCAGCAGTACATTCCCTGACCTGGGAAACACTGCCCGGCGTAGAATCGATATGTGCAGAATGCAGTGTCTGGATGGAATCCACTACAATAATATCGGGTTCAAGAACCTCAATTTGCTTAAATATATTTTGTGTAGAAGTTTCGGTCAGGATATAACAATCAGCAGTTGGATTACTGGTAATCCTTTCTGCGCGCATTTTAATCTGCTGTTCACTTTCCTCGCCCGAAACATAGAGTACTTTTTTTCCGGTGATGTTTAGCGCAAGCTGCAGCATCAGGGTTGATTTCCCGATACCCGGTTCTCCCCCGATCAAAACGACAGATCCGGCAACCAGGCCTCCGCCTAAAACGCGGTCCAGTTCCAGGTCATTGGTAGAAAGCTTGTTTTCTTCAGAAAACGCGATGTTGGTAATCTTGTTGGGTTTGTTTGATCTTTTCGTTGATCCTGAGCTCTGCCATGCCGGGACACTTGCCCCTGGTTTTTCAATAACTTCCTCTACGAAAGTATTCCATGAATTACAAGAAGGGCATTTTCCAAGCCATTTGGCCGATTCATACCCACAACTCTGACAGAAATATGCTGATTTAGTTTTAGCCAATTGATTTGAGATTAAAACCCAAATTTAACTTAATTCGATGGATATTAAATAGAAAAGCCTGGTACTTTTAAGTAACCAGGCTTTTCCATTATGTTTTGAACACAAGTTTTACAACTTTATTTCTTCGTCTTTAGAAGAGATAAAATGAAACTCTGTTAATAAGTAAGACGGAACTGCCTTAACTTTAATTTTCTGTCCGAATTTAAAGAACCACTTCCATTGCAGGGAGTAAACACCTTTTTTGATAAAGGCCTCTATATACGGGTGTACACAAAGCGTAATGTTTTTTTCATTCTGCTCACGCAAAATGTAGTTCATATTACTTTCAATATCATCCATTAAAACGATACTCGCTTTAATTTCACCAGTACCATGACACATCGGACAAACTTCACTGGTCACAATGTTCATTTCTGGACGAACACGCTGACGCGTTATTTGTACAAGGCCAAATTTACTTGGAGGCAGAATAGTGTGTTTAGCACGATCCAGTAACATCAGTTCACGCAGATAGTCAAATAACATTTTACGGTTCACTGGTTTGTGCATATCGATAAAATCGATTACTACAATACCACCCATATCACGTAGTCTGAGCTGACGCGCAATTTCTTTTGCCGCTTCCTTGTTTACCTGTAAGGCGTTGTCTTCCTGGTTTTCTTTATTAGCTGTTCTGTTACCACTGTTAACATCGATCACGTGAAGTGCTTCGGTATGTTCTACAACAAGATAAGCTCCGCCGGCAAGATTTACGGTTTTGCCAAAGCCATTCTTAATTTGTTTTTCAATTCCGAAATGCTCAAATATAGGCTCCTTGTGCTTGTAAGGTTTAACAATTTTCTCCATTTCCGGAGAAATTTCATGCACATAAGAACGAATATCTTCAAACAAGCCTGCATCGTTCACATAAACATTAGTGAAATCAACACTTAAAATGTCACGAATTAACGTTGACGTTCTGTCCATTTCGCCCCAAACACGTTTGGAAGGCTCAGCCTCAGGTAATTTCTTAATGAAATTTTCCCATTTGGAGACAGAATCCAATAAGTCTTTTTGCAATTCTTCAACCCCTTTACCTTCAGAAACTGTTCTGATGATCACACCGAAGTTTTTAGGCTTAATACTTTCAATAATCTTTTTTAAACGATTACGTTCCGTATTACTCTTAATTTTTTTCGAGATTGATATTACATTAGAAAAAGGGACCAATACAATGTACCGTCCTGCAATAGAAAGATCAGAGCTTAGACGCGGTCCTTTAGTTGAAATAGGCTCTTTAGCTATTTGAACAGGTATAAGCATGTTTTTGGAAACGACCTCAGATATTTTGCCAGCCTTATTAATATCGGCTTCAAGCTTTAAATTGTCTAATAACGTCCCACTAACAGTGCCATTCCGCTTAATTTTTGTAAGCTTTAATAAAGATTGAACTTGCGGACCAAGATCGAAATAATGCAAAAAAGCATCTTTCTCATAACCCACATCAACAAACGCAGCATTCAGTCCCGGCATAATTTTCTTTATGCGGCCTAAATAAATGTCGCCTACGGCGTAATTTGTGTTGACGTGTTCTTTATGAAGTTCTACAAGTTGTTTATCTTCAATCAAAGCTATGGTTACTCCCGTAGGAGACGAATCGATAATTAATTCCTTTACCAAAAGCTATACATTTAAAGGGATGAATCCCTTATTAAACACATGGACTGAATATATAAAAAACAGATCAACGAATAATAGATACTAAAACTAATCTTAGTATCTATTATTCGTTGATCATGGAGAAAAATCTATTTTTTCTTATGTCTGTTTTTTCTTAAACGCTTTTTACGTTTGTGGGTGGCCATTTTATGTCTTTTTCTTTTTTTACCGCTTGGCATAATTGTAAGGTTTAGATATTTTTATAAATCTGTTTATTAGTTTTTGGTTTTCAGCTCGGCCACTTTCTTATCAATGAAATTAGATAAGGTTGGATTTGCTGCCAATTTTTTGCTGTTCAGGTAGGCCTCAACAGCTTCCTTGTTTTTACCCAGGTTCTCATAAGCTGTAGCCAGATAGAAATAAGCATCTGGTGAAGGCTTTTTAGCTATTATACCATTGAACCTGGTTATTGCTTTGTCAAATTGTCCGGATTTTATTGCAAAAGTTCCTAAGCTCATGTTTGCTTTCAGGTTATCAGGATCTTTTTTAATGACTTCCAGCAACATTGCTATTCCCGACATCGGTGCGCCCATGCCGTTAACGACAGTGATTCCCAACCCGGTTTTAGCTTCAAGATTTGTTGAATCCAGTGCCACAGCATTCGTATAAGCTGCATTTGCTTTTTGTAATAATACAGGAGAGATTAAACTATCCTGTGTATTGTCAAAAGCTTTCATCAATCTGCCACCAGCAGCTAACCAGCTATTCAGGTTTCGCTCTTTGCCAGCAATGATTTCCAGATATAACGCGCTTGGAACAGCTTGTTCAACATCGTCCCATTTTTCTGCAAGAACTTTCGCAGCGTTCACTTTCTGATCTTCAGATGCAGTTTTATACGCATTTTCCAATGTAGTGATTTCCGCAGCTAAGTTAGCATTAATTGAATTTTTAGCAGCGGTCGAAACCTCTGTTAAATTAATTGTACTGCCTGCTGAAGTAAGTTGTCCGCCGGCAGGAACGCCAGATGTTTCTTTCTTCGGCTTCACTAAACCTTTAATATCTCTTGTAAACAAAAATACGCCCAGCAGGATTACTGCTGCAATAATTAATGTCTGTTTAGATCGGATAGTGTTCATCATAAGCAGATTAAGCTTCTACGCTTAGTTTTTTTGAATTGTTTTTTACTTTATCAACAAAAACTTTTGCTGGTTTGAAACTTGGTACAAAATGTTCTGGAATAATAATCGCAGTGTTTTTTGAAATATTTCTGGCAGTTTTTTGTGCTCTTTTCTTAACAACAAAACTTCCAAAACCCCTAACATAGACATTCTCGCCACCGATCATACTGCTTTTGATTACTTTGAAAAACGCCTCAACGGTTTCCTGTACATCTACCTTTTCAATTCCTGTTTTCGTTGATATTTCTGAAATAATATCTGCCTTAGTCATATTTTCTATTATTAATTGTTGTGTGTTTAATATTATAAGTGATTTGGGGTTGCAAAAGTATTGCTTTTTAATGAGATAGGAAAATAAAAGATCAATTATTTATCTTGAATAGTATCAGGGAATTGCAAGTTTTACATAATCTAACGTGATCCGCGTATTTCTACAGGCTATAACAAAATATACATTGGTGAATTTTGCGCAAAGAAAAATAATAATTTATAACTCCGCAAAATAATGGATTACTTGTATTTTTGGAGTTATGGCATTTCAGCAAGAGCTTATCAGGTGGTACCTGGTTAATAAAAGAAATCTCCCCTGGAGACATACACAAGATCCTTATATTATCTGGTTATCAGAAATCATTTTACAGCAAACCAGGGTAGAGCAGGGCTTGCCTTATTTTAACCGTTTTCTGGAAGCGTACCCTACTGTTGCAGATTTCGCAGCGGCAACAGAAACACAGATTCTGAAGCTTTGGCAAGGTTTAGGCTATTATTCACGCGGAAGGAACATGCTATTTACCGCGCGCCAGATCATGGATTTATATGATGGCGTTTTCCCTGTAAGTTATCGGGAACTGATCAAACTTAAAGGAGTTGGTGAATATACGGCAGCTGCGATTTCTTCCTTTTCTTCGGGGGAAGCGATGGCCGTTTTAGACGGAAATGTATTTCGTGTACTCTCCAGATATTTTGGAATCAGCATACCGATTAACAGTACGCCAGGCAAAAAACAATTCTCAGAACTTGCACAATCTTTGATCGGTGAGCAAGATCCGGCCTTGTATAATCAGGCCATTATGGAATTCGGTGCTTTGCAATGTAAACCCAAATCTCCCGACTGTGAGATTTGTCCGCTGATGCTATCCTGCTATGCAAAAAATAATAACCTGGTCCCTGTTCTTCCGGTTAAACTCAAAACGGTGAAGGTAAGAACGCGGTTTATTAATTATTTTATTTGCGAAAATGACGATAAAGTGCTCGTTAATAAAAGGATTTTGGAGGATATATGGCAGCATTTATATGATTTTCCCAGCATAGAAACTTTAACGGAAGCTGATGCTGATCATGAGGAATTTTTGGAAAAGGTTAAACAAAATTTCGGTCCGGCTGTTGTTATCCGGCCGCTGATGCAAGTGAAACATTTATTGACACACCAAATTATATACGTTCAATTTTTTGGTTTAGATAATTATATCATTAACTTTAATGTTAGCGCAGAAGCCAATTGGGTCACTTGGGCCGATTTAGATCAGCTGCCACAACCAAAAATTCTAACCAAATTTATTAACTTCTATTTTAACAAATAGTAAACTCCAAATTCATGTCAGGTATTAACAAAGTAATTTTAGTTGGACATTTAGGGAAGGATCCCGAAGTCCGTCACTTAGACGGTGGTGTTACCGTTGCGAGCTTTCCGCTGGCTACATCAGAAACCTATAATAAAGATGGAAAACGCATAGAACAAACGGAATGGCATAACATCGTGTTATGGAGGGGTTTAGCTGAAGTGGCATCAAAGTATCTGCAGAAGGGGAAACTCGTTTATATAGAAGGAAAACTACGTACACGGTCATTTGAAGACCGGGAGAAGATAAAGAAATATGTAACTGAGGTTGTGGCCGAGAATTTTACTATTCTGGGCAGAAAAAGCGATTTTGAAAATACGCCGGTAACGACCAATAGTACACCTAAAAGCGAAAATGATTACCTGGATGCAGATGGTATCTCAGGTGACCTGCCTTTTTAAAGGAATTCGTCCTATAGTCTAAAGTTTTTATTTAATATTTTAAAAAAGCCAGCCTGTCCGGTCCCGGACAGGCTGGCTTTTTTGTTCAGTTCGCTGCCGGTCCGCCTGTTGATTGCAGACTATATCGTAGGTATTGACTAGGGTGTCTTATACTGGTTTTACTTTACAAAAGTGGAGGGGTTTTACTGATTTAGGTTTACATTAGGTCTTGTCCGGTTTTTAGTTTACAGTTTTGAAGAGTGAATATTTCTACTTAAAACTATACATTATGATTTGATTGTAACTACATCTGGCACTTTTTTCTTTCTGGTATTTTTCCAGTATTTTATCAATGGTTCAGTAGTTTGATGAGCAACTTCTGGAGTTAGAAAACTACAACTCATATGTGGTCTAATATTATTGTAGGCTTCTATTGCTGTTTTTACTGCGAATAATGCTTCAGTTCGGGATTTGAATATCCTGCTTAGTTTAAATTCAGTTTTTAGAATACCATTTATCCTTTCAGCAATTGGATTTTCATAAGCTTCACCATGCTGG